>CAWIKJ010000001.1:0-18444 GCA_963836745.1 uncultured Actinomycetota bacterium
GCCAAGTGACCGCGGTGGTGGGTGACTGATGAGATCCGGCGGCCGTTGATCCGTCCCCGCCGGTTGCGGACCACCGCGGCCCTGCGCCGGATGGTCGCGGGGACGTCGGTCGAGCCGCGGCGGCTGGTGCTGCCGTTGTTCGTCCGCGAGGAGCTCGCGGAGCCGCGCCCGATGAGCTCGATGCCCGGCGTCGTCCAGCCCACCCGGCGTCGCTGCTCGGCCGCCGTCGCCGAGGCGGCCACTCGGCCTCGGCGGAGTCATGCTCTTCGGCGTACCGTGGAGAAGGACGCGATCGGCTCGGGGGCGACCGACCCCTCCGGGGTCCTCAACCTCGCGATCACCGACGTCGTCGCCGAGGTCGGGGACGAGCTGACGGTGATGAGCGACCTGTGCCTCGACGAGTTCACCGACCACGGTCACTGCAGCGTGTTCGACGCCAAGGGCCGCGTCGACGACGACCGGACGCTGGAGCGGTACACCGAGATGGCGCTCGCCCAGGCCACGCGGGCTCGACATCGTCGGTCCCAGCGGCATGATGAACGGCCAGGTCCGGGTCGTGCGGGAGGCCCTCGACGCGGGCGAGCACGTGGACGTCTCGATCCTGGCCTACTCCGCGAAGTACGCCTCCGCGTTCTACGGCCCGTTCCGCGAGGCCGTCGGCAGCTCGCTCGAGGGCGATCGCGCGGACCTACCGGCGGACCCCGCCAACGCCCGCGAGGGCGTGCGGGAGGCGCTGCTCGACGTCGCCGAGGGCGCCGACCTCGTGATGGTGAAGCCGGCCCTCGCCTACCTCGACGTGGTGCGCGCCGTCCGCGAGGCCGTCGACGTCCCGGTGGCGGCGTACAACATCTCCGGCGAGTACGCCATGGTCGAGGCCGCCGCCGCCCACGGCTGGATCGACCGGGAGCCGGCGATCCTGGAGACGCTCACCGCCATCCGCCGCGCCGGCGCCGACGTGGTCCTCACCTACTGGGCCGCCAAGGCCGCCCGGCTGCTGGCGCGCTGAGGCTGACGGCGGCCCGGGGTTCGAGGCTCGTCGCTGGCGCTCCTCGCACCTCAACCACCGGGGGCGCGCTGGGGCGCTGACCCCGGCCGGGCTCGTTGACCTCGAGCAGGTCGACGTCGGCAGTCGTTGACCCCTGAGCGGGTTGTCACCACTCCGTCCGCGATGCACTGGGCCGGGCCTCGGCCTCGGTGAGCGGGTCGTCGACCGGGGGCAGGGGGGGCGTCGGCACGTCGGGGACGTACCGGGACGTCACCCGTCGCCGTCGCCGTCACCGTCGCCGTCACCCGTCACGGGCGGCTCCTCGGCGGGGGGCTCCTCGGCGGGGGGCTCCTCGGCCGGCGGCTCCTGACCGCCACCGCCGCCGCCACCGTTCGTGGTGCCGGAGCGGGTGCCGCCGTTGTTGCCGCCGTTGTCGCCACCGCCGGGCGTCGGCGCAGGCGCGAAGTAGCCGGCGCTGCTGACGCCGTTGGGCACGGAGGTGAAGTCGCCCGACATGTAGGCGTTCATGAACGACAGCACCAGGTCGACGTACGCGTCGCTGTGGTTGTAGCGGAACACCGACGTGCGCTGACCGGCCTCCGTCGACAGGTCGTCGCGGCCCGAGCAGAGGTAGACCGCGCTGGCCAGGGCCGCGTCGTCGATGTCCTGCGGGTTGCGCTTGCCGTCGTTGTCGCCGTCCACGCCCACGACCGACCAGGTCGAGGGGATGAACTGCATCGGGCCGACGGCGCGGTCCCACCGGGCGTCGGCGTCGTACTGGCCGGCGTCGGAGTCGCTGATGGCCTGGGTGTTGTTCTTGCCGTTGAGCGCGATGCCGTAGATGCCGGGCGTCGCGAGGCCCTCGTCGTCGAGGGTGTTGCCGTTGGCGCGGCCGTGGTCGGACTCGACGCGACCGATGGCGGCCACGAGCTGCCAGGGGAGGTTGCAGGTCTTGTCGGCCGCGTTGATCACGGTCTCGGCGCGCTGGTAGGCGGCGAGCGCGGCGGCGGGGATGCCGGAGGCGGAGGCGGTCTGGGCCTCGCGGCCGAGGCTGCCGTCGACGCTGCGGGCGGCGGAGGCGGGGGTGGAGACGCTGGCCGGGGCCTCGATCGCCTCGGTGGGGACGCTGGTGCCGTCGGGGAGCGTGGCCGGCGCCTGCTGCCCGGCGACGGCGGTGGTCGGTGCCACCCCGGCGAGCGATGCGGTCACGGCGGCGGACAGCAGGGCGAGCGGCACGAGGGCCGTGGCCTTCTGGAAACGACCGAATCGCGGTGCGGACATCAGATCTTCTCCCATTTCCGACGTGTCCCTGGTCGTGCACCCTCCTGCACGGGACACCCCGTCAACGAGTCCCCGGTCTCGGGGTTACGCGTCGGTAGTGCCTGTGAGGCAGGTCGCACGTGGTGGCCCACGTCCCCCGGGCGGGATCCCCCCGTCCCAGGCGGCCACGGTACCCCGCGGGGGTGGTCTGGGCCACGCCGGCGGCCGGATCGTGACCATCCCCCGGCCGACGCCGCTGCCCACCGCTCGGTGACAATGGACGGGTGTCCCGCACCGAGAGCTCCGAGGACCTGTTCCGGCGCGCCCGGGCGGTGACCCCGGGGGGCGTCAACTCACCGGTCCGCGCGTTCCGCGCCGTCGGGGGCACGCCCCGCTTCATCCGGTCGGCGGCGGGCGCGTGGCTCACCGACGTCGACGGCAACGACTACGTCGACCTGATCTGCTCGTGGGGGCCGATGCTGCTCGGTCACGCCCACCCCCAGGTGCAGGCCGCGGTCGCGGAGGCGGTCGCGCGCGGCACGTCGTACGGCGCCCCCACCGAGCCCGAGGTCGAGCTGGCCGAGGAGATCGTGGCGCGGACCCCGGTCGACCGCGTCCGCTTCGTCTCCTCGGGCACCGAGGCCACCATGAGCGCGATCCGGCTGGCCCGCGGCTTCACCGGCCGCGAGCTGGTCGTGAAGTTCGCCGGCTGCTACCACGGCCACGTCGACGCGCTGCTCGCGGAGGCCGGCTCCGGGGTGGCGACGCTCGCGATCCCCGGCACCCCCGGCGTGCCCGCGTCGGCGACCGGCCTCACCCTGGTCCTGCCCTACAACGACCGCGCCGCGGTCGAGGCGGCGTTCGCCGAGCACGGCGACCGGATCGCGTGCCTGATCACCGAGGCCGCCCCCGGCAACATGGGCGTGGTCCCGCCCGAGGCCGGCTTCAACGAGTTCCTCGCCCGGACCTGCGCCGCCCACGGCGCCCTGTTCGTCTCCGACGAGGTGATGACCGGGTTCCGGGCCGGCAAGCAGGGCCAGTGGGGCCTCGACGGTGCCGTCGAGGGCTGGCGTCCCGACCTGACGACCTTCGGGAAGGTGATGGGCGGCGGCTTCCCCGCCGCGGCCTTCGGCGGCCGCGCCGACGTGATGGCCCACCTCGCGCCCGAGGGGCCGGTCTACCAGGCCGGCACGCTGTCGGGGAACCCGATCGCGACCACCGCCGGTCTCACCACGCTGCGGCTCGCCGACGACACGGTCTACGACCACCTCACCAAGGCCGGCGACGTGATCAAGCAGGCCGCCACCGAGGCGCTGACCGAGGCCGGGGTGCCCCACGTCGTCCAGTCGACGGGGACCATGTTCTCGGTGTTCTTCACCGACCGGCCGGTGCGCGACTTCGCCGGCGCCTCCGCGCAAGACGTCGGCGGCTACGCCGCGTTCTTCCACGCGATGCTCGACGCCGGTGTCTACCTCCCGCCCTCGGCGTACGAGGCGTGGTTCCTGTCGTCGGCCCACGACGACCGTGCGGTGCAGACCGTGCTCGACGCCCTTCCCGGGGCAGCCCGGGCCGCCGCGAAGGGATCCCTCCGGATGAGCGAGACGATCGTCCACCTGCTGCGCCACGGCGAGGTCCACAACCCGCGCGGCGTGCTCTACGGCCGGATGTCCGGCTTCCAGCTCTCCGAGCTCGGCCGCCGGATGGCGCAGCAGGTCGCCGACGTCGTGGGGGACCGCGACATCACCCACGTGGTCGCCTCACCGCTGGAGCGGGCGCAGGAGACCGCGCAGCCGCTCGCCACGCGACGCGGGCTGGAGGTCGCCGTCGACCACCGGATCATCGAGTCGTCGAACGTCTTCGAGGGCCAGAAGTTCGGACCGGGTGTGAAGACCCTCCGCAAGCCGACGGCCTGGCGACACCTGTGGAACCCGCTGCGGCCGTCGTGGGGCGAGCCGTACGTCGAGATCGCCGAGCGGATGATGGCCGCGGTGCACGACGCCCGGGACGCGGCGCGCGGCCACGAGGCCGTGCTGGTCTCCCACCAGCTGCCGATCTGGACGACCCGGCTCCACGTCGAGGACCGGTCCTTCCTGCACGACCCGCGCAAGCGGCAGTGCACGCTGTGCTCGCTCACCAGCCTCCACTTCGACGACGACCGGCTCGTGCGGGTCAGCTACTCCGAGCCGGCCGGTGACCTGATCCCGAGCCGCGACAAGCAGGCGCCGTTCTCGGCCGGGGGGGCGCCGGAGGAGAACCGTCCGTGACCCTGCCCACCCCCGGGCGCCCCGTCGCGCTGCTCCTGACCGCTGTGCTGGCCCTGACGGGGTGCACGTCGCTGAGCGGCACCGGCGAGAAGGGCTTCGTCTCCGGTGACGGCCAGCTGACGGTGCGGACCGCGTCCGACCGCGAGCAGCCGGTCGACCTGACCGGCGAGGGGCTCGACGGGGAGCCGCTCGACGTGGCCGACTACCGCGGCGACCCCGTCGTGGTCGTGGTGTGGGGAGCCTGGTGCCCGCCGTGCGTGGCCGAGGCGCCGGACGTCGTGGAGGCAGCGAAGGAGCTGGGTGACGAGGCCCAGTTCATCGGGATCAACCTCCGGGACCCCGACCCGGCGCAGGCGCGGGCCTACGTGCGCAACTACGACGTGCCGTTCCCATCGATCTACTCCCCTGACGGCAAGGCCATGCTCGCCTTCACGGGGGTGCTCGCACCCAACTCGATCCCCTCCTTCGTCGTGCTCGACGGTGAGGGCCGGGTCGCCGCCACCATCCTCGGTGGGCTGCCGTCGGTGCAGACGCTGGTCGAGGTGACCCGCGACGTGGCGGAGGAGACGACGAGGGGGAGCGCGGATGGGTGAGTGGTTCTCCACCACCGCCGGGTCCGGGTCGCTCGCACTCGCCATCCCCGTCGCCCTCCTCGCCGGGCTGGTGTCGTTCTTCTCGCCGTGCGTGATCCCGCTGCTGCCGGGCTACCTCTCGTATGCGACCGGGCTCTCCGGCGCCGACCTCGAGGACGCCCGGCGCGGCCGGATGGTCGCCGGCTCGCTCCTGTTCGTGCTCGGGTTCGCGTCCGTCTTCGTCGCCCTCGGCACCCTCTCCGGCGCCCTCGGCGGCTGGCTGATCACCTGGCAGCGGGAGATCACCGTGGTCCTGGGCATCGTCACGATCCTGCTCGGGCTGGCGTTCGCCGGGCTGGTCCCCTGGCTGCAGCGTGACGTGCGGGTGCACCGGGTCCCGGCGGTCGGGCTGGCGGCGGCGCCGCTGCTCGGACTGCTCTTCGGCCTCGGCTGGACGCCGTGCATCGGCCCCACCCTCGCGGTGATCCTCAACCTCTCCATCAACGAGGCGACCGCCGGTCGGGGCGCGCTGCTGTCGGCTGTCTACGCGCTCGGGCTCGGGCTGCCGTTCATCGCTGCCGGGCTCGCCTACCGCCGGATGCTGGGTGCGTTCGGCTTCGTCCGTCGCCACCAGCAGTGGGTGACCCGGGTCGGCGGGCTGATGCTGGTCCTGGTCGGCGTCCTGCTCGTGACCGGCTGGTGGGCCGAGATCGTCAGCTGGCTGCAGATCCAGCTCATCTCCGACTTCGAGCCGAGCGTCTGATGGCTGACCGACTCCCGCAGCCCGACACCGGGCGCCGCTCCGGCGAGCTCACCGGCCGTGAGCTGCTGCGCTGGACGTGGCGCCAGCTGACGTCGATGCGCACCGCGCTGGTGCTGCTGCTCCTGCTGGCGCTGGCCGCCATCCCCGGTTCCGTCATCCCGCAGGAGGGCGTCGACGCGCTCAAGACCTCCCAGTGGCAGGACGACCACCCCACGCTGACCCCGATCTACGAGCGGCTCGGCCTGTTCGCGGTCTACCAGTCGCCGTGGTTCGCAGCGATCTACCTGTTGCTGATGGTCTCGCTGGTCGGCTGCTTCGTACCCCGCATCGCCGTCTACTGGCGGGCGCTGCGCGCCCAGCCACCCGCGACCCCTCGCCACCTCGACCGGCTGCCCGACCACGCGTCGTACCGCACCGAGCTGGCGCCCGAGGAGGTGCTCGACCGGGCGCGCACGGCGCTGGGCCGCTACCGGACCCGGGTGAGCGACGACGCGATCTCCGCCGAGCGCGGCTACCTGCGCGAGGCCGGCAACCTGCTCTTCCACGTCTCCGTGCTCGTCGTGCTGATCGGGTTCGGGATCGGCAGCCTGTTCGGCTTCCGCGGCGGGGTCATCGTCGTGGTCGGCAACGGCATGTCGAGCAGCCTCACCCAGTACGACGAGTTCCAGCCGGGCAGCCTCTTCAGCGAGGACGACCTCAACGACTTCTACCTCGACATCGACGACTTCGACGTCGAGTGGCTCACCAGCGGACCGTCCCAGGGGCAGGCTCGCAAGTTCGTCTCCCACGTGACGTACGCCGACGGAGACAGCGAGCCGCAGGAGTACGACCTGCGCGTCAACCACCCCCTCTCCATCGGCGACACCGACGTCTTCCTGATCGGCCACGGCTACGCGCCGGTGATCACGGTCCGCGACGGCAACGGCGACATCGCCTACAGCGGGCCGACGATCTTCCTGCCCGAGGACCAGTCGTTCCAGTCGATCGGCGTGATCAAGGCGTCCGGCGCCCGTCCCGAGCAGATCGGGCTGGAGGGGTGGTTCTACCCGACCTACGCCTTCACCGACGCGACCGGTCCGTTCTCCGTCTACGGCAAGGCGGACAACCCGGCGATCTCGATGCAGGTCTACGCCGGCGACCTCGGGCTCGAGAGCGGCGAGGCGCAGTCGGTCTACGCCCTCGACAAGAGCGGCACCGAGCTGGTGACGAAGGAGGACGGCTCGATGTTCCGGGTCGACCTGGCACTCGGTGACCGGGTGAGGCTGCCGAACGGCCTCGGCAGCGTCGAGTTCGAGCGGCTGGAGCGGTGGAACAAGATCCAGCTCAGCCAGACCCCCGGCAAGTGGATCGCGCTCAGCGGGGTCGTGCTGGCGCTGCTCGGGCTGCTCGGCTCGCTGTTCATCCGGCCCCGACGCGCCTGGGTGCGCGCGCGTCGCGACGGGGAGGGCACACTGGTCGACGTCGCCGTGCTGGACCGGGCCGGGGGCGACGACGTGAGCCCGGTGCTCGCCGACCTGGTGGCGGCACTGCAAGGACGAGAGCCCGAGGAGGCGACGTGACCGACGCAGCATGGGAGGCACTCTCGAACCAGGCCGTGGCCGCGGCGGGGGTCGTGTACTTCCTGGCGATGATGGCCCACCTGGTCGAGGTGTCCGCCGCGCGCCGGGTCGCCGAGCCGGCTGCGGCCTCGCCCACGAGCCAGGGATCCGTCTCGGTCGTGGTCGACAGCGAGGACGACCGGGGTGACGTCGTACGCCGTGAGGCGATGTTCGGCCGGCTCGGAGTGCTGCTGACGGTCATCGCCGTCGGTGTCCACCTGGTGGCCCTCGTCGCGCGCGGCCTGGCCGCGGACCCGAACCGGGTGCCCTGGGGCAACATGTACGAGTTCACGCTGGCCGGGACGTTCGTCGTGGCGGCCCTCTACCTGGTGCTGCTGCGGCGCTACTCGCTGTCGTGGATGGCGCCGATCGTGGTGGGCGTCGTGCTGACGCTGCTGATGGTCGCGGTGATCTGGCTCTACGCGCCGATCGCCCCGCTGACCGAGGCGCTCTACTCGCCGTGGCTGGTGATCCACGTCGTCTCCGCGATCATCGCCACCGGCGCGTTCACGCTCGGTGGGATCGCGTCGCTGCTGTTCCTGCTCAAGTCCCGTGCGGGTGCCTCGGGCACCGGCTACCTCGCCCGGGTGCCGGCCCCCGCCGACCTCGACCGGCTCTCCTACAGGCTGCACGCGTTCGGCTTCCCGGTGTGGACCTTCGCGGTGCTGATCACCGGCCCGATCTGGGCCCACCAGGCGTGGAGCTCCTACTGGAACTGGGACCCGAAGGAGGTCTGGGCGTTCATCACGTGGGTGGTCTACGCGGCTTACCTGCACGCGCGGGCGACGGCCGGCTGGAAGGGTCGCAACGCCGCGATGCTGGCGCTGCTCGGGCTCGCGACCCTGTGGTTCAACTTCATCGGGATCAACTTCTTCTCCTCGACCAGCCAGCACTCCTACGCCGCACCCGAGCCGACCTCCGGAACGTCAGCGGTCGTCGTCGGGCCGGTCGAGCCCGCGTAGGAAGTCCGGGTCGTCGTCGGGTCCGGTGACCCGCGGCTCGGGGCCCCGCCGTGGCCGGCGCGGCGCCATCCCGCGGCGCTCGATCACCCGGATCGTCAGGTAGAGCGTGACACCGAGGATCACGACCACCAGCAAGAACTTCACACCCTCAGGATAGGTGCCGTCCGGTGAGCTCTACATTTGGTGTCGTGAAGGAGTTCTGGATCTACACCGGTCTGCGGATTGCCCTGTTCGTCGCGAGCCTCGGCGTCATCGCCGGCGTCTGGATGCTGGCCACCGACACGGTGCCGGTCCTCTGGGTGGTCGTGATCGCCTTCGTCGTGTCCGGCGTGGCGTCGTACGTCCTCCTGGCGCCGCAGCGCGTGGCGCTCGCCCGCCACGTCGAGGAGCGCGCCGGTCGCGCGTCGGCGGCGTTCGAGGCACAGCGGTCCAAGGAAGACGCCGACTGAAAGCGCCCCTGCCGGCCGAGGTCGTCGCCCTGACCGACAGGTTCCTGGCTCTCGCCGACGAGGCAGCGCCGGGACTGGTCACCGACCTCTACCTGCACGGTTCCCTGTGCTGGGGTGAGTTCCATGCCGGCAGCGACGTCGACTTCGTCGGGGTCCTGGCCAGGACCGCGAGCGCCGACGACCTGGACGGGCTGGCGCGTGTGCACGCCCGGGTCCGTGACGAGCTCCCGCTCCGGCGGTTCGAGGGGTTCCACTGCCGTCGCCACGACCTCGAGGGTCCACCGAGCGACGTCTCGCCGGTGCCGGTGCACTACGCCGGCGCGTTCGACCCGCGGGGGCGGCTCGACGTCAATCCGGTCACCTGGCACGAGCTGGCCGAGCGGCCGCTGGTGGTCCGCGGCGAGCTGCCGGCGGTCCACACCGATGCCGACGCGCTGCTGGCGTTCACCCGGGACAACCTCGCGACCTACTGGCGTTCGATCCTCGGCCAGGTCGACGCTGCTCTCGACCAGCACGGGCCCGGCTCCGTGGGCGGGGAGGACGGCACGGTCGCCTGGGTGACCCTGGGGGTCGCGCGGCTCCACCACCTGCTCACGCGGCGGACGCTGACCTCCAAGAGCGGCGCCGGCCGCTACGTCCTCGAGGCGCTCGATGCCCGGTGGCACGCGCTGGCCGCCGACGCGCTCGCGGTCCGGGAGCGTCCCGGCGCCGCCTCGGCGTACGACGACGTGGCACGGCGCGGCCACGACCTGCGTGCCTTCCTGGCGTGGACCGTCGACGACGGCCTCGCGATCTCGCCCTGACTCAGCGCTTGCGGCGCTCGATCTGGCGCCGGACCCGGGACTCGTCCTGTCCGAGGATCCGGGAGAGCAGCACCACCCGGTTCTTCCACGCGAGGTAGCCCCCGACGACGAGCACGAGCACGATCAACCAACCCATGCTCCGAGCGTACGCCGCTGGTGGTGGATCAGAAGCCGACGAAGTTGAACGGCTCGTCCGGCAGGTCGGCCATGGCGGCGAAGCGCCGGGCGGCGTCGGCCGGGCCGGTGATCCGCCCGGCGCGATGGAGGGTCTCGATGCCGACTCCCGCCAGGTAGAGCGAGCCCAGCGTCTCCGCGTCCAGCGCGAGGTCGCCGTCCCGGTCGGTGGCCTCGACCCGTGCCACGCCACCGCACGTGCGCACCAGCCAGCGACCGGCCGCGTGTCCCTGCGCGTCCGCCACGTCGAGCACGACCTCGCCGTCGGCGAGCCAGGGCCGGGCGGCGAAGGAGCGGGGGAGGTCGACGACGCGGACCCAGAGGAACTCGTTGTGCCCCTTGACCTTGAGGGCGTTGATGTCGCGCAACGCCCAGCGCAGCGGGTCCTCGGGGGCGAGGCAGTCGAAGTGCAGCGAGCGCGTCAGGTCGATCCCGGCCAGGAACTGCCACAGCGCGAGGTAGCCCTCCGGTGACTCCGACACCATCACCGACACCTTGATCTTGCGGTGGCCCTCGTCGTCGCGGCCCTCCGGCTTGTAGATCACGATCCCGTCGACGGTCTCGTCGGCGGTGAGGTGGACGGCGGTGCGCAGGTGCTTGTCCTCGCTGCCCTCGCGGAAGTTCCAGCGACCGGTGAGGATGGGGTCGTAGAACTGCGGCAGCCCGACCGCGCCGCGCGTGCGCAGCCGGAACGCCTCGACCTGGTCGCTGATCAGGTCCCACGACGTGCGCGGGTCGACCAGCTCGACGCGGCCGGGATCGGTGAAGTCGCGCAGCCCGAAGCGTGGGCCGGTGTCGATCTCCACGTCGGTGGCGAAGGTGGCGGCGCCGTATCCCCAGCGGCCGTAGATGGTCGCCTCGGAGACGGTCAGCGCCGCGAGCGGCAGGCCCTCGGCGGCCGTCTCGGCCAGGCACTCCTCCATCAGCCGCCGGACCAGGCCCTTGCGCCGGTGGGTCGGGCTGGTGGTGACGTCGGTGACCATGCGCAGCGGCAGGTGCTCCCGGCCGCAGTTGAGGGTCTTGTCGAACCAGGACGTGGTCGCGACCGGGACCGGCGAGGCGCCGTACGCGCCCTCGGGGAGCCACGCCCCCCGGCACTCGACGCCGTCGGCGGCGACGTGCTCCTGCCAGCGTTGCTCGAAGTCCTCACCGATCCGGCCCACGTGGAACCCGAACTGCACCGCCTGCAGCCAGCCGGAGCGCCGGGCGCGAGCGGCCTCGGAGTCGTCGGCATGGTCGATCCGTGCGAAGTCGTAGTCCAGTGTGCTCACGTCGGGTCACGCTAGCCCGACGGCCACCCCGAGTGCCCACACCATTTCCGCGAGACCGGTCTGCTGGATCACCGGGACGAGCGCCGGCCCCGGGGCCCCGCCGAGCACGGTCCGCAGCGCGGGGACGAGGGGGACGAGGAAGCCGAGGCCGAGCAGCGCGAGCCAGGTCGTGCTCACCGCGACCGCGACGACCGCCGCGGCGGCGGCGAGGACCAGCAGCAGGTAGAGGCCGCGGGTGCGCTCCTCGCCGAGCCGGACCGCCAGGGTGCGCTTGCCGGAGACGGTGTCGGTCGGGATGTCGCGCAGGTTGTTGACCACCAGGATCGCGCAGGCGAGGGCGCCGATGCCCACCGCCGCGTAGAGCGCGGCGAGCTCGAACGTCTCCGTCTGCACGTAGGTCGTCCCGACCACCGCCACCAGTCCGAAGAACACGAAGACCATGACCTCGCCGAGGCCGAGGTAGCCGTAGGGCTTGTCGCCGCCGGTGTAGAACCACGCTGCCAGCACGCAGACGGCGCCGACGGCGACCAGCCACCACGCGGTCGTCGCGGCGAGCACCAGGCCGGCGAGGCCGCCGACGCCGAAGGCCGTGAACGCGGCCCGCTTCACAGCAGCCGGAGTCGCCCGGCCGCTGCCCACGAGTCGCATCGGACCGACCCGGTCGTCGTCGGTGCCGCGGATGCCGTCGGAGTAGTCGTTCGCGTAGTTGACGGCCACCTGCAGCGCCAGGCTCACCACCAGCGCCAGTCCCGCCTTCCACCACACCGCGCCGTCGGCGTACGCCGCGACGCCCGTGCCCGCCAGCACCGGCGCGATCGCGGCCGGCAGCGTGCGGGGCCGGGCGCCGGCGATCCAGTCCTTCGCCGTGGGGGTGGTGGGCACCGTCGGATTCTGGCAGGGCGGGGCTGGCTCAGTCGCAGCCGGCCTCCCCGTCATCGACCAGGCTCATCACGCCCTCTCACGATCACAGGTGATCGGGCACGACCAACGCGTCGGGATCCTGACGAGGAGGCAGCCCGGCCAGGGCGGCCTTGACCAGCGCCACCCGGGCGGCGAGCGCCACGGCACGCCGGATCCGTCCGAGGTCGTCGCCGACGACCGACTCGACCGTCTCGAGGACCTGGCGGTCGGTGAAGGTCGGTCGGGTGCCCGGCGCGACGTCGACGTCGGGCAACGCCACCAGCACGGCCAGGACCTGGCCTCCGACCCCGTCGAGGACCTGATAGCGCTGGTAGCGCGTCATTGCCTCCCAGACCTCCTCGACGTCCTGCCGGCCGCGTCGGACGTCCTTGCGGGCGGCGAGGGCCGTCTTCGCGGCGGCGGTGACCGCCAGGGTCAGCTCGTGCTCGGTGAACCGCATGACGACATGGTGCCGCAGTGGGTCCCCGCTAGCGTTCCCTCCATGGAGCCGCTGACGATCGCCGGCGACCCGGCGGAGGTGACCACCACGGTCCGCGGCTGGCTCGACGCCGCCGACCCGCCGCCACTGGTCGTGGAGACGTCGGGGTCGACGGGGACGCCGAAGCGGGTGCTGCTGTCGCGGGAGGCGGTGCTGGCGAGCGTGGCCGCGACGGCGCGCCGGGTCGGGAGCGAGGGGCGCTGGGCGCTGCGGCTGCCGGCGTCATACGTCGCGGGGGTGCAGGTGATCACGCGGTCGTTGGTGGCTGGCCACGAGCCGGTGCTCGACGGCTGGGGCGGTGCGACCCACACCTCGCTGGTGCCGACCCAGCTCCACCGGATGCTCGACTCCCCGGCGGACGTCGCGGCGCTGGCGGCGATGGACGTCGTGCTGCTCGGTGGCGGACCCGATCGACACCGGGCTGCGACAGCGCGCCGAGACGGCGGGGATCCGGGTGGTGGCGACGTACGGCATGGCGGAGACCTGCGGCGGCTGCGTCTACGACGGCTACGCGCTCGACGGCGTCGCGGTCGCGCTCGGCGCGGACGGCCGGATCCGGCTGGGCGGGCCGGTCCTGTTCGACGGGTACGACGGCGACCCGGCCGCGACCGCCGAGGCGCTGGTCGACGGCTGGTTCCTGACCTCCGACGCCGGCCGGCTCGACGAGGACGGCCGGCTGCACGTGCTCGGCCGGCTCGACGACATCGTGGTCAGCGGCGGCGTCAACGTGCCGACCCCCGCCGTCGCGGCCCGGCTGCGGCAGCACCCGGACGTCGCCGACGCGGCCGTGGTCGGCGTGCCAGACGAGGAGTGGGGCCACCGGGTGGTCGCCTTCGTGGTCGGGTCGCTCGACCTCGACGAGCGCCCGCGACTGGGTGGCTGCCGTCCATCCCCGCTCCTGGGCGCCGCGCGATCTCGTGGTGGTCGACGCGCTGCCGCTGCTCGACAACGGCAAGGTGGACCGGCTGTCGCTGCAGAAGCCAGGCGGCGGGGCTGTGACGGGCGCGACGGGGGGCAGCGGTGTCTGGTGCACCCTTTCGTCACAGCGAACGGTGCAGGATCCACCGCGCACCGAGCCCTCCGCAGAGCAGCGGTGCTCCCTGCACCGTGTGGGCGACCGGGAACCGTGCAGGATCCACCGCTGGGTGGCGAGCGCGATGAGGGTGTGGTCGATCCCGATGCGGACGCGGTTCCGCGGCATCACGGTGCGCGAGGGGGTGCTGATCGAGGGCGCGGCGGGCTGGGGGGAGTGGAGCCCGTTCCTGGAGTACGACGCGGCCGTCGCCGAGCCGTGGCTGCGCTGCGCGGAGGAGGCCGCTGCCGGCGACTGGCCAGCACCGCTGCGCGACCGGGTCCCGGTCAACGTGACGGTGCCCGCCGTCGACCCGGAGACCGCCCACCGCATCACCCGGGACGGTGGCTGCCGCACCGCCAAGGTGAAGGTCGCCGAGCCCGGTCAGGCCCTGGCTGACGACGAGGCCCGGCTCGAGGCGGTGCGCGACGCGCTCGGGCCCGACGGCCGGATCCGGGTCGACGCCAACGGCGGCTGGGACGTCGACGCGGCCGTCGCCGCGATCGGGGTGCTGGACCGCGCCGCCTCCGGCCTCGAGTACGTCGAGCAACCGTGCCCGAGCGTCGAGGACCTCGCCGCCGTGCGCCGGCGGGTGGACGTGCCGATCGCGGCCGACGAGTCGATCCGTCGCGCCGCCGACCCCTACCGCGTCCGGGACCTCGCCGCCGCCGACATCGCGGTGCTCAAGGTGCAGCCTCTCGGCGGGGTGCGCGCGTGCCTGCGGATCGCCGAGGACATCGGGCTGCCGGTCGTCGTGTCGTCGGCGCTGGAGACCAGCGTCGGCATCGCGGCAGGGGTCGCGTTGGCGGCGGCGTTGCCCGAGCTGCCCTACGCGTGCGGCCTCGCCACCGTCCAGCTGCTGACCGACGACGTCGCGGTGCGCGCCGCTGCTGCCGGTCGACGGCGCGCTCCCGGTGATCCGCCCGGAGATCGACGCGTCCGCGCTCGACCGGCTCGCAGCCGACCCCGACCGGGTCGCCCACTGGGAACGGCGGCTGGCCGACGTACGGCAGGATCGACCCTCGTGACCGCCACGCAGCTCGCCCGCTCGGTCGTCGGCAGCCTCATCCAGGCCGGGGTCGGGGACGTCGTGCTCGCACCGGGCTCGCGCAACGCACCGCTCGCCTTCGCCGCGTACGACGCGGCCGAGGCCGGTCTGCTGCGGCTGCACACGCGGATCGACGAGCGGACCGCCGGCTTCCTCGCGCTCGGCCTCTCGCGCACGGGCCCGCCGGCCGCGGTGGTCTGCACGTCCGGCACCGCTGTCGCCAACCTGCACCCGGCCGTGCTCGAGGCCGCCCACGCCGGCGTCCCGCTGGTGGCGGTGACCGCTGACCGACCTGCCTCGCTGCGCGGCACCGGCGCCAACCAGACCACCGACCAGGTGGGGGTCTTCGGCCCGTTGGTCCAGACGATCGACCTCGAGGAGGGGCCCTCCTGGCTGATGTGGTGGGGTCCGGTCCACCTCAACGTGCAGCTCGAGGAGCCGCTGGTCCCCGACGACCGCTGGGTCCCGACGGTCATCCGTGGCGAGCCACCCCAGGAGATGCGACCGGCGGTCTACGAGACGATCGCCACCGGACCGCGCACCGTCGTCGTGGCCGGTGACGACGCCGGACCGCCGGCCCGGGTGCTGGCCGAGCAGGCGGGCTGGCCGCTGCTGGCCGAACCCACCAGCGGCTCGCGCACCGGCGCCAACCCGCTGCGGTGCTACCGGCTGCTGCTCGACGGCGAGCTCGGCCGACGCATCGAGCGCGTGGTGGTCTTCGGCCACCCCACCCTGAGCCGACCGGTCAGCCGGCTCCTGGCCCGCGACGACGTCACCGTCCTCGACGCCGGCAGCCGCGGGGTGTGGTCGGAGCGGCCGTTCCCCGTCGCCGAGCGCTTCAGCTCCGGCCGGCCGGCCGTCGAGGAGGCGGACGACCCGGCCTGGCTCGAGGAGTGGCGCAACGCCGACCGGTCGGTCTCGCGCCGGCTCGACGACCTGTTGGCCGGCGAGGCCGACCTCACGCCCTACGAGGTGGCGGGCGCGGTCAGCCGCGCCCTGCCCCCCGAGGGGCTGCTCGTCGTCGGCGCCTCCAGCCCGATCCGCGACCTGGACCTGATGGTCGCGCCGTACGCCGTCGGCGACCGCCGCAAGGTCATCGCCAACCGCGGCCTGTCCGGCATCGACGGCACCGTCTCCACCGCGATCGGCGCCGCCCTCGGCCGGCCGTCGACCAGCCGGGCCCTGGCGCTGATGGGGGACGTGACCTTCCTGCACGACGCGAACGGCCTGGTCCTCGGCCCGCGCGAGGCGAGGCCCGACCTGACGATCGTGGTCGTCAACGACGACGGCGGCTCGATCTTCTCGATGCTGGAGCAGGGTGCTGAGCAGTACGCCGACAGCTACGACGCGCTGTTCGGCACCCCCCACGGGGTCGACATCGGCGCGCTCTGCGCCGCCACCCGCACGCCGCACTGGCGGGTCGAGTCCCTCCCCGAGCTCGAGCAGGCGCTCGCGTCTCCCAACGGTGGGATCGAGGTCGTCGAGGTGCGGGTACGTCGCGACAACCGCCGCGAGCTCGACGAGCGGATCCGGGCGCTCCGTCCCGCGCAACCGTGATCAAGCGGATCGGGGCGGTGGACCCGAGGCTGGTCCCATGACCACGGCCACGGACACGTTCGCCGACTTCGTCGAGCACCTCGCCGACGCGCTCGACGACCACGACGCGTCCGCCGACCAGCTGGCGGGGCGGTTCCACTTCTCGCGGTTCCACTTCGACCGGATGATCCGGTCGGTGGCGGGGGAGCCCCCGCAGGCGTTCCGCCGCCGGATCCTCCTGGAGCGCGCGGCCTACCGCATGGTCACCACGTCGGCGCCGCTGATCGACGTCGCGGTGGAGGCCGGGTACGGCTCCCACGAGGCGTTCACCCGCGCGTTCACCAAGGCGTACGGCGTCGCGCCGGCGGAGTGGCGCCGCAAGCCGGGACACCTGCAGATCGACGCGCCCAGCGGGGTCCACTTCCACCCACCCGGCGGCCTGCGGCTGCCTGCACGAGACGAGGTCACCAGCATGCAGCTCCTGACGAGGATGGTGGAGCACCACGTGTGGCTCACCGGTGAGATGGTCCGGGTCGCGTCGCGGCTCACCGACGAGCAGCTCGACCAGCCGATCGAGCTCGACGTCGACGACGACCGGCAGACGATCCGGACCCTGCTGAGCCGACTGGTCGGCCAGATGGGGATGTGGAACGCCGCGATGGCGACCCGCGACTACGACTGGTCGGTCGAGGAGCACGAGTCGCTGGCCTCGATGCGCCAACGCCTGGCCGAGGAGGGGGCGACGTACCTGCGCCACGTCCACGACGTGGTGGCGGCCAACCGGCTCGACGACACCTTCGTCGACGCCCTGTGCGAGCCGGCCGAGGTCTTCACGTACGGCGGCATGATCGCCCACGTGCTGACGTTCGCGGCCCACCGACGCACCCTGGTCGCACTCGCCCTCGCACGGCACGGCATCGACGAGCTCGGCTGGGGAGACCCCATGCTCTGGGTCGCTGCGCCGGTTTAGCTGATGGGCGGACCGCGGCGGCAGTAGCATCGGCCGTTCCCGACGTCGACAACCAGAAGGGTCGGTGGGATGAGCGACGTCATGGACAGCGAGGACGTTGCCGGCGTGGTGGTGGCGCGGCGGCCCGTCGTCGACCGTGACCGCCGGATCACCGGGTTCGAGCTGGTCTACGACCCCCACACTCCAGCCGAGGGCGACTACCTCGGCAGCGAGAGTGGCGTGGTCGCCGTCTACGAGCTGCTGCGCGCCCACGACTTCAGCCTCGACGAGGTCGTCGGCGACAAGCTGGCGTTCTGCCGGGTGGAGCGGGAGCTCCTGGTCGGGGAGAGCCCGTTGATGCTGTCGCCACGGCGGACCGTGCTCCAGGTGCGGAACGGCACGATCGATCCCGGACTGCTGGCCGGTTGCGCCGCCCGCAAGCGCGAGAGCTACGCCGTCGCCCTCGCTGGTGCCGGGTCCGCCGACGTCACCCGGGAGCTGCTGGACGTGGTCGACATCCTCGAGGTCGACCTCGCCGGGGGCGAGTGGGAGCGGGCCGTGGAGCTGGCGGAGCACTGCCGCTCCCACCCGGTCCGGATGCTGGCCCGGGGATGCGAGACCGAGGCCGACCTGACCTGGGCCGTCGCGGCAGGCTTCGACCTGTTCGTGGGCCGGGCGGTGCACGCACCGCCCATCGCGGCGGGCTCCACCATCGCGCCGTCCGCGCTGTCCCAGCTGCAGCTCGGCGTCGAGCTGCTCAGCGAGGACCTCGACATGGATCGGGTGGAGACGATCCTGCGCAGCGAGCCGGGGCTGGTCGCCCAGGTGCTCAACCTGGCCGCTGCCGGTCGGCCGCGCGGCCTGCGACGGCAGATCCGCAGCGTGCGCGAGGCGCTGGTGGTGATGGGCACCCGTCGTCTGCAGCGGTGGGCGGCCGTGACCGTGCTGGGGCGGCACGGGCGGGTCGACACCGACGCGCTGGTCACCGGGCTGGTGCGGGCGCGGATGTGCGAGCTCCTCGCCCAGGAGCGCGGCCTCGACCCGGCGTTCGCCTTCACCGCGGGACTGCTGTCGACGCTCGACCTGGTGCTGGGGGTCGACCTCGACCGGATCGAGGCCCAGCTCGAGATCGACGACGACCTGCGCGCGGCCGCCTTCCGCCGCGAGACGCCGGTCGGCAGTCTCGTCTCCGAGGTGGCGGACTACCAGCGGGTGGTCGACGCGGGAGGCGGACCGGGGCCCGGCCTCGACGGCCTCAGCCCGTACGCCGCGGTGGCGTTCCGCTGGGCGACGGCCCTCGTCAACGCGATGGCCGGAGGCAGGTAGCGCCGCCCGGCAC
>CAWIKJ010000002.1:0-11116 GCA_963836745.1 uncultured Actinomycetota bacterium
AGCCGATCCCTCCGGCGTGCCCGCCGTTGGGGCCGAGCAGCTCCACCGACGGGTGGCCGTGCTTGTCCAGGCCGAGCCTCAGGCGGACCCGTCCCTCGGCGTCCCACATGGTCAGACCGACCGACCCGTCCGGCTCCTGGGCCAGCCGGAATCGATCGGCGGGTCGGCGTCGGGGTCCACACCGACGTGGCCATGCGGGTCCTCGGGCGCACTCACGCGTCACCGCGGTGGGTGACGGCCTCGACGTTGTTGCCCTCGGTGTCGCGGACGAAACCACCGAAGTACGCCGCGTGGTACTCCGGCCACAAGCGTGGCTCGTGCAGCACCTCGGCACCCATCTCCACGGCAGCGGCGACGAACGCGCGCACGTGGTCGGCGTCCGGCGCCTGGAACGCCAGGTGCACCTCGCGGTTGGGGCCGACGCCCTCGAAGGTCGAGATCCAGAAGTCGGGTTTGTCGGTGCCGTAGCCGACGGCCACGCCGAAGTCCATGAGGCGCCGGTGGCCGAGGACCCCGAGCACCTCGTCGTAGAAGGCGCCGGCCTTCTCCATGTCCGTCACGTTGATGCCGAAGTGGTCGATCATGCGACCGATCCAACACCCACATCCGGGTCGTGTGCCCCACGCAGCGCCCTAGCGCGTTCTCAGGCACACGACCCCGTCGCTAAGGTCTGGCGCATGACCGAGACGCCCAGCCCCTCGCCGTACGAGCTCGCGAAACAGGCCGCGGCCGTCCTGGCCGAGACGACCGGCATCGAGCGTCACGACGTCGCCCTGGTGCTCGGCTCGGGCTGGCTGCCGGCGGTCGACGCGCTCGGCGAGGCGACCGCCGAGATCGCGACGACCGACCTGCCGGGTTTCGCCCCGGCCGCGGTGGCCGGGCACTCGGGCAAGATCCGCAGCATCCGGTCCGGCGACAAGCAGCTGCTCGTGTTCCTGAGCCGCACGCACTACTACGAGGGCCACGGCGTCGCCGCGGTCGTGCACGGGGTCCGGACGGCGGCCCAGGCCGGCTGCCGCGCCATCGTGCTGACGAACGGCTGCGGGGGCCTCAAGGAGACCTGGACGCCCGGCACCCCGGTGCTGATCAGCGACCACATCAACCTCACGGGCCGCTCGCCCATCGAGGGCGCCGAAATTCGTCGACCTCACCGACCTCTACTCCAGCCGCCTGCGCGCGATGTGCCGCGAGGTCGACCCGTCGCTGGACGAAGGCGTGTACGTGCAGTTCCCCGGCCCGCACTACGAGACCCCGGCCGAGATCGGCATGGTCCGCGCGATCGGCGGTCACCTCGCCGGCATGAGCACCACGCTCGAGGCCATCGCCGCCCGCGAGGCCGGCATGGAGGTCCTCGGCATCAGCCTCGTCACCAACCTGGCGGCCGGCTTCTCCGGCGAACCCCTCAACCACGACGAGGTCCTCGAGGCCGGCCAGGCGGCCGCCTCGCGAATGGGCGAGCTGCTCGGCCGGATCGTGCCCCGCATCTGACGCGAACGGGGCCGCCGGCCGTCCCGACGGCCCCGTTGCGCCGCCTCACCCCCGCAGCCAGAACCTCACAGCGGTGTGGACGGTCACGCCCGACGGCGAGGTGGCCGCGACGACGAGCTTGGCCTTGACCCGCTGGCCGTCCAGGTGGAGGCGCCACGTGGGCTTGATCGGCACCTTCACCTTGTAGGTTCCCGCCTGCGCGACCTCGCTGGTGCGGCCGCCGACGCGGACCCACTGCCCGGAGACGCGGGCCACGACCCGGACCTCCAGCTGCGAGCCCGGGGGACTGACCGACACCTTCGCCGGCACCCGGCCCCCGGTCTGGTCGAGGCGGACGGTCGAGGCGACCCAGGCGGCTGTCGCGGGCGGCGCTGGCGGGACCGGGGTGGGCACGGGAGTCGGGACGGGCACGGGGGTCGGGACTGGCACGGGGGTCGGGGTCGGAGGAGGTGGTGGGAGCGGGGGTGCCTGCACGGTCCACGTCACGGTCGCCGGCGACGCGTCGGTGCGGCCGACCGGGTCCACCGCGCGCACGCGGACGCCATGCGCGCCGACGGCCAGCTGGTTCCAGGTCCGCGGGGACGTGCACGAGGTGAAGGGCTGACCGTCGAGGCTGCACTCGAAGTCGGAGCCCGGCTCGTCGGAGGTGAACGACACGGTCGCCGTCGTCGCGACCACCGCACCACTGGGACCGGCCGAGATCGTGGTCTGGGGGTCGACGGAGTCCTCCTGCCAGTCGGGGGCGATGTCGTGGCTGGTGGCGGTGTCGATGAACGCCGCGAGCGACGCGTCGGCGGTCATCAGCGCGATGTTGCGGTCGGTCCCGGTCGTGCCGACGTAGGCGACGTACTTCCCGTCGGGTGACCACGCCGGTTCGGACGCCGAGACTGTCGGGTCCGTCGACAGCCGGGACAGTCCGGAGCCGTCGGCGGTCACCGTCCACACCGCCGGCAGGCCGCCGGCGTTGGGGAGGAACGTGTGCGTGAACGCGATCCTGCCGTCGGGGCTCCACGAGGGAGAGTCGTCGTGCCCCTGGTACGGCACCCCGTCGTGCTCGCGCGGAGGCGTCACGTTGACGATCGCACCACCCCCTGAGTCCATGACGTAGATGTTGCGGTCACTGTCCCCGGTACGTGCGCTCTCGAAGGCGATCAGGCCGTCCGGCCACCCGGGCAGAGGCGACGACCACGCAGGATCGGTGTCGGGGAACGCGTTGTCGGTCATCTGGGTCGCTCCACCCGTCCCGTCCGAGGCCTTGAACATGATCTCCAGATCCGTCCCCCCATCGGCCCGGACGACGTACGCGATCCGCGTCGCGTCGGGCGACCACGCCGGCGTGGCTTCGGCCGCTGGTGTGTCGGTGACCTGCAGACGGTCGCTCCCGTCGATGGACATCGTCCAGACGTCCCCGTCGTGGATGTACGCGAGGCGCGTGCCGTCGGGCGAGACCGCCGGACTGGTGTTGGCGCCCTCGGTCGTGAGCCGCACGAGCCTCGAGCCGTCGGGGTTCATCGAGTAGATGTGAGGGTTGCCGTCCCGGTCGCTGTGGAAGAAGATCCTGCCGGCCACGCCGGGGTAGGCCGCCTCCGCCGGCGCCGGCACGAGGCCGATGCCGCCCGTGAGGACGAGGAGCGGCACGGCGACGGCGGCCGTGCGGGAGAAGGAGAGGGTGCGCATCCTGCTCACCCCTTCAGCGCGAACGTGGTCGCGGTGGTCGCCGTGTCGCCGCCCGGTGCCGTGACCTTCGCGACGAGCTTCGCCTTGACCCGCTTGCCATCAAGGGCCTGGCGCCACTTCTTCGCCACCCGGACCTTGACCGTGGTCGCCGTCGCACCGGACACCTCGTAGGCGGTCTTGCCGAGGACCACCCACTTGCCCGAGACGCGAGCGCGCACCGCCAGGCGCGCGGTCGAGCCCACCGGGCCGGCCACCGCTTTCACCGGCACCTTGCCGCGGGTCTTGTCCAGCTTCACGACGGGAGCCACGGTCGCCGCCACGCTTGCCTCGGCCGGCACGGGCGACGGAGGAATGATCGGCGGGAGGGTGCTCGCCGGCGCGACGGGCACGTAGCCCGAGGTGACGTTGATGACCGGGTTGTCCTCGGCGTCCGCGATCCGCACGGCGAACTCCACCGCGGTGGAGCCCGATGCCGAGGCGACGACGGGCACCTGGACCTCCCACCCGAGCCCCATGGGGATGTCCCACATGGAGCCGTCGGCGGTGCCGAAGCTGGCGGCGCCGCCCAGCTCCGGCGGTTGCGGCGCGGTCGGGCAGAGGGCGGTTTCCGGCGTGCTGACAGGGTCGCCCTCGCCGTAGTCCCACCGGACGCACCGGATCGGGTTCGCCGCCGAGACCGCGAGGTCGACTCCCGCGGGCAGCAGGATGTCGGCCTTCATCTTCTGGCCGACGCACGGGTAAGGATCGCCGACCCCGGCGCCCTCCACCACGACGTAGAAGACCTCACCGACCTTCGGCGGCGCGGCGTCGTCGTACACGACGCTCGCCACGAGGCCGGCGGCCGCCTCGACGTAGGGATAGCCGTAGAGCACGCTCTCGCAGTTCCGGCCCCAGTTGAACCGGACGGCCCCGTCGTGACGGGTGGTGGCCGCGGACGCGGGCTCGGCGACGGCGACGACGCCGACGGCGGCGATGGCCAGCGCGGCGAGCGTGGTGGCGGGACGGGAGAAGGACGGCTTCATGACGGCTCCTGGACGGTTGGTGGTCGAGGGCGCCGACGGTGCACGTGACCACTCAACGAACGCTCAATTCGAGGCCGAAGCCACCCGGTCACCCGCCGCGGTGCGGCAGATTGGGCTCATGGCAGACGGGGAGCCGCTGTTCCGGGCGCTCGGGCCCCTGGAGGTCCGGGTCGACGGCAGGGTGGTCGACCTGGGGCCTGCCAAGCAGCGAGCCCTGCTCGCCGTGCTGCTGGCCCTCGCGCCCGACGTGGTGCCGGTCGAGCGCCTGGTCGACGAGCTCTGGCCGCACGGCGGGCCCGGCCAGCCGCTGCGTAGCCTCCAGGTGTACGTCTCCGCCTTGCGGCGCGCGCTGGGACCGGAGGGGCGACGACTGACGACCGTCGGCCGCGGCTACCGGCTCGAGGTACCCGACGGAGGCTTCGACATCGACCTCTTCGAGGACGGGATCACGACGAGCCAGGGGCAGCACCGCGCGGGCGAGCACGAGGCCGCCACGACGACCGCCGACGCCGCGTTGGCGTTCTGGAGGGGACAGGCCTGGCAGGACGTGCGGGAGATTCCCGTGATCGAGCCCGATGCCGCGCGGCTCGAAGAGCTCCGACTCGACCTGCGCGCCACCAGGGCCGCCTCACTGCTCGCGATGGGACGTCATCGCGGCCAGGTACCGGAACTAGAGGGCCTGGTCCGCCTGTACCCGCTCCGCGAGGACCTCCGCGGACACCTGATGCTCGCCCTGCACCGCTCCGGCCGCCAGGCCGAGTCGTTGGCGGTGTACGCCGAGGGACGGTCGTTGCTGGCGGACGAGGCCGGCCTCGACCCGGGCGCCGCTCTGCGCGACCTCCACGAGGCGATCCTCGGCGACGACCCGACCCTCCGGCTGGAGGACGCCGACCTCCGGGCTCGCCGACACCTACCGGCTCCGGGGACCGCCTTGATCGGCCGCCGTGCCGACCGGGACGAGCTGGTCCGGTTGCTGACCGACCGCACCCGGCTGCTGACGCTGACCGGGCCCGGCGGCGTCGGCAAGACCCGCCTGGCGCTGCACCTGGCCCACGAGATGGCCGGCGCCTGCCCCGACGGCGTGTGGTTCATCGAGCTCGCAGACCTCGACGACGTCCGGCTGGTCGCCCCGACCGTCGCAGAGAGCCTCGGGATCGACCTCGTGGGCGAGGACGCGGTGACGCCTCTGGTCGACCACGTCGCCGGCCGGCGCCTCCTCCTCGTGCTCGACAACTTCGAGCAGGTCGAGCCCGCCGCCGACCTGGTGGCCCGCCTGCTCGGAGCGGGCGACGGAGTGCAGGTGGTGGTGACCAGTCGGGTCCCTCTGCGGGTGTACGGCGAGCACGTCTGGCAACTTGGCCCGTTGGACGTGGACGACGCGGTGGCACTCTTCTCCGCGAGAGCGAACGCGGCCGACAATCGCTTCGACGGACGCCGCGTCGCGGCGATCGAGCGGATCTGCGCCGGGCTCGACAGGCTGCCGCTCGCCATCGAGCTCGCGGCGGCGCGAGTGAGCGAGATGACCCTCGACGAGATGGCGGACCATCTCGCTGCGAGGCTCGACCTGGCGTCCGACGGGCCCCCGGAGCGGTCGGGTCGTCAGCGGGCGCTGCGCGCGACCATCGGGTGGAGCGCCGACCTCCTCCCGGCGGACACGGCCAGAGCCCTGGGCCGGCTCGGCGTGTTCGCCGGCGGGTTCCAGGCCGACGCCGCCGAGGCCGTGGGAGTCGGCCGGCAGCACTTGACCATGCTGCTGCGATCCAGCCTGCTGGTGCGCGAGGCCGACCGCTTCCGCCTCCTGGAGACCATTCGCGCCTACGCCCTCGAGCTCCTGGCGGACGACCCCGATCGCGACGGCGTACGGGACCGGCACGCGGCCTACCACCTCGCGCTCGCCGAGCGGGCCCGCCCCGGCATGGCCGGCGCCTCGTCGACGGCGCTGATCCGTCGGCTCCGGGCCGAGCGCGCCAACCTCCGCGCCGCGATGGAGCACGACGAGCGGGCAGGGGCCTGGGTGGACCTGCTGCGGCTGGCCACGGCGCTGACCATCTTCTGGTACCGCACGGGTGTCCGCAACGAGGACCTCGCCTGGGTCGAGCTCGCGCTGGACCGTGCGTCCGACGCGGACAACCATCTCCGCGGTCGCGGGTACTACGGTCTCGCGATCTGCCGTGGGGAGCAGGGACGCTCGGAGGAGGCGATGGCTGCCTGCACCGAGAGCCACCGCCTGCTGCAGGCGACGGGGGACGATGCCTGGCTGGCCCGCGTCCTCAACAGCCTGGCCGGCCTCACCCGCGACGCGGGCCACGCCGCGGCGGCGGCACCGCTGGTCGACGAGGTCATCGCCCTGCGCCGGCGGCTGGCCGACCCGACGCTCTCGCTGCGGATCCCGCTTCACAACCGCGCGATCGTGGCGATGGACCTCGGCGACCTCGCCACCGCCCGACGGTGCCTCGCTGAAGAGCGCGAGCTGGCTGCGGGCGATGAGCTCGAGGAGGCATGGGTCGACAGCACGCTGGCCGACCTGGCCATCGCCGACGGGCGCACGGAGGAGGCGCGGTCGCTGCTCCGCAACGCTCTGCCCGTGCTCCGCGCGCACGACGCGGAGTCCCGTCTCGTCGAGCTGCTGGACAGCCTGGCTGCCCTGGCGGTGTCGATCGGGCGGCTCCCAGAGGCAGCCGTCCTGGTGGGTGCGGCCGACCGGGCGATGGACGACACCGGCGCCGTCCAGGTGCACGCCGACGTGCTGTTGCGGCAGCGACGCGTCGGGAGGGCGCTCGACGAGATGTCCCCCGACGACCGGTCGGCCCGCACCCAGGAGGGCGCCGAGCTCGACCTTCCTGAAGCACTCGACCTGGCCACCGACTGGCTGCTCTGACCGTCAGAAGCTGTCGACCTCGAGGTCGAGCCGCCGGGCGAGCAGCGTCAACGACCGGGCCGCCTGACGCCGGACGGCCGGCTCATCGTCGTCGAGCAGGTCGCGGACGACGTCGACGTGCTCGGTGTCGCCGACCGCGCCGAGGGTGCGCAGCGCCTGCACGCGCACCCGGGGCAGCTCACCCTCGACGGCCAGCACTGCGGCGCCCGGCCCGGCCTCGCCGATCTCGCGCTTGGTCGCGACCTTCAGGCACATCTCGCCCGGTCGCCAGTGTTCGTCGTCGAGCCCCGCGACCACCGCCGGGGCGGCCGAGTCGTCCCAGACGTAGAGCAGCCCCCGGGCGCCCCACGTGCGCACCCAGTAGTCCTTCCAGTGCTTCGGGTCCGTTGTCGGAGATCCCTCCTCGAACACCAGCCCGGTGAAGTACGGCATCACCTCGGGGTGCGCTTCCCTGTCACCGTCGCGCAGCAGCTCGACGCAGAGCTCGACCACGGCCGCCTCACCGAGGTGGCCGGCGAGCTCCAGCACCAGGTCGCCGACGGGTGCCTCGAGGTCGCGCGGTGGTGGCAGCTCGGTCACGTGGTCATCATGCAACGCACTTCCCCCACTAACCTCCGTCCATGAGCGACCTGCTGGAGCGCGCCCGGGCCTGGGCGGCCGAGGACCCCGACCCCGCGACCCGTGCCGAGCTCGAGGCGCTGATCGAGCAGGGTGAGTCCGACGAGCTGGCCGACCGCTTCGACGGGACGCTGGAGTTCGGCACCGCCGGCCTGCGCGGTGCCCTCGGCGCAGGCCCGAACCGGATGAACCGTGTCGTCGTCACCCGGGCGGCCGCCGGCCTGGCGGCGTACCTCACGGACACCGGCGCCCCGGCCGGCGCGTCCGTGGTGATCGGGTACGACGCCCGCCACAACTCCGACGTCTTCGCGCGCGACACCGCGGAGGTGATGACGGGCGTCGGCTTCAAGGCGCTGGTGATGCCGCGGCCGCTGCCCACTCCCCTGCTGGCGTTCGCGATCCGCGAGCTCGGCTGCGTGGCCGGCGTGATGGTGACCGCCAGCCACAACCCGCCGCAGGACAACGGCTACAAGGTCTATCTCGGTGACGGAAGCCAGATCGTGCCGCCGGCGGACGCCGAGATCGCGTCGCGCATCGCCGCGGTCGGGCCCGTGGCCCAGGTCCCCCGCGGCGCCTCCGGCCGAGTGCTGGACGAGGACATCGTCGACCGCTACCTCGACACGGTCGCCGGCCTGGCGGCAGACGGGCCGCGCGACCTGCGGACCGTCTACACGCCGCTGCACGGCGTCGGTGGCACGTCCGTGCTTCAAGTGCTGGAGACCGCCGGCTTCGAGGCGCCGTCAGTGGTCGAGCAGCAGGAGGAGCCGGATCCCGAGTTCCCGACCGTGGCGTTCCCCAACCCCGAGGAGCCCGGCGCGATGGACCTCGCCATGGCACTGGCGGAGACCCACCACGTCGACCTGGTGGTCGCCAACGACCCGGATGCCGACCGGTGCGCGGCGGCCGTCCCGAGCCAGCACGGGTGGCGGATGCTGCGAGGCGACGAGGTCGGCGCGCTGCTCGGCCACCACTTACTGCAGCAGGGCAAGCAAGGCACGTACGCCTGCTCGATCGTCTCGTCGTCGTTGCTCGGCAAGATGGCGGCCGAGCACGGGCAGCCGTACGCCGAGACACTCACCGGCTTCAAGTGGATCAGCCGCGTGCCCGGCCTGGCCTTCGGCTACGAGGAGGCGCTCGGCTACTGCGTCGATCCCGAACACGTGAAGGACAAGGACGGCGTCTCGGCCCTGTTGCTGCTGTGCGAGATCGCGGCGATCCAGAAGGCCCACGGCCGCACCCTCATGGACGTGCTCGACCACATCGCCGCCCACCACGGCCTGCACGCCACCGACCAGCTCTCGATCCGCGTCTCCGACCTGTCGCTGATCGCAGACGCCATGTCCCGCCTCCGGGACGCTCCGCCGTCCTCGCTGGGCGGACTCGCCGTGGAGTCGGTCGAGGACCTGTCGCTGGGCTCGGCCGACCTGCCGCCCACCGACGGCCTGAGGTACCGGCTCGCCGAGGGGGCCCGCGTCATCGTCCGCCCGTCCGGCACGGAGCCGAAGCTCAAGGCCTACCTCGAGGTCGTCATCCCCGTGCACCCCGACGACGGCGTGGACGCCGCCCGCATCGCCGCGGCCGGTCGACTCGACGCCATCAAGGGCGACGTCAAGGCAGCCCTCGGCATCTGACGGGTCTCAGCTCAGAACGAGCGAGACCACGAACCCCAGGGCCGTGACCGCGAGCGCGGCGATCTCCGGCCAGGCCCAGAGGCGTCGTACGGGGGGCAGGTCACCCGAACCCGCGCGTCGGCGCGCCCCGTCGGCCAGGTGCAGGATCCGGTCCCGGACGTAGTCGGGGTAGGTCAGCTCGGTCTCGCCGTCGCGGGCGGTCTTGGGGCGGATCGTGCGGAAGAAGGAGTTCCCGATGGCCGGGGAGACGTACCGCTTCTCGGCGGCGCGCACGACGAGCACCTGCCGGACCACCACCTCGTCGATCAGCGCGAGGGGGATGACGTTGCTGTCGATCATGTTGCGGAGGATGAGGGCACCCGCATCGACGCGGACGGCGGGCCGCAGCAGGGAGGCGTACGAGACCACCGCCGCGAAGGCCGCGCCCCACGCCACCGGTGCCTCGAACCCACCCCGGCTGTCGACGATCGCATAGACACACACCGCCACGGCCAGGCCGACCGCCAGCACGCCCATCACGCGTCCACTGGTCGGCGGGAACTTCTCTGTGTATCCCGAGTCAGTGCTCCCGGCACTCGCGTCCTGGCTCATCACCGCCCCTTTGCCTGATTCCCCAGTCGTGGTGACGCAACCCTATGCTGGGTCGGGTGACGAGCTCTCCACCATCGATAACAAGATGGCATCGTCGGAGGCCGCCCGGGTAACGGCACAGTTCTCCGACATCACCCGCAACGACGACACGTTGAGCCGGTTCCTGCACGGCCTGCCGGGCGTCGACCAGGTCGGCGCCGAGGCGCGGGCGGCCGGACTCGGGACCCGCTCGATCAAGACCACCGCCAAGGCGTGGGCCATCGACCTGGCCATCCGGATGGTCGACCTGACCACCCTCGAGGGCCAGGACACCGCCGGCAAGGTACGAGCGCTCGCCGCGAAGGCGATGCACCCCGACCCCGCCGACCCGACCTGCCCGGCCACCGCGGCGGTCTGCGTCTACCCCGACATGGTCGCGGTGGCGAAGGAAGTTCTTGGAAGCGGCGGCTCCGCTGTCAAGGTGGCCGCCGTCGCCACGGCCTTCCCCAGCGGCCGCGCCGCCCTCGACATCAAGCTCGCCGACACCGAGGACGCCGTGCAGGCGGGTGCCGACGAGATCGACATGGTCATCGACCGCGGCGCCTTCCTCTCGGGCCGCTACAAGCGCGTGTACGACGAGATCGTCGCCGTCCGCGAGGCCTGTGGGAGCGCTCACCTGAAGGTGATCTTCGAGACCGGCGAGCTGCAGACCTACGACAACGTCCGCCGCGCGAGCTGGCTGGCGATGATGGCCGGCGGTCACTTCATCAAGACCTCCACCGGCAAGGTGCAGCCCGCCGCCACCCTGCCGGTCACCCTGGTGATGCTCGAGGCGGTCCGCGACTTCCGCGAGCAGACCGGCCAGATGATCGGCGTGAAGCCCGCCGGCGGCATCAAGAACACCAAGGACGCGATCAAGTACCTCGTGATGGTCAACGAGATCGCCGGCGACGACTGGCTCGACCCCGACTGGTTCCGGTTCGGCGCCTCCACGCTGCTCAACGACCTGCTCATGCAGCGCACCAAGCTCACGACCGGCGTCTACTCCGGTCCCGACTACTTCACCCTGGACTGATCGACATGGCCACCAAGAAGCAAGGCTTCGACTACGCACCGGCACCCGAGTCCCGCGGCATCGTCGACATCAAGCCGTCGTACGGCCTGTTCGTCAACGGCGAGTTCATCGACGGGCAGGGCCCCAACAGCAGAGCGTTCAAGACAATAAATCCTGC
>CAWIKJ010000003.1:0-292500 GCA_963836745.1 uncultured Actinomycetota bacterium
TGGGCGTTGGCCTGGTCGAGGAGGGTCTGGGCCTTGGTCTCGAAGAGCTCGACGGCGTCAGCGCCGGCGGCGAACCGGACGGGGGGCTCGTCGAGGGCGACGAGCTGGACCAACGCGTCGGCGAGCTTTGCGGGGTCGCCGCCCTGCTTGCCGTCCATGCTCTGCCAACCCGCGACGGTGGCGCGGGTGCGCTCGGCGTAGTCCTCGATGGACGGCTCGGCGTAGCTGGTCGACTGGGCGCTGAGGAGCTCGGTGCGGAAGAAGCCGGGCTCGACCAGCATCGTCTTGATGCCGAACGGTGCGACCTCGGTGGCCAGGCCCTCCATGAACCCCTCGACGCCGAACTTCGAGGCGGCGTAGGCGGTGAGGAAGTCGCCGGTCGAGGCGATGCCCGCGGTCGAGGAGATGGTGACGACCAGCCCTGAGCGCTGGGCGCGCATCTGTGGCAGTGCGGCGCGGGTGACGTTGACCGGCCCGAAGAGGGTGGACTCGATCTGGGCGCGGAAGTCCTCAGGTGCCATCTCCTCGAAGAACCCGGCGTAGAAGCTGCCGGCGTTGTTGACGAGGACGTCGAGGTGCCCGAACCGCGCGACCGCGGCCGCGATGGCAGCCTCGGCAGCCTGCGGGTCGGTGACGTCGAGCGGGAGGGCGAGGAGGTCGTCGTGCTCGCCGAGCGCGGTCGGTGACGCTGGCGGCGTTGCGGGCGGTGCCGACGACCGCGTGGCCCGCGGCCAGGGCCGCGCGGGCGATGTCGATGCCCATGCCGCGCCCTGCACCGGTGATGAGCCAGACCTGCTTGTCAGTCATGTGGGGGTGTCCTTCGGATCGTCCGTTTCTTGCTGTCGACATCAACGGAACCACCGGGCACCGGCCGATGGGAGTCCCCCTCGAAGGGTGCACCAGCAGGGCACCCCACGAGCTGCGGACCCCACGTAGCGTGGAGGGGTGGACAACCGAGCCGAGATCCGTGAGTTCCTGATGTCGCGGCGCGCGAAGATCACCCCGGCCCAGGCGGGTCTGCCGCCGGCCGGCCGGCGCCGGGTACCCGGGCTACGCCGGATCGAGGTCGCGATGCTCGCCGGGGTCAGCGTGGAGTACTACTCCCGCCTCGAACGCGGCGACGCAGCCGGGGTCTCCGAGAGCATCCTTGAGGCCATCGCTGGTGCGTTGCAGCTCGACGAGGCCGAACGCCGGCACCTGCTCGACCTGGTCCGCACCTCCGGCGCGACCCGGGCGCCCCGTCGCCGCACCCCGGTCCCGCGGATCCGGCCTACTGTCCAGTACGTCCTCGACGCCATCACCGTGGCGCCCGCGATCGTGCACGACGGCCGCCTCAACCATCTGGGTGGCAACGCTCTCGGCAAGGCCCTGTTCTCCCCGTTCTTCGCCACCGGCGACGAGCAGCCCAACAGCGCCAGGTACACCTTCCTCGATCCCCGCGCCCCACAGTTCCTCCGCGACTGGGGCAAGGCCGCCGACGACACCGTCGCCATCCTGCGCGCCGAAGCCGGCCGCGACCCCTACGACCGCAACCTGTCCGACCTCATCGGCGAGCTCTCCACCCGGAGCGAGGAGTTCCGGGCGCGCTGGGCATCTCACGACGTACGCATCCACGCCACCGGCACCAAGCGACTCCACCACCCCGTGGTCGGCGACCTGGACCTCTCCTACGAGTCTTTCCCCATGCCCGACCAGGGCCAGAGCCTCCTCGTCTACGTCGCCGAACCTCACAGCCCGTCCCACGACGCGCTCAACCTGCTTGCCAGCTACGCCGCCACCCAACACGACGGCGCGGACGACGCACGCGAGGCAAGCCGAGAAGACTCCACCGACCGCTCCGGCTGAGAACCGGGCCAAGGCGCAAGGCAGAAGGCGTGCTTCCGCCCAGGGAGCATCCGGATCTCGGCAGAGCCATGCCCCTCGACTGTGTCCTGGCCGTGGGGTTCGGTCCGGTCATGACGAAGAGGTGGCAGATGCCTATGCAGACTCCGTTCGCAGCGGGGGAGTGGGTACGGTCAACAGGACGAGCCCAGGTCTGCGGCGTCCCCCCGCTACAAAGTGAAACCGCAGGTCAGAGCCGGGTTCGTGGGTCACCACGAGCCCGGCTCTTGCGTATGGAGCCAGCAGGATGTCTGCTGACATTGCCGTGAGATGGATGCCGGAGAGGTCCACGGGGGAGGAACAGCAAGGCGGGGCGAAAGTTGGCGGAAGGTTCACAGGTCCCACTCGGCCTTTCCCGCCGACCTGGACCCGCGGCGCGTACGTGGTGCTGGTGAACGCGGCATGCACGTCGGACTCGCTCATCGAGCCGGAGACCCGGACCACTGAACGGCTGCTGTCGGCGGTGACCTGCGTGACACCGGGGACGTCACGCAGCAGCGCGGTAACCTCACGTACGCACCGTCGGCAGGTCATGCCGGCGACCCTCAGTTCGATGTGCCTCATGCCAGTACTCGCTTCCCCGAGCCACTCGGGTCGAGCTCGGTGAGCCAAGAGTGCGAACGGCCGCTGTCCAGTCGCTGTCCACCCCATCGGGCACTGCACCTCGCGCGCCGACCGCGGACAGTCGACGGACAGGGCGCAGCCAGCACAGCGGCGCAGATTGGGCCCATCGGGATCACCGGCCAGCGAACACAGCACCGGCCGGAACCACACTAGGAAAGCGCACGAGATCACGGCAACGATCTTCATCGACCAGGCGTCCGGCACCTGCCGGGGCTGGGTCCACCCACAACGGCTACCACGCCGGCGACTTCCACGGTCTGGACAACGGGTGGCCCGACTAACGAACAGAGCCCACGAGCAGCGAACACGACTGCTCCCAGCTTAGAAAGGAGCGGTCATGAGCGTGTTCGCGATCCGCGACTACCGCCAGCTCTTCAGCGCCCAGATCATCGCCTTGTTCGGCACGGGACTGGCCACTGTCGCGCTCGGGCTGCTCGCCTACGACCTCGCCGGCCGCAACGCGGGGGCGGTCCTCGGGACCGCTTTGACGATCAAGATGGTGCTGTATGTCGTGATCGCCCCGCTAGCCGCTGCCTACGTCGACCGACTTCCCCGGAGGGTGTTCCTCGCAGCGCTCGACGCGGTTCGCGCCGCGGTGGTGCTTGCACTGCCGTTCATCACCGAGGTCTGGCACATCTACGTCTTGATCGCGGTGCTCCAGTCGGCTTCAGCAGCCTTCACCCCGACCTTCCAGGCGGTCATACCCGACATCGTGACCAAGGAGAGCGACTACACCCGGGCACTTTCGGCCTCCCAGGTCGCCTACACGATGGAGAGCCTGCTGAGCCCGGTGCTCGCCGCGCTTGCCCTGACGTTCATGTCGTTCAACTGGCTGTTCGTCGGCACCTCGATCGGGTTCGCAGCATCCGCGTTCCTGGTGCTCTCCACCGCGATTCCGAACGCACGCGCCAGCGCCCACGCAAACGCATGGGACCGGGTCACATCTGGCATCAAGCTCTTCGCCGCCACCCCGAGACTCCGCGGCATCATGGCGTTGAACCTGGTCGTGGCCGCGGCGGGTGCGATCGTGATCGTCAACACCGTCAACTACGTCCGGGACAGTCTCGGCGGCACCCAAGCCGACGTCGCATGGATGCTCGCCGCCTCTGGCGGGGGAGCCCTCGTGGTCGCGCTCGTGCTCCCACGCGTCCTCGACCGGGTCGCGGACCGTACCGTCATGACGACCGGCGCCGCCGCGCTCGTGGTCGGCGCTACTTCGGCCGCGACTCTCAGCGCCACAGACATCATGTCGTGGGCGGCCACCGGCACCGTCTGGATCCTGATCGGCGGCGGGATGGCGCTGATCGTCACACCTACCGGGCGCGTGCTCCGGCGCTCGGTCGATCCCGACGCCCTACCCGAGGTGTTCGCGGCCCAGTTCTCCCTGTCACACGTGGCCTGGCTGATCACCTACCCGATCGCCGGCTGGATAGGAACGACCTCGGGGTTCACTCTGACCTGGTCCATCCTCGCCGCCCTCACCGCTATCGGCTCCGTGGCCGCGTTGGCACTATGGCCGCATGAAGCGGAGGTCGAGACCGAGGCAGGGGACCACGAGGTTGGAGTCCTCGCCAGCGCCTCCCTCGGCGACACCCTGCTCGACGACGAGACACGGAGCGCCGCGGGAACCCTCGCGGCGTGCCAATGCACCTGCGTCCGACCCGTGTGACCTGACCAACGCATCTCTTGAGAGAGGCAGCTCCAATGCACGTGCGACCCGAGCAGTTGAACGGCGGTAGCGTGCCGTCGAGCGGTCAGCGGTCCTTGTGGTCGACGAGCGTGCAGACGGCCGTGCTGCGCCTCGCGAAGCGGGTGTGACCCTCGCACGATGACGAATCAGCGCATGTGGTGAGATCGATCGCACCGGTGCTGATGTCCTGCGCCCCCATCGCGTGGGGTGACCACCGCTGGTCACGAGAGCACCATCCGGCGTAACCGCGTTGGTCGCCAGTCCCGGCGGTCTGATCGGCTGCCGTCACTCTGATTTTCCTGACCTCGAGCTTGGGTAAGCCGTGCTGGGCTACTCCGCTCTGCAAGCCGCCATTGCGTTCCTGCCCGCTGGAGCACAGGATCGTAGCGAGACTCCGGGGCGAAGCGCGGCGGAAGCAACCGCCGAGGGTCCCCTCGAGTCGGTGATAGGCAGGCAAGCATCGAGGGGAGGGGTCCAGCATGGACCGCGGAGATAGCCCGGAGTCGCCCGAACCGTCCGCTGGGGTAACAGGCGCTCCATCGCGAGAGGTCCCCGATGGTGACCAAGTCGAGGTCGTCGTGGTGGGCGGGGGTCAGGCTGGGCTGGCGATCGGGTTCTTTCTGGCACGTCAAGGCCGCCGGTTCCTGATTCTCGAGGCCGCCGATTCGGTGGGGGCGGCATGGAAGGACCGGTGGGATTCGCTTGCCCTGTTCACGCCGCGCCGGTATGACGCACTATCCGAGCTCAGCTTCCCGGGGGATCCCGACGGTTACCCGACTCGTGACGAGGTGGTCTCATATCTGAAGGCGTATGCGGAGACCTACAGGCTCCCGGTGGTCTTGAACAGTGCCGTCAGGTCGTTGACCCAGATCGATGATGGGTTTCAGCTCGAGTGCAGCGACAGGACAGTGAGGGCCGACCAGGTCGTCGTGGCGACCGGTCCGTTCCAGCTGCCGTTCACGCCGGCGCTGGCCGGTCAGCTCGGACCTGAGGTCTTCCAGATGCACAGCACGGGGTACCGGCAACCGCGGGACATCCCGGCAGGGACCGTGCTGGTTGTCGGTGGGGGCAACACCGGTTTCCAGATCGCGGCGGAGCTCACCGGCACACACGCGGTCCATCTCTCGGTCGGCTCACGGCAAACGCCGCTGCCCCAGAAGGTTTGGCAGCGCGACTTGTTCTGGTGGCTCACCAAGACAGGGTTGCTCAAGATGACTGTCGACTCACGTCTCGGGCGCCGGCTGAGCGAGCGGGAGACACTCATCGGCTCAAGCCCAAAGCAGCTCGGCGTCTCGGTGTCGACCTGCATCCGAGAGCGGTCAGCGCGTCGCAACAACACCGTGAGCTTCGCTGACGGCACCCAGCTCCGCGTCGACGCAGTCGTATGGGCCACCGGATACCAGCCCGACTACTCCTGGATCGAGGCCCCGGTACTGGATGCCGAAGGACGGGTCCGCCACCACAGGGGGGTAACCAACGTGCCGGGACTCTACTTTCTCGGCCTGTACTGGCAACACACCCGCGGCTCAGCGTTGCTCGGCTGGGTGAAGGACGACGCCGAGTACATCGCGACACAGATCCAGACCCTGGCCGACAGCCGCAAACTGCGGCCAGAGGCAGCCAATCGTGCACACGCCGACGCGGGAGAAAGCCAGGAGGAGTCCGATCATGCCGAACCACAGTGACCACCCCGAGATTGAGAATCGCGGAAACTTCCCCACCGACATACGTGACCTTCCAGAGTCTCAACCATCCGAGGTCGTCTCTCTCGCAGACGGGGAGGAGTTCGACCTGGGTATCGCTCCGATGGTCAAACGGCTGGGCGATGCGACTGTGCGCATGCTTGCCTACAACGGGTCGGTGCCCGGGCCCACCCTGCGGGTCCAGCAGGGTTCGGAAGTGGTCATCAACGTGACCAACGAGGCTGACACCGAGGCCACCGTGCACTGGCACGGGCTGCGGTTGCGAGAACGCCTATGACGGGACCCACGAGACCCAGACACCGATGCAGGTGGGTCAGAGCTTCAGCTATCGACTGCAGTTCCACGATCCCGGCCTGTACTGGTACCACCCGCACATCCGCGAGGACTACGGCCAGGAGATGGGCCTGTACGGCAACATCGTGGTCGTCCCATCGGACCCGGACTATTGGCCCCCGGTGAACCGGGAGGAGCTGCTCACCCTCGATGACGTGCTGCTCGAGGACGGTCAGATCGCGTCGTTCAGCCGCACCGAGACGACCTACGTGGCGATGGGGCGGTTCGGCAACACCATGCTCATCGGCGGTGACGTCGCCGCTGAACTGTCGGCCGACCTCGGGGAGGTGGTGCGCTTCTACTTCACCAACACCGCCAACACGCGGGTCTTCAATGTGGGCTTCGACAAGGCCCGGATGAAGCTGGTCGGTGGTGACAGCGGCAGGGTCGAGCAGGAAGCCTTCGTGACTGAGGTGATGCTCGCGCCGTCGGAGCGGATCGTCGTCGACGTCCTGTTCGACCAGCCTGGGCTCGTGACCCTCGAGCACCGGCATCCAGAGCGCACCTATCCCCTGGCGTCAGTCACCGTTGGCGAGGCCCCGGCCGAGCCGGAGCTGAGCAAGCAGTTCGAGGTGCTTCGCACCAACGCCGACATGACAGCCGAACGGGATCGGCTGGACCGGTACCGCGATGTGGCACCGGACAAGACGCTCGCGTTCGTCGCTGAGATGGACATGGGTGTGCCCGACGGCCCCATCGTCTACTCCTGCCCCATGCACCCCGAGGTGATCAGCGCCGATGAGGGAACCTGCCCCAACTGCGGAATGAAGCTGCTGGCCATCTCCGTCGCCCTCACCTACACCTGCCCGATGCACTCCGAAGTCATCACCGCCGACCAAGGCCGATGCCCGCACTGCGGCATGAAGCTGGTTGCCGTTGCCGCCACCTACACCTGCCCGATGCATCCCGACGTGGTGAGCGACTCACCCGACCGCTGCCCCCAATGCGGGATGAAGCTCATGCCGTCGCAACTCGTCAACCAGGCCCAAGAACACCACGGCGACGAACCCACCCACGCCCAGCACCACGCGACCGACCAGCAGCACGGCCACGCCGGCGGTCACAGCCATGAGGCAACTGGTGGCATCGAGTGGGAAGACGACATGGTCGACGTCAACCGGATCACCACACCGGCCAACATGCGCTGGAAGCTCGTCGACCGCAGCACAGGTGGGGAGAACCATGCGATCGACTGGCACTTCAAGGTCGGCGATCAGGTGAAGATTCGGCTGGTCAACGAAATGGACTCCGACCACCCCATGCACCACCCCTTCCACATCCACGGCGCGGGCCGCTTCCTTGTCATGAGCCGCGACGACACCGTCGAGCCCAACCTCGTCTGGAAAGACACCGTTCTCGTGCGCACCGGCGAAACCGTCGACATCCTCCTCGACGTGACCAACCCCGGTCTCTGGATGGCGCACTGCCACATCGCCGAACACCACGAGAGCGGAATGATGTTCAGCTTCAGCGTCGACCCCTAGCCCGTACCGACCGAATCCCCACACCCTGTCTGCACCTCGGCCAGAGCCGTCGCGACCCCTGTTGCCGCTAATGTGGGCTCGTGTCGAACGAGGGTGACGTGCCTGCTCACCATGCGTCCAAACGCGCAATGACGGCCGACACAGGCCCCCAGGGCCTACGTGTGCCGCTGGTCGCTGGGGCGGTTATCGGTGTGGCCCAGGCTGCCACGCCGTTCGCCTTCTGGTGGCTGACTCCGGCCACGGTCTACGCCCTCGGACTGGTCTTCATCGCTGCCGTCTACATCGGGTTCAGCGTGGCCGACGGACGCTGGAAGGTCATCGCAGCCGAGGTCGCCGTCGCCACGGTCTTCGTCGTTGTCGCCGCCGCCGCCGTCACCGGACCAGCCTGGCTCCTGGTCGCCGGATTCACGGGCCACGGCCTCAAAGACTTTTGGCAACACCGCACACAGTTTGTCACCGGCACCCGATGGTGGCCGCCATTCTGCGCAGCCGTGGACTTTGTCGTCGCCGCGATCCTCGCAATCGCGTTAGCCGCGGGGGCAAACGTTCGCTGAACCGCCTGCTTGTCAGCCTGCGCGAGAGCGAATGGGTCTGCTGCACGATCAGGTGACAGGTTGGGTCACGCAGCCTGAGTGGCTGGTGTGGTCATGATTGCTTCGTACTCGATGGGGTCAACCGGCCGAGAGCGTCTTGCCTGCGGCGGCGGTGGTAGGTCCTTTCGATTCAGGTCACAATCGCGAGCCGTAGGTCCTCGCGGGTGGCCCAGGACTGGCGGTCCAGGACGTTCTTCTGCAGCAGGCTGGAGAAGGACTCCATAGCGGAGTTGTCACCGGCGGCACCAACTCTGCCCATGGAGCCGACCATCTCGTGACGTCCGATTGGGCGGACGCACCTTCGGCTGCGAAATTGCGATCCGCGGTCCGAGTGAACGATGCAACCGGCAACGTCACGCAAGCGCGTTGCGGGGCGGGGGAGTGGCGACGGCGGATGGGACGAGCGCAGATCTGTGCGTTTCTCCCCGCTACAAAATGGAACAGCAGGTCAGAGGGGGGGTTTTCGGAGCGAACCGGAGACCGCCTCTGATGCTTGATGGGACCGAATCTCAGCAGGATGTCAGCAGGCCTTGCCGCGAAGTCGGGCGTCCAGATGCGCGCGTCAGCGGCGGTGAGCCGCGCAGTGAGGCACTCGGTGAGTGCCGAATCGGGTGGCCGCGGGTCATGCGCCCGTCCTTGGGCCCAGCGAGGGCATCCGTGGCAGGCGCTGCATACCGTCGCGTACGGGGTGCTGGTGGTCGACCCGGTGCGCGTTTGATCGACGTTGTCGCGCGTGAATCCGGTCCCGGTGACCATCGCGGACGGGTCTAGCCGAACGTCGCCAACTGGCATGCCGTCGACCGCAGGGAGTGGTCCACTCGCGGTTCCCGTGCGGACGCTCGTGCAACCCAAGGCGCGCGGTCACCCCTCCAGCAGATCGAGGTCGCGCACGCAGAACCCGTGATGCGCCCACTCCTCGTTCAGGACCACGTGCAGACACTCGAGCACCGTCTTCCCCGCGGCGTACGGCGGCCAGCCCGGTCCGGCAGGCACCGGCGCGACCGCCGACAGCTCATCGGCCGTCACGCTCGCCAACCAACGCTCCAGCTCGGCGGCCTGCTCGTCGCGCACTGTCAACACCTGGTCGAGGCCAGGTGCCGCCGCTGGATCCAGGCCCTGCTCCTCCTGGTCAGGCACGAAGTCCGATGCCAACCCCATTGCGGTGAACGGCTGAGGTGATCCCAGGCAGCAGCGACGGAACCACGAGTCGTGCACGAAGACGAGATGGCGCAGGGTCTCCACCGCCGACCATTCGCCGCCGACGCGCTGGTGCTCCAACCCCTGGGCCGTGCCGCGGAGGCGCGCGACCGTTGCCGCCCAGCTGGCCCGCAGCTGCCGCTCGGCCTTCCGCAGGTCAGCCGGGTCGGTCGATCGCATCAGCGGCCGCACCGGATGCCGCCGGTCCAGCTCGGCCTCGACGTACGACATCACTTCGACCCCGTTGACCACCAGATTGCTGACCAGCCCGTCGATGACGGCGTCCTGCATCACCACCCCGATCAGACGGACCCGAGTCAGGTCGCACTCGCGGAACTCGGCGTCCGTCAGGTCCTGATCCTCGAATCTCGCCATGCCGAACAGTCTGCATCGGCGTACCGACAAGACGTTCCTTCACTCGTACTGCAGTGCTCGAAGCGGGTCGAGCTTCGCAGCGCGTCGTGCCGGCGTGATCGCGGCCATGAGCCCCGCGACGACGGCAACGACCGTGAGCACGACCAGCTGACCGACCGGCAGGGCGAAGCGCAGGTCGAACTGGTTCAGGGCACGCGTCACGAGCGCAGCGAGGGCGATCCCCAACGGGAGACCGAGGGCCGCGCCGATCAGTGCCGTGATCACGCTCTCGTGGCGGACCATCCGTCGCGTCTGCCTGCGCGTCAGTCCCACTGCTCGCAACATTCCCAGCTCTCGCGTGCGCTCGAAGACCGACAGGGCGAGCGTGTTCACCATGCCGAAGAGGCTGATGATCACCGACAGCGCCAGCAGGACGTAGAGCAGCAGCAGGAACTGCTGGATCTCCTGGTCCTCCTTGTCGATCCATTCCGATCGGGTCTGGATGCGGGTGTCCGGGAAGCCTTCGAGCGCCTCCTCCACACCGGTAGCCGCCGCGGGGTCGGCGACATCGATCAGTGTGAAGCGGTTGCGCGGCCGCTCGTACAAGGTGTCGAAGGACTCCTGGGAGATGCTTGCCGTGCCGAGCAGCGGGTAGAAGGGGCTGCCTTCGTAGACACCCCGGACGACGAAGTCCCTCCGCGTGTTGTCCGGGGTGAGCACCTCGATGGAGTCGCCCACGGCGATGCCGTTGTCCTCGGCAACGTTGTTCGGCACCACGGCGCCGTCGTCACCGAGCTGCGCGAGGACGTCGTCCGACCCCTCCTCCCAGCGGAAGTCGTAGAGCTGGTTGATCCCCTCGTCGAGGCCGGTGAGGGCGGCCCCGTCGCCGTCGATCTCGGCGACGTCCTGCCGGACGTTGCTCACCGACCCGACACCCTCGACGCCTTCGACGGCGTCGCCCGCGGCGGCCGGGAACTCGGAGTAGCCATCCTGTGAGGTGACGATCAGGTCGGACTGGATCTGGCGCTCGATGGCATCGCTGTTCGAGACTCGCAGGCCGTCGGCCAGGACGGAGACGAACGTCACCAGGGCGATTCCGATCATCAACGCCGCTGCGGTCGAGGCCGTTCGGCCCGGATTGCGCTGCGCGTTGCCTTCGGCGAGCTGTCCGGCCGCACCGCCGAACCGCCGCGCAGGCAGGCCCACGACGCGTACGAGGGGGCGTACGAGCCGCGACGAGAGCATGGCGGTCCCGAGGAACAGGGCGAGAACCCCGACGCCGAGCAGCGCGAACCGGTCACCGATGGCGATGCCCTCGGACAGTGATCCCATGCCGAGCGCGAGGACCGCGAGCGCCACGACGGCGGCAGAGAGGTAGGGCGTGAAGCGTGCGAAGCGGCTCCGCGGCATCGTCGCGCCCTCGCGGACCGCGGCGATCGGCGGTACCCGCGTCGCGCGGATCGCGGGGAAGAGACCGGCGATCAGCGTGACGATCGTCCCCACCAACAGTGAGACGACGATGGTGCGCGTGGCGAACACGGTCTCTGTCTGCGGCAGGTCGAGGTTGAGTGCCTTGAACACCTGGTTGAGCCCGACGGCGAGCCCGAGGCCGCCGAACAGGCCGACGATCGAGGCGCCGAGGCCGATCACGAGCGCCTCGAGGATCACCGACCTCAGCACCTGCCGTCGCGTCGCACCGAGCGTGCGCAAGGTCGCGAACTCCCGCATCCGTTGCGCGACCGTGATCGAGAGGGTGTTGAAGATGACGAAGGCTCCGACGAAGAGGGCGATCCCGGCGAAGGAGAGCAGGAAGTACCGGATGATCGTCGTGAAGGTGGCGATCTCGCTCGACGCCTCGTCGGCCTGCTCGACGCCGGTGAGAACCGTGAAGTCGCTTCCCAGCTCCGACTGGACGCTCTCCCGGACCTCGTCCGGGGTCGTCCCCGGCGCGGCGGCGACCTGCAGCGTGTCCAGCTGCCCTTGCTTGTCCAGCAGCCGCTGCGCCGTGGGGACGTCGAAGATCGTGAAGATCGCCCCGCCCAACGAGCTCACCTCGCCGTACCTGGCAATGCCGACGATCTCGAACTGCCGGGTCTCCCCGAGGGACGCCACTCCGATGCGGTCCCCGATCTCGAGGCCCTCGTCGTCGGCCGTGCTCTCGTCGATGGCGACCTGTTCCGGGCCGGCGGGCCAGCGCCCTTCGACGATGCTGAGCGGGTTGAAGCGGTCGTACTCGGGTGCGGTCTCGATGCCGAAGGCGAACGACGGCGCACCGCCGGTGTCGATCGCCTCACCGTCCGAGCGAAGCACCTTCGCCTGGTCGTCCTGGACCATGCCCGTCGCGACCTCGACGCCCTCGACCTCCCGAACGCGCTCCAGTGTCTCCTCGGGGATGGGCGGGATCTGGGCTGACTCCCCCTCGAAGTCGATGCCGGGATCCTTTCCGGTGACGACGGCGTCCGTGCCCGCGTACGAGTCGACGAAGATCGCGTCGAAGCCCTTGTCGATCGTGTCGGTGAGCACATAGGCGCCGCTCATCATCGCGACGCCCAGCACGATCGCCAGGGCGGTCAGCGCGGTCCGCAGCTTGCGACTCGCCAAGCTCAGGAGCGCGAACCGGATCATGACGCCGCGAGCTCCTCCATCGCCGCGATCACGGCGTGCGGCTCAGAGCGTGGCAGGTCGCGCACGATCAGGCCGTCGGCCAGGAACAGGATCCGATCGGCGATGGCCGCGGCTCGAGCATCGTGAGTGACCATCACCGTGGTCTGGTCGAGCTCGTCGACCGACGCGCGCATGAGGGCGAGGATGTCGCCGCTGGTCGCCGAGTCGAGGTTTCCGGTCGGCTCGTCGGCGAACACCACGGTCGGACGAGAGACGAGTGCACGGGCGATCGCGACCCGCTGCTGCTGGCCGCCCGAGAGCTCGGCGGGGCGATGCTCCAGTCGGTCGGCCAGGCCGACCTGGTCGACGAGGGCCGCGAACCAGTCCGCATCTGGCTTCTCGCCGGCAATCGTGAGCGGCAGTGCGATGTTCTCCCTGGCCGTCAGCATCGGCAGCAGGTTGAAGAACTGGAACACGAAGCCGATGTGGGTCCGCCTCAACTTCGTCAGGGGAGTGTCGGCCAGGGTCGTGATCGTCGTCCCCGCGATCGACACGTCGCCGGTGGTCGGCTTGTCGAGGCCGGCCAGGATGTGCATGAGGGTCGACTTGCCGGAGCCGGAGGGTCCCATGACCGCCGTCAGCTTGCCGCGGGCGATCTCCAGGGTGACACCACACAGCGCCTGTACGGCAGTGTCGCCCTCGCCGTACACGCGGGTGACGTCCCTCGCGACCACAACCGCGTCATCCATGTTCCCCCGCCGTCCCCCGGTTCCCCTGACGCCCAGCCTGACACCAAAGCGGCGGGAAAGTAAGGCCCGCACATGGGCTGCGCGTGCCCAACCGACCGTGACCGACCGGTCCTCACTTCCTGAGCCAGACCCCGAGGTCCTTACGAGGGAGTTGGGCGAGCGCGTCCGCGTAGCGGTGCTCGAGCTCGGTGGCGCGACAGGCCTCCACGGCATGGAGGAGTCCGAAGGTGAACGTGTTCTCCCCGGCCCAGTGCGCCCGGGCGGCGATCTCGCGCAAGGTCGTCCGACTGACGACGCTGTCCTGGTGCTCGCCAAGAAGCTCCTGGATGGCCTCCGCTCGGGTGGCGAGCGTGGTCGCTCGCGTCCCGAAGGCGGGCTGTGCCGTCTCGGCGGCGTAGCGGAGCCGCTTGGCCGACTTGCGGACTTCGTGAAGAGCCAGGTCATGGTCCCCGGGGGAGTTGGCGCTGCGATGGACGCGGTTCCGCTCACGCAGCCTGTCCAGCTCGGCCTGGACCAGTGCGGGGACCAATTTCCGGGCATCGATCCCCGCCGCGTCCATGAACGGGGGAGTCTCCAGGAAAGCCTCGAGCCGGTCCAGCAATCGGAAGTAGCGCTCACCGTCGAGTGCCTCGTCCGCGTGCACCCGGCCGGCGCGGAGCTTCTCCTGCAGCTCGTCGGTGATCCGGTCGAGCACCCGCCCGAGGACCAGCTCGGTCGGCTGTTGGTCGACGAGCGCAGTCAGTCGCTGTCGCAGCACCTGGGCGTCGCGTGCCTCCGAGAGCACACCTCCGAACCACCGCAGCTCCGCGCGCAGCTCGGTGCCCGCCCCAGGCTCGAAGATCGGGGTGTAGGTCGTCAGGGCGGATCGGATTCGCCGGGCGGCCACCCGGAGCTGGTGAACCCCCTCCTGGTCCCCGGACCGTAGGAGCTGGTCCTGCCGCTGGAGGCGGACCAGATGGTCGGCCACGTAGGCAGAGAGCAGCTGGCCCACTGTCGGATGGCCGCCGAGCGGCCGTCGCTCCTGCCACGTCGGCCGGGTCGAGAGGCTCTCGGCGAGCACGCGCGCGACTTTCGAGGGCACAGCGGAAAGCCGGGCGCCGGCGTCGACAAGCAACGGCTCCGCGGCGGCAAACAGCGGCGCGGGCGCCTCGACGAGTTCGAGCTCCCACTCACGCCACTCCGCCACGGTGGGTGAGTCGCTGGACGTGGTCGCCTTCACCTGATCGTCACACAGCTCGGCGAGCACCACGTCCCCGTCGCCGAGGAGCCGGTGGACGGTGCGGCGCGTGAGCAGCACCGCTGACGGCTCGATCGGCGCGTCCCGGAGCAAGACGCGGACCCGGTCGAGGAGCTCCGCCGGGGGGCTCTCCACCTCCCCGAGAGGCGTCCGCACCTCCTCGCGACGGTCTCCTCCACGGGGGAGCTTGAGGTGCCACCCGTCGTCGAGCCCACCGGTCCGGCGACGCAGCGTGATCTGCGCGGACAGGAGCCTCAGGTCCGGGGTGTCGAAGTACGTCGCGGTCTGCTCCACCTCGATGGGTGGGGCGACGCGAACGACGCCCGGGAGCACGCTGAGGTCGGGAAGCTCGGCGTCGGGGTCGACGTCGTACTTGCGTTCGACCTCACTGTGCTCGTCGGTCGCCATCGTTCCCCCTTCGTCCATGCCGCTCTGATCCTTCCACCGATCCGCAAGGGGTGCAGTTGCCCTGGCAGGTGCCTTGCGTCGCCGGGCGAGGCCGAGATGGCTGCGCGCGGTGCTGGCTAGGCTCGGATGATGGACCTCTACGAGGTGATGCGTACGACGGCAGCGGTTCGCGAGTTCACCGACGATCCGCTACCGGACGAGGTGCTCCACACGATCCTCGAGAACGCCCGGTTCGCACCCAGCGGCGGCAACCGCCAGGGCAGCCACGTCGTCGTGGTCCGCGACCCTGGGACCCGCGAACGGCTGGTCGAGATCACGGAACCGGGTGCCCGGCGCTACCACGCGCAGCGCGCCGCGGGGGAGACCCCGTGGAGCGCGCACACCCCCAGCCAGGTCACCGACGAGCAGGCGGCGCAGACCCAGGTCCCCGCGTCGGTCACGGAACCGCTGCGCCGCGCGCCCGTCGTCCTCGTCGTCTGCGTGGACCTGCGCGCGGTGGCCGCGCTGGACCAGGAGCTCGACAGGGTCGGGATCGTCGGCGGCGCCTCGGTCTACCCGTTCGTGTGGAACGTCCTGCTGGCGGCCCGGAACGAGGGCTTCGGGGGCACCATCACCACGATGGCCGTCGCCGAGGAGCCGGCGCTGAAGCGGCTGCTCGGCATCCCCGACCCGTTCGCGGTCGCTGCCGTCGTACCCCTGGGACGGCCGGTCAAGCAGCTGAAGCGGCTGAACCGGGTCCCGGTGGACGAACTGACCCACCTCGAGCACTGGGACGGCGGGCCACTCTTGGCATAACCTGAAGTTGAACGCGCAACTACGACTCACCGAGCTCGGCCTCTGCGGTCCGACCCGGTGCAGCCTGCGTCGGGTCCGGGTCCGGCTCCTCGACACTCCGCTGCGAGGGAGGTGGGGGCATGAGCACGTGGAACGCCATGACCCCGGAGGCCAAGGGCACGATCCTGCGGGTCGTGCGACAGGAAGCAGAGCAGTTCTTCGACCTCGTCGACCGCGACGAGGCCTGGGAGGCGCCCACCGGGGCCGGGCACTGGCAGGTGCGCGACGTCGTCGGTCACCTGGTGGACACGACCGAGGCGTACTTCGTCTCCTTCGACGCCGCCCGCCACGACCAGGAGGTCGAGCCGGCCTACGGCCTGCCCGGCATGGGGGCGCGGTGCGACGAGATGGCGCAGGCGTTCCGGTCCGTGCCGCGCACGGAGCTCGTGAAACGGGCACGTGCCGACTTCGACACGATGATGGAGACCTTCGACGGCCTCAGCGACGAGGACTGGACCGATCTCCTGGTCCCGCACTTCTACATGGGCCCGCTGCCGTCGTTCTTCTACCCGGCGTTCCAGCTGATGGACTACGGCGTGCACTCCTGGGACGTCCGCCAGGGCACCGGTCGGGCGCACGGGCTCTCGGGTGAGGCGGCCGACCTGCTCACGCCGTTCATGTTCGTGCTGTGGCAGTACACCACCAACCCGGTGACCCCCGAGGACGTGTGTGACATCGGCATCCGGATCACGTCCGGACCCAACGCCGGGGACACGCGCGTCTCGCTGACGGAGGAGGGGTTCTCCTACGTCGCGGGGGAGGCCGATGACCTGACCGTGCTCGAGTTCGATCCGGGAAGCTTCGTGCTCACGGCTTTCGGGCGCAGCAACGCGGGGACGATCAGGGGCGACCGGGCGATCGCCGACCGCTTCTTGAACATCTTCTTCAGGATCTGAGAGGGCCAGCCATGACCGACATCGATCTCACCGCCATCGACGCCCAGCGCGAACGCCTCCGCGACGCGTACCTCCGACCGCACGACCGCCGGCCCCCGTCGAGCGCCCGCGGGCTGCATCACTTCGCCGTGGTCGCCCGCGACGTCGAGGAGACCGTCCGGTTCTACCAGGAGCTGCTGGAGTTCCCGCTGACGGAGATCTTCGAGAACCGCGACTACGCGGGTTCGAACCACTTCTTCTTCGACATCGGCAACAACAACCTGCTGGCGTTCTTCGACTTCCCGGGCCTGGACCTCGACCCGTACGCCGAGGTGGTGGGCGGACTGCATCACATCGCGATCTCCGTGGAACCGGAGAGGTGGGAGCGGCTCAGGGGCAAGCTCGACGAGGCCGGTGTCGAGTACCTGCTGGAGAGTGGCACGTCGATCTACCTGCGGGACCCCAACGGTGCCAGGGTCGAGCTGATCGCCGACCCGCTCGGGGAGATGTACGGCACCGAGGTGTTGTGAGCCGCCCGGGTCGAGACGTCGGCGGCCTGCTCCGGCGGCAGGACCACGTGCAGCGATCCGTCGTACGCCGGGTGGAGGTGCGCGAACTCCCCCGCTCGGGGGGATCGCCGACGCGCTCCTGGAACGGCTCGACCCCAGGGGACTCATGACGCAGCGCGACGCTCACCACTCGTAGCCTCCCGCGCGCATAATGGGCCATGCCCAGTTGCTGCGAGGGGGACGGCTACGACGCCGTCTTCACCGATCGGTTCTCGCAGCGGGTGGCCAAGCGCTACCGCAAGAAGGGTCTCAGCGCCACGTCGCAACGGATGGTCGACTTCCTCTGCGAGCGCGGTGTGGAGGGCGCCACCGTCCTCGAGATCGGTGGGGGAGTGGGCGAGATCCAGCTCGAGCTGCTCCGCCGTGGCGCCGCGCGCGCGACCAACCTCGAGATCTCGACGAGCTACGAGGACGACGCCCGCCGCCTGCTCGACGCGGCCGGTCTGACCGATCGCGTGGCCCGGCGCTTCGTGGACATCGCCGAGTCCCCGGATGACGTCGAGCCTGCGGACATCGTGGTCCTGCACCGGGTCGTGTGCTGCTACCCCGACTACGAGCGCCTGTTGGCCGCCGCCGGCAGCCACGCTTCGCGATTGCTGGTCTTCAGCCATCCCCGGGACAACGCCGTCTTCCGGCTCCTGGTTCGGGCCGAGAACCTCACCTGCCGGCTGCGGCGGCAGTCGTTCCGTGCCTTCGTCCACCCGGCGGCGGCGATGGAGCAGGTGCTGTCCGGGACCGGCCTCACCACCCGCGACGTGCACCAGGGCAAGGCCTGGCGGGTCGTCGGCCTCGAGCGCTGAGGGTGGCGTCAGGCTCTCGGCGACGCGAGCTCCACGCGGACATGCGTGCGGCTCTCGACACGGAGCACCTCGACCGTGCCGCCGTGGGCCCGCACGATCTCCCGGACGATGGTCAACCCGAGACCGCTGCCGGCGCGGGTGGACGTGTCGTCCGCGGGGGTCCCGGTGCCCTCGTCGATGACCGTGAGGAGGGCCCCGCCACTGGTGGCGCGGATCTCGATCGCGACGTCGCCGGCGCCGTGGCGCAGCGCGTTGTCGATGAGGTTCGACAGCGCTCGGTCGAGGCGTGCGGCGTCACCTCGAACCTCGACCGGTCGTGGCGCGGTCACGCGGATGGCACGCTCGCCGGCGGTCGCGTCGAACCGGTTGGCGACGCGGGTGGCCAGGTCCACGAGATCGACGGGACGGGACTCGATCGGGAGGGGCCCCTCCTCGGCGCCTGCGCGTTCGAGCAGCTCGTTGGCCAGTGCGATCAGCCGCCGCACCTCCACGTCGATGGAGTGCAGCGCCTGGGTCAGCTCGTCGGGCGGTCGAGGCTGCGCCAGGGCCAGCTCGACCTCGGTGAGCATCAGGGTCAGCGGTGTCCGCAGCTCGTGACTGGCCTCGGCCACGAACCTCCGCTCCCGCTGCAGCCCGTCGTCCAGACGCGCGAGCATGGCGTTGAGGGTGACCGCCAGCCGTCGCAGCTCGTCGTCAGCCGAGGGAAGCGGTAGGCGCTCCCCAGCACTGCGCGCGGAGATCGTGGCCGCGCGGTCACGCATCCGCTCGATCGGGCGCAGTCCCGCCCCTGCGACCAGGTAGCCGAGCCCTCCCGCGAGGATGAGCGCGAGCGGTCCGGCGATCAGCAGCTGGCTGCGCAGCGCTCCGAGAGCCTCGTCCACGTCCTCCCGGGACGTGCCGACCACGAGGACGCCGTCCTCGGTGGGCCGGACCAGCAGCACGAACTGCTCGCGCTCCAGGTCTCGCTGCCCCTCGGCTGCAGCGTCGTCGTCGAACACGGTCACGGTGCCGTCCTGCCAGCCCGGCGCGGTCTCTCCGATCGTCTCGTCCTTCGAGGACCCGAGCAGGGGGTCCGCGACGAGCCTCGACGACGCCCGGACGTCGCCCTCCGCCGTGAGCACCTGGGCATGGACGTCCCCGCCGAGAGCCTGGACCGCCTCCAACCGGCGCGGGCCCGGCTCCGCTTCGAGGCGGTCGGCCTCGGCGGTGACCGTGTCTCGAAGTCGGTGCTCGAGAGCAGCACTCACCCGCACGTGGACGAAGACGCCGAGTCCGACGAGCGCTACGGCGGTCGCGGCCAGGAACGCCAGCGCGACCCGAGTCCGCAGCGGCCATCGAGCAGGGTGCCAACCGGTCATGGGGTTTCCTCGGTCAGGCGGTAACCCACCCCGCGCACCGTGTGCAGGGTGGTGACGCCGAAGGGTCGGTCGATCTTCGAGCGCAGGTAGCGGACATAGACATCCACCACGTTGGAGGCGACGTCGTGGTTGTCGCCCCAGACCAGACGCAGGAGCTGCTCGCGGGTGAGGACCTGGTCGGGTCGGCGCATGAGGGCCTCCAGCAGCGTGAACTCCCGAGTGGACAGCGACATCTCGGTGGCTCCGCGCCAGACCCGCCGCGCCGCCGGATCCAGTCGCAGGTCCCCCACCTCCAGCTCGGTCGGGCGCGGTACCGGGCCACGCCGGGCCAGGGCGCGCATGCGGGCCAGCAGCTCCTGGAACGCGAACGGCTTGGCCAGGTAGTCATCGGCACCGCTGTCCAGGCCGGCAATACGGTCCGCGACCGCTGTCCGGGCGGTCAGCATCAGGACCGGTGTCCACACCCGCTGCGCGCGCAGCCGGCGGCAGACCTCGAACCCGTCGCGGTCGGGCAGCCTGATGTCGAGCAGGATGACGTCGTACTCACCCTCGCACGCCGATGCCAGCCCCGCCGCCCCGGTGCCGACGACGTCGACGACGTCGCCGCGCTCGGTGAGGCCACGGGCCACCAGGGCGGCGAGCTTCCCCTCGTCCTCGACCAGCAGCACTCGCACACGCTCATGCTAGGGAGGCAGATGAGCGGTGGATGAGAGACTCATCGACTCCTCATCTCGGCGACGTACGTTGACGGCATGAACCCGAAGCTGACCCGCAAGCGCATCACCCTGGTCATCGCCGGCGTCGCCGTGGTCACGGCCGGCACGGTCGGTGGCGCAGCCGCCCTGGCCGGCGGCGACGACGACGCACAGGACCGTCCGATCCCCGCCTCAGAGCTCGAGCGGGCAGAACAAGCCGCACTCGCGGAGACCGGTGGCGGCACCGTCACCGGGACCGAGGTCGACGACGAGGAGAGTGAGTACGAGGTCGAGGTGACGCTCGACGACGGCACCCAGGTCGACGTGCAGCTCGACGAGAACTTCCAGGTCGTCGGCACCGAGGGCGAGTCCGACGCTCGGACGACGACTGACCCGAGGAAACCCCGTGCACACCGTCGCCGCCGTCGTCGCCACCTGCTGCCTCGCCGTGCTCACCGGCTGCGGGGCGGAGGATCCGCCGGCGAAGCCCGCCGACCAGTCGTCCAGCCCCACGAGTGCCGCGGCCGAGGCGGCTCTACCCCGGTCCGACGAACCGGTCGAGCTCGACGCCACCGACTTCACCGTTGACGTGACCAACCCGTGGTTCCCGCTCGAGCCGGGAACCCGCTGGACCTACCGGGAGACCACCGAGGACGGCGAGGTCGTGCGCGTCGTCGTGACTGCCACCGGGGTGACCCGTGAGATCGCCAACGGCGTCACCGCCCGCGTGGTGCGTGACACCGTCACCCTCGACGGAGACATCATCGAGGACACCCTCGACTGGTACGCCCAGGACGCGGCCGGCACCGTCTGGTACCTCGGCGAGAACACCGCTGAGTTCGAGAACGGCAAGATCAGCACGCGCGAGGGATCCTTCGAAGCCGGCGTCGACGGCGCCCAGGCCGGGGTGATCATGCCGGCCTCGCCCGACGTGGGCATGGCCTACCGGCAGGAGTACTACGAGGGCGAGGCCGAGGACAACGGCGAGGTCCTGGCGCTCGGCCAACGGGCCACCCTGCCGGCCGGCAGCTACGACGGGCTGCTGCAGACCGCGGACACCACCCCACTCGAACCCGACGTCCTCGAGCACAAGTACTACGCCCACGGCGTCGGACTGGTCCTCACCATCGACCAGGAAGGCGGCGGGCGCGAGGAGCTCGCTGTCCGTCACCAGGATCTCCGCGGCCCAGGCGCGCCGCGCCGGACACGTGGCGCTCGGCCAGCCCTACTGACCGGCTCGCCGGAGTGCGCCCGCGGTCTCGTCGGGGTCCGTTTCCTTCCTCGGCACCTCATGCGGAAGATCCTTGGTGAAGGCAAGGGAGAGCAGGGCGAGGAAGGCCGCGGCCAGGAGTCCGGTCTTGAGCGCCTGCAGCTGGGCTGACTCGTAGTCGTCGACGAGCGCCTCCGTGGTCGGCCCGTCCATCCCCGCGTCCTGGGCAGCGGCCCCGATCTGGTCAGCGGACACGAAGTCGATGCCGGACCCGACGGCCACACCGACCTGCTCGGAGACGGCACTGCTGATCCGCTCGTCGGAGGAGACGTTGGACACGAAGGCGTTGGTGAGTCCGGTCAGCACGACCGCCCCGAGCAGGGCGACGCCCAGGGACGAGCCGAGCTGCTGGCCGGTGAACTGCAGCCCGCCGGCCTCGCCCCGGCCCGAAGCGTCGACCGAGGACTGCACGACGTTGCCGAGCTGGGAGGCGATCAGCCCCATCCCGAGGCCGAGCACCGCCATCGACCAGGCGAAGCTCGAGCTGTCCAGCTCCGGCTCGATCGTGGCCAGGAGCATGACGGTCGCGACCATGGCGGTCGCCAGGCCGGCCCGCACGATCGAGCGGATGGGGAAGCGGCCGGACAGCCGTGACCCTGCTGCGGAGGCCAGGAACATGGCGATGGAGACGGGGAGCATCTTGAGGCCCGTCTCGAGGGCGTCGAGGCCGATCACCAGCTGCAGGTAGAGCGGAATGGTGAAGAAGACACCCATCAGGATCAGGTTCTGGCTGAACAGGCCGATCAGGCCGGAGCGCAGCGGCGCGATCTTCAGCAGCGCCAGGTGCACCAGCGGGACACGTCCCCGGCGCTCTCGGCGCCCCTGCCACTCGGTGAACATCCACATCAGGAACGCCCCGAGGCCGACGACGAAGACCGTCAGCGAGAAGCCGAACGGCGTCACCGGCGAGTCCTCCTTCGGCTTGACCCAGCCCCAGCTGCTCGACTGCAGCACCCCCAGGACGATCAGGCCCAGGCCCGCGGAGGACAGCAGGGAGCCGACGACGTCGAGCTTGGGTGCGGGTCCGGTCCGCACCGAATCGGCCACCTTCGGGGTCATCGCCAGGATCAGGGCCACCAGCAGCACCTCGCCGGCGAAGATGATGCGCCACGAGTACTCCGTGGTCGCCCAGCCACCCAGGATCGGCCCCACGGCGATGCCCGCCCCGGCGACCCCGCCGATCACGGCGTACGCCACCTTGCGCGATGCGCCCAGTGAAGTTGCCGGCGATGAGCGCCACCATCGCGGGCAGGACCAGTGCGGCGCCGAGTCCTTCGAGGACCGACCAGCCCAGGGTCAGGACGGCCACCGACGGCGCGACCGCCGTCAGCGCCGAACCGAAGGCGTAGATGACCAGGCCGATCACGAACGTCCTCCGCCGTCCGAGGATGTCGCCGATCTTGCCGCCGGTGAGCATGAACATCGCCATCACCAGGCAGTAGAGCGTGATCACCGCCTGGATCGTGGTCACGGTCGTGTCGAAGTCGTCCACCAGGGCACTGATCGAGACGTTCATCGCCGACTGGTCCAGCACCATGACGAACTGGGCGAGGGCCAGTGCCACCAGCGGCAACCAGCTCGTCCCGGACGTCGAGTCCGTCTCCGGCTCCGGGGATGCGCCAGCAGTCACGGCGGCTCCTCTCCTGATGCTCCGGCCCCTCCCATCATCAGGGCGCCCGGCCGGCCGTGGATCACCCCTACCAGATGAGGGCAGAGGGCGGCCCCTCACCGTGGACGGTGAGGGGCCGCTCTGGTGTGCGCCACCATTTCTGCCGGGGTCGAGGTCAGCGCACGACCTTGAAGTTGAAGGAGCCCGTGCCGAGGTCCCCATCAGCCGCAACCAGACAGGCAGCAACATCTCGGTGCCGCGGGCCGTCTCGAGCGGGCCGAGGTCGATGACGTCGTCGTGGCCGAAGCTCTCGAGGAGCGAGACCACCGTCGCCTTGGCCGGTGCGTCATCGCCGGAGACGAAGACGGTCGAGGACTCGCCGAGAGTCTTCGGGTCGACCATCAGCGAGGCCGTCATGGTGTTCAGGGTCTTGACGACCTTCGCCTCCGGGAAGGCGCGCTGGATCTGCTCGCCGAGCGAGTCGGTGTCCTTGACGAACATGGTGGGCGGGAAGCCCTGGGAGAAGTCGAGGGGGTTGGCGATGTCGACCAGCACCTTGCCGGCCAGGTTGTCCGCACCGGCGAGGCCGAGCACCTCGAGAGCGGCGGCGCCGGAGGAGGCGTTGACCACGAGCTCAGCGCCGGCCGCTGCCTCGGCGAACGTGGCCAGGCCGACGCCCTGATGGTCGGTGTGCCAGGCCGAGAACGGCGGGTTGCCCATGCCGTCGGGCTCGGTACGCGCCAGGGTCACCCCGGGGTCTCGGGTGCCGACCACGACAGAGTGGCCGAGCTGGTCGAGGCGACCGGCGATGGCTCGACCGACCATGCCGGTGCCGAGAACTGCGATGTCCATGAGGTTCCTTCCGAAAGAGAGGTGGGCAGACAAGTCTGTCTGCTCGACGGGCTCGACGTTAGCAGACAGGTCTGTCTATGATCAAGGCGTGGCCCCTCCTTCCGCTCGCGACCGCATCCTCGACACCGCGTTCCGGCTCTTCTACGCCCGGGGGATCAGGGCGGTCGGCGTGGACCTGATCATCGCCGAGGCGGGCGTGGCCAAGGCGACCTTCTACAAGCACTTCCCGGCGAAGGACGAGCTGGTCCTGGCCTACCTCGACAAGGTGGACGCCATCTGGACCGGCCAGCTGCGTACGGCGGCCGAGGCGGCCGGTCCCGCACCGTCGGACCGGCTGGTCGGGCTCTTCGACGCGCTGGGCACTGCGTGCCGGCGCGAGGGATATCGGGGCTGTGCGTTCATCAACGCAGCGGCCGAGGCGATGCCCGGCACCGCGATCCACGAGCGCACCGTGGCGCACAAGCAGGCCGTGCTGGCCTGGGTCCGCGACCTGGCTGAGCAGGCCGGGGCCTCCGACCCGGCGGGTCTCGCCCGCTCGCTGACCTTGCTGCTCGACGGCGGTCTGGCCGACGGCGCCCTGGCCGCGGACCCGGCGGCGGTGGTCGTCGCGAAGGAGACAGCCAGACAGCTCGTCCGGGGGGCGTGACCTGCGCGGCGTACCGCGGAGTCACCATGCACGGGTGAGGCGTGGCCGATGCCGGCCACGTGATCCTGATGCCATGGACCTGCGTCACCCTGGCAGCGGCCGAGCCGGCCCGGAGCGGACGTGAGGCTCACCTGGCTCGGGCACTCGACGGTCGTCCTGGACCTGGACGGCGCACGTGTCATCACCGACCCACTGCTCCGCCCTCACGTCGGCCCCCTGCGGCGCCTGGCACCACAACCCGACCCGGGTTCGTGGCGGCACCCGGACGTCGTGCTCCTCTCGCACCTGCACCTCGACCACGCCGACGTGGGCTCGCTCCGCATGCTCCGCGGGGTCCCGCTGATGAGCGACCCCGCCAACGTGGCGTGGCTGCGGCGCCGCGAGCTCGAGCCCGCCCTTCCGCTGAGCGACGACTGGACCTCGGTGGCACCCGGCGTCGAGGTACGTCAGGTGCCGGCGGTGCACGGCCACCGTCCGATGCCGCACCGCCCCAACGCCGCCAACGGACACGTGGTGAGAGGCCCGTCGGGCACGGTCTGGATCGCCGGCGACACCGAGCTGTACCCGGAGATGGAGGAGCTCCCCTCCCTGGCCGGTGGATCCATCGACGTCGCCGTCGTGCCGGTCTGGGGATGGGGACCGAGGCTCTCCGGGGGCCACCTGACACCGGAGGACGCGGCGCGCGCCGTCGCGATGACGCGCGCCCGGTTCGCCGTACCGGTGCACTGGGGGACGCTGCATCCCCCCATGGTCGCGCGCTTCCGGCGCGGCTGGCTCGAGCTGCCGGGGGCGCGGTTCGCGTCCGCGGTCGCGGAGCAGTGCCCCGGCACCACGGCGGTCGTCCTGGACCCGGGACAGTCGTGGTCCCCGGCGGAGTGAGCTGCTGCTGTGGCTCCGAGCAGGTCCGGCGGTCCTAGGATGATCGCGTGAAGCCGCCTCGACCCGGTCCGGTCGCGCGCAGGGTGGCCGCTGCCGACCCGGCCGGGCTGCTGTACGGCGCGATCATCTCGGCCGCTGCCCTGGCGGCCGTCAGCGTGCACACGGCAGAGGCCGCCCGGGTCGCGATCGCGACCGGGGCCGTCCTGGTCATCTACTGGATGGCGGACCTCTACGTGCACGCCCTGGCGGTGCGGTTCGACGGCGACACGCGAGGCCTGCTGCGCCGGCTCCGTCGATCGGCGACGCACAAGGCGAGCGTGCTCAAGGGCGGTCTGCCGTGCATCGTCACCTACGTCGTCGTCTACACCGCCGGAGGCAGCGCCTACGTGTCGGCGTTGGCGGCACTGGGGACCTCGATCGTGCTTCTCGTCGTCGCCGGCTACCTGGGGGCCCGGCACGCGGGCGCTCCGGGCCGGGCCGCGATGGTCGAAGGGGCCGGCGCCGGGTTGCTGGGTGTCGTGATCATGGTGGCCAAGTCGCTCCTGCACTGAGACGCTCCGCCGGGCGGAACCTCATCCCTGAGAGGTGATGCTTCCGCCCGGCCTCCACCGGCAGAGTCTCCTTGGCGACGCAGCGCTGCCCGCTTGAGAGGAGCGAGTTCATGGCGGATGTCAGTTTCGAGCGCAAGAGGTCACTGTCCCGGCAAGAGGCGGCCGTCTGGCTGTCGGCGCTGTCGCGGGGCTTCGCCCACGGGGACGAGGTGAAGCTCCCGGTCGGTGGTGGCGGGACCGTCACGTTGCGCGTACCGGACGAGGTCCGCGCCGAGTTCGAGGTCGACGTCAGCGGTGACGAGGTCGAGGTCGAGCTCGAGTTCACCTGGGCCCTGACGCCGCCGGCGTCCTAGGGTCCGGTCGGCCATGTCGACGGGCCCCGCCCACAGCCGCGAGCTCCGGATCGCCGACCTGGCCAGACTGGTCGCCGCGTGGGTCTCCTCGACCGCAGCCCTCATCATCACCGGCGCCCTGCTATCTGGCTTCTCCGCGAGCAGCTGGTGGTCCTACGCGGCGGTGGCCGCGGTGGCTGGGGCCGTCGGACTGGTGCTGCGCCCGGTGCTGGTGGAGCTCTCGGCCAGGATCGGCTGGCTCGCGGTGCTGCTGGTCGCCCTGGGAGGCCAGGCACTGGTCATGTACGTCGCCATCCTCTCCGTGCCCGGCATCGAGTCGACCGCCTGGACGGCCTTCACGGCCACCTGGGTGACCGCGGTCGTGGGAACGCTCATCTCCTGGGCCACCACGGCCGGTACCGACGACGCCCTGCTCACCTCGCTGGCCAGGCGGGCACGTCGGCAGAAGGCGGTGCCCGATCCAGAGGTCGACGGGATGGTCTTCGTGCAGATGGACGGTGTCCCCTTTCCCGTGCTGCAGTGGGCCGTCCAGTCCGGCTCCGTGCCGAACATCCGGAGCTGGTTGGCATCCGGGGACTACGTGCTCCGTCCCTGGACCCCCCAGCTGCCGTGCACCACACCGGCCAGCCAGCTCGGCATCCTGCACGGCACCGTCGACGGCATTCCGGCCTTCCGGTGGTACGACCGCGAGCTGGGGAGGGTCCTGGTCGCCAATCGCCCCTCCGACGCCCGGGTGATCGAGGAGCGCGCCAGCAACGGCCGTGGGCTGCTCCACGACGACGGGGTCTCCATCTCGAACCTGTTCAGCGGTGACGCGTCGCGCTCGCTGTTGACGATGAGCCAGGTCGAGGTCCACCGCGGATCGACCGAGACGCGGCGGGTCTTCGCGTGGTTCTTCGCCTCGCCGAGCGGGTTCATGCGGAGTCTGACCAGGACGCTCGCCGAGATCCTGAGGGAGCGGTGGCAGGCGCGCCGGCAGGTCAAGCACCGCCTGGAACCGCGGGTGCACCGCGGGTGGACCTTCGCGTTCCTCCGAGCGGTCACCAACGCCTTGTTGCGCGACCTCAACACTGCTCTCGTCGCAGAGGAGATGCGCCGCGGGACGCGGAGCATCTACGTCGACTACGTCGACTACGACGAGATCGCCCACCACGCAGGCATGTTCCGGCCGGAGTCGCTCGCGTCCCTGGACGGGCTCGATCGCACCGTGGCAGCCATCGCCCGGCTCGCGCAGACCGCACCCCGCCGCTATCGACTGGTGATGCTGTCGGACCACGGCCAGTCGCAGGGGGCCACGTTCGAGGACCGCTACGGGCAGACGCTCGCAGACCTGGGGGCAGCGTTGATGGCGGAACAGGTGCAGAGCGTGGACGCCGCGGTCGAGGGTCTGGGGCGGGCCGACTCGATCGCCGGCGACCTCGGCAGCGGTGGGCTGACCGGAAAGCTGGCTACGCGGGCGGACGAGCGCCTCGCGAGAGCCCAGGAGACCGGGACGCCGGCTGACCGGGCCGAGGAGCCGGTCGTGGTGCTGGGCTCGGGAAACCTCGGCCTCCTCTACCTGCGGGGCCCGCGGCGTCTCACGCTCGAGGACCTGGACCGGGGTTGGCCCGCCCTGGTCCCGGGTCTCTCCGCACACCCCGGCGTCGGCTTCGTCGCCGGTGTGGACGACGCCGGCGTGCCCTGGGCCATCGGCGGCGACGGCAGGCACGACCTGGCGACAGGTCGGGTGCACGGGACCGATCCGCTGGCCCCGTTCGGGGCCCACGCGCCCCGGGTGCTGCGGCGTGCGCTGGCGATGACCGAGGCGCCCGACCTGTACGTCAACAGCTCCATCGATGCCATCACCAACGACGTGCACGCCTTCGAGGGGCTCGTGGGGTCCCACGGTGGCCTCGGAGGCTGGCAGGACAACGCGATGCTGCTCGGGCCTGCCGACCTGATGGTCGGTCTCCCTGATCGCATCGAGGGTGCCGATGAGCTGCACAGGGTCCTGGTGGGCATGCTCGAGAGATGCGGCCAGCGGACCGCAGCCGATCGGTGAGCCACGAGGACCCCGGCCGATGGACAACTGGACATTCGCGGCTCTCGTCGGCGGCCTGGTGCTGCTCGCGAACTTCGCCGTCAAGGCCGTGGCACTGGGAGTGATCCCCGCCGACCGCAAGCCATCCACGGGGATGGCCTGGTTGCTGCTGGTGCTCCTCAACACGGTGGTGGGGCTCGTCGCCTTCGCACTCTTCGGGTCCCCTCGGCTGGACCGCCATCGTCAGACCCGTCAGGACCAGGCGAAGCAGCGGATCCGCGAGCGCACCGAGGAGGTGGCGGACGTCGCGCTCGACACCGGCCTCCCCGCCTACGTCGGCTCGGTGGTGGCGCTCAACCGCACGCTGGGTTCGTTGCCGCTGGTGGGTGGCAACCAGGTCACCCTGCTGCCCGACTACCGGGGTTCGATCGCGGCCATGACCGAGGCGATCGAGCGCGCCGAGCGCTACGTCAACGTGGAGTTCTACATCACCGCGTGGGACGAGGTGACCGAACCCCTCTTCCACGCCCTGGTCGCGGCTGCGGACCGGGGAGTGCGGGTCAGGATGCTCTTCGACCACCTCGGATCCCGCGGCATCCCGGGCTACAAGGAGATGCTCGGCAAGCTCGAGCGGACCGGGATCGAGTGGCACCGCATGCTCCCGATCCAGCCGCTCAAGGGTGTCATCCGGCGTCCCGACCTCCGCAACCACCGCAAGCTGCTGGTGGTGGACGGCAAGGTCGGCTTCACCGGCTCGCAGAACCTCACCGAGCCCGGCTACAACAAGCCGAAGAACCACAGCGCCGGACGCGAGTGGGTCGAGCTGATGGCACAGCTGAGCGGACCCGTCGTCGCCACGCTGGAGGCTGTCTTCGCCCAGGACTGGTACACCGAGACCGGGGAGGCCGGCGCTGTCGCCGTCGTGCCCGCCCCCGAGCGGGTGGTCGGCTCCGAGACCCTGCGCGACGTCACCTGCCAGCTGGTCCCGAGCGGACCCGGCTACACGGCGGAGAACAACCTGCGTCTCTTCACGACGCTCATCTACTCGGCGCAACGTCGGATCTCGTTGACGAGCCCCTACTTCGTGCCCGACGAGTCCCTCCTGTACGCCGTCACGACCGCGGCCCAGCGCGGGATCGAGGTCGAGCTGTTCGTCAGCGAGGAGGCGGACCAGTTCATGGTCGGCCACGCCCAGGCGTCCTACTACCGGGCGCTCCTGGACGCCGGGGTGAAGATCTACCTCTACCCCGCGCCGTTGATCCTGCACAGCAAGCACTTCACGATCGACAGCGACGTCGCGGTCCTGGGATCGAGCAACATGGACATGCGCTCGTTCGCGCTCAACTACGAGATCAGCCTCATGCTCCTGGGCCGCGAGGTGGTCGCTGCCATGCGGGAGGTGGAGGACACCTACCGAAGCCTCTCCCGGCGGCTGACCGTCGAGGAGTGGAGTCGCAGGCCGTCCCGCACCAGGTACGTCGACACCGTCATGCGGCTGACTGCGGGGCTGCAGTGAACGCGCCCGGGGGAGGTGTCAGGCCTTGTCCGGCTCCGGCTCCGGCCGCCGGCTCGGGCTCGGGCTCGGGCTCGCCCAGTCGGCCCGAGATCAGCGGCATCATCCACCGAGCCTCGGGGTCGGCCTCGATGAGCAGTGCGCGCATCAGCAGGCTGAGCGGCACCGCGAGCAGCGCCCCGAGCGGGCCGATGGCCCAGGCCCAGAAGACCAGCGACAGCATCGTGATGGTCGGGGTGAGCCCCACGGCGTCTCCGACGTAGCGCGGCTGGATGATCGACTGGATCACCACGTTGATCACCGAGTAGACCGCGAGCACGCCGAGCATGAGGCCGGGGCCTCCCTCGAGCAGACCGATGATCGCCGGGGGGATCACCCCGATGACGAAGCCGATGTTGGGGATGAAGTTCGTGACGAAGGCGAGGACCGCCCACACGAAGGCCCCGGGGACGCCCATCAGGTGCAGCGCGATGCCGTCGATGACCGCCACGATCAGCCCGAAGCTCGCCGAGACCGCCATGTAGGTGCGGGTGCCGTGCGCGAAGCTCGCCAGCGCGTCCACCAGGTCGGGCTTGATCGTGCGGACCCGGTCGAGCACCTGCTGCGTCGAGGCCGTGTCGAAGGCCATGAACAGCGCCACGGTCACGATGAAGAAGAGGTTCGACGCGAGGCCGAGCACAGCGCCGAAGATGTCCGAGGCGATCGTGAGCAGTTTGCCGGAGTCGAGGGCGCCGGTCATCGCCGCCGCTTGTTCCTCGTCCACGCCACGGTCCTCGAGCCACGTGCCGGCGTCGGCGACGTACCCCTCGAGCTCCGCGGTGTACTCAGGGACGAGGGCTGCAAGTCGCCCGATGGCGTAGACCACGGAGACCGTGACCCCGATCAGGAGGATGTAGACGGACACCACCGAGGCGATCGAGACCAACCACTGGGGGAGTCCCCGGCGCACCAGGTACCGACGTATCGGGTGCACCGTGATGGTCAGCACCAGCGCGAGCACGGCGGGCCCGATGATGTCGGCGACGGCCCGGACACCGGCCAGGGCCACGGTCAGGCTGGCCGCGACCAGCAGCACCACAGCCGTGCGCGACAACCGCTCGGTCATGGCTACCTCCTAGTCACGAGTGACACTTGCGTGCTGCTGCTACCAGCGGGGTGACTGGCCTACAGTTCGATCCGTGTCCCGTCGTCCCTGGGTGAAGGTCGTCACGCTCCCGTTCGCCGTCCTGGCGGTCTACTTCGTCGTGCCCGTCGACGCCGAACGGGCTCCCGTGGGTGTGGTGGCCGGGGTCCTCATCAGCGTGGTGGCACTGGCGGGTGTGGTGCTGGTCGTCTTCACCGAGGTCCGCGGCACGCGGCGACGGCTGACAGGCTGGCATCTCGTGCTGGCGCTGGAGATCGCGCTGGTGGTGTTCGCGTTCACCTACTACCTCGTCGCGAGCAACAATCCGGAGGAGTTCGTCGGGCTCAGCACCAGGCTCGACGCGATGTACTTCGCGACCGCCACGGCGGCCACGGTGGGGTACGGCGACGTGCACCCCACCGGTCAGCTGGCCCGAGCGCTGGTCACCCTTCACATGGTCTTCAACATCGTGTTCATCGCCGCCGTGGTCAACCTGGCCAGGGAGAAGATGAGCGAACGGCGGGCGGCCGCCCACGAACGTCCCGATCAGGATGCCTGAGTCGGCGTCCGCCTCCGAGACGATGAACGGGCCGGAAGGTCTGGTCATGCTGAGCCACCTCCCGCTCCTGCGAGCTCTCCGTCCTCGACGGCTGTCGAGAAGGTCGCGTGGTCCTGCTCGTTGAGGTCTGCGTAGGAGTGCGCGAAGTCGGCGATGGCCTGCGGGAGCCGGTCGTCGTCGCCGAGGTACGCCGCGATCGCGATGCGGTCGCCTGACCGGGCGTGCGCCCGGGCCAGGGTCCAGGCACAGACGCCGGCGTAGCGGCGGAGGCCCTCGGGAGACATGGTCTCGACGGTCGGGGACCCCTTCCAGTCGTGCAGCTGACGCACGTAGAAGTCGCGGGTCTCTCCGTCGAGGCCGGTCGTGCGGTGCCAGCCGAGGAAGATGTCGCTCGCCGCCTGCATGATCTGGTGACCTGCCACCACCCGTTGGCCCTCGGTGGCGTGGGGGTTGGGGCCGAGGTGCCGGGCCAGGACCGACTCCTGCGCCTCCTTCACCTGGAGGAAGAGGTGGTCGTCGTCGTCCCGTCCGCGCATCAGCACCAACCAGCAACGGGTCCCCACGCTGCCGACCCCCGACACCTTCCGGGCCAGGTCCACGAAGGTGTACGAGCCGACCAGCTCGCGGAGGCCGGGGCCCAGCGAGGCGGCGTACTCGAGAAGAATGTCCTCGACGGCGCTGTCGATCTGGTCACGTCGCATGTCACCAGCGAGCTGCGAGACCGGGACGACCAGCGGAGGGTCGCCGACGATCCGACGGTGGCCGTCGACGACCTCGGTGAGCCTGTTCAGATCGCGCAGGTGATCCCGGCCGCGGGCCTTGGCGACGGACTTGGTGAGACGCTTGCGCATGCGCGGGTCGAGCTCGTCGCCGAGCAGTCGCTGGGCCTCCTCGACGTCCACCCGCGAGTACCACAGGGCCAGGTTGCCGATGGCCGCGAACGACGCCATCGCGTCGCGGTACCGGCGCACCGTGGCGACAACGTCCTGCGCGTCTGCTTCTTCGAGAAGTCGTTGTCGCGCCCGGCCACCACGAGGCTGGCGGCGAGGCGCTTGAGGTCCCACTCCCACGGGCCCGGGATAGGTCTCGTCGAAGTCGTTGATGTCGAAGAGAAGGGCCCGATCCGGCGAGGCGAACATCCCGAAGTTGGCTACGTGGGCATCGCCACAGAGTCGCACGTCCAGGCCCGAGACCGGTGTGGCGGCGAGGTCGCCGGCCATGACTGCCGCGGCGCCTCGAAAGAAGGTGAACGGGGAGACGGCCATCCGCGTGTGGCGGATCGGGACCAGTTCGGGGACCCGGTCGATGCCTGCTCAGCCAGCACGCCGAGCGGGCTGCGCCGGACCGCGGGGCCGAGCTCCGCGTGCGCCTCGGGCGGGACGCGGGCGCGTGCCGCCGAGCCGGTTCGCGCCCGATCCGCGGGGTCCGCGGTGCTCATCCGCTGAGGATCTTCGACTTCTGCGCCGCGAACTCCTCCTCGGTGAGGATGCCCTGGTCCCTGAGCTCGGCAAGGCTCTTGAGCTGGCCGACGACATCGGTGGGGCAGGCTGCGGAGGCGGGGGTGCTTGAGGCGCCTGCTGCTGGTACGCCGCGTCCTGCTGGGCGGCGATCTGAGCGTCACGGTCCGCGAACTTCTCGGCCTGACGGCGCTGGACGCGGCCGTTGACCGCGCTTGCGGTTCCGGCGACCACCGCCGTACGGGCAACCCCTCGCAACAGTCCGGGCATGGCGTTTCCTCCTCAGGTTTCCGACTCGAGTGCGTCCAGGGCAGCCATGACCTCCGGAGCAGGGATGCGGGCGCTGGCGATGAGCTCGCCACCGCTGTTGCATGACCGCGCCGACGAACGGCACGGCCCAGCTGTTCTCGTAGACGATGAGCGCCGCCACGGTGCCTGGGCGCATCGCGGCTGCGGCCTCGCTGATGTCGTCGTCGTCGAGCAGGCCCGAGCGGGCGCCGGCGAAGAACTTGAACCCGGCGCCGGGACCTGTCGGGTCGGTGACCTCGATGGCCTCGACGGACCCGTCGTCGGCCTTGCTGATCACCAGCAGGTCGAGCAGCCGGATCACGCCCCGCTCGACGAGGTCGAGCAGCGCCGGACCGGCCTCTCCGGTGAGGCGGTCGGCGGAGAACTCGATGAGCACGAAGTCGATCGGGCCGTGGACGTCTGTCGTGGTCGTGGTCACTGGTCTCACTCCTGGTCGCGGGTCGGGGTCGGCTGGTGCGGTTCACTCGGCGGAGATGTCCCGGCCGTGCGCGGTCACCGCCCAGATCACCAGGACGTCGAGCGCGAGCAGGGTCATGCTCCACAGCGGGTAGTACGGAATCCACAGGAAGTTCGCCACGATGCCGACCGAGGCCACCACGACGGCCACGGCGCGTGCCCAGGTCGCGCCCTGGAGGAGGCCGAAGCCGGCGAGCGTCACGACGATGCCGAGGATCAGGTGGATCCAGCCCCACGTCGTGACGTCGAACTCGAAGATGTACTCCTCCGCTACGACGTAGAACGTGTCGTCGACCAGGGCGACGAGTCCCTGGAGGGCCTGCATGACCCCGCCGAGCACCATCAGCACCGCCGCGAAGACGGTCAGACCGACCGCTCCGGAGCTGTAGCTGCTCTGCTTGCTGGAGATCGCGGCTGCGTGGTTGACATGGGTCCTCCCTGCGTGAGGCGGCGCTCGTGGCGTCGCTGTCTTCCTTCGTCGGTTCTACGACCTCAGCGTCCGGCCTGCCTCACCCCGCTGGGATGACCTTGCGTCGCAGCGGTCGTCTGCTCGGTCGGGGGCGCGGTGCCGGGAGCCGGTGGTTGGGCGAGGAACCTGATGACGACCAGCGCGAGGACGACGAGCAGCGCGACGATCACCACGACCCATGCCGTGGGCTGGCTCCAGAACATCAGCGTCAGGCCAGCCAGCGATGAACGCGGCCAGCCGGAGTCCGCCTTGGTGGGCGTGGACCCAGCTCCCGACGGGATCGAGGTGCCAGCCGGCGGCATCGGCGCCACTCCGGGCCGAACCGATGCCTCGGTCGAAGAGGGCGCGGGCTCGACGCGCGGCAGCCGACGGGCCGGTCAGGAACGCCGCGAGGGCGACGCAGCAGGCCGAGGACGGCGGTGGCGCGGAGACCGGTGCGGAGGAAGCGGACCAGGGTGTCGAAGACGCTTCCCGCGCTCTCCGCGGTCAGGATGCCGGCCGGGGTGGTCTCGACGTACAGCGTGCGGACGAGTGTGAGCCCGACGCCCAGGGCAACCATCGCTGCGGTGACACCCAGGGCACCCCTGAGCAGGGCCCTTCGCCGGTCGCGGGCGAGCAGCACGCCGGCGGCGAAGAGTGCCACCGCGACGAAGGGCAGCCAGACGCCCATCGCGTTGAGCACGGAGTAGAACCGCTGGGCCTGGCCGATGCCGCCGGACTCGACGAGGACGAACGTCCTGTCGATGGTCGGGATCCTCTCGGCCAGGGCGAACCCCTGGTCGACCAGTCGCTGCTTGACCTCCTCGATCACCGGGGCCAGGTTGAGGGTGATCTGGTCGTCCTGCGCCGTGATCGCGCCGCCCTCGTTACCCTCGAGCAGCGCGACGACCTGGGAGTGGGCGACCCGGTTCACGTCCGCCCAGACCTCCTCGAACTCGCTGCTGGCGATGAGGTTGCCGGCCTGGGACCGGGTGAAGTCCTCGATGCCCCGGGTGAGCGGTGCCGCCAGGGCGGGCAGCGCGTCGGCGACGCGCGGGGGCATGTTCTCCTGCTCGGCGATGACGTCCAGGGCCTGGGTGGTCAGACCCTCGACATCCAGGTTCTCCATGATCGCGGCGGTCACCTCGTCCGCGATCGCGGACTGCACGCCGGGGTCCTCGGCGACGGGGGCGACCGTCTCGACGTAGCGGTCCGTGTCCGAGACCACCGTGCTGGCCCAGACGGAGACGACCGACACCGGTGCCAGCAGGCACGCCAGCACGATCAGGACGGTCGCGGCGAACGCCCGCGTGGTTCGCCCGCCTGCTGTGGGGTCAGCTGGTGGGTCCGCCGGTGCGGCCGCTTCGAGCTCGGCAACCCGGGCGCGCAGACGGGCAACTTCCTCGTCGTCGTTCATGGCGCTCAGTCCTTCGGATCTCGTCAGGACGACCACGTTCCGCGACGCCGACTCTCGCGAGCATCACCCCGCACGGGTGAACTCGGTGCCGCCTCCGACTGTCGGGCCGAGGGGCCAGGTGGAGGGCGACAGAGTCACCCGTAGGAGATGAGGCGCCCGAGCGGGGCCAGCAGCGACACTCGGGACATGATTTCAACTACGAGGAAGGTGCCGGCCATGTCGTTCTGGGACATAGTGTGGTTCATCCTGATCAGCTTCGCGTTCGTGGCGTACCTCATGGTGATGTTCACCGTCATCGGTGACCTGTTCAGGGACCCCGAGGCGTCGGGGTTCGAGAAGGCCATCTGGATCATCGCGATGATCTTCCTTCCGTTCCTCACCTTGGTCGTCTACCTGATCGCCAAGGGCAAGGGCATGGGAGAGCGGCAGGCCCGCAGCGTGGAGCAGATGCGCGAGCAGCAGGACGCCTACATCAGGCAGGTCGCCAGCTCGACGGCACCGACCGAGCAGATCGCGCAGGCCAAGTCGCTGCTCGACTCGGGCTCCATCACCCCGGCTGAGTACGAGCGGCTCAAGGAGAAGGCGTTGGGCTGAGGTGTCGCGTCGACGCCCACGCGGAAATCCTGCCGGTGTGCGTCTACGAGCGCTCGGAACGAGCCTCGAGGAGTCCTTCCTGGGCCGCTGCGTGGCGTCGTTCGTGGACCTACGAGGTCTCGACCGCGCCATGATCATCGCGTCCCAGTCGTTCACCGCGCTGATCCCGCTCCTGATCCTGGTGTCCACGGTGCTCCCGACGGGCAGCGGGAACGCCGTCGCCGAATCCATCATCCGGCGGTTCGACCTCACCGGAGATGCGGCGCGGTCCGTCGAGGCCGTCTTCGCCCAGTCGGAGTCCGGCAGCGTGGGGGTCGGCAGCCTGCTCCTCCTCGTCTTCTCAGGTGTCTCGCTGACCAGGAGGCTGCAGGGGATGTACCTCCAGACCTACGGGCTCCCCGCGCTACCCGGCGTGAGGGGCTCGTTCAACGCCGCGCTGGGTCTCGCCGCGCTCCTCGTGGAGATCGCCCTCCTCTACCTGATCCGGATGTTGGTGCGGGCACTGCCGTTCGACTGGGTCCTCGGGGTGCCGCTGTCGGCCCTCGCGAGCCTCGTGCTCTGGACCTCGGTCCCCTACCTGCTGCTCGACCGTCGGATCGCGTGGCAGCGACTTCTCCCGGCCGGGGCGCTGGTGGGGACCGGCGTGACCCTGTACGGCCTCGCCTCCACCGTCTACATGTCGAGGCTGATCACCTCGTACAGCGAGCGCTACGGGCTCTTCGGTGTGACCGTCGCCCTCGTCGGCTGGCTGCTCTGCGTCTCCTTCATCGTGGTGGCCGCGACGGTCGTCGCGGCCGAGCTCGACCGGGCGCCGGAGGACTGGGCCCGTCGGCTGCGCGCGAAGCTCGGTGGCGACGTACCTCGCTCCGAGAGGATCGTCCGGACGGACGAGAGGAGTGGAGCTTCCGACGACCCCTGAGGGCGGCGCCACGACGCCGTCACCTGGAGGAGTCGCGAGCGACCTTCATCTCTCCACCGTGGACGGCCAGCGCCCAGATGATCAGGACGTCGAAGCCGATCATCATCATGGACCAGACCGGGTAGGCGGCGAGGAACGCGAGGTTCACCAGGGCACTCGCCATGGCGATCACGATGCCGAGCACCCTGGCCCACATCGGGCCGAAGAGGACTCCGAAGCCGGTGGCCAGCACCACCGCGCCGAGGACCAGGTGTGCCCAGCCCCACGCGGTGTAGTCGATCTCGATCACCAGGCCGTTCTGGCGGACCAGGAAGTACTCGCTCCGGAACAGGGCGACCAGGCCCTGGACCACGTGGAAGCCGCCGACCATCATCATCATCAGGCTGCCGAACATGATCCAACCCGCCCACAGCGTGGGCTCGGACTCGTCGGCCGTCGCGGCACGCGGAGCCGGCTCGGGGGTGGTGGCGCCTGCGTCGGGGGTCGTCCGTGACATGTCGGCTTCCTCTCCTCGGACCAGACCGTCCCAATCTGTCCCCTCGGGAGCGGCGACGACCTCATCCGCAGAGGGTGATCCGCCGGTGCCGCGGAGGGTATGCGATGTAGCCGAGCAGACCGTCGTGGCCGACGGGGTATCGCCGAGCAGCGTCGAGCGCAGGTGGCCAACGCCAGACGTGCTCAGACTGAGGGGTGGTGGCGACGTGATCGAACGAGAGGCGCCCCTCCACCCGATCGACGTCGCGGTGGGGGTCTCTGCCGGTGCGCTGGACCTGGCCGCCGGCGTGGCTCGTCGAGCGAGTGCGGTGCTGCAGCCGGTCACCGGCATGGTGCTGCGACCCCGGCTGCTGCCGCGACAGCTGCATCCCGGGCAATGGCTGGAGGCGATCAGCCAGGAGGGTGAGGCGCGCCGTGCGGCGGTGCGTGTCGATGTCTCACGACGACTGGACCAGCTCGTCCCGGTCGTGCTCGCCGAGGTGCTGCGCCGGGCTCACCTGACGGAGCTCCTCCTGCGGTTCGTCGACCTCGACCGAGTGGTGGCGGCTGTCGACCTCGACGCCGCGGCCGCGCAGCTCGACGTGTCAGCGGTCGTCGAGCGGGTCGACATCGACCCGATCGTGGACCGGGTCGACCTGGACGCCGCTGCCCGGCGACTCGACCTCGACGCCGTGCTCGACCGGCTGGACCTCACCTCGGTCGTGCTCAAGCGCGTGGACCTCGACGCGCTCGTCCGGGCGATCCTCGACCGGATCGACCTGGTGGCTCTGGCCGCGGAGGTGATCGAGGGGGTGGACCTGCCGGAGATCATCCGCGAGTCGACCGGGTCCTTGGCGTCCGACACCGTCCGGGGAGTCCGGATGCAGGGGATCGTCGCGGACGAGGCGGTCGGCCGCGCCGTGGACCGGCTCCTGCTGCGGCGCGGACACACGTCGACCCAGCCTCCGGCCGCGCCGGGGGAGTCCTCCGGCCAGAGGACGGTTCTTGCCCCTGGGCGACCGGACTCCCAGAGCGAGCCATGATCGAGAGCGGGGTCTCGCCGCTTCCACGCGACGCACGGCCCTACCAGGGAAGGCGCGCCGGACTGGTCACGCGCATGGTCGCGGCGGCGCTCGACGGCATGGTCGTGATGCTCTTCCTTGTGGTGGGGTACGCCGCGGTGGCGGTGTTCCTCTTCCTCCTCGACCCTCGGGGATTCAGCCTTCCTGACCTCGACCTGCTCTTGAGCATGACGACGGTGCTGCTGGTGCTGGTCGTCTACCAGACCCTGGCCTGGCGGCTCACCGGCCGCACCTACGGCGGCCGGGTCATGGGACTCCGCGTGGTGGGCGTCAGGGGGCGTCGACTCCGGTGGTCGGGCTCGTTCGTGCGGTCCCTCTTCAGCGTCGGCTTCCCCATCGGCATCCTGTGGGTGGCGGTGAGCCGCGAGAACCGGTCGGTCCAGGACGTGCTGCTACGCACGTCGGTCGTCTACGACTGGTAGACGAAGGGCGGTCCGAAGGCGATGGCCTGAGGGATCCGCGGTCCCTCAGGTTCGGGCCTTTGGTCCCTACCCCCCCAGTCTGGCCGCCCGCCTAGAGTCTCGAACGTAGCGCCCATGGGGGGGAGCTGGCGCATGCGCGATTCACCCGATAGAGCCGACATGGGGCGGGCAAGTGTCGAGATCCCCGTGGCCGCCCGCTTCGGCGTTCCCGCAGTCTCGGCCGCCCACGTGCGGCGGGCCCGCCTCACAGCCGCGCTGGCCGGGTCGGACAACCTGCCCCTGGTCGTGGTCAGCGCTCCCGCAGGCACGGGCAAGACTGCGCTGGTCGCGGAGTGGGTCCGCGGGGAGCCTGGCGACACCACGTGCTGGGTCGCGTTCGAGGACGGGGAGCTGTCGTTCTGGCGTCTGGTGCTGGAGTCGCTGCGTCGGCAGGGTCTGGGTGTCCCGACGAGCTGGACCGTCCCGGCGGGCGGCCTGCTGGGCATGCGGCGGTTGAGCGCGCTGGGGGAGCTCCTCGTCCGCGCCAGCGAGCGCGTGACCGTCGTCGTCGACGGGTACGTCCTGGCATCGAGGGAGCTGGCGCGCGAGATCGACCTCCTGCTCCGCCGGACCCCGGGGCGACTCTGCTTCGTCTTCGTCGGACGTGTCGACCCGGTCCAGCTGGTGCATCGCTATCGGCTCACGGACTCGGTGCTCGAGCTCCGGGCCCCCGACCTCGCCTTCTCCGACGAGGAGGCCGGGTCCCTGCTGAGATCGTCAGGGGTGGAGCTCGAGGGCGGCACCGTGCACGACCTCAACCAGCGGCTCAGCGGCTGGGCCGCCGGTCTACGGTTCGCCGCGCGGGCCCTGACGGGCAGGGATGACGCCGAGGCGTATGCGGCCATGGTGGTCGAGCACACCTCGGACATCAACGAATACCTGGTGAGCGAGGTGCTCGACGTCCAACCGCCCGAGGTGCGACAGTTCCTGCTCGACACCTGTGTGACCGACGTGTTCTCCGCGGACCTCGCCGAGCTGGTCGGCGGCAGGAGTGCTGTCCGCACCATGATGGACCTCGTCGATCGCAAGGCCTTCGTCGAGCCCGCGCCCGGCCGTCCCGACTGCTTCCGGTACTTCCCCTTCTTCAGGAACCTGCTCCTGGCCGAGCTCTCGTACGAGTCCCCCGAGCGGTTGGTGGAGCTCCGACGGATCGCCTCGAGCTGGTACCGGCACCAGGGTTCACACGTCAGGTCCCTGGTGCAGCTCGCGACGATCGGTGACTGGGGGGAGGTCGCCGGGCAGCTCGTCGCCGACGGCCTGGTGGGCGACCTGCTGCTCGAGGACCAGGGGGGTGACCTCGGTGCCGTCGCGGAGCTGGTGCCCGTCGACATCGACCTCCCGGCCGCCCGCGTCGTGCGCGCGGCGACCGCGCTGCGACAAGGCGAGGCCGGAAGGAAGCGGTCAGCCCGAGAGCTCACGCTCGCGAGGCGAGGCCTTGGTCGACATGGACGTCGACCCGGGACTGATGGTGTCGATCGCGGTGACGGACGCGTTGCGGGCCTGCCTGATCGAAGACGCCGCCGGCGCAGCCGAGGTCGTCGCCGACGCCGAGCGGTTGCTCGCAGGCTGGCCGACCGCGGTGCCGGGGAGGGAAGCCTCTGCGTTGGAGACGGTGGTGGTGTTCGCCCGGGGCGTCGTGGCACTCCGTCGGGGCGACCTTGCCGGAGCCCACGCCGGAGCAGCCCGCGCTGCGATGCTGGCCCCGGACGGCGCTGCGGCAGCCTTCCGCGCGGACTGCCTGGGCCACCTGGCGGTCGCCGACGCCCTCCAGGGCGAGCTCGCCTCCGCGGTCCAGCATGCCGAGGAGGCGCTGACCCTCGTCGGTCGAGAGGGGTTCCGCCACCTCGACGTACGGCCCAGCGCGCACGTGGCGCTGGCCTGGGTCGGTGTGGAGCGCTGCGACGCCCGCCTCGTCCGGGAGCACGTCACGGCTGCCAGGACCTCCCGGATGCTGCCCTCAGATCCGTTCTGCCACGGCCTCGTGGAGGCAGCGACCGCCTCGCTCGAGCAGTCGAGCGGGCAGGGGCGGTCGGCGATGGGCAGGCTGCAGGCGGCTGCCGCCGCGTCCGCTGCCCGTGATCCCTGTGTCGCCGACCAGCTCCGTGTCGAGGCCGCCAGGTTGAGTGTCTGCTCAGGTGAGCCCGAGCATGCCCTCGGGGTGCTCGAGTCCGTCCAGCTGCCGGATCGCCCCGAGCCCATGGTGGCGGCAGCGGCGGCGCGCGCCGAGCAGGGGCTGTCGCCCAGCGCGGACGGGTGGCCGATCCGGGACGGCACGGCGCCGCTGGGCACGCAGGTGAGGGCGCTGCTGGTGGAGGCCTCACAGGCTGCCCAGCAGCGATCGCCCGAGCAGGCGAGGTCCGCGCTGTCCCGGGCCCTGCGACTGGCTGCCACGGAACGGATGCGCCGCCCGTTCCGGGAGTCCGGTGCATCGGTACGGCGGCTGCTGGCGACCGAGTCACGCCTCGTCAAGGAGCACGAGTGGCTCGAGCACGTCGGCGTGCACTCCCGGCCCTCCCACCCGCCGGAGGACCAGACCGAGCAGCGCATCGTCGTCGAGCCGCTCACGGTCAAGGAGCTCGAGGTCCTGGGACTCCTGGCGGAGCTCCTCACGACCGACGAGATCGCCCAGAAGATGTTCGTGTCGGTGAACACGGTGCGGACCCACATCCGCAACATCCTCCGCAAGCTCGGTGTCAGCCGTCGCAACGCTGCGATCCGACGCGCCCGCGAGCTGGGCCTGCTGGAGAACTGAGCACGACGATCATCCGCTCGGGGTGAGGTTCTCGTCCCCGAAACGCGGTGTCGTGTCATGCAGAGTCCTTGCTGCGTCGGATGGGTGAACAGATGGGCGACCGAACCTATGAAGTCCGCATCAGCGGACTCGTGCCCACTGAGGAGCTGCTGGATCAGCTGGGGGACGTCCGCGTCGCCGAGCACGAGCTGCGCACGGTGCTGACCGGACGTTTCGCCGACCAGGCCGAGCTCTACGCCTTCCTCAACCTGTTGCGGTCCTACGGCCTGGAGGTGATCGAGGTCAGGCGAGTGCCTCGCGCGGGGTCGGAGGACACGGAAGCGGAGGACTGATGATCTCGCCCCGACCCCATGACGCTGTCTACGAGTTCACGGTGGCCGGCCGGCTCGGCCCGGTCCTGCGAGCGGCGCTCGAGCCGGTCGCCGAGACCACGTCCTCCGAGGTCCTCACGATCATGTGCCTGCCGGGCCACGAGGGCCAGGACCTGGTGGACATCGTCGAGCTGCTCGGGGCCCGGGGGCTCGAGCCCACCACCATCTTCACCATCGACTGACCTGCAAGGAGAGCACCATGTGCCGCTGGATCGCCTACTCCGGTTCGCCGCTGAACCTGGAGGACCTCCTCTTCAAGCCCCAGAATTCCCTCGTGGTGCAGAGCAAGCACTCGAAGCTCGGCGCGACGACGACCAACGGTGACGGGTTCGGTGTCGGCTGGTACGGGGCAGGGGAGACCCCGGGGGTGTTCCGAAGCACCGAGCCGGCCTGGAACGACCGCAACCTGCGCGAGCTCTCCGCCCTGGCCAGCTCACGCCGGGTGTTCGCCCACATCCGGGCCTCGACCGGCTCCGCGGTCCAGCAGACCAACTGTCATCCCTTCCGCCACGGGCGCTGGCTGTGGATGCACAACGGGCTCATCGCCGGCTTCCCCGAGGCCAAGCGCGACCTCGCCATGGCGGTCGACCCGTCGCTCTTCCACGAGATCGAGGGCTCGACCGACTCGGAGATCCTGTTCTTCCTCGCCCTGACCTTCGGGCTGGTGGACGACCCGCCGACGGCGGTGGCCCGCGCCGTCGGTCTCGTCGAAGCGACCGGGCGAAGGCACGGCGTCGAGCACCCGGTGCAGATGACCGTGGCCACCACGGACGGTGACACGACCTGGGCGTTCCGCTACTCGAGCGAGGGCCGGGCCCGGTCGCTGTTCCACAGCACCGACGTCTCGACCCTGCGTGAGCAGTACCCGGACAACCCGGTCCTGCACGACCTGTCCGACGATGCCCGGCTCGTGGTGTCCGAGCCGCTCGGCGACCTGCACGGTGCCTGGCGCGAGGTGCCGGAGGCGTCCTGCGTGGTCGTGCACGGCGACCAGGTGGAACACATGCCCTTCGCACCGACGGCAGCCTGATCCGACCGAACAGACGAACAACCCCAGGGAGGACTGGTGACAGAGGCACCGATGGCGACGCCGGTCGCCCCGGAGACTCCCGAGACCGAGCTCGTCGGTCGGTTGGCCGGCTATCGGCGCACACGAGAGGGGATCGAGCGCAACATCCTGTCGCTCGCCACCTCGGTCGACGGACACACCTTCGAGCTCCAGGCGTCGCTGCACCACCTGGACCTCAGACGCGCCGGCTACGTCCTGCTCGCGTCCGGGGGTGAGACCCGCCTCGGACAGATCACCGACCTGCGGGTCGGATCGATGGACGCGAGCGAGGGTGCGGCCGGGTCGGGCGACCACGTCCGTGTCCGGCTGGTCCTGGGCACGGGCATCCTCCTGGCGGACGAGGGTCGTCCCTTCCACGACGCGACGGTGCGCCCGGCGACTCCCGAGGAGGTCGGTGCCTGGTGCGATCGCGAGCGGCCACGTCGAGCGGGGCTCACCGTGGGCGAACTGCTGCTGGCGCCGGGGGTTGCTGCGACGTTGGACAGCGGAGGACTCAACCGGCACACGTTCATGTGCGGCCAGTCGGGTTCCGGGAAGACCTACTCCCTCGGCCTGCTGCTGGAGCGGGTGCTGGCGGAGACGACCCTGCGTGTCGTCATCCTCGACCCGAACTCGGACTACGTCGGCCTGCCGAAGATCCGCGAGGGGGCCGACGCCCAGCTGGCGGCGGGCTACGCGGCCGTCCCTGCGGAGGTGGCCGTGTGGGGCAACGACCCGCAGGCGACCCATCCCCTGCGACTTCGTTTCGCGGACCTGGACAGCGCCACCCAAGCGGCCGTCCTCGATCTCGACCCGATCCGTGACCGCGACGAGTACGCCGTCCTGATCGACCTGCTCCGTCAACAGGAGGACGGCAAGCCGCTCGTCACCGGGCCCGGCCAGCTCCTCTCGTCGGAGGAGCCCGGAGCACGTCAGCTGGGCCTGCGCGCGATGAACCTCGGCGTCCTCGACTGGGGCGTCTGGGGGCCGGACCAGCCGTCCCTCGTGGACGAGCTGCGCCATCCGACGTCGCGCTGCACGGTGGTCGACCTGGGCTCGCTGGACACCCCGCAGGAGCAGCGGCTCGTGGCCGAGGCGGTCCTCGCGACGCTCTGGGAGTCGAGGCTGTCGCGGACTCCCTGTCTCGTGGTCGTCGACGAGGCCCACAACATCTGTCCCGTGGATGCTCCTGACCGGGTGACGATGCTCTCAGCGGAACGCGCCGTCCAGATCGCCGCCGAGGGACGCAAGTACGGGCTCTACCTCCTGACGTCGACGCAGCGTCCGAACAAGGTGCACGAGAACGTCGTCTCCCAGTGCGACAACCTGCTGCTGATGAGGATGAACTCGCTGGCCGACCTCGCCGACCTCAGCAGGTTGTTCTCCTTCGTGCCCGACGGCCTGATGGCCGGGGCTACGTCGTTCCGTCAGGGACAGGCGCTGGTCGCGGGCAAGGTCATGCCCCGGGCGGCGTACGTCGCGATGGGGGAGCGGGTCTCCGAGGAGGGCGGTGCCGACATCCCCACGACGTGGGCGTCGCCACGCGCACACGCCTGACCAGGTCGCTTGACGAGGGCAGCTCAGATGAAGAGAAGCTGCGCGCCTGCGGTGATCTCGATGAAGTCCGAGGCGCTGATGATGGCCTCGACCTCGTCATACAGGTCGTCCGGCTCCAGGTGCTGCATGTCGGCCGACATCCGGCACGCCCACAGGTGACCACCCGAGTCGACGATCTGTTGCAGGAACTCCGGTACGTCCGGGACTCCGACCGCCGCGATCGCCTTCTTCATCTGGTGGGTGGCCATCGCGGTCATGCCCGGAAGGCCGCCGAGGCCCTGCGGCAGGTGTGTCGCGGTGTTGCCGAGCATCGTGAACTTCAGGTCAGCCATGGTCTTCTTGTTGATCATGTCGAAGCCCCAGAAGGTGAAGAAGAGGTGGGTCTCGACGCCCTCGCCGAGTGCGGCGTTCGCCAGCACCAGACCCGGGTAGGCCATGTCGAGGTTGCCCTTGGAGCAGATGATCGCGAGCTTGCGGTCGGTGTCCGGGTCGCCGAACGTGGGCACGATCGGCGTGTTCTGCGTGGTGGTCATGTCTCTCGTCTCCTGTCGCGGTGGTCAGACGCAGCCGTGCGGCTTGGGCAGGCCTGCGACGTAGGCGAGCTTCTTGGCCGGCTTCTGCGGGAAGAGCTGGAACAGCGACTTGGTCGGGATGCCCCCCACGACGCTGATCCGGCGCAGCGTCGCGGTCTCGCCCTGCTCTGCGAAGTCGTCGCGCAGGAAACGGATCACCTTCCAGTGCTCGTCGGTCAGGTCGATGCCGATCTGGGCAGCCAGGGCCGTGGCCAGCGGTTCGGTCCACTCGCCAGGGTCGGTCATGAATCCCTCGTCGTTGACCTCGATGGTGTGGCCACCGATGGTGGTGGTGGGCATGGGCTACGCCTCCTTCTCCGGTAGGTGCTTCCCGGCCATCGACATGTGGGCAGGAAGCGGGACCGGGCGGCCGGGGAGCAGGACGTTCCAGTAGATGTGCCGGAACGCGAGCTTCCCGAGGTGGTTGGCCCGGGTCTCCTTGAGCAGGCTCAGCGGCCCGACGTGCGGCAGCGGGTAGGTGCCGGGCAGCGGCTCGGTGTCGTAGTTGAAGTCGATCAGCAGCGCCTTGCCGTCACCGGACTCGACGAAGCAGTTGGCGTGCCCGTCGAAGGAGCCGGTCATCGCCCTGCCGGCGACGTGCTCGAGGAAGTTGTCGACGAACACCTCAGCGGCGAAGTGGGCCACTGAACCGGCCTTGGAGGCCGGGATGTCGCTGGCGTCACCGATGGCGAAGATGTTGTCGTGCGTGACCGAGAGGAGCGTGTGCTTGTCGACCGGGACGTAGTTGAGCTCGTCACCCAGGCCGGAGCGGGCGACGAAGTCCGCACCCATGTTCAGGGGGACGGTGACCAGCAGGTCGAACGGCACCTCGCGCTCGTCGTACGACACCAGCATCTTCTGCTCGTGGTCGACCCGTTCGACCATGAAGTCGGCCTCGACGTGGATCTTCCGCTCCTCGAGCATGCCGCCCAGGTGTGCTGAGGCGATCGGCTGGGTGAACGCTCCGTCCAGCGGCGTGACGTAGACGATCTCCACCTGGTCCCGGATGCCCCTGGCCCGCAACCAGGACTCGGCAAGGAAGGTGAACTCCAGCGGGGCCACCGGGCACTTGATCGGCATCTCGGTGACGTGGACGACCAGCCGGCCGTGGTCGAACCCGACCATGGCCCCAGCCAGCGCCTCCGCGCCGTCGAGGGTGTAGAAGTCGAAGACGCTCTTGCGCCACTCGGGCCCGAGCATGCCGGGGGTCTGGTCGGGTCGCGGCGTCGTGCCGCTGGCGACCACGAGGTAGTCGTAGCCGAGGTGCCGGCCGTCCGCCAGGAGCACCCGGTCGGTGTCCGGGTCGACCCGCGCCACCTCGCCCAGCACCAGCTCGACGCCGTCGACGAGACACCGACGCCTGGCCCGGACCACGTCGTTCCTGTTGCAGGTGCCGAACGGGATGAACAGGTATCCCGGCTGGTAGTGGTGCTCGTCGTCCCGGTCGACCACGATGATCTTCCAGTCGTGGTCGTCGAGTCGCCGCCGGAGCTTGTTCGCGATGATGGTGCCGGCCGTCCCGCCCCCCAGCACGAGCAGCGTCCTCATCGTTCCTCCTCGCTCGGTCCACTACCTCCACGCTAGGAGCGGTCAGCGTCCGCCGGCAGGGGCCAAGGGCCCTCTTCGGCGGGTACTTGTTCCGTGACCGACGCGGTTGCCGCCTCGTCGGGGGCGGCTTCGAGGAGGCCGACGGTGTGCCCTTCGGGGTCGTCGATCATGGCGAATCGGCCGACACCCGAAATGGTGGTGGGGGGCACCACCACACCGCCGCCGAGTGCCACCGCGCGGCGCAGGGCCGTCTCCAGCTCCTCGACCTGTACGTAGACGGTGAGGTACGGCGGCACGTTCCCGCCGACCTGCAGGATGCCGCCGCCGATGCCCCCGTCCACGCCCGCAACCAGGGAGTACTCGGGACCGGCGGGTGTGATCTGCCAGTCGAACAGCTCTCGATAGAAGGCCCCCACCTTGCCGGTGTCGGCGGCCCCGATCTCCCAGTGGACGACAGGACTTGCCATCACTCATCACCCCTTCGGTCGCCATTCACGCTAGTGCCGCTCCGGATCCGCCCCGGAGTGCCGAAGGACCAGCGCCAAGAGGCCGAACGGCCCGCCTTCTCCGCGCCCAGGATTGGTGCCACCATCGCGTCATGAGGGGCGCAGCTGACGCGGACGATCTGGACGAGGCCCCCGACGTCATGCTCCGAACGGCGGAACGGCACGCGAGCATGCGCGTGCCGATCACCTCGGCGGGGGAGCAGGTTTCGGCACTGCTGGTCCGGCTGCAGGGCCACCAGTTCGACAGCGCCTCGGTCGCCGCCGTCTGCGACGGGGAGCTCCTGGTGGGCCTCGCTTCCTGACCGCTGCCGGGACGGTGACCTCCGTCGGCCCGTCCAGCGCCCACTTGCGGATCCTCCTGCCGAGGCCTTCGGCGGTGCGTTCGGGTGAGTCAGCCAGCGGACGAGACGTCGCGCACCCGGCGCCGTGCGGTCGCAGCCAAGCCGCGTCCCCACGCTTCGGCTCGGGCCGGCTCGTCCGCCTCCAGCGGCCCGGACACGTCATTGACCAGGAAACCGGTCGGCGGTGACACCAGGACGAATCCCAGGGTCTTGAGCAGGTGCGAGGCGGTCCGGGACGCCGTCATCGGGACCCGGCGGACCTTGGTCACCCGAGTGTCGAATGCGGCGGCCAGTCCGGGTGTCCGGTCGGCGGACGACGTCATCGCAACGAGCCACTCCCGCACTCCGGTCAGGGCGCTGCCCTCCGACGCACCCTGCCGCACGGCGTCCCGTCGGGTCGAGGGTCGACTCAGCGAGAACCCGTGGGTGGGGGCACCCACCACCAGCAGGTCGAAGGAGTGCCGATCCGGCGGGCCGGCGTCCCGGACGTTCGCGCACGTGACGGCAACCCCTCCGTGTCGCAACCCATCCGCGACCGCGCGCGCGATGATCTCGGTGTTGCCGAACCCGGACTCGTAGACCACGAGCGCTCGCAGCTCACCTTCGTGCGTTGTCATGACGCCCTCCCTCACGTAGTGACACCTACAGGGTTCCCCGGGACGGTCGTGAATTCAGGAGTCGCAGGTCCCGGGGCCATGGGACGAAGGTCGCGGGTCGGCTCGGGTGAGAAGATCACGCATGGCCGGTCGCCCTCACGCGGACGCAGGCGACGGGAGCATGAGCCCCGCTCCGCCCGGGGGTCTGACGAGCGGCGAGGCCGCCGAGCGACTGGCCGTCTCCGGAGCCAACCGTGCCCCTCGTCCGAAACCCCGGAGCCTGGTGTCGCGGGTCGCCGGTCAGCTGAGGGACCCGATGATCCTCCTGCTCATGGCGGCACTGGTCGTCGTCGTGCTCCTCGGGGACCTGGCCGATGCCAGCATCATCGCGGCCGTGATCGTCCTCAACACCGGGATCGGTGTGGTCCAAGAGGTCCGGGCCGCCAACGCGATCGCCTCGCTCGACCGGTTGTCGGCGCCGCACGCCACCGTGCTGCGCGACGGACGGTTCGTGCGCCTGGACAGCGCGGACGTCGTGCCCGGGGACGTGGTGCGGCTGGAGGCCGGCGACGTGGTCCCTGCGGACGGGCTGGTCCTCGAGGCAGCGGCCCTGCACCTGGACGAGTCGGCGATGACCGGTGAGTCGGTCCCGGTCACGCGGGGCGAGGGGGAGGAGCTGCTCTCCGGCACCGTCGTCACTCGCGGGCGGGGCCTCGCCGCCGTCACCCGGACGGGCGCCCACAGCGGTCTCGGCCGTATCGCCACCGCCATCGCTGCCGCGGACACGCGTCCGACACCGCTGCAGCAGAGACTCTCCCGGCTGTCGCGACAGCTGGTCGTGCTGACGCTCGGGTTGTCGGCCCTGGTCTTCGTGTCGGGACTCGCACGGGGCGAGAACGCCGCCGACATGGTCATCCTGGCCGTGAGCCTGGCCGTCGCTGCCATTCCCGAGTCACTGCCGGCGGTCGTGTCGGTCGCGCTCGCGCTGGGTGCCTTCCGGATGGCGCGTCAAGCGGCGCTGGTCCGGTGGCTCCCGGCCGTCGAGACCCTGGGCTCGGTCACCGTGCTGGCCTCCGACAAGACCGGCACCCTGACGGAGGGGCGGATGGTGGTCCAGCGGCTGTGGACGCCTGAGGGGAGCTGGCAGGTCACCGGGCACGGGTACGCCGCGCAGGGTGACCTGGTCGGTCCCGAGGACGGGGAGTCGCTGCTGCCCCTGCTGCGCGACGTCGTCCTCTGCAACGACGCTCGGCTCGCCGCGCGACCGGACGGGATCTGGGAGATCGTGGGCGACCCGATGGAGGCGGCCCTCCTGATCGCGGCCGCCAAGCACGACGAGGCCCACCTCGACGCCGGCGGCGAGTGGTCCCGAGCGGACGAGGTGCCGTTCGATGCCAGCACCCAGCGCATGACCACCCTCCACCAACGCGACGGCTCGTGGTTGTCGGTCTGCAAGGGCGCACCTGAGGTCGTGCTGCGGCTGGTGGGAGACGCTGACACCGCCCAGCGGGCCCGAGCCGTGGCGGAGGAGCTCGCACGAGGCGGGTTCCGGGTACTGGCCGTAGCCGATGCGGACGGCGGGACGAGTCGTCCGGCTCGGGACCGGCTCGAGCGCGGCCTGGTCCTCCGAGGTCTCGTTGCCATCTCCGACCCACCGCGCGCGGACGCAGCCGGCATCGTCCGGTCGTGCGCCGACGCAGGTATTCGCACGGTCCTGATCACCGGTGACCACCCGGCCACCGCCCGGGCGATCGCCTCCGAGCTGGGCATCGGGGTCGACACCGAGATCGCCGAAGGTGAGGTGGTCGTTCGCGGCGAGCACCTGGGGCGCGTGGAGCGCATCGGCGTCTACGCCCGCACCCGGCCCGAGCAGAAGGTGGACATCGTCTCCGCATGGCAGGACCGCGGCGACGTGGTGGCGATGACCGGCGACGGCGTGAACGACGCGCCCGCGCTGCGGCGGGCCGACATCGGAGTGGCGATGGGACAGCGCGGCACCGAAGTGGCACGCCAGGCCGCCGACCTGGTGCTCGCGGACGACAACCTGCGCACCGTCGTCGTAGCCGTCGGCGAGGGCCGCCGGATCTACGCCAACATCCGGATGTTCCTCCGCTACGGGCTTGCCGGTGGCCTGGCCGAGGTCGTCGTGATCCTGCTCGGACCGTTCCTCGGGATGCCGGTCCCGCTCGCGCCCGGGCAGATCCTGTGGATCAACATGATCACGCACGGTGTACCCGGGGTGGCGTTCGGCGGGGAGCCCATGGATCCCGAAGCCATGCGTCGTCCCTCACCCTCCCCGCGGGAGTCGGTGCTGGGGCAGGGCCTGTTCGGTCAGATCCTGGTCGCCGGGTCGCTGATCAGCCTCGTCTCCCTGGTCGCGGGCCTCCTCGCGCCGTCGGCGCAGCTGCAGACCTGGGTCTTCCTGACCCTCGGTCTGGCGCAGCTGGGTGTCGGCCTGGCCATCCGGGCGCCCCGCCGTGGGGTGAGCTGGCGCGGACGTGGCCTGGAAGCCGCAGTGGCCGTGGCCGCCCTGCTGCAGGTGCTCGCGGTGGCCTGGGCGCCGTTGCGCAGCCTGCTCGGCACCCAGGCCATCTCCGTGTCCCACGCGGTGTCGTTGCTGGCGCTGGCCGCTGTGCCCGGCGGGGTGCTGGCCGCGCAACGCGCACTCGCGCGTCGGCCCCACGGTGCGGGCGAGCAGGTGCCCTGACCTGCGGGCGGAGGACCCGCCCGCCCGGGACCTTGGGCCCTACGAGAGCACCCCCGAGGCGGCGACGCTGGGAGGGAGGCGCATCCATCGACGCGCGAGGCACGTCCGTGAGCACCTCCACGCACCGGCACCACCGCTGACCCGCCACCCGGAGCAGACATGAGCAACCGCCCCGTCGTCGTCGCCGTTCCTCCGACGGGAGGACTCTCGGCGTTGCTCTGTTCGGCGTCTCACAGGCATCTCGGACCGGGGCCGAGCTGCGTCTGGTCCACGCGTTCGAGGTCTGGCCCGTGTCGCCGGAGGCCGACGAGCTGGCCCTCGACCTGCTTCACGCCGAGCACCAGGCGGACGAGGTGCTGCGCAGGGCGCGGGAAGAGGTCGCGGCCCTTCCGGTCACGGACGTCGCGGTGACCGCGCGCACGATGCGGGGCCCCGTGGTCGCGACCCTGGTGAAAGCCAGCGAGGACGCGGGACTGGTGGTGGTCCAACGGAGGAACCACCACGGGGCAGCCCGGGTGCTCACCAGGTCCCTGAGCTGCGGAGTCGCGTCGAGAGCCCATTCCACGGTCGCGATCGTCCCCGAACAACCCGCAGCAAGCCGGCACGGCGTGGTCACCGTGGGGGTGGACGTTCCGGGGCGGGCGGCGATCCTGCTGGAGCGGGCTCTCGAGGAGGCGGCCCACCGGGACGCGACGTTGCGGGTCATGCACCTGTTGTGGCACGTCGGCGGGCTGGGGGAGTACCTCGTGGAGCAGGCCACCGCTGCCCGGCACCTGGCTGATGCCCGAGCGGACATCGAGGCCGCGGTCGCCGACGCGCAGCGGACCTGCCCCCACGTGAACGTCGACATCGACGTACGACGCCTCGATCCGGCCGACACGTTGGTGCTGGAGTCCCGGCGCACGGACGTGGTGCTGGTGGGCCGTCACGACCCCGCGATCGCGATCGGCTCACACCTGGGTCCGGTCACTGGCGCCGTGGTCCGCGAGTCCGCCTGTCCTGTGCTCGTCGTCGCCCCGACCCGGCACCACCGGCGAGACGAGGGAGGAGGAAAGCCGTCCCCGCCACACCTGATGCCAGCAGGTCTATCCTCGGTGACATGGGGGGAGGCGAGGAGCCCGCTGAGGCGACCAGCCCGGGTGATGCTGCGCGCCTCGGGCTCGACCAGCTGCAGCTGATCGAGCGGGCGCGGGACGTGCAGGCCTCCCAGAGCAGGTTGCACGGCTTGTTGCGTGCCAACCGCGCCGTCATCGGCGACCTGGCGCTCGGCACCGTTCTCCGTCGGATCGTCGAGGCGGCGTGCGAGCTCGTCCACGCACCGTACGGCGCCCTGGGCATCATCGCGTCGAACGGCGTCGGCCTGGAGGAGTTCATCCACGTGGGCATGGACCCGGCCGTGCTGGAGGCGGTGGGTCACCTCCCGGAGGGCAAGGGTCTCCTCGGGGCCCTGATCGACGATCCACGCCCCATCCGGCTGCGTGACATCCGCGACGACATCAGGTCCGTCGGCTTCCCCAAGGGGCACCCCCCGATGCGGGGCTTCCTGGGGGTGCCGATCCGGGTGCGCGACGAGATCTTCGGGAACCTCTACCTCGCGTCGTTGACCGAGGGCGAGTTCAGTGCCGAGGACGAGGAGCTGGTCGCGGCGTTGGCGGCGACCGCGGGGGTGGCGATCGAGAACGCCCGGCTCTACGAGGAGTCCCGGCGCCGGCAGGAGTGGCTGGAGGCGTCAGCAGAGGTCACCAGGACGCTGCTGACGTCGCCCGGCGACGACGCGCTGCGCGGTATCGCGGCCTCCGTGGCCGAGCTCGCCTCCGCGGACCTGGTCACGGTGGGACTGCCGATCGCACAGACCCAGGAGCTGGTGGTCCCCGTGGCTGTGGGCAGGGATGCCGAGCAGCTGGAGGGCAGCCGGTATCCGATGAGCCGGCACGTTCAGCGAGGTGGTGCTGGAATCAGGACGGCCCATCGTGATCGCGGACGCCTCCGCGGTTTCCCAGGACGAGGGGCGGTCGCTGCTCCTGACCCGGGTGGCGACGGTCGGGCCCGCCATGGTGCTGCCACTCGCGGGTTCTGAAGGCGTGCGGGGTGTCCTGCTGGTCGGGCGCCTGGAGGGTCGGCGCGAGTTCGGGGAAGCAGAGGTCGAGATGGCGATGAACTTCACCTATCACGCGTCGGTGGCCCTGGAGCTGGCCGACGCCCGGCGGGAGGCGCAGCGGATGGCGTTGCTCGAGGACCGCACGCGCATCGCGCGGGATCTCCACGACCACGTCATCCAGCAGCTCTTCGCCTCGGGGATGACGCTCCAGGGTCTCGCCGGCACCCTCGGTGACCCGAGCGCGACCGAGCGGATCACCGGCGTGGTCGACACGATCGACGAGGCCATCCGTCAGATCCGCACCTCGATCTTCCAGCTTCGCCCACACGCGCTCCTGGGGGACGGCCTGCGCGCCGACGTCCTCGCGGTCGTGCGCGAAGTGACTCCGTCCCTCGGCCACGACCCGCGAGTCCACTTCATCGGGCCGGTGGACTCCGTCGGCGACCAGGAGCTCGCGGACGAGGTGACCGCCGTCGTCCGGGAGGCACTCACGAACGTGGTCAGGCACGCTCGGGCGGGGCGCGTCGACATCGCGGTGGCCGTGGAAGGGTCAGTCCTGGCACTGACCATCGAGGACGACGGGGTCGGCATCGGGGACTCCACACGAAGCAGCGGTCTCGACAATCTCGAGCGTCGGGCGGCTGCACGTTCGGGAAGTCTTGACATCACGACGGGCGCCGGGGGTGCCGGGACGCGGCTGTCCTGGCGGATCCCCCTGCCGTGACGCGCCTTTGCGCAGGAGCACTGCCCGGGACCAACGGCCCTGAGGTTTGAGGTCCTTCGCCACCGGCGCGGACGACGGGATGGGGTTGAGATGGACCACATGAGCAGCGAGCCCCAGATCCGGGTCTTCCTCCTCGACGACCACGAGGTGGTCCGGCACGGGCTACGCGTCGTCCTGGAGTCGGCCGCCGACATCGTGGTGGTGGGGGAGTCGAGCTCCGCAGTCGAGGCGACGGCCCGCATCCCGGTGGTCCGACCCGACGTGGCCGTGCTGGACGGCCGGCTCCCCGACGGCTCGGGGATGGAGGTGTGCCGGGCGGTTCGCACCATCGACCCCTCCGTCAAGGCGCTCATCCTCACGTCCTTCGACGATGACGAAGCGCTCCTCGAGGCGGTCCTGGCTGGGGCGGCTGGATATCTCCTCAAGCAGATCAAGGGTCCCGATCTCGTTGATTCCGTCCGGCGGGTGGCCGCAGGGCACTCGCTCATCGAGCCGTCCCTCAAGGAGAACCTGCTCGAGCGGATCCGTACGCACTCTGCACCGGAGCTCGAGTCGCTCACCGAGCAGGAGCTCCGCCTGCTGCCGTACATCGCCGAGGGACTCACCAACCGGCAGATCGGCGAGCAGGTCTTCCTGGCGGAGAAGACGGTGAAGAACTACGTCTCGAGCATCCTGAACAAGCTCGGACTGGAGCGACGCACCCAGGCAGCGGTGCTGGCTGCCAAGCTGCTCGATCCCCCGAGCAGGAACCGGTCATGAGCCGCGGCGCCAGTCCCGCCGAGCCAGCGACAGGAGGAGCGCGAGTGCGGGCACGGCCCAGACCCACGCCCACCAGCCGAAGAGCAGCAGCAGCACGTGGAAGGTGATCACACCGATCCAGCCGAGGCGGGCCGCTCGGCCGCCGAGGAGCAGCAGGATGCCGAGCGTCACCTCGCCCGCCATGAGCAGCAGCCCCCACGCGGCCGGGTGTGCCATCACGATGTCGGCCCAACCCGTCCGCACGAAGCCGAAGAGGCCGCGCTCGGCGAACCCTTCGTAGGTGGTGGGGTCGGCGGCCACGATCCCGAGGTGCACGCCGCCCATGACCAGGTAGAAGCCACCGACCGCGGCGGCACCCAGCGAGGTGCCCCTCTCCCCGCGAACGCGTGTGGGGGCGTGGGTGGTGATCGTGGTCATCATCGGCTCTCCGTCCGGGTCGTCACGTCGATCACTCCGGGCACGGTCTCGGCGAGGAGCCGGACGAGCAGCGAGTCGGTGCTCCGCTCGGGTCCCAGCAGCTTCACGAGGCCGTCCTCGACCTCGACCAGCCAGCCCTCCAGCCCGGTCGTCCGGAGCAGCTCGTCGACCTCGCACTCGATGTCGTGGTCCGCGCGCGCCAGGAGCCGGATCACGTCGCTGCGGCTCAGGACGCCGGCGAGCCGTCCCGCCCGATCCACCACGGGGAGACTCTTGACGGTGGTCGACGTGAGCAGGTCGACGGCCTGGACCAGGTCGGCATCGGGGTGCACGGTCACGGGATGGGTGCTCATGACCTGCTCGACCGTCGACGATCGGCTCCGGTTGTCGGGCTGTGGGATCTCGTGGGCGCGCGGGTCACACGCCAGCAGCTCCCGGATCAGGTCCGCTTCACTGACGACGCCGATGACCCCACCGGTGGCGGACACCACGGGCAGTGCCGTGACGCGATGCTCGGCCAGCAGACCGAGAGCGGTCTTGATGGTGGCGTGAGGGCTGACGGTCGCAGGCTCTCTGGTCATCACTTCGTACACCAACATGACGTCTCCTCTCGGCCCCCTGTTGCCACTGTGCGACCGCCCGCGTCCGGCGGTCAGAGCCGAAGGTCACCGCGCGAGGACCGACGGTCCTGAGCGGCCGCACCGGACGCCCGCCCCTCGAGCGGCGTCTCGCTCGACGAGACCTGCTGCCTGAGCGCGGAGGCGACCCCCCAAGGCCCTTCCATGCGTCAACACAGGGGCGTACCCTGAGGCGCGCCGAGGAACGCTCGGCGGCCTCGTTCTTTGGGGAATCGAAGTGGCACTCGCCGACCTGGTTACCGCGCAGAACCACCATCAGGTGTTCTTCTACGACGCGCACGACGAGCTGGTCCTTGCCGTCACCGATCACGTCGCGGCGGGTCTGGCCGAGGGCGAGACGGCCCTCGTCATCGCCACCGCGGACCACCTCGCGGCAATCGACGTGGCCCTGTTCGAGCGGGGCGTGGACGTGTCGCGTGCCCGGCTCTCATCGAGGTACCTGACTCTCGACGCTGCCGCGACACTGGACTCCTTCTCGGTGGACGGGTCACCCGAGGCCGACCGGTTCGCCACGGTCATCGGAGGGTTGCTCGATGCTGTGCCGGCGGGCTCCGCCGTCCGCGCCTTCGGAGAGATGGTTGCCCTGCTGTGGGACCGGGGAGACGTCGCCGGCGCCATGGCGCTGGAGTCGCTGTGGAACGACCTCGCCGAAGATCGGCACTTCTCGTTGCTGTGCGGCTACCCGAGCACCGCCCTCCACTCGGCCCAGCTCGATGACGTGAGGCAGGTGTGCCACCTGCACTCCGCCGTGCTCCCGCCGTCGAGGTACGGCTCCGCGTCCTCCGCCCGCCCCGAAGCGGGCGACGCAGCCTCCTCGGGGGTCTTCGTCGGCGTGCCCCCGGCGGTGGCGGCCGCGCGCAGGTTCGTCGCCGAGACGTTGACGTCGTGGGGCGAGAAGCACCTCGTGTGGGACGCAGCGCTGATCATCTCCGAGCTCGCGACCAACGCGATCGTCCACGGCGGCTCCCCGTTCCGCGCCACGATCGAACGCGTCGCCCACGTCGTGCGCCTCGCGGTCGAGGACGTCGGGCCGGGTCGGCCGCAGAGCCGCCAGATGGCCCACGACGCGCTCAGCGGGCGCGGGGTGGCCATCGTCGAGGACCTTGCGCATCGGTGGGGTTGCGACGCGACCCACGCGGGCAAGGTCTTCTGGGCCGAGCTCGACGTCTCCACCGCCCAATTGAGCGCCCGCGACGACCCGGTGCGGGCCATCCCGGTGGTGGGCATGCCCGGAAGTCGGCTCCTGCCCCCATGACGTCGTACACTCGAAGGGCCGGGGAACCCGCTGACGGCGAGTTCACGTCGTCATTTCGCGGTGAACCCCACTCATGCCCCGGCTCGCGCGCCGGTGAGCAGGATCGGCTCCTTTTGTCCTTCTCCCCACACCCTGACCCTGGCCGCGCCACCGCCACCGCCCGAGCCTGCTGGCCGTGGTCCGCCGCGTCTCGATGAGCCTGCTGATCGCGGTGGTCATCCCCGCGGTGGTGTTCTACGGCGTCTTCGTGCTCGCCGGGGTGTGGACCGCGATCGTCGCCGCGCTGCTGTGGTCGTACGGCGCCATCGCCTGGCGAGCGTTGACCAAGCGGCGCACGTCGGGTCTGCTGGTCCTCGCCGCGCTCCTCCTGACCGGCCGCACCGCGCTCTCGGTCGTGGCGGACAGCACCTGGCTCTACTTCCTGCAGCCGGTCATCAGCGACGGCGTCGTCGCCACGCTGTTCCTGCTCTCGCTCGCCAGCGCCCGGCCGATGGTGGCCCGGCTCGCCGGTGACTTCTACCCGATGGACCACGAGCTGGCGGCTCGCCCGCGGGTCCGACGCCTCTTCCGGAACCTGACGGTCCTGTGGGCGGTGCTCGGCCTCGCGAAGGCGACGATGACGCTGTGGCTGCTGCAGTCGCAGTCCCTGGAGACCTTCATCCTGGTGAAGAGCGTCTCCATGCTCGCCATCAACGTGGCGGCGGCGTTCGCGACCATCGGGCTGGCGGCCCTGGTCGCCCGCAAGGAGGGGTTGCTGGGTGCGACGCGCCTGGTCCCCGTCCCGGTGCGTGCCTGAGCGGGCATGGGGCGAGTCGCCGTGGGGTACGGCGAGGACAGCCGACCCCGAGGAGAACCATGTCCAGCGACGCCATCGTATGCTCAAGAACGACCACAAGGAGATCCGGAACGCGTTCCGCGAGTTCGAGAAGGCCGGTGACGCGCGCGCTCAAGACCAAGGGTCGGCTCGTGGACCGGATCATCGAGCTGCTGACCGTGCACACCTACGTCGAGAACGAGGTCATGTACCCCCGTGTCCGCGAGCTCGTGCCGGAGCTGGAGGACGACGTCCTGGAGTCCTACGAGGAGCACCACGTCGCCGACGTCCTCGTCATGGAGCTGTCGACGATGAAGCCGGAGGACGAGCGGTTCACCGCCAAGACGACCGTGCTGATCGAGAACGTGCGGCACCACATGGACGAGGAGGAGGACGAGTGGTTCCCGCAGGTGCGGGAGGCGCTCGGCCGCAAGGCCCTCCGGTCCATCGGTGCCGAGATGGAGAGGGTGCGGGCGACCGCCCCTCGTCGCCCGTCCCAGCCCAGCGCGCTGAAGAAGACCATCGACGCCGTCATCTCCTGACGTCGGCCGAGCCTCGCTGCAAACGTCCTTGCCGGCGTGGCAAACTCGGGGGATGGGCGACGACACCCTGACCGCGGTCGGCCCCCGGCTCCGTCAGCTGCGCCAGGAGCGTGACGCCACGCTGGCGGAGCTGGCGCAGCAGACCGGGATCTCGGTCAGCACCCTCTCCCGGCTGGAGTCCGGCGCCCGGCGCCCCACGCTCGAGCTGCTGCTGCCGCTGGCGCGCGCCCACCAGGTCACGCTCGACGAGCTGGTCGACGCCCCGCCGACCGGCGACCCGCGGGTCCACCTGCGGGCAGTGAAGACGCACGGCATGACGATGGTGCCGCTGACCCGCCGAGCCGGCGGCATCCAGGCCTACAAGCTGGTCATCCCGGTGCGGACTGGCCACGGCCACGCCGAGCCGCAGACGCACGAGGGCTACGAGTGGCTCTACGTGCTCAACGGCCGGCTCCGGCTCCGGCTCGCCGAGCACGACGTCGTGCTCGAGCCGGGGGAGGCCGCTGAGTTCGACACCCGCGTCCCGCACTGGTTCGGCCCGGCCGGGGACGAGCCGGTCGAGGTGCTCAGCCTGTTCGGCAAGCAGGGCGAGCGGGCCCACCTCCGCGCCCGCCCGACGCGGGGTGGATCCTGAGACAGCGGTGAACCCGTCGTCCGGACGACTGAACCCGGGGGCACCCGTACGGCGTTGAGGTGGGTAGAGGTGCACTCGGGGCGGGCCCTCCCTGAGGAGGCGAGATGCGACAGGGCGAGGAGGACCAGTTCTGCGGACTTCGTGCGCGCGCACAGCGCGACGTTGTTCCGGACCGCCTACCTGCTGACCGGTGACTACCAGCGCGCCGAGGACCTCCTCCAGACGACCCTCGTGCGCGTCTACCAGCGCTGGCCGCGGGTGGCGGCGATGGACCGGCCGGTCGGCTACGCGCGCAAGGTCCTGGTGAGCCAGGCGGCCTCGTGGTGGCGTCGACGCTCCTCGCACGAGACGCCGCTGCGTCCTTCTCGACGAGCCCGCCTGGGGCGGCCGGATGGAGGAGGTCGCGGAGCACGAGCGCGTCTGGAAGGCCGTGCTGAGCCTGCCGCCGAGACAACGGGCGGTGACGGTGCTGCAGGTACTACGAGGACCTGACCGAGGCCGAGATCGCCGAGACCCTGGCCATGGCGCCCGGCACGGTGAAGAGCCACAGCCATGCCGCCGCGCGGCGGCTGGCCGAGCTGCTGGGTGAACCCGCGCGGACCCGGCACTTCCCGCACAGGAGGCGACGTCATGACGCTCGACCAGCGACTGGCCCAGGCCGTTCGCCACGTCGCGGACGGTGTCGTCGTCCCCGAGGTGGACCCCGACGCCGTACGCGCCCGGGCCCGCACGAACCGGCGTCGGACGGCTGCCCTGGTGGCCGCCGCCGCCGTCGTCGCCGTCGTGGTGGCGGGCGCCACCGTGGTCACGGGTCGCGACGCGAGCTCACCGCTGCCCCCGGCGGCCCGGTCTCGCCGTCGATCTCGGAGTCGCCGCCCTCGACGCCCGTCACCGACGCTGGACCTGGACCCAGGATCCTGGGAGGCCTACACGTCGACCCGGTACGACTTCACGGTCGGCCATCCTCCGGACTGGACCGAGGACCCGGCGAACCGGGACTGGAGCTGGGAGTCCGACGTCCTGGATCACCTGAGCCCAGCGCACGAGGCCTTCCTCTCTCCGAACGGTCACGTCCGCGTGAGCGTCTGGAACGCGCCCCTCGACGCCAGCACCCGCGAGGAGTCGATCCCCTACCTCGTGGAGTGGGTCGAGGACTACTGCGAGGAATCGGGCAACTCGCCCTGCACCGGGATCGCCGACCGGGCCGTCGAGCTGTGCCTGGAGAAGTGGGACTGCCACCCCGGCCTGCTCGTGCCGTTCGAGAACGATGTCCAGGCCTTCTTCAGCGGGGGCATCTACGCCCAGGACGCGATGACCGTGGTCGCGGTGTGGAGACGCGAGTCGTCACGGTTCGTGGCGCGCTACGGCGGCTCACAGCGACTGCTCGAGGCCTTCCTGTCGACCATGGAGGTCTGGCCCAGCTCGACGCCGCGTCCAGCGTCGATGAACGACGATCAGCCACCTCTCGGGTCACTGATCGGAGACACGCATGACACTCGCATTCGCAGTACGGGCCGGGTTGGCCACCACGACTCTGGTGCTGATCGCGGGGTGCACGTCGTCGACCGACGAGGACCCGGAGTCGGCGGAGCCCACACCCACCACGTCGGCCGAGACCAGCGCGGCCGCGGCGGACCTCCTGCCCGCGGTCAGCACCAGGCTCGGACGACTTCCCCGCCTTCCCGGAGGCGCAGCTTCCGGACTCGGTCGCCGCGTCGCTCCAGGCGGTGCTCGACCAGGCCGTGGCGGACGACATCGTCCGCGGGGCGACGGCAGCGGTGATCGTGGCCGGCTCGGGAAGCTGGGCCGGAGCCGCGGGCGTGGACCGGCAGGGAGACGCGCTGACGGCGGACTCCCGGCTCCTCACCGCCAGCGTCGGCAAGACCGTGACCGCGGCCCAGATCCTCCGGCTGGTCGACGACGGGAAGCTCCGGCTGGACGACCGGGCGGCGGACCACTTCCCGCCGGAGCTGGCGGCCTTCGACGCGAACGGCGCCACCGTCCGGGACCTGCTGGGGATGCGCAGCGGTCTCAAGGACCCCGACCTCGGGGCTCGTGGCGCGTCACCACCGCCGACCGGATGAGGCGAGCTCGCTGCTCCCTTCGCCCGGCCGGGTCCACGATCCAGTACGCGAACCTCAACTTCCTCCTGCTCGGGGAGATCATCGAGCAGGTCACGGGCCGTTCGCTCTCGCAGGTCACCCTCACCGGCGTCCTGGCCCATCCCGACCTGGGCGGGCTGGGGTACAGCGGGGTCAAGAACGCCCTGGCCGGCGACGGTGGGACATGGTGACCGACCCGGCGACGCTGGCCCGGTGGGGCTACGAGCTGTACGGCGGGTCCGTGATCTCCGACGCCTCGCTCCGCGAGATGACCGACTTCGGAGGTGAGTGGTACGGCCTGGGAGTCATCGACTTCACGAACCCGGACGCCGGCACCTTCGACACCCCGGCGGTCGGCCACGGCGGGAGCGAAGAGAGTCCCACTTGGTCAGGCTGGTCGCCTTCCTCCGTACCGGTCTCGTCATCTCGGTCCAGGCCAACGCGGACGACTTCGAGCGGTCGAGTACGTGGTGAGCCGGCTGCGTGACGTGGTGCAACCGTCGTAGCTGCCTCTCAGCGGCCGCCGGTGACGACCTTGAACGCCAGCTTGAACGCGGCTGCCGTCGTCGCGGGGCGTGCCCTTGCAGGAGTAGGTGAAGTCGCTGCTGCCTGCAGTTGAAGCGGGTCGAGGCGTTGACGGCCACGACGTAGATCCGCTGGGTCTGCTTGCGGTTGAAGGGCACCGTCCTCGAGCCGTTGCCCTTGCGGTTGAGCTTCACCAGCATCCGCTTGACCTTGCCGGACTTCTTCTGCCAGACCACGGCCGCCATCGGGCTGGTCCGCTCCCGGGGGCCGTCGACCTTGACCTTGAGCTTGAACTTCTTCTTCCGCAGCTCCTTCTTCGGAGTCAGCCGGAAGTCGTTGGCCGCCATGTGGGCGATGTTGACGGTGCCGGTCGCGACCTCGCCCCGGCCGAGCCGTCCCCGGCCGACCCACGTCGGGGTGGGCCAGGCCTTCCCCTCGGCGTACGAGCGCCCCGGCGTGGTGTTGGCCGCGGCGAACTGCGCGTAGACCTTCGTGAACGGCGCCTTGCGCGGCATCACCCGCTTGACGGCGCTCGTGGAGTAGGTCTTGCCGTCACCCTTGAAGTGACCGGCCTGCTTCCAGATCCGCTTCACGACGCCGAGACCGAACCGCTTGCTGAGGTACTCGAAGAACACCCAGTTGCCGTACTGCACCGAGCTGTTGGGGTCGAAGGTGTCGAGCGGGCGGTAGGTGACGGCCAGCTGGCTGTCGGGGAGGTACTGCCGGTTGTCGTTGACGGCGTCGGCGAACCGCTCCTCCATCCAGGTCGCGGTGGACTCGAGCAGCCACGGGTCCTCGCGGTAGTCGTAGGCGAACTGCACCGCGTGGAAGAACTCGTGGGCGGCGGTGACCTTGAGGCTCTTGATCGGCTTGGCGCCGAACTGGGACCGCGCGAAGTCGTTGTCGAGGACGCAGTAGCCCGACGCGAGCCGCTTGTATCCGCGCTTCTGGTACTCGGGTGCGCAGTAGCCGTAGAGGCCCTGGGCGCCGACGTCCTTGAGGTAGACGTCGAACCGGCCGCCCTTGCCACCGCTGCGACCGTCCTTGACCGGGCGCCGGTAGTCGAGCCTGCCGACCTCCTTGCGCCAGACGGCCTTCATGGTCCGCATCGACTTGGTGACCCACTTCTGCCCCGGCGGGGCGTCGGCGGTGGACGGCACCCAGTGCACGCAGATCTTCTTCGTGCACTTCTTCTTCGCGCGGACGGTGTAGCCGTCGCCGTACGGGTCGTCGCCGCCGTCGGTCGGGCGGGCCAGGATGCGACGAGCGTGCGCGCGGTCGTCGCCACGGAGCCGGGGGAGCGAGACGAACAGGTCGCGCAGCGCCAGGGTCGCCTCCGGGCGGCGTGCGCCCGAGACCTCGCCCCCGAGCGCCGCCTGCGCCTGGCTGAGCGCCTGCGCCGCCGTCGGCACGACCGCCTCGGCGGGCGCGGCCTCGCGCGGCGTGAGGGTGAACCCGTCGTCGGCGAACGACGGGTTGGCGGCCAGAGTGGAAGCAGCCAGGCTCACGGCCACCAGCGTGGCGGCGAGGGTACGGCGCATGGGTCCCCCTTCGGGTCCGAGACGGTCGCGGGGAACGTGCCCCCCACCGGATCGACCCTAAACCTCGGACCCGCGCGCCCCGGGAGGGGGCTCAGCCGGTGGCGGAGATCTTCTCGATCAGCGCGGTGGTCGAGATCGCCGGCGTCCGGGGCAGGTAGACGACCTCGCAGATGTCACCGAACTCGTCGAACCGGCCCGCCCAGTCGTCGCCCATGACGAGCACGTCGGCGGCGTACTCGGTGATGTAGTCGCGCTTGAGCTCGAGGCTCTCCTCGACGAACACCTCGTGGACGGGTTTGAGGGCGGCCACGATCGCCATCCGCTCACCCTGGCTGAAGACCGGCTCACGGCCCTTCTTGCGGAGGTTGAGCGCGTCGGCCGAGACCCCGACCACGAGCCGGTCGCCGAGGGCTGCCGCGCGCTCGATGACGCGGAGGTGACCGACGTGGAAGACGTCGAACGTCCCGAAGGTGATGACGGTGCGCGGCATCCCCGCATTCTGGCAGCCGCCCGCGGGTAGGCAAGAATCGACCGTGATGAGCAGCGTCGCGATGATCACCTCCAACCCCGCCGCCGATGACGAGCGCCGCCGGGGGCTCAGACGGATGCGCAGCCTGGCCGTCGGACTGCTGCTGTTCGCCGCAGTCGTCTACCTCCTGACGCTGGACCGGGACGGGTTCCTGGGGTTCGTCAACGCCGGTGCGGAGGCATCGATGGTCGGTGCGATCGCCGACTGGTTCGCGGTGACCGCGTTGTTCCGGCACCCCCTCGGGCTGCCGATCCCGCACACCGCGCTGGTGCCCAAGCGGAAGAACGACCTCGGCCGCAGCCTGGAGGAGTTCTTCGGTGAGAACTTCCTGCAGGAGTCGATCATCCGCGAGCGGGTGGTGGCCGCGGACATCTCTCGCCGGATCGGTGAGTGGGCCGCCCGGCCCGAGCACGCTCGCCGCGTCGTCGACGAGGTCACCGAGATCGCCAGCATCGCGTTGTCCAAGGTCGGGGACCGGCAGATCACCGAGCTGGTCGAGGGGTGCTGGTGCCCCGGTTCCGTGAGGAACCGATCGCCCCACTGCTCGGGACCTTCGTGGTCGAGGTCGTGCGCGACGACCTGCACCACGGCGTGGTCGACCTGGCCCTCGAGGAGCTCCACCGGTGGCTGGTCGAGAACCCCGACACCGTGCGGGACGTGCTGAGCGAGCGTGCACCCTGGTGGGCGCCGCCCCGTCTCAACGAGGCGGTCACCACCCGGATCCACACCGAGACGGTGCGCTGGATCGACGACATCCGGCAGGACCCGCTGCACCACGCCCGCAGCGCGGTCGACTCGATGCTCGCCCAGCTCGGGCAGGACCTGCTCTTCGACGTGGACACGCAGGCGCGCGCCGAGGGCCTCAAGAACCGGCTGCTCGACCACCCCCAGTTCACCTCGACGGGCATCTCGCTCTGGAACGCGCTGCGCAAGGCGCTGCTCGGTGCCCTGGGCGACCCGGACGGCGAGCTGCGGCGAAGGCTGCAGGCCGAGCTGGTGGCCTTCGCCGAGCGGCTCACCGTCGACGAGGACCTGCGTCGCCGGCTCGACGGGATGGCGGCCGACGCCGCGGTCTTCGTGGTGGAGCGGTACGGCGCGGAGCTGACCACCGTGATCACGACGACCATCGACCGCTGGGACGGCAAGGAGGCCGCGGACCGGATCGAGCTCCACGTCGGCCGCGACCTGCAGTTCATCCGGATCAACGGCACGATCGTCGGCGGCCTGGTCGGCGTGGCCATCCACACGGTCGCGGTGCTCGTCTGATGGCCGAGCCGTTCGACGTACCGATCCGGGACGAGTCGATCCGGCTCGGTCAGTTCCTCAAGCTCGCCAACCTCGTGGAGAGCGGCGCTGATGCCAAGCCGGTGATCCAGGACGGTCTGGTGCAGGTCAACGGTGAGGTGGAGACCCGCCGCGGCCGGCAGCTCCGGCTGGGCGACGTCGTGACGCTGGCGGGGGTGGCCGCCCGCGTCGCCGACGAGTCCGCCGGTGACGACCTGCCCTGGTGACGTCCACATCGTCATCACCTGGACACGTGTCCAGGGTGGTCTGGCTCACACCCCCGAGTTAGGGTGCGGCCTCAACCAACCTCGGAGGGACTGTTCATGCAGCTCAGTTCACGTCATCTCGGCGCCGCATCCGTCGCCGGCCTCAGCGCTCTCGCGCTGGTGGTCAGCGGCTTCGGTGGGGCCAGCGCCGCGCCCGATCGCGGCACCAGCGCCCAGCGCACCTATGAGGCCAAGGCGGCCTCCAGCGAGTACATCAAGCTCGACCTGCTCGCGATCAACGACTTCCACGGCCAGCTCGAGACGATCGACCCGGCCGCGAGCTCGAGCGGCCGGATCAACAGCACGCCCGCGGGTGGCGCTGCCTACCTCGCCTCCCAGCTCAAGGAGGAGCGCGCGAAGTCGCGTGCGGCCGGCGCCAAGCCGATCACCGTGGCTGCGGGCGACCTCATCGGCGCCTCGCCGCTGCTGTCGGCCGCCTTCCACGACGAGCCGACCATCGAGGCCCTCAACATGATGGGGCTCAAGGTCGCCTCGGTCGGCAACCACGAGTTCGACGAGGGCTGGCGCGAGCTGAAGCGGATGCAGAAGGGCGGCTGCCTCGACGACGGCGACGGCGCCAACGGTGCCAACTCCTGCCCCGAGGGCTCCTTCGAGGGCGCGGACTTCACCTACCTCGGTGCCAATGTGAAGTGGAAGGACCAGTCGGCCCACAAGCGCGAGACGGTCTTCCCCGGCACCGAGGTGATGAAGGTGCGCGGCGAGAAGGTGGCCTTCATCGGCATGACGCTGGAGGACACCGACACCATCGTCTCGCCGACGGGGATCGAGGAGATCGACTTCACCGACGAGGTCGAGACCGCCAACGCGATCGTGCCGAAGCTGCGCAAGCGTGGCATCAAGTCGATCGTCGTGCTGCTCCACGAGGGCGTCGACCCGGCCGGTGACCGCACCGCCTACAACGACTGCACCGGTCCCGTCGGACCCGCCCTGGAGATCGCCCAGCAGCTCAAGCCGCAGATCGACGCGGTCGTCAGCGGCCACACCCACCAGCCCTACAACTGCGTGGTCCAGGACCCCAAGGGCCAGCCGCGGCTGCTGACCAGCGCCTCGTCGCTGGGCCGGATGGTGACCAAGCTGCACTTCCTCATCGACCCGCGCAGCGGTGACATCGTGCGTCCGGCCGCCTTCGCCGAGAACCAGATCGTCGACAACACCGGGTCGGCGACCGCGTCGCAGAACATCCTCGACCTGATCGCGAAGTACAACGTGCTGGTGCAGCCGATCGCCAACGAGGTCATCGGCCACATCGCCCCGATGGAGACCGGCAACGACAAGGTCGTGCGGACCGCCGACGCCAACGGTGGCGACTCCCCGCTCGGCAACCTCATCGCCGACTCGCAGAAGGCGGACGACACCATCGTCACGCCCGAGGGTGTGGCACCCGTGATCGCGTTCATGAACCCGGGCGGCATCCGCGCCGACCTGCTCGAGAACGCCGACGGCGAGGTCACCTACGGTGCCGCCTTCTCGGTCCAGCCGTTCAACAACCTGGTGGCGTCGCTCGACCTCACCGGCGCCCAGATCAAGGCGCTGCTCAACGAGCAGTGGAACGGTCGCAACGAGACGGCGAAGAAGATCCTGCAGGTCTCGGGTCTGACCTACACGTGGGACGCGTCCGAGGCGGCGCTGCCGGACGCCAACGCCCTGGTCGGTGACGTGATGGTCGACCACGACGGCGACGCGGCCACGGACATGGTCCCGCTCGAGGACGGCACGACCTACCGGGTGGCGGCCAACAACTTCATCGCGGACGGTGGCGACAGCTTCGCCACCTTCCGCTCCGGGACCAACCGGATCAACGGCGGGCTCGACATCGACGCCCTCCGCGCCTACCTGCTGGCGAACGACCCGGTCGAGGTCACCCCGACCGACCGGATCTCTCAGCAGGACTGACAGAAACGAACCGGGCGGGACGGCTTCGGCCGTCCCGCCCGGTTCTGCGTCCGTGGGGTGGGGTCAGCTGACGCCGAGCAGGTCGACGACGAAGATCAGCGTCTCGCCCGGCTTGATGACGCCGCCGGCGCCGCGGTCGCCGTATCCGAGGTGGGGCGGGATCACGAGCTGGCGGCGGCCGCCGACCTTCATGCCCTGCACGCCCTGGTCCCAGCCGGAGATGACCTGGCCGACGCCGAGGCGGAACTGCAGCGGGGCGCCGCGGTTGTACGACGCGTCGAACTCCTCGCCGGAGGAGTGGGCCACGCCGACGTAGTGGACCGACACGGTGGAGCCGGACGTCGCCTCGGCGCCGTCCCCCTCGGTCACGTCGGTGACCACCAGGTCGGTCGGCGGCTCAGGGTCGAAGAAGTCGATCTCGGGCTTGTCCATGACGCCCATTGTTCAGGACTGGTGCACGTAGCTGTCGAGCTGGTCCCGTTCGAAGGTCAGCTGGTCCATCCGGTGCTTGACGACGTCGCCGATCGAGACGATGCCGACGAGCCTGCCTCCCTCGACCACGGGGACGTGGCGGATCCGGCGCTCGGTCATGGTCTTCATCAGGTCGTCGAGCTGGGTGTCCGGCTCGCAGGTCTCGACCTGCGCGGTCATGATCGCGCCGACCGTGTTGTTGACGACCGTGCCTTCGTGGTGGAGGTGACGGACCACGTCGCGCTCGCTGACGATGCCCTGGACGGTCTCACCGTCGGTGCTCACGATGAGCGCTCCCACGTTGTGCTCGGCGAGCAGGGCGAGCAGCTCCTTCACCCCCGCTTCTGGCGCGATGGTGACTACGTCCTTGCTCGGCTTGGCGCCGAGTACGTCGGCGATTCTCATGGGTCCACGCTATCCCTGGGGTGGGTGCGTGAACAGGTGTGCCACGGGGTGAGACGTGCCCTACTCCTCTCGCGGCCGACGGTCGCGGAGCTCGGAGACGGAGCCGGGTCCGCGAGGGCGGGAGTCGGGGTCCGACTCGTCGTCGGGAAGCGAGCCGAGGAAGGCCAGCGCGGCGTCGTGGAGGTGGCCGTTGGAGGCCAGCGCGTTGCCGCCGAACGGACCGTCGGTGCCGTCGAGGGAGGAGAACCGGCCGCCCGCCTCGCGGACGATGATGTCGGTGGCGGCCATGTCGTGGAGCTCGAGCTCGGGCTCGGCCGCGAGGTCGACGGCACCCTCGGCGAGCAGCATGTAGGACCAGAAGTCGCCGTACGCGCGCGTGCGCCAGCAGCGCCGGGACAGGGACAGGAAGTCGTCGAGCCGGTCGCGCTCGTCCCAGCCGTGGAGGGAGGAGTAGGACAGCGAGGCGTCCTCGAGCCGGCGTACGTCGGAGACCTGGCAGCGGGTCGCCTTGAGCAGCGACCGGCCGGTGAAGGCGCCGTTGCCGGCCGAGGCCCACCACCGGCGCTGCAGCATCGGGGCCGAGACCACGCCCAGCACCACCTCGTCGTCGACCACGAGCGAGATCAGCGTCGCCCAGACCGGGACGCCCCGGACGTAGTTCTTGGTGCCGTCGATCGGGTCGATGACCCAGCGGCGCTGGCTGTGCCCGGTGGAGCCGTGCTCCTCCCCGGTGACGGCGTCGCGCGAGCGGACCCGCGAGAGGGTGCGCCGGATGCTCTCCTCGACGGACTTGTCCGCGTCGGTGACGGGGGACAGGTCGGGCTTGCTCATGACGTGGAGGTCGAGCGCCTTGAACCTCGCCGTGGTCAGCGAGTCGGCGTCGTCGGCGAGCACGTGGGCGAGCCGCAGGTCGTCGGTGTAGTCCAGCACGATCCTCACACTATTCTCATCCGACGCGACTACCGTGTCCGCCATGGAGATCAACGGTCTTCCGTTGCACCCGCTCGTGGTGCATGCGGCGGTGATCTTCGGGCCGATCGGCGCGCTGACCGCCCTGGCGTACGCCGTCCTGACGCGCTGGCGGGACCGCCTCCGCCTGCCGATGGTGGCGCTGGCGCTGCTCGCCACCGGGGCCGTGGTGGCGGCGTTCCTCACCGGTCGCAACCTCCTGGACAACCGACCCGAGCTCGGCCAGCGGCCGATCGTGGAGACCCACCAGGCGCGGGCGCAGCTGCTGCTGTGGCTCACCCTCGGCTTCGGGCTGGTCGCCCTCGCTGCCGGCTGGTGGCACGGCCGGGAGGGCTCCGCCGGGTCGTGAGCCGGGTGGTGCTGGGCCTCGCCGCGGCCGCGGTGCTGGTGCTGGTCGTGCTGACCGGCGATGCCGGATCCCGCGCCGTCTGGGAAGGCATCTGACCGATCTCCCACCGCGGGGGCCTCCGGGGCACTACCGTTTTTCATGGAGATCCTCGGGCTCCCCCTGCACTCGGCCCTGGCGATCAGTGCCGCGGTGCTCGGCCCTGTCGGCTGCGTGGTCGCCCTCTGGTACGCGTTCCGGCCCGACCACCGTGACACGTGGCGCTACCCGATGCTGATCACGGCGGTCCTGGCCACCGCCGCGATCTTCGGCGCCTACGTCAGCGGCGAGCAGATGCTGGCCGACAACCCGGAGCTGGTCGCCGACGCCCAGGTCGTCAACCACCAGGAGTACGCCGCCAGGCTGGTGCTGCCGACGGTGGGCTACTTCGTGATGGCGAGCCTCTCCGGGCTGCTCAACCCGCGCACGGGCGCGCTCCGGGTGGCGCTGCCGATCCTGCTGACGGGGTTCTCGGTCGTGGTGCTCGTGCTGGTCGCGCTCTCCGGCGACGACGATGCCCGCTCGCTGTGGGACGCCGTGCGCGCAGCTTCGACTTCTCACGTGCACGGCCCTCAGTAGACCGGCTCGCTCCGGGCGGCGAGCAGCCGGCGGAACGACTCGACCCGGTCGGGGTCGGCCTCGCCGCGCGGCGATCGCCTCGTCGAGCCCGCACTCCGGCTCGTCGGTCGCCGTGGGTGCAGCCGCGCGGGCAGTCCTCGGTCATCTCGTCGAGGTCGGGGAACGCGCCGATCAGGTCCTCGGGCTGGACGTGCGCCAGGCCGAACGACCGGATGCCCGGGGTGTCGACGATCCAGCCGGGGCCGTCGGGCAGCGCCAGCATCAGCGCGGAGGTCGAGGTGTGCCGGCCGCGGCCGGTGACCGCGTTGACGTGGCCGATCAGCGCGGTCGGCGTCCGGGCACCAGGGCGTTGACCAGCGTGGACTTGCCGACGCCGCTGTGGCCGATCAGCACGCTGGTCCGGTCGCGCAGCTGCGTCGCGCACCTCCGTCAGGTCGCCGCCGCGCCGGGTCACGACCCACGGCACCCCGAGCGACCGGTAGGTCGACCAGCAGCGTCTCGGGGTCGGCCAGGTCCGACTTGGTCAGGCACAGCAGCGGCCGCATGCCCGCGTCGTACGCCGCCACGAGGGCCCGGTCGATCAGGCCGCGGCGCGGCTCGGGGTCGGCGAGGGCGGTGACGATGACGAGCTGGTCGACGTTGGACACGATCACCCGCTCGACCGGGTCGTCGTCGTCCGCCGTACGCCGCAGCACGGTGGTGCGCTCGGCCGACCTCGACGATCCGGGCCAGGCTGCCGTCGGCGCCGGAGGTGTCGCCGACGACCCGGACCCGGTCGCCCACGACCACGCCCTTGCGGCCCAGCGGCCGCGCCTTCATCGCGGTGACGGTGACCGCCGTCGACCAGCAGCGTGTAGCGGCCGCGGTCGACCGTGATCACGACGCCGTCGACGGCGTCGTCGTAGGTGGGTCGCTCCTTGGTCCGCGGCCGGGTGCGGCGACGGGGTCGCTCGTAGTGCTCCTGGTCGTGGTCGGAGTAGCGACCGCGTCACAGCAGGCCCGCCCAGAAGTCGGCGAAGTCGGGGAACGTCTTGACGGTCGTCGCGACGTCCTCGACCAGCACGTCGTCGACCGCGGCGCCGACGATGACGCCGGCGTGGGCCATCCGGTGGTCGGCGTAGGTGTGGAAGACGCCGCCGTGGAGCGGCGCCGGGCGGAACGACAGGCCGTCGGCGTGCTCGGTGACGTCGGCGCCGAGCCCGCCGAGCTCGCGGGCCAGGGCGGAGAGCCGGTCGGTCTCGTGGCCGCGGATGTGGCCGATGCCGCGCAGGTGCGACGGCGACTCGGCCAGCGCGCACAGCGCGGCGATCGCGGGGGTCAGCTCGCCGACGTCGTGCAGGTCGAGGTCGACGCCCTGGAGCGTGCCGGCGCCGCGCGACCGGCAGGCCGTCGTCGGTGCGGGTCACCTCGCAGCCCATCCGGGCAGGATCTCGCGCAGCGCGTCGCCGGCCTGCGTGGTCGCGCCCGGCCAGTCGCGGACCGTCACCTCGCCGCCGCTGACGGCGGCCAGCGCCAGGAACGGGCGCCGCGTTGGACAGGTCGGGCTCGATGGTGCGGTCGAGCGGCGCGGACCGGGCCGGGGGCGACCGCCCAGCGGTCGGCGTCGCCGTCGTCGACCTCGACGCCGTGCTCGCGCAGCATGCGCCGACGGTCATCTCGATGTGGGGCAGCGACGGGCACCGGCTTGCCGTCGTGGCGCACGTCGACGCCCTCGTCGAAGCGGGGGCCGGCCAGCAGCAGCGCGGAGACGAACTGCGAGGAGGCCGAGGCGTCGACCACGACCGTCCCGCCCCGGACGTGGCCGGTGCCGTGGACGGTGAACGGCAGGGCCGGAGCCCTCGACGTCGACGCCGAGCGCGCGCAGCGCGTCGAGCACCTCGCCGACCGGCCGCAGCCGCATGTGCGGGTCGCCGTCGAAGTCGACCGCGCCGCCGGCGAGCCCGGCGACGGGCGGCAGGAAGCGCATGACGGTGCCGGCCAGGCCGCAGTCGACCGCGAGCCGGTCCGGACAGCGGGCCGGGCGTCACCGTCCAGTCGAGCCGCGCGCCTCGACGTCGGGTGCCGAGGCCGCGCAGCGCCGCCAGCCATGAGCGAGGTGTCGCGCGAGACCAGCGGGCGGCGTACGACGCTGGGCCCGTCGGCGAGGGCGGCCAGCACCAGCGCCCGGTTGGTCTGCGACTTGCTGCCGGGCAGCGAGACCACCGCGGCGACCGGGCCGGTGGCGCGCGGCGCCGGCCAGGGGTCGGCCACGGTTCCGGTCGCGCGGGTGCTGGTCGTCACGCGCGCAGCGTACCAGTGGGCTCAGCTGACCTTCGCGGCGGCGAGCCTGGCCTCGCGCTTGGCGGTCGCGGCGAGGTGGCCGGCCTCGCGGCGGGCGTCGCGGGCGGCGCGGCGGGCCCGCCAGGCGACGCCGGGCTTGCCCTCGGTGTCGACGCTGGCGATCAGCAGCCCGCCGAGCATCGAGACGTTCTTGAAGAAGTGGATGCTGCTGGTTGGCGCGCGGCTCGGGTCCTGACTCCTCCCAGAACCGGTGGCCGGCGGCGGTGGTCGGGCACGAGCGACGCGGCGAGCACGGTCGAGGCGAGCCGCGGGGCGCGGCCGGTGGCGAGCAGCGCCCGGCGCCGACCTGGGCGGCGCCGTTGATGCGCACCAGCGTGGCCGGGTCGCTCGGGATCGGCACCTGCGGCACGGCGCGCTCGGCCAGCGGGGTGAGCTGTCGGTGACCGGGGCGGCCTGCGGGGCCAGCGCCTTGGCGTTGCGCAGCGAGTTGACCCCGCCGACGACGAACATGGAGGCCAGCATCGGACGGGCGAGCAGTCGCGTGATCGGTCATGCTTCCTTCATACACGATGCCGCTGGCGCACACCGCTCGCCCGACGGGGTCCGGGCCTCTCGAGCGAGCGCCTAGGCTGGCCGCATGTGCGGTCGCTACGCGTCGAGCCGGAAGCCCGAGGACCTGATCGAGGAGTTCGAGGTCGTCGACAGCCGCCTCCAGCAGCCGCTCGAGCCCGACTACAACGTGGCGCCCGACCAAGGAGGTCTACGCCGTCGTCGAGCGGCCGCCCTCGCGCGACTCCGACGAGCCGCCGCAGCGCCAGCTGCGCGCGCTGCGGTGGGGCCTGGTGCCGTCCTGGGCCAAGGACCCCTCGATCGGCAACCGGATGATCAACGCCCGGATGGAGACGGTCGCCGAGAAGCCGGCGTTCAAGCGGGCCTTCGCCGTGCGCCGCTGCCTGCTGCCCGCCGACGGCTACTTCGAGTGGTACCCGACGCAGCAGAAGACCAAGGCCGGCAAGCCGCGCCAAGCAGCCGTTCTTCATCCGGCCCGCCGACGGCGGCGATCCTGGCGATGGCCGGCCTCTACGAGATCTGGCGCGACCCGACCCGCGACGAGGACGACCCCGAGCGGTTCCGCTGGACGTGCACGGTGCTGACGACCCAGGCCGAGGACGCGGTCGGCCACATCCACGACCGGATGCCGCTGATGGTCGAGCCCGAGCCGGCGGGCCGCCTGGCTCGACCCGACGGTCGTCCGTCGAAGGACGACCTGCTGTCGCTGCTGGTGCCCGCCGCCCCCGGCCAGCTGGAGGCCTACCCGGTGCAGATGCTGGTCAACAACGTCCGCAACAACGGTCCGGAGCTGCTCGAGCCGCTGCCGCTGGAGGACGCGCTCACATGAGCCGGTACGCCGTCCCCGGGCACGAGTCGCGGTTCGCGACCCCGCTCGGGGAGGCCCGCACCGTCACCGCCCGCGCCCGCCGCCGATCGCGACGCTCCTGCTCAGCCACGGCGCCGGCGCCGGCATCGGGAGCCGTGACCTGGCCGCGCTGGCCACCGCCCTGCCCCGGCAGGGCGTGACGGTCGTCTGCTTCGAGCAGCCGTGGGTGCTGGCCGGCCGCAAGGTCGCGTCGCCGCCGCCCACCCTCGACGCGGGCCTGCGGGCGGCCGCGGGCCGGCTGCGGTCCACCGCGCCGCTGATCGTCGGTGGCCGGTCGGCCGGGGCCCGCTCGGCCGCCCGCTGCGCCAGCCGACCTCGGCGCGTCCGGCTGCCTGGCGCTGGCCTTCCCGCTGCACCCACCCGGCCAGCCCGAGAAGAGCCGGCTCGACGAGCTGGTCGGCGCCGGCGTACCCACGCTCGTGGTGCAGGGCGAGCGCGACCCGTTCGGCGGCCCCGAGGAGTTCCCCGACGACACCGACATGTGCGTGATCCCCGGGCGGCGACCACGGCTTCTCGGTGCCCAAGCGGGGGCCGGTCACCGAGGAGGAGGCGATGGCGATCCTGGTCGAGGGCGCGCTGGAGTGGATGATTCGCGAGGTGATCGGGGAATCGTCCGGCGGGTGACCGTGTTGTGTCCGTTGTGCTCGCCCTGCTCGAAAGACCCGATGCGCCCGAGGCCGGACTAGGCTGGGACGCGATGACTGACCTCACGCCCGACCAGGTCGACGTCGACGAGGTCGACGTCGAGACCGAGACCCCCGAGCAGCGGGCCGCGCGCTTCGAGCGCGACGCCCTGCCGTTCCTCGACCAGCTCTACGCCGCCGGGATGCGGATGACCCGCAACCCGCAGGACGCCGAGGACCTGGTGCAGGAGACCTTCGCCAAGGCCTACTCCTCCTTCCACCAGTTCCGGCCGGGCACCAACCTCAAGGCCTGGCTCTACCGGATCCTGACCAACACCTTCATCAACAACTACCGCAAGAAGCAGCGGCAGCCGCAGCAGTCGATGGCCGAGGACGTCGAGGACTGGCAGCTCGCGCGCGCCGAGAGCCACACCTCGGGCGGGCTGAAGTCGGCCGAGACCGAGGCCCTCGAGCGACTGCCCGACTCCCAGGTCAAGGACGCCCTCCAGCGACTCCCCGAGGAGTTCCGGCTCGCCGTCTACCTCGCCGACGTCGAGGGCTTCGCCTACAAGGAGATCGCCGAGATCATGGACACGCCGATCGGGACCGTGATGTCCCGGCTCCACCGCGGCCGACGCCAGCTGCGCGACATGCTCTCGGACTACGTACGGACCAACGACCTGCTGCCGGTCGGTCGTGAAGGGAGCGAGTCGTGAGCCACGACCACGCCGCTGACGAGTGCGCCGACTTCCTCGAGCGGATCGTCTACTTCCTCGACAACGAGCTCGACCAGGCCGACTGCTCGGCCGTCCAGCTCCACCTCGACGCCTGCAACCCCTGCCTGGAGAAGTACGACCTCCAGCGCACGGTCAAGGCCGTCGTCGCTCGCTCCTGCTCCGAGTCCGCGCCCGACGAGCTGCGACAGCGCGTGATGGTGCAGATCCGCGCCGTCCAGGTCCGGATCACCGAGGGCTGACGGTCCCCGCTGACCGCTCGATTCGCGCCTGCGGACGCGGTTTGAGAGACTGCTCCGAGCATTCGATCCAGGAGGACACCATGGGCAAGACCGGCCGCAAGCGTCGTTCGCGTCGTAAGAAGGCAGCCAACCACGGCAAGCGTCCCAACGCCTGACGCGTTCCACTGAGACTCTCGTCCCGTCGAGTTGGGCCTCGGTAGCACCTCGCTGGCGTGATACCGAGGCCCAACTCGACGTGTTACCGAGGCCCAACTCAACCTTGCGAGGCGGCTGAGGAAGCGCTCGGCGTCCACGATCACCCGGGTGATCTCGCCGGTGCCGACCAGCTTGCCGTCGGTGTGGCGGGCCGCGACCGTGAACCGGTGCAGCCGGCCGTCGACGTACGCCGACTCGGCGGTGACCTCGACCTCCGCGCCGACCGGGGAGGCGGCCAGGTGCTCCAGCGAGACGCGGGTGCCGACCGAGGTGCCGCCGTCGGGCAGCGCCGGCTCGATCGCGGCGCAGGTCGCGGCCTCGGCCCACGCCAGCAGCCGGGGCGTGCCGAGGACCGGCAGGGATCCGCTGCCCAGCGCGGCGGCGGTGTCGTCGTCGGTGACGGTGAACGTCAGCGCGGCGGTCAGGGTCTCGCTCACGGCAGCTCCTTGGCGAAGGCGATCAGGTCGACGCCCTCCTCGGGGGACCAGTCGAGCTCGGGCGCCCGCTCGAAGCCGAGCCGCCGGTAGATCCGGTGCGCCGCCTCCATCTCGACCAGGCTGCAGAGCACCACCCGCGTGAGACCGGTCTCGCGGAAGCGGGCCAGGGCGTGTCGCACCAGGGCCTCGCCCACGCCGCGGCCCCGCGCCTCGGGTGCGACGGCGAGCATCCGGAACTCACCCTCGCCGGGCCCGCCCAGCTCGCGCCACGACGATCCCTCCGGCGCGATGGTGACCGTCCCGACCACGACGCCCTCGTCCTCGGCCACCCACAGCTCGGCCTCCCGGTCGCGGGCCGCGGCGTCGCGCAGGTGCTCGACGTAGCCGTCGTCGGCTCCGGTCGTGAACCCGGCGTACGCCGCGACGGTCAGCTCCCCGACCAGCGCGTGCTCGTCTCCGGTCGGCCCGGCGGATCCTCATCAGATCCCGAAGGTGTTGCGGGGGTAGGCCGCCTCGACGTCGGTGATGACGTTGACGAGGTAGGGCACGTTCGCGGCGAACGCGCGGTCGAGCGCGGGCCCGATCTGCTTCGGGTCGGTGACCGTCTCGCCGGCGCCGCCGAGCGCCTTCACCACCTCGTCGTACCGGGTCTGGCTGGCCAGGTCGGCGACCACGTCGTAGCCGTAGAGCATCTGCATCGGGCCCTTCTCCAGGCCCCAGGCCGAGTTGTTGCCGCAGACCATGACGACCGGCAGGTCGTGGCGCACCAGCGTGTCGACGTCCATCAGCGAGAAGCCGGCCGCGCCGTCGCCGAGCAGCAGCACGACCTGCGCCGACGGGCCGGGCCAGCCGGGCGGCGATCGCGGAGCCGAGGCCGGCGCCGAGGCAGCCGTAGGGGCCGGGGTCGAGCCAGCCGCCGGGCCGCTTCGGCTCGACGAACTTGCCGGCGAAGCTGACGAAGTCGCCGCCGTCGCCGATCACGACCGCGTCCTCGGCCAGCCGGGGCACCAGCTCGCCGTAGATCCGGGCCGGGTGGATCGGGTCGGCCTCGGCGCGGAGCAGCGCGGAGTCGCGCTCGACCGCGGCCTTGACGGTGTCCTGCAGCTCGCCGACCCAGGTCGACCAGTCGGGGCGGCGTACGACCTGCTCGAGCGCCGCCTGCAGGCCGTCGAAGACGGCGGTCAGGTCGCCGCTGAGCGAGGCGGCGAGGTCGGCGTGGCCGGAGACCTGGCCGGGGGAGTCGGCGACGTGGACGACCTGGGCCGGGCGTGGCGCCGTCCTTGCCGCCGAACACGCCGTAGCCGAGCCGGAAGTCGAGGGGCGTGCCGACCACGACGACCAGGTCGGCGCCGCCGAGCGCCTGGCCGCGGGCCTTGGTGACCAGCAGCGGGTGGCCGCCGGGGATCACGCCGCGGCCCATGCCGTTGGTGATCGTGGGGACGCCGGTGGCCTCGACGAAGCGCAGCGCCGCCTCCTCGGCGCCGTCGGCCCAGACGTCGGTGCCGAGGATGAGGACCGGGCGGGTCGCCCCGCCGAGCAGCTCGGCGACCTCGCCGATGGCGTCGGGGTCCGGCTCGGCGCCGCGCTGCGTGCCGACCGTCGGGAGCGGCGCCGGACGCGGAGTTGAAGAACTCGTCCATCGGGACGTCGACGAAGACCGGGCCGCGGTGGGAGGAGCCGGCCGACGTGAACGCCTGGTGCATCCCGTCGAGCACGGCGTCGGCGGTGTGGAGGGTGCGGGCCGACTTCGCGATCGGCGCGATGATCGGCGGCTGGTCGAGCTCCTGCAGGCTGCCGCTGCCCCAGCGGTTGGCGGGGGCGCGGCCGCCGACCACGACCATCGGCGACCCGGCGAACTGGGCCTGCGCGATGGCGCTGACGCCGTTGGTGACGCCGGGACCCGCGGTCAGCACCGCCAGGCCCGGGACCCGGGTCAGCTTGCCGGTCGCCTCGGCGGCGAAGGCCGCCGTCTGCTCGTGGCGTACGTCGAGCAGCCGCATCGGCGGCTCCGCCTTGACGGCCCCGTCGTACATCGGGAACACGTGGGCGCCCGAGAGCGTGAACATGGTCTCCACGCCGTGGGCGCGGGCGACGGCGACGGCCAGCTCGCCGGCGTGGCCGGTCAGCTCGGAAGGATCGGTCATGTCCGCAGGCTACTCAACGGTAGGGGACCGCGGGACCGAGGCGTCAGCGGGCGAGCGTGAACGGGTTGGTGGCGCGCAGCGCGTCGACCGAGCACCAGCACCAGGTCGGCCCGGTCGGCCGGCGGCTGCGGCCCGATCGCCAGCTGGAGGTAGAGCGAGCGCAGCAGCTGCTGGGCGTTGTTGGTCGGCGCGTAGGGGTCGTCGACCGGCGCGGTCTGCCGAACGGGTTGGCGTGGGCCGCGATCCGGGAGATCCACGGCTCGACGACGCTGCGTCGGCACCAGGTTGCGGCGCAGGATCGCCATCACCGCGGCGGCCATCCGGTCCGGCTCGCCGCACAGCAGCGGGACGTCGATCGCTCAGCAGCCGGTCGGCGAGCACGTCGAGCAGCACCGTCAGCTCGTGCAGCCCGAAGTGGCGCGAGCCGGCCAGCGACGCCGATCGCGTCGGCGCCGTGGGCCACCGCGTGCGCCCAGCCCTTGCCGGCGACGAAGCCGCGGAGGTCGCGCTCCCGCAGGTACCACGACACGATCTGGTCGCCCCACCGCAGCACCTTCTCGGCCGGCACCAGGTGCTGCGGAGGTGTCGCGCTCGACCACGGTGGCCAGGACCAGCACGCTGAACGTCCGCCGGAAGACGGTGTCGGTGCCGCTCTCGCCGAGCCCCACGGCCAGCCCGGCGGCCATGCCGTCGCCCAGCCCGGTGAGGAGCTCGTCGTACACGCCACGGTCGATCCAGGTGCCGAGCGCGGGGTAGGCCGTGCCGTCGCGGAGGCCCGGGATCGGTGGAGCCGAGCATCCGGGTCAGCTCGGCGGTCAGCTCGTCGAGCGGTCGGTCGGTCGGCACCTCGAGGCCGTCCTCGAGCACCTGCTTCCAGTACGCACCGGACATGGGGCCCATCCTGCCAGTCCGTCCCACGGACTGCTCGACCGGGTGAGGGCGCCCCGGGACGTCCTACGGTGTACCTGTGCCGTCGCTGACCGAACTCGTGCGCAGCCACACCGACCTCGACGCCGACGACGTCGCGTGGCTGCAGCTGATCCAGGCCGACTGGCAGATCATCGCCGACCTCTCGTTCGCCGACCTGGTGCTCTGGCTGCCCGACCGCGAGGCCAAGGGGTACTGGGCGGGCGCCCAGATGCGCCCCACGACCGGCCCCACGGCGTACGTCGACGACGTGGTCGGCACGTTCGTCCCGGTCGGCCGGCGGCCGATGATCGACGCGGCCTACGAGCAGGGCCGGCTGGTGCGCGAGGGCGACCCGGAGTGGCGCGACCACGTGCCGGTCCGGGTGGAGACGATCCCGGTCCGCCGTGCCGGCCGGGTGATCGCGGTCATCGCCCGCCACACCAACCTGCTCGGCGTCCGCACCCCGAGCCGGCTCGAGCTGTCCTACCTCCAGACCGCGGCGGACCTGACGCAGATGATCGCCGGCGGCCACTTCCCGGCTCCGGGGCAGCGCAGCGACCACGCCGACTCGCCCCGGGTCGGCGACGGGTTCGTGCGGATCGACGCCGGCGGCCGGGTCACCTACGCCAGCCCGAACGCCCAGTCGGTCTACCGCCGGCTGGGGCTCTCGGGCGACCTCGAGGGGCTGGTGCTGGCCGACGTCACCCGCGAGCTGGTGCCGCGCCGACGCCGCCCCGACGAGGAGACGGTCTCGGCGGTGCTGGGCGGGCGGGCCCACCGCGACACCGAGCTCGGCACCGACGACGTGACGCTGATCGTCCGGTCGATCCCGCTGTGGCCGCAGGGGGAGCCGAGCGGCGCGCTGGTGCTGCTGCGCGACGTGACCGACCTCCGGCGGCGCGACCGCGAGCTGGTGACCAAGGACGCCACCATCCGCGAGATCCACCACCGGGTGAAGAACAACCTGCAGACGGTCGCCGCGCTGCTGCGGCTCCAGGCCCGCCGGATCGACGCCGTCGAGGCGAAGGGCGGCGCTGGAGGAGGCGGTGCGCCGGGTCGGCTCGATCGCGATCGTGCACGAGACGCTGAGCGCCGCCGCCGACGAGGAGGTCGGCTTCGACGAGATCGCCGACCGGCTCGGCCGGATGGTGACCGAGGTCAGCGCCACGGGGGAGCGGGTGCGGGTCGTGCGGAGTGGGGTCGTTCGGCGTGCTGTCGTCGGACGTCGCCACCGCGCTGGCGATGGTGCTCACCGAGGTGCTGCAGAACGCCGTCGAGCACGGGTACGCCGAGGAGGAAACCGGCCGGATCGAGGTCTCCGTCAGCCGGCTGGTGGGCCGGATGGAGGTGGTCGTCGAGGACGACGGGCGGGGGCTACCCGACGATTTCGACCTCGACTCCTCGACGAGCCTGGGTCTCTCGATCGTGCGGACGCTCGTGGAGTCCGAGCTGGGGGGTCGACTGCTGGTCGCCGCGGCGCCGTCAGGCTCCGGGACGAGGGTCGCGCTCGACGTACCGGTGAGCTGACCAGGCTAGGCGGTGCGGACCCGGGCGCGGGCGTTGCGACGCTTGAGCGCGCGCCGCTCGTCCTCGCTGAGACCGCCCCAGACCCCGTGGTCCTGACCAGCCTCGAGTGCCCACTGCAGGCACTGCTCGCGCACCTCGCATCGTCGGCACACCTGCTTGGCCTCCTCGATCTGGAGGATGGCCGGACCGGTGTTGCCGATCGGGAAGAACAGTTCCGGGTCCTCATCGAGGCATGCGGAACGGTCGCGCCAATCCATGGCTGGGAAATCCCTCTTCTCTGACTTCGGGGGTGTTGGTCCGGCTCGGGCGTGCGCCGTCGGGGAGGGACGGCAGGGCTGTGTGCACGCTTTCACGAGCGCTTACCTAGAGTGGCAAGAGTTCGATCGTGAAACAACCCCGAATCGCCGTCGATTCCGTCACAGATGAGGCCGATGCGGCACCGTCGTAGGGTGAGGGCGTGACGCCCGCCCCCGAGCCTGCCACGGCGGAGCCCTCGCCGCACAACCCGCCGCCGCTCACCGTCGCCGCCTCGCTGGTGGCCGTCGAGGGCGCGCTGCTGGTCCTGCTGGCCCTGCTCGAGGCCGGCAGCCTGAGCACCGCAGCGGCTGACCATGGGCCTCACCACCGCCGTGTTCTTCGCGGTGTACGGCGCCGGCCTGCTGCTCTGCGCCTGGCAGCTGACCCGCCGCCAGTCGTGGGCGCGGAGCCCGGTCGTGCTGGCGCAGCTGATCCAGCTGGGCCTGGCGTGGAACTTCCGCGGCGGCGACACCACGTGGCTCGCCGTCGGGCTCGCGGTGGTCGCGCTGGTCGTGGTCGCCGGCATCTTCCACCCCGACAGCCTCGGCGCCCTCGAGGACGACCCCGAGGGCTGACGCCCCTCACGCGTGGGTCAGTGGGTCTCCTGGAGCGAGGTCCGCAGCTGCGCGAGGGTCCGGGTCAGCAGCCGGGAGACGTGCATCTGGGAGACGCCGATCTCCTCGGCGATCTGCGACTGCGTCATGTTCTTGAAGAACCGCAGCAGCAGGATCTTCTTCTCGCGCGGGTCGAGGGCGTCGAGCAGCGGCTTGATCGACTCGCGGATCTCGACGTGCTCGAGGTTCTCGTCGGCCGACCCGAGCGCGTCGAGCAGCCGGGTGGCGCTGTCCTCGTGGTCGTCGCCGGCGTCCAGCGAGAGGGTGGCGTAGGCGTTGTTCGACTCCAGTCCCTCGATGATCTCCTCGACGGTGCAGCCGACGCGTTCGGCCAGCTCGCGCGGGGTGGGGGAGCGGCCCAGGCTCTGGGTGAGCTCCCCGGTGGCGGCGCCGATCTGCATGCGCAGCTCCTGGAGCCGCCGGGGGACCCGGATCGCCCAGCCCTTGTCGCGGAAGTGCCGCTTGATCTCGCCGATGATCGTGGGGGTGGCGTACGTCGAGAACTCGACGCCGCGCTCGGCGTCGAAGCGGTCGATCGACTTCAGCAGGCCGATCGTGCCGACCTGGACCAGGTCCTCGTAGGGCTCGCCCCGGTTGCGGAACCGGCGGGCGCAGTGCTGCACGAGCGGCAGGTGCAGGTGCACCAGCCCCTCGCGCGCTGACTCGTGCGCGGAGCGGTGCGCCGCAGCGTCGTGGAGGACGGCGAAGAACTCGGCGCTGCGGTGCCGGTTCTGCTCGTAGCCGGCAGGTGGCGCCTCCCCCGGCGCGCCGCCATCCCGGTTGGTGTCGGCCGTCATGTCACAGGCTTGGCTCCAGCGTCTCGGCCGCCATCATCAAGGTGACGACGAAGGTGTCGCCGTCGACCTCCGCCCGGGCACTGCTGGCGAGGGTGTCGAGCACCGTCCAGGCGAAGCTGTCGTAGTCGGGCTCGCCGATCTCCGCGCCGCGGACGCTCACCCGGACGGTGAGCAGGCCGGGGGCGAGGTAGAACTCCGCGAGCAGCGGACTGCCGGGGTCGGCCTCGGGCAGCACCATCGCGCACGCCTCGCCGACCGCGATCCGCAGGTCCTCGATGTCGTCGATGGTGAAGTCGAGCCGCGCGGCGAGCCCGGCGGTCGTCGTACGGAGCACCGAGACGTAGGCGCCGTCGGCGGGCAGCCGCAGCTCGACGTCGGCACGGCGGCCGTCGTCGGGCCCGGTGGATGACCCGGTGTGTGGCCCCGTGGATGACATGGCGGGCAGCCCTCCCTCGCTCGTCTGGGTCAGACACTAGTCGGGACCCGGCCCGGCGTGGCCAGGTAGGCCCGAAAGTCGCCAACCGGCTGTGGCGGGGTACCGGCACCATTGGACGGCTGTCGCGCACCAGCACGGTCTCAACGACACGACCCCCTGAGGACCGGGCGGTCCGCAGGGGGTCGTGTGGTCGGGTTACGGCGGTCGCGACTTCGCAGGCTCAGTCGCGCTTTCGACGCGCGAAGGCCGTGACGCCCGCGGCTTCGCCGCTTGGCGTCAGGCCTTCTTGGTCTCCCAGAAGATCTCCGCGATCTCGTCGATCTTCGCGAGCAGCTCGTCGGCCTTGCCGGCGTCGAGCTCGCCCTTGGTGCCGGTGGCGCCGGCGAGCTTGGTGGCCTCGTTGACCAGCTGTGTGGAGCTGGGGGTACTTCTCGAAGTGCGGCGGCTTGAAGTAGTCGGTCCACAGCACCCACAGGTGGTGCTTGACCAGCTCGGAGCGCTGCTCCTTGATCAGGATGGCCCGGGTGCGGAAGTCGGGGTCGTCGTTGTCGGCGACCTTGGCGATGATGCGCCTTGATCGACTCGGCCTCGATGCGGGCCTGGGCGGGGTCGTAGACGCCGCAGGGGAGGTCGCAGTGGGCCGAGACCTCGACGGTGCGGGTGAACAGCGTGTCGAACATCGTCAGAAGGGTCCTATCTGCTGGGGAATCTGTCGTCGCTGCGACACTACTCCGCGTGTCTTCACCCCTGCAGGTGGGCCGGATCCCGGTCGGCTGGGCGCTGGTCCGGGGCGACTCGATGCGGCCCGGGCTGGTCGACGGCGACCGGCTGCTGGTGCGCTGGGGCGCCGCGCGTGCGGCCCGGCGCGGTGGTGGTGGCCCGGTTCGCCGACGGGACGCTGGCGGTGAAGCGAGCCGTCGACCGACGTACGACGAGCGACGGCCGGCCGGCCTGGTGGCTGCTCGGCGACAACCCCGACGGCGTCGACTCCCGCCACCGCGGGCCGGTGCCCGGACGCGCGACGTGCTCGGGGTCGCCGTGGCCCGGGTGTGGCCCCGGCCACGGCGCCGTCTGAGACCGGCCGCCGCCGGGTGGCTGCGTTGTGGAAGGATCGATCGCCGTGGCCGACTCACTCCCGCACCCCTACGCCGGACGACCCGGTCTTCGACCTGCACGTCGGCGGCAAGATGGAGATCCGCTCCACGGTGCCGCTGGTCGGCAAGCGACGACCTGTCGCTGGCCTACACGCCCGGGTGTCGCCCGGGTCTGCGAGGCGATCGCGGCCGACCCGTCGCTGACCCGCCACTACACCTGGGTGCCCAACACCGTCGCCGTCGTCACCGACGGCACCGCCGTGCTCGGCCTCGGCGACATCGGCCCGGCCGCCGCGATGCCGGTGATGGAGGGCAAGGCCGTCCTCTTCAAGCAGTTCGGCGGCGTCGACGCGATCCCGATCTGCCTCGACACCACCGACGTCGAGGAGATCATCGAGACCGTCGTCCGGCTCGCGCCGAGCTTCGGCGGCATCAACCTCGAGGACATCTCGGCGCCGCGCTGCTTCGAGATCGAGTCGCCGGCTCAAGGACCTGCTCGACATCCCGGTCTTCCACGACGACCAGCACGGCACGGCCGTGGTGGCGCTCGCCGCGCTCACCAACGCGCTGCGGCTGACCGGCCGCGACCGGCGACCGGCACCCGCGTCGTCATCTCCGGCGCCGGCGCCGCCGGCGTGGCGGTCGCCCGGATCCTGCTCGAGGCCGGCGTCAGCGACCTCGCCGTCCTCGACCGCCAGGGCGTCCTCAACTCCGAGCGCCACGACCTCACCCCGGTCAAGCGGGCGCTCGCCGTCGACACCGCCGACCACTTCGGCCGCCGCGGCACGCCTCGCCGACGTGATGGCCGGCGCCGACGTCTACATCGGCGTCAGCGGCGGCACGGTGCCCGAGGAGGTCGTGGCGTCGATGGCCGCCGACGCGATCGTCTTCGGCCTGGCCAACCCCAACCCCGAGGTCCACCCCGACGTCGCCCACCGCCACGCCCGGGTCGTCGCCACCGGCCGCTCGGACTTCCCCAACCAGATCAACAACGTGCTCGCGTTCCCCGGGCATCTTCCGCGGCGCCTTCGACGTCCACGCCTCGGCGATCACCGAGGGCATGAAGGTCGCCGCGGCCGAGGCGCATCGCCGCGCTGGTCGGCGACGACCTGCGCGAGGACTTCATCGTGCCGTCGCCGTTCGACCCGCGGGTCGGGTCCGGCCGTCGGCGTCCGCGGTCGCCGAGGCCGCCCGCCGGGACGGCGTCGCCAGGCTCTGACCCGCCTCGACCCGCACGGTCGGTCGCGAGCGTAGGGTCGGGCATGTTCGCCGTCTACGCCGACAGCGTTCTCCGCCGACGACCCGCTCGCCGGCCTGGTGGTCGGGGAGCGCCCCGATCCCGAGGTCCCCGACGGGTGGACCACGGTCACCGTCAAGGCCGCCTCGCTCAACCACCACGACCTCTGGTCGCTGCGCGGCGTCGGGCCTCAAGGAGGAGTCGCTGCCGATGATCCTCGGCTGCGACGCGGCCGGGCTCGACGAGGACGGCAACGAGGTCGTCGTGCACGCCGTGATCAGCGACCCGTCGTGGACGCGGCGACGAGACCTTCGACCCGAAGCGGTCGCTGCTCTCCGAGCGCTACCAGGGCACGTTCGCCGACAAGGTCGCCGTGCCGCGCCGCAACGTCGTCCCCAAGCCGGCGTCGCTGTCGTTCGAGGAGGCCGCCTGCCTGCCGACGGCCTGGCTCACGGCGTACCGGATGCTCTTCACGCAGGGCGGCCTCAAGGCCGGCGACACGGTGCTGGTGCAGGGCGCCGGCGGCGGCGTCGCGACCGCGCTGATCACGCTGGCCCGGGCCGCCGGGCTGCGGGTGCTCGCCACCAGCCGCGACGAGGCCAAGCGGGCGCGGGCGCTCGAGATCGGCGCGCACGACGTGTTCGAGTCGGGCGCCCGGCTGCCGGTGAAGGTCGACGCCGTCATGGAGACGGTCGGCCGGGCGACCTGGTCGCACTCGATCCGGGCGCTGCGCCCCGGCGGCACCATCGTCATCAGCGGCACGACGTCGGGCCCGAAGCTCGACGACGCCGAGCTGACCCGGATCTTCTTCCTGCAGCTGCGCGTCATCGGCTCGACGATGGGCACCCGCGACGAGCTGGCCTCGCTGGTCACGATGCTCGACGCGACCGGCACCAGGCCGCTGATCGACCGGACGCTGCCGATGGACCGAGGCCCGCGACGGGTTCGCCGCGATGGCCGACGGCGACGTCTTCGGCAAGATCGTCTTCACGCGATGACTCACCCCACGACGATGCTCGCTGCGCTCCCATCGCCGCAGGGACCCCGAAAATGACCGGACCACCTGCTGACCGGCGCCGGCTCGGGCATCGCGGCGGTCCTGGCGCAGCGGCTGCTGGAGCGCGGCGACGACGTGGTCGCGGTGGCCCGGTCCGAGGAGCGGGCCGAGGAGATGGCGCGCGGACCTCCCCGGCGCGACGCTGCTCGTGGCCGACCTGGCGTTCCCCGAGTCGGTCGAGTCGCTGGACGCTGCCGGACGCGCTCGACTCCGTGGTGCACGCCGCCGGCGTGGTCGAGCTCGGCCCGGTCGCCGAGCTGAGCGTCGACGCCTGGGCCTCCACGCTGCGGGTCAACCTGGTCGCGCCCGCGGCGCTGACCCGGGTCGCCCTGCCCGCGCTGCGCGCCGCCCGCGGCACCGTGGTGTTCGTGAACTCCGGCGCCGGCCAGGTCGCCCACCCCACCTGGGCGGCGTACGCCGCGTCGCAAGCACGGGCTGCGGGCGCTCGCCGACTCGCTGCGCGGCGAGGAGGCCGAGCACGGCGTCCGCGTCACCTCGGTCTACCCGGGCCGCACCGCGACCCCGATGCAGGAGAGCGTCCACGCCCAGGAGGGCAAGGACTACGACCCGGACGCGTGGATCCGGCCGGAGACGGTGGCCGAGGCGATCCTCGGCGTCCTCGACCTGGCGACGACGCGACCGTCCCGGACCTGTCGGTCAAGCCGCGCTGAGGTGCGATAGTCCCCGAATCTTTGGTCGTGTTTCAGCGCTGGAGACGACCAGAGGTTCGGGGACTATCCCTCCCTCTCAGGCCGGCTCCAGCACGAACACCCGGATCCGGCGGCTGCCGCCGACCCGGGTCCGGTAGTGGCGGTAGCCGGCGTAGAACCCGGCGGCCAGGTCGAAGATCTCGTCCGCCTCGGCGTCGGTCGCCGGCCGGGCGACGACGTCGCGGCTGGTGCCGCGGTAGCTGACGGTCGCCTGCGGCTCCGCCTCGAGGTTGAGCGCCCACGCGGGCGTGCTCTCCTGGCCGAAGTTGGTGCCGAGCAGCGCCACCGTCCCGTCGTACGGCGTGGCGATGAGGTGGCTGGTGCGGCGCTGCCCGGACTTGCGGCCGGTCGTGGTCAGGTCGAGCACGGCCAGCCCGGTGAGCAGCCCGGGCGCGCTGTGCTTGCCCTTCGACAGCCTGCCGACGACGTCGTCGAGGTGGCGCAGCGTGCGCGAGAACAGCCACCCGCCGACGCGGGTGCCGCCGAGCCAGCGGCCCGCCCGGTGGACCGGGTTGCCGGTGGAGTGGCGGTAGCCGAGGTCGTCAGCGAGTCCCATGGCGACGGACCCTGGTCAGTCCGTGACTGCCAGTTGAGCGCGCCGATCAGCACCATCCGCAGCTGGGTGCGGGCCCGCGCGACGATGTCGTCCTCGAGCTCGGGCCGCGGCGGCGATGATCTGCTCGGCGGTGGCGACCACCGAGGTGACGATCAGGTTGGCGAGCACCCGCAGGTCCTCCGGCGACCAGGTGTCGGTGCCGGGCAGCCGGGCCAGGTCGGTGGCGAGCTCGCGCTCGAACAGCTCGATCTGGTGCCGGATCTCCTCGCGCACCACGGCCGGGCCCGCCGCGCGCTCGCGGGCGATGAAGCCGAAGTGGGCCCGCTGCGAGTGCACGTGCTCCACGAGCACGTCGAGCGAGCGGTCGATGATGCGGTCGAACGCCGGGGCGTCACGGCGTACGTCGCGGAGCATGGCGCGCAGCGACGCGAAGGACTCCTCGACCAGCGCCAGGCCCAGGTCGTCGAGGGAGTCGAAGTGGCGGTAGAACGCGGTCGGCACGATGCCGACCTCCTTGGCGACCTGCCGCAGCGACAGCGCCGCCAGCGTCTGCTCCCCCGAGAGCCGCAGCGCGGCGTCGAGGATCGCCCGGCGCGTGCGCTGCTTGCGCTCCCCGCGGGTGTCCGTCACGTCTCTCATGCTATCGGTGAACATGTGTGCACAACCACAGTCCGCGGTCCTTGACCCTGCGCGCGCGGCAGGGGAGAGTTTCAGTGAACATACGTTCACTGAATCTTCGAAGGAGGCAGCCATGGGTCTCACCCAGACCGTGCTCCGGTCGCGGGCCCTCGCGGCGCTGGCCTCGCCGCACGGCGTCGATCGCTACCTCGAGCAGGTCAACCCGATGTGGGCGGCCCGCGAGGTGCGCGCCCGGATCGTCGACGTCCACCGCGAGGTCGACGTCCCCGGCCACCCGCCGGTGGCCACGCTGACCCTGCAGCCGACCAGCACCTGGCGGGGCCACCGCGCCGGCCAGCACGTGCAGCTCGGCGTCGAGATCGACGGCGCCCGTCGTACGACGCGCGTCTTCTCGGTCTCCAGCCCCGACTCCCGGCCCGGCGACCGGTTCACGATCACGCTGCGCGCCAACCCCGAGGCCCCTGGACGGCACAGCGTGTCGCGCTACCTGGTCGAGCGGGCCAGCCCGGCACGATGGTCCACCTGTCGCAGGCCGAGGGCGACTTCGTCCTCCCCGACCGGGTGCCCGACCACATCGTGCTGATCTCCGGCGGCTCCGGCATCACCCCGGTGATGTCGATGCTGCGCTCGCTCCAGCGCCGCACCCACCGCGGCCGGATCACGTTCCTGCACTACGCGCAGAGCCCCGACCACCAGATCTTCGCCGACGAGCTGGACATGATCCGCCGCTCGGGCCACGGCATCGAGGTCCGGCTGCTGCACCCCGAGCTCGGCGACCCGGCCCTCTCGCCGGCCTACCTCGAGCGGATGGTGCCGGGCTACCGCGACGTGCCGACCTGGGCCTGCGGCCCGGCCCCGCTGATCGACGCCGTGCACGCGGCGTACGACGGCTCCGACGCGCTCCGCGTCGAGTACTTCAAGCCCCCGCGGACCGCCACCGGCGACGCCGAGGGCGCGGTCGCGTTCGCCCGCTCGGGCAAGCAGGCCGCCAACAGCGGTGCGCTCCCTGCTGGAGCAGGCCGAGGCGCTCGGGCTGACGCCGGAGTTCGGCTGCCGGATGGGCATCTGCTTCTCGTGCGCCTCGCGCAAGAGCGAGGGCACCGTCCGCAACGTCCTGACCGGCGAGGAGTCCTCCCTGCCGGACGAGGACATCCGCATCTGCGTGTCCGCCCCCGTCGGCGACTGCGTCGTCGACCTCTGACCGGAAGGACCAACTGACATGAGCACCAGCACCATCACCCTGACCCCCGACCAGCTCGAGAGCGTTCGGCGAGGAGCTGGACGCGATCCGGCAGCGCGTCATCGCCGACCTCGGCGAGGCCGACGCGACGTACATCCGCAACGTCGTGAAGGCCCAGCGCGGCTTCGAGGTCGCCGGCCGCGCCCTGTTCTACCTGCCGCCGGCCTGGCCGCTGGCGGTCGCCGCGCTCTCGGTGTCGAAGATCCTCGACAACATGGAGATCGGCCACAACGTCATGCACGGCCAGTACGACTGGATGGGCGACCCGGGCCTGAACTCCCGCATGTACGAGTGGGACAACGTCTGCCCCAGCGAGCAGTGGAAGTACTCCCACAACTACATCCACCACACCTACACCAACATCCTCGGCAAGGACCGCGACATCGGCTACGGCATCCTCCGCATGGACGAGGACCAGAAGTGGCACCCCTACTACCTCGGCAACCCGCTCTACGCGTTCCTGCTGATGGTGTTCTTCGAGTGGGGCGTGGCGATGCACGACCTCGAGGTCGAGAACATCGTCAAGGGCACGCGCAAGATCGAGGAGAACAAGGCGCTCCACGCCGGCATCATGCGCAAGGTGAAGCGGCAGGCGCTCAAGGACTACCTGCTGTTCCCGGCGCTGACCGGCCCGCTGTTCCCGATGACCCTGGCCGGCAACGCGACCGCCAACCTGGTCCGCAACATCTGGGCCTTCAACATCATCTTCTGCGGCCACTTCCCGGCCGGCGTCGCGACCTTCTCCGAGGAGGAGTGCGAGGACGAGAGCCGCGGCCAGTGGTACTACCGCCAGCTGCTCGGCTCGGCCAACATCACCGGCGGCAAGCTCTTCCACGTGATGACCGGCAACCTGTCCCACCAGATCGAGCACCACCTGTTCCCCGACCTCCCGGCGCGCCGCTACCCGGAGATCGCCGAGGAGGTCCGCGAGATCTGCGAGCGCTACGGCCTGCCCTACAACACCGGCCGGCTCGGCAAGCAGCTGTTCAGCGTGGCCAGCAAGATCTGCCGGATGGCGCTGCCCAGCCGTACGCCGTCGTCTCAGGAGCCGACCTCGGTGGACCAGACGCCCGTCGCCGCGTGAGGATGGGACGCATGTCGGACCACCTCTCGAAGTCACGAGATCCGCAAGGACGCCGTGCAGAGCACGGTCGAGGCCGCCGCCGGCACGGTGGGCGCGGTCACCACGATCCTCACCACCGCGGTCAAGGAGGTCGCCGGCGCGCTCGGCGGCTTCGCCACCGAGATCTTCGAGATCCGCGACTCCGCCCGCCGCGCCGCCGCCGACACCGACGACGACTGATCAGCGCCGGGGGTTTCGAGGCTCGCTCCGCTCGCACCTCAACCACCGGCAAGGACCGTCACGTGGAGATACGCCCCCCGGGGCCTCTCAGCCGAAGCGCGCCGGGTCGAACTCGTCGACCAGCGGCACCACGTCGGCGATCGAGTCGACCACCCGGGTCGCCTGGTAGGGGAAGTCGTCGACCCGCTCCCGCGGCGTCGACCCGGTCAGCACCAGGATCGTGCGCAGCCCGGCCTCGAGGCCGCTGACGATGTCGGTGTCCATCCGGTCGCCGATCATCACCGTGGTCTCCGAGTGCGCCTCCAGCCGGTTGAGGGCCGAGCGCATCATCAGCGAGTTCGGCTTGCCGACGTAGTAGGGCTGCCGTCCGGTGGCGGTGGAGATCAGCGCGGCCACCGAGCCGGTGGCGGGCAGCGTGCCGGCCGGGCTCGGCCCGCTCGGGTCGGGGTTGGTCGCGATGAACCGGGCGCCGGCCTCGATCAGCCGGATCGCGCGCGTGATCGCCTCGAAGGAGTAGGTGCGGGTCTCCCCGAGCACGACGTAGTCGGGGTCGCGGTCGTTGGTGGTGTAGCCGATCTCGTGCAGCGCCGTGGTCAGCCCGGTCTCACCGACGACGTACGCCGACCCGCCCGGCCGCTGGTCGTCGAGGAACTGTGCGGTCGCGAGCGCCGAGGTCCAGATCGCCTCCTCGGGCACGTCGATGTCGGCCCGCAGCAGCCGCGCCCGGAGGTCGCGCGGCGTGAAGATCGAGTTGTTGGTGAGCACCAGGAACGGCCGGTCGTGCTGCTTGAGCGCCTCGAGGAACTCGGCGGCGCCCGGGATCGGCGACTCCTCGTGCACGAGCACGCCGTCCATGTCGGTGAGCCAGGTCTCCACGGCTCTGGTGTTCGTCATGGGTCCATCGTGGCAGGCAGCGCTGTCGCACGTTCGGGGTGGCCGCTCCTCGGGTACGGGGCGGGCATGCAACGGACGAGGAGGGCAGCCATGGGTGCGGCGTCGCTCGGGGGAGCGGGGTTGGCAGGGGCGGCGCGGGCGGTCGCCGCCGTCCGTCCGGCGGCGAAGCCGCTGCACCCCAAGGGCGACCTGGTGAGCGGCGAGCTGGTGCGCACCGGGACCGGGCCGGATGCCGCGACCGGGGTGCCGTGGCTGGACGAGCCGGGGTGGGACCACGTGATGGTGCGGCTGTCGCGGGCGGTGGGGTTGCCGCGGGCGCTGCCGGACATCCACGGGTTGGCGCTGCGGGTGGCGCTGGACGACGAGCGCCACGGCGACCTGCTGTTCGCGACCACGGGGACGGGGCGGTGGACCAGGTTCATGCTCGCTCCGGGCTGGAAGGTGCAGCGGCCGATGACGACGCTGCTGCCCTACCGGACGCCGGCGGGTCCGGTGCTGCTGGCGATCAGGGCGGGAGCGGAGGACCGCTACGACGTGGCCTACGCGTTCGGCGGAGGCACGTGGCACCGGTCGGTGAGCTGCTGCTGTCAGGCACCGCCGGCCCCGATCCGACCATCTCCTTCGACCCGGTGCGCAACCCGCTGCCGGGGCTCGAGCTCTACGACTGGGTGAAGCGGTTGCGGGAGCCGGCGTACCTCACGGCTCGTAGGACACGACCCGGTCGATGACCGCCGCGGCGAGCTCCTCGGCGGCCTGCTCGGGCACCCAGTGGCTCACGCCCTCCAGCTCGACGTAGGAGTACGCCGCGTCGACGTGGTCGCCCGCGCCGTGAGCGGCGGTGCGGCTGATCGCCGTGTCCCCGTCGCTCCACACGAACGTGGTCGGGATCGCGACCCGGCCACCCCTGACCCGGGGGTGCGAGAACGGCAGCGCCCGGTAGTAGCCCAGCGCTCCGGGGAGTGCGCCGGCGGCCACCACCTCCTCCCGGTAGCGCGCCAGGGTCTCGGCATCCATCCCGCTCGCCCGCAGCGCCCGCTCCCCGAACCGGCTGGCGAGCACGCGCTCCGGCAGCCACGGGACCTGGAACGCCGCGACGTACCAGGACCGCAGCAGCTGGTCGCTCCGCACGCACGCGGCGGCCATGGCCCCCGGGTGCGGCACCGACACCGCGGTGAGGGTGCGGAGCAGCTCGGGGCGCAGCGCCGCCGCCGCCCACCCGACCACGGCCCCCCAGTCGTGCCCGACGACGTGGACCGGCCCACCGACCGCGTCGACCACGGCCGCGAGGTCGGCGACGAGGTCCTCGGTGGAGTACGCCGTCCGCGACCGGGGCCGCGCGCCGGGGGAGTAGCCGCGCTGGTCGACCGCGAAGGTCCGGAGACCTTCGTCGTGCAGCAGCGGCGTCACCCGCCCCCACGACGAGGCCCGCTGAGGAAACCCGTGCAGCAGCACGACGGGTGGGCCGTCGAGCGGTCCCTCGTCGTGCACGTCGAGGCTCAGCCCGCCGCGGTGGACAGCATCCAGACGAGCCAGGGGGGTCGGCATCCCTCGACAGTAGAACTCGAGTGGGCGCGACCGTACGTTCCCGCCATGAGAGCGTCACGGCTTCACCTACGACCGGCCCAAGGGCAAGGGCCACACCGTCATGCTCAGCCGAGCAGCGCGTCGGGCGTGAGCTCGTAGAGCTCATCGTCCAGCCTGCGCACACCGGGCGCCTTCGCGAGCGCCCGCAGGGACTTCTCGTTGTCGGGGTCGACTCCGGCGTAGACCCGGTCGAGCCCCACGCGCTCGAAGAGGTCACCCGCGGCAGCCAGGCCGGCCTCGAGCGCGAAGCCCTTGCCCCAGTGGTCGGGGTGGACGACGACGCCGATCTCGATCGCGTCCGGGTCGACACCGCTTCCCTCGCCGATGGGAGCCACCTCGACGAAGGCGACCGGCTCGCCGTCGAGCAGCACCAGCCAAGAACCCAACCCGTGCTCGCGCCAGCTCGCGAGCCGGCGCGAGAGCTGGCCCGCCATCCGCTCGCGTGGCAGTGCCTCGCCCGTGCTCGTCGTCGCCACGACATCGGGTGCGTTGCGGATCGCGAGCAGCGCGCCGAGGTCGCCTTCCTCGACGGGGCGCAGCAGAAGCCGGGCAGTGCGGAGCTGGAGCGTCACGCCGCGATCCTAGGACTGCGGACAGGGTCGTCGGCCCCGCAGTGCTCGAGGTGCTCGACACGGCTGGCTCGGCTGCGTTAGTCGAGCTGGGAGGTGTCCTCGGGCTGGTGGCGGCACCGCTCAGAGCCACCCGGATCGGCCGACGCGTAGGTGGCCACGTCGAGGCGCACGCGACCCGTTGAGCAGCCACGTCTCGTCGCATCCAGGTGCCTCCTAGCGTCGACCCGGGATCTGGAGGATGCTTGCTCCGCGACCTTGTGGCCGCGGAGCTCGGGCGTCCGCGAGTGGATCCGACGCTCGGCAGGAGGGGCTGTGCTGGAGGCTCTGGGGTTCAGCCGCGCAGCGGACCAGGTGTACGAGCTGCTGATCCAGCGCGGGAAGCTGTCGCTCTCTGATCTCATGGCCAGCGGCGAGGCGGGGCCGAAGCGGTTGATGGAGGCTGTCGACGTCCTGGTGGCGAAGGGGCTGGTGCGGCGGCTGGCCGGGCCCGACCAGGAGTTCGTGGTGGCGCCGCCGGCGTACGCGATCGAGGTGCTGATCGCCGAGCGGATGAACGACCTGCAGACGGTGCGGGAGCGGTCGGCGGAGCTGGCAGCGCGGGTCCGCAGCCTGACCCAGGAGGTCGATCCCGCCGAGCTGATCGAGGTCGTGTCGGGGGAGGGGTCGGTGCGGCAGCTCTTCCTGCAGGTGATCAAGAGCGCCCGCGAGGAGATCGCGGTCTTCGACCGCCCGCCGTACGCCGCCGAGGTCAACGAGGCGATGAGCGGGCAGGCCCAGCGGCTGAGCACGGACGGGCTGCGGCTGCGGACCGTGTTCGACCGGTCGCTGCTCGACGACCCGATCCACGTCCGCCGGATCCTGCAGGGCGTGGAGAGCGGCGAGCAGGCCCGGATGGCGCGGGTTCCGCTCAAGCTGGCCATCATCGACGGCGAGTGGGCGATGCTGCCGCTGCTGCACGCCCAGGGGCCGACGCCCGAGGCGGTCGTCATCGTGCGGCGCTCGGTGCTGCTCGACTCGCTGATCGCGCTGTTCGAGTCGGTCTGGCAGCACGCCGTCGAGGTCAAGCCGCGCACGGAGGAGGCGCAGCTGCTGACGGGTACGCCGGAGGGCCAGCTCCGACAGCTCGCGCACCTGCTCGCCGCGGGGATGACCGACACCGCCATCGCGCGGCACCTCGACATCAGCGAGCGGACGCTCCGCCGACGGCTCAAGGACCTGATGGACGAGCTGGGGGTCGACTCGCGGTTCGCCGCCGGCGTCCGCGCCGCGGGGCGCGGCTGGCTCTGACCGTTGGCCGCTCAGGGCCAGTGGCCGTCCGCGGACAAAGTCGCGCAATAACGTGCGGGGCCGATCGGTCGTTGTCTGGTCGCGGGCACGCCTGGGCCTCGGGAGCCACGAGCCAGCACAGCACGGCACACCGAGTGCCCACGGAAAGGACCCCCTGTGCGTAAGAGCCTCTACCTCCTGGTCTCCACCGCTCTCGCCGCCCTCGTCGCTCGTCGCGGCGACCCTCCTCACGACCACCTCGGCGCAGGCCAGCCCGGCCGACGACTACACCGGCCCCTACTACGGCGACGGCAACCTGCCGCCGGGGTGCATCAAGGACATGAGCCGGGACAACCCGGCCAACATCTGCTACCACGGCAAGCTGGGCCTCAACGCCCTGGACTCCCCGCAGATCGACGTCGCGGTGCTGGTGCCGGTCTCGCCGACCGCGGAGCGGGACATGCGCATCATGCGGCAGGCGGTCCAGTCGTGGGAGGGCGGCATCGACTACCTCTCCGGCGAGATGGGCCTCGACTGGCTGCAGGACGGCGTCGACTTCCACGTCACCGTCGACTCCATCGACCTCACCGGCGAGAACGGCGGCGAGCTCACGACGTACCCCCTCTACGACCCGGAGATCGTCGTCATCGCCACCAACCCGGTGGGCGGCATCGGCATCGGCGTGGACCCGACCTACCTGACCAGCGAGCTCGGCATCTTCGACGAGAACGGCGTCCCCTGCCACAACGTCGAGAACCCGTTCGACGTCGAGACGTGGGAGGCCATGCCCGGCTTCGACTCCCACCACGACACCCGCGGCGGCACCTACGTCGAGGACTGCGGCGGCGCCGGCGGCAACGTGTGCTTCTCCGTCAACGGTGCCATCGACCCGGTGCCCGGGGTGACCGACACCTTCTCGCTCTACGACCTCGTGCTGCACGAGACGGGTCACTGCCTGACCCTGGGCCACGTCGGCGACGGTGCCGAGGGCGCGTGGGGGCCGGTTCCCGACGACCGACATCATGGCCTACAGCGCCGACCCGCCGGGCCTGAACAAGTGCGTCTCGACGCTCAACGTGGAGGCGTTCGCGGTCCGGATGAGCCACTACCTCGACGTCGACGGCAACGGCGCGGTCACCGAGGCCGACGCGCTCGTGCCCAACGACGCGGCCGGTGACGGGGCCAACCCCTTCCAGGTGCAACATCCGGACGACCACCTCTACGCGTCCTCGACCGGCTCGGTGTGGGACTGCCCGCAACCCGACCTCGGCCTGACCCCGGGGGAGCCGACCGACTGGACGCCGGACCCGGTGGACACCACCGAACCGGTGCTGCAGGTGTCGACCCCCGCGCACGGCGCGGAGGCCGCCGACGGGACCTTCTCGGTCAACGGCACGGTCGAGCGGCGACCGCTCGAGGCGCCGCCGACGTCGACCACCGCCTCGCACGACGATCCCGGCGGCGACGCGGTCGCCGCCCTGTCCGACATCGAGCAGGTCGACGTCGAGGTCACCGACCTCGAGGTGACGGCGGTGCTGTCGGTGGCCCAGCTGTGGCCCTCCAACACGGTGACCAGCCTGCCGGAGTACGGCGTGAGCATCGACGGTCGCCAGATCAAGTCGTTCGTGCCCGACCCGCGCAGTCCCGGCCGAGGTCATGACCTACGACCACTCGATGGAGCAGACGCTGCCGAGCGAGTGGTCGGAGTGGGACCCGGTGGCCAACACGGTCACCTTCCACATCCCGCGCAGCTACCTGGCCGGTGCGACGGTGACGGCGCCGTACGACGTCTTCGGACTGAGCGGCTACACCGCCAACAACAAGTTCACGGTCGTCAAGGACGACCGGGCGCCCGACGCCGGGTCGATCGGCGTCGCCGCGCCGGCGGGTACGACGAGCGGGACGCTCCGGCGCCGCCACGTCCTCCGGCTCCGGCGGCTCGGCCGCGGGCAGCACCCTGGACACGATCGTGCTCGAGCAGCCCGGGGGCAACAGCTTCACGGCCCTGGACAGCTCGCTCGGGACTGACGGCGGGCACCCAGGACCACTTCACGCTCTCGGTGCCCGAGGCGAGCGACGTGGAGCTGCTCCTCGAGTGGGGCGACACCAGTGACCTCGACATGAGCGTCACGGGTGCGGCCTCCGGCTCGGCGGCCTCGGCCGGTCAGCCCGAGCGGCTGCTGCTCGAGAACGTGACGGGCACGCTCGACATCGCGGTCGACCCCTACCTGGTCCCGGCGTGCCGAGCACGACGTACACCCTCACCGCGACCCTGGTCGGCGTGGCCGGCGACAGCGACGGCGACGGCGTCAGCGACGGTGCCGACGGCTGCCCCCAGGTGGCCGGTCCGGCGCCGTCCGGGTGCCCGGACTCCGACGGTGACGGCGTCGCCGACGTCTACGACGTCTGCCCGGACGAGCCGGGCAACGGCGCCGAGGGCTGCCCGATCCCGGCCACCGAGCACGTCCACGTGTACGTCGACGGCGTGCTGGCCGCCAGCCAGGACGTCGACACCAGCGGTGAGCTCGACGCGTTCGCGATCGACGTCACCGTCCCGACCGGCACCCACGAGCTGACGATCGAGTGGGAGGACGACGGCGAGGTCCTCGCCACCGACCAGCGCACGGTCGTGCACGCTGCGGCGGGCGCCGACCGCGACGGGGACGGGGATGCCGACGGCGTCGACAACTGCGTGAAGCAGCCCAACCCCGACCAGGCGGACCTCGACGGCGACGGCCAGGGCGACGCCTGCGACAAGGACATCGACGGCGACGGTCACTCGAACGAGAAGGAGCGGGCGCACGGGACCGACCCCCGGGACCCGAACTCCTACCCCGGCCGCAAGAAGGGCGGGTCCGTCGGGTTGTAACCCCGCGACGGTGGGCCGGTCATCCCCCCGGTGCCGGCCCACCGACCGCGGACGACTCCTCCAGCGCCGGCCGGAAAGTACCCTGACACCGTGAGTCGACCCGCTGGCTCCGCTCGCAGGAGCGGCGATCCCCGGAAGCGGGCCGCCCAGGAGCTGGCTCCTTCAGCCGCCGACGCGACCCGCCGACGGGTGGTGCTCGCGGCGGTGGCCGCCGTCGCGGCGGTCGGCCTGGCGCTGCTCGCCCTGGGCGTGCTGCAGCCCGACGAGGCGGAGGAGCACGGCGCGGGTCGGGAGCACGCGGTCGTGGCGTGCGACCTGACGTCCAAGGCCGAGGAGGCCGCGGGGGTGGCGACGCGAGCACGGCTGGCCGCCTCCGTGCTGCTGCTCGACCAGGCGATCATCGCCTCCGCCCGCGCCTCCGAGACCGACGCCGCGTTCACCGACCTCGACGACGCGGTGCAGGCGGTCCACACCGCCGGCCACCGGGGTGATCCCGAGCAGTGGCAAGCGGCGATGGCCACCGCCCTGGCCGCCTGCGACACCGCGACCGGCTGAGGGGCGGCGTACGGCCGGTCAGTCGTCGGGGTCGTCCAGCCGGGCCAGCCAGGTGGCGAGCCGCTCGGTGGCGGTCTCGAACTCCGGGTGGATGTCGGTGAACTCCTGCAGCCGCTCGGCGAGCCACGCCAGGGAGACCTCCTCGTCCCCCCGGCGCTTCTCGAGCTCCTCGATCCCGCGATCGGTGAAGTACATCGGGATCAGTAGTCGTCGCCGCCGGGCAGGTCGCTCGCCGGGGCGAAGGCCCGGTCGAGCAGTGCCTTCTGCTCCTCGACGTGCCGCTTCTGGGTGCCCACCGAGGGCGAGGACGACGAACCGCGGGTGACCGGCTCGACGTGGCGGCCGAGCGCCGGCCACGCCGTGAGCTGGTAGTGCGGCCACGGGCCCATGTTGCGCGGCTCGTCCTGCACCCAGCGGACCGCCTTGAGGTTCGGGAACGACTCGATGTAGTCGTGGATCTCCTCGACCGGCCGCGGGTAGAGCTGCTCGACCCGCGCGATCGCGAACCGCTCGCCGTCCTCACGCTTGGCGCGGTCGACCTTGAGGTCCCAGGTCACCCGGCCCGAGCACAGCAGCAGGGTGTCGACCTTCTCGGGGTCGGCGTCCGCGTCGGTGATCAGCGGCCGGAACTCGCCGCTGGTGAAGTCCTCCGGCTGCGAGGCCGCCTCCTTGCGCTTGAGCATCGACTTCGGCGTGAAGACGACCAGCGGCCGGTGGTCCTCGCCGAGCGAGTGCTGGCGCAGCAGGTGGAAGTACGACGCGGGCGTCGACGGCTGCGCGACGACGAACGCGTCCTCGGCGGCCATGGTGAGGAACCGCTCGATCCGGGCCGAGCTGTGGTCGGGCCCCTGGCCCTCGTAGCCGTGGGGGAGCAGCATCACGACGCCGGACTGCTGGCGCCACTTGGTCTCGCCGGCGGTGATGAACTCGTCGATCACGATCTGCGCGCCGTTGACGAAGTCGCCGAACTGGGCCTCCCAGAGGACCAGTGCGTCCGGACGCGCCACGGAGTAGCCGTACTCGAACCCGAGGGCGGCGTACTCCGAGAGCAGCGAGTCGTAGACGTAGAACCGCGCCTGGTCCTCGGTGAGCGAGCTCAGCGGAGTCCACTCGTCGGCGTTGGTGCGGTCGATGATCGTGGCGAAGCGCGAGACGAACGTGCCGCGGCGCGAGTCCTGGCCGGCCAGCCGGACCGGGCGGCCCTCCATCAGCAGCGAGCCGAACGCGATGATCTCGCCGGTGCCCCAGTCGATCGGGCCGTCGGTGATCGCGGCGGCGCGGCGCTGCAGCTGCGGCATCACCTTGGGGTGGACCGTGAACCCCTCGGGCGGCGTGACGTAGGCGTCCGAGATCCGCTTCATCACCTCGTTGGTGACCGCGGTGGTGGCGGTGCCGGGCTGCTTCTCCGGGTAGTCGGGGACCGTGGTCCAGTCCGACATCGGCTCGATGCTGGCCTTGCGCACCTCGGTGAAGACCCGCTCCAGCTGCTGCTGGTAGTCCTTGAGGACCTGCTCGGCCTCGTCGATCGTGATGTCGCCACGACCGATCAGCGACTCGGTGTAGAGCTTGCGCACCGAGCGCTTCTGCTCGATCAGGTCGTACATCAGCGGCTGGGTGTAGGAGGGGTCGTCGCCCTCGTTGTGGCCGCGGCGGCGGTAGCAGACGAGGTCGATGACGACGTCCTTCTTGAACTCCTGCCGGTAGTCGAACGCGAGCCGGGCGACCCGGATGCACGCCTCGGGGTCGTCGCCGTTCACGTGGAAGATCGGCGCCTGGACCATCCGGGCCACGTCGGTGCAGTAGAGCGACGAGCGCGACGAGCCGGGGGAGGTGGTGAAGCCGACCTGGTTGTTGACGACCACGTGGATGGTGCCGCCGGTGCGGTAGCCGCGCAGCTGCGAGAGGTTGAGCGTCTCGGCGACCACGCCCTGGCCGGCGAACGCGGCGTCGCCGTGGACCAGCAGCGGCAGCACGGGGTAGGCGGCACCCTTGTCGAGCACGTCCTGCTTGGCGCGCGCGATGCCCTCGAGCACCGGGTTGACCGCCTCGAGGTGGGACGGGTTGGCCGCGATCGACACCTTGATCGTGTCGCCCGAGCCGGCGGACGAACTCGCCCTCGGCGCCGAGGTGGTACTTCACGTCGCCGGAGCCCTGCACCGTGCGCGGGTCGATGTTGCCCTCGAACTCGCGGAAGATCTGGCTGTACTTCTTGCCGACGATGTTGGCCAGCATGTTGAGCCGGCCGCGGTGCGCCATGCCGATGCAGACCTCGTCGAGGGACGCCTCCGCGGCGGCCTCGCAGATCTCGTCGACCAGCGGGATCGTGGTCTCGCCGCCCTCGAGCGAGAACCGCTTCTGGCCGACGAACTTCGTCTGCAGGAAGGTCTCGAAGGCCTCGGCCTGGTTGAGCTTGAGCAGGATCCGCAGCTGCTCCTCGCGGGGCGGCTTGGTGTGGGGCTGCTCGACGCGCTGCTGGATCCAGCGCCGCTGCTCGGGATCCATGATGTGCATGTACTCGATGCCGGTGGTGCGGCAGTAGGAGTCGCGCAGGATGCCGAGGATCGTGCGCAGCTTCATGAACCGGCGGCCCTCGCCGCCGAAGGAGCCGGTGGCGAACTCGCGGTCGAGGTCCCACAGCGTGAGGCCGTGCGACTCCACCTCGAGGTCGGGGTGGCTGCGCTGGCGGTACTCGAGCGGGTCGGTGTCGGCCATCATGTGGCCGCGCACGCGGTAGGCGTGGATCAGCTCGAGGATCCGGGCCTGCTTGGAGATCTCGTCGTCGTGGGACGTCGCGATGTCCTGCGACCAGCGGATCGGCTCGTAGGGGATCCGCAGCGAGCGGAAGATCTCGTCGTAGAACTCGTCCTCGCCGAGCAGCAGGGCGTGCACGCGCTTGAGGAACTCGCCGGACTGCGCGCCCTGGATGACGCGGTGGTCGTACGTCGAGGTCAGCGTCATGACCTTGCTGATGGCGTTGCGGGCGATCGCGTCCTCCGACGCGCCCTGCCACTCCGGCGGGTACTCCATCGCGCCGACGCCGATGATCGCGCCCTGGCCCTTCATCAGCCGCGGCACGGAGTGGACGGTGCCGATGCCGCCGGGGTTGGTCAGCGAGATCGTGGTGCCCTGGAAGTCCTCGACCGTCAGCTTGTTGTCGCGCGCCTTGCGGACCATCTCCTCGTAGGCGGTCCAGAACGAGGCGAAGTCCATCTTCTCGGCGCCCTTGATCGAGGGCACGATCAGCTGCCGGGTGCCGTCGGGCTTCTTCATGTCGATCGCGAGGCCGAGGTTGATGTGGGCCGGGGTGATCAGGTTGGGCTTGCCGTCGACGGTGTCGAAGCCGACGTTCATCTCGGGCATCGCCCGCAGCGCCTTGACCAGCGCGAAGCCGATGATGTGGGTGAAGGAGACCTTGCCACCGCGGGCGCGGGCGAGGTGGTTGTTGATGACCGTGCGGTTGTCCCAGAGCAGCTTGACCGGGACCGACCGCACCGACGTGGCGGTCGGGACGCTCAGCGAGGCGTCCATGTTCTGCGCCGTACGGGCCGGAGCGCCGCGGAGCACGGTGTAGGTCGGCTCGTCCTTGGCCGCGTCCGCCTGGTCGGCCGGCTTGTTCTCCTTGGCGACGGGGGACTTGGTGCCGGCGGCCGGCTCGGCGGCGGCGGCGACCTGGCGCGGCTTGGCCACGGGAGCCGGGCCGCCCTTGGCGTCGGACTCCTTCTTCTGCTCCGGCTTCGGCTTCTTCTCGACGGCTCGGACTTCTTCTCGGGCTTGGCGGCCTGCTTCTCGGCCGGCTCCGCCTCCTGGGTGGGGGCCTTCCCGGCGCCGTTCGTGCCCGACGTAGCGTTGCCCTGACCGTTGGACTTGAAGTAGCTGACCCATTCGGGAGCCACGCTGTTCGGATCACGCTCGTACTGCTCGAGCATCTCCTCGACGAGCCACTCGTTGGCCCCGAAGTCGCTGGAGGTGTCGTGGGACTGCTGGCCAGGGGACTGCGGCACTGGTGGTCTCGCCTCTTCCGATCTGTGCGCGTGTGTCGGGCGGTGCACTGTCAAGGCTAGTCCCACACGCCAGCAAATGCGCAGACCAGCCCCCGACTTCGGGCAGGCTGGCGCGCGACACACGAGACAGGGAGTACGCACCCATGACCAGGACCTCGCGCACGCGTCGGTCGGTCGCCGTGCTGGTGGCCCTCGGAGCACTCTCCGTGGCCGGCTGCAGCGGCGGTGACGAGCCGTCTCCGGAGACCGCACCCACGGAGTCGCCGACCGTGGAGCTGAGCGAGCCCTCGGACGCCCCGACCCTCGAGGTCGAGCCGGTGACCAGGTCGGGGAGCATCGTCGGCCGGCTGCCCCAAGCAGGACCGTGGTCGGGTCGAGCGGGCGGTCTCCGACCGCGCGGTCCGGTTCCTCAATGCGGCGTACCTCGCGGGTGACTACCCGCGGGCCGACTTCCGCGACGCCTACCCCGGCTTCACCGGCGGTGCCGCCAAGCTCGCGCGCCGCGACCGGGCGCTGCTCACCAACCAGCCGATCGGCCAGCGGATCGACGAGGTCACCCCGACCGCCATCGCGGTGAAGGTCGACCTGCTGGCCGTGAACAAGCACGCGGTCGCCTCGACCGCCCACGTCGAGCTCGCCTTCCGGACCGCGGGCAAGGTCTCGAAGCGGGTCCGGGTGCAGGGCCGGTTGCTGCTGACCAAGAAGGACGGCCGCTGGAAGATCTTCGCCTACGACCTCAGCAAGGGATCCCGCTGATGACGCTCCGCATGCCCCGTCCCTGGACCCTCCTGCGCACCGGGCTGCTGGTCCTCTCGCTCGCGATCGTGGGGATCGTGGTCCCCGACAGCGCCGTACGCCCGGCCGAGCTCAGCCTGGTCAAGCTGCGCGGTGCCGAGGGCGTCGACGTCGGCGACGACGTGATCTGGATCCTCGCCGTGGGGTCGGACGCCCGGCCCGGCGAGACCATGACCCGCACCCGCGGCGACGCGATCCAGATGGTCGGCCTCAACACCAAGACCGGCGCGGCCTCGGCGATCGGCATCGCGCGCGACTCGTGGGTCCCGATCCCCGGCTTCGGCTCCAACCGTGTCAACGCCGCCCTGACGTTCGGCGGCCCGTCGCTGATGGGGCGGACCGTCGGCAACATGGTGGGCGTCCAGCCCGACTACGTGATGGTCACCCGGTTCCCGTACTTCGAGAACATGATCAACGACATCGGCGGCATCTACGTCGACAACCCGCGGCCGTTCAGCGACCCCTACCTGAAGCCGAAGGCGTTCAAGCAGGGACACATCAAGCTCGACGGCTACTCCGCCATGGCGTTCTCGCGGATCCGCAAGAGCCTGGCCGGCGGCGACTTCGACCGCTCGGCCAACCAGCAGCGCGTGCTGCGCGGCATCCAGTCGCGGATCGCCACCCGCGCCGAGCAGCCCGGGTTCATCGAGCGCGGCGTGGTGTCGGTGATGCGCAACATGGACACCAACCTCGCGCCCGTCGGAGATCTTCGAGCTGGCCCAGGTGGTGGCCCAGGTCGACCCGGGCAAGATCCGGTCCTGCGTCGTCGGCGGCTCGTTCGGCAACATCGGCGGCGCGAGCATCATCTTCCCGAACCTCTCCCAGGCCCGCCGCTACGGCGACGCGGCCCGCTCCGACGCCACCCTCGGCCCCTGCTGACGGCGCCCCTGCGCGAGCCGTCAGTTGTGCAGGCCAGCAGGGCGCTGAGCCGTCAGTTGTGCAGGCCAGAGGCGCTGAGCCGTCAGTTGTGCAGGCCAGACGTACGGCGGGGAGTGACGGCTCGGCCTGATCTGACCCTGCACAACTGACGGCTCGGCCCTGTTCGACCCGCACAAGTGACGGCTCGGCCCCGTTCGAACCCGCACAACTGACGGGTCGGCAGGTGGGCGCCTCCGGCAGGATTCGAACCTGCGGCACCTGGTACCGGAAACCAGTGCTCTATCCCCTGAGCTACGGAGGCCGAGCGCCGCTCGACCAGCAGCGGCGCGGTGCCGAACACTACCCGGCTGATACTGGTGAGGAGAAACCGGAGTGCGCCGATACGCTTGAGCGGTGAATCCGGCCCAGCTCTCCACCGCAGTCGTCCACGCCCTCGAGTCGCTCGTCGACCAGGGTGCGCTCGTCCTGCCCGACGGCGTGCCGACCGAGGTGAAGGTGGAGCGGCCGCGGGAGAAGGGGCACGGCGACTACGCCACCAACGTGGCGATGCAGCTCGCCAAGAAGGCCGGCACCAACCCGCGGGCGCTGGGCGAGCTGCTCGCGACCGCGCTGCGGGAGGCCGACGGCATCGGCGCCGTCGAGGTCGCGGGGCCGGGATTCCTCAACATCACCATCGAGTCCGGCGCCCAGGGCGCGGTCGCGGCCGACATCGTCGCCGCCGGAGCGGCGTACGGCAGCAACAAGGCGTTGGCCGGGCACAGGGTCAACATCGAGTTCGTCTCGGCGAATCCCACCGGCCCCCTTCACCTCGGCGGGGCTCGGTGGGCCGCCGTGGGTGACGCCCTGTCCCGCATCTTCGAGTTCTCCGGCGCCTCCGTCACCCGGGAGTACTACTTCAACGACCACGGTGCCCAGATCGACCGGTTCGCCCGGTCGCTCCTGGCCAGCGCCCGCGGTGAGGAGCCGCCCGAGGACGGGTACGGCGGGGCCTACATCGGCGAGATCGCCGCGCGCGTGATCGAGCAGCGTCCTGACGTGACCCAGCTGGCCGACGCAGAGGCGCAGGAGGTGTTCCGCGCGGTTGGTGTCCAGCTGATGTTCGATGAGATCAAGGCCGACCTGCGCAGCTTCGGCGTCGAGTTCGACGTCTTCTTCCACGAGAACTCGGTCCACGAATCAGGCGCGGTCGAGCGAGCCATCGAGCGGCTGACCGAGCTGGGCAACACCTACGAGAAGGACGGGGCGCTCTGGCTCGCCACGGAGCAGTACGGGGATGACAAGGACCGTGTGATCGTGCGGTCGAACGGGTCTCCCGCCTACCTCGTCCGGAGACCTCGCCTACTACCTCAACAAGCGCGAGCGCGGGTTCGACCGATGCTTCATCCTGCTCGGCGCCGACCATCACGGCTACGTCGGCCGGATGATGGCGATGTGTGCGGCGTTCGGCGACGTCCCACACGAGAATCTCGAGATCCTGATCGGTCAGATGGTGAACCTGCTCAAGGACGGGCAGCCGCTGCGGATGTCGAAGCGGGCCGGGACGGGCGTGACCATGAACGACCTGGTGGACGCGATCGGGGTGGACGCATCGCGGTACGCCCTGGCGCGCTACACCAACGACACGACGATCGACATCGACCTGGACCTCTGGTCCAAGGCCTCGGCCGACAACCCGGTCTACTACGTCCAGTACGGCCACGCCCGCACCTGCGGGATGATGGCCAACGCCGAGGCCCTCGGGATGTCCCTGCCCGACGACTTCGACCCCTCGCTGCTCACCCACGACCGCGACCGCGAGCTGCTCCGGGCGCTGGCCGAGTTCCCGCGGGTCGTGACCGCCGCCGCGGAGCTGCGCGAGCCGCACCGGGTCGCGCGCTACCTCGAGGACACGACCTCGGTGTTCAACAAGTGGTACGACACCAAGGAGTGCCGGATGCTGCCGCAGGGCGAGGAGCCGGTCACGCCGGCCAACGAGGCCAGGCTGATGCTCGTCGTCGCCAGCCGCACCGTGCTGGCCAACGGGCTCGAGCTGCTGGGCGTCACCGCACCCGAGCGGATGTAGTCGGCCGTGGCTCCGACCTCCCACCCGTCGGGCTGGGCGCACGCCGACGGTGCACTCAGGGGACCGTCCTGGCTGCCCGAGCCCGGCGACCCCAACGCGCTGGTCCCGCACCTCTGGTCCGACGACCGCCCGCAAGTCCGACGGCGTCCTCCACATCGGCGGCGCGGCGGTCCCGGACGTCGTCGCCGGCGTCAACACGCCGGCGTACCTCCTCGACGAGGACGACTTCCGCTCCCGGGCGCGCGCGTTCCGCGACGCGTTCTCCGACTACGACGTCTACTACGCCGGGAAGGCGTTCCTCTGCACCGCCGTCGCCCGCTGGGTGATGGAGGAGGGGCTGTTCCTCGACGTCTGCACCGACGGCGAGCTGACGGTGGCGCTGCGGGCGGGCGTCGACCCGGCGCGGATCGGGTTCCACGGCAACAACAAGTCGTACGCCGAGCTGCGGCGCGCGGTCTCCCACGGGGTCGGCCGGATCATCGTCGACTCCTTCCACGAGATCGAGCGGCTCGAGCAGATCACGACCGACCTCGGTCGCACCGCGCCGGTGATGGTCCGCGTGACGCCCGGTGTCGAGGCCCACACGCACGAGTACATCGCCACCGCCCACGAGGACCAGAAGTTCGGCTTCTCGATCACCGGCGGCGACGCGCTCGACGCCGTACGCCGGATCTCGGCCGCGCCCGGCCTCGAGCTGCGCGGCCTCCACTGCCACATCGGCAGCCAGATCTTCGACTCCTCGGGCTTCGAGGTCGCGGCCCGCCGGGTGCTGGCCCTCCACGCGACGGTGTCCACCGAGCTCGGCATCGCGATGCCGGAGATGGACCTGGGCGGCGGCTTCGGCATCGCCTACACGACGAAGGACGACCCGTCCGACCCGTCGCAGCTCGCCACCGAGATGACCAAGATCGTCGAGCACGAGTGCCGCGCCCTCGGCGTGGAGCAGCCGCGGCTGTCGATCGAGCCGGGCCGGGCCATCGTCGGCCCGTCGATGTGCACCGTCTACACGGTCGGCACCGTCAAGGAGGTCGCCCTCGACGGCGGCGCCGTACGCCGCTACGTCAGCGTCGACGGCGGCATGAGCGACAACCTCCGCACCGCTCTCTACGACGCCGACTACTCCTGCACGCTCGCCAACCGCGCCAGCGAGGCGGCGCCGGTGCTGTCCCGGGTCGTCGGCAAGCACTGCGAGGCGGGCGACATCGTGGTCAAGGACGAGTTCCTGCCCGGTGACGTCGCGCCCGGCGACCTGGTCGCGGTGCCGGGCACCGGCGCCTACTGCTGGTCGATGGCGTCCAACTACAACCACCTGCTCCGCCCACCGGTCGTGGCCGTGCGAGAGGGTGTGGTCCGGGTCCTGGTCCGCCGAGAGACCGAGGACGACCTACTGGCGACCGACATGGGGGCACAGGGTGAGTGAACAGCCGCTGAAGGTGGCGGTGCTGGGTTGCGGGTCCGTGGGCTCGCAGGTGGTCCGCCTGCTCGAGGAGCAGTCCGACGACCTGGCCGCCCGGATCGGTGCCCGCCTCGAGCTGGTCGGCGTCGCCGTACGTCGCCTCGACGCGCCGCGCGAGGTCGAGGTGCGCGAGGGACTGCTCACCACCGACGCCGAGGAGCTCGTCTCCCGTGCCGACCTGGTCATCGAGGTGATCGGCGGCATCGAGCCGGCCCGCTCCCTGATCCTGGCCGCGCTCGACGGCGGCGCCGCGGTGGTGACCGCCAACAAGGCGCTGCTCGCCGCCGACGGTCCGGCGCTCTACGCCGCCGCCGACCTCGCCGGGCGCGACCTCTTCTACGAGGCGGCCGTGGCCGGCGCGATCCCGATCGTGCGACCGCTGCGCGAGTCGCTGGCCGGTGACCGGGTGACCCGGGTGCTCGGCATCGTCAACGGCACCACCAACTTCATCCTCGACAAGATGGACACCTCCGGCGCCGGCTTCTCCGAGGCGCTCGAGGAGGCCCAGGAGCTCGGCTACGCCGAGGCCGACCCGACCGCCGACGTCGAGGGCTTCGACGCCGCCGCCAAGGCCGCGATCCTGGCCAGCCTGGCGTTCCACTCCCGCGTCAACGTCGACGACGTCTACCGCGAGGGCATCTCCGAGGTCACCGCCGCCGACGTCCAGTCGGCGCGCGAGATGGGCTCGGTCGTGAAGCTGCTCGCGATCGCCGAGCTGCGCCGCGGCGACACGCCCGCCGACGAGGCGGTCTCGGTCCGCGTCCACCCCGCGATGATCCCGCGGTCCCACCCGCTCGCCTCGGTGCGCGAGGCGTTCAACGCCGTCTTCGTCGAGTCCGAGGCCGCCGGCCAGCTGATGTTCTACGGCCCGGGCGCGGGCGGTGCGCCGACCGCGTCCGCGGTGCTGGGTGACCTGGTCACGGTCGCCCGCAACCGGCTCGCCGACACCCGCGGCGCCGGGGAGTCGGCGTACGCCGATCGCCGGGTGCTGCCGATGGGGGAGACCGTGACCCGCTACCACGTCGCGATCGACGTCGACGACCGTGCCGGCGTGCTGGCCGCGGTCGCCACCGCGTTCGCCGACCACGGCGTCTCGATCCAGACCGTCAAGCAGGAGGGCCGCGGCGCCGACGCCCAGCTCGTGGTGGTCTCCCACACCGCCACCGACGCCCAGCTCGCCGCCACCGTCGACCAGCTCCGCACCATGGACCACGTCCGCGAGGTCACCTCGGTGATGCGGGTCGAGGGGGAGGCGGAGTGAGCAGCCAGTGGCGGGGCGTCATCGAGGAGTACCGCGAGCTGCTCCAGATCCCCGAGGGCGTCGAGGCGGTCACGCTGCGTGAGGGCGGCACCCCGCTGGTCCACTCCGGGTGGCTCTCCGGCCTGACCGGCGCCCAGGTGCACCTCAAGGTCGAGGGCGACAACCCGACCGGCTCGTTCAAGGACCGCGGCATGACCGCGGCGATCTCGGTCGCCCGCCACGACGGCGCCGAGGCAGTGGTCTGCGCCTCGACCGGCAACACGTCCGCGTCGATGGCGGCGTACGCCGCGAAGGCGGGCCTGAAGCCGCTGGTGCTGGTGCCCGAGGGCAAGATCGCGGCCGGCAAGATGGCGCAGGCGATCGTCCACGGCGCGCAGATCATCATGGTGCGCGGCAACTTCGACCACTGCCTGCAGATGGCCCGCGAGCTGTCGTGGCACTACCCGGTCGCGCTGGTCAACTCGGTCAACCCGGTCCGGCTCGAGGGCCAGAAGACGGCCGCGTTCGAGATCGTCGACTTCCTCGGCGACGCCCCCGACTACCACCTGCTGCCGGTCGGCAACGCCGGCAACATCTCGGCGTACTGGCTCGGCTACACCCAGTACCGCGACCTCGGCCGCGCCACCAGGACCCCGGTGATGCGCGGCTTCCAGGCCGAGGGCGCGGCGCCGCTGGTGACCGGCGAGCCGTTCCCCGACCCCGAGACCAAGGCCACCGCGATCCGGATCGGCAACCCCGCGTCCTGGAAGCTCGCCGAGGCAGCACGCGACGAGTCCGGCGGCCGGTTCGCCGCCGTCAGCGACGACCAGATCCTCGACGCGCAGCGCCAGCTCGCCTCCCACGACGGCGTCTTCGTCGAGCCTGCCTCGGCGGCCGGGATCGCCGGCCTGCTGCAGGAGCTCGCGCAGGGGGAGTCGTACGCCGGCTCGACCGTGGTCGTGACGGTGACCGGTCACGGGCTCAAGGACACCGCCACCGCGCTGGAGGGCTTCGGCTCGATCGTCGACACCGTCGTCGACCCCGACGTCGAGTCCGCCGCCCGCGCCGCCGGGCTGGACTGACGCCCGCCATGACGCGCTTCGTCGACGGGTCCGGTCCGGGTCTCGGTGCCCGCGACCTCGGCCAACCTCGGTCCCGGGTTCGACTCGCTCGGGCTCGCGCTCGACCTGCGCGACGTCCTCACCGGCGAGGTGACCGACGCCGGGCTGGAGGTCGACGTCGCGGGGGAGGGCGCCGACGGCGTGCCGCGCGACGAGTCCCACCTGGTCGTCCGCGCGATGCGGGCCGCGTTCGACGAGATGGGGGCCCAGCCGCCCGGGCTGCGGCTCCGCTGCGACAACGCCATCCCGCACGCCCGCGGCCTCGGCTCGTCGTCGGCGGCGATCGTCGGCGGGATCGCGCTGGCGCGCGCGCTCGTCGACGGCGGCGCGCTGCTGCTCGACGACGACGCCGCGCTTCCGGCTCGCCGCCCGCCTGGAGGGGCACCCCGACAACGTCGCCCCGGCCTGGTACGGCGGCTTCGTGATCTGCGGCCGCGAGGGCGAGGCGTTCTACGCCGTCCCGTCGGCCGTCGACCCGCGGGTCGCTGCCGTGGTGCTGGTCCCGCCGTACCCGCTGTCCACCGAGGTGGCGCGCGGCCTGCTGCCGGCGACCGTGCCGCACGCCGACGCGGCCGCCAACGCCGGGTCGCACCGCGCTGCTGGTGGCCGCGCTGGCCGGCGCGCCGGAGCACCTGCTGGTGGCGACCCGCGACCTGCTCCACCAGGACTACCGGCGCCCGGCGATGCCGGAGTCGCTGGCGCTGGTCGACGCGCTGCGCGCGGACGGGATCGCGGCGGTGGTGTCGGGAGCCGGCCCGACGGTGCTCGTCCTCTGCGGGCCCGACTGGGTCGGCGCGGTCGTCGGACGGGCGCCGGCCGGATGGATGGCGCGCGCGATCGGGCTGGACCGCGACGGCGTCCGCGTCGACTGACGCACCCGGCGCGCCGGGTGGTCCAAGCTCACGAGCGCGGTGATATCCTCGGCCTGCGCCGTTCATGTCGGCGTGACACCCGCTGGAATGTGCGGGCGTGACTCTTCCTCCACCGGCTCCGCGCCGTCGTGACTGCGCTCCGTGCGCTCCGACCACGGCCGCCGCGGACCACCGGAGGCAAACCAAGTGGCTGGCCCTCTGAGCGGTCAGCACTGATACGTGGGAAGGACCTCACGTGACGGACACCATCGAATCCACAGACGGTTCGACTGGAGCTGCCCCCGAGGGCGCCGCCGCCAAGAAGCGCGGTGGCGGACTCAACTCGATGCTGATCGCCGACCTGAAGTCGATGGCCGGCGGACTCGGCATCGCCGGCGCCGGCTCGATGAAGAAGGCCGACCTGGTCAGCGCCATCAAGGCCGCCCAGTCCGGTGGCGGCCAGTCCGGTGGCGGCCAGTGCGCGGACGCCGAAGAAGTCCGCCGCCCGCCAGCCGGAGCCGGGCACCGACGCGCAGCCCGCGCAGGAGAACCAGCCCGACTCCCGCGCCCCCGAGGCGAAGCAGGAGCCGAAGCAGGAGCGGCAGCAGCGGGACCAGCAGCGCGACGCCCAGGAGTCGAAGCAGGAGTCGAAGCAGGACTCCAAGCAGGACTCCCGGAAGGAGCAGCGGGACGGCGGCCAGAAGGACCGCAACCGCAACCAGAACCAGAACCGCACCCAGGAGCGGGACCGCGGGCCAGGACCGCCAGCAGGACCGCCAGCAGGACCGGCAGCAGGGCCAGGGCGGCCACCAGGACCGCAACCAGGGCGGGCACGCCGACGACGGCAGCAGCCGCAGCCGGCGTCGCGGGGCCGTGACCGCAACCGCAGCGGCGGCGCCCCCGGCGGCGGCGGCCAGCGCAACGAGCCGGACACCACGATCCTCGAGGACGACGTCCTCATCCCGGCGGCCGGCATCCTCGACGTGCTCGACAACTACGCGTTCGTGCGGACCAGCGGCTACCTGCCCGGCACCGACGACGTCTACCTGTCGCTGTCGATGGTGCGGAAGTTCGGCCTGCGACGCGGCGACGCCATCGTCGGCCAGGTGCGCCAGCCCCGCGAGGGCGAGCGCAAGGAGAAGTTCAACCCGATGGTCAAGGTCGACAGCGTCAACGGCGCCGACCCCGAGACCTCGAAGAACCGGGTCGAGTTCGCCAAGCTCACCCCGCTCTACCCGAGCGAGCGGCTCCGCCTCGAGACCGTGCCCACCAACCTGATCGGCCGTGTCATCGACATCGCGGCGCCGATCGGCAAGGGCCAGCGCGGCCTGATCGTGTCGCCGTCCAAGGCCGGCAAGACGATGATCATGCAGTCGATCGCCAACTCGATCACGACCAACAACCCCGAGTGCCACCTGATGGTGGTCCTGGTCGACGAGCGCCCCGAGGAGGTCACCGACTTCGAGCGCTCGGTCAAGGGCGAGGTCATCTCCTCGACCTTCGACCGGCCGGCCAGCGACCACACCACGGTCGCGGAGCTCGCCATCGAGCGGGCCAAGCGACTCGTCGAGCTCGGCCACGACGTCGTGGTGCTGCTCGACGGCATCACCCGCCTCGGCCGCGCCTACAACCTCGCCGCCCCGGCGAGCGGCCGGATCCTCTCCGGTGGCGTCGACTCGGCGGCGCTCTACCCGCCCAAGCGGTTCTTCGGCGCGGCCCGCAACATCGAGAACGGCGGCTCGCTCACCATCCTCGCGACCGCCCTCATCGAGAGCGGCTCGAAGATGGACGAGGTGATCTTCGAGGAGTTCAAGGGCACCGGCAACATGGAGATCCGGCTGCGGCGCGACTTCGCCGACAAGCGGCTGTTCCCCGCGATCGACGCCGTCCAGTCGGGCACGCGCCGCGAGGAGCTGCTGATGTCGAAGGAGGAGCTCGCGATCGTCTGGAAGCTCCGCCGGGTGCTCTCCGGTCTCGACGGCCAGCAGGCCCTCGAGCTGCTGCTGGAGCGGCTGAAGAAGTCGCAGAGCAACATCGAGTTCCTGATGCAGGTGCAGAAGACCACGCCGGGCACCGACGGCGACTGACGCCACCCACGCACGAGATCGCGCACCCGCCCCGGGTGCGCGATTCGTCTGTCCGGAGCCCTCCGGACGGTTACGATGCGCCTGTTACCCCACCCCCGGAAGGACACACCCGTGGCCAGGATCCTTGTCGCCGACGACGACGTCGACATCCGTGAGCTCGTCGAGTTCAAGCTGTCGACGATGGGTCACGACATCGTCGCCGTCGGTGACGGCGCCGCCGCGGTCGAGGCCTGCCGTGCCCAGAAGCCCGACCTGGCGGTCCTCGACGTGATGATGCCGGGGGTCTCCGGGCTCGACGCGATCCGTGAGATCCGCTCCGACCCCGCCCTCGCCGACCTCCCGGTCATCCTGCTCACCGCGCGGGCCCAGGAGTCGGACGTCGAGACCGGCTTCGACTCCGGCGCGGACGACTACATCACCAAGCCGTTCAGCCCCCGCGAGCTCGCCTCGCGGGTGGAGGCGCTGCTCGCGAAGGTCTGAGCCGCTGAGCCCGAGCGAAGCTCGGGATCAGACGGGCGAAGGGTTGAGGAGCGTCGACTCAGACCCGCGCGAAGCGAGGGGCTGGGTGACGCGTCTCGAAACCCGGTTCCGCGACCTGCCAGGGTCACCACGCGGAATTGCCGCAGACGTCGGCGTTGTTGGCACACTTGGCAGTCGGTTCCGGTTCACGCACGCCGCGCCCGCGGCGGCGACCCGGCGACCCAGAGAGGACACCATGAAGAAGGACATCCACCCGAACTACACGCTGACCGAGGTCACCTGCACCTGCGGCGCGAAGTTCACCACCCGCAGCACTGCTGAGGCCGGCTCCATGCACGCCGACGTCTGCTCGCAGTGCCACCCGTTCTACACCGGCAAGCAGAAGATCCTCGACACCGGCGGCCGCGTCGCCCGCTTCGAGAAGCGCTACGCCAAGGCTGGTCAGGACAAGAAGTAGCCCAGCTTCCGGCGCCGGTCACCTGTGGGTGGCCGGCGCCGTGCTGTTCCCCGGGGCCGGTCCGGCCCCGCGTCCGCCGTCGACCACCCAGGAGCGCCCCATGTTCGAGGCAGTCGAGGGCCTGGTCACGGAGCGGCAGGAGCTCGAGCAGCGGCTCGCGGACCCGGCGACCCACAGCCGACCAGGCGCTCGCCAAGCGGCTCAACCAGCGGTACGCCGAGGTGTCGGCCATCGTGCGCACCTGGGAGGAGTGGCGCCAGCTCGGCGACGACGTCGCCGCGGCCCGTGAGCTCGGCTCCGCCGATGCGGACTTCGCCGCCGAGGCCGCTGACGCTGGAGGCGCGGCGCGACGAGGCCTCCGAGCGGCTGCGCCACCTGCTGGTGCCCGCGGGAGGCGGCCGACTCCAAGGACGCCATCCTCGAGGTGAAGTCGGGGGAGGGGGGCGAGGAGTCCGCGCTGTTCGCCGGCGACCTGCTCCGCATGTACACCCGTTACGCCGAGCGCCGCGGCTGGACGACCGAGGTGCTGGACGCCACCGAGTCCGACCTGGGCGGCTACAAGTCCGTGACGGTGGCGGTCAAGGCCCGCGGCACGTCCGAGCCCGGTGAGGCGCCGTACGCCCTGCTGAAGTTCGAGGCCGGGGTCCACCGCGTCCAGCGGGTGCCGGTGACCGAGTCCCAGGGCCGGGTCCACACCAGCGCCGCGGGCGTCCTGGTGCTCCCCGAGGCCGAGCAGGTCGACGTCCAGCTCGACGAGAACGACCTGCGGATCGACGTCTTCCGCAGCAGCGGCCCGGGCGGGCAGAGCGTGAACACCACCGACTCCGCGGTCCGGATCACGCACGTCCCCACCGGGATCGTGGTCAGCTGCCAGAACGAGAAGAGCCAGCTGCAGAACCGCGAGCAGGCGATGCGGATCCTGCGGGCCCGGCTGCTCGCGGCGGCGCAGGAGACGGCCGACGCCGAGGCGAGCCTGGCGCGCCGCAGCCAGGTCCGCACCGTCGACCGCTCGGAGCGGATCCGCACCTACAACTTCCCCGAGAACCGGATCTCCGACCACCGCACCGGCTTCAAGGCCTACAACCTCGACCAGGTCCTCGACGGCGACCTCGAGCCGATCGTGACCTCGTGCGTCGAGGCCGACCTCGCGGCCCGGCTCGCGGCCCTGGAGTCGTGATCCACCCCATTCACAGGGAGAGCTTCGTTCCGCTGCTCAACGGGAGACGGGGACCCCGACCATGAGTCTCCGCGCCCGACGGCGTCGGGCGGCCGACCAGCTGCGCGCGGCCGGCGTCCCCTCGCCCGAGCACGACGCCGACGAGCTGCTCGCCCACGTGCTGGGGGTCGACCGGGGCCGGCTGGTCCTGGTGGACGACCTCACCGACGGCCAGTCGGCGTCGTACGACGCGCTGCTGGCCCGCCGCGCCGGCCGGGAGCCGCTGCAGCACCTGCTCGGGGTCGCCTGGTTCCGCCACGTCGAGCTCGCCGTCGGGCCCGGTGTGTTCGTGCCACGGCCGGAGACCGAGCTGCTCGCGGGGTGGGCGATCGAGCGGGCCCTGGAGCTGCCCGAGCCGGTGGTGGTCGATCTCTGCACCGGCTCGGGGGCGATCGCCCGGGCGGTCGTCGACGAGGTGCCGCACGCCCGGGTCCACGCCGTCGAGCTCGACCCGGCCGCCCACGCCTGGGCCGAGCGCAACCTCGCCGGCACCGGCGTCGACCTGCGGCAGGGCGACATGGCCGATGCGTTCGACGAGCTGTGCCGGGAGCGTCGACGTGGTGACCTGCAACCCGCCCTACATCCCGCTCACCGCCTGGGAGTCCGTCGCACCCGAGGCTCGCGACCACGACCCGCACCTCGCGCTCTTCTCCGGCGACGACGGGCTCGACGCGCTCCGGGTCCTCGAGTCCCGGGCGGCGCGGCTGCTCCGGCCCGGCGGCTGGGTGGGTGCCGAGCACGCCGACCTGCAGGGGGAGTCGGCCCCGGCCGTCTTCGCCGCGACCGGTCGGTGGCGCGACGTGCGGGACCACCGGGACCTGTCCGGGCGAGCGCGCTACCTGACGGCGCGACTGGCACGATAGCCCCGTGACGACCGCGCAGCGCCTGCCCACGGGCACCGACGAGGAACGCGAGGAAGCCGTCACCGCGGCCAGCCAGGCGGTCCAGCGCGGCGACCTCGTGGTGATCCCCACCGACACCGTCTACGGCATCGGGGCCGACGCCTTCGACGCCGACGCCGTCAAGGGCCTGCTCGAGGCCAAGGGCCGCGGCCGGAACATGCCCCCGCCGGTGCTGGTCAGCTCGGCGACCACCGTCGACGCCCTGGCCACCGACCTCCCCGGGTATGCGCGCGCCCTCATCGAGGAGTTCTGGCCCGGACCGCTCACCCTCGTGTGCCGGCAGCAGCCCTCCCTCCAGTGGGACCTGGGCGACACCCGCGGCACCGTCGCGATCCGGATGCCCGACCACGACGTGGCGCTGGCCGTCCTCGAACGCACCGGCCCGCTCGCGGTCAGCTCGGCCAACAAGACCGGCCAGCCGGCGGCGACCGACGCCGACGCCGTGCTGGAGATGCTGGGGGAGGACGTCGCGGTGGTCGTGGACGCCGGCACCTCGCCCGGCGGGCAGTCCTCCACGATCGTCGACGTCACCGGCACCCAGGGGCGCGTCCTCCGGCGCGGGGCGCTCAGCCTCGACGACCTCAACGAGGCCCTCGAGCCGCTCGGCGCCACCCTGACCGACGAGGGCTGAGCGACCCAGTGCGCGAGTACCTCCTGGTCTTCCTGGTCGCGGCGGCGGTCACCTACCTGATGACCGTCGTCGCCCGCGAGATCGCTCTGCGCACCGGCGCGGTGGCGGAGGTGCGCGACCGCGACGTCCACGCCGAGCCGATCCCCTACCTGGGCGGGGTGGCGATGCTGGGCGGGCTGGTGGCGGCGTACGCCGTCGGGCGGGAGCTGCCGTTCCTGTCCACCAGCACCTTCTTCGTCGAGGACGCCCGGGTGGTGATCCTGGCGGGCGCCATCGTCTGCGGCGTCGGCGTGCTCGACGACCTCTTCGAGCTCGACGCGCTCACCAAGCTCGGCGGCCAGGTGATCGCGGTCGCGTTCCTCGTCTACTCGGGGATCCAGCTCCGCTTCATCAACATCAGCGCCCGCGAGCAGTTCTCGCTCGACGCGGCCCAGGGTGCCCTGCTCACGGCCGTCATCGTGGTGGCGACCATCAACGCCGTGAACTTCGTCGACGGCCTCGACGGCCTGGCCTCGGGTGTGGTCGGGATCGGGGCCGCGGCGTTCTTCCTGTTCAGCTACCAGCTGGCCAACCTCAACGGCGTCACGCTCGCGACCACGGGCGCGTTCCTGTCCGCCGCGCTCGCCGGCGCGTGTGCGGGGTTCCTGCCCCACAACTTCCACCCGGCCCGGCTGTTCATGGGCGACAGCGGCTCGATGCTGCTCGGGACTGGTGCTGTCCGCCTCGGCGCTCACCCTGACCACCCAGTTCACGGGCACCGAGCTCAGCCGCGGGGGAGCGGGCTCCGACGTCAGCCCGCTGGCCTTCTTCCTGCCGCTGCTGCTCCCGGTCTGCATCCTGATCGTGCCGATCGCCGACCTGGTCCTGGCCGTCGTACGCCGGACCCGGGCCGGCCGCTCGCCGTTCTCCCCGGACAAGCAGCACCTGCACCACCGGTTGCTGGAGATCGGCCACAGCCAGCGACGAGCGGTGCTGATCATGTGGCTGTGGGCCGCCCTGATCGCCTTCGGGGTGGTGATCGCGAGCCTCTACACCGGCCCCGTCGTGTGGGCCTGCCTGGGCGGCGCCGCGCTGCTCACGGTGGTGCTGACCTTCGTGCTGCCGGTGGTCTCGGCGCCTCACCTGAGCCACGCCGAGGAGGACTGAGGAAGCCCGGTTTCGAGCCCTCCAGGACTTTGTGATAGTTTTCACGAACTCCCGCAGAAGCAACGAAAAGGCCGCATCCATGACGACCTCGACGCTCTCCCGGCAGCTCGCCACCGCAGCGGTGGCGAGTGTGGTCTCGGGGGCTGCTGCGGTGGTCCTGGCCCTGGCGTTCGCCGGCGGACCCGGCGCCCTCGGCGCCCTCGTCGGCGGTGGCGTGACCATCGCTGTCTTCGCCTTCGGCGCCGTCTCGGTCGCCCTCGCGGCGAAGATCCAGCCGCGCGCCGCGCTGGCCGTCGCGCTGGTCACCTACCTGCTCCAGGTCGTGCTGCTGGTGGCGTTCTTCGCCGGCCTGCAGCGCTCCGGCCTCCTCGACTCGACGCTCGACCGGGCCTGGCTCGCGGTCGCGGTGGTGCTCGTGACGCTGACCTGGTCCGCCCTCCAGGTGGTGGCCTGGCAGCGTGGGACGACCCCGTTGGCCAGCCCGGTCCGGACCGTGGTGCCCGGTGGTGAGCGATGACCGGGAGCACTGATATTGTCCGGGGCGCGATGGCTTCCCCGGCATCTCCCCCCGCCCTCGGATGATCGTCCCAAGGGCGATCCCTGGCAGGCGTTCAGCTACCTGGTTGCAGGCGTGCTGTTCTACGGGTTTGTCGGCTGGGCGCTCGATCGTTGGCTCGACACCCGCTTCCTCGTGATCATCGGGATCTTCGTGGGAGCAGGACTGGGGATCTACATGACTTTCGGTCGCTTCGGCGGCCTGTCCAGCAAGCACGACGAGCACGAGTGAGGCAGGAGACCAGGTGAACGTCACCACTGGCTACGACGTGATGGCCGCCGAGGGTGGGGGCTTCCACGCCCCGGGCCCGGGCAGCTTCGAGCTGCCGCCCGTGTTCTACGTGGGCGAGTTCGGCGTCACCAAGCCGATGCTGCTCCTCGTGCTCTCAGCCGTCATCGTGGTCGGGTTCGCCTGGCTGAGCTCGCGCAAGGTCGCCATGGTCCCGAGCCGCCTCCAGTTCGCCGGCGAGTCGGTCTACGGGTTCGTCCGCAACAGCCTCGCCCGCGAGAACATCGACGGCGCCCACTTCATGACCTTCGTGCCCTACCTGTTCTCGCTCTTCCTCTTCATCCTGGTCAACAACTACTTCGGCATCTTCCCGATGCTGCAGTTCCCCAGCTTCTCCCGCATCGGCTTCGTGATCCCGCTCGCGCTCGTCTCGTGGGTGATCTACATCGGCGCCGGCATCTGGAAGCACGGCCTGTTCGGCTACCTCAAGCACGCGACGATGCCCGGCGGTGTCACGGGTCCGGTGCTGCTGCTGCTCGTCCCGCTGGAGTTCTTCTCCAACATCCTGGTCCGGCCGGTCACGCTGACGCTCCGTCTGTTCGGCAACATGTTCGCCGGCCACCTGCTCCTCATCCTGTTCGCCACCGGAGGTGCGGCGCTGCTCGCCAGCGGCAGCCTCCTCTACGGCGCGGTCGGGATCCTCTCCTTCGCCCTCGGGATCGCAGTCAGCTTCCTGGAGATGCTGGTCATGTTCCTGCAGGCGTACGTGTTCACCCTGCTGTCCGCCATGTACATCGGCGAGGCCATCGCAGAAGAGCACTGACCGGACCTGCACCACCGGTCGACAACTGAAGTAACCGCAGTTCAGCACCAACAGACGACGTCACCGGACGTCGACGACGAAAGGAAAAGCCGTGGAAGGCTCCATCAACATGGTCGGTCTCGGCCTCGCCGCGATCGGTCCCGGCGTGGGCATCGGTCTGATCTTCGCTGCCCTGGTCAGCGGTGTCGCCCGCCAGCCGGAGGCTGAGAGCCGCCTTCGCAGCATCGCGATCCTGGGCTTCGTTCTCGCCGAGGCGCTGTTCATCATCTCCGTCGCCCTGGCGTTCGTCCTGCCCATCTGACGCCCACGTCCCCACGTACTGAGGAGTTCCAGTGAAGGACATGGCAATCCGGGCAGCCGATGGCGTGCTGCGCGCGGCTGGTGAGACCGAGGAAGCGCACAACCCGCTGATCCCGATCGTCTCGGAGATCGTCCTCGCGCTCATCGTCTTCGTCATCGTCTTCGTGGCGGTGAAGAAGTTCGTCGTCCCGAACTTCGAGAAGACCTACGCCGACCGCACGCAGGCGATCGAGGGCGGCCTGGCCGCCGCCGAGACGAAGCAGGCCGAGGCCGACGCCAAGCTCGCCGAGCTCGAGAAGCAGCTCGGCGACGCGCGGCACGAGGCTGCCCGGATCCGCGAGGAGGCTCGCGAGCAGGGTGCGGCCATCGTCTCGGAGATGCGCGAGCAGGCTCAGATCGAGTCGGCCCGGATCGTCGAGCACGGCAAGGCGCAGATCGAGGCGGAGCGCCAGCAGGCGGTCACCTCGCTGCGGGCCGAGGTGGGTTCCCTGGCCACCTCGCTCGCGGGCCGCATCGTCGGTGAGAGCCTCGAGGACGACGAGCGCTCGCAGCGCGTCGTCGACCGGTTCCTGGCCGACCTCGAGACCCTCGAGGCGTCCCAGGTGGAGGGGCAGCGCTGATGCAGACTCGCGGACCCTCCGCCGAAGCGCTGGTCGACCTGCGCGAGCGGCTCGACGCGGCGCTGGCCGAGGTCGGGACCCGGAAGGCGGCCCAGGTCGGTGACGAGCTCTTCTCGCTCGCCGTCCTGGTGCGCTCGACGCCCAGCCTGCGCCGGGTCCTCACCGACGTCTCGGTCGACGGGTCCGCGAAGGCGTCGCTGCTGCGGGACCTCTTCGCCGGCAAGGTGGACGAGCTCTCCCTGGAGCTCGCCGCCGACGCGGTGACCCGGCGCTGGACCTCCACCCGCGACCTCGCCGACACGCTGGAACACCTCAGTGAGGTGGCCGTCGTGCGCTCGTCCGGTGACAACGTCGACCGTGTGGTCGACGAGCTGTTCACCGTGTCGCGTGCGATCGACGACAACCCCGACCTCCGGTCCGCCCTGTCGGACCCGGCCCGCTCGGTCGAGGACAAGGCCGGACTGGTCGACGGGCTCCTGGGTGCCAGGGCGCTCACCGCGACCGTGACCCTGGTCAAGCAGTCCCTCGGCAGCGGCTACCGGTCGGTGGGGGTGGCCCTGGAGGAGTACCAGAAGGTCGCCGCCGCGATCCGCAACGAGAGCGTCGCCCGGGTGCGGGTCGCCCACGACCTCGCCGACGCCGACCGCGCGCGGCTCCAGTCGGCGCTGAGCCGGCAGTACGGCCGCGACATCCACCTCAACGTGGTCGTCGAGCCGGGGCTGCTCGGCGGCATGCGGGTGGAGATCGGTGACGACGTCATCGACGGCACGGTCGACGCCCGTCTCGACGAAGCACGACGCAAGCTGGCCGGCTGACCCAGTCGGCACCGGCCCCCGAACAGACCACGAGAAGTAGAGAGCCAGGAGAGTAGGCAGAGATGACGGAGCTTTCGATCCGTCCGGACGAGATCCGGGATGCGCTGCAGAAGTTCGTGTCCGAGTACAAGCCCGACGCGGCCAGCAAGGAGGAGGTCGGCACCGTCTCCCAGGCTGGTGACGGCATCGCCCGGGTCGCCGGTCTGCCCTCGGCCATGGCCAACGAGCTGCTGGAGTTCGAGGACGGCACCCTGGGCATCGCGCTCAACCTCGACACCCGTGAGATCGGCGTCGTGATCCTCGGTGACTTCGACAAGATCGAGGAGGGCCAGACGGTCCGTCGTACCGGCGAGATCCTCTCGGTCCCGGTCGGCGACGGCTTCATGGGCCGCGTGATCGACCCGCTCGGCACCCCGATCGACGGCCTCGGCGAGATCGAGTCCACCGAGCGCCGCGCGCTGGAGATCCAGGCGCCGGGCGTGATGGTGCGCAAGTCGGTGCACGAGCCGCTCGCGACCGGCATCAAGGCGATCGACTCGATGACGCCGATCGGTCGCGGCCAGCGCCAGCTGATCATCGGTGACCGCTCGACCGGCAAGACGACGATCGCGATCGACACGATCATCAACCAGAAGCAGAACTGGGACTCCGGTGACCCGGAGAAGCAGGTGCGCTGCATCTACGTCGCCATCGGCCAGAAGGGCTCCACCATCGCCGCGGTGCGCGGTGCCCTCGAGGAGGCCGGCGCGCTGGAGTACACCACCATCGTCGCCTCGCCGGCGTCGGACAGCGCGGGCTTCAAGTACCTCGCCCCCTACACCGGCTCGGCCATCGGCCAGCACTGGATGTACGACGGCAAGCACGTCCTGATCGTCTTCGACGACCTCACCAAGCAGGCCGAGGCCTACCGTGCGGTGTCCCTGCTGCTGCGCCGCCCGCCGGGCCGCGAGGCCTACCCGGGTGACGTGTTCTACCTGCACAGCCGGCTGCTCGAGCGCTGCGCGAAGCTGTCCGACGACATGGGCGCCGGCTCCATGACCGGCCTGCCGATCATCGAGACCAAGGCGAACGACGTGTCGGCCTACATCCCGACCAACGTCATCTCGATCACCGACGGCCAGATCTTCCTGCAGTCCGACCTGTTCGCGTCCAACCAGCGTCCGGCGATCGACGTCGGTATCTCGGTCTCCCGCGTCGGTGGTGCGGCCATGACCAAGGCGATGAAGGCCGTCACCGGTTCGCTCAAGGTCGACCTGGCGCAGTTCCGCGCCATGGAGGCGTTCGCGATGTTCGCCTCCGACCTCGACGCGGCCTCCCGTCAGCAGCTCGACCGCGGTTCCCGCCTGATGGCGCTCCTCAAGCAGCCGGCCTACTCGCCGTACCCGCTCGAGGAGATGGTCGTCGCGCTGTGGATCGGCACGACCGGCCGGCTCGACAAGGTGCCGACCGAGGACGTGCTGCGCTTCGAGGCCGAGTTCCTCGACTTCCTGCGGCGCTCGCACAGCGGCATCCTGTCCGGGATCCGCGAGACCCAGAAGTTCGACGACGACGCGGACGCCGAGCTCGAGTCGGCCTACAACTCCTTCCTCAACCAGTTCGAGACCTCGGAGGGTGGCGCGATCAAGGTCGGCCACGAGCCCGAGGCCGAGGCGCTGGAGGACGAGGACCAGGAGCAGATCGTCAAGCAGAAGCGGGGCTGATCTCACATGGCCGTATCGCTGCGTGAGTACCGCGCGCGGATCAAGTCGACGGAGTCGATGAAGAAGATCACGCGCGCCATGGAGCTCATTGCTGCGTCCCGCATCATCAAGGCGCAGCAGCGGGCGCAGGCCGCCGCGCCCTACGCGCGGGAGCTGACCCGGGCCGTGTCGGCGGTGGCGACCTACTCCGCCGTCGACCACCCGATGACGCGCGAGTCGGAGGACCCCAAGCGGGCCGCCGTCCTCATCGTCACCAGTGACCGCGGTCTGGCCGGTGCCTACTCCTCCAACGTGCTCAAGGAGTACGAGCGGCTCGCCGAGAAGCTCCGCGAGGAGGGCAAGGAGATCGACACCTTCATCTGCGGTCGCAAGGGCGAGGCCTACTTCAAGTTCCGCCAGCGTCCGGTGGTCCAGTCGTGGACCGGGTTCTCCGACCAGCCGTCGTACGACGTGGCGCAGGAGGTCGGCCAGGCGCTGATCGACGCGTTCCTCAAGGAGCAGGGCGAGGAGGGTGACGTGGACGAGGTCCACGTCGTCTACACCCGCTTCAGGTCGATGCTGGTGCAGGAGCCCACCGCGGTGCGGCTGCTGCCGCTCGAGGTCGTCGAGGGCGAGGAGAAGCCGACGGGTGAGGACGTGCTCCCGCTCTACGAGTTCGAGCCGTCGCCGGAGGCCGTGCTCGACGAGCTCCTGCCCAAGTACGTCCAGAGCCGGATCTTCTTCGGCTTCCTGCAGGCGGCCGCCTCCGAGCTGGCCGCCCGGCAGAAGGCGATGAAGTCGGCCACCGACAACGCCGACGAGCTCATCAAGAAGTTCACCCGGATCGCCAACCAGGCCCGCCAGGCGGGCATCACCCAGGAAATCAGCGAGATCGTCGGTGGCGTCAACGCCCTGGCCGACGCCACCGCTGCCAGCGACTGACCCGCCAGCAACAGACGATTGCCCAGCCGATCGCAGAGTGAGTGAGAGACATGACTGCCACTGTTGAAGAGACCAAGTCCGAGGGCCGTGCGGCGAACGTCGGACGGATCGCCCGCGTCATCGGGCCCGTGGTGGACGTCGAGTTCACCTCGGACTCGATGCCCGAGATCTACAACAAGCTCGAGTGCGAGCTGACCCTGGAGGGGGAGACCAGGACCCTCTCCATGGAGGTCTCGCTGCACATCGGCGAGGGCATGGTGCGCGCGGTCTCGCTGCAGCCGACCGACGGTCTGGTGCGCGGCGCGCCGGTGACCGACACCGGCGAGCCGATCACCGTCCCGGTGGGTGACGCCACCCTCGGCCGCGTGTTCAACACGCTGGGCGAGTGCCTCAACCTCGAGGGCGACGAGAAGCTCGACGTCCAGGAGCGCTGGGGCATCCACCGCAAGGCCCCGGCCTTCGACCAGCTCGAGTCGAAGACCCAGATGTTCGAGACCGGCATCAAGGTCATCGACCTGCTCGCGCCGTACGTCCAGGGCGGCAAGATCGGCCTGTTCGGCGGTGCGGGCGTGGGCAAGACCGTGCTCATCCAGGAGATGATCGCCCGCGTCGCGAAGGACCACGGCGGTGTGTCGGTGTTCGCCGGCGTCGGCGAGCGCACCCGCGAGGGGAACGACCTCATCGTCGAGATGGAGGAGGCCGGCGTCATCGGCCAGACCGCCCTCGTCTTCGGCCAGATGGACGAGCCGCCGGGCACCCGGCTGCGGGTGGCGCTGTCCGCGCTCACGATGGCGGAGTACTTCCGCGACGTGAAGAAGCAGGACGTGCTGCTGTTCATCGACAACATCTTCCGGTTCACCCAGGCCGGCTCGGAGGTGTCGACCCTGCTGGGTCGGATGCCCTCCGCCGTCGGCTACCAGCCCAACCTGGCCGACGAGATGGGCACGCTCCAGGAGCGGATCACCTCGACGCGTGGTCACTCGATCACCTCGATGCAGGCGATCTACGTGCCGGCCGACGACTACACCGACCCGGCCCCGGCCGCGACGTTCGCCCACCTCGACGCCACCACCGAGCTGTCCCGCGACATCGCGTCGCAGGGCATCTACCCGGCCGTCGACCCGCTGACCTCCACGTCGCGGATCCTCGACGCCCAGTACATCGGGCAGGAGCACTACAACTGCGCGATCCGGATCAAGCAGATCCTGCAGCGCAACAAGGAGCTCCAGGACATCATCGCGATCCTCGGCGTCGACGAGCTCTCCGAAGAGGACAAGATCATCGTGTCCCGGGCCCGCCGGATCCAGCGGTTCCTGTCGCAGAACACCTACGTCGCCAAGCAGTTCACCGGCCTCGAGGGCTCGACCGTGCCGATCGCCGACACCATCGAGGCGTTCAACAAGATCGCCGACGGCGAGTACGACCACGTGGCCGAGCAGGCCTTCTTCATGTGCGGCGGTCTGGACGACGTCGAGAAGAAGTGGTCTGAGATCCAGAAGGGGATCTGATGGCCGAGGCCAAGGCCGACCTCCAGGTCGAGCTCGTCGCCGCCGACCGGGTCGTCTGGTCCGGCCGGGCGTCGATGGTGCTGGCCCGGACGACCGAGGGCGACATCGGCATCCTGCGCGACCACAGCCCCGTGCTGTCCGTGCTGGTGCCCGGCGTGATCGAGATCCGGCCGGAGGAGGGCGACCGCGTCGTCGCAGTCGTCGACGGTGGGTTCCTCTCGGTCGCGGCCAACCGGGTGTCGATCCTCGCCGAGCGCACCACGCTCGCCGGTGACGTCGACGTCTCGGCCGCGCAGGCCGACCTCGAGGCCGCCCGCGGCGAGGAGGGTGACGACGCGGAGCACCGCGTCCGCCACGCCGAGGCGCTGATCCGTGCCGCCGAGTGGTCCTCCTGATCGAGCGCCGGTGACCGACCGTTAGGGTGACCCGACGGGGCTGGGCGCGACTTTCAGGAGGGACGAAGGATGCCGCTGTGGCAGCTGCTGCTGGACGCGGCCGGCGCCGTCCTGGTCCTGGTTCTGCTCTACGGCCTCGCCCTCGTCGTACGACGACGTGCTGCTGTCGCGCCATGGCGGCACGTTCGAGCTCAGCTGCCGCGTCCGGTCCGAGAGGGCCGGGCGCGGTTGGCTTCTCGGGCTCGGTCGCTACTCCGGTGACTCCCTCGAGTGGTTCCGGATCTTCTCGCTGTCGCCGCGGCCCAAGAAGACGTGGGCGCGCGGCACCCTCTCCTACGCTGGGCGCCGTGACCCGGAGGGCCCGGAGCGGATGTCGCTCTACCCCGACCACACGGTGGTCCAGTGCGAGGCGCCCGACGGGCTGCTGGAGCTGGCCATGGCGCCGAGCTCGCTGACCGGCTTCCAGTCGTGGCTCGAGGCCGGGCCTCCCGGCACGGCCACCACGGTGTGAGCGGGCCCGACAGCACGGTCCTGTCGGCGCGCAACGCCGTCACGGTCGTCTTCGTCCTCAACGGGTTCGGCTTCGCGTCGCTGTTCTCGCGGGTCCCCGACGTCCGGAGCGGCCTCGACCTCGACAACAGCGCGCTCGGCCTGCTGCTGCTCGTGGGCGCGGCCGGCTCGGTGCTGGCACTGCCCAGCGCCGGTGCCCTGATCCGCCGCAGCAGCGCGGCCGCCGTGGTCCGGTCGGGGTGCGTGCTGGTCGCCGTCGGGCTGGTGCTGGTCGGGATCGGCGTCGGCGTGCTCGGCTCGGTCGCCGCGACCGGTGCCGGGCTCTTCGTCTACGGCGTCGGCACCGGCGTGTGGGACGTCGCGATGAACGTCGAGGGCGCCGCCGTCGAGCGTGTGCTCGGTCGCGCGATCCTGCCGCGCTTCCACGCCGGCTGGAGCCTCGGGTCGGTCTCGGGCGCGGGTGTCGGCGTGCTGGTCACCGCTCTCGGCGTACCCATCACCGGTCACCTGGCGCTCGCCGCGCTGGTGTCGCTGGTCGCGGTGCCGGCCGTCCGGACCTTCCTGCCGGCCGTGCCCGAGGAGGAGCACGCCGCGTCGTCCGGCTCGGCGTGGCGCGAGCCACGCACCCTCGCGATCGGCCTGATGGTGCTCGCGTTCGCCCTCACCGAGGGCGCCGCCAACGACTGGCTCGCGCTGGCTCTGATCGACGGCTACGACGCGCCACGCTGGCTCGGGGTCGCCGGCTTCGCCACCTTCGTGGTCGCGATGACGACCGGCCGGGTGCTGGGCACCTTCGTGCTCGACCGCTACGGCCGGGTGCTGGTGCTGCGCACGACCGCTCTCCTCGCGCTCGCGGGACTGCTGCTGCTCGTGCTCGGCCAGCACCCCGTCCTCGTCGGCATCGGCGTCGTCGCTCTGGGGCCTCGGCGCCTCGCTCGGGTTCCCGGTCGGCATGAGCGCCGGCGCCGACGACCCGGCCCGCGCCGCCGCGCGGGTCAGCGTCGTCTCGACGATCGGGTACGCCGCGTTCCTGGCCGGGCCGCCGGTCCTCGGCTTCGTCGCCGACCAGGTCGGGACGCTGGAGTCGCTGCTGGTCGTCGCCGTCCTGCTGGTCCCCACCACGCTGCTCGTCTCGGTCGCGAAGGAACCCGCCCGCCGTTGAGTTGGGCATGGCTGAAGGTCGAGCTGGGCCTGGCTCCGGTCGGCGCGCGCAGCGAAGCCCAACTCAACCCGGAGGGAAGCCCAACTCAACGGGTCAGCGGTCGCCGCCGGGGACCCAGAGCACGTCGCCCTGGGCGCGGTTGGCGTGGCGGGCGAGGATGAAGAGCAGGTCGGAGAGCCGGTTCAGGTAGGTGATCGCCAGCTGGTTCATGGTGTCGGCGTGCTCGGCCCAGGCGGCCCACGCGGACCGCTCGGCGCGTCGGACCACGGTGCGGGCGACGTGCAGGTGGGCGGCGCCGAGGGTGCCGCCGTTGAGGATGAAGGACCGCAGCGTCGGCAGGTCCTCGTTGTAGTGGTCGCACCACCCCTCCAGCCGGTCGACGTAGTCCTGCTCGATCCGCAGCGGCGGGAACTCCGGGTCGGGGACGACCGGCGTGCAGAAGTCTGCGCCCACGTCGAAGAGGTCGTTCTGCACGTGCGTCAGCACCGCGACGACGTCGTCGTCGAGCCCGCCCTGCGCCAGCGCCAGCCCGAGGGTCGCGTTCGCCTCGTCGACGTCGGCGTAGGCCTGGAGCCGGAGGTCGGTCTTCGACGTCTCGCTCATGTCGCCGAGACGGGTCGTGCCGCCGTCGCCGGTCCGGGTGTAGATGCGGGTGAGGTTGACCATGCAGTCACTCTAGGCGTCGACGGTCGGGCCTCCCGGCGGTCAGCCCTGGGCCAGCACACCCTCGGGATCGACGACGGTCACCTGGTGCCCGTCGAGGCCGAGCCGCCGGACGGCCTCGAGCAGCATCCGGCGAGCCACGTCGTTGACCGAGTGGACCCGCCCGAGGTGGAGGATGACCTCCGTGGTCGCGATGTCGGTGGCCGTGAGGTCGCGCAGCAGCCTCTCGGCGCCGGCGAACTGGATCGAGCCGTGCAGCTCGTAGACCGTGGCCTCACCGCCGTCCGCGCGGCGGATCTCGTGGGCGCGCCGGATGGTGGCCCGAGCAGGCTGCGGTGCATCCATCATGTGCAGCCCCATGTCGTGCGAGAGACGGCGGCACACGTCGACGCCGCGCACGCTGGTGCCGTGGGGGTCCAGGCGCGGCGAGAACGCGGCGATGCCCAGCTGACCCGGCAGCGCGCCCATGATCGCGCCCGACACCGCACTCTTGGCCGGGAAGCCGACGGTGGATATCCAGTCGCCGGCGGAGTCGTACATGCCGCAGGTGGCCATCACGCTGAGCACCTGCCGGACCACCCTCTCGTCGACCACTTCTTCCGCCGTCAGCGGGTTGACACCGCCGTTGGCCAGGGTGGCGGCCATCAGGGCCAGGTCGCGGGTCGTGACGAGGATGGAGCACTGCCAGGTGTAGTCCTCGACCACGCTCTCGGGGTCGTCGAGGATCGTGCCGTGGCCGCGCAGCATGTTGGCGATGGCGTAGTTGCGGAACGCGGTGGCCGTCTCGGACCGGAACGTCGCCTCGTCGACGTCGAGCTGACGCCCGGCGAATGCAGACAACCCGTCGAGGATGCGCTTCCGCCGCTGTGTCGAGTCGGCCCCGGGCTGACCGACCAGGGTGTGGGTCGTGATCGCCCCGGCATTGATCATCGGGTTGAGCGGCCGCCCTGAGCCCTTCTCCAGCGAGAGCTCGTTGAAGGCCTCGCCCGACGGCTCGACGTCGACCCGGGCGATGACGGCGTCCAGTCCCCGGTCAGCGAGAGCGAGGGCGTAGACGAATGGCTTCGAGATCGACTGGATGGTGAACTCGACCTCGCTGTCCCCGGTCTCGTAGACCGCCCCGTCGACCGTGGACAGGCTGATCCCGAGCAGCTCCGGGTCGACCGTCGCGAGCTCCGGGATGTAGTCGGCGACGGTGCCGCTGGTGTCCGGCGCGGAGGTGAGGAGGACCTCGGCCAGGTACTCGGGAATCGGAGACTGCACCTGCGGCAGCATGCCGTGACGGGGCAGCCCGGGGCAATCGGTGCCGCCGCCGCGGTTCGCCAACTCCTGCCCGCGCGGTGGCAACCCATCGGGCATGACTTGCGTCATAGTGGGTACAGGTCGGGTAGACCGGAGGCTCGGGATCTCCGAACGGAACGGGGCACGCATGGACATCGTCACCGACGGACCCACCGTGGTGCTGCGCGGCAGCTTCAACGGCCGCAGCACCCACGAGGTCCGCAGCGCACTGCACCGGCAGCTGGCCACGCCCGAGCACGAGATCGTCGTCGACCTCACCGGGGTCGAGTCGGTCGACGTGCCCGCCCTGCGCGTGCTGGCCTTCGTCAGCCACGAGGCCGCCCGTACCGGCCACCACGTGACCCTGCGCGGCTGCGGTCCCGCCGTACGCCGGATGCTGCACCTGACCAGGCTGATGCGGTTCGTCGAGCTGGAGCACGAGGCCGCCTGAGCTGTGGAGAACCCCACACGCGAGACGGTTACCAGCGCGTAGCACCCGGGCCTACGCTCGGTCCATGAGCCCCTCCGATCAACACCGGGACCGCACCAAGGACCGGCCCTGGGTCATGCGCACGTACGCCGGGCACTCGACCGCGGCCGCGTCGAACGCCCTCTACCGGACCAACCTGGCCAAGGGCCAGACCGGGCTGTCGGTCGCGTTCGACCTGCCGACCCAGACCGGCTACGACCCCGACGACGCGCTGAGCCGCGGCGAGGTCGGCAAGGTGGGCGTCCCGATCCCGCACCTCGGGGAGATGCGTCGGCTCTTCGAGGACATCCCCCTCACCGAGATGAACACCTCGATGACCATCAACGCGACCGCGATGTGGCTGCTCGCGCTCTACCAGGTGGCTGCGGAGGAGCAGAACCCCGACCTCGAGCCCAGCGAGGTCGCCCACCAGCTCGCCGGCACCACCCAGAACGACATCATCAAGGAGTACCTCTCCCGCGGCACCTACGTCTTCCCGCCGGAGCACTCGCTGCGGCTGATCAGCGACGTGATCGCCTACACCGTCCACGAGATCCCCAACTGGAACCCGATCAACATCTGCAGCTACCACCTGCAGGAGGCGGGTGCGACGCCGCGGCAGGAGCTCGCCTACGCGCTCTGCACCGCGATCGCCGTCCTCGACCAGGTCAAGGCCTCCGGCCAGGTCTCCGAGGACGACTTCGGCAAGGTGGTCGGCCGGATCTCGTTCTTCGTCAACGCCGGCGTCCGGTTCGTCGAGGAGACCTGCAAGATGCGGGCCTTCGTCCAGCTCTGGGACGAGATCACGCGCGAGCGCTACGGCGTCACCGACGAGAAGATGCGGCGCTTCCGCTACGGCGTGCAGGTGAACTCGCTCGGCCTCACCGAGGCCCAGCCGGAGAACAACGTGCAGCGGATCGTGCTCGAGATGCTCGGCGTGACGCTGAGCAAGAACGCCCGCGCCCGCGCGGTCCAGCTCCCCGCCTGGAACGAGGCGCTCGGGCTGCCACGCCCGTGGGACCAGCAGTGGTCGCTGCGGTTGCAGCAGGTGCTCGCCTACGAGTCCGACCTCCTCGAGTACGAGGACATCTTCGAAGGCTCGCACGTGATCGAGGCCAAGGTCGCCGAGCTGGTCGAGGGTGCTCGGGCCGAGATGGACCGGGTCCAGGCGCTGGGCGGCGCGATCGCGGCCGTCGAGTCCGGCTACATGAAGCAGGAGCTGGTCTCGGCCCACGCGGCGCGCCGCGGCCGGATCGAGTCCGGCGACGAGGTCATCGTCGGCGTCAACAAGTTCGAGACCACCGAGCCCTCGCCGCTCACCGCGGACCTCGACGGCGCGATCATGGCAGCCGACCCGCAGGCCGAGGCGTCTGCGCTGCGCTCGGTCGAGGAGTGGAAGGCCGCGCGCGACGAGACCGCCGTCGCCGACGCGCTCGCGCGGCTGGCGGCCGACGCGAAGACCGGCACCAACCTGATGGCCGCGACCCTGGCCGCGGCCCGGGCCGGCGCCACCACGGGGGAGTGGGCCGGGACGCTGCGTGAGGTCTTCGGCGAGTTCCGGGCGCCCACCGGCGTCAGCGGCGCGGTCGGGGTGGCGGAGGCGGGCGACGAGCTCGCCGCCGTGCGCGCCCGGGTGCGGGAGACCGGTGAGGAGCTCGGCGGCCGACTCCGGCTGCTGGTCGGCAAGCCCGGGCTCGACGGTCACTCCAACGGTGCCGAGCAGGTCGCCGTCCGCGCGCGCGACGCCGGCTTCGAGGTCATCTACCAGGGGATCCGGCTCACCCCGCAGCAGATCGTCGCCGCCGCGGTGGCCGAGGACGTCCACTGCGTCGGTCTCTCGATCCTGTCCGGCTCCCACATGGAGCTGGTGCCGGACGTGCTCGACGGGCTCAAGGAGGCCGGTCTGGCGGACGTGCCGGTGATCGTCGGCGGGATCATCCCCGAGTCCGACGGCCGCCGGCTGGTCGAGCTGGGCGTCGCCGCGGTGTTCACGCCCAAGGACTTCGGGCTGACCGAGATCATGGGCGGCATCGTCGACCAGATCCGCGCCGCCCACGGCCTCGACTGACCCGTGGAGTCACTGCCGGCGGCTACCAGCCCCGGGAGCCCGGCCCGCCCTTGAACGGACCGGCCACGCGGGAGGTGATCCAGCCACCGTAGAAGCCGCCCGGCTGGGCGACCACACGCTCGCCGTCGACCGTGCACTCGTCGACCAGGTCCGGCATCACGGCGACGTGACCGACCAGCACCTCGAAACCGGGGGAGGGGTCCGGATAGGTCCAGCCGGCGCGCAGGGCCGTGCGCCCGCCCGCCACCAGGTCGTAGTAGGCGGCCTGCCCCTTCCACTCGCAGAAGGTCGTCCCCCCGGCAGGTCGCAGCACGCCCTCGACGAAGGCCGGTGCCGGCAGGTAGTAGGTCGGCGGGTGGCTGGTCTCGAGCACCCGGTACGACGCCGTCGACCGTGCCACGACCTCGCCTCCGAGCCGGACCTCGACGGTCGCGCGGCTCGGCTCGACCCGGGGCGGACGCGGGTAGTCCCACACCGATTCCTGGCCGGGGAGGACGGGGTCGGGGGTCACGGGCGTCATGACGTCAGCCTAGGTCGCGCTTCCGCGTCACCCGATGACGCGGGATCGCGACCTAGGCTGGACCCGTGAGCGACCTGCACTGCCCGGCCCGGATCCTGCTGGTCCGCGAGCACGCCCATGTCGACTCGATCCGGGCTCGGGAGCAGGTGGCGGCGACGTACGCCGGCCCGGCCGACCTCGCCGAGCTGGCCGACCGCCACCGTGGTGAGGCGGTGCTCGTGGTGGGGGAGCACGGCTACGGCGACGCGGCTGTGGTCCTGGTCGAGATCGACGCCGACGGCTTGCGCGCGGTCACGTGGGACGGCGATCACTCTTAGGTAAGGCAACCCTTGGTTCGTGCTACCGTAACGCCGTGGCCAAGGGCAAGAAGAAGGGCAAGAAGGACAAGAGCGAAGCTGTCGGCTTCCGCGTCCACGATCGCCAAGCTGCCCAAGAAGAAGTGCTGCGAGTCGAAGGTGCGGTGCAACCGCTGCCCGCTGCGGATGCTGAAGGAAGGCACCCTGCCCGAGGGGTATACGGTCAAGAAGCGCAAGCTCGTCAAGGTCGGCACCACGCCCTCGTGCGCACCGGGCAAGAAGCAGAAGAAGGCCGCCTGACCCACCCTCACAGGAGGAAGTGACCGTGCCCGCAGCCCGGTTCGTCGACCAGCTCAACATCCAGATCGGGAACGAGCTGTCCGCCCACAACCAGTACCTCGCCTGCGCCGTCTTCTACGACGCGTTGACGATGCCGCAGATGGCGGCGTTCTTCTACGAGCAGGCGCTGGAGGAGCGCGATCACGCCATGATGATGGTGCAGTACCTGCTCGACACCGACTCCGCCGTGGTCATCCCCGGCGTCGAGGCACCCCGCTCCACGTTCGACGACCTCGTCGCACCGGTGCAGCTGGCCCTGGACCAGGAGCGCGCGGTGACCGAGCAGGTCAACCAGCTGCTGCGCATCGCCCGCGACGAGAGCGACTTCGCCTCCGAGCAGTTCATGCAGTGGTTCATCAAGGAGCAGGTCGAGGAGGTCGCCAAGATGGGCGACCTGCTGGCCGTCGTGACCCGCAACCGTGACGACATCGAGGACATCGAGGAGTACGTCGCCCGCGAGCAGCGCAACGATGACGCGGACCCGACCGCGCCGCGCCGGGCCGGCGCCTGACCAGACCGCCCTCGCGGAGCGCCGGGGGTTTCGAGGCTCAGGCCGCCAGACGGCCTTCGCACCTCAACCACCGGCGTGCGGTGGCTGCGAAGGTCCGGTGGTTGAGGTGCGAGGAGCGCCAGCGACGAGCCTCGAAACCCCCGGACCTCGACGTCAGCCCTGGGGCCGTGACGTCGCGGTCGACTCCGGGCAGAACGCCTCGCGCGGTGAGCCGGTGTGGATCTCCTCGGGGAGTGCCACCACCACGTCGTCGTGGAACATCCCGGCCTGACGGGTGCGCACGACGACCTCGCTCACGAAGGACCCGGCACGGGACGACAGCGACTCGCAGCCGTTCATGTCCAGCGTCAGCGTGAACTCGCCGCGCTCGCCCGGCGAGAGCGCGCTGCGGCTCAGGTCGACCAGGTCGAAGAGCCGCGGGTCGGCCTGGTCGCGGGCCAGCCCGAGGACCGTGAGCGGCAGCCCGCCGTCGTTGGTCAGGGTGAAGCTGTAGCGGAGCGTCCCCTGGTCGGCGTACCGGACCTGCCGGACGGTGCGGTCGGCCACGGTGAACACGCCGCTGGCCTCGGTGCCGGCGACGGACACCGGGCCGCCGGCGCTCAACGCGGGGCTGCCGCTGGCCACCGAGACGCCGCTGCCGGTGGCGACCACGGCCACCACGCCGACGCCGGCGACGACGTTACGCAGCGCGTGAGCCACGACGACTCCGCCCGATCCCGGCCAGCAGCAGCAGGCCGGTGAGCATCGCGACCGGTGCCGCGACGAGGGCGTCACCGTCGTCGCTGCTGCGGGTGGTCCCGGTCATCGTCGGCTCCGGCTCCTCCTCCGGTCCCGCCTCCGGCTTGGTGGGGGAGTCGAACCAGTCGCACCCGGGCGGGTGACGCAGCGACGGGTCGTTGCGGTCGTACTGGCTGCACGAGAGGAACCCGGCGTCCTTCACGGGAGCGCCCGGCAGGAACACCGAGCCACCGTCGGCGCACGGCCCGGGGTCCACGGTGAAGTTGTCGGTCTGCTCACCCCGCGAGTAGACGTTGTCCTCCCAGCAGTTCCCCACACCCTGGTCGTCCCACCAGTGGTCGAGGCCGTTGTGCGCGATCTCGCCGCCGGGCTCGATGCCCATCTGGTTGGCGAAGGTGTGGTTGTGGTTGGAGGTGTCGTAGAGCTTGGCCGGGTCCATCTCGTCGCGCAGCGGGGCCGGCACCCAGAACTGCATGGTGCCGTAGCGCCAGTTGTCGTAGATCCAGTTGTGGTCGGTGGAGTTGAAGTTGCCGCCCGCGATGAGGACACCGGTGCCGACCGGGGTCGGGATCACCGGGCAGACGGTGCCGTCGATGTAGCCGCGCTCGGCGATCGGCTTCGCGCAGACTCCGGTGTCGACGTACTCGGTGTAGTAGTTGGTGTTGTTGGAGTAGATCCGGTTGCGGCTCCAGCGGGCGTGGTCCTGGGGGAGTCCCGGGTGTCCCGGGAACAGCGAGTCGGTCGCGATGCCGGTGGCGTTGTCGTAGAACCGGTTGTGGTGGGCGTACACCGAGTTCCCCGCGGTGCCGGAGTAGCCGAGCGTGTTGTCGTGGCTGCGGTTGTGACGGATCTCGATCGCGTAGCGGGTGACCTCGAAGTTCGTGTTGTCACCGTTGAGGTCCGAGGCCGAGCCGGGATAGATGCCGGAGTCGCCGTTGTAGTAGTTGTTCGTGTGCTGGATGACGCCGTGGTCGGAGGCGAAGGAGAGGATGCCGTACTCGTCGTTGCCCCGGGTGGTGACGTGGTCGAGCAGGAAGCCGTCGGTCTCCAGCACGTAGATCGCGTTGAACTCCGCCTGCTGTGCGGTGAGGTTCTTGATCACGATCCCGCCGGCGCGATCGGCCCGGATCGCGTTGAGCTTCTGGAACTTGTTGTCGATCGTCACGTCGGTCATCCGGGCGCCGGTGCCGACGATCTGCAGTCCGCAGTACTTGCTGTCGCAGCTGATCGAGTCGTTCTTCGGGGTCTTGTCACCGAAGACCGAGATCAGGTTCAGGTTGCCGGGGCAGCGGCGCTGGTCGGTGTAGGAGAGGGCGATCGGGTCGCTCCCCTCCTCGGCCTCGGCCTCGAGGCCGTCCGCCTCGGGGCGCTCGCCCGGCTCGGAGATGCTGCCGATGTACGACGACGCGGTGACCGGGTCGGCGGACTCGGTGGCGAGGTTCGAGCAGTACTCGCTGCGGGGCTTCGTCGCCCACTTCCGCTCGCTGTAGGTGCCGGGGAGGACGTAGATCGACGTCTGTCGCCGCTGCACCGTGTTGATGGCCGACTGGATCGAGCGGAACGAGCAGTCGTCGAGCAGCCCCCGACTGATGCGCTTCATCCGGCCGTCCGGCATGGCGGCGATCCGCTGCCGGCTGTGCGGCTTGCAGACCACGCGGCTGCGGTCGTTGTCGTAGCCGAGGAAGGACGGGCGGTCGCCACTGCCGTCGGGGAAGGAGGCCTCCCGCTCCTCGTGGGCCTGGCCGGGCGCGGCGAGGACCGTCACCACGAGCCCGGGGAGAACGATCGCGGCCAGCAGGACGCGCAGCAGTCGGGACATCCGGATTTCCTTTCGTCCCCGATGCAACGAGACCGGGGTCACTCCGGTTACGCGCCAGTAGCTCTGCCTCGTCTGGACGACCAGCAGGGCCGTCGCGCGCGGCGAGTTCCACGATTCGGTAACGCGACACCCACGTGGAGGTGACGATGTGACGGAAGTGCATCAGTGGTGCTGGTGGTGTCCCTAGCCTTTCGGCGTGTCCCAGCCCCCGTTCGCGCACTGCCCCGAGGTCTTCCGCGGGATGGTCGACGCCGCCCCCGACGCCCTGGTCGTGGTGGACGCCGCCGGAACGGTCCGGCTGGTGAACACCCGGGCCGAGGCGATGTTCGGCGTCCCCCGCGAGGAGCTCGTCGGCGGTGCGGCCGAGGACCTGCTGCCCGGTGTCTTCCGCGACGCCGGCCGGGTCCCACCCGGCGACGAGGTCGCGCGGTTCGCCGCCGACGCCGTACGCCGGGACGGCCGCTCGGTCCCGGTCGAGGTGGCGCTGTCGCGGATGGAGGTGCCCGAGTCGGTGCTCTGGTGCGCGTCGTTGCGGGACGTGACCACCCGGCTCGCGGTGGAGCAGGCATCCGAACGGATGCGCGACGAGCTCATCGCCACCGTCTCCCACGAGCTCCGCACGCCGCTGACCTCGATCCTGGGCTACACCGAGATCCTGGTCGACATGGGGGAGCCGGCCGTCAGCGAGCAGGCCGCCCGGCTGCTCGATGTCGTACGCCGCAACGCCGAGCGGGAGCTGACACTGGTCGAGGACCTGCTGACCCTGGCCGTGCTCGGCGGCGTCGGCCTCAGCGTGGCGCCGGTGCCGACCGACGTGGGGCCCGTCGTCCGCGCGGTGATGGCCGAGCTCGGCGGGGTCGCCGCCGAGGCGGGGGTGGACCTCGTGCCCGGTGGACAGCGCTCACTGTGGGTGGTCGCCGACGCCGTGCGGCTCGCCGAGGTGATCGGCAACCTGGTCACCAACGCGGTGAACTTCAGCGAGGACGGCGGTCGGGTGGAGGTCCGGCTGGTCACCGACGGTGGCCACGGCGTGATCGAGGTCCACGACCACGGGATGGGACCGGACGCCCATGCCCCGCGGCAGGTCTTCGACGCGCACTTCCGGACCCCCGGTGCGGTCGCGGCGAGGGTCCCCGGCGCGGGACTCGGTCGACCCATCGTGCAGGGGATCGTCGAGGCGCACGCCGGCCAGGTGCAGGTCGAGAGCGAGCCCGGCCTGGGCACGACGGTCGCGGTGCGGCTGCCGCTGGCGGCGGCCGCGGTGAACTGAGGGACGGCGGGGGAGGCCGGGGTCAGAAGAGCCGGTGGCTCGGGTCGTCCAGGCCGCGCAGGGCGTCGTAGTCGACGACGGCGCACGCGATGCCGCGGTCGGTGGCCAGGACCCGGGCCTGCGGCTTGATCTCCTGGGCGGCGAAGATGCCACGGACCGGGGCCAGCAGCGGGTCGCGGTTGAGGAGCTCGAGGTAGCGGGTGAGCTGCTCGACGCCGTCGATCTCGCCCCGCCGCTTGATCTCGACCGCGACGCTGGCGCCCTCGGCGTCACGGCACATCAGGTCGACCGGGCCGATCGCGGTGGGGAACTCGCGGCGTACCAGGCTGAGGCCGGGCGAGAGGCTCGCCGGGTGCTCGGCGAGCAGCTCCTGGAGGTGCTTCTCGACACCGTCCTTCTGCAGGCCGGGATCGAGTCCCAGGTCGTGGTTCGAGTCGTGCAGCACCTCCTCGAGGAGGATGCGCAGCGTGTCGTCGCTCTTGACGCCGGTCACGGTCCACTCCACGACCCCGTCGTCGGTGAGGCCCTCGCGCACCGTGCACGGCGGCGACATCCAGTTGAGCGGCTTGTAGGAGCCGCCGTCGCTGTGCACCAGCACGGAGCCGTCAGCCTTGACCATCAGCACCCGGGTCGCCATCGGCAGGTGCGCCGTCAGCCGTCCCGCGTAGTCCACCTGGCAGCGCGCCACGACGAGTCTCACGGCGAGCCAATCTAGCGGCACCGCCCACCTGCCATGCTCGTCGCATGGGCACGCGTGTCGTCGTGGTGGGAGCCGGGGTCGTCGGGATGACGGTCGCCGTCACGCTCGCCGAGCAGGGCCACCGCGTGGACGTGCTGGCGCGTGACCTGCCGCTGGAGACGACCTCGGTGGTGGCCGCCGCGCTCTGGTACCCCTACGAGGCGCGGCCGCAGCACCGGGTCAACACCTGGGCCGCGCGGTCGTACGACGTGCTCGCGGGGCTGGCCGCCGACCCGGCGTCCGGGGTCCGGCTGGTCGCGGGGACCGAGGTGCTGCCGCTGGGGACGCCGGACCCGTGGTGGGCCGAGGCGGTGCCGGACCTGGCCCGCGCGCAGCCGCCGGCCGGCTGGGCCGACGCCTGGACCTTCACCGCTCCGGTGGTCGACATGCCGCTGCACCTGGTCTGGCTGCGCAAGCGGCTGATCGAGCTCGGCGGGACGCTGACCCGCGCCGCGCTGGCACACCTGCCGCGGCCCGACGGAGGGATCGTCGTGAACTGCGCCGGGCTCGGCGCCAGGGGGCTGGTGGGGGAGACCGACGTCCACCCCGGCCGGGGGCAGGTGGTGCTCGTCGAGGACGTCGACGTCGACCGCTGGTGGCTCGACGGCGCCGGCCCGACGTACGTCGTGCCCCGTAGCAGCCAGGTCGTCGTCGGCGGCACCTTCGAGGAGGACGCGTGGGACCGCACGCCCTCGCCGGACACCGCCGCCGCGATCCTCGAGCGGGCGACGCGCGCTGGTGCCGGCGCTCGCCGGGGGCCGGGTGGTCGGCCACCGGGTCGGGCTGCGGCCGGTGCGGTCCGAGGTGCGCCTCGAGCGGGTCGGCGACGTCGTGCACTGCTACGGCCACGGCGGGCGCCGGCGTGACCCTCGCCCGGGGCTGTGCCGACGAGGTCGCGGCGCTCGTCGAGGGGTGAGCGGACCCACATCCGGGCGCGGCGGGGGTCGTGGAAGGATGCCCTCCATGCCTCGAGACATCAGCACCATCGGCGTGATCGGACTCGGCACCATGGGTGCCGGCATCGCGGAGGTCTTCGCCCGCAACGGCTTCGACGTCATCGGCGTCGAGGTCAACGACGAGGCTGTCGACCGGGGTCGCGCGCACCTCCAGCACTCGACCGACCGCGCGGTGAAGCGCGAGAAGCTGAGCGCGGACGAGCAGGCCGAGCTGCTCGGCCGGATCAGCTATGCGACCGAGATGAAGGAGCTGGCCCGGGCCGACATCGTCGTCGAGGCCGTGGTCGAGTCGATGGAGATCAAGAAGTCCATCTTCCGCGAGCTCGACGGCATCGTCTCGTCCGAGACCATCCTGGCCACCAACACCTCCTCGCTGAGCGTCACCGAGATCTCCACCGCCAACGCCCTGCCGGGCCGCGTGATCGGCATCCACTTCTTCAACCCCGCGCCCGTCCAGAACCTGGTCGAGATCATCCGCACCGTGGTCACCGAGGAGTCGGTGCTCGAGGACGTCAAGGCGCTGGTCGCGACGCTCGGCAAGAGCCCGGTCATCTGCGGCGACAAGGCCGGCTTCATCGCCAACACGCTGCTGTTCGGCTACCTCAACCACGCGGTCTCGATGTACGAGGGCAAGTACGCCTCCCGCGAGGACATCGACGCGGCGATGCGGTTCGGGTGCGGCTACCCGATGGGCCCGCTGGCCCTGCTCGACCTGATCGGGCTCGACACGGCGTACGAGATCCTCGACACGATGTACAAGCAGGGCCGGGACCGGCTCCATGCCCCGGCCCCGATCCTCAAGCAGTACGTCACCGCCGGCCTGCTGGGCCGCAAGTCCGGCCGCGGCCTCTACACCTACGAGGCGCCCGACAGCCCGGTCGTGGTCCCCGACGCGCACACGCCGTCGGCCGACGACGCGCCGCAGCTGCGCCACGACATCCGCCGGGTCGGCGTCGTCGGCACCGGCACCATGGCCTCCGGCATCGTCGAGGTCTTCGCCAAGGCCGGGTACGACGTGCTCTTCGTCGGCCGCGGCCAGGTCAAGGTCGACGGCGTGGTCGGCGCGATCACCAAGAACTTCGACAAGCAGATCCAGCGCGGCCGCGCGACCGAGGAGCAGAAGGCCGAGACGCTGGCGCGCGTCGTCGGCACCACCTCGCTCGACGACCTCGCCGACGTCGACCTGGTCGTCGAGGCGATCGCCGAGGACCTGGCGATCAAGACCACCCTCTTCGAGAACCTCGACGAGATCTGCAAGCCCGGCGCGATCCTGGCGACCACCACCTCGAGCCTGCCGATCATCTCGATGGCCAGGGTCACCAAGCGGCCGCAGGACGTCATCGGCATGCACTTCTTCAACCCCGCGACGATCATGAAGCTGGTCGAGGTGGTCAGCACGGTCGCGACCAGCGACGAGGTGACCGAGACGGTCCGCGCGCTGTGCGACCGGGTCGGCAAGGTCGGCGTCTCCTGCGGTGACCGGGCCGGCTTCATCGTCAACGCGCTGCTGTTCCCCTACCTCAACGACGCCGTGAAGATGCTCGAGGCGCACTACGCCACCGCCGACGACATCGACGTCGCCATGAAGCTGGGCTGTGCCCTGCCGATGGGCCCGTTCGAGCTGCTCGACGTGGTCGGCAACGACGTCTCGCTCGCGATCCAGCGCGAGCTGTACCTCGAGTTCCGCGAGCCGGGCTTCTCGCCGGCGCCGTTGCTCGAGCACCTGGTGACCGCGGGCTACCTCGGGCGCAAGACCGGGCGCGGGTTCCGCGACTACAGCGCGCGCTGAACGCCAGTGCCGGTCAGCTGTCGCCGATGACGAGCGCCGCCAGCCGGGCGCGGGTGTTGATGTCGAGCTTGCGGTAGATCCGCGCCAGGTGGGCGTCGACGGTCCGCGGTGAGAGGAACAGGTCCGCCGCGATCTGGCGACTCGTCAGGCCCTCGGCGACCTTGTCGGCAACCACCCGCTCCGCCGGCGAGAGGGCGTCGAGCCGGCCGGTGTGCGGGCTGGCCGGTGGCGGGCGCCAGCATGGCCGCGATCTCCGCCACGGCAACATGGGTCAGCTGATCGTCGTGCAGCCAGCCCGCGGGCACCTGGCTCCCGGGCTCGACGGTGCGCAGCACCCGCCGCCCGACGCTCCCGGCGCTCCGCGGCGCGCGCAGCGCCGCGGCCGTCGCCGCCAGCGACCGCGAGGACCTGGGGAAGGAGTCCAGGGCGAGGTGCGCGAGCGCGTCCAGCGCGTCGGCGGCGCGCAGCGGCGCCGGGATGGTGGCGGCGTTGGACAGCGCCTCGAGCAGGGTGGCCCGGGCCTCCGCGCCCTCCTGCTGCAGCAGCAGGGCGAAGCCCAGCACCAGCCTGGCGTCGAGCGCGTCCCGCCCGAGGCGGGCGCTGTCGGCGAGGACGACGGCGTCGGCGGCGCGGCCTGCGGCGCGGGCGAGGTCGCCGCTGTCGAGGAGGCGACCGGGCCTGGGCGACCAGGATCGGCAGCCGCACCGCCCAGGGGAACGAGTCGTCGTCGTCCGGCGCCGGCTGCGTGGCCGTCCGGATGTGGCACAGCTCGACCTCCGCCAGCAGCGCCAGCCGGTCCTCGGCCAGGTCACGGGCCTCGTCGTACACCCGGCGGGCGGCGGTCGCGGCCTCGAGCTCGTCGTCCCTGCTCCAGCGCGATCCGGGCCAGCAGCAGCCGGGCGGACAGCGTCAGCCACGGCTCGTCCTCCTGCCGCGTGGTGAGCAGCGAGCGCGAGAGCTCCGTGGCGGCTGCGAAGTCGCCACGCACCAGCAGCGCCTGGGCCAGGGTGCGGGTCGCCTGCGGGGCGATGTGGTCGGTGCCGTGGTCGAGGGCGATGGCGCGGCGCGCCTCCGTCTCGGCCCGGTCGAGGTCGCCCGCGTCGAGGTGCATCTCGGCGCGGATGCTCGCGGTGCGCGCCGTCTCGAGGTCGGGATCCGCGGCCTCGCGGGCGTGCTGGTCGGCGCGCTCCAGCAGCCACAGCCCCTCGTAGCTGCCGCGGACCTCCGAGGCCGCGATGCCGGCGCGCCGGGCGACCTGGGCGCCGATCTCGGGCGGGCCGTCGCCGCTGGTGATGGCGGTCTCGAGGATCTCCGCGGCCTCGCGCGCGCGCATCGCGGTGTAGAGCGAGGAGAACGCCCGGTTGGCCAGCGCGTAGCCGTGGTCCCGGGTCTCCGGGGCGCCGCAGGCGGCCTCGACCGCGAGCCGCATCGTCGCCAGGTCGGTGAGCCACGCGGCGTCGGCGGCCCCCACGTTCATCTCCTCGGGGAGCACGCCGTCGGCCCACCGGACCAGCGCGCGGCGTACGGCAGCCTCGTCGTCGGTCGACGCGGTCAGGTAGGCGCCGTGGCGCCGGATCGGCACCAGCATGTCGATCCGGCCGTCGGAGATCGTCTCGACCAGGGAGCGGCGCGGCGAGCGCCGAGCGCGAGGTCGCGGCCGGTCTCGACGTCGACCTCCGTGATCGCGGCGAGCACGGTGAGGCTCACCGGGACGGCCATCGTGGAGAGCCGGCGGAAGCAGCGCTGCTGGTCGTCGTCCAGCAGCTCGTACGACGCCTGCACGGCCTCCGAGAGGGAAGCGGTCGGCGCCACCTTGCTCATGCCCACCAGGGCGATCTGGACGGCCATCTGCTCGATCAGCAGCGGAAGGCCGCCGCTGGCGCGCAGCAGCCGTCGCACGTCCTCGTCGGACTCGTCGAGGTCGACCGGGTTGTCCGCCGGCCTCGACCACGCAGCGGCAGAACAGGTCGACCGCCGGTCCCTCGAGGGGCTCGTGCGGGGCCGGCGTCCGGAACGGGCCGAGCCGGACCACGCGGCGCCCCGGCACCGGGTGGAGCGAGCTGGACGTGGTGAGCACTCGGGCCTCGGAGGTCGCCTCCATCATCTCGGCGACGACGACGTCGAACTCGTCGATGTCCACGCCGTCGACGACCAGCCACCGGGACCGCTCCTCCAGGGCGCGCTGCAGGGCGCCCTCGAGCGAGTCCGACGGCGCGATCACCTCCTCGAGCTCGTCGAGGCAGGAGCGGAGCAGGTCGGGGAGTCGGGTGATGCCGCGGGCGTCGACCCAGGTGACGTCGTCCCGCTCCCGGACCAGGGATCGCATCACGGTCGTCTTGCCGCAGCCCGGCGGTCCGACGACGCTGATCCAGCGCTCGGTGTCCAGGGCGGCAGGGAGCACCGACAGCACGTCCTCGCGCCCGATCACCCGACTGCCCACGATCGACATCCTGCTCGAATTCGCGTTCTCGCGCGATGGTCAACGCACAAACGCACATGGTTCGTCCCGCCGCGGGTACGGGGCCAGTTACGTAGGACTACCGATGCGCTCGGCCTGCCGTCTGCAGCAGAGTCGTGCTGTCGTTGGGACGGACCGATCGGGGGACGGTCCGGCCGGCGGCAGGCACGGAGACGGCAGGCCGGGGCCAGCCGTCACGAAGAGCCGCTGCTGCGGGACGTGGGTTGCCCGTGGTGGCGGCTCGTGCACGTGAGCAGCCAGCTGCTGCAACGATGTGGCCGGTGCCGGACATGGAGCAGACATGAGCCATCGGCAGGAGCGCTTCCGGGAGCTGTACTCCGCTCACGTCGACGCGGTGCTGGGCTACTCCCTGCGCCGGGTCGACCGACCCGAGGACGCCGGGGACGTCGTCTCCGAGACGTTCCTCGTCGCCTGGCGACGGATCGCGGACGTCCCCGACGGCGAGGGCGCCCGGCTGTGGCTCTACGGCGTGGCCCGCCGCACGCTCGCCAACCACCGTCGCGGCGAGGGCCGGCGTACGGCGCTGGGGGACCGGCTGCGCCACGACCTGTCGACGACGGTGCCTGACCACGCGTTCGCCGTGACCGAGCAGGAGACCGTGCGCGCGGCGCTGGCGCGGCTGGCCGACCGGGACCGGGAGATCCTCGAGCTGGCGGCGTGGGAGGAGCTCGAACCGCGCGAGATCGCTGAGGTGCTGGGCATCTCGTCGGTCGCCGTCCGCAGCCGGCTCTCACGCTCGCGGGCGCGGCTGCGCCAGGTGCTCGGCAACGATCCGCCTCCGGCCGGACACCTCCCCAGTACGTACTCGCGACTCGTCCCGGAGGAGGCACCGTGACCCCCATCGATCCCATGCCCGCGCGCATGATCCGTCCCACGATCACCGACCAGGAGGTGGCGCTGCTCCCGCTCGGGGCCGGGCGCGCCGACCTGCTGGAGGAGATCATGTCCACGTCCGTCCTCGACCACACCGAGCCCACCACGCGTCGTACGCCACCCGGCTGGCTGGTGGCCGCAGCCGCTGCCGCGGCGGTGGCCGCGATCGCGCTCGGCTCCACCGTCGGCGGAGGGACGGGGCCGACCCCCGCACCCGTGGCCGACCCGCCGCCCGCCCAGTCGGTCGTGAAGCCGGGGGAGTTCCTGGCCGCGCCGGTGGCGCCGGTCGTCCCCGAGGTCCCGGGTGGTCGCTACGTCGGCGTGGAGGTCGTCGGATGGAACCTCGACGCCCTCTACGAGGGGTACGGCGAGCTGACCATCGGCTGGGAGAACGGCGAGCAGTGGCTGGAGGTCGTGCGCTACCCGGCCGACAGCTACCAGTCCTACTTCGACGACCGTGACCACTCGATGGAGGGCACGGGCGTCAGGTTGTTCGGCCGTGACGCGACCACCTGGGCCTACTCGCGCGACGACCACGCGACCATGACCGCGCCCGGCGACGGGTTCTTCTTCGAGGTGCGGGCCGCCGGGATGCCGCTTCCCGCCTACGAGGAGCTCATCGCCGGCCTCGTCCAGACCGACGAGGCCGGCTTCTACGCCGGGCTGCCCGAGGGGACGGTGACGCCTGCCAACCGCGACCGGGCGATCAGCGACCTGCTGCGTGGCGTGCCCACTCCCGACGGCTTCGGGCCGGAAGACGTGGAGCTGACCGGGTTCAACGCGCCGTACCACGCGAGCGTGGCGGTGGCCGGCTCGGTCGGCTGCGCCTGGCTCGACGTGTACGAGAGCGGTTCGGCCGCCGAGCAGGAGCGGGCGATCGCGGCGCTGGCCGGGAGCCGGGACTGGCCGTTGCTGCTGGCCATCGACGCCGACGGGGGATATGCGGAGGTCTTCCTGGGTGTCGCCGACCGGCTGCGCAACGGCGAGCCCGCCGATGCGCTGCGGCCCGGGATCTGCTGACGCAGGGAGATCGACAGCGCCCGGCCGAGCAGGGGCCGCGGCTGGTCCGGCCACGTAGGATCGAACCATGGTGGAGCTGATCGGACTCCTGGTCCTCGTGGCGATGATCGCCGGGGTGGTGGTCGTCTCCGGCCGCACCCGCAAGGCCCGGGCGCTGGAACGGAGGAACGCCGAGCTCGAACCGGTGAAGAAGCTCGCCTTCGAGGACATCACGGCGCTGGGTGTCGAGCTGCAGGAGCTCGACCTCGAGATGGCCGGCCGGGAGCTCGACGCCGGCATGAACGCCGACTACCAGCGGGCTCTCGACGCCTACGAGGCCGCCAAGACCGCCGGCGACCGGCTCACCGAGCCCGAGCAGATCAAGCACGTCACCGAGATCCTCGAGGACGGCCGCTACGCCATCGCCTGCGTGCAGGCCCGGGTGGCGGGCCGACCGCTGCCCACGCGCCGCCCACCCTGCTTCTTCGACCCGCGACACGGCATGTCGGTCGAGGACGTCCCCTACACCCCACCCGGCGGCACCCGTCGCGAGGTTCCGGCCTGCTCGCTGGACGCCGAGCGGGTCAGGGTCGGCGCCGAGCCCGACGTCCGCCAGGTCATGGTCGGTTCCCGCCGGGTGCCCTACTGGCAGGGCGGCCGCGCCTACCAGCCCTACGCGATGGGCTACTTCGGCGCCTTCGGCCCGATGGAGTGGATGTTCATGGGCATGCTCTTCAGCGGCGGCTTCGACGCGCTGGGCGGCCTGGGCGAGGGCCTCGGCGACGGCATCGGCTCGATCGGCGAGGGCATCGGCGACATGTTCGACGGCTTCGACTTCTGAGGTCCCCCGGGGGTTTCGAGGCTCGGCCGCGGGCGGCCTCGCACCTCAACCACCGGGGGAACCGTCAGCGCTTCTCGCAGCTGCGCCGCCTGCAGGAAGATCACCCGACCGTTGACCGAGTCGGAGTCGATCGTGTCCGGGTCGGACGCCTCGTAGTCGGCCTCGACCAGGACGGTGTAGTCGCCCGGCGGGAGCCCGCGGACCAGCGTGTGGGCCAGGCCGATGCTGTAGCCGAGGTTGGTCTCGGTCTGCCCGACGATTTCGCCCTTCTCGTCGAGCACGGTCGCGGTCGCACTGGCGAGGTTCGCGGCGGTCCCCGGGGTCGGGTAGACCAGCGTGAGCTTGAGGGCGTCGGTGCCGCGCTCCACCGTCACCGGGTGCTCGGCGGAGTAGGAGCCACCGATGGCCAGCGGCGGGGCGTCCTCCTGCCACAGGTCGGCGCGCGTGACCGCCCACGCGTCGTCGTGGCGGAGCCGGCGGTCGGCCGCCCTCGTGGCCGTGCGCAGGTCCTGCTTCCAGCCCCGGCCGCGGACCAGGTCGACGGCGCGGTCGAGGTTGACGTGGCCGTAGCCGACCTGCCACGAGTCGAGCCGCTCGCCCTCGGCCGTCATCGGGGAGGCGGTGGCCTTGAGCGCGTCCTGCACCTGCGCCGGCGTGAGGTCGGGGTTCGCCCCGACCAGCACGGCCGCGGCGCCGGCGACGTGCGGAGCGGACATCGACGTACCCGATGCCTCGGTGTTGCCGTGCGTGGGGCAGGGGCCGATGACGGTGCCGGCGCTGTCGCAGCTCGACGAGATGTCGACGCCCGGTCCCGACACGTCCGGCATCGTGTTGCCGATCCGGTTGCCGGTGAAGACGGTGTGGCCGCCCTTGCCGATGGCGGTGGGCCGACCGTTGTCGAACCGCAGGCCGTTGGAGGAGAACGCGCCCCGCTTGCGCTGCAGGTCGCTGGCCGCGACCGAGATCACCCACGGCGCCTGGTTGAACGGGCTGACCGTCGACTCGCCGTTCTCGTAGCCCGAGTTGCCGGCGGAGAACACGACGACGGCGCCCCTGTCGGTGACGGCCCTCGTCGCGACGTTGACGGGGTCCTTCGGGTCGTACTGGCGGAAGGTGTTGCCCCACGAGTTGTTGATGACGTCGATGCCCAACAGCTTCGGCTGGCGCAGCATGTAGTCGTACGCCGTGACCACGGCCGTCGTCGTGATGACGGCGCCGATGCCGAAGCAGGCCAGCTTCGCGTCGGGCGCGACCCCGAGGAAGTCCTTGCCGCTGGTGCCGTCGGCGGCGACGATGCCGGCGACGTGGGTGCCGTGACCGCTGCCGATGTCGGAGTTCGCGTAGCCCGGGACGGCGGCCGGGACGACGAGGGTGTTCGACTCGTCGGGTGCCTGGTTGGCGTACTCGGCGCTCACCAGCGTGACGTTGTGCTCGATCCGCCCGGTCAGGTCCGGGTGGGTGCCGTCGCAGCCGGAGTCGACGATGCCGACCGTCACGCCCTTGCCGGTGAAGCCCTTCGTCCGCAGCGCGGTGGCCGCCCGCGGCGTCGACGACATCACGTTCGACGAGGCCGTGTCGTGGTAGGCCAGCGTCTCGTTCGGGTAGACGTCCCGCGCGACTCCGGCGGTGACGGCCTCAGTCAGCGCGGAGTCGGTGCCGCCGACGATCGCCAGCGGGAGGCGTTCCATCGGCTGCACGACCAGCCCGAGGTCGACCAGGGCCGCGACCTGCTCGGCGCTGGGCACGCTGTCGAAGGTCGCGATCCCGAACCCGCGCGGCGCGACGTCGGACCGGAGCAGCTGGAGGCCCGGCTTGGCGGCGAGTCCGGCTGCGGAGAGTCCGGTGGACGTGGGGACGGTGCTCCCGGTCGCGGCGGTGGTGGCGCCGGACGTGGAGAGCACGGCGGCGGCCGCGCAGGTGAGCGCGGTGAGCCGGGTGCGGAGGCGTGACATGTCGGTCCCTTCTCGGTGGTGACCACACAACGGGTGCGACGCGCCGCGGGTTACGCGGGCTTCACCACAAGGGGTGAGGCGACGGTCCGGAGACCCACCTAGCGTCGAGGGCGTTGCCCGAAGATCGGCCGCGAAATACGTGGTGCGGAGCGGGCCGCGCACAGGAGGATCTCGTGGCGTCTGGCGTAGAAACTGGTCGGATCACCACCGACATCCCGGCCCGTATGGACCGGTTGCCGTGGTCCCGGTGGCACTGGTTGGTCGTGATCGGTCTCGGCACCGTCTGGATCCTGGACGGGCTCGAGGTCACCATCGTGGGCTCGATGTCCGACGCGCTGGCGGACCCCAAGACCGGGCTGGGGCTGGACAGCTTCGACGTGGGGTTCGCCGGAGCCATCTACGTGACCGGTGCGTGCATCGGTGCGCTGTTCTTCGGCCAGCTCACCGACCGGTTCGGTCGCAAGAAGCTGTTCCTGCTCACCTTGGCGGTCTACACCGTGGCGACCGTGCTCACGGCGTTCTCGATGAACCCGACCTGGTACTTCGCCTGCCGGTTCCTGACCGGTGCCGGCATCGGCGGCGAGTACGCCGCGATCAACTCCGCCATCGACGAGCTGATCCCGAAGAAGTACCGGGGACGCGTCGACGTCGCCATCAACGGCTCGTTCTGGGTCGGCGCGGCCGGCGGTGCGCTGCTGACCATCCCGCTGCTCGACCCGACCCTGGTCAACCAGGAGTGGGGTTGGCGGGCCGCCTTCGGGCTCGGTGCGATCCTCGCGGTCGGCATCCTCATCGTCCGCCGCAACGTTCCCGAGAGCCCGCGCTGGCTGTTCATCCACGGCCGCGAGGACGAGGGCGAGGAGATCGTCCGCAGCATCGAGGGACGCGTGCAGGAGGAGACCGGCAGCAGCCTGCCGTCGGTGTCGGAGACGATCACGATCCGGCAGCGCAAGACGATCGGGCTCCCGCTCATCGCGCGCACCGTCTTCACGATGTACCCCCGTCGTACCGTGCTCTGCCTCGCGCTGTTCATCGGCCAGGCGTTCCTCTACAACGCGTTCTTCTTCACCTACGGCGACACCCTCGGCGAGTTCATGGGGGTCGAGCAGGTCGGCTACTACATCGCCGTCTTCGCGGTGAGCAACTTCGCCGGTGCGCTGCTGCTCGGGCCGCTGTTCGACACCATCGGCCGGGTCAAGATGCTCACCGCCACCTACACGATCTCCGGCGTCCTGCTGGTCGTCGCCGGGCTGACGCTGGACTCCTACACGGCGGTGACGCTGACCCTGATGGGCTGCATCATCTTCTTCTTCGCCTCGGCCGGGGCGAGCGCGGCGTACCTCACGGCCAGCGAGGTCTTCCCGATGGAGACGCGCGCGCTGTGCATCGCGTTCTTCTACGCGATGGGCACCGCGGCCGGCGGTATCGCCGGCCCGCTGCTGTTCGGCAAGCTGATCCAGCAGGCCGTCGACGGCGGCGAGGGCATCTCGGCGATCGCGCTGGGCTACTACATCGGTGGTGCGCTGATGATCATGGGCGGCATCGTCGCCGCCTTCCTCGGCGTCAAGGCGGAGGGGCAGTCGCTCGAGAGCATCGCCCGCCCGCTGACTGCCGAGGACGACGATCCCGACCCGTCGTCCGGACAGCACGACGACGACCACGCCCCGCAGCCCGTCTGACCACACCCGTCCCGAGAGGAGTCGACCATGCCCATGCCACCCCCCAAGGCCTCGACCGAGGGCCCGCGCGACCGGCAGGTGTTCCACGAGATGGGGCAGATCGTCCGGGCGCTGGAGGCCACCGGTCCCCAGACCCCCGACCAGCTGGCCACGACCGTGGGCGCCGCCTACTGGGAGTCCGGCAGGTTCGACCGGGCCCTGGCCTACGCCGTCAGCGACGGCCTGGTGTTCGTCACCGGCGACGGGACCGTGAGCGCGAGCGGCTGACGACGGTCGTTAGTCTCGCCGGGTGACCACCCCCGAGACCGGCGACGGCCTGCACACCACGTCGTACGGCGAGGCCGGCTCACGGGTCGTGTTCTGCCACGGGCTGTTCGGGCAGGGCAAGAACTGGACCCAGATCGGCAAGGTCCTCGGCTCCGACCACCGGGTGCTGCTGGTCGACATGCCCCACCACGGCCGGTCGGCCTGGGCCGACGAGTTCGACTACCTCGATGCCGCCGACCAGGTCGCCGGGCTGCTCGACGGCGACGACCCGGTCGCGCTGGTCGGTCACTCGATGGGCGGCAAGATCGCGATGCTGGTGGCGCTGCGCCACCCGGAGCTGGTCGAGCGGCTGTGCGTGGTCGACGTGTCGCCGGTCCAGTACCACCACACCGACGAGTTCCGGGGCTACATCGAGGCGATGCAGGCGCTCGACCTCGGCCGGCTCGAGCGGCGCGCGGACGCGGACGCCGCGCTGGCCGACGCGGTGCCGAACCCCACGGTCCGCAGCTTCCTGCTGCAGAACCTCCGGCGCCAGGACGACGGCTGGGCGTGGCAGGTCAACCTCGACGTGCTCGGCCGCGACCTCGACCGGCTCGGGGGACTGGCCGGCCGACCGGATCGACGACACGGCGTCGTACGACGGGCCGGTGCTGTGGGTGGCGGGGGAGACGTCGCCCTACGTCAAGGACGAGTACGCCGACGCGATGGACCGGCTGTTCCCGAGGAACCGCCGGGTGACCATCAAGGGCGCCGGCCACTGGGTGCACTCCGAGCAGCCGGAGGTCTTCACCGAGGTGCTGCGCCGCTTCCTCGGTCCTGCGGACTGCGTTTCGACGCGGCCGTCGCATCCTCGCAAGCTCGGTGCGGGCCTTGCTCAACCTTCACTCACCCACGCGCGCGCGCGGTAGGCGGCCACCGCGTTGCGGTTGGCGCACGCCGTCGAGCAGTAGCGCCTGGAGCGGTTGCGGGAGAGGTCGAGCACGATCCCGTCGCAGCCGTCGTCGGCGCAGACGCCGAAGCGCGACATCTCGTCGGCACGGATCACGTCGACCATCGCCATCGCGGTCTCGACCTTGATCCGCTCCGCCAGCGGGTCGTCGTAGTCGACCGCGTGGAGGTGCCAGTCGTACTCCTCGTGGCGGACCAGCTCCGGGCGCAGCGTCACCTCGGACAGCAGGTCGTTGACCAGCTCCACGGCGTGGTCGCGGTCGGCGACCAGGAGCGCGCGCAGCCGCGGTCGGAGCCCGCGGACCGCCTCCAGCTCGGCGCGGGTGCGCTCGTGGCGGCCGGTGTAGCGCCACCGGCGTAGAAGTCGTCGAGGTCGGCGACGGAGGTGAGGGTGTCCGGGTCCGCGGCGCGTGTTGACCAGCTCGACCGCGGCGCGGAGCGACATCTCGCTGTCATAGGCGAAAACCACGTTGACATCTTACACAGCGCGGCGTAGCGTCACATGTCATGGCGACTGTGACGCATGACATGGTGCCGGCCGGCGTCCGGTCGGGCGCCGGGGCCGGGCTCGGCTTCGCCGTGCTCTCCGCGATGAGCTTCGGCATGTCCGGCACCCTGGCGAAGGGGCTGCTCGTCGCGGGCTGGACGCCGGCTGCCGCGGTGACGGCCCGGATCACGGTCGCCGCGCTGGTGCTGCTCGTGCCGGGCCTGATCGCGCTGCGCGGTCGCTGGCACCTGCTGCGCGCCAACGCCGGTTTCGTGGTGGTCTACGGCCTCGTCGTGGTCGCCGGCTGCCAGTTCGCCTACTTCAGCGCCGTCGACCACATGCAGGTCGGCGTCGCGCTCCTCATCGAGTACACCGCGCCGGTGGCCGTGGTCGGCTGGCTGTGGCTGCGCCACGGCCAGCGTCCCGGCCCGAAGACCGCCGCCGGCGGTGTGGTCGCCGCCCTCGGCCTGGTGCTGGTGCTCGACCTGCTCTCCGGAGCCGACCTCGACCCGGTCGGGGTCGGCTGGGCGCTGCTGGCGATGCTCGGCGCCGCGACCTACTTCCTGATGTCCGCCCAGGTGGGCAACGGGCTGCCGCCGGTGGTGCTGGCCGCCTCCGGCCTCGTGGTCGGCGGGGTGGCACTGCTGCTCGCCGGTCTCGTCGGCCTGCTCGACCTGACCGCCTCGACCGCCCCGGCGACGTACGGCGGCACGGAGGTGCCGTGGTGGGGCGCGGTGCTCGCCCTCGGCGTGCTGACCTGCGCCTTCGCCTACGTCTCCGGCATCGTGGCCTCGCGGGCGCTGGGCTCCCGCGTCGCGTCCTTCGTGGCCCTGCTCGAGGTGCTGTTCGCGCTGGTCTTCGCCTGGCTGGCCCTCGGCGAGCTGCCCCGCGCCGATCCAGTTCGTCGGTGGTGTCGCGATCCTCGGCGGGGTGATCCTGGTGAAGCTGGGGGAGCGCTCGACCGCCCACGGCCTCGCGACTCAGCGAGTCAGCGGGCGTCCTGGCGGCGGATGACGATCTCCTTGGTGAGCATCAGGATCGCGGCCGCGGTCGGGATCGCCAGCAGCGCGCCGACGACGCCGAGCAGGCCGGCGCCGATGAGCGCCGCGATGACGGTCACCGAGCCGGGGATGTCGACGGCGCGGGACATCACCCGCGGGTAGAGCACGTAGTTCTCGAGCTGCTGGTAGATGACGTAGAAGACCAGGCAGGCGATGCCGATGCTCGGGTCGGTGGCGAAGCCGATCGCGGTCACCACCACCGCGCCGAGGGTGGCGCCGATCATCGGGATCACGTCGAGCAGCGCGACCACGAAGGCCAGCGCCACGGCGTACTCACCGAGGCCCACGACGAACAGGAAGATCAGCGAGCTGATGCCGGCGCACATGGCCACGATGAAGGCGCCGGACACGTAGCCGCCGACGCCGCGGATCACCTGGTCACCGAGCTTGGCAACCCGGTCGCGGCGGCTGGCCGGGGCGAGTCGGTAGAGCGCGTGCTTGGTGGAGTCGAGCGAGGACAGGAAGTAGAGCGTCAGCACCACGATGATGAAGGCGTTGGCGACGGCGGAGAGCACCGCGAGGCCCACGCCGAGCACGCCGCCGAACACCCCCGAGGCGAAGTCGCCCTGCGCGACGTAGTCCTTGACCCGCGAGATGAGGTCGTACTTCTCGTCGAGCCGCTGGACCTGCTGGTTCCGCTGCAGGTCGTCGAGCCACTCGGGAGCGTTGCTCGTGATCGAGGCCACCTGGTCGGTGATGACGGGCACGATCGCGAGCACGAACAGGGCGACCGCCACCAGGACGGCGGCGATCACGACCAGGACGGCGTAGGCACGTTTGAGGCCGCGCCTCACGAAGAACTCGACCGCCGGGTTGAGGCCGGCGGCCAGGAACATCGCGACCACGATCAGCACCAGGTAGGAGCTGACCGAGAGCAGCGCGCCCCAGAGGAAGTAGGCCAGCAGCGCCCCGAGCCCCCCGAAGAACCCGATGTAGAACGGGGTGTGCCGGGAGAGGGGGTTGCCCGGGGTGCCGAGGTCCTGGTCTCCGGCGGCAACGGCACCGCCCTCGGCCTTCCCCGTCTCGGCCTCCTCCGCCTCCCGACCTGCGCGTCGCGGGCTCAGGACTCGTCCTCGCTGAAGCCCGCCACCACGTCACGCAGCGAGGCCAGCTGGGCGGCGATCGCCTCACGGCGCTTGGTCATCCGCTCGACCTCGGCCTTGACCTTCGCCAGCTCACGATCGGCCTCGGCGTTGCCGGTCGCGGTGATCGAGTCGGCCTGGGTGCGTGCCGAGGCCACGATCTGCTCGGCCTCGCGGCGGGCTCGCGCCAGGGTCGCCTCGGCCTCGGTCTGCGCCTGCTGCCGGTGCGTGGTGGCCTGACTGGTCGCCTGCCGGGCCCGCTCCTCGGCAGCGGTCGCGCGCTGCTCGGCCTCCGCGACCAGGCGCTGGGTCTCGGCGGTCGCGTTCGTGTGGTGCTCGGAGGCCTCCTTGGCCAGCCGCTCCTTCTCCACCGCCAGCGTCCGCCTGGCCTCCTGGACCTCACGGTCCGCGGCGGCCCGGAGCTGCTCGGAGTCCCGCTTGGCGCCGGTGCGCAGGTCGTTGGACTCCTGCTGGGAGGCGAGCCTGACCTGGTCGGCCTCGCGGTGCGCGGCCGCGAGGAGGTCCTCGGCCTCCTGCCGGGCCAGGTTGCGCTCCTGCTCCGCGTCGGCGAGCAGCCGGGCCCGGGTCTCGTCGAGCTCCTGGAGCTGCACCAGCCGCATGTCCTCGGCCTCGCGCGAGGCGTCGGCACGGATCGCCGCGGCGTCGCGGACCGCCTGCGCCCGGATCTCCTCGGCGTCACGCTCGGCGCCGGCGCGGACGTCGGCGGCCTCCTCCTCGGCCAGCCGCAGCATCGCCGAGGCCCGGCCGCCGAGACCGGCGTACGACGGGTTGAGGTTCTCCTTGAGCTGCTGGCGGGCGTCGTCGAGCTGGCCCTCCAGCTCCATCACCCGCTTCTCCGACTCCGTCAGGGAGCTCGAGAGCCCGGCCTTCTCCCCGGCCAGCTGCTGGACCCGCGAGTCGACGGCGGCCTTGTCGTAGCCGCCGCGCCGGACGACCGGGAACGAGACGGCCGCGGCGGTCGCGGGAGGAAGGGTGCGACTCGCCGGCGCCGCGGGGGGAGCGGCGGCGCGGGAGTCGGCGTGGGCGTCGCGGCCGGTCGGGACGGCCTTGCCGGGGGCACGACGGCGACCTGCTGGGTCGGCTCGGGGTCCGGCTGCGCGACTTCGGCCTCCGGCTCCGGGTCGGGCTCGGCTCGCGTCCTTCGGCACGGTCGGGATCACCTGGGTGACCTCGGTGTCTGCCTCCGGAGCGTCGGTCGGTTCTGCCCCGTCCGGCGGCATCGCCGTTGGTGTCCGGCTCCGTCGTCGAAGATGGACAGACCGCTGTCGCTCATGGGTGGAGACCTCTTCCCGGATCGTGGTGGCGTGCTCGCCCCGTGTTGCCGACCAGTGTTGCCGATCCGGGCCCCCGATCCCACCCCGGTCCGCGTGTCGATCCGTCTGTGTTCTTCCTCATCCACCGCGCGCAGGGTGAGCGGCGGACGGGTGGTCGTTCAGACGCCGCGGAAGCGGTTGATCGCGTCCAGGTGGGTGGCGCGCATCTCCTCGTCGAGGACGCCGAGGCCCTCCTCGGGGGAGAGGCAGAGCACGCCGACCTTGCCCTGGTGGAGGTTGTGGTGGACGTCGAGCGAGGCCTGACCGACCTCGTCGAGGGCGTAGGTCCGCGACAGGGTCGGGTGGATCCGGCCCTTGGCGATCAGCCGGTTGGCCTCCCACGACTCGCGGTAGTTGGCGAAGTGGGAGCTGATGATGCGCTTGAGGTTCATCCACAGGTAGCGGTTGTCGTACTCGTGCATGTAGCCACTGGTCGACGCGCAGGTGGTGATGGTGCCGCCCTTGCGGGTCACGAACACGCTCGCCCCGAAGGTCTCGCGACCGGGGTGCTCGAAGACGATGTCGATGTCCTCGCCGCCGGTCAGCTCACGGATCTTCGCGCCGAGCCGCTTCCACTCCTTCGGGTTCTGCTGCGTGTTGTCGTCGTTCCAGAACCGGAAGTCCTCCTCGGAGCGATTGATGATCAGCTCGGCGCCCATGCTGCGGCAGATGGCGGCCTTCTCCTCGCTGGAGACGACGCACACCGGGTTGGCGCCGCCGTTGAGCGCGTACTGCGTGGCGAACCCGCCGAGGCCGCCGGAGGCGCCCCAGATCAGGACGTTGTCGCCCTGCTTCATGTCGCCGCCGTTCCTGCTGACCAGCTGGCGGTACGCCGTGCAGTTGACCAGGCCGGGGGAGGCGGCCTCCTCCCAGGTGAGGTGCTCGGGCTTGGGCATCAGCTGGTTGGCCTTGACCAGGGCGACCTCGGCCAGGCCGCCGAAGTTGGTCTCGAAGCCCCAGATCCGCTGCTCGGGGTCGAGCATCGTGTCGTTGTGGCCGTCGGGGTGCTCGAGCTCCACCGACAGGCAGTGGGCGACCACCCGGTCGCCGGGGTTCCAGCTGTGCACGCCGGCGCCGGTCTTGAGCACGACGCCGGCCAGGTCGGAGCCGACCACGTGGTAGGGGAGGTCGTGGCGCTGGGCGAGCGGCGACATCCGGCCGTAGCGCTCGAGGAAGCTGAAGGTCGAGACCGGTTCGAAGATCGAGGTCCACACCGTGTTGTAGTTGATGGCCGAGGCCATCACCGCCACCAGCGCCTCGCCCGGACCGAGCTCGGGGAGCGGCACCTGGTCCACGTGCAGCGACTTTCGCGGGTCCTTGTCGCGGCTGGACAGGCCCTCGAACATGTCCACCTCGTCCTTCTTCACGAAGGCGGCGCGGTAGGCCTCAGGCAGCGTCAGGTTCGCGAAGTCCTCGGACGTGGCCTCGCCGGACTGGATGGCTTCGAGGATGGTGTGCACGATCAGGTCGCTCCTTGGGCAAGCGGGTGTGGGCTGTGGTGAAGATACCGACGGGTAGCCTCCGGCGCACTCGTGTGTGACGTAGCGCATGCCGGTGGTCTCGCGGCTCGCTACGCTGGCACCTCGACCTCCGTCCCGGCCGGGGCCGGCTCGACCAGCTCGACCAGCACCCCGCCGGCGTCCTTGGGGTGGATGAAGTTGACCCGGCTGTCCGACGTGCCCCGCTTGGGGACGTCGTACAGCAGCCGCAGCCCGCGCTCGCGCAGCACCTCACTCACCTGCTCGACGTCGGTCACCCGGAATGCGAGCTGCTGGATCCCCGGGCCGGAGCGGTCGAGGAACTTCGCGATCGTCGACTCGGGGGAGAGGGGTGCGAGCAGCTGGATGCAGGAGCCGGAGGCACCGACCCCGACCATGGCCTCGCGCACGCCCTGCTCCTCGTTGACCTCCTCGTGGAGGACCGTCATGCCGTAGGCGTCGCGGTAGAACGCCATCGCCTCGTCGAGGTCGGGCACGGCGATCCCGACGTGGTCGATCGCGGTGAACAGGTGCTCGGGGATGTCCACGGAACTCATGTGCCCATCGTCGTGCCTGGCTCGCTCGCGTGGCGAGGAGGTGTGAGGAGTTCCTCACGTCCCACCCACTCCCGGGCGGGAGCCTGCGGTGGGTATCGTCGACAGGAACCAGCCAGTCGCTCGTGATGGAGGCACCACCATGTCCAGTTCCGTGATCGTTGCCGGGGCCCGCACCCCGATCGGCCGCCTCCTGGGCGGGCTGAAGGACCTCTCGGCCGCGGAGCTGGGCGGCGTCGCCATCAAGGGCGCCCTGGAGAAGGCCGGCGTGACCGGCGAGCAGGTCGACTACCTGATCATGGGCCAGGTCATCCTGGCCGGGGCCGGCCAGAACCCCGCGCGCAGCGCGGGCATCGCGGCCGGACTGCCGATGAGCCTGCCGTCGATCACGATCAACAAGGTCTGTCTCTCGGGCATCAACGCCATCGCGATGGCCGACCAGATGATCCGCGCCGGTGAGCACGACATCGTCGTCGCCGGCGGCATGGAGTCGATGACCCAGGCTCCGCACCTGCTCCCCAAGTCCCGTGCGGGCTTCAAGTACGGCAACACCGCGCTGGTCGACTCGATGGCCTACGACGCCCTGCACGACCAGTCCACCGACCAGGCGATGATCAACCTGACCGAGAGCTGCAACAGCGCCGGCGCCAACCTGTCCCGCGAGGAGCAGGACGCGTTCGCGGCCCAGTCCCACCAGCGGGCGGCACTGGCCTGGAAGAACGGCGTCTTCGACGACGAGGTCGTCCCGGTCACGATCAGCTCGCGCAAGGGCGACGTCACGGTCGCCGAGGACGAGGGCGTCCGCGGCGACACGACCGCCGAGTCCCTGTCGGGGCTGCGGCCGGTCTCCAAGGACGGCACCATCACCGCCGGCTCCGCCTCCCAGATCAGCGACGGCGCGTGCGCCGTCGTCGTGATGAGCAAGGCCAAGGCCGAGGAGCTCGGCCTCTCCTGGATCGCCGAGATCGGCGCCCACGGCCAGGTGGCCGGGCCCGACTCCACGCTGCAGCTGCAGCCGGCGCGCGCCATCGAGAAGGCGGCGGCCAAGGAGGGCATCGCGGTCTCCGACATCGACCTGTTCGAGCTCAACGAGGCGTTCGCCGCAGTCGGCATCGAGTCGGCCCGCCAGCTCGGCATCAGCGAGGACCAGGTCAACGTCAACGGGGGCGCCATTGCGCTCGGCCACCCGGTCGGCATGTCCGGCGCCCGGATCGTCCTCCACCTCGCGCTGGAGCTCGGGCGTCGCGGCGGCGGCGTCGGCGCGGCCGCGCTGTGCGGCGGCGGTGGCCAGGGCGACGCCCTCATCATCCGCGTTCCCGCCTGAGGTGGGTCGTCGGTCGTCAGGCAACGTCCCGGAGCTGGTCGAGCGGGCGCGAGCGGGTGACGCGCGCGCGGTGGCGCGGCTGATCTCGCTGGTCGAGGACGCCTCGCCGCTGCTGCGCGAGGTCATGGCCGGGCTGGCGCCGTACTCCGGCACCGCCCAGGTCGTGGGCATCACCGGTTCGCCCGGGGTCGGGAAGTCGACGTCCACCAACGCCCTGGTCACCGAGCTGCGCCGCGCCGGCAAGCGGGTCGGGGTGCTGGCGGTGGATCCGTCCTCGCCGTTCTCGGGCGGCGCGCTGCTGGGTGACCGGGTCAGGATGCAGGACCACGCCCTGGACCCGGACGTCTACATCCGCTCCATGGCTTCGCGGGGCCACCTCGGCGGGCTCTCCTGGACCACGCCGCAGGCGCTGCGGGTCCTCGACGCCGCCGGCTGCGACGTGATCCTGGTCGAGACCGTCGGGGTCGGACAGAGCGAGGTCGAGATCGCCGGGCTGGCCGACACGACCCTGGTACTGCTCGCACCCGGCATGGGCGACGGGATCCAGGCCGCCAAGGCCGGCATCCTCGAGATCGGCGACCTCTACGTCATCAACAAGGCCGACCGCGACGGCGCCGACCAGGTCCGCAAGGAGCTGCGCTCCATGCTGGCGTTGGCGGAGCGGCCCGAGGGCGCGTGGAAGCCGCCGATCCTCAAGACCGTGGCGTCGAGGTCCGAGGGGCTCGACGAGGTCGTCGCCGAGATCGACCGTCACCGCGCGTGGTTGGCCGAGTCCGGTGAGCTGGACCGCCGCCGGGTACGTCGTGCCCGCGACGAGATCGAGGCGATCGCCGTCACCGCGCTGCGGGAGCGGTGGGGTGACGTGCACGGTCGCAGCGAGCTCGACGAGCTCGCGGCTGCGGTCGTCGCGGGGGAGTCGGACCCCTATACCGCGGCCGACGAGCTGCTCGACGCCTTCTCCGACTGAGGCGCGATGCCGACCGCGAGGGGTGCCCCGCCACATCGTGGCGCACGAGCCCCATACTCGGGATGTGGTTGGGGAGAGTCGCGGCACGACCGTGCGTGACGGTACGTCGTTCGTGCCGGTCCTCCGCTTCGTGTGCTTCTCGGTGCTCACCGTGGTCGCGGCCGCGGTCGGCCGGGCGACGCTCGACGAGTCCCTGCAGATCAGCCTGGTCTGGCCCCTGTACGGCGTGGGCGTGCTGTGGATCGCCACCGCTTCGCGGCGCTCGCGGCGCTGGGACACGCTCGGTCTCGCCGGGGTCACCGGTCTCACGATCCTCCTGGACCGCGGAACCGGGGCGCAGGTGTCCGCGCCGTGATCCTCGTCGTGGTGATCGCGTGGACCTGGCAGGCGGTGTCCAGACGGCTGCGGCCGGGTCGGCCCGGGCTGCACCGTCCTCACAGCTTGCGGGACCTGGTCGTGCTGATGACCGCCTCGGTGGCGGGTGCGCTGGTGGGGGCGGCGCTCCGGGCCACCGGGATGGGACTGACCCCGCCGCTCGACGCCGAGTCGTTCCTGCTGCTCATCATCCGCAACTACAGCGGGATCCTCGGACCGGTGGCCCTCGGCGTCCTGCTGCTCCCGCATCTCGTCCGCGGGTCGAGCGAGAGCGGTGGAAGCCGGTGGCGAGGCTTCGCGGACCGGCCGGCTGCTCCGTCTGCTGGAGGTGGCGTTGATCGGGGCGGTCGGCGCTGCCCTCGCGGCCCTGGTCTTCGCCGAGGACCCCCTGCCGTTCGCCTTCACGCTGGTCCTGGCCGTGGTCTGGGCGGCGTTCAGGGTGCCCGCTCTCGCCGCGGTGAGCTACGCCCTGGTGCTCGGCGTCCTCGGGGTCCTCACGACCTTGGAGGGCCGAGGCCAGTTCCGGGTGGACGGCGACCTCGAGAGCGCCGTCATCGCCCAGGCGCTTCCTCATCACGCTGGTCACGGCTGCCTTTCTCATCGCCATCGACGTGGAGGAGCGTCGGGCCGCGACGAGCCGCGCCCGCGCCGCCGAGGCGGTCGCCGAGAGCCGCGCCACCTTGTTCTCCACGGTGATCGACAACCTGGACGAGGGCGTCACGGTGATCACCGGTGACGACGACTACACCATCCGCAACCGGGCCGCGCGCCGGCTGACCGGACCCACGGGGCTGCTGCGGTCGGACCAGAACGATCCGGACCAGCCGCGGATGGTGGACGAGGCCGGCACGCCGGTCCCGGTCGCCGAGATGCCTCACTCGCGAGCCAGGGCCGGTGAGCGGACGGTGCGGGAGACGGTCCGGCTGCGGCTCCCCTCGGGGACGGTGCGGCACCTGGAGATCTCGGCCACCCCGATCCCGGGCCTCGGCGAGGACCAGCGGCCCGTCATCGTCTGCACCCTGCGCGACGTCACCGTGGACCAGGAGGAGCGCGACCAGCTCGTCGGGTTCGCCGGGGTCGTCGCGCACGACCTCAAGAACCCGCTGACCGTGATCCGCGGCTGGAGCGAGACCATCCAGACGACGCTCGCAGCCGACGGCGCTCCCGACGTGGCGTCACTGAGGTCCATGGTCGCCCGGGTGCAGTCGGCCTCGGACCAGATGCGGTTGTTCATCGACGACCTGCTCGACATCACCCTGGCCCGGGACCGGCCGCTGCACATGGAGCCGCTCGACCTCAGTGCGGTCGCGCGCGAGGTCGCCGAGCTGCGGCGTACCGGCGACGGGGGCGCGAGGATCACCGTCCAGCCGGGCATGCAGGTGACCGGGGACCGGTTCCTGGTCAGGCAGCTGCTCGACAACCTGATCGGCAACGCGGTGAAGTACGTCGCGCCGGGCGTCCGTCCCGTGGTGACCGTCTCTGCGGAACCCGATGGGACCTACCTGCGCGTCACGATCGCCGACAACGGCATCGGGATCCCGGAGTCCATGCGGGAGCGGGTCTTCGACAGCTTCCAGCGCCTCCATGGTGCCGACTATTCCGGGACCGGGCTCGGCCTGGCCATCTGCGCCCGGGTCGTGGAACGTCACGGGGGGCGGATCTGGGTCGATGACGCGGAGGGTGGCGGCACCCGGATCAGCTTCACTCTTCCCTGACCGATGGAGGCGCACCCGGGCGCGCCTCCATGGACCGCGGCTCACCGGCTGCTAACAATGATGTCGACCTGTGCCGTCCCCGATCGGAGCGACTCCCATGAACGCCAAGAAGGCGATGCTGGCCGTGCTCGTGGTCTTCCTCGGCTTCTGGATGTTCACCGACCCGCAGGGCCTCGCCGACGCCGCGCGGTCCGGGTTCAGCCAGACCTGGAACCTCGCCGAGCAGCTCTTCACCGCGGTCATCCGTTTCTTCGGCGCGCTGGTCTGACGCCGGCGCGCCCAGATGGCCCCGTGAGATGACCCTCCTGCAGACGCTCACCGAGCCCGACATCCGCAAGCACCTCCTGCGTGACGAGGGCGAGGTCATCGTCGACGAGGTCTGCAAGCACTGGGTGGCCTACCTGCGCCCCGGCATCGAGAGCCTGCTGGGACTCGCGCTGCTCGTCGCGTTCCCGTTCCTCGACCTGGACCTGGCCTGGTTCCCCTTCCTGCTTGCGATGGCGCTGTTCGCGCATGCCGGCTGGAAGGCACTGCAGGCCCGGATGGACCGGTTCGTGATCACGAACATGCGGGTGTTCCGGGTCCACGGCGTGCTGTCGCAGCAGCTGGCCACGATGCCGCTCTCCCGGATCCTCGACATCACCGTCGCCAAGCCGCTGATCGGGCGGATCCTCGGCTACGGGCACTTCATCTTCGAGTCCGCCGCCCAGGAGCAGGGACTGCGTGACATCCGGCACGTCGGGCGACCCGACGCACGCGACCTCGCCATCCAGCGCGTCGTCCAGCGCTCGGGCCTCCGCGGCCCCCGGGTGGTCAACTAGCGTCCATCGGCGCGCTCGCGAGCCGGTGGCGCAGGACCACGAGCCGCGGCTGCAACCGGGCGGTGCGGACCTTGGTCCAGGCGTGCAGCACCGCGGTGAACAGGTCGCAGGTCTCCCAGAGCCGGATTCGTGCCGCGGACACCGGTGACTGCTCGCGGTAGGCGGTCAGGAAGTGGTCGCACAGCTCGTCCTGCAGTCGCAGGTGCGCCGCGAGGGTCGGTCCGGACAACGGCTCGCCGCCGGCCGCCAGCGCGGAGATGCCGATGTCGCGCAGCTTGGCGCGAAAACGCCCGAGGTCCAGCGCCGGCTCGGCCATCGACGCGCCGTCGAAGTCGATGAACCCGATCCGTCCGGCGTGCAGCAGCACCTGCGCCGGGCGGAAGTCGTGGTGGGCCGCGACCACCGGATCGGCGGGCACCGCCCGGGCCTCGTCGGCCAACCGCCGCAGCAACGCGCTGCCGGCTCGCTGCAGGTGGGGGACGGTGCGCGCGAGCCGGTCGACGACCTCCCGGATCTCCGCGATCTCCTCCTCGACGGTGGCGGTGCGCCCGTACGTCGCGCCGCAGCCGTGCATCGTGGCCAGCGCCCGGGCGGTGCCGGCCAGCTCGTCACGGAGCTGGTCGAGCAGGTCGTCCCGCCCCTCGGTGAAGGCGTGGCGGGCCAGCTCCTTCAGCGTGCACCGCTCGGGGACCGGGCCCTGCACCAGGATCCGTTCCTCCGGCAGGAAGGCGATCGGCTCGGCCATCGTCAGCACGTCCTGCCACCGCGACCGCCGCTCCCACAGCGCCGACATCGCCACCCAGGCGGTCTGCCCCTTGTCCCCCTGGTGGGTCTTGAGCACCACCGGGTCCGGCGGCGGTCGACCCCCGTTCGGCGACCGGTAGTCGACGTGGACCACCACCGTGCAACGGCTGCCCGGCTTGTAGCGGACCACCTCGGGACGGCAACGATCGACCACGGCGTCGTACCCGGCCGCAGGCAGCACGGTCCGCAACAGCTCGGCGGCCGGTTCGGGGGCCACCAGCGCCGGCAACGCCGGCAGTGCCTCGTCGCGTGCCTGGACGCTCAGGAGCAGCCGGAGACCGGTGAGCCAGCACCACCAGCCGGGTTCGCCGAACTCCGGCGATGTGGTCGCGACGGGCCGGGTCGGCGCCGGCCGTTGCGGCGGCCACAGGGTGCCGGTGAGGACGACGTCTCGCTCCTGCCCGTCGGCTCCGACCACGCGCAACCCGTACCGGGCCAGCCACTCGTCCTCCTTCGCCCGCAGCCGCTCGGGCCGACAGTCCCTCAGCAGCAGCCGTCCGTCGGCCAGCTCGGGCACGTGCTCGACGAGCGCGGCGGCCACGCGCCCGCCGTCCATCGCGGCCGCGAGCCAGTCGGGCAGCACGTCGAACGGTGTCAGGGAAGCGTTGACCTCGGCGTCGGCGAGATGGGTCGTGTTCATGGGCGGACCTTCCGATCATCGGGAGCGACAGTGGCGAGCAGGTCGAAAGCCGTCGCCAGGCGGGCGTCCTTCAGCTGGCGGCAGGCGTGCAGCGCGGTGCGGGCCAGCGTGGTCCCCGTCCAGAAGGCGAGCCGGTGTCCGCCGTGGCCGGCTGCCGCCTCTGCCGCGGCCACGCCGTAGCCGGACAGGAACGCCGCACCCAGCTCCTCGGTCAGCGGAGCCGCGAGCTCGCCGGTACGTGTGGCGACGCGCAGCCGGAGGTGCGCCAGGTACCGGCCGAGGTCGAGCGCGGGCTCGGCCCAGCACAGCGTGTCCAGGTCGACGACCGACGACCTGGTCGGCGCCGAGCAGCACCTGGGACGGGGTGAAGTCGCCGTGGGACAGGACGAACCCGCCCCGCTCGCTGCTCGGCACGCTGAGCGCGTCGAGGTGGCGTCGTACGCGCTCGGCGACCTCCGGCCACACCCCGGACACCACCTGCATCTCACGGTCCAGGCCGGCGAGCTCCTCCGCCACGGTGTGCAGCCTCGCCCGGGGGCGGGTCTGCGCGTGCATCGTCGCCAGTGCCTCGCCGGAGGCCCGGACCGCCGCTCGCAGCTCACTGGAGCGACGTTCGGAGGCGCGCGTCGGTTCGTCGGTCGCGCCCTTCAGCAGCAGCGGCACCAGCGCCCGGCCCGGCAGCTCCTCGGTCACCAGCAGGCGTCCGGGTGGCGAGTACGCCACCGCGCGCGGGAACCTCGTGCTCGTGCCCTCGTCGGGCGGGTCGCCGCCGTCCAGCGACCTCAGGAGCTGGTGGGTGACCTCGCCGACGCCGTTCCCGTAGACCTTGGCGTAGTAGGTCGCAGGCGTGACGTCGTCCTCGACATCACCCGGGAAGTGGTACCGCAGCACACAGGCGCCTTCGCGTGGGTAGTGCACGACGTCCACCCTGGGCACTCCTGCGAGGCCGCCGCCCGCCAGCATCCGCAGCACCGAGCCGGGATCGGCGGCGCGGACCAGCGTCGGCAGCTCCGGGTCGAACGGGAACGGGTGCAGCGCCAGCCCGGTGCCGGTGGCGACCGCCGTGCTCATCCGCCATGGGGACGGCGGGGACCCGGCGCGTGGTGGGCGCAGCCTCTGGACCCGGTGGCCGAGGTAGCTGGCGGCGGAGGCATCGTCCGGGTGCAGCCGGGCCAGCAGCGGACCGACCGTCCCGGTGTCGTGTCCTTCGCGCAGCCGCGGCGTGTAGCGGAGGGTGCACGTCCCGTCGCCACGCAGCCAGAACTTGCCCACGCTGGTGGCCTCGACCTCGGCGTCGTCGCTCAGCAGGAGCTCGACCTGCTGGGTGGCGAAGTCGGCGTCGAGGGCTCGGGCCAGGCCCGGCAGCCGCCGGTGCAGCCCGCCGGCCAGCGAGTCCGGAGGCGCGGTGCTGCGCCGGGACGTCGCCCGCCGCTCGGGCCGTCGGACCTGCGCCACCCCGTTCGGTTCGTGGGACGCGCGGGCGGAGTCGTGGCCAGCGCCCTCGAGGGACAGGTCGTGCGCGGTGAACAGCTCGGCGTAGGCGCCGCCGGCGTCCATGAGGTGCTCGTGCTCGCCGGACTCCACGATCCGGCCCGCCTCGACGACGAGCACCCGGTCGCGCGCAACGGATCAGGCCGAGGTCGTGGGAGATCACGATGGTGGTCCGGCCCTGCATCAGGGTGCGCAGCGCGTCCACGACGGTACGGGAGGACTCGGCGTCGAGGCCGGTGGTGGGCTCGTCGAGGATCAGGATGGGTGTTCGTCGGATGAACGCACGCGCGATCGCGATCCGCTGCCGCTGTCCCCCGGAGAGCGTGGAGCCGCGCTCGCCGAGCCGGGTGGCGTAGCCCTCGGGCAGCTGCGTGATGAACTCGTGGGCATTGGCCAGCTCGGCGGCCTCCACGATGTCTCGGGTGCGTGGCGTCGGCGATGCCGTACCCGATGTTCTCCGCCACGCGTGCCACTCAGCAGCACCGTGTCCTGCAGCACCAGGCTGATCTGGCTGCGCAGCGAGGCGAGCGTGAGGTCCTGCACGTGGAGCCCGTCGACGAGCACCTCCCCGTGGTCGGCGTCGTACAGCCGGGGGACGAGCTGCGCGATGGTGCTCTTGCCGGCGCCGCTCGTGCCGACCAGCGCCACCACCTCGCCGGGCGCGATCTCGAAGTCGATGTCGTACAGGACCGGGGGTCGGCGCGCCGGCGGCTCCGCACCGTCCTCGTGCTCCGCCGGGTAGGTGAAGCCGACGTGCCGGAAGCGTGAGACGGCCCTCCAGCGCCGGGGCGGCGACTGCGTCGGGGTGGTCGCGGACCACGATCTCCCGGTCGAGCAGGTCCTCGATCCGCTCGACGCTGGCGAAGACCTTGCCGATCTTGTACCACTCGCTGACGATCTTGCGGGCGGGCTTGAACATGTTCTGCAGCAGCAGGACGAACAGCACCAGCGTGCCGATCGTGATCGCGTCCCGGTCGACCAGCCACACGCCGAGCCAGACGACCGCCGAGATCGCGAGCGCCTCGACCAGTGCGATCACGAAGCTGAACTGGGCCTGGATGTTGGCGGCGATCAGCGAGGCCCGCATGCTCTTCTCGGTCTGCTCGGAGAACTGCTCCAGGTCCACCGTGCCGCGGCCGTAGCTCTGCACGAGCCGGATCGAGGTCAGCATCTCCTGGGCGGTGGAGGCCAGCTCACCCTCGTGGTCGCGCTGGGTGCTGGACGCGACCTTGATCCGGCGGGAGTAGTGGTTCGACACCAGCGCCAGCACCGGGACACGACGATCGCGCACCAGGGCCACGCTCCAGGACTGTGTACAGCAGGAAGCGAAGCTGCCGACCAGCACCAGCAGGCTGCCGAGGATGTTGCTGACCGACTTGACCACGAACTCCTCGACGACGAGCACGTCGCCGGTGACCCGGGTGAGGACGTCGCCGGTTCGCTTCGTGTCGTGGTAGGCGAGCGGGAGGCGCTGCAGGTGCGAGTACATCGCGACCCGGATGCTGTAGCCCAGCGACCGTCCGCCGCGTGCCATGCAGACCTCGGTCAACGAGTCGGCGGCGCTGTTGATCGCCGCGATCAGGACGATCGCCAGCGTGAGCATCAGGATCGTCTCGAACCGCTCGGAGGTCAGCAGCGTCGGGCCGCCGAGCTCGCGCAGGCTCGGCCGCGCGCCCTGGAGGAAGTCGATGAGGTAGGCGATCGGGAACGGCTCGATGACCGCGGTGACGGCCTCGAGGACCAGCAGCGCCATGCCGACCCGGTAGGGGCGCGGGTCGCTCTTGAACCGGCGGAGCAGCCGCAGGCTACGGCGAAGATCTCCGGCCTTGGCCCGCGGTCCGCCGCGCTCGTTCCGCTGCGCTCTCATGCGGCCCACCCGCCGACGTCGAGGCATCGCTCCGCCTCCTCCAGCAGGGCCGGAGCCAGGGGCGACCGGGGAGACCGGGCGAAGGCCCGCAGCGCCTTGCGCTCCAGCGCTGCCGCCTGCTGCCACCGGATCCTGGCCTCGGCACCCTCGCCCGGTTCGCCGGCACGGGCCGCGAGGTAGTCGTCCACGAAGAGCTGTTCCAACGGGGCCGAGGCTGCGCGGCGGAGCGGCGTACGACGGGACAGGTCGCGCCGGAGGGCGAGCTGCCGGAGCGAGGCGAGGAAGGTGCCGACGTCAGCGGCCTGGTCGGAGATGCCGCAGTGGTCGAGGTCGAGCAGGTAGGCGTGGTCGCCCGCGAGCAGGAACTGGCTCGGCTTGCAGTCGCCGTGCACCAGGCCGGGTCGCGGCGGTGGGAGCAGGCAGTGCCGTTCGAGCAGCCGTCCGGCCAGGTGCGCGGCCCGGGCGGCGAAGCCCGGGTCGAGCGCCGCGGTCCGCCGCGCCCGATCGCCGAACCGGTGGAGCTCCGCGCTCGACCGGTCGGTGCCGCTGGGTGATGCTCGGGAACTGGTGCAGCTCGGCGAGCGCCCGCGCCGCCCGGCGTACGCCGTCCACGGCCCGCTGGTCGGGAGACTCCCGCCATGTCAGGAGCGCATCGAGCGGCGCGCCGGTCACCGCCTCCTGCACGACGACGCCCCACTCGTCGAGATGCCCCAGCGGGGCGGCGAAACGAAGAGTGTGCGCGGACGACGTGTGCCGGGCCAGTGCGAGTGCCTCGTCCGCGACCGCTGCCGCCTTCTCGGGGGCGTGATAGGCCTTGGCGACCAGGGCAGGACGAGAGGGTGCGACGCGGACGAGCACCGTGGCCCGCTTGCCGGGCCGGTAGCGCAGGAGACTGATCCGGCACCGGTCCTGCCGGCGTGGGTCGCCGGCCTCCAGCCGACCGAGTGCGGGCCCGAGGTGCGCCGGATCGAGGAGGCGTGGGAGGTCCGGCAGCTGCGGGTCGTCCGGGAAGAGCCGCAGCCGCAGGCCGGGCTCGACGACGGCGCCGGTCCCGTGCCCCCCGCGATCCTGCGGGCGCCGGGGTCCGCGCGGCAGCAGGTCGCCGCGGACCAGCCGGCCATCGAGCTCGTAGAGGATGACGGCGGAGATCTCGTGCTCGTACTTGGCGTCCAGCACGTGGCAGCTCCCGGCACCGCCGAGCACCGCAGCCAGCCGACCGCCCATCACGTGGGCGTCGAGCACGACCCTCAGGCGCTCCGCCTCCGGGTTCACGACGCCACCGCCCGGGCGAACACGGCCTCGAGCGTGCGGGCGGCGGCCGCCACGTCGAAGCCCTCCTCCACGGTGCGCCGTGCCGCGGCACCGAGCCGGCTCCGCAGCGCGGAGTCCTCCAGCAGCCGCTGCAGGCCCGCAGCCAGGGCCGGCACGTCGCCGGGCCCGGTGACCAGACCGTTCACCTCGTGGCGGACCAGCTCCGGGATCCCTCCCGCGCTGGTGGTGATCACCGGTACGCCACACGACATCGCCTCGACCAGGACGTTCGGGATGCCGTCCCGGTCACCGTCCTCGGTGGGACGCGACGCGAGCGCGAAGACGTCCGCCCCGGCCAGCGCCGCCGCCACCCGGTCCTGGTCGACCGCTCCGGGAAGGTGGACGTGGTCCCGCAGCCCCAGCTCGTCACGCAGCGCCAGCAGCCGGGTGCGCAGGGGGCCGTCGCCGTACAGGTGGCACACGAACGGCGTGCCGGCGGCGCGGAGGCAGGCCAACGCTCGCAGCAGGTCGTCGTACCCCTTCTTCTCGACCAGGCGTCCCACGGACAGGATGGTGGGCAGCGGTCCGCGGGCGTCCGCTGCCGTCGGTCGGAAGCGCGTGAGGTCGATGCCGTGATGGACGACGAGCAGCCGGGGAAGGGCCGCGGCCGGGACCGTGGCGCGAATGTGGGCGGCGTTGGCCTCGCAACAGGTCACGAGGGTGGCGGCCGCGGTCGCGCGGGCGGTGAGGGCCGCGGCGGGGATCTGGAGCAGGTCGCGGGCGTGACCGGTGAAGCTGAACGGCAGTCCGGTCAACCGGGCCACCAACAACCCCACCAGCGCGGGGTCGTGGGCGAAGTGCGCGTGGACGTGCCGTGGCGGCCGCCCCGCTCTCCGGAGCCGGAGGATCTGGGCCGTCACCGACACCGCGTGCCCGAAACCCCGCCGCACGGTGCAGCTGGCTGTAGCCCTCGGCCAGGCGCGGGTGCCGCCAGGCGTACGCCGCCGTGGCGACGTACCGGGCTGGTGCCGCGGTGAGGACGGCGCTGTGGTCCCGAACGCGGGCGCGGAACCGCACCGACCACGCGTCGTCGCGCCCCGCGAGGACCGTGACCCGCGCCCGGACGTTCGCCACCCGCGGGTGCACCACCTGTTCCCCGGAGTCCGCGAGGGCGAACACGGCCAGCTGGGTGCCGCGGCGCTCGAGCGCGAGCATCTCTTCGAGGACGAAGGTCTGGGAGAGCCGCGGCCAGCTGCGCACCAGGTAGATCACGGGTCCAGGCATGCCAGCCCCCTCTCGAGCGCCGCGCTGACGAGCCGGACCCGTGCGGCCGCCGGAGCGGGCGGGAAGGGGCCGGAACCGAGGGTGAGCTGCTTGGCCACCTTCAGCCACGAGTAGGCGCGGAACGGTGCGTAGGTGCCGCGGTCCTGCCATCCGGTGGCCGCGACGTACGCGTCACGGAACGCGAGGGGGACCGGGCCGTCGGGCGGGTGCTGCCCGGCGGCCTCCAGGTAGGTACAGAAGTGGGCCACGTCGAACGAGGGGTCGCCGAGCCGGGCCTCGTCGAGGTCGAGGACGCAGACGCTGTGCCCGACGAGCACGTGACCGGCGTGGAAGTCCTTGTGGATCGGGACGGCGGCCGACGGTCCGCCGGACCGCACCGCACCCGCCCACCGGTCGGCCAACGCCCGTGCCGCACCCGCGGCCACCGGCAGCTCGTCGGCGATCACCGACGCCCACTGCCGGGTGGTGGCGACCTCGCGCTCCAGGCACCAGTGGCGTGGTAGCGACACCGCGGACGTGTGCAGACGGGCCAGCCACCGGGCGGCGTCTCGCACGCCGACGGCGGCCTGCTGTGGGTCGAGGACGCGATCGAGCGCTACCCCCTCGGCGGACCGGTAGAGCACCATCCGCTGAGCTGGCAGCAGCGCCACCGGGGCGGGTACGCGCAGCGGACCCTCGCGGAACGGGCCCTGGGAGAGGATCCGGAGGTGCTGGTGCAGCAGTCGGGCCCGCCGCGGCTCGGCGAACACCTTCCCGATCACGGGCACGGCCGCGTCCGGGTCGAGTCCGTCGAGGGTGTAGCGGACCACCGAGCGCCGGCCACCTGCCTCACGGAGCAGCTGCGCCGACCGGACCCGCACCGGCGGGGAGTCGGGGGCCGGCGCGACGGCCGCCCGGATCGCCGATGTCATCTGGGCGCAGTCGAGCACGTCGGGCGAGCCTGCACGGTCCGTCGGGCGCCGCCCGGGTGGGAGCAGCTCCTCGGCCGCGTCGGCGAGCAGGCACACGGCCGGCCAGGTCGCGACCTCGAGTCGGCGGTAGCGACGCGCCGCCACCTGGACCAGCGCCGCGGCCCGCCACCACCGCAGCGCATCGGCGTCCACCGACCCGGCGGTGCCCTGGTAGCCGTCCAGCAGGGCGTGCTCGCCGGCGCGCAGGAAGGCCTGGCGGAGCGGGTGCCGGACGCCCTGCCACGTCAGGTGGGCGAGCGCCTCACCGAGGTCGCGGGCCGGGTCGGCATGGGACACCCGGTCGAGATCGAGGACGACCAGCGTGCCGTGCGCCGTCCGCACCGCCTGCCCCGGCCGGAACGACCCGTGGCTGAGCACGTGCGGAGCCGGTGGCGGCGGGTCGGCCGCCAACACGTCCAGCGCGGTACGGAGCCGAGTCGCGAGCCGGGCATCCACCCAGGTGACCGCCTCCAACGCAGCGGCGACCGAGTCCACCTGGTCGCCGGCGGTCCAAGCCGGCGCCGGCACGTCATCCACGGCGTGGAACCGAGCAAGCAGCCGCCCGAGGTCCTGGGCCACCCGGGTCCGTTCCCCGGCCGGAACGGCGGCGTCGGCCAGGATCTCGGAGACCGGTCGGCCACCGAGACCGGTGGAGAGCAGGACACACAGGTCGTCCCACACGGCGCGGACGGGCGGGACGAGTGCCCCGTCGCGTGCCGATCGGCTGAGCTGCCGTGCCAGGGACGCGGTGGCGGCGAACCGGTCCGGCCGCAGCACCTTGGCGAACAGCGAGACCGGCCCGTGACGAGTCGTCACCTCGTACCGGAGCACGCACCGCGAGCCGGGCCGGTAGCGGACCGGCACCACGCGGCAGCTGATCGGCGGCTCGCCGAGGAGGGTGGTGAGCCGCGGGCCGACCTGCGCCGGGTCGGCGGCGGCGGCGAGCCCCGGCAGCCGCTCGTCGTCACGGTAGTCGCGGCGGCTCCAGCGCTCGGTGGTGACGTCCACGGCCACGAAGGTGGTGGTCGTTCCTGCCGTCAGACCCCGGTAGCTGAGCCGGCACCCGTCGTCGGGGATCCATCGGACGTCGTGGAGCTGCCACCCGGCCGGGGGGTCCGGCAGTGCGTCCGGGAGCAGCGACAGGGACGGGTCCAGGGCTCCCAGCCAGGCGGCCGTCGACCGGTCCAGCGTGACCATGCCGCTCATCGCCCCGCCCGCCCGGCCTCGAGAGCGGCCACTGCCCCGTCCAGGCGGGAGCGCACCTGGGACTCCCAGCCGGGATCCAGCACGTCGCACCGCCGTGCGGCCAGCTTGGCGCGGAAGAGAACCTCCAGCAGCTCGGCTCGAGCCCACCGAGCCCGGTCGCAGGTCCCGTACCCATCCCGCAGGGCGGCCTGCAGCCCGGAGAGGCGCGAAGGTGGGGACCACCACCGCAGGTCGGCCAGGAACTTCCCGAGGTCGAGCGCGGGGTCGGCCCGGCACATGCGGTCCAGGTCCAGGATCCGCACCTGGGAGTCTCCTTCGACGAGCAGGTTGTCGCACTTGACGTCGCCGTGCACCACGACGGGCTCCTCGCCCGGCCAGCTGTCGAGCGCCGCGGCCACCCCGGCGACCAGCTCCTGGTAGCGGCGGCCCACCGGCGGCAGGAGGCCCTCGAGGTGTTCCCCGGCGCGCACGGTGGCGGTCGCCTCCTGCGACACCGACCGCGAGCCCGGCACGGCAAGGTTCGTGTCGTGCAGCACGCGCAGGGCGCGGCCGACCAGGTGCACCAGCCGGTAGCCGCCCTCGGGGTCGTGACGGAGCCACGTCTGCAGGGGCAACCCCGGGACCCCCCGCCACACGGCGGTCCGCTCCGCCGCGGCGTACCCGACCGCGTCGGCCACGCGGGCTCCTGGGCATCGCCCGTCCAACGTGGCCGTGAGCGCCGTGGCGGCCGGAACCGCTCGGGCGCCGGAGTCGTCCCGGTCGCTCTTCAGGAACAGCCCGTCCGGCCACATCGGCGGCCCGGTGACGTGGAGGACGTGCCGCTGCCCGGGCCGGTAGCGGACCGACCTGACCGCCAGGGCATGACCGGCGTCCGCCGTGCCGTGCGTCAGCCCGGCCAGCACCTCGGCGAGGTGGACCGGGTCGTGAAGTCGCGCGAGCTGGGGCATGGCCGGGTCGGCCGGCGAGACGAGCAGGCTGGTGCGGCCGTCGGAGGACCGGGCCGTCAGCCGGGCGAACGCGATGCGGCCGGCGTCGTCCGTGATCACCGGCAGCGGGTCTGCTGCCGGTTGCGAGCACCAGGTGACGGCCAGGGGCACGGGTTCCCGTCCGGCACCCTCCACCCGGGCGCGGTAGTAGCCGGTGAGCTTGCGTCCGGGCTTGTACTTCGTGCGCAGCAGGCGCACGGATGCCACGCGCCCGGTGGGGTGGCACGCCTCGAGCAGGTCGGCCAGGCCGTGACGGCGGGGCGCGACCACGACGTGCCGCACGGCGTCGGCGCCCAGGGTGCCGGACAACACCTCCTCCAGGGACGGGCCGGCGCGTGACGCGGTGGCGGACGGTGAGGGGCGTTGTGGTCGGCGCCTGCATCGTGCTGGTAGCGGCCACCCGTGCGGCCGTGGTCGCCGGCGGGCGGAGAACCCGGCTCCTCGGCCGCGGTGTCCCGTTCTGTCCGGGGCTCTCGACGGGGGGCGCCGCCATGGGGATGCGCAGGGGCGGAGCGACCTCGACGTCGCCGGAGAGCAGGTGTTGCACGGCACGGGCCGTCCCCCCGAGATCGGGGGCCTCCGAGGGCCGGGGAGGCGGGCTCGCGAGGGCGTCGAGCATCGCCTCGGCCAGCAGCGCCGGGGTCAACGACTCGGGACTGAGCCACCCGACCCAGCCGCGCTCGGCGAACCGGCTGGCACGCATCCGCTGCTCGGCGCTGGGGCCGGGGCGCGGCACGAGGAGCGCCCGCGACGCCATGCTGACGATCTCGACGGTGGTGTTGTAGCCGGCCATGCCGACCACGAGGTCAGCTGCGGCGATGTAGCCGGGCGCGTCGTCGACGGTGTGGACCAGGCGCACGGGGAGCCCCCGGGCGAGCATGCGGAGCTCGGCTCGCTGCGACTCCGGGAGGAAAGGTCCGGTGACGACCACGACCACGCAGCGTCGCTGGCGGAGCAGCGCCGGTACGGCGCGCAGGAGCGTCGCGAACAACTGGTGGGAATCGGCTCCACCACCGGCCATCGCGACCACGAGCTGGCTGTCAGGAGCGTCGCTCAGCACGTGGCGACGGACCTCGTCCGGCGAGCCGGACGGGCCCGGCGCGCAGACGTAGCCGCAGTAGTGCAGCCGGTCCGTCAGGTCGGCCGGCCAGGCGTACTGTGCTGCGACGTCGAAGACAGTGCGTGACCCGTAGACCAGGACCCGGTCGAAGTACTGCCGCACCGCGTCGAAGGCGCCCTCGACCTGCCACCGCCGACGCACCGTGGTCGGAGCGTCCACGATGTCTCGCAGCCCGAGCACCGTGCGCACGCCGCGGCCCCGGAGCAGCTCCAGGGTCGGCAGCAGCTCACCCATGGCGCCGTGCGGCATGTGGTCGACCAGGAGCACGTCGGGCCCGAACCTGTCCGCGGCGATCCGGATCAGGTCGCGGCGCAGCCCCAGCACGTCCTGGAACGGCATCGACAGGGAGACCGCGCCGCCAGTCGCCGGGGCCGAGCTTCCGGATCGAGGGCAGCTTCAGGTAGTCGTGACCCGGGGACGTCGAGAAGAACTGTCCGATCGGGGAGTCGGACATCGTCAGCACGCTCGCGTCCGGTCGAGCGTCGAGGAACGCCGTGGCCAGCAGGCTCGTGCGTCGCTGGTGCCCCAGACCCAGCCCGTCCTGCGAGTAGATCAACAGGCGGGGACCGGCTGGGGCCGTGTTCATGGCTACTGCCCGACCGCGGGGTCCCACACGGGTTCCGCGTGCGGCACGGTCTGGGTACTCGCGGACCGCAGGCTGCGATGCCACGCCACCTGTTGCGACAGTCCGTCACGCAACCTGGTGTCGGGGGTCCAGCCCAGGTGGGTGCGGGCCTCGTCCGGGCGTCCCGCTGTCCGGGGCACGTCACCGGGTCGTTCGTCGTGGGGCTCGTGCACGGCCACGGTGCCGACGAGTCCCTCGAGCTCGGCGACCAGGCTCGCCACGGTGGTCGGCCGGCCGCTCGCGACGTCGAGCACGGCCGCCGGCGGGAGGTCCGCGAAGCACGCTCGCACGGTGGCGTCGACGACGTCGCCGACGTAGGTGAAGTCCCGTACCTGTCCACCGTCCCCGAACAGCTCCAGCGGCCGACCGTCCAGCAGTGCCTCGGTGAAACGGTGCGCGGCCATGTCCGGTCTCTGCCGCGGTCCGTAGACGGAGAAGTAGCGCAAGGAGACCCCGGGGAGGCCGAAGGCGCCCGCGTAGGCCCCCACCAACGCCTCGGCGGCGAGCTTGCTGACGCCGTAGGGACTGGCGGGCCGCGGCTCCCCCCGGGCGCGGAGCGCGCCGGACTCGACCCCGTAGACCGAGGAGCTCGACGCGTGGACGAGCCGGCCCACCCGTGGCGCCCTCGCGACCGCCTCCAGCAGCCGTTGCGTGGCGACCACGTTGCGGTCCAGGTAGCGGGTGAAGGACGGACCCCACGACGTCGAGACCCCCGGCTCGCCGGCGAGGTGCACCACGGCGTCCACGTCGTCGACGACCTGCTCCAGCCGCATCATGAGCACGTCGGCCTCCACCAGCTCGAACCTGGGGTCGGTCACGACGCCGGTCAGGTTGGCCCGCTTGCGCACCGGGTCGTAGAAGGAGGTGAAGGCGTCCAGGCCCCGGACGTCACAGCCGCGTCGCAGCAGCTCCTCGCACAGGTGGCTGCCGATGAAGCCGGCCGCCCCCGTGACCAGGACTCGCGTCATCGAGATCCTCCGTCACCAGCCGTGAAGTGTCGATCGTGCGGGACGTGCTCCCATCCGAGCTTGCGGGCCGCCCACGCGCGCCTCCGAGGGAGGTGAACGGGCGGTAAAGTATGTCGAGACAGTCTGTGAACTTTCGCCTTGTCCCGGCATCATGCCTCGCTCCGCGCCGTAGGGCAGCACCGAAAATTGGGGTGGGGACTCCACCAGACTGGGTGATCCGGCGTCGCGGGTGCGGGGGTACCGTCGGCTGCAGTCAGCCACACCACGGCACGTCTGACTTCCGCCTTGCATCACCCGCCGAGCACTGACGCTGCGGCGACGGGCCAGAGGGGGAGCCATGGCGATGCAGCTGACCGTGGTGGGCACCGGGTACCTGGGTACTACGCATGCGGCCGGGCTGGCCGAGGCCGGCTGGGACGTGCTCGGCGTCGACGTCGACGCCCACAAGGTCGAGACCCTGACCCGAGGCGAGCTGCCCTTCCACGAGCCCGGTCTCGACGAGCTGGTCCGGCGTCACGTCGCCACCGGCCGGTTGCGGTTCAGCAGCTCCTTCGAGGAGTGCGGTGACTTCGGTGACGTCCACTTCCTGTGCGTGGGTACGCCGCAGCGCCGGGGAAGCCTGCGACGCGGACACCAGCCAGCTGGACGCGGCAGTGCGAGCCCTCGCTCCGCACCTGCGACGACAGTGCGTGGTGGTCGGGAAGTCCACGGTGCCGGTCGGCACGGCCGAGCGGCTGGCGGCGCATCCTGGCCGAGACCGCACCCGCGGACGGCGACGTGGAGCTGGCCTGGAACCCGGAGTTCCTGCGCGAGGGGCACGGGGTCGAGGACACCCTGCGGCCGGACCGGATCGTGATCGGCGTCCGGTCCGAGATCGCGGAGAAGGTGCTGCGCGAGGTCTACGCGGGGCAGCTGGCGGACGGCGTCCCGTTGGTGGTCACCGACCTGCGCACCGCGGAGCTGGTGAAGGTGGCCGCGAACGCCTTCCTCGCCACGAAGATCTCGTTCATCAACGTGATGGCGGAGCTCTGCGATGCCGTCGGCGCCGACGTCTCCGACCTCAGCTCGGCGCTCGGCCGCGACCCGCGGATCGGTGAACGGTTCCTGCGCGCCGGGATCGGCTTCGGCGGCGGCTGCCTCCCCAAGGACATCCGGGCGCTGACGGCACAGGCAGAGGAGCTCGGGGTCATGCAGGCGGCGTCCCTGCTGCGCGAGGTCGACCGCATCAACCTCCACCGCCGGACGCGCATGGTGGAGCTGGCGGAGGAGGCCTGCGGCGGCAGCGTCGCCGGTCGACGTGTCGGGGTCCTCGGTGCCTCGTTCAAGCCCGGCTCGGACGACGTCCGCGACTCCCCGGCCCTGGACGTGGCGGCCCAGCTGCAGCGTCGGGGGGCCCGGGTCCGGGTGTACGACCCGGTGGCGCGTGAGAAGGCCTGGGCGCAGCAGCCACGCCTGAGCCACGTGGAGTCCGTCATCGAGGCGGCGAGCGGCGCGGACGTCCTGCTGCACCTGACGGAGTGGCCCGAGTTCCGTGACCTGTCTCCGGATGCCCTGGCGGACGTGGTCGCCCGCCGGTATCTCCTCGACGGCCGCAACGCGCTGGATCCGGAGCGCTGGCGACGGGCGGGGTGGACCTTCCGAGCACTCGGGCGCACGTGAGCCGATCCCATCGTCATGAACCCACAGGAGAACACCAACACGGAGGAAGCGAGGTGAGCTGGATGGGCACCATCCGCGTAGCCCTGGCCGGCGTCGGCAACTGTGCGTCAGCGCTGGTCCAGGGAGTGCACTACTACCGGGGCGTGGACGCCTCGAGCACCGTGCCGGGTCTGATGCACGTGGAGATGGGGGGCTACCACGTGTCCGACGTGGAGTTCGTCGCGGCGTTCGACGTGGACGCGAAGAAGGTCGGGTTCGACCTTTCCGAGGCGATCGGCGCCAGCGAGAACAACACGATCCGGTTCTGCGACGTACCGCCCGCGGGGGTGACCGTGCAACGGGGTCCGACCGGGGACGGGCTGGGCCACTACTACCGGCAGACGATCGAGGAGTCCCCGGCCGATCCGGTCGACGTGGTCGCCGCGCTCCGGGAAGCCCGCGCCGACGTCCTGGTGTCCTACCTGCCGGTCGGTTCGGAGGAGGCGGACAAGCACTACGCCCGTTGCGCCATGGAAGCCGGCGTGGCGTTCGTCAACGCGCTGCCGGTGTTCATCGCCTCGGACCCCGCCTGGGCCAAGAAGTTCGAGGACGCCGGCGTCCCGGTCATCGGCGACGACATCAAGAGCCAGGTCGGTGCGACCATCACCCACCGGGTGCTGGCGAAGCTGTTCGAGGACCGAGGCGTGAAGCTGGACCGCACGTTCCAGCTCAACGTCGGCGGCAACATGGACTTCAAGAACATGCTCGAGCGCGATCGGCTGGAGTCGAAGCGGGTGTCCAAGACGCGTGCGGTCACCTCCAACCTCGGCCACGACCTCGGTGCCCGGAACGTCCACATCGGCCCCTCCGACTACGTCGAGTGGCTCGACGACCGGAAGTGGGCCTACGTCCGACTCGAGGGCCGCGCGTTCGGCGACGTGCCGCTCAACCTGGAGTACAAGCTGGAGGTCTGGGACTCCCCGAACTCCGCGGGCATCATCATCGACGCGATCCGCGCGGCGAAGATCGCCCTGGACCGTGGCATCGGAGGGCCGCTCGTCTCGGCCTCGTCGTACCTGATGAAGTCACCACCTCGGCAACGCCCGGACGACCTCGGCCGTGCTGCCCTCGAGGCCTTCGTCGACGGCCTCGTCGAGCGTTAGGACGGGACCCGGCACCGTCCCGCTGCGGGCTAGGGTCGTCGGCATGTCCGCGCTGCCCTTCGACCCGATCGACGAGGCAGCCCGGCAGTGGGCGAAGCACTGGTCGGGCGTCCCCGCGATGCATGCCGTCACCTCGCTGATGCGCGTCCAGCAGCTCGTGATCGGGCGGCTCGACGCGATCCTCAAGCCGCACGGGCTGACCTTCGCGCGCTACGAGGCGCTGGTCCTGCTGACCTTCTCCTCCCGCGGGTCGCTGCCGCTGGGGAAGATGGGGGAGCGGCTGCAGGTGCATCCGACGTCGGTCACCTCGATCGTGCGCAAGCTCGAGTCCGACGGCCACGTCGTACGCCGCGCGCACCCGGATGACGGCCGGGCCGTGCTCGCCGAGATCACCGCCAGCGGCCGCGACGCGGTGCAGGCCGCGACGGCCGACCTGATCGGGGCCGACTTCGGGCTGGGCGTGCTCGACGACGACGCGCTCGGCAGGCTCTCCGAGCTGCTGCGGCCGGTGCGGCAGGGCCGCGGGCGACTTCTGAGCCGGTCGCGGTTTGCCATGCTGGACGGGTGACCACCGCCGACGACGTGCGCACGGTCGGGCTCGCCCTCCCGCGCAGCTACGAGGCCCACGTCCGCGGCCGGTGGAAGCTCAAGGTCAGGCAGCTGGTGTACGTCGCCTTCAGCCGGGACGAGCTGGCGATGGGCTTCGGCTACCCGTCGGCGGAGCGCGACGGCCTGGTCGAGTCCGATCCCGGGACGTTCTTCCTGCCGCCGACCTCCGACCTGCGCTACCAGTGGGTCTGCGCGCGCCTCCCACGCCTCGACGACACCGAGATGCGCGAGCTGGTGACCGACGCCTGGCGGATGTGCGTGCCCCGGATGCTGCACGACCTCCCGGACCTGCCGGCTCCGGCGGCCCTCGCCTGGGACCGGGTGGAGCAGCAGGAGTGGGGCGAGCTGCGGCCGCTGCTGCACCCCCAGGTCCGGTTCCGCGACGGCGACGTCGAGGTGGTCGGCCGCAACCGGCTGCTGGCGCACCTCGCCGACCACCCCACGCCCCGACCGCCGGCCACGGTCGAGGTGCGCGACGGCCGGGTCCACCGGTGGACCCGCTGATCGTCGGGCCGGGGGTTTCGAGGCTCGCTGCGCTCGCACCTCAACCACCGGGCTCGCTGATCAGGCTCGCTGATGTCGGTCCGGGGGTTTCGAGGCTCGCTGCGCTCGCACCTCAACCACCGGACTCGGCTCGCACCTCAACCGCCGGGCTCGCTGAGTCGCACGATGTAGTTGGACGTCCTACTATTTGCGGCATGGCCGACACCGCACGTGACCGCTGGCAGTCCCGCTACGACGCGGCGTACGACGCGGGGCGCGTCCGTGACGTCGACTTCACCACGCTGAGCGGAATGGAGGTGGCGCCGGCGTACGGTCCCGACGACTCCCAGGACGATGGCCAGTGGCCGGGGCAGTTCCCCTTCACCCGTGGCCTCTACCCGACCGGCTACCGCGGCCGCACCTGGACGATCCGGCAGTTCGCCGGCTTCGGCAACGCCGAGCAGACCAACGAGCGCTACCACATGATCCTGGGCCGGGGCGGGGGCGGACTGTCGGTTGCCTTCGACATGCCGACGCTCATGGGCCGCGACTCCGACGACCCCATGAGCCTGGGCGAGGTCGGCCACTGCGGCGTGGCCATCGACTCGGCCGCGGACATGGAGCGTCTCTTCGCCGGGATCGACCTCGGCGAGGTCACCACCTCGATGACGATCAGCGGCCCCGCCGTACCGGTCTTCTGCATGATGCTGGTCGCCGCCGAGCGGGCCGGTGTCGACACCGGCGGCCTCAACGGCACGTTGCAGACCGACATCTTCAAGGAGTACATCGCCCAGAAGGAGTGGCTCTTCACCCCGGAGCCGCACCTGCGGCTGATCGGCGACCTGATGGAGTACTGCGCCGAGTCGATCCCCGCCTACAAGCCGCTCTCCGTCTCCGGCTACCACATCCGCGAGGCCGGCTCGACGGCCGCGCAGGAGCTGGCCTTCACCCTCGCCGACGGCTTCGGGTACGTCGAGCTCGGCCTGTCCCGCGGCCTCGACATCGAGAAGTTCGCCCCCGGGCTGTCGTTCTTCTTCGACGCCCACGTCGACTTCTTCGAGGAGATCGCGAAGTTCCGCGCCGCCCGCCGGATCTGGGCGCGCTGGATGCGCGACGTCTACGGCGCGCAGACCGAGAAGGCGCAGTGGCTGCGGTTCCACACCCAGACCGCGGGTGTCTCGCTCACCGCGCAGCAGCCCTACAACAACGTGGTCCGCACCGGCATCGAGGCGCTCTCGGCCGTCCTGGGCGGCACCAACAGCCTCCACACCAACGCCCTCGACGAGACGCTCGCGCTGCCGAGCGAGCAGGCCGCCGAGATCGCGCTGCGCACGCAGCAGGTGATCATGGAGGAGACCGGCGTCGTCAACGTCGCCGACCCGCTGGGCGGCAGCTGGTACGTCGAGGCGCTGACCGACCAGATCGAGGCCGAGGCCAACGCGATCTTCGACAAGGTCCTGTCGATGGGCGGCAGCACGCTGACCCATGCCGACACCGAGGCGCTCGCGCAGGCGACCCGCGACGGTGAGAACCCGGTCACCCGCGGCCTGCTCCAGGGCATCGAGGACGGCTGGTTCATGTCCGAGATCGCGGAGGCCGCCTTCCAGTACCAGGTGGCGCTGGAGAAGGGCGACAAGCGGATCGTCGGCGTGAACTGCCACGAGCACTCCGTCACCCACGACCTGGAGATCCTGCGGGTGAGCCACGAGGTCGAGGTCGACCAGGTCCGGCTGCTGGCCGACCGCAAGGCGGGCCGCGACGACGCCGCGGTGAAGGCCGCGCTGCAGCGGATGGTCGAGGTCGGGCGCACCGACGACAACATGATCGAGGCGATGCTCGAGGCCTGCCGGGTCGAGGCGACGCTCGGCGAGATCTGTGACGTGCTCCGCGCCGAGTGGGGCGAGTACCGGGAGCCGGCCCGGTTCTGAGCGTCCCTAGTATTGCGGCATGACGCAGCAACCGTTCAGCCGTCCCGGAGCGATCGACCTCTCCAGCTTCCAGCGCCCCGCGGCCAGCCCCGCCCCGACGACGGCAGCCGGTGGCCCGGCCCCGGTGGGTCGGAGGGACGGGCGGCTCGGCGTACTCGGTCACGATCGACGAGCAGAACTTCCAGGGCACCATCGAGGCCTCGATGACGGCGCCGGTGCTGCTGGCGTTCTACTCGCGCACGCGGATGCCCGAGAGCGGCCAGCTCGCCGACGACCTGGCAGCCCTGGCGGACGAGTTCGAGGGCCGTTTCCTCGTCGGGCTGGTCGACATCGACGCCACGCCCTCGATCGCGCAGGCGATGCAGATCCCGTCCGTGCCGCTCGTGGTCGCCGTCATCGACGGGCGGCCGATGCCGCTGCTGCAGGACGCGGTCCCGGTCGACGAGCTGCGGCAGGCGCTGACCCAGGTCGTCCAGCAGCTCACCACCCAGGGCATCACCGGTCGCCACCAGCCGCGCGGCGCGCAGCCCGAAGCCGGCACGGACGAGACCGGGGAGCCGGCCGTCGACCCGCGCTACGCCCCGGCCCAGGCAGCGCTCGAGGCCGACGACGTCGACGGGGCGGTGGCGGAGTACCAGAAGCTGGTCGACGCCAACCCGGCCGACGCCGAGGCCGCCGCCGGCCTGGCCATGGCGAAGCTCCTGCAGCGCACCCGCGGGGTCGACCTCCAGGCCGCCCGCGACGCGGCAGCCGCCAGCCCGGACGACGTGGACGCGCAGACGCTGGTCGCCGACCTCGACCTGCTCGGCGGCCACGTCGACGACGCGTTCCGCCGGCTCATCGACCTGGTCCGGCGTACGTCGGGCAAGGAGCGTGACGTCGCCCGCGAGCACCTGCTCGGCCTCTTCGGCGCGGTCGGCAACGACGACCCGCGGGTGCTCAAGGGGCGTCAGCACCTGGCGTCGGCCCTGTTCTGACGACCCTGTTCTGACAGGCCTGTTCTGAGGGGCCGCCAGCGTCCTTCTCAGCGCTGGGCGAGCACCGACCGGCCGGCCTCGAGCCGGGCCACCGGCACCCGGAACGGCGAGCACGACACGTAGTCGAGCCCGATCCGGTCGAAGAAGTGGATCGAGCGTGGGTCGCCGCCGTGCTCGCCGCAGATGCCGACCTTCAGGTCGGGCTTGGTCTCGCGACCCTTCGTCGTCCCCATCTCGACCATGCCCCCGACGCCGAGCTGGTCGAGCGACTCGAAGGGGGAGACGTCGAAGATCCCGTGGTCGAAGTAGCGCGGGAAGAAGGCAGCCTCCACGTCGTCGCGTGAGAAGCCCCAGGCCATCTGGGTGAGGTCGTTGGTGCCGAAGGAGAAGAAGTCGGCGGACCCGGCGATCCGGTCGGCGAGGAAGGCGGCCCGCGGCAGCTCGATCATGGTGCCGATCTTGAAGTCGAGGCGTACGTCGCGCTCGGCCTGCACCTCCTGGGCGACGCCCAGGATGTCGGCCTTGACCACGTCGAGCTCCCGCACGCTCGCCACGAGCGGGATCATGATCTCCGGCAGTGGCCGACCGCCCGAGGCGGCGTGGTCCGCGGCGGCCTCGAGGATCGCGCGGGCCTGCATCACGAAGAGACCGGGGATCTGGATGCCGAGGCGCACACCGCGCAGGCCCAGCATGGGGTTCTGCTCGTGCAGCCGCCGCACGTGGCGGAGCAGCACCCGGTCGCGCTCCGACTCGTCGCCGCGCGCCTCGGCCAGCGCGACCTTCACCGAGAGGTCGGTGAGGTCGGGCAGGAACTCGTGGAGCGGCGGGTCGATCAGCCGGATCGTCACGGGGAGGCCGTCCATCGCCTCGAAGATCTCGGTGAAGTCCTGCCGTTGCAGCGGCAGCAGGGCGTCGAGCGCCTCGCGCTGCGTGGCCTCGTCCTCGGCGACGATCAGTCGCTCGACCAGCTCCCGGCGGTCGCCGAGGAACATGTGCTCGGTGCGGCACAGGCCGATGCCCTGCGCACCGAACTTGCGCGCACGTGCCGCGTCGTCGGGGGTGTCGGAGTTGGCCCGGACCCGCAGCCGCCGGGCACCGTCGGCGTGCGCCATGATCCGGGAGACCGCCGAGACCAGGTCGTCGTCGATCTTCTCGCCCTCGAAGTGACGCACGATGACCGAGGCGGAGACCGGGACCTCGCCGGCGAACACCTCGCCGGTCGTGCCGTCGATCGAGATGACGTCCCCCTCGGCCACGGTCTGCCCGTCGCGCACCCGGAACTCCTTGGCCTTCACGTCGACGTCGAGCGACTCGGCGCCGCAGACGCAGGTCCGGCCCATGCCGCGGGCGACGACGGCCGCGTGGGAGGTCTTGCCGCCGCGACTGGTGAGGATGCCGCGGGCGGCCACCATGCCGTGCAGGTCGTCGGGAGTGGTCTCCTTGCGGACCAGGATCACGTCCTCGCCGCGCTCGGCCCAGGCCACGGCGGTGTCGGAGTCGAACACGCACCGGCCGACGGCGGCACCGGGGGAGGCGTTCATGCCCGTCGCGAGCAGGGTCCGCTCGGCCGGTCTCGTCGAAGCGGGGGAACATCAGCTGGGCCAGCTGGTCGCCGGTCACCCGCAGCACCGCCTCGTCGAGGCCGATGAGTCCCTCGTCGACCATGTGCACCGCGATCCGGAAGGCGGCCTCCGGCGTACGCTTCCCGACCCGGGTCTGCAGCATCCACAGCTTGCCGCGCTCGACGGTGAACTCGATGTCGCACATGTCCTGGTAGTGCCGCTCGAGCCGCGTCATGATGGCCATCAGGTCGTCGTAGGAGACCCGGTCGATGTCGCCGAAGTCGGCCAGCGAGACGGTGTTGCGGATGCCGGCGACCACGTCCTCGCCCTGGGCGTTCTGCAGGTAGTCGCCGTAGACGCCCTGGTTGCCGCTCGCCGGGTCGCGGGTGAAGGCGACACCGGAGCCGGAGTCCATCCCGAAGTTGCCGAAGACCATCGACTGGATGTTGACCGCGGTGCCGAGATCCTCCGGGATCCGTTCCCGGCGACGGTAGAGCCGGGCACGGTCGGTGTTCCAGGAGTCGAAGACGGCCCGGACGGCGAGGTCGAGCTGCTCGCGCGGGTCCTGGGGGAAGGGGCGGCCGGTGTGCTCGAGGACGATCTGCTTGAAGGTCGAGACCAGGGCGCGCAGCTCGTCGGCGTCGAGGTCGAGGTCGTTGTCGGTGCCGTGCGCTCGCTTGGCCTCGTCGAGGGCCTCGGCGAAGTGTTCGCCGTCGATGCCGAGCACGGTCGAGCCGAACATCTGCAGCAGCCGGCGGTAGGAGTCCTGCGCGAACCGGTCGTCGCTGCTCTGGGCGGCCAGGCCGACCACGGACTCGTCGTTGAGACCGATGTTGAGGACGGTCTCCATCATCCCCGGCATCGAGAACTTCGCGCCCGAGCGGACGCTCACCAGCAGCGGGTCGCCGGCCTCGCCCAGGGTGCGGCCCATGGTCTTCTCGAGGGCGGCGAGGTGGTCGGTGACCTCCTCGGCCAACCCCTCGGGTTCACCGCCGTGCTGGAGGTAGGACCGGCACGCCTCCGTGGTGATGGTGAACCCGGGTGGAACGGGCAGCCCCAGGTTGGTCATCTCGGCGAGGTTCGCCCCCTTGCCACCCAGCAGGTCCCGCTGGTCCCGGTTGCCTGCTGCGAAGTCGTAGACGAAGCCCATGTGCCGATCTTGGCGTGTGGCGGGCGCGTTGGCGAGGATGCCCGGCGATCAGTCGCGTCCGTGGCCGGGTCGGCCGCTCTCGGCGTACGCCGCCGCGGCGCCGTGGACGTTGCCGAGCGCGGCCTCGACCCGGCGGGCGGTGAAGTCCGCGCACCGGGCGCGCACCTCGTCGAGGGTGCAGAAGCGGGCGGACCGGATCTCGCGTTCCTCGCGGACCATCGCGTCGAGGATCGAGGCATCGTGGGTGCCGCCGTCGAAGACCAGGCAGACGGCGTCGTCCCAGCCGCCCCACGGCGGCAGCCAGTCGGTCAGCAGCAGGTCGCCCGGCACCAGGTCGAGCCTCAGCTCCTCGCGCACCTCGCGGGCAACGGCCAGCTTCGGAGACTCGCCGACCTCGACCACGCCTCCGGGCAGGTCCCAGTCGCGCTTGTAGGTGAGCTCGCAGAGCAGCACCCGGTCGTCGGTGTCGCGCACCAGGAGCTGGCTGATGGCGCGCTTGCGGGGGAGGAAGGAGTTGAGCAGCGACCGGAACCCACCGGGCTCGGACACCGGGGCATCGGACTCCAGCCGCGCGTAGACGATCAGGTCGCCGCCGACGCCCCGCATCACGCCCTCCCGCCGCAGGCCCGACCAGGTGGCGACCCGTTGCGCCGCCTGGTCCTCCGCAGCCACCCAGGTCTCGACCCGTCCGTGTCCCGCCAGCGCCTCGTCGACCACGCGCCGGACGACGTCGACGGCTGCCCACAGGTCGGCGGCGTGGAGCTGCGCCGGCCAGGTCACCCGCGCGACGCCCTCGTCGACGGTCTCGACGGTCGGGTGGGAATCGCTCACCTGACTCACCCTAGCCCGGCAGTCCTGCCGCGGCGAAGACGAGTCGGAGGTGCCGTTCCACCGCGGCCACGCCCTCCTCGGGGGTGAGGCGGCCGAGGCAGACACCGAGGATCACGCCGTCGATCACGGCCCGCAACCGCACCGACTCCGAAGGCCGGTCCACCGCGTCGAGGACCACCACCGCCTGGTCGATCCGGAGTGCGACCTCCTCCTCGTAGTCCTGACGATGATGGGCGACCGGGTCGGGCTCCACGGCAGCGCCCACGTCGGGATCCGTGCCGGCCTCCGCCGGGTGGCCGTGCTCCGCCACCTGGAAGGCGGTGCTGACCGGTGTCTCGGTCGCCCGGGCGTGTGCGGGGAGGCGAGCGGCGTCGAGCTGGAGCCGGAGCCAGACCAGCTCCTCGGCGACCCGGCGCGACTCGTCGGGCAACAGTCCGCGGACCACGTGGCACGCCGTGTCGACCGGCTCGGCGTCGCGGAGCCGCCCGTAGCGGCCGTGGCGTTGTCGTCGCCGCACCTCGTCCGCGGCCAGCCCCCGCAGGTCTGCCCCGGGATCGACCAGGCGCCGGACCGTGTTGACCGAAGTGCCGAGGGCGGCTGCCACGGTGTGCCTGCTGAGCGCGGCAGGGCCGCGGTCCCGGACGACCGCGAACGCGGCCTCACGGACCAGCACGAACCGGGAGGCGTAGTTGACGACCTTGGGCACCCCTCGTTCCTACCGTGGAAGGCGGTCGGCCCGCTGCGCTCGTCCACAGGGTCGTGGCACACACCGTTCCGGTTCCGGGGGCGGGCCAGGCGCGCGTTGTGTCACACCCTGTGACACAACGAGGTCCGGCGCCGCCCCGGGTTCCGGGTCAGGCCGTGCCAGAACCGCGGGCACGCAGCCAGATCGTGGCCAGGGGTGGCACCTGGATGTCGGCGTACGCCGGCCGGCCCGTGTGCTGGTGGTCGTCCGGGCCGGCGACGGCGGTGACGGTGCCGAGGTTGCCGACGCCCGACCCGGTGTAGGACTCGGCGTCGGTGTTGACGACCTCCTCCCACTCACCGGCAGCCGGCATCGGCAGCCGGTAGTCGTGGTGCGGCTGGGCGGAGAAGTTGGCCACGCAGACCAGCTCGTCACCGTCGGCGCCCCGGCGCTGGAACGAGAAGACGTTGCGGCCGGCGTCGTTGGCGTCGAGCCACTCGAAGGCCGCCGGGTCGCTGTCGTTCGACCAGAGCGCGGGGGTGTCCTGGTAGACCCGGTTGAGGTCGCGGACCAGCGACTGCACGCCCCGGTGCTCGGGGTGGTCGAGCAGCCACCAGTCGAGCTCGCGGGCCTCGGCCCACTCCGACTCCTGGCCGAGCTCGGCGCCCATGAACAGCAGCTGCTTGCCGGGGTGGGCCCACATGTAGGCGAGGTAGGCGCGCAGGTTGGCCAGCTGCTGCCACCGGTCACCCGGCATCTTGCGCAGCAGCGAGCCCTTGCCGTGGACGACCTCGTCGTGGCTGATCGGCAGCACGTAGTTCTCCGACCACGCGTAGACGATCGAGAAGGTCATCTCGCCGTGGTGCCACGAGCGGTGGACCGGCTCGTGCTCCACGTAGCCGAGCGAGTCGTGCATCCAGCCCATGTTCCACTTGAAGAAGAAGCCGAGGCCGTCCTCCGAGGTCGGCTGGGTGACGCCCGGCCACGAGGTCGACTCCTCGGCGATCGTGATCGCGCCGGGGACCCGCTTGCCGACGGTGCCGTTCATCTCCTGGAGGAACTGCACCGCCTCCAGGTTCTCCCGGCCGCCGTGCACGTTCGGCGTCCACTGCCCGGGCTCGCGCGAGTAGTCGAGGTAGAGCATCGAGGCGACGGCGTCGACCCGCAGCCCGTCGATGTGGAACTCCTCGAGCCAGTACAGCGCGTTGGCGACCAGGAAGTTCCGCACCTCGCGTCGACCGAAGTTGAAGACGTAGGTGCCCCAGTCGGGGTGCTCGCCGCGCGAGGGGTTGGGGTCCTCGTAGAGCGGCGTCCCGTCGAACCGGGCGAGCGCGAACTCGTCCTTCGGGAAGTGCGCCGGCACCCAGTCCACGATGACGCCGATGCCGGCCTGGTGCAGCCGGTCGACGAGGTGCCGGAAGCCGTCCGGGTCGCCGAAGCGCGACGTCGGGGCGTAGTACGACGTGACCTGGTAGCCCCAGGAGCCGCCGAACGGGTGCTCCATCACCGGCAGGAACTCGACGTGGGTGAAGCCCAGGTCGGTGAGGTAGGGGACCAGCTCGTCGGCGAGCTCGGCGTAGGTGAGCGTCCGACCGTCTCTCTTGCGCCACGAGCCGAGGTGGACCTCGTACGTCGACATCGGCTCGGTCAGCGGCCGGCTGGACGCGCGGTCGGTCATCCAGGCGTCGTCACCCCACTCGTAGCCGGGCGTCGAAGACGACCGACCCGGTCAGCGGCGGGACCTCGGTGTGGAAGGCCATCGGGTCGGCCTTCTCGCGCCACTGGCCGTCGGCGCCGAGCACCGCGAACTTGTAGACGGTGCCCGGAGCCGGTGTCGGGGACGAACAGCTCCCAGACGCCGGAGCTGCCGAGCTGGCGCATCGGGTGCTCGCGGCCGTCCCAGTTGTTGAACGAGCCCTTCACCCGGATCCCGCGCGCGGACGGTGCCCACACGGCGAACGAGGTGCCGGTGACGGCGTCGTCCGAGCGGCCCCTCGTAGCGGTGGACCCGCGCCCCGAGGACCTCCCAGAGGTTCTCGTGGCGGCCCTCGTTGATGAGGTGGAGGTCGATCTCGCCCAGGGTCGGCAGGAACCGGTAGGGATCGTCGACCGTGAGCGGCGCGTCGTCGCCGTAGGCTGACCTCGAGCCGGTAGCCGGGCACGTCCTCGCCCGGGAGCACGCCGGCCCACACGCCCTCGTGCTCGTGCGTCGAGCTCGACCCGCTCGTCGCCGTAGGTCACGGCGACCGAGGCGGCCAGCGGCTTGAGGACCCGGACCGTCACGCCGCCGTCGTGCGGGTGCGGACCGAGCACCGAGTGCGGGTGCCCGTGCTCGCCCCGGACCAGGACGTCGAGCTCCTCGGTCGGGACCGGCTTCATGCTGCTCCTCGGGGCGCTCATGCGGCCACCACCTCTGCGATCGCGTCGAGCGGGATGGACACCCACGTCGGTCGGTTGCGTGCCTCGTAGACCGCCTCGTAGACCGCCTTGTCGGCGACGTACGCCGCCAGCAGGGTCTCCTCGTCGGGGGTCAGCGACCGCCCGGCGTAGGCCTCCAGGAAGACCGCCCGGTTGCGCTTGGACCACTCCGCGGCCCGGAAGGCGCGCTGGTCGGCGCCGCTCGGCTCGGAGTCGCCGTAGGTGCGCTCGACGACCCGCGGTGCGTAGTCGAAGGACCGCAGCATGCCGGCCACGTCGCGCCACGGGGAGTCGGGCAGGACCCGCTCGGCCAGCGGCTTGGCGGGTTCGCCCTCGAAGTCCACGATCTTCCATCCCTTCACGGTGCGCAGAGTCTGGCCGAGGTGCAGGTCGGCATGGATCTGCTGGATCGTCACGTCGGTGAGCCCGGTGACGCGGTCGAAGACCTCCTCGAGCTGTCCGGCGTGGGCGGCGAGCTCCGGCACGATGCGGGCGGCGGCGTCGAGCCGCGCGTGCATCGCCGCCGCCAGCTCCGCCTGCTCGGCAGCGTCGCGGGTACGCCGGGGGAAGTGCTCGGCCAGCGTCTCGTGGGTCTCGCGCAGCGCAACGCCCAGGCGGGCCGCCTCTCCGGCGAAGTCGCCGCCGACCTCGTCGGCATGCAGGTCACCCTCGGCGAACAGGTTGCGGACGCTGGCCAGCGCCAGCTCCCAGCCGTCGCTCGCGGTGCGCAGGAACTGCTGGAGCATCGCCAGCTGCAGCACGTCCTCGCCCTCGCCCTCGGACGGGGCCTCGAGCCAGCCGTACAGCGCCGCGACGTGGTCGGACCCCGCGCGGGTCAGCACCTCGTGCACCGAGATGTCGGGGTTGCGACCCGGCGTGATCCGGCGGAACAGCTTGAGCAGCGAGTCCTCGCCGAAGGCGACCGACGAGTTCGACTGCTCGCCGGAGAGCAACGTGGAGTGGGTGGTGAGGTCGAGCTCGTGACCCGGGATCCGCTCGAAGTGGAGGTCGCCGGCCGGCGGGTGGTCGAACGCGGCGTACAGCAGGCCCATCGGCGGCCCGGTCGTGCACCGCGTCGTAGACGTAGGTCGTCCCGAGCTCGGGGTCGTCCCACGAGCCGACGGAGCGCGTGCTGGAGGTGCTCCTGCGGCCCGGGGTAGTGGGCGAGCGGCACCTGGTAGTAGTCCTCGCCGCCCTCGGCGTCGTCGTAGCCGAGGGTCACCAGCTCGAGGGCGAGCGTCGGCTCGCCGTCGCCGAGGGTGCCGAGCCGACGGCTCGCGGGTGACGGCGAACGGGCGGCCCTTGCCGCCGAACCAGCGCGCCTGGCCACGAAGTCGTGCAGGGTCCTGAGAAGCGTCGGGTCGTCGGTCACGGGGTGGCTCCTTCCTCGGTGGCCGGCCGGGTCAGCCGGAACCAGTAGAACCCGTACCCACCCAGCGTCAGGAGATACGGCAGCTCGCCGACGGCGGGGAACGGGACGCCGCCCAGCAGCTCCACCGGCACGCTGCCCTCCCAGCGCCGCAGGTCGAGCTCGACCGGCTGCGGGAAGCGCGAGAGGTTGTTGACGCAGACGATGACGTCCTCGCGTCCCTCGTCGTCGACGTACTCGCGGGCGTAGGAGAGCACGCTCGGGTTCGACCCGCCGAGGTCGGCGAAGGTGCCGAGCCCGAACGCCGGGTGGTTGCGACGGGCGTGGATGATCCGGCGCGTCCAGTGCAGCAGCGAGGAGGAGTTCTCCAGCTGCGACTCGACGTTGACGCTCTGGTAGCCGGTGACCGGGTCCTGGACCAGCGGCAGGTGCAGCCGGCCGGGGGTCGCCGCGGAGAAGCCGGCGTTGCGGTCGGGGGTCCACTGCATCGGCGTACGCACGCCGTCGCGGTCGCCGAGCCAGATGTTGTCGCCCATCCCGATCTCGTCGCCGTAGTAGAGGACGGGGGAGCCGGGCAGCGACAGCAGGAGCGCGGTGAACAGCTCCATCCGGTTGGTGTCGTGGTCGAGCAGCGGCGCGAGCCGGCGACGGATGCCGATGTTGGCCTTCATCCGCGGGTCGGTGGCGTACTCCGCCCACATGTAGTCGCGGTCCTCGTCGGTGACCATCTCGAGCGTCAGCTCGTCGTGGTTGCGCAGGAAGATGCCCCACTGGCAGCTGTCCGGGATCGACGGGGTCTGCTCCATGATCTCGGAGATCGGGTAGCGCGACTCGCGCCGCACCGCCATGAAGATGCGCGGCATCACCGGGAAGTGGAACGCCATGTGGCACTCGTCGCCGCCGACCTCCGGGTCGCCGAAGTACTCGACGACGTCGGCGGGCCACTGGTTGGCCTCGCAGAGCAGCACGGTGCCGGGGTACTTGTCGTCGACGAACCGGCGGACCTTCTTGAGCATCTCGTGGGTCTCGGGGAGGTTCTCGCCGTTGGTGCCCGGTCGCTCGTAGAGGTAGGGGACCGCGTCGAGCCGGAAGCCGTCCAGGCCCATCGCCAGCCAGAAGTCCATCGCCTCGATCATGGCGTCGTGGACCTTCGGGTTGTCGAAGTTCAGGTCCGGCTGGTGGTGGAAGAACCGGTGCCAGAAGTACTGGCCGCGCACCGGGTCCCACGTCCAGTTCGACGGCTCGGTGTCGACGAAGATGATCCGGGCGTCCTCGTAGAGGTCGTCGGTGTCGGACCACACGTAGAAGTCGCCGTAGGGGCCGTCGGGGTCGCGCCGCGACTCCTGGAACCACGGGTGGGCGTCACTCGTGTGGTTCATGACGAAGTCGATGATCACCCGGATGCCCCGCTTGTGGGCCTCGTCGAGGAACAGCTGGAAGTCCTCGACCGTCCCGCACTCGGGGAGGATGTCGGTGTAGTCGGCGACGTCGTAGCCCCCGTCGCGCAGCGGCGAGGTGAAGAACGGCGGCACCCACAGGCAGTCGACACCCAGCCACTGCAGGTAGTCGAGCTTCTCGATCAGGCCCAGGAAGTCGCCGGTGCCGTCGGCGTTGGAGTCGCGGAACGACCGCACCAGCACCTCGTAGAAGACGGCGGTCTTGAACCAGTCGGGGGTGGTGTTGACGGGCTCCGGACGGGAGGCCTGCACGGGATCTCCGGCGATCACCTCGGTCAACGGAGGCCTCCTCACGGTCAGGACGTGCGCGGGTTCGTGGCCGGGATCGAGCCGGACGTAGTTGTGCTCGCCCCACGACCAGGTCTCGCCGGTGATCTCGTCGTGGACGACGAACGAGTCGTCCCAGCCGAAGCCGAGGGCCTCGAGGTCGAGGTGGACCATGGTCTCCCGGGTCGCGTGCGGGTCGAGGTTGACCACCACGATGACGACGTCGGCGTGCCCGTCGGGAAGGTCGGCCCGCTTGCTGAACGCGAGCACGTGGTCGTCGTCGGTGCGGTGGATGGTCACGTTGCGCAGCAGCTGCAGCGCCCGGTGGTCGCGCCGGACCTCGTTGAGCCGGGTGAGGTACGGCGCGAGGGTGCGTCCCTCGGCCGCGGCGCCGTCCCAGTCGCGGATCCGGATCTGGTACTTCTCCGAGTCGAGGTACTCCTCGCTGCCCGGCTTGACCGCGACGTGCTCGAACAGCTCGTACCCGGCGTACACGCCCCAGCTCGGGGACCCGGTCGCCGCGAGCACGGCCCGGATCTTGAACGCCGCGGGTCCGCCGTACTGCAGGAACGCGTGGAGGATGTCGGGCGTGTTCACGAAGAAGTTGGGCCGCATCGTGTGGTCGGACTCGGACGCGAGCTCGACGAGGTAGTCCTCGATCTCGGCCTTGGCGGTGCGCCAGGTGAAGTACGTGTAGGACTGGTGGAAGCCGATCGCGCCGAGGCGCGTGCATCATCGCCGGACGGGTGAACGCCTCGGACAGGAAGAGCACGTCGGGGTCGGTCGAGCGGACCTCGCGCAGCAGCCACTCCCAGAAGGCGACCGGCTTGGTGTGCGGGTTGTCCACCCGGAAGATCCGGACGCCGTGCGCCATCCAGTGCCGCACGACGCGCAGCACCTCCGCGGAGATGCCGGCGGGGTCGTTGTCGAAGTTGATCGGGTAGATGTCCTGGTACTTCTTCGGCGGGTTCTCGGCGTAGGCGATGGTGCCGTCGGCGCGGGTCGTGAACCACTCGGGGTTGCTCGTCACCCAGGGGTGGTCCGGCGCCGCCTGCAGCGCGAGGTCGAGCGCCACCTCGAGACCCAGCGAGCCGGCGCGGTCGACGAAGGCGTCGAAGTCGGCCAGGGTGCCGAGGTCGGGGTGGATCGCGTCGTGACCGCCGTCCTTGCTGCCGATCGCCCACGGCGAGCCGGTGTCCTCGGGGGTCGGGGTGAGCGTGTTGTTCGGCCCCTTGCGGTTGACCTCGCCGATCGGGTGGATCGGAGGCAGGTAGATGACGTCGAAGCCCATCGCGGCGACCGCGTCGAGCCGCTTCGCCGCCGTCGCGAACGTGCCGCTGGTGACCGCGCCCGTCCTGGCGTCGCGGGTCGCGCCCTCCGAGCGCGGGAAGAACTCGTACCAGCTGCCGAACAGGGCGCGCTCACGGTCGGCGTACGCCGGGAAGGGGCCCTCGACGGTGACGAACTCCCGCAGCGGGTGGGTGTGCAGCACCTCGACCAGGTCGGGCGACTGCAGCGCGGCCAGCCGCGCCGGCGCCGGCCGGTCGGTGTCGGTGGCCGCGTCGATGCCGCCCTGCAGGACCGCGGCGTGGGGGGAGCTCCTGCCGAGTCCCTTGAGGACCCGCTCCAGGAGCAGCCGACCCTCGGTGAACATCAGCTCGACGTCGACACCCGCCGGGATCTTCACGCCCGCGGCGTACTGCCAGGTGGCGATCGGGTCGGACCAGCCGTGCACCTCGAAGGTCCACGCGCCTTCGACGTCGGGAGTCACCCACGCGACGTAGCGGTCGGGCTCCTCGCCGTCGGCGACCATCCGGACCGGCGCGCGTCGGACGCCGTCGGGGCCGCTGAGGACCACCTCGGCGCTCAGCTTGTCGTGGCCCTCGCGGAAGACCGTCGCCCTCACCGGGAACGGCTCGCCGACCGTCGCCTTCGCGGGCTGTCGTCCGAGGTCGACGAGGGGGGTGACGTTCATGACGGGGATGCGTCCGACCATGCTCTCCACACTTGCGGGTCGCGCCGGGCCACGCAAGCCGGCCGCCCCGGGGGTGACCGGCCTGCGGTGGGTGCCGGCGAGTCGGTCAGAAGACCTGCAGCTCCGCGGCGTGCACGATCGTGCCGCGGTCCGACCCGGTCTTGCAGTCGGTGTTGTTGCCCGGGTCGTTGTCCTGGTCGCCGGCGTACCCGGCGAAGCCGGTGCACTGGTTCTCCACGGCCACCAGCCGGATCGCTGCCGCCCGGACGTTCGGGACGTCGAACGACCGCATGATCAGCGTCGGCGCCACCGGGCGCGGCCGCTTCGACGGGAACGCGTCGCCGGGCGAGACGTAGAAGCGCTTCCACTTCGCGTTCTCGCTGTCACAGCTCCGCACGCAGCGCTCGAGGGCGAACCTGCGGAGTGCGGTGAAGCGCGAGCCCGAGTCCGGGTCGGCGGCGAGGGGCACCTCGGAACCGTCCGGCGGCGACGGGTTCAGCATGGCGCTGACGTTCACGCGGCTGATCTTGTGCCTCTTGCCGGCCAGGTCGACGGAGACGAACGGGCTGTTCTCGTCGACGTTGGTGCCGTCGCCGTTCACGCCGCCCCAGTTGGTCGCCTCGGTGCCGTCGATCAGCGACTTCGCGTTGAGCGAGCCCTCGCTGGAGCCGATCACCTTGGCGCCGTTGGCGGACGCGGCCAGGTTGCGGGGGTTGCGGATCGTCACCGTCCGCTTGACGCCCGGCGACACCGTGAGGTCGAACCGCTTGAAGCCGCGCTTCGCCGAGACGAAGAGCATCTCGTAGCGACCCGGGACGAGCGTGGCGCTCGCATCGGTCTTCGACTTCTTGATCGTGTCGGCGACCGGGTTGGCCCGCGCCTCGTAACGGCCGACGTAGACCTTGCCCGGTCCCGGCGTGCGGAACGTGATCTGGCCGTTCCTCGGACGTCGGCGACGCGAAGCTGGCCCGCGGGTTGACCGAGTCGGGCGTCGTCCTCGCACCCTTGCCGAGACCGCGCTTGGCGAAGGCGTCCCACAGTGCCTTCTTGTTGACGCCGTCGAACCGCATCCGGTCGGCCGCGATCATCGCGTTGCGGGCGTCCACGAAGGACGTCGCACCCTGCTGGAGCAGGAAGGCGTCGAACATGAGCGCCATCCAGCGCCGGTTGCCGGGGCACACCGTCGGCCGGAAGGGGCCCTGCCGGCGGGTGCCCTGCGAGCAGTTGAGCTGGCGCTGCTTGTCCGTGTAGGGGTACTTGGCGTTCCACTTCTTCACCAGTGCGGAGCGGACCTGCCACTGGACGGCGTTCCAGATCTCGCCGTCGGCGTGGACCTCCGGGCCGGTGGAGTCGAACCCGTAGTTGGAGTAGTTCAGCGGATTCTTGTTGATGGCGTAGTCGCGGATGCCGGCCTGCTTGTTGCCGGTGGCGTACGGGCCGACGGCCCACGGGTTGGTGCCGGTGGAGTAGCCGTGCGCGAACATGTACTCCGCACCGACCAGGTCTCCCCACGACTCACCCATGGCGCCACCCTGCTCGGACGTGATGCCCTCGTCGGGTCCACCGATCATCCGGTTGCTGATCGCGTGGGTGTACTCGTGGCCGACGATGCTCATGTCGAGCCCGCCGTCGGCGCAGGGGGAGTAGAAGGCGCCGGCGATCGGCTGGAACAGGTACTGGTTGGTGATGCCGGGGACGCCGTCCTGCAGCGTGATCTGGTTGGCGTTGTCACGACCGAGGTACGACGGCTGGCCGCCGGTCAGCGCGCCGGCCTGGGCGTTGCCGATCTCCGGGTCGCCGTCCCGGGCCACGCCCGGGTTCTCGATGTTGACCTGCTGCATGTTGTAGTTCCGCTCGGTGAACCCGAGGCCGAAGCTGTAGTCGTGCATCCGGTTGTGGGCGACGAACAGGTTCGTGACCGACGGCAGGATGTCGTTGCCGCCGGGACGGAGCTGGGTCGGGTCGCACTTGCTGTTGTTCCAGACGTCCTCGAACTGGTCGAGGTACTCGCGCGTCGGTGAGACCGGCGCCTGCGATCCGCCCGGCGTCAACGGGCTGCCCCAGGCCTCACGGGTCCTGGCGTTGTTGCCGTCGGTGGTCAGCGTCGGGGAGTCGGACTCGTAGCTGTAGTCCCACGCGCCGCCGTACGGCTGGGCGACCGAGCCGGAGGACAGGGTGCAGAACTTGCGTCCGAGGATCCGCCAGCAGGCGACGTCGGAGTTCTTCGGCGTGTGGTCGGGGGAGTAGTTCAGTGCCGGGTTGGCCGGGAACATCCGCCACGAGGGGTACTGGCCGTCGGCGGCGGAGCCACCCTCCTCGTCGGAGGTCGAGACCAGCCCGCCGTAGTTGGTCGGCGGCAACCAGGCGATGTCGTCGAAGGGGCAGATGCGGACGCTGTAGATGCCGGCCGGCAGCGGGTTCGGCGCGGTGTACTGCATGGTCTCGGGGCTGCCGAGCAGGTCCGCGCTGGTGATGACGTTGCCGTCCGGGTCGAGCAGCTGGATGACGGCGTCGTTGGCGGCGTTGACGGCCGTCATCGCGACGTTGACCTGACGGGTGTTGCCGTCGGTGAGCTCGAAGGGGTGCGGCTCGCCGCACTCGGTGCCGTCGATGGAGCCCTGGAACGGCTCGGTGGCCGAGGAGTGCTCGACCTGGTTCTGGCGGTGGAGGACGTCGCCGGTGACGGCGTCGACCATGGAGGTGTAGGCGAAGGCGACACCGTTCTCGACGTCGACGACGTTGGCCTCGAAGACCGGGCGGACGGTGCCGTCGGCCATCGCCAGTGCCCGGAGCCTGACCTGCTGCTCCTGGGCGAAGCCCGGCACGTCGAGCCGCGTCCACGGCTCGCTGTCGGCCTGGGCGCCGGCACCCTCGACGACGTCGTCGACCGTGGAGCTGATGTCGCCCACGTCGATACCGGTGCGGCCGACGTCGCGGGCCGCGTTGAGCCAGCCCTCCACCGGAGACAGTGTCGCGGCGGCAGGGGCGGCGTCGGTGGGCGTGATGCTGGAGGAGGCAAAGGCGATCTCGCCGTCAGCGACGCCCACGGTCACCATGCTGCCGAGTGCCGGGGTCAGGTCGCCGAAGCGCTGGCGGAACAGGACGGCGCGGGCGTCGCTCTGGGCGAGCTCCTGGTTGTTGACGAGCTCGAGGTCGTCGACCTGGGCGGTGGTGAGGCCGAAGACGGCGGCGTGGTCGCGCAGCCAGGTGCGTGCCGCCTGGACCGGGTCGGCGGACGAGGCCTCGGCCAGCACGCCGTCGGCGGGGAGGATCGAGGACGGCGTACCGAACTGGTTCCAGCCCAGGTCGACGGCATCGAGCGAGCGGGCGGCCGCCTGTCGGGCTGCGGGGGGTCGAGCGCTGCCGCGAGAGTCGAGGTCGGCGAGGCCGGGCGCGGTGTCGCCCCAGGTCACGAGGTCGTCGACCGCGACCGGCGCGGCTGCGGGGGCGGTGGCGGCGACGGCCTGGAGCTGGGTCAGCCCCGGGACGAGCGCCACGGTGAGCAGGGCGGTACCGGCCAGGGCGAGGGTGGCCCGGCGGGAGCCTGCACGGCGTTGGGAGGGAGTCATGTGCGGCACAACGCCGGGCGTGGGCATCGGTTATGGATCGACGACCGGCAGCCGGTGCCCCACGTGGGGCCGGCCGCGGGTTGGATCGTTCACATTATGACGCTAACGTCCTTGCCGTGCGCGCCATCCGACGATTCACCGTCCGCCCCGTCCTGCCCGAGGCGCTGTCCTCCCTCGGCACCCTCGCAGGCAACCTGAGGTGGTCCTGGCACCCGCCGACGCAGGACGTCTTCGCGGCCGTGGACGCCGACCTCTGGGACCGGACCGGGCACGACCCGGTCGCGCTGCTCGGTGCGGTCGACGCCGGCCGCCTCGAGGAGCTCGCGGCCGACCGCATCTTCCTCGACATGCTGGCCGAGGCGCAGGCCGACCTCGACCGCTACCTCTCCGGCGACCGCTGGTACCAGCAGACCGGCAGCGAGACACCTCGCTCCGTGGCCTACTTCTCGCCCGAGTACGGCATCACCGCGGTGCTGCCGCAGTACTCCGGCGGGCTCGGCATCCTGGCCGGCGACCACCTCAAGGCGGCCTCCGACCTCGGCGTCCCGCTGATCGGCGTCGGCCTCCTCTACCGCCAGGGCTACTTCAAGCAGTCCCTGTCGCGCGAGGGCTGGCAGCAGGAGACCTACCCGGTCCTCGACCCCGACGAGCTGCCGCTGTCGCTGCTCCACGAGGCCGACGGCTCGCGGGCGCTGATCCGGATCACCATGGCCGGCGGCGCCGAGCTGGTCGCCCGGATCTGGGTCGCCCGCGTCGGCCGCGTCCCGCTGCTGCTGCTCGACACCGACATCGAGGAGAACCCCGACCACTTCCGCGAGGTGACCGACCGGCTCTACGGCGGCACCAGCGAGCACCGGCTCCGCCAGGAGCTGCTGCTCGGCATCGGCGGCGTCCGTGCGCTCCGCGCCTACACCCGGATCACCGGAGCGCCCGAGCCCGAGGTCTTCCACACCAACGAGGGCCACGCCGGCTTCCTCGGGCTGGAGCGGATCCGCGAGCTGTCGGCGGTCGAGGGTGGCCCGACGCTGGACTTCGACACCGCGCTCGAGGTGAGCCGCGGCTCGACCGTGTTCACGACCCACACCCCGGTCCCGGCCGGCATCGACCGCTTCTCCCGCGAGCTGGTGGAGCAGTACTTCGGCGGCACCTCGCCCGTGCCCGGCGTACCGCTCGACCGGATCCTGGCGCTCGGCACCGAGGACTACGCCGGCGGCGACGCCAGCGTCTTCAACATGGCCGTGATGGGCTTCCGCCTCGCCCAGCGCGCCAACGGCGTCTCCCAGCTCCACGGCCACGTCTCGCGCGAGATGTTCAACGGGCTCTGGCCCGCCTTCGACGAGGCCGAGGTGCCGATCGCCTCGATCACCAACGGCGTGCACGCGCCGACGTGGGTCGGCCGCGAGGTCTTCGAGCTCGCCGCCGACAACGGCGCCGACATGGACTCCGCCGGGGCCGAGTCGTTCTGGGCGGCGGTCGACAAGATCCCGGGCGCCGACATCTGGGCGACCAAGCGCGCGCTGCGCGACAACCTGATCAAGGACGCCCGCAAGCGGCTCGCGAAGTCGTGGGCCAACCGCGGGTCCGCGCCCGCCGAGCTGGCGTGGATCGACTCCTGCCTCGACCCGGACGTGCTGACCATCGGGTTCGCCCGCCGCGTGCCGTCGTACAAGCGGCTCACGCTGATGCTGTCCGACCCCGAGCGGCTCAAGCGGCTGCTGCTCCACCCGGAGCGGCCGATCCAGCTGGTCATCGCCGGCAAGTCCCACCCGGCCGACGACGGCGGCAAGCGGCTGATCCAGCAGCTGGTCCAGTTCGCCGACGACCCCGAGGTCCGCCACCGGATCGTGTTCCTGCCCAACTACGACATCGCGATGGCACTGCCGCTCTACCCCGGCTGCGACGTCTGGCTCAACAACCCGCTGCGCCCCTACGAGGCGTGCGGGACCTCCGGCATGAAGGCGGCGCTCAACGGCGGCCTCAACCTCTCGATCCTCGACGGCTGGTGGGACGAGTGGTACGACGGCAGCAACGGCTGGGCGATCCCGTCCGCCGACGGCGTCGACGACCCCGACCGCCGCGACGACCTCGAGGCCACCGCGCTCTACGACCTGATCGAGAACGAGGTCGCGCCGCGCTTCTACGACGTCGGCGACGACGGTGTGCCCACCCGCTGGCTCGAGATGGTCCGCCACACGCTCAAGTCGCTCGGCCCCAAGGTGCTCGCCACCCGGATGGTCCGCGACTACGTGCGCCAGCTCTACACGCCCGCCGCCGTCACCGGTCGCAGGCTCAACTCCGACTACAGCGGCGCGGCCGAGCTGTCGGCGTGGAAGCAGCGGGTCCGCGCCGGCTGGTCCGGCGTCCGCGTCGAGCACGTCGAGAGCAGCGGCGTCGGCGACGCCCCGGAGATCGGCACCGCGCTGACCGTGCGCGCGTTCGTCTCGCTCGGTGAGCTGGACCCGGCCGACGTCGACGTCCAGCTGGTCCACGGCGTCATCAACTCCGAGGACGAGCTGGTCGGCCAGCTCGGTCGAGAGCCTGTCCCCGGTCGAGAGCTACCAGGGTGGTCGCCACCGCTTCGACGGCGGCGTCACGCTCGCGCGCAGCGGCGCGTTCGGCTACACCGTCCGGGTGGTGCCCCAGAACGACCTGCTCGCCTCGCCGGCCGAGCTCGGCGTCGTCGCCCTGCCCGCCTGACCGCGACCCGTCAGAAGGGCAGTTCACGACGCGGCTGAGACGTCACTACAGGTGCAGCTCACGTCACTCAGCGCGTGAGGAGTGACGGCTCGCCACGTCCAGCCTAAATGTGACGGCTCGGCCACGTTGACGTGCACGAGTGACGGCTCGCGCGTCAGGTCTGGCGGAGCACCACGAGGGAGCGGGCGGCGAGGGGGAGCACGTCGCCGGCGGCGACGGGGGTGCCGTGGGCGAGGCCGGGATCGGTCGACAGGGCGACCTCGCCGGCCCGGACCCACTCGTTGTCGGGCAGCCGCGACCTCGACCGGGTCGGCGCCCGGCGTTGCACCAGAGCACGAACGACGCGTCCCGCTGCTGCTCGCCCCGCGGGCCGGGGGAGCGGAGCGGGTCGCCGGAGACGAACATGCCGACCGCCTGCAGCGCGTCGTCGTGCCAGTCCTGCTCGGTCATCTCGCGTGCCCCGCGGGTGCAGCCACGCGAGGTCCTTCGGCCCGCCCTCGATGGTCGGGCTGCCGGCGAAGTGGTGGCGCTGCCGCAGCGCCGGGTGCTCGCGCCGCAGCCGCAGCGCCGCCTTCACCTGGTCGTAGACGTCGAGCCAGGCGTCGTCGGGCCGCCAGTCGACCCACGACACCTCGTTGTCCTGGCAGTAGGCGTTGTTGTTGCCGCCCTGGGTGCGTCCGCGCTCGTCGCCGGCGGTCAGCATCGGGGCGCCGCTCGACAGGCACAGCGTCACCATCATGTTGGCGGCCTGGCGCCGCCGCAGCGCCGTGATCTCCTCGTCGTCGGTCTCGCCCTCGACGCCGTGGTTGAGCGAGCGGTTGTTGTCGGAGCCGTCGCGGTTGGACTCCCCGTTCGCCTCGTTGTGCTTGCGCTCGTAGGAGACGACGTCGCGGACGGTGAAGCCGTCGTGGGCGGTCACGAAGTTCACCGAGGCGTACGGCGAGCGGCCGTCGTCGGCGTACAGGTCGCGAGGACCCGGCCATCCGGCTGGCCAGCTCGCGCACGCCGGGGGAGGCGCCGCGCCAGAAGTCGCGCAGCGTGTCGCGGTAGCGGTCGTTCCACTCCACCCACGGCGGCGGGAACGAGCCGACCAGGTAGCCGTCCATCGAGGCGTCCCACGGCTCGGCGATCAGCTTCACGTGCCGCAGCACCGGGTCCTGGCTGATGGTGGAGAGGAACGCGCTGCGCATGTCGATGTCGTGGCCGGTGCGCGCCAGCGCCGACGCGAGGTCGAACCGGAAGCCGTCGACGTGCATCTCGGTCACCCAGTAGCGCAGCGAGTCGAGGATCAGCCGCAGCGCGCCGAGGTTGGAGGAGTCGACGGTGTTGCCGCAGCCGGTGACGTCCCAGTAGGCGTCGCCCGATGCCGCCGGCGCGCTTGTAGAAGCCGAGGTCGTCGAGGCCGCGGAAGGAGTACGCCGGTCCGTCCTGGCCGCCCTCGGCGGTGTGGTTGTAGACCACGTCGAGGATCACCTCGATCCCGGCGTCGTGGAAGTTCTTCACCATCTGCTTGAACTCGGTGACCTGCTCGCCGCGGTCGCCCGCGGAGGAGTACGCCGCGTGCGGGGCGAGGAAGCCGATCGAGTTGTAGCCCCAGTAGTTGACCAGTCCCCGGTCGGCGACCCCCGGCTCGGTGAGGAAGTGGTGGACCGGCAGCAGCTCGACCGCGGTGACGCCGAGGTCGTTGAGGTAGCGGGTGACGGTGGGGCTGCCGAGGCCGGCGTACGTGCCGCGCTGGCTGCTCGGGGATCTCGTTGTGCAGCTGGGTGAAGCCCTTCACGTGCAGCTCGTAGATCACCGTGTCGCGCCAGCGGTGCCGCAGCCGCCGGTCGTCTCCCCAGTCGAAGTCGTCGTGCACGACCACGGAGCGCGGCATCGCGGCGGCCGAGTCGACGGTGCTGCGGACTCGTCGGGTCGGCCGCGTCGTAGGGGAGCGGGTCCGGGCCGGGTCGGACGCTCGCCGCTGATCGCCCGCGCGTACGGGTCGAGCAGCAGCTTCTCCGGGTTGAAGCGGCGGCCGTGGGCGGGGTCCCAGGGGCCGTCGGCGCGGAAGCCGTAGCGCTGCCCCGGCCGGACGCCGGGGACCGCGCCGTGCCACACGCCGAGCGTGTGCTCGGTGAGCTGGTGGCGGACCTCGTCGCCGTCGTCGTCGAACAGGCAGACCCACATCGCGGTGGCCTCCGGCGACCAGACCGCGAAGTTCGTGGAGTCCGGCGTCCACGTCGCGCCGAGCAGCTGGTGGAACCCGGGCCACACCGGCGCGGTCTCGTCGCGGCTGCTGCCAGCGCCAGGTGTGAGGACTCACCCGGCCCATCTAAGCCCATCGCCGGACGGCTCGCTCCGCGTGGCTAGGCTCGGGCGGCGCCCATGACCAGCCACGGACGAACAGAGGAGTGCCCATGTCGGAGTTCGTGCGTCTCGAGGTGGCCGACGGCGTCGGCACCATCCGGCTCGACCGGCCGAAGATGAACGCCCTCAACGCGCAGGTCCAGGAGGAGATCCGGGCCGCGGCCGCCGAGGCCTCCGAGCGCGACGACGTGAAGGCGGTCGTGGTCTACGGCGGCGAGAGGGTGTTCGCCGCCGGCGCCGACATCAAGGAGATGGCCGACATGTCGCTACGTCGACATGGTCCAGCGCTCCGGCAAGCTCCAGTCCGCGTTCAGCGCGGTCGCCCGGATCCCGAAGCCGGTCGTCGCCGCGGTGACCGGCTACGCGCTCGGCGGAGGCTGCGAGCTCGCGCTCTGCGCCGACGTCCGGTTCGCGGCCGACGACGCCGTGCTCGGGCAGCCCGAGATCCTGCTCGGCATCATCCCCGGCGCCGGCGGCACCCAGCGGCTGACCCGGCTGGTGGGGCCGAGCAAGGCCAAGGACCTGATCTTCAGCGGCCGGTTCGTGAAGGCCGACGAGGCGCTCGCCATCGGGCTGGTCGACCGGGTCGTCCCCGCCGACCAGGTCTACGACGAGGCCCTCACGTGGGCGCAGCAGTTCGCCGGCGCCGCGACGTACGCCGTGCGGGCGGCCAAGGAGAGCATCGACCGCGGCCTCGAGGTCGACCTCGAGACCGGCCTGGAGATCGAGCGCCAGCAGTTCGCCGCGCTCTTCGCCACCGAGGACCGCGGCATCGGCATGGAGTCGTTCGTGGAGAACGGCCCCGGGAAGGCGCGGTTCGTCGGCCGCTGACGGAGTCTGCACGCCCCTATGATCCGGCGCATGGCAGGCCGCAAGACGGCCAAGGCGCGTCCGACCAAGCCCGGCGACAAGGCGACAAGGCCGACACGACCACGCGTCAGCTCGGTCCGGGTCCGGATCGCGCAGGTCGTGTGGCTGGTGTGCGTCGTCTGTGCGCTGTTCCTCGCCATCGGCGCCCTGCTCGTCGCGCTCGACGCCAACGAGAAGAACGCGCTGGTGGAGTTCGTGCTCGACGGCGCCAACGCCGTGGACCTCGGCGTCTTCTCCCGGACCAACGGCATCAAGGACTTCACCGGCGACAACGCCGAGGTCAAGAACGCCCTGTTCAACTGGGGGCTCGGCGCCATCGCCTACCTCGTGGTCGGCCGGATCCTCGACCGCATCATCCGGCCCTGACCTTCGCCCGACGTCGGCCCGTCGGCCCCGGGACGTTGTGAGCGATCCCACCGTCCGTGACGTACCGACCTAAGTTTCCCGCTAGTAACATCGACAGCACCCGAGACACAGGAGGGGCCGAACCGGCCGCACACCATGAACATTGTCGTCTGTGTGAAGTACGTACCCGATGCGACCGCCGACCGCCATTTCGAGTCCGACAAGACCGTGGACCGAGACGGGGTCGACGGGCTGCTGTCCGAGCTCGACGAGTACGCCGTCGAGCAGGCGCTCCAGATCAAGGAGAAGTCCGACAGTCCTGACGACACCACCGTCACGGCGCTCTGCGTCGGCCCGGAGAAGGGCGTCGACGCGGTCCGCAAGGCGCTGCAGATGGGTGCCGACCAGGGCGTCCACGTCGTCGACGACGCCATCGCCGGCTCCGACGCGGTCGCGACCAGCCTGGTGCTGGCCAAGGCCATCGAGAAGATCGGCGCCGACGCCGCCGTCGACCTGGTCATGTGCGGCATGGCCTCGACCGACGGCGTGATGAGCGTGATCCCGGCGATGCTGGCCGAGCGGCTCGACCTGCCCCAGGTCACCTTCGCCTCCGTGGTGGAGGCCCAGGGCGACCAGGTCCGGATCAAGCGCGACGGCGACACCGCGACCGAGGTCGTCGGTGGCACGTTGCCGCTGGTCATCTCCGTGACCGACCAGAGCGGCGAGGCCCGCTACCCGTCGTTCAAGGGGATCATGGCGGCGAAGAAGAAGCCGATGGAGACCTACGCGCTGTCCGACCTCGGCGTCGACGCCGACCAGGTCGGCCTGTCCGTGGCCTGGACCGAGGTCCAGGACACGACCGAGCGCCCGCCGCGCACCGCCGGCGAGATCGTCACCGACGAGGACGGGTCGGGCGCCACTGCGCTGACCGAGTTCCTCGCGTCCAAGAAGTTCATCTGAGGACCGGATGAAGGGCCGAGCTCATGTCTGAAGTACTGGTGCTCATCGACCACGCCGACGGCGAGGTCAAGAAGCCGACCTACGAGCTCCTCACCATCGCCCGCCGCCTCGGCGAGCCGTCCGCCGTGTTCATCGGCAGCGGCGACCAGGGTGCCGCGGTGGCCGAGAAGGTCAAGAAGTACGGCGCCGAGAAGGTCTACGTCGTCGACGACGCGGAGATCAAGGGCTACCTGGTGGCGCCCAAGGCCGAGGCGCTCCAGCAGCTGGTGGAGAAGTCCTCCGCCGCCGCCGTGCTCATCCCCTCGACGACCGAGGGCAAGGAGATCGCCGGGCGGCTCGCCATCAAGATCGAGTCCGGCCTGATCACCGACGCCATCGACGTGGCCGAGGACGGCACGACCACCCAGTCGGTCTTCGCCGGCAACTACACCGTCGCCGCCAAGGTCACCAAGGGCACGCCGGTCATCACCGTGAAGCCGAACTCCGCGACGCCGGAGGAGGCCGAGGGCGCGGCCGCCGTGGAGGAGTTCGCCGCGACGATCTCCGACTCGGCGAAGAAGGCGCAGATCGTGGCCTCCCAGCCGCGCAAGGCGTCGGGTCGTCCCGAGCTCACCGAGGCCGCCATCGTGGTGGCCGGCGGCCGCGGCACCGGTGGCAAGTTCGAGCCGGTCGAGCAGCTCGCCGACTCCCTCGGCGCCGCCGTGGGCGCGTCGCGTGCCGCGGTCGACTCCGGCTGGATCCCTCACTCCTTCCAGATCGGGCAGACCGGCAAGACGGTGTCCCCGCAGCTCTACATCGCGGGCGGCATCTCCGGTGCCATCCAGCACCGGGCCGGCATGCAGACCTCGAAGACCATCGTCGCGGTCAACAAGGACGACGAGGCGCCGATCTTCGAGCTGGTCGACTTCGGCGTGGTGGGCGACCTCCACACCGTCTTCCCGACCGCCGCGGAGAAGATCACCGAGCGCAAGGGCTGACACACGAGTTGAGTTGGGCCTCCGCATCATCGCGAGATGATGCGGAGGCCCAACTCATGTGATGCGGAGGCCCAACTCAACCTGCAGTGCTCAGCGGAAGAAGCGGGGCATCTGCTCGTCGATGATGCCGACCTGGGCGGCCCTCACCCAGCGCTCGCCGGTGCGCTTGTTGGTCCCGAGCCGGACCTCGCGCAGCGAGTCGTTGTTGGTGTAGTCGAGCTCGACCAGGTTGCGGCCGTTCTCGGTGTCGTCGGGGTTGGCCTCGACGGCGATGTAGTAGACGCCGTCGGGCAGGTCCCCGATCCGGAAGGCCTGACCGGCGCGGTACTGCATGTAGGTGTCACCGGAGCCGTTGGAGAGGACCTCGCGCAGGCCCTGCGCCTCCGGGCCCCCGCAGGCGCTCGACAGGTCGGTGTTCTCCGGCTGCCAGTCGGCGTTGGGCAGCGTGTAGTCGACGGCGTCGGTGTTGGCGAGGCAGAAGGACGCCTTGGTGGACTTCACCGCCAGCGTCTGGTCGGCGTTGAGCAGCCGGTACTGGGCGAAGTCCTCGAAGTGCCAGTGCTGGTGGTTGGCGCCGTGGAAGTGGAACTCACCCACCTCCTGGTAGCCGGTCTCGTTGCCGTCGGTGTCGTAGAAGTACTGGTAGGCGTCCATGTGGTCGTCGCCGCCGTTGCGGAAGCCGTCGACGACGAGCGGGCCGGCACCGCCGTTCCAGACCGTGGCGGCGAACCGCATCGCGGTGCCCTTGCTGTTGAGCTGGATGTCGAAGGCCGGCAGCGACTGCAGGTCCGGCGCGGCCTCGGGCGCCAGCGCGCCGGCCGAGCTCCGGCGCGGCTCCTGCGCGCGTGCGGGGGTGAGCGTGGTGTCGGTGCGGCGCGCGCTCGGCCGGCCCTCGCGCCCGTCCTCGGCGCGGACCACGAGCCGGGTCGTGGCGGTGGCGTCCTCGGCGGCGATGCCGAAGACCTCGGTGAAGGCCGGCGCGATGGTGGCGACGACGTCGTAGGCGCCCTCGTCGAGGCGCACCCTGCGTCCGTACTCCGCGAACAGCGGGGTCGACCAGCCGGCCTGGATGCCCATCACGGACCCCACGGTGTAGGGGTTCCAGGGGCAGCCCCACGGGTACGGCGAGCGCGCCGGCGCGTCCGGCCGGGTGCGGGCGCTGGCGCCGTTGAAGCAGCTGTCGATCGCCATCCGCTTGACGACCTCGCCGTCGCTGACCCGGGTCACGGTGAGCTCGACGAAGCCGTCGAGGCCGCTGAAGCTCTCCATCGAGCCCGCCGGGCAGCGCGACGTCGCCGCCCTCGGTGTGCCAGACGCTGCTGATCGGCGCGTCGTACGACGGGCGTGTGGCGTGGATCTCGAACGGCTCCGCACCGGCGACCATGCGCAGGCCGAAGTCGGTGTAGACGCGGTCGCGGTAGGAGTGGGCGACGATCTTCTCGGCGCCGCGGAGGCTGACCGGCGAGGCGGACGGGGGCGGGAGCTCGTCGGCGCCGGCGGTGGGCGTGAGGGCCAGGGCCGTGACGATGAGTGCGGCGCCGGCCAGGCCGGCGGACAGGGTGCGCGGGTGCATCGGATCCTTCTCGGGCAGGGGGAGACGACGTCCCCGTTCATACCTATGGACGCACAGCATCGCGGATCGGTTGCGCACTAGGCTCGAGCCATGACCGATTCGGGGCTGCGTGTCGTCGCGGAGCGTGCGCGCACCGCCGCGCGTGCCCTGGCGTTGGCCACCCGCGCGGAGAAGGACGGCACCCTGCTGGCGATGGCCGACGACCTCGAGGCGGCCACGGACGAGGTCGTCGCGGCCAACGCCGAGGACCTCGCGCGAGCCGAGGGCAACGGGACACCGGCCAACATCCTGGACCGGCTGCGGCTCACGCCCGAGCGCGTCGCCGTCATGGCGCAGGGCCTGCGCGACGTCGCCGGACTGCCCGACCCGGTCGGCGAAGTCGTGCGCGGCGGGGTGCTGGCCAACGGGCTCGAGCTGCGACAGGTGCGGGTGCCGTTCGGCGTCGTCGGGATGATCTACGAGGCCCGGCCCAACGTCACCGCCGACGCCGCCGGGATCTGCCTGAAGTCCGGCAACGCCGTGCTGCTGCGGGGGTCGTCGAGCGCGCGGTCGTCCAACGCCGCGATCGTCGACGTGCTGCGCGGGGCCGCGGAGCGGACCGGACTCCACGCCGACGTCGTCCAGCTGGTCCCCGGCGACACCCACGACAGCGTCAAGGAGCTGATGCGGGCGCGCGGCCTGGTCGACGTGCTGATCCCGCGGGGCGGTGCCTCCCTGATCCGCTCGGTCGTCGAGGAGTCCACCGTGCCGGTGATCGAGACCGGCGTCGGGAACTGCCACGTCTACGTCGACGCCGCAGCCGACCTCGACCGCGCGCTGGCGATCGTGCTCAACGCGAAGACCCAGCGCACCAGTGTCTGCAACGCCGCCGAGTCGCTGCTGGTCCACGCCGCCGTCGCGGAGTCGTTCCTGCCCCGGGTGGTCGCCGGCCTGCAGGAGGCGGGCGTCACCCTCCACGGCGACGCCGCCTTCTCGGCGTACGCCGGGGTGGTGGAGGCGACCGACGACGACTGGGGCCGCGAGTACCTCTCGCTCGACATCTCGGCGGCCGTGGTGCCGGACCTCGACGCGGCGATCGAGCACATCCACCGCCACTCCAGCGGCCACTCCGACGCGATCGTGACCGAGGACCAGACGGCCGCCCGCCGGTTCGTGGCCGCGGTCGACTCCGCCGCCGTGCTCGTCAACGCCTCGACCCGTTTCACCGACGGCGGTGAGTTCGGGTTCGGCGCGGAGATCGGGATCAGCACCCAGAAGCTGCACGCGCGGGGGCCGATGGGGCTGCCGGAGATGACGTCGACCAAGTACGTCGTGACCGGAGACGGCCACATCCGCTGACGCCCGATACGATGACCGCCATGTCGATGATCGTGAGGGCCGCCCAGGCGGCCGAAGGCGCCGAGCACGAGGTCAGCCACGCCCTGAGCTGGGGTGTCGGGATCGGCATCCTGGTGCTGCTCCTGGCCCTGCTCGGAGCGCTGGTCGCGTTCGGCGGAGGACGCGAGCACAGCTGAGCACGCACCTGTCCGACCAGTCCGGCGCAGCCGCCACCCCGACCCGCCGGGTCGGGGTCATGGGTGGCACGTTCGACCCGATCCACCACGGGCACCTGGTCGCGGCGTCCGAGGTGCAGGCCTGGTTCGACCTCGACGAGGTCGTGTTCGTGCCGACCGGTGATCCCTGGCAGAAGTCCGACCGGCAGGTCTCGCCGGCCGAGCACCGCTACCTGATGACCGTGATCGCGACCGCCGCCAACCCTCGGTTCCGGGTGTCACGGGTCGACATCGACCGCGAGGGCCGGACCTACACGATCGACACGCTGCGGGACCTGCGTGAGCAGATGCCCGACGCCGAGCTCTACTTCATCACCGGCGCCGACGCCCTCGCCGACATCCTCACCTGGCGCGACGCCGGCAGCCTGTTCGACCTCGCCCACTTCGTCGGGTGCACCCGACCGGGCTACGACATGGACGCCTCCACCCTCACCGACATCCCGTCCGACCGGGTCACCCTGGTCGAGATCCCGGCCCTCGCGATCTCGTCCACCGCCTGCCGCGAGCGCGCCGCGGCCGGTGAGCCCATCTGGTACCTCGTCCCGGACGGGGTCGTCCAGTACATCGCCAAGCACCACCTCTACCCCGACACGACGGGAGCAGCATGACTGCCACAGACCGAGCCGTCGAGCTCGTCCACGCCGCCGCCCGCGCGGCGTCCGACAAGCTCGCCACCGACCTCCTCGCCTTCGACGTGAGCGAACAGCTCGCGATCACCGACGCCTTCCTGCTCGCCTCCGGCAGCAACGACCGGCAGGTGAAGGCGATCGTCGACGAGGTCGAGGACAAGCTCCGCGAGATCGGCGCCAAGCCGGTCCGTCGCGAGGGCGAGCGCGACGGGCGCTGGGTCCTCATCGACTACGGCGAGATCGTGGTCCACGTCCAGCACGAGGAGGAGCGGGAGTTCTACGCCCTCGAGCGGCTGTGGCGCGACTGCCCGGTCATCACCCTGCCTGCCGACGTCACCGCCGGTGAGCGCTGACCCGGGCGCGCGGCGGCTGGTGCTGCTGCGGCACGGCCGCACCGCGTGGAACGCCACCGGCCGGGCGCAGGGCCACGCCGACGTCGAGCTCGACGATCTCGGGCACGAGCAGGCGGCCGCCGTCGCGCCGTTGATCGCGACCCTCCGCCCGACCGCCCTCTGGTCGTCCGACCTCGCGCGGGCACGGCAGACGGCGGCGTACGTCGAGAAGGAGACCGGGCTGGTCGCCGTGCTCGACCCGCGGCTGCGGGAGTACGACGTGGGGGAGCGGACCGGGCTGACGATGGCCGAGTTCCGCGAGCAGCTCCCCGACGAGCACGCCGCCTGGCAGGTCACGCACTTCGACGCCGTCCCGGGCGCCGAGAGCCGCGACGACGTACTGACCCGGTTCGTGCCCGCGTGCCGCGAGCTGCTCGAGGCGGTCGGGCCCGGCGAGACGGCGGTCGCCGTCACCCACGGCGCCGCCCTGAAGGTGGCGCTGGTGGCCCTGCTCGGGTGGCCAGCCGCCCTCGGCGAGTCGCTCCGCGGCCTCGACAACTGCGCGTGCGCGGTGCTCAGCCAGGGTGCTTCCGGCGAGCCGATGAGGCTGGTCGCCTACAACGCCGCACCCGATTTCGCGTCGCTTGCGACGGGCGGCTAGTATTCCGCGAGTTGCCTGAGGGCAGCAGATCTGGGGCTGTGGCGCAGCTGGTAGCGCATCTGCATGGCATGCAGAGGGTCAGGGGTTCGAGTCCCCTCAGCTCCACCAGATCATCCAGGAGCCGGACCGTGAGGTCCGGCTCTTGCTGTCTCCCGGGGCGCAGCTGGTAGCGGCTGCGTCAGTTCTGGGCGATGGCAGGCAGAGGGTCAGGGGTTCGAGTCCCCTCAGCTCCACCAGATCATCCAGGAGCCGGACCGTGAGGTCCGGCTCTTGCTGTCTCCGGGGGCGCACTCGTGTGCTGCGGACCCCCTCCACCACCGGTCCCGACGTCAGGAACAGCGTGGGTAAAGACTTCGGCGGGCGCGGGGTTGACCTCCGTGACCTGTTGACTTTGTTTCCAGACTGAGGGTAAGCGTGCGGGAAGGGGGGAACACCAGATACGACGATGGGGGAAATAATGTCGTACGGGTATGAGAACGAGAACCAGATCGAGGACGAGGGCAGCTGGACCGGGGTACTTCTCGTGGGCGCGGCTGTCGGAGCCATGGTGGTGGGGTTGGTCTGGGTGGGTACGTGGTGGCTCTCGCCCCCCGACCCGGAGCCGAGGCAGGAGGTGGTCGCGTCGCGTCAGGTGGTCGACGAGCCGGTCGTCGACACCTCGGAGGTGAGCGAGACACCCAGCCACCTGGACCGGTGCCAGGCCGTGTACGACGCCGAGCGTGCCCCACTCGAGGCCGCCGTCGGCTCCCTCGCCCAGTGGGAGGTGCACATCGGCGCCATGAACAAGCTCGTCGTGGGGGCGATCACGCTCAAGCAGGCTCGGCAGTTCTGGAAGGACACCAGGGAAGGAGCTCACGCGAAGCTGCACGACTTCGCGACCGCGCGCCGGCACTACGACCAGCGGATCTTTCGTTGCCCGGCGCCACGTCGTGCGGTCGAGGAGGCGAACCCCGCGCTCGGGACATGCCATCGAGCGGTGGCCGCGCACGGACGGACGATCCGCCTGGCCACCGTCGCTCTCGGGCGGTGGGAGCGGCACGTGCACCACATGGACATGCTCCGGAGTGGCGAGATGACGGCACAGCAGGCGAGCCGGCTCTGGCTGCGGAACTGGCGGGACGGTGACCGCGAGGTCCGGGCCTACCGGGCGGCGGCGCGAGCCGGGAAGGGACTCGCCTGCTGACCGGGCTGCTCACACTGCGGCGGCGACACCGGCGTCGAGATGATGCAGCGCGGTGGACCGGCGCCGCGACGGGCGCCGGCCCACCGCGCACCGGTCCTGCGGGGTGGAGGGTCAGGCCACCTCGCGGAGCCGGCCGGTCACGACCTCGAGGACGAAGCCGTGGACCGGGTCGGGGAGCGGACGAACAGGAACGTTAGTCCACAAACTCTACAAGATTACTGTGGATATTACCCTGCGTCCCGTGACAGTCCTCAGTGGGGTGGTCGTCGGCGTGTTGGCGCTGGTCGCCGTGGCCGCCGCCCTCGCCACCCGCGTCCCGTCCCTCGAGCGTCCGGTCCGGGTCGCCCTCGTGGTTGTCGAGGCGATGCTCGCGTTCGTCGTGGTGGCCGACCTGGGCCTGGTGCTGCGGGCCGACGAGGCGGACCGGCCGGGCAGCATGCTGACGCACATCGGGTACGCCGTCGCCGCGGTCGGCCTGCTCCCGTTGCTGGCCTGGCGGCGACCGCCGGTCGACGACCCGGACGCCGAGGTGGAGCCGGTCTCGCTGTGGGTCGTGGTCATCACGCTGGTGGCGGTCGCGGTGTGCGTCGTCCGGCTGGCCCAGACCCGATGAATCACCCCACGAAATCGCTCGCTGCGCTCTCGATTCCGCGGGGACCCCGATGAACCACCCCGTGACCGGCCGGGGATCGACCGGTCGGCAGGTGCTGGTCGCGGTCTACGCGGTGTTCGCGGTCGCGGCCGGCGCCCGGTCGATGGTGCAGCTGACGACCGAGTTCGGGGAGGCGCCGCTGGCCTACTCGCTGTCCGCGGTCGCGGCGGCCGTCTACGTCGTGGCCACGCTCGCCCTGCGGCGTACGTCCGAGCGGGCGTGGCGGGTCGCGGTCACCGCCTGTGCCGTCGAGGCGGTCGGGGTCGTCGCGGTGGGGACGCTGTCGCTGCTGCGCCCGGAGTGGTTCCCCGACCAGACGGTGTGGTCCGGCTTCGGGATCGGCTACGGCTTCGTGCCGCTGGTGCTGCCCTTCGTCGGGCTGTGGTGGTTGCTGCGCGTCAGGTGACGCGGTGGTGGCCCCAGAGTGGTCTGGACCGGTCCGCCTCGTGGGGCGGCACCACGGCGAGGGAGGTGTATACACGGATTCCAGTGGACTCATCATCCGCAGACGGGGAACGGGCATCGCCATGGACAGCTTTTCTGACTTCTTCTGGGTCTTCCTCGGGTTCTTCGTGGTGATGGCCTATGTCATCGTGCTGTTCCACGTCGTCATCGACCTGTTCCGCGACGACACGTTGGGCGGGGGTGCCAAGGCGCTGTGGGTGCTCTTCCTGGTGCTGGTGCCGCTGCTGACCACGCTGGTCTACCTCGCCACCCGTGGGTCCGGCATTGCGGACCGGAACCCGGGTGGCGCCCGAGCCCCGCAGCAGTCGGCCGGGCTCGTCGCCCAGACAGTCGCAACGGGTCACTCCCCGACCGACGAGATCGGCCGCGCCCAGGCCCTGTACGAGGCCGGCCACATCTCGGAGGGGGAGCTCGAACGCATCAAGCAGAAGACCCTGGAGTGATCGCCGGACGGCTCAGGTGATGGTCATGCCCACCGTCCACCGGCAGCGTCTGCCCGGTGACGTAGCCGGCGGCGGCCGAAGCCAGGAACACCACGGTGGCGGCGAGCTCGGCCGGGTCGCCCTGGCGGCCGACGGGGATCCGTGCGCCCTGCGACTCGAGGTAGCCGTCGGGGTACTGGTCGGTCATCTCGGAGGTGAAGAACCCCGGCGCGACCGCGTTGACGCGGATGCCCTTGCGGCCGGTCCACTGCTGGGCGAGGTCGCGGGTGAGACCGATCAGGCCCGCCTTCGACGCGGCGTACGCCGCCTGGGGGAGCCCGGCCGTGGTGAGGCCGAGCACGCTGGAGATGTTGATGATGCTCGACCCGGGCTGCATCACCCGGCCGCACGCCTGCGCCATCCAGTAGCAGCCGTTGAGGTTGACGTCGATGACCTGCCGGAACTGCTCCGGTGTCTCCCGGGTCGCGGGGACGGCGGTGCCGATGCCCGCGTTGTTGACGAGGATGTCGACCCGGCCGAACTCCGCCATCGCGGCGTCGACCAGCGCCTGGCACGACTCGGGGTCGGCGACGTCGGTGGCGACCGCGAGCGCACGGCGACCCGTGTCTCGCACCAGGCCGGCGGTCTCCTCGAGCCGGTCGGCCCGCCGGGCGCCGAGCACCACGTCCGCGCCCGCCTCGGCCAGCCCCTGCGCGAACGCGACCCCGAGGCCGCTGGAGGCGCCGGTGACGACGGCGACCCTGTCGTCGAGTCGGAACAGGCCCATCAGGTCGGTCATGGCCCGACCCTAGTGCGGGCCAGGAGCTCGTCCTGCCAGGCGAACGCCCGGTCCGCCCGCGCCGCCAGATCGGGTCCGGGCAGCAGCTCGTGGACACGCTCGGCGTACCCCGGCGGGAGGTCTGCGTCGAGGTAGCGCAGTCCGAAGTCGTGACGGGCCGGGCAGTGCTCCAGGCGCAGCAGCTCGACCAGCGGGGTGACCGCGAACCGGAGGTGGAACGCCGTCGCCTCCGCCAGCTCGCCGCGGGCGAGCGCCCGGCGGACCAGCCACTCGGCCGTCGGGCGGCGAGCCGCGATCTCGCGGCGGAGGGCGGTGCGGGCGCGGGCGTGCGGCGCCTCGTCCTCGTGCTCCAGTCGCAGGATCCGGTCGGGATCGTGGAGCACGACGGGGGTGCCGTGGCGACGCGGGTCGACCCCGACGGTGTCGGTGGTGAGGGGGTGGACCATCACGTCGAGGATCCGGACCGGCTCCCGCAGGGCCGCAGCGTCCGGCTGGAGGTGGACGAACAGCTGCCGTGCGCCGTCCGGCCAGGTGTCGGCCGCGCGCTCCCACAGGTGGTGGGTCGTGAGGCGCTCGAGCAGCACGTCACGGAGCTCGTCGTACGCCGCCGCCGGGTCGCCCTCGGCCCAGAGCTGGAGGTCGAGGTCGGAGTGGTCGTCGTAGCGACCCGTGGCGGCCGAGCCGCCCACGATCGCCACCCGCAAGGCAGGTGTGAGCGCACAGTGCTCGCGGATCAGCTCCAGCACGTCGTCGTAGCGGCTCAGGTCGGGCACGGGTGGACCCTAGCGGCGGCGGCGCGATCCCGGCCCGACGAAAGTAGGAGATGGACCTTCGAGGCTGGGTGGAGGCATGAATCGGAGCAGGTGCCCCGCGTGCCCGTGCACACTGAGGCGATGACGACAACACGGGCGCGGGTCGTCGGGGTCGTGCTGCTGGCAATCGTGGCCGGGGTCGGGACCGTCTACGCGTTGGGTCTCCGGAGTTCCGAGGAGCCCGTTCCCTCGCGGGTCGCGGGCGAGCCGGTCCCGCCTGTCAGGGTCGCCCCGCTGGTCCGCCTCGCCGTCGCCGGGGACACCGGGACCGGGGACGCGGCCCAGGCCGCCACCGTCGACGAGATGCTTGACCAGGCACAGGGCCAGACGCCGTACGACGCGCTCGTGCTCCTCGGTGACCTCGTCTACGAGGACGGCGACCTGGACGAGGTCGACACCGCGGTCACCGAGCCCTTCGCGCCACTGACGGCGCAGGGCACGGAGCTCGTGCCGGTGCTCGGCAACCACGACTACGAGAGTGGCGAACAGGCCGAGATCCTGACCGAGCTGGGCCGGGATGGGCCGTGGTACGTCGAGCGGATCGGGCCGGTCCGGATGGTGGCCCTGGACTCCGAGCGCGCCGACGACCCCGAGCAGCGGCGCTGGCTCGAACAGGTTCTCGCCCGGCCCACGCCACCGGGCACCTGGACGATCGCCGCGATGCACCACCCGGCGTACTCCGCCGGGCATCACGGCTCCACCGCTGACGTCCAGGAGAACTGGGTGCCGCTCTTCACCCGCTACGACGTCCCGTTGGTGCTGGCTGGTCACGACCACGACTACCAGCGCTCGCTGCCCTTGGACGGCGTGACCTACATCGTCTCCGGCGGCGGCGCGAAGCTGAGGCCAACCGGAGCGGAGGACTTCACCGCGGTGAGCGCCTCGGTCCTGCACTACCTGGACCTGCTCGTGTACCCGCAGCGAATCGTCGGCCGAGCCATCGACCAGTCGAGCAAGCTCGTCGACCAGTTCACCATTCGCCGAGCCTGCTGCTGACCAGCTGGCTGGCGGGCGCCGGGCGGCGACCGGCTGTCCGCGCTGCTCGGGCTGGTTCGGTACCATGGGGGCATGCGCAGGTCCCTGCTCCTTACCTAGCCGCGTCGGTCACGCACCACCCGACGCGGCTGCCCCTCGTGATCGAGGGGCTTTTTTGTGCCCCACCGCAGGTAGCCCCCAGCAGGACGAGACGAGAGAGACACATGAGCGAGCAGCCCGATCAGCAGGAGCGCGCGGTCGTACGACGTGCACGCGGTCGAGGCGAAGTGGCAGCGCGTCTGGGACGAGCTGCAGCCCTTCGTCGCGGACGACCGGGTCGTGCTCTCCGGTGAGCGCGAGAAGCGCTACGCGCTGACGATGTTCCCCTACCCGAGCGGCGACCTGCACATGGGTCACGCCGAGGTCACCGCGCTGCACGACGTCATCGCGCGCTACTGGCGGCACCGCGGCTTCGAGGTGCATGAACCCGATGGGGTGGGACTCCTTCGGCCTGCCGGCCGAGAACGCCGCGATCAAGAACGACGAGCACCCGGCGACCTACACCTACGGCAACATCGAGACGCAGCTGGAGTCGTTCAAGAAGTACGCCATCAGCTTCGACTGGACGCGCCGGTTCAACACCAGCGACCCGTCGTACTACCGCTGGACCCAGTGGCTGTTCCTGAAGTTCCGCGAGCAGGGGCTGGCCTACCGCAAGAACTCGCCCGGTCAACTGGTGCCCGCAGGACCAGACGGTGCTGGCCAACGAGCAGGTCGTCGACGGCCACTGCGAGCGGTGCGGCGCCGAGGTGACCAAGCGCGAGCTGACGCAGTGGTACTTCAAGATCACCGACTACGCCCAGGAGCTGCTGGACGACCTGGACGTGCTGGCGCCGACCTGGCCCGAGCGGGTCATCAACGCGCAGCGCAACTGGATCGGCCGCTCCGAGGGAGCCCACGTCGACTTCGTCGTGCGACGGTCGCGACGAGCCCGTTGACGGTCTACACGACCCGCCCGGACACGCTGTTCGGCGCCACGTTCATGGTGGTCGCGGCCGACGCGCCGCTGGCCGCCGAGCTGGTCACCGACGAGCAGCGGGCGGCGTACGAGGCCTACCGCGACGAGGTCCGCAAGACCACCGAGATCGAGCGGCAGTCGACCGACCGGCCCAAGACCGGCGTCGACCTGGGCGTGCACGGCGCTGAACCCGCTGACCGGTGCCCGGATCCCGGTGTACGCCGCCGACTACGTGCTGGCCGACTACGGCACCGGCGCGATCATGGCCGTCCCCGGGCAGGACCAGCGCGACTGGGACTTCGCGAGCGTCTTCGACCTGCCCGTCGTCCGGACCGTCCAGCCGCCCGGAGGACTGGGAGGGCGAGGCGTTCACCGGCGAGGGTCCGGCGATCAACTCCGCCAACGACGAGATCGACCTGTCCGGGCTGTCGGTCGAGGACGCCAAGCGCACCACCATCGACTACCTGGAGAAGCAGGGTCTGGGTCGCGGCACGGTCAACTTCCGGCTGCGCGACTGGCTGCTGAGCCGGCAGCGCTACTGGGGCGTGCCGATCCCGATCATCCACTGCGAGGCGTGCGGCGAGGTCGCCGGTCCCCGAGGACCAGCTGCCGGTCGAGCTGCCCGAGCTGCGGGGCGCCGACCTGAAGCCGAAGGGCGTCTCGCCGCTGGCGGCGGCCGAGGAGTGGGTCAACGTCGACTGCCCGCAGTGCGGCGGTCCGGCGAAGCGGGACTCCGACACCATGGACACCTTCGTCGACTCGTCCTGGTACATGTTCCGCTTCGTCTCCCCGCACGACGACACCCAGGCGTTCGACCCCGCGCTGGCCAACGCGTGGATGCCGTGCGACATCTACGTCGGCGGCGTCGAGCACGCCGTGCTGCACCTGCTGTACGCACGCTTCTTCACCAAGGCCATGGCCGACATGGGCATGATCGACTTCCGCGAGCCGTTCTCCGCGCAGCTGAACCAGGGCAACGGTGATCAACCAGGGCGCCAAGATGACCAAGTCGCAAGGGCAACGGCGTCAGTCTGGGGGAGCAACTAGGTGAGTTCGGGGTGGACGCGGTCCGGCTGACCCTGGTCTTCGCCGGCCCGCCCGAGGACGACATCGACTGGGCCGACATGTCGCCGGCGGGGTCGCTGCGGTTCCTGCAGCGCGCGTGGCGGCTGTCCGGCGACGTGACGTCCGAGCCGGGCACCGACCCGACCACCGGTGACGCCGCGCTGCGCAAGATCACCCACCGGACGCTGCACGACGCGGCCGGCCTGGTCGAGGGCTTCCGCTTCAACGTCATGGTCGCGCGGACCATGGAGCTGGTGAACGCCGCCCGCAAGGCGATCGACTCCGGTCCGGGTGGCGGCGACCCGGCGGTCCGCGAGGCCGCGGAGGCGGTCGCGGTGCTGCTGAGCCTGGTGGCGCCGTACACCGCGGAGGAGATGTGGGAGCGGCTGGGCCACCAGCCGACGGTCGCGGACGCCGGCTGGCCGGAGGTCGACGAGTCGCTGCTGGTCGAGGACAGCGTCACCTGCGTCGTGCAGGTGAAGGGCAAGGTCCGCGCCCGGCTGGACGTCTCGCCCGACATCTCCGAGTCCGACCTGGAGGCGGCCGCCCTGGCCGACCCCGCCGTGCTGAAGGCGATCGACGGCGCTGCCGTGCGCAAGGTCGATCGTCCGCGCGCCCAAGCTGGTCAACGTGGTGGTCTGACCGTTCGGTCTGGGTAGGGTCTCGCCATGTCTCGGACCGTGCTCGTCACCGACTCGACGGCCTCGCTGCCGCCGGACCTCGCCGAGCAGCGCGGGATCGTCGTCGTCCCGCTGCAGGTCGTCATCGGCGCCACGTCGTACGACGAGGGCGCGGACGGTGCGACGCCGGAGCTGGTGGCGGAGGCGCTGCGCGAGTTCCGGCCGGTGAGCACCTCCCGGCCGGCGCCGGCGGTGATGCTGGAGGTCTACGAGAAGGCCGCGGCCGCGGGAGCCACGTCGATCGTGTCGGTCCACATCTCCGGCGACATGAGCGGCACCTTCGAGTCGGCCCAGCTGGCCGCGCGTGACGCGTCGGTCCCGGTCGTCCCCGTCGACAGCCGGCAGGTCGGCATCTCCACCGGGTTCGCGGTCCTGGCCGCCGCCGACGTCCTCGACGCGGGAGGCAGCCCGGAGGAGGCGGCGTCCGCGGCGCGCGGATGCGCCGAGGCGACGACGTCGCTGTTCTACGTCGACACGCTGGAGTACCTGCGCCGGGGTGGCCGGATCGGCGCCGCGGCGGCGCTGCTGGGTGGCGCGCTCGCGGTGAAGCCGCTGCTCACCATCACCGACGGCCGGGTGGCGACGCTCGAGAAGGTACGGACATCTGGGCGGGCGCTGTCGCGGCTCGAGGAGCTGGCGGTGGCGGCGGCCGGTGAGCAGCAGGTCGACGTCGGGGTGGCCCACCTCGCCAACGCCGACCGCGCGGGCCAGCTCGCCGAGCGGCTCGCGGAGCGGTTGGCCGACAGCCTGGACGGCCGCGAGATCCACTGCGGCGAGGTCGGCGCGGTCCTCGGCGCCCACGTCGGGCCGGGCATGATCGCCGTCTGCGTCGCCCCGCGCGACCGCGGCTGACCACCTTCCGTCCACATCCGGCCGCCCCGCCGGGTTCTCCACAGGCCGGACGCGACGGAGGCGGTCGGGTCGCCGCAGGTCCCTAGCGTCCCTGTCATGTCGAGCCGCACCAGTCGGGCCGAGCACGAGGCCGCCCTCGCCCGTCGCCTGCAGCTGCTGGGGGAGGAGCTGCACGGGGTCCGCGACGGTCCGTGGGACGTGCCCGACACCCACACCCGGATCCACGTGACGCCGGATCCCGAGGAGCCGTCCACGGTCCCGGCGCCGGGACGGCATGCCTCACGACGACCCGGCCGCCTGGCCGGGCTGGTCCCCGAGCCCCTGCGCGGCCGGGTGGGTCTGGGCGCCGGTCCGCTCGCGGTCGTCGCGGTGCTGGTCGCGGTCGGGCTCGCCGCCACCGCGTGGTGGGTGGTGCGCGCCGACACCACGCCCGTCGCGCCGGTGGCTCCGCTGCCGACCTCCGACCTCGCCTCACCGGCGACACCCGGTGACGCTCTCTCGCCGACGGACGACGGGACGGTCACGGTCGACGTCGCCGGCAAGGTGCGACGGCCCGGCATCGCCGTCCTCGATGCCGGTGCCCGGGTGGTCGACGCGCTGCGGGCGGCCGGAGGAGCCCGCGCCGGTGTCGACCTGATGGACCTCAACCTGGCGCGGGTCCTCGTGGACGGCGAGCAGATCGTGGTCGGGGTCGCCGTCCCGGCGGTGGGACTGCCGAGCGCCGCCACCGCCGCCCCGGGAGCCCCGACCGGCACCCTGGTCGACCTCAACACCGCCGACACGGTCGCCCTGGAGTCGCTGCCCGAGGTCGGCCCGGTCACCGCCGCGGCGATCATCGCCTGGCGGGACGAGAACGGCGGGTTCACCGCGGTCTCGGAGCTGCTCGAGGTCAACGGCATCGGTGACGCGACGCTGGCGGCGATGGCGCCGTTCGTGACGGTCTGAGCGTGGCGCGGCCCGACCTCCGGATGCCGGCCCTGGGTCTGGCGGGCTGGGCGGGTGGGCTCGCCGCCGCGTGGCTGCCGCTGGCGGCGACCGCGGCGGCGCCGGTGGTCGCGCTCGCGGTGGCGTGGCGACGGGGGAGCCGGGCCGCGCTGGCCGGTGCCCTCGTCTTCGCCGCGGTCGCGGCGGGGGCCGTGCTGCGGCAGGCGCAGGTCGAGGCCGACCCGGTCTCCGCCCTGGCCGCGGAGGGCGCGGCCGTCGAGGCCGAGCTGGTGGTGACCTCCGACCCGCGCCCGACGCGGAGCGGCTTCGGCGACGGCGTGGTGCTCCGCGGGACCGTCGTCCGCGTCACCGGCCGGGGCGTGACCTACGAGCTCCGCTCGCCGGTGCTGGTGCTGGCGGACGAGTCGTGGTCCGGCGTACCGCTGGGGGCGCGGGTGTCGCCTCACCGGACGGCTCCTCGAGCCCGACCCCGGCGCCGACCCCTTGTCGGCGGTGGTCTCCGCGTCCGGCGAGCCGCGGGTCGTCACCGCCCCGGACCTGTGGTGGCGGGCGCGCCGGCGCGGTCCGGGCCTCGCTGCGCGACGCGGTCGCCCACCGTCCGGAGGAGCAGCGCGCGCTCGTGCCGGCGCTGGTGGTGGGCGACGACGCCGGGGTCGACGAGGAGCTGGCCGAGGAGTTCCGGACGACCGGGCTCACGCACCTGCTCGCGGTCTCCGGGACCAACCTCACGCTCGTCGTCGGCTTCCTGCTGCTGGCCGGACGGTGGTGCGGGGTCCGCGGCCGCGGTCACTACGTCGTCGGCGGGCTGGGCATCGTCGGGTTCGTGCTGCTGGCCCGCACCGAGCCCAGCGTCGTGCGCGCGGCCGCGATGGGCACCGTGGCGCTGCTCGGGATGGGCGTGGACGGCCGGCGCCGCGGACCGCGCGCGCTCGGCGTCGCGGTGGTGGCGCTGCTGCTGCTCGATCCGGGCCTCGCGGTGTCGGTCGGCTTCGCGCTGTCGGTGGTCGCCACGGCCGGGATCCTCGTGCTCGGGCCCGGGCTGCGGGACGCGCTGGGACGGTGGCTGCCGCGCTGGGCGGCGGAGGCGGTCGCGGTCCCGCTGGCAGCCCAGCTGGCGTGCACGCCGCTGGTGGCCGCGATCTCCGGCCAGGTCAGCCTGGTGGCGGTCGGCGCCAACCTGGCCGTCGCGCCCGTCATCGGCCCCGCCACCGTGCTGGGACTGGCCGGCGGCCTCGTGGGGCTGGTCTGGGACGCCGGGCGGTCGCCTCCTCGGCACGCTCGCCGGGTGGTGCGTGGCCTGGCTGGTGGCCGTGGCAGACCGGGGCGCCGCCCTGCCCGCCGCCGCGATCGGGTGGGGGACCGGGGTCTGGGCGCTGGCCGCGCTGACGGTGCTGGTCGTGGTGCTCGCCCTCGTGCTGCCGCGACTGCTCCGGGGACCCGTCGGCAGCCTGGCGCTGCTGCGCCGTGCTCGTCGTGGCGGTGCTGGTGCGGCCGCCGGTGCCCGGCTGGCCGCCGCCGGGGTGGGTGCTGGTCGCCTGCGACGTCGGCCAGGGCGACGCGCTGGTGCTGCGCGCCGGGCCCGGGGCGGGCGTGGTCGTCGACGCCGGCCCGGAGCCGCGGCTGGTCGACGGCTGTCTCGACCGGCTGCGCATCAGCCGGGTGCCGCTGCTGGTGCTCACCCACCCCCACGCCGACCACGTCGACGGCCTGGCCGGGGTCCGCAGCGGCCGCGAGGTCGACGCGACCGAGACGACCGGCACCGCGCCGTACGCCGAGACCCGGGTCGTCGGCGACGTGACGCTCCAGGTGCTGTGGCCGCCCCCGGGGCTGACGGTCTCCAACCCCAACGACGCCAGCGTGGTGCTGCTCGCCGAGGTGGCCGGCGTCCGGCTGCTCCTCACCGGCGACGTGGAGCCCGGAGAGCCAGGCCGCGCTCGACCGCGCCTGGCCGGGGCTGACCGCCGACGTGGTGAAGGTGCCCCACCACGGCAGCCGCTACCAGGACCTCGACTGGCTGCTGGGGCTCGGTGCCCGGGTCGCCCTGGTCTCGGCCGGGGCCGACAACGACTACGGCCACCCGTCCGAGGAGACGCTCGACCCGCTCGCGGCGACCGGCGCCGACGGTGCTCCGCACCGACCTCGACGGCGACCTGGCGGTGACGGTGCGGGACGGCGAGCTCGGTGTCGCCACCTCCCGATAGGGTCGCTGGCTGTGTCAGGTCCCCGCGCAACCGACGTCCTCGGCCGGGTCACCCTGATCACCGGCAAGGAGGAGTTCCTCGGGGAGCGCGCGCGTCGCCCAGGTCCGCGACGCCGTCCGCCGCCACGACGCCGAGGCCGAGCTGTCGGAGACCCGGGCGCTCGACCTCACCGCCGCCTCGCTGGGCGAGATGTCGGCGCCCTCGCTGTTCTCGGCCACCCGCTGCGTGGTGGTCCGGGGCCTCGAGGACCTGCCCGACGAGTCCGTCGAGGGGCTGCTCGACTACGCCGCGTCACCGGTCGAGGACGTCGCCCTGGTGCTGGTCCACGGCGGGCGGGCAGAAGGGCTCCGGCGTCCTCACCAAGCTGCGCAAGCAGGCCAGCGTCACCGAGGTGAAGTCGGCCGAGCTGAAGTCGGCGGAGTTCCCCGGGTTCGCCGCCAACGAGGTGCGCGCGGCGGGCGGCAAGATCGACCAGGACGCCGCGGTCTTCCTGGTGCAGGCCGTCGGCCAGGACCTCCGCTCGCTGTCCGCCGCCGCCACCCAGCTGGTCAGCGACTTCCCCGACACCACCGCTCGGCGTCGCCGAGGTCAAGCAGTACTTCGGCGGCCGGGCCGAGGCGAAGTCGTTCGCCGTCGCCGACGCCGCCTTCTGGGGGCGTCGCGCGGTCGCGCTCGAGGAGCTGCGCTGGGCGCTCGACGCCGGCACCGCGCCGGTGCTGGTCACCTCCGCCTTCGCCGGCAGCGCCCGCGGGGTCGCCCGCTACCTCGCCGCCCCGCGCGGCCAGCGTGACGCCGACCTGGCCCGCGACCTCGGGGTGCCGCCGTGGAAGGTCCGCACCGTGCGCGACCAGTCGCGGTCGTGGTCGGAGCCGGGCATCGCGCGGGTGATCCGGGCGATCGCGCAGGCGGACGCCGACATCAAGGGCGCGGCCAGCGACGCGTCGTACACGCTCGAGCGGCTGGTGCTCACCGTCACCGGCCTGCGCGACCACTGACCCGCGGACCCACCGTGCGCGATCGACCGGATCTCGAGACGCGGCCGACTGCCGCTCGGATGCAGAAGAACCCGCCGTGGGCGGGTTCTTCGGGCGAGCTGCGAGCGAGCGTCAGAGGGACGAGGCGCGCTTCATGATGGCCGACTTGCGGTTGGCGGCCTGGTTCTTGTGGATGACGCCCTTGGAGGCGGCCTTGTCGAGCTTGCGGGCGGCGTCGCGGCCGGCGGCGACCGCGGCGTCCTTGTCGCCGGCGTCGGCGGCCTCGCGGAACTTGCGCACGGCGCTCTTCAGGCCGGTCTTGACGGCCTTGTTGCGCTCGTGACGCTTCTCGTTCTGCTTGTTCCGCTTGATCTGGGACTTGATGTTCGCCACTGATGCAGCCTTCGGTAGGTCGTATGTGCCGGTGGATGGTGCTGAGAGTTCGGGGCCCGCGCAGTGCTGCAGCGAGCGACGTGCAAGGTTAGCAGCGGCCCGCGCCACCGCCCAAATCCGAGGTGGCCCGGTCAGACCCAGCCCGCGCCGCTCGCACAGCCACTCCCAGCAGACCTCGCCCTGCCAGCGCTGGTGCGTCGCGGAGGAACGGGGAGGTGGGCGGGACCGGGTCGTCGGCCGACTTGAGGAAGTACGCCGTGACCAGCGCGATCACCACGTCGATCGACTCGGCGGGCACGTCGCGCAGCAGCGGTCGCTCGGCGATCACCGCCTCGACGTCGAGGCCGTCGCCGCGGGGGCCGATCAGCATGAAGAGCGAGTCGAGCCAGGCGGCGCCGACCACCGGCCAGTTCCAGTCGCAGAACCACGCCCGGCCCGTCGGGGTCGATCAGCACGTTGTCGTCGCGGACGTCGGTGTGGACGACCGTGTCGCCGGCGACGACCTCGGCGTAGCGGCCGGCCAGCGCGATCGGCCTCGTCGAGGTGCGGGCGAGGTCGGGGCGGGCGGCGCGGACGTGGTCCCAGTGCGCCAGGAACGGCGCGAACTCGTCGGCGGCCGGGTCCAGCGCGAGGCTCCTCGGGCGCGCGGGGTCAGCCGCGCGGCGACGGTCTCGAGCGCGTCGAGGCAGGCGTCGAGGTCGGCGGCGGTCCAGGGCCGGGCCGGGTGGCGGCCGTCGACGTGGTCGATGCCCAGCGCGACCCACTCGCCGTCGTACGACCAGCAGCAGCCGCGGCGCCGGCACGTCGTCCGGGCAGCGCCTGCCAGCTTGCGCGCCTCCTCGCGGTAGGCCGTCGGCGAAGACGCCCTGCGCCCGGAGCGAGGCGGCCTTCACGAAGTGGCGGCTGCCGTCCTCGCACTCGAGCACCGAGGCGAACCCCGGGGTGAAGCCGCGGTTGCGCGTGTGGGCCGCGACCACGGGGGAGCCGCAGCGGCGCTCGATCAGGTCGCGGAGCGGGCGGGGCAGGAACGTGCCACTCGAGGCGGCGTGCGGTGTCGACGGTCGGCGGGGCGGGGCGGGCCATGGCCCATCCTCGCAGCGCGCGACGGCCGGGGCACTGGTCGCGCCACGCCCGAGCGTGGCAGCGACCAGCGGGAGGACATGCGGAGCCAGCTCGTTCGGAGCGGGACCGGGTGGCCCCCCGGCGCACCCAGCTGCGGTGTGAACCGCTCCCACTCGCGGTCGCGCGCCCGGAACCCCCCGGTTCTCGTGCGACACGCGGTGAAGCGACGTCCGACTGCCCCCCGCACGCGTCAACGCGCGGTCCGCGGAAAGGTCACGGCCCGGTCACGACGTGTTCCGGACCGTCCGGAGCGAGGTCGTGAGTTCGGGAAGAGTCACCTCCGCGTGGAAGAATCGAGGTCGTCCCACCGTCCGCCACCGAAAGCAGCGTCGACACCTCGTGCCCGCCTCGACCGCGCCCCGACCCGGCCACACCGATCCGGCGATCATCCGCAACTTCTGCATCATCGCCCACATCGACCACGGCAAGTCGACCCTGGCCGACCGGATGCTGCAGCTGACCGGCGTCGTCGACGAGCGGGCGGCCCGGGCGCAGTACCTCGACCGGATGGACATCGAGCGCGAGCGCGGCATCACGATCAAGAGCCAGGCGGTCCGGATGCCGTGGACGGTGCCGGTCGGCAACGACGAGGGCGCCGAGCCCGGCACCTACGTGCTCAACATGATCGACACCCCCGGCCACGTCGACTTCACCTACGAGGTGTCCCGGTCGCTGGAGGCCTGCGAGGCCGCGGTGCTGCTGGTCGACGCCGCCCAGGGGATCGAGGCGCAGACGCTGGCCAACCTCTACCTCGCGATGGGCGCCGACCTCCACATCATCCCGGTGCTCAACAAGATCGACCTGCCCAGCGCCAACGTCGAGAAGTACGCCGCCGAGCTGGCCGGCCTGGTCGGCTGCGACGTCTCCGACGTGCTGCTGACCAGCGCCAAGACCGGCGTCGGGGTCGAGACGCTGCTCAACGAGATCGTGAAGCAGACGCCCGCCGCCGGTCGGCGACGCCGACGCGCCGCCCCGCGCGCTGATCTTCGACTCGGTCTACGACACCTACCGCGGCGTGGTGACCTACGTCCGGGTGATCGACGGCAAGCTCACCCACCGCGACCGGATCAAGATGATGTCGACCAACGCCGTCCACGAGATGCTCGAGGTCGGCGTGATCAGCGCCCGAGCCGGTCAAGGCCGGCGAGATCGGGGTCGGCGAGGTCGGCTACCTCATCACCGGCGTGAAGGACGTCCGCCAGTCGCGGGTCGGTGACACCGTCACCTCCCAGCACCACGGCGCGACCGAGGCGCTCGGCGGCTACAAGCACCCCAACCCGATGGTCTACTCCGGGCTCTACCCGATCGACGGCGACGACTACCCGACGCTGCGCGACGCGCTGGAGCGGCTGCAGCTCAACGACGCCGCGCTGGCCTACGAGCCGGAGACCTCCGGCGCGCTCGGCTTCGGCTTCCGCTGCGGCTTCCTCGGGCCTGCTCCACATGGAGATCATCCGCGACCGGCTCGAGCGCGAGTTCAACCTCGACCTGATCTCGACCGCGCCCAACGTGGTCTACGAGGTGGTGATGGAGGACGGCTCCGAGCTCGAGGTCGACCAACCCCAGCGAGTACCCCGAGGGCAAGATCGCCGAGGTCCGCGAGCCGGTCGTGAGGGCGACGATCCTGTCGCCCGTCCGACTACATCGGCACGATCATGGAGCTCTGCCAGACCAAGCGCGGCAACCTGCAGGGCATGGACTACCTCTCCGAGGACCGCGTCGAGATGCGCTACACGCTGCCGATGGGCGAGATCGTCTTCGACTTCTTCGACCAGCTGAAGTCGCGCACCAAGGGCTACGCCTCGCTCGACTACGAGCGCTCCGGCGAGCAGGCCGCCGACCTGGTGAAGGTCGACATCCTGCTCCAGGGCGAGCCGGTCGACGCGTTCTCCGCGATCGTCCACCGCGACGCGGCGTACGCCTACGGCGTGATGCTGGCCGGCAAGCTCAAGGACCTCATCCCGCGGCAGCAGTTCGAGGTGCCGATCCAGGCCGCGATCGGCGCCCGCGTGATCGCCCGCGAGAACATCCGCGCGATCCGCAAGGACGTGCTCGCCAAGTGCTACGGCGGTGACATCACCCGCAAGCGCAAGCTGCTCGAGAAGCAGAAGGAGGGCAAGAAGCGGATGAAGATGGTCGGCCGGGTCGAGGTGCCCCAGGAGGCCTTCATCGCCGCCCTCTCCTCCGACGGCGCCGGGCGCCACGACCGGACAAGAAGTAGCCCTCCGGTGACGGCTCCCCGACGGCGTCGCTCGGCGATGTCGCCGAGCGCGGCCCCGACTGGGCCGGCGTGGGTCGACCGGCTGCCCCGGCTGGCCACCGACCTGATGGCCGAGTGGGGGCTGCGCCGCGACGGCTGGGCGATGCACGGCTACGCCTCGCTGGTGGTGCCGGCGCTCACCGAGGACGACGAGCCGGCGGTCCTCAAGGTCACCTTCGACGGCGACGAGGAGTCCGAGCACGAGGCCCTCGTGCTCCGCCACTGGGACGGCCGGGGCGCGGTGCGGCTGCTCCGGGCCGACCCCGCGCCGGCGCGCGCTGCTGCTCGAGCGGCTGCACCGCCACCGACCTGCGCGACGTCTGGGACATCGAGGCCTGCGAGGTCGTGGCCGGGCTCTGGCCGCACCTGCACGTGCCCGCGCTGCCGCAGCTGCGCCCGGTGACGGCGTACGTCGAGCGCTGGGTCGCCGAGCTGCAGGCGCTGCCGGCCGACGGGCCGGTGCCGCGCCGGCTGGTCCAGCAGGCGACGTCGCTCGCCGCCGACCTGGTGGGCGACCCGGACAGCACCGGCCGCGTCATCCACGGCGACCTGCACTACTACAACGTGCTCGCCGCCGACCGGGAGCCGTGGCTGGCGATCGACCCGAAGCCGATGAACGGCGACCCCCACTACGAGGTCGCGCCGATGCTGTGGAACCGGTCGGAGGAGCTGGCCGGCGACGTCCGCGGCGGCGTCCGGCGCCGCTTCCACGCCCTCGTCGACGCCGGCGGGCTCGACGAGGACCGGGCCCGCGACTGGGTCGTGGTGCGCGAGGTGCTCAACGCCCACTGGGCCGCCGAGCTCGGCGACACCCGCGGCCACCACGACGCGCGCTCGACCGATCGCAAAAGCGGTGCAGGACTGACCCCGGCGCCGTGGTCTGATGGCGCCGTGAACTTCCTGCTCCGGTCCGTGCACGTCGGTCGACCCCGCGGCCGCGGGAGTGGGCCGGCATCGGCCGGACCTCGATCGAGAAGCACGCCGGTCGACGGCCCGGTCCGCGCCCGCCGGCTCGGGCTCGACGGCGACCAGGTCTCCGACGTCGAGCACCACGGCGGCGTCGACCAGGCGGTCTACGCGTTCGCGCGCGAGGACCTCGACCACTGGGCCGAGGTGCTCGGCAGGCCGATCCGCGACGGCCTGTTCGGCGAGAACCTCACCACGAGCGGCTACGACGTCAACGCCGCCGAGATCGGCGAGCGCTGGCGGGTCGGCAGCGTGCGTGCTCGAGGTCGCCAGCGTCCGGACCCCGTGCAACGACTTCAAGGGCTGGCTGGGGGAGTCGGGCTTCGACAACACCGCCTGGGTCAAGCGGTTCGCCGCCGAGGGGCGGCCCGGGCCCTACCTGCGGGTGCGTCGAGGAGGGCGAGCTCGCGGCCGGCGACCCGATCGAGGTCGTGCACCGGCCCGGCCACGGCGTGACCGTCAGCCACATGTTCCGGGCGCTCACCACCGACCGGCAGCTGCTGCCCGACCTGCTGGTGGTCGACGGCCTGGTGGACGAGGCCCGGCGCACCGCCGAGGCGTACGTCGCCGCGCCGGGCACCTGACCTTGAGTGACCGCGGTCAGCTCCGGCTGACGGGGTGACCAGGTCGTGCGCACCGTCCGGGCGGGCGACCTCGGCGTAGAACCGGGTCGAGCCGTCCGGGCAGCGGGACGGCGGTGGCGTAGCGGTAACGCGCCGTCGGAGTGCGGCGACCGGATCCACGGGTGCCGCGCGGTCGGGGACCAGCCGGCCGGTGCCGTCGTCGCGGGCGACGCCGGTGGTCTCGTGCCAGTTCTGCTCGGCGGTCGCCCGGCCGTCGTAGAGCACCACCAGCGGGTCGTGCGAGAGCACCGTCGTCACCCGCGTGCCGCGGGCGTCCCAGCCGTCGCCGGCCGGGGACGCCAGCACGGTGCCGTGGCGGGTCCAGGCCAGCCCGTCGTCACTGCGTGAGGTACGCCGTGGACATCCGGTCCTCGTGGCCGGGCTCGGTCGAGGGGGTGCTCGCACAGCCACATCTCCCAGCAGCCCGTCGCGCACGGTCACGACCGGGTCCTTGACCGCCACCGTGTCGTCGCCGGGCAGCACCACGGTCCGGCGGCCGGTCGGGCAGGTCCTCGGGTCGGTCGGCGTCGAGGGCCTCGACCCACCAGTGCTTGGAGCCCGGGGTGGCGCAGGAGAGGTAGAGCCGCCAGCCCCCGTCCGGCCGCCGCAGCACCACGGGCCGCTCGAACGACTCGGCGCCGAAGGCGTCGCGGCTGACCTCGCAGACCGGCTCGACGGTCACGCCGTCCCGGCTCCGCACGACCGAGGTCGCCACGCCCCGGCCCTGCGGAGAGCGGGACGCCGGACGCCGGAACGCCAGGTAGATGTCGCCGTCGACGAGCGTCGCGGAGGCGGCGCCGGACCAGTTGCCCGGACCCGGGCCCGGGGGCGGGGACGACGACCTGGCCGTCGTCGACGGAGGGCAGGAGGAGGGCGGCGAGGTCCATGCTCCATAGTCTACCGACGAGGTTGGATTTGAGCCGCGTCAGGCGGTGGACGTGGCTCGCGGAGCCGGGATTGCTACCGCTGCGTAACGTGGTGATCTAGGTTACTGGCCAACACATTCATCACGCGCGGTCGCTCGGTCCGCCGGAGACGTGCAGGAGCGCAGGAGTCATGGCCATCATCAACGACGCGAGCTTCGTCGACTCACTTCCGGCCAACGTGGCCGTCCAGTTCCTGGAGCGGGTGGAGAAGTCCCCCGACCGCGAGGCGTTCCGCTACCCCGTCGGGGAGGCGTGGGAGTCGCTGACCTGGCGCCAGGCCGGCGACGAGGTCGCCCGGCTGGCGGCCGGCCTGCTCGTCGCTCGGGCTGCAGCCCGAGCAGCGCGTCGGCATCGCCTCCGGCACCCGCTACGAGTGGATCCTCGCCGACCTCGCCATCATGTGCGCCGGCGGCGCGACCACCACGGTCTACCCGACGACCAACGAGGAGGACACGGCGTACATCCTCGCCGACTCCGAGTGCCAGGTCGTCTTCGCCGAGGACGACGACGCAGGTCGCCAAGCTCAAGGCCCGCAAGTCCGAGCTGCCGCACCTGCTGAAGGTCGTCACCTTCAGCGGTACGACGGACGGCGACTGGGTCATCAACCTCGACGACCTCGGCGCGCTGGGCGACGGCTACCTCGCCGACCACCCGGACGTCATCAGGGAGACCGCCGAGAAGATCCCCGGCGACCAGCTCGCCACGCTGATCTACACCTCCGGCACCACGGGCCGCCCCAAGGGCGTCCGGCTGCGCCACTCGTCGTGGGTCTACGAGGGCGGCGCGATCAAGGCGCAGGGCATCCTCTCCGAGGACGACCTGCAGTTCCTGTGGCTGCCGATGGCGCACTCGTTCGGCAAGGTGCTGCTCTCGACCCAGCTGGCGTGCGGCTTCGCGACCGCCATCGACGGTCGCGTGGAGAAGATCGTCGACAACTGCGCCACGGTGAAGCCGACCTTCATGGGCGCGGCGCCGCGGATCTTCGAGAAGGCCTACGGCCGGATCCAGACCATGCAGGCCGCCGAGGGTGGCGCCAAGGAGAAGATCTTCCACAAGGCGTTCGAGGTCGGGCTCGAGGTCGAGCGGCGCAAGCGCGAGGGCAAGTCGGTCCCGCTGCCGCTCAAGCTGCAGCACGGCCTGTTCGACAAGCTGGTCTTCAGCAAGGTGCGCGAGCGCTTCGGTGGCCGGGTGCGGTTCTTCATCTCCGGCGCGGCCGCCCTCAACCGGGAGATCGCCGAGTGGTTCAACGCCGCCGGCATCGTGATCCTCGAGGGCTACGGCATGACCGAGAACTCCGCCGGCGCGACGGTCAACCACCCGGACGAGAACCGGATCGGCACCGTCGGCCGGGCCTTCCCGGGGGCCGAGGTCAAGATCGGCGAGGGCGACGAGGTCCTGCTCCGCGGTCCGCACATCATGGACGGCTACCACAACCTCCCCGAGGAGACCGCCAAGGCGCTCGACGCCGACGGGTGGCTGCACACCGGCGACAAGGGATCCCTCGACGCCGACGGCTTCCTCACCATCACCGGCCGGATCAAGGAGCTCTTCAAGACCTCGGGCGGCAAGTACATCGCCCCGCCCGCGATCGAGTCGAAGTTCAAGGCGATCTGCCCCTACGCCAGCCAGTTCATGGTCTTCGGCGCCGAGCGCAACTTCTGCGTCGCGCTGATCACGCTCGACCCGGACGCGATCGCGGGCTGGGCCGAGGAGAACGGCGTCAGCGGCGACTACACCGAGATCGTGCGCTCCGAGAAGTGCCAGGCGATGGTGTCCGGCTACGTCGAGGAGCTCAACAGCAAGCTCAACCGCTGGGAGACGATCAAGAAGTGGGAGCTGCTCGACCACGACCTCACGATCGAGTCCGGTGAGCTGACGCCCTCGATGAAGGTGAAGCGCAACGTCGTCGAGCAGAACCACTCGCAGCTGATCGACTCCTTCTACCAGTGATCCTCAGCCGGCCCCCGGGTCGGCACGTCACCGACGACTTGTCGCTGCAGCTCGCGCAGCTCACCGGCTCGGTCGAGGAGGGGTACGTCGCGACGCTCGACGTGCCGATCTGAGCCGGCGCGTGGGACCATGGCGGGTGCCCTCCGCCCTGCCCACCGGCGACCCAGCACCTCCCGACGGCCGACTGCCGGGCGAGGCGCTGACCGGGCTCGGTGACCGGCCGTTCGGGCTCTACGTCCACGTCCCGTTCTGCCGGGTGCGCTGCGGCTACTGCGACTTCAACACCTACACGGTCGAGGAGCTCGGCCCCGGGGCGTCGCGCGCCAGCTACGCCGCGTCGGCGATCGCGGAGATCCGGTGGGCGCGGCAGGTGCTCGGCGACGTCGACCTGCCGGTCTCCACGGTGTTCCTCGGCGGCGGCACCCCGACCCTGCTCCCGCCGGGCGACCTGGGTGCGGTGCTGGCGGCGATCGGCTCCGAGTTCGGGTTCGCGCCCGACGCGGAGATCACGACCGAGTCCAACCCCGACTCGGTCGCGGCCTGGGACCTCGAGCAGCTGCGGGGCGTCGGCTTCAACCGGATCTCGTTCGGGATGCAGTCCGCGGTCCCGCACGTGCTCGCGACCCTGGACCGGACCCACGACCCGCTGCGGGTGCCGGCCGCGGTCGCGTGGGCACGGGCGGCCGGCTTCGACCAGGTGAGCCTCGACCTGATCTACGGGACGCCGGGGGAGTCGCTGCCGGACTGGGAGACGTCGCTCGAGGCGGCGCTCGCCTGCGAGCCCGACCACGTGTCGGCGTACGCCCTGATCGTCGAGGAGGGAACGGCGCTGGCCCGGGCGGTACGCCGCCACGAGATCCCGGCGCCGGACGACGACGACCTCGCGGACAAGTACCTCGCCGCCGACGAGCGGCTCGCGGCCGCAGGGCTGCGGCTGGTACGAGGTGTCGAACTGGGCCCGCGACGAGGCCGCCCGGTGCCGCCACAACCTCCTCTACTGGACCGGCGCCGACTGGTGGGGCGTCGGTCCCGGCGCCCACTCGCACGTCGGCGGGGTGCGGTGGTGGAACGTCAAGCACCCCGCGGCGTACGCCGACCGGCTGGCGTCCGGCACCAGCCCGGCCCACGCGCGGGAGCTGCTGTCCGCGGAGGACCGCCGGGTCGAGCGGGTGCTGCTGGAGCTGCGGCTCGACACCGGCCTCGATCCGGCCGTGCTCGACGACGACGGTCGCGCGGCGGTGCCTGACCTGTTCGGGCGTGGGCTGCTCGTGCCCGGCCCGACCGGCTGGTGCTCACCCGCGAGGGCCGGCTGCTCGCCGACGCCGTGGTCCGCGACCTGCTGCCCTGAACCTCAAGGCCTGGCCGCTAGCTCACGAACCGGATGGTCAGCGGGTAGCGGTACTCCTCGCCGTTGCTGGCCTTGATGGTCGCCATGATGATGAGCACCAGCGCCACGATCCCCAGCACCAGCGCGACGGGGACGAGCACGACGAGTCCGATGCCGAACGTCAGCAACGCCACCACGAACATGAGGACGGTGCCGACCACGAAGTAGATCAGCAGCGAGATCTGGAAGTTGAGCGACTCCACCGCGTGCCGGCGTACGAAGGGACTGTCCTTCTTCGCGAGCATGATGATGAGCGGCGCCAGGAAGCCGAGTGCGAGGTAGGCCGCCACCAGGGTGCCGATGTGGGCGGCGAGCGCCCACGTCCTGTCGTCGGACGAGATGCCGCCCGGCCCCGGCTGGGGCTCTTCGTAGGGCGGCTGGCCGTGGGCGTCGCTCATGGGACCAGCCTAGGCGAGCCGAGGATCGTGGACGAGAGGCCGGACACGGGGCGTGCTTGGGCCCTACAGTGGCCGCAACGACGTCGGGGGAGGCGCAGTGATCTCGTGCTCGGGCTGCGGGACCGGTGGCCAGCCGGACGCGGCCCGCTTCTGCTTCGCCTGCGGCGCCGGCCTGCAGGCCCCGGCGCTGCGCGCAGCTGCGGCGCCGACGCTGGTGCCCGGCGCCCGGTTCTGCTCGTCGTGCGGCGCGGTCGCAGGGTGCAGTCCGCGGCGCCGGCGGCCGCCGCCGCCGTCGGCCCGGTGGCGTCGCGGCGCGTCACGAGCGTGCTGTTCGGTGACCTGGTCGGCTTCACCACCCTCTCGGAGACCCGCGACCAGGAGGACGTGCGCGAGCTGCTGTCGAGCTACTTCGACGAGTGCCGGCAGATCATCGCCCGCTACGGCGGCACCGTCGAGAAGTTCATCGGCGACGCGGTGATGGCGGTGTGGGGCGTGCCGACCGCCCACGAGGACGACGCCGAGCGGGCGGTGCGCGCCGGGCTCGAGCTGGTCAACCGCGATCGAGGCGATGGGCGCCGACCTCGGCGTCCCCGGACCTCGCGATGCGCGTCGGCATCGTCACCGGCGAGGTCGCCGTGACGGTCGGGGCGCTGCACGAGGGCATGGTCGCCGGCGACGCGGTCAACACCGCCGCCCGCGTGCAGTCGGCCGCCACGCCGGGACAGGTGTGGGTCGACGAGACGACCCGGCTGCTCACGACCTCCGCGATCTCCTACGTCGACGTCGGCAGCCACGAGCTGAAGGGCAAGGTCGACCCGGTGCCGCTGTGGGCGGTCCGGGCCGTGGTCGCCAGCCGTCGGTGGCGCGCAGCGGGCCGACGGCCTGGAGGCGACCGCTGGTCGGCCGCGACCGCGAGCTGCGGCTGGTCAAGGAGCTCTTCCACGGCGTCGAGGAGACCGCCGGCCGGCGCTGCTGGTGGTCGACGGTGAGGCCGGCGTCGGGAAGACCCGGCTGGGGTGGGAGTTCGAGAAGTACGTCGACGGCCTGAGCACCAGTCGTGCGCTGGCACAGCGGTCGCTGCCTCTCCTACGGCGAGGGCGTGGCCTACTACGCGCTCGCCGAGGCGATCCGCGGACCGGTTCCTGAGCCTGCCGGCCCGAGGACGAGGAACCGGGCGAGACCGACGAGGACCAGCGGATGCTGCTGGAGGCTCGGCCTCGAGCGAGTACGTGACCGATCCCGACGAGCGCGAGCTGGCTCGAGCCCCGGCTCGGTGCGCTCCTGGGCATCGGGGCCGTCGGCAGCTTCAAGCGCGAGGACCTCTTCATCGCCTGGACCACCTTGCTGCACCGGATCGGCGACGACGAGCCCGGTCGTGCTGGTCATCGACGACGCCCAGCACGCCGACGACGGCCTGCTGATGTTCCTGGAGTACCTGCATGGCGGTCGCCTCCTTCCCGGTGCTTCGTGCTGCTCCTCGCGCGGCAGGGACTGCTGGAGGCACACCCGACGCTGGCCACCAACCGGCGCGCCACCGTGCTCCACCTCGAGGCCCTCACCGACCCCGAGATGGGGGCCCTGCTGGACGGTCTCGTCGTCGGCTGCCCGGACGGCGTGCGGACGTCGCTCGTCAGCCGCTCCGAGGGCGTCCCGCTGTTCGCGGTCGAGACCGTGCGCTCGCTGATCGACCGCGACCTGGTGCTGCCGCGCGGCGGCCAGTACGTGCTGGCCGACCCGGACCGGCTCGACCTCGACGCGCTCGGTGCGCCGGCCTCCCTGCAGGCGCTGATCGCGGCGCGGCTCGACACCCTCGACGCCGGCGCAGCGCCGGGTGATCGACCGGGCGAGCGTGATCGGTGACGCCTTCAAGCGGGACCAGATCGGCGCCCTCTGCCCGGACGTCGACGACCTCGACGGCGCGCTGGCCGGCCTGGTCCGGCTGCAGCTGCTCCGCCAGGAGCAGGACCGGTTCAGCGCCGAGCTCGGGCACTACCAGTTCGTGCAGTCGGCGGTGCGCCAGGTGGCCTACGGCACGCTGTCGCGCCGCGACCGGAAGGCGTCCCACCTGGCCGTGGTCGTCGATGCTCGAGCTCGACGACGGCGTCGGCCGGTGAGATCGCACCGATCCTCGCCCAACACCTGCTGGAGGCGATCGACGCCGTCCCGGAGGCGCCCGACACGACCGAGCTCACGGTCGCGGCCGTCGCGCACCTGAGGCAGGCGGCCACCCGCGCCAGCGGACTGGGTGCGCCCCGGGAGGCGGCCGGGCACCTGCAGGTCGCGCTCGACCGCTGCCCGGACCCGGCGCTGCGCGGCCCAGATCGGCGCCGACCTGGCCGAGCAGCTGACCCGCGCCGGGGCTGCACGTCCGCGCGATCGAGGAAGCCAGCCCGCGCTCGCGCCGCCTTCGACGAGCTGGGCGACGTGATCTCCGCCGCCCGCGCCAGTGCCCTGCTGTGTCGCGCGCTGATGGCCGGGCCGGGGGAGTACCAGCAGGCACTGACGCTCGCCGACGAGCGGCTGGAGGCGCGTGGCCGGTCTGGAAGGACGCGGCGCACATCGAGCTGATGCTCGCCCGCGAGAAGGTGGTGGCGGTGCTGCGGCTGGGCCACGACCTCCGCGACTCCACCGAGCACCACGCCCGGCTCGCCGACCTGGTCGGGGACGACTCCGAGATCGCCGACAGCTACATCAGCCTGGCGCTGCACTTCAACGTCGCCGGACCGCGCGGGCTGGGGCGCGTGCTGCTGGACTCCGCGGTCGAACGGGCCCGGGTCGCCCACGATCCGAACCTGCTGGCGCGCGCCATGGTCAACGTCAACGCGGAGTGGACCCAGGACGACGCCGAACGTGCCGTCGAGGCGGGCCGGCAGGCACTGGCGGCCGCCCGCGTCGTGAGCGACCGGGTGCTGGTCAGTGGCGCGGCCGCCAACCTGGTGCTGGCGCTGGAGGTCGGGGGCGGCTGGGACGAAGCACTGGCACTCCTGGACGACGACCTGCTCGACGAGAACGACGCCATCTTCGGGGACCTGGTCCGGTGCCGGATCGCCGATGCCCGTGCCACGACCTGGGAAGCCGGGGCGCGGGTCGACTCCGACCAGGACCGTGCCGCTCCTCTCGGTGGCTCGTGCCCTCGCAGCACGCCGACGGCTGCGGGAGGGCGACGGAGCCGCTGGTGCAGCTGCTCGTGGAGTCCGCGCGGCTGATGTTCCAGCAGGCGGGCATCTTCGACGACTTCACCATCCTGTGGCAGTTCGTGACCGATCTCGTGTGGGAGGCCGGCGACCGCCACGCCCTCCAGGCGCTGTTCGACCTGCTCGACCAGGACCAGGTCAACCGCAGGTCCCGCGGGCTCGCGGCCCAGCACGCCCGGCTGCACGGCCTGATGGGCATCGCCGACGGGGCACCCGCGGAGGTCGTCGAGTGCCACCTCCGGACAGCGATCGCCGAGGCCCGGGCCTGGCACTCGACTCCCGCCCTGGCGCGCTGCCAGGCCGATCTCGGCACCTGGCTCACCCGTCAGGGCCGGGCGGACGAGGCGGCCGAGCTGCTGGCCGAGGCGCGCGCCGCCTTCGAGCAGCTGGGCGCGGCCGCCTGGCTCGCCGACCTCAATGAGTCCTCGCTGGTCCGCGTGACCGCGTGAGCTCGGGGCACCCGTCCAGCGGCCCGACAGACCTCGCCCGTGGCGGGGTCCGCGTTCAGCTCAGCGGGCCACCGGGGTCCACCGACCGGGAGGAACGAGAGCGATGGAGCGACGACGAGAAGCGGGGCAACGGGACCCTGGGTTCGATGCGGGCCGTGTTCGCCAACGGCGACCTGCGCCGCGTCCAGCTCGCGTTCCTCGGCTCCTCGATCGGTGACTGGGCCTACGCGACGGCCATCGTGGTGTGGGCCTACGACGCCGGCGGCGCCAGCGCGGTCGGCATCTGGATGGGGATCCGGTTCGTGCTCGGGGCGGTCACCACGCCCGGTCGCGGCGCGTGTACGCCGACCGGTGGCCGCGGCGCCGGATGATGATCCTCGCCGACCTGGCGCGCATCGTGTTCGTGGGCGGAGCGGCCGCCCTGGTCGGCGCTGGACACGGCCGACCTCGCTGTCTTCGTCCTGGCCACGCTGGCGTCGCTGATGGGCACCCCGTTCATGATCGCGCAGCGCTGCACTCCTGCCGCAGCTGGCGCGGACGCCCACCGAGCTCACCGCCGCCAACGGGGTGCACAGCACCATCGACAGCCTCGCCTACTTCATCGGGCCGGCCGTGGCGGCCGCCCTGCTGGTCGCCACCGATGTCGAGACCGTGCTCCTGGTCAACGTGGTGACCTTCGTGTGGTCGCTCGTCCTCGTCACCCGGATCCGGATCTCCTCGGCCCCGCCGGCACCCGTCCGCGAGGACGACCCCGACGAGCCGGCGAGTGGGCGTCGTCGCGGAGACGCTGGCTGGTTTCCGTGCCATCGGCAGCGACCGGGGGCTGCTGCTCGCCACCGTCCAGGTGAGCCTCCAGACCGTCATCATGGGGGCCTCCTCGGTGTTCCTCGTCGTGATGGCCACCGAGATCCTCGAGTCGCGGGGACGCCGGGCTGGGCTACCTCAACGCGATCATCGGGATCGGGTCCGTGCTGGGCGGGATCGTGGCGATCTCCCGCGCCGCCCGCGGCCGGCTCGGCGTCGACCTGACGATCGGGGTGGTGCTCTGGTCGGCGCCCCTGCTGCTGGTCACGGTCTCGCCGAGCGCCGCCGCCTGCGTCGCCGCGGTGGCGATCCTCGGCTTCGCCAACCCCCTCGTCGACGTCAACATCGACACGATCCTGCAGCGGCTCACGCCCGAGGAGATGATGGGCCGCGTGTTCGGCGCGCTCGAGTCGTGCGTGGTCGCCACCGCGGCCCTCGGTGCCGTGCTGATGCCGGTGCTGCTGGAGGCCTTCTCGCTGCGGACGGCCCTCGGCGGTGCTGGCGGTGCCGGTCGCGGGCCTCGCCCTGCTGGGGCTCCCGGCGATGGCCCGGCTCGACGCGCGGCTGGCCGCCCCGCCGGGCTCGACCTGCTGCGTGCGCTCGACCTGTTCGCCCCGCTCGACCCGGCCACCCAGGAGCAGCTCGCCCGTTCGCTCGGCGAGGTGCGGGTGGCGGCCGGGGACGTGCTGGTGAGGGAGGGTGACGAGTCGGACCTGTTCTTCGTCCTCGAGTCCGGCCTGGTCGAGGTCACCCAGGACGGGCGTCGTGCTGCGCACCGAGGGGCCGGGGGAGTACTTCGGGGAGATCGGGCTGCTGCGCGACATCGCCCGTACGGCAACGGTCACGGCGGTCGAGGAGTCGGTGCTGCGCACCCTCACGCGCGAGGACTTCCTGCGGGCGGTGACCGGACACCGCGACGCGGGCATGGCTGCCGACGCGGTGGTCCGCCGCCGGCTCGCCGTGTGACTCAGCCGGTGACGAAGTCGATCAGCTCCTCGACCCGGCCGAGCAGGGCCGGGTCGAGGTCGGCGTACGACGACACCCGCGAGAGCACGTGCTGCCAGGCGCGGGCGATGTCGGCCTGGTCGCGGTGCGGCCAGCCGAGCCGCTGGCAGGTGCCGTGCTTCCAGTCCTCGCGCCGCGGGACGTCGGGCCACTGCGCGATCCCGAGTCGTTCGGGCTTGACCGCCTGCCAGATGTCGATGAACGGGTGGCCGACGACCAGCACGTGGGCTCCGACCGGGGACCGGCGGATGGCGTCGGCGATCCGGGTCTCCTTGGAGCCGCGGGACCAGGTGGTCGACGAGGACGCCGACCCGGCGCTCGGGGCCGGGCCGGAAGTCGCGGAGGTGCTCGGCCAGGTCGTCGACGCCGCCGAGGTACTCGACGACGACTCCCTCGATCCGCAGGTCGTCGCCCCAGACCTTCTCCACGAGCTCGGCGTCGTGGCGGCCCTCGACGTAGATCCGGCTCTGGCGCGCGACCCGGGCCTTGGCGCCGTGGACGGCCACCGACCCGGACGCGGTGCGGGTCGGCTTGCCGGGCGCGACGGTGTGGACCGGCGCGGTCAGGATGACCGGCTTGCCGTCGAGGAGGAATCCCGCGCCGAGCGGGAAGGTACGACGCTTCTGGCGGCGGTCCTCGAGGGTGACGGTGTGCAGGTCGCGGTCGACCTGCACGATCTCACCGCAGAAGTCGGTGGTGACCTCCTCGACGACCTCGCCCTTCACGGCGGGAGCCTCCACGGCCCGGCCGCGCTTCGGGGCGCGCCAGTCGCTGCTGAGGATGTCGGTGCCGTAGCGGTCGCGCGAAGTCACCGCACCACGCTAGGCGGAGCGCGTCAGGCGTCCTCGTCCGACGCGCCGTCGGTGTCCTGGCTCGGCGTGCTTGCCGCCCAGCACGTCGAGCTCCTCGGTGTCGACGTCCTCGTCCAGCGGCTCGGCCAGCGGGTTGTCCTCGCCGGGCTGCAGGTCCTCCGGCAGCTGCTCGTCGTCGATGCCGGTGGTCTCGCTCTCGGATTCGCTCATGGGGCGAAACTACCGCGCAGGGGGCTCACACCAGCGGCAGCCGCTTCTGGCTGCGCGGGAGGTGCTCGTAGCCGCGGCGTACGGCGGCCTCGAGGAGCTCCTTGTCCCACGGCCACTCGGCGGCGTCGAGCGGCGTCCCGGAGCGGGACGCCGCGGCCGGCGAGGTCGCGGATCGTCTCGGCCACCACCCCGAGGTCGTCGCGCTGCCGCTCGACGAAGCCGCGGTCGACGGGGGCGCCGTGGCCGGGGACGACGACGGTCGCCGGCGTGAGCAGGGTGAGCACGAGGTCGAGCGTCAGCGGCCAGTCCATGGGCCACGAGTCCTCGCCCAGCGACGGGGGCGCGGACTCCTCGACCAGGTCGCCGGCCAGCACGACGTCGGCGTCGGGCACCCGGACGACGAGGTCGCCCGCGGTGTGGCCGCGCCCGGGGTGCACCAGCTCGACGGTGCGGTCGCCGAGGTCGAGCACCCGGGCGGAGGAGAAGGTGTCGTCCGGGAGCGCGATCGTGGTGTCGGTCACGTCGTCGCGGTGGGGGTCGTCGGAGTCGGCGTAGCGCTGCTTGATCCGGTCGGCACCGGCGGCCAGCTCGTCGGCCGCCTGCTCGTGGGCGGTGATCGGCACCCCGCCGTACGCCGCCCGCACGGTGTCGTTGCCGAAGGTGTGGTCGAAGTGCCAGTGGGTGTTGACGATCCCGATCACCTCGCCCGCGCCGAGGCGACGCACGTCCGCGACCACCTCGCGGGCGGCGGCCCCGGAGCCGTGGGTGTCGACCATCACCAGACCGCGCTCGCCTCCGACCAGGGTCACGTTCACGTCGAACCACGGGTAACGCGCGACCCAGACCCGGTTCGCGACCTCGGTGAAGTCAGCCACGGGAAAGACCCTAGTAGGCTTGGCACTCCGGGCACGTGGAGTGCCAACGCAGGACGACCCAGTCGAGGAGGTGGCCGCCGTGCAGGACGACCGCAGGCTCGCCGTCCTCCGCGCGATCGTGGAGGACTACGTCGCCACCGAGGAGCCGGTCGGCTCCAAGGCGCTGGTCGAGCGTCACGGTCTGGGCGTCTCGCCGGCCACCGTCCGCAACGACATGGCGGTGCTGGAGGAGGAGGGGTTCATCACCCAGCCCCACACCAGCGCGGGCCGGGTCCCGACCGACAAGGGTTACCGGCTCTTCGTCGACAAGCTGACGACGCTCAAGCCCATGAGCGCGGCCGAGAAGCGCGCGATCACCACGCTCCTGGACGGGGCGGTCGACCTGGACGACGTGATCCACCGCTCGGTGCGGCTGCTGGCGCAGCTGACCCGGCAGGTGGCGGTGGTCCAGTACCCCACCCTCAGCCGGAGCACGGTGCGCCACATCGAGCTGGTGTCGCTCGCGCCCAACCGGGTGCTCGCCGTGCTGATCCTCAGCACCGGCCGGGTCGAGCAACGCGTCGTGGAGCTGCCGGTCGACCTCGACGAGGAGGCGCTGGCCGGGCTGCGCGCCCGGACCAACCGGGTCGCCACCGGCGAGGTCATCGTCGACGCCGTCGCCGGCCTGCGCGGCCTGGCCGCCGAGGTGCCGGCGGCCACCGCCGTCGCGGAGGCGCTCGCCGAGGCGATGTCCGACCACCGCTCCGACGAGCGGATCGTGGTCGGCGGCACCGCCAACCTCGCCCGCTTCGGCACCAGCTTCGAGGCCGACGTACGCCCCCTGCTCGAGGCGCTGGAGGAGCACGTGGTGCTGCTCAAGCTGATCGGGGAGGCCACGACCGGCGACACGCTGACCGTGCGCATCGGCCACGAGGGCCCCTACCAGGAGCTGTCGTCGACCTCGGTGGTCGCGACCGGCTACGGCCCGGCCAACGAGGCGCTCGCGACGCTGGGCATCGTGGGCCCGACCCGGATGGACTACCCCGGCTCGATGGCGGCCGTGCGGGCCGTCGCGCGCTACGTGTCCCGCATCCTCGACGAGGCGTGACCTGCCACCACCGACCACCACCCACCACAGACGACGAAGGACGACGTTTGAGCCAGGACCTGTACGACCTCCTGGGTGTCACCCGCGACGCGGACGCCGACGCCATCAAGAAGGCCTACCGCAAGCTGGCGCGGCAGTACCACCCGGACGTGAACTCCGACCCCGCGACGCAGGAGATGTTCAAGGAGGTCTCCCGCGCCTACGAGGTGCTGTCCGACCCGCAGAAGCGAGCGGCGTACGACCGCGGCGGCGACCCGTTCGGCGGCGCCGGCGGCTTCGGCCAGGGCGCCGGCTTCTCCTTCACCGACATCATGGACGCCTTCTTCGGCGGCGGTGCGGCCGCGCAGGGCCGCGGCCCCCGGTCGCGGGTACGCCGCGGGCAGGACGCCCTGATCCGGGTCGAGGTCGAGCTCGCCGAGGCGGCGTTCGGTGTCACGCGCGAGCTCAAGGTCGACACCGCGGTCGTCTGCGGCACCTGCACCGGCAGCGGCGCGTCGCCGGGCAGCCAGCCGGTGCCCTGCGAGACCTGCCGCGGTCAGGGCGAGGTCGCCCACGTGCAGCGGTCGTTCCTCGGCGAGGTGCGCACGCTGCGCCCGTGCGCGGCCTGTCGTGGTTTCGGCTCGATCATCCCCGATCCGTGCCGGGAGTGCTCAGGCGACGGCCGGGTCCGGTCGCGGCGCACCCTGACCGTGAAGATCCCGGCCGGCGTCGACTCCGGCACCCGCGTCCAGCTCGCCGAGCAGGGCGAGGTCGGCCCCGGCGGCGGCCCGGCCGGTGACCTCTACGTCGAGATCAGCGTCGCCTCGCACCCCACCTTCACGCGGCAGGGCGACGACCTCCACTGCACGGTCACGCTGCCGATGACCGCCGCGGCGCTGGGCACGACGCTGACCCTGCCGACGCTCGAGGCCGACGTCACCACCGACCTCGACTCCGAGGTCGAGACCCAGTTCGAGCTCGAGGTGAGGGCCGGCACGCAGTCCGGCGCCGAGCAGGTGATGCGGGCCCGCGGCGTACCCGGGCTGAGGGGTGGCCGCGGCGACCTGGTCGTCCACCTGGTGGTGGAGACGCCGACCCGGCTCGACGAGCGCCAGGAGGAGCTGCTGCGCGAGCTGGCGGCGCTGCGCGACGAGGAGCAGCCCAGCGGCCAGGTGCGCGCGGCGCAGAAGTCCGTGTTCGGCCGGCTGCGCGACGCGTTCAACCCGCACTGATGAGCCTCCCGGTCCACCTCGTCCGCCGCTCTCGACGGCGTGACCGCCGGGGCGCTGGTCGAGGTGACCGGTGACGAGGCCCACCACGCCGTCGCCGTACGACGGTTGCGGGTGGGGGAGTCGGTCGTGCTCACCGACGGCGCCGGCACCGCCGCGACCGGGGAGGTCGAGTCGACGGGCAAGCGGGTGTTCGCGGTGCGCGTCTCCGAGGTCGCGCGTACGCCCGAGCCGACGCCGGAGGTCGTCGTGGTGCAGGCGCTGCCGAAGGGTGACCGCGGCGAGCTCGCCGTCGAGGTGCTGACCGAGGTCGGCGTCGCCCGGATCGTGCCCTGGGCGGCCTCGCGCAGCGTCGCGGTCTGGAAGGGCGAGCGGGCCGTGAAGTCGCTGGCCCGCTGGCGCACCACCGCGCGCGAGGCCGGCAAGCAGGCACGCCGGCCGTGGGCGGCGTCGGTGTCCCCGCTCGCCTCGACCGACGACGTCGTGGCGCTGGTGGCGTCCGCCGACCTGGCGGTGGTGCTCCACGAGGCGGCCGTCGTCGCCGCTGGCCGCCGTGGCCGTGCCCGGCGCCGGTCGGGTCGTGGTCGTGGTCGGCCCCGAGGGCGGGCTGACCGACGACGAGGTCTCGGCGTTCGTCGAGGCGGGAGCGGTCGCCGTACGGCTGGGGTCGGAGGTGCTGCGCACGTCGACCGCGGGCGTCGCCGCCGCGGCGGCGCTGCTGTCGCGGACGTCCCGCTGGGGCTGACCCGCTCCGAGGTTCTTGAGTGAGTCGTGTGGTTCTCGCCCGATCCAGCAGGGCGAAATGACTGGTTCCCCGGATATCCGGGGAACCAGCACCCCCCACCTACTCGACCGTGAACTCCTTGTCGTCGGTCATCGCGCCGATGCCCTCGGTGCCGCCGGAGGGGTCGTCGGTGGTGACCCAGAACGTGTAGTCGCCGGGCGGGAGGTCGCTGACGTCGGCGGAGGTCTCGAACGGGAAGAGCTTCGGCTCCATCCAGCCCGCCATGGTCGCGAACCCCTCCAGCACGACCTCGTCGCCGCGACGGATCTGCCAGCCGAGGTTGGCCTCGAAGCTGTTGCCGACCCCGGAGACCTCCAGGGTGCCGTCGTCGACGACCGTGCCCTGCTCGGGCGAGGTGAGGTTGACGTGGGACAGCACGTCGAGCATCGGGCCGTTGGCGACCGGCTCGGAGGTGGGGACGCCGAAGACCTGGTCGATGGGGTTGTCGGCGGTCCGGAACTGCACCGGCGCCCGCTCCTGCACGGCCGCCTGCATCGTGTAGATGACCTGCTCGACGGCGGCCCGTGCCTCGGCCACGGACATGCCACCCGGACGCTGGCGCACGGCGGGGTCGACGACCACGTCGATGACGTCGCCGTCGTACGACGCGTCGGTGAGCTGTCCGGCGGCCCACAGGGTCCGGTAGTCGTCGTCGAGCGGCGTGCCCGTCAGCGCGGCCAGGCCGGCGGCGAGCGCCTCGCCCTCGCCGCGCTGGAACTCGCGGTAGAGCCGCGGCCCGGCGCGCTCGGTGTCACCGACGTAGTAGACGGCCACGGTGCGCTCGGCCCCGTCGTCCTCGTCCTCGGTCGGGGTCGCGGTGGGCTCCGCGGAATCGTCACCGGACGGCGTCCGGTCGCCCCGGTCGCTGCCGCGGGTCGGGCCGTCGCCGGCCACCGGTGACTGGTCGGAGCAGCCGGCGAGGAGGAGCAGCGCCGCGAGCGGGAGGGCGGCGGTACGGAGTCGCTGGGGAAGCATGGCGGTGCCTTTCACTCGAGGACGATCGTGCGGGTGTCGGAGAAGGCGCCGGGGCCTTCGGCACCACCCGAGGGATCGTCGGTCTCCACGATGAGGGTGTAGGTGCCGGGATCCAGGGAGGACACGTCGATATCGCCCGAGAACGGGAACAGCCGCGGCTCCAGGTAGTCCAGAGCGGTGAAGTTGCCCTGGTCCACGACCGCGCCCTCGTGCTCGAGCCGCCACAGGACGTTGGCCTCGAACGAGTTGGCCCGGCCGGCCACGGACAGCGTGTCCTCCACCACCTGCCCCTCGAACGGGTCGGAGAGGTTCACCCGGGACAGGACGTCGAGCTGCGGCGCGGCCGAGACCTCCTCGGTCACGCCGTCGGGGTGGTGGAGCACGACCGTGAGCGGCTCCTGGAAGCCGGCACTCACGGTGTAGACCAGCTGCTGCAGCGACAGGGCAGTCGCCTCGGGGGCGCTGCTCGAGAGGTAGACGTGGACCAGCCCGGACTCCGGGTCCGAGATCCGCTCGACGAAGGAGTCCTCGGGCCACAGCGTCTCGTAGTCCGGATCGTCGGGACCCGACCCGAGCAGCGCCAGTCCGGCGAGCCCGGGGGAGGGGTCCACGACCTGCTGGAACTCGCGGTAGAGACGGGGACCCGCAGGCGTGTCGCCCACGAAGTACGCCGGCACCGCACTGGTCTCCGCGGCGGTGGGCGGGTCGGCCGGACCCCGGTCGACGGTCGGTGCGGGGTCGTTCCCCAGCACGGCGATCGCGGTGACGGCGGCGGCAGCCGCGAGCGCCGCGCCACCGGCAGCCGGCCACCACCGACGCGACGCGGGCGTCGCCGCCGTACGGGCGCGCAGCTCACCGAGCCGATCGGCCGGCTCCACGTCGGCGACGGAGTCCCGGACCAGGAAGGCCAGCTGCTCGTCGGTGTTGTCGCGGGTCATGACCGCTCCTCCAGGTAGTCGGCGAGCACGGTGCGCAGCGCGGCGGCACCCCGGGACGCGTGGCTCTTCACCGCGCCGCGGCTGATGCCGAGCGCGTCGGCGATCTCGCCCTCGGAGAGCTCGGCGTAGTAGCGCAGCGCCATCACCTCGCGCTGCCGGTCGGGCAGCGACCGCATCGCTGCGAGGACGGTGTCGCGGCGCTCGGTGACGAGCGCCGCGTCGTCGCTGCCGGCGGCGTCCACGTCTCGCGTGCCACGGGCGACGTGCCGTGCGACCACGGCACGGTGACGCAGCGCGGACCGGGAGCGGTTGACGACGGTCTGCCGGAGGTAGGCGAGGGCCCGGTCCGGGTCGCGCAGACGGTGCCAGCGGTCGTGCACGGCGATGAAGGCGTCCTGCACGAGCTCCTCAGCGAGACCGGTGTCGTGCACGAGCAGGACGGCCAGCCGGACCAGCGAACGCCAGTGCGCGGCGTACAGCTGCTCCAGGGCCTGGTCGGCGTCCCACGCCGGGGCACCGTGGGTCACGGTCGGCCCGGGGACGACGGTCGCATGGATCAGCACGCTAGTGGGACGCACGTGGCGACGAGCCGGTTGACACGGGAGGCTCGCCCGATTTCGAGGACGCGGGGGCACCGTCCCCCCTACGGTTGCGCCAGAGCCCGCCCGGATCCCCCCGTCCGGAAGGAGACCCCCTTGACGTCACGGCACCGGCTCCTCGTCGCGCCTGCCCTGCTGCTGTTCACCGCCTGCCTGTTGGTGGCGGCCGCGCTGCTGGACGAGGTCGACGAGGTGGTCCTCGCGCTCGCTGCGGTTCCGGTCATCCTGGGTGCCGGGGCGGCGGCCTGGGCGGCGCGGTCGCTCGCATCCGACCTCGACCGCGCGCGGTGCGAGGCGGGGGCGACGGCCGAGCTCCTCGAAGACCTGTTCGCGGCCGAGACCGCGAGCGTCCTCGTCCTGACCGACGAGGCGGGTGTCATCACCCGGTTCAACCGGGGGGCCGTGAGCGTGGTGGGCGTGCCCGAGGCAGCGGCGCAGGGGCGCACCCCCGCGTTCTTCCTCGACGAGGCCGAGATCGCCTCCCGGGCACTGGCCATGCGGACCGAGCAGGACTTCGCGGCGATGGCCGCCGGGCTGGTCGGCAGCGACCAGCAGCAGCCCCTCGACTGGTCCTTCACGCGTCCCGACGGCGAGCGGCGGGTGCTGTCGATGACCATCTCGGCGCTCCATGACGGGAGCGGCGAGGTGACCGGCTACCTGTGCGTGGGTCGGGACGTCACCCACGACGGTGACCGGGACAGCGGCACCGAGCAGTTCCTCGCCACCATGAGCCTCGAGCTCCGGGCCCCGATGGCCAGCATCCTGGGGTACGCCGAGATGCTGCAGGAGGAGCTGGGCGACCCCGCCGTCAGCGGGGGTGCCCGGACGTTCGTCGACCGCATCGAGCGCAACGGCCAGCGGATGCTGCTGCTGATCCAGGACCTCCTCACCCTGACCCGGGTCGAGGACCCGGACCTCGAGCTGCAGCCGGACGAGATCGACCTCCGCACGCTCGTGGCCTCGGCCTACGAGGACCTCCAGGTCCGGACCGAGGGCCGCCGGCTCGACCTGTCGCTGCGACTGCCGCCCGACCCGGTCCGCCAGGAGTGCGACCCGAGGCTGGTCGAGCAGGTCGTGGCCCAGCTGCTGATCAACGCCGCCAAGTTCACGCCGGACGGCGGCCGGATCGTGGTGTCGCTCAAGTCCAACGACGTCGTCAGCCGGATCGTGGTCGGCGACACCGGCCTCGGCATCTCGCAGACGGACCGCGAACGGCTGTTCACCCGCTTCTTCCGCAGCCACCAGCCGGAGGTCCAGCAGGTGCAGGGATCCGGGCTCGGCCTCGCGATCGTGCAGGCCGTGGTCGCGGCACACGGCGGGTCGGTGACCGTGGAGAGCGAGCTGGGCCGCGGGTCGACGTTCGTCGTCGAGCTGCCCTGCCGGCTCGCAGGTGGTGCATCGCGACCCGACGTGGTCGAGCTGGCGCCTACGATGACAGCATGACCGCGGCCGGCGACTGCCTCTTCTGCAAGATCGTCTCGGGGGACATCCCCGGCGACATCGTGCTGACCACCGACGAGGTGGTGGCGTTCCGTGACGTCAACCCGGTCGCGCCGACCCACGTCCTCGTCGTACCCCGTGACCACGCCGCCAACGCTGCCGAGACGGCGGCCGACGACCCGGCCCTGCTCGGTGCGCTGGTCACGGCGGCGGCCGACGTCGCCTCACGAGAGGGCCTCGCCGACTACCGGCTGGTGCTCAACACCGGCGAAGCAGTCGGCCAGAGCGTGTTCCACACCCACCTCCACGTCCTGGGCGGCCGGTCGATGACCTGGCCACCGGGCTGACAGGAACCGCCATGCCCGTCCGCCGTCTCGCTGCCGCCCTGGCGTCGACCCTCGCCGCCGTCTGCCCTGGTCGGGTGCGGCCCCGACGAGTCCCCGGCGACCACGCCCGAGCCGGTGGCAGCCCCGGACGCCACGCAGCAGCCCGAGATCGACGCCGAGCCCGCCCACGAGCACTCCGACCGGACGCCCAGGCCGCGGCCGCTGCGCGAGGGGGAGACGCGTACGACGCTGACCATGGCCGAGCCCTACACCCCCAGCGCGCCGACCGGCGTCGGCACCGACGACTACCGCTGCTTCCTGCTCGACCCGAAGCTGGAGCGCGACGCCTTCCTCACCGGCACGCACGTGCTGCCCGGCAACAGCGACGTCGTCCACCACGTCATCCTGTTCCGGGTGCGCCCGGAGCAGGTGGCGGACGCGAAGTCGGTCGACGCCGCCGACGAGGGCCCGGGCTGGACCTGCTTCGGCGGCAGCGGGCTCGACGACTTCGCGAACGTCGACGACGCCGAGTGGCTCGGGGCCTGGGCGCCCGGTGGCCGCGAGTCCGTGCAGCGCCCGGGTCTCGGCGTCCCCCTCGCCAAGGGCAGCCAGGTCGTGATGCAGGTCCACTACAACCTGCTCGCCGGCGACGACGCCGACGTCTCCGCGACCCAGCTGCGGCTGGCGCCGCCCGGTGCCGACATCACCCCGCTGCAGACGATGCTGCTGCCGGCCCCGGTGGAGCTCCCCTGCCGCCCGGGCCACGACGCGTCGCCGCTGTGCGACCGGGCCACCGCCGTGGCGGACGTCAAGCAGCGCTTCGGCGAGCGGGCCGGCGCCACTGCCAACGTCCTCCACTTCCTGTGCGGCGGCGAGCCGAAGCCCGGCAACACCCAGACCTGCACCCGGACCCTCGCGGAGCCGATGACCATCCAGGGCGTCGCCGGCCACATGCACCTGCTCGGCCGCTCGATCAGGATCGAGGTCAACCCGGGCACCGACCGGGCCCGCACCGTGCTCGACATCCCGGTGTGGGACTTCGACGACCAGGGTGGCCGGGCGATCGAGCCGGTTCAGCTCGACGCCAACGACTCGGTGCGCGTCACCTGCCGGCACGTCCAGTGGCTGCGCGACAAGCTGCCGGCCTTCGAGGGCCAGGAGGAGCGCTACGTCGTGTGGGGCGAGGGCACGACCGACGAGATGTGCCTCGGCATCCTGCAGGTCACCCGGCCCTGACCCGGGCCGCGCGGCTCCGGCCCTCCGAGGTGGAGGGATCCACCGGCCGGAACGGTCGTGCCATGCTCACACGATGAGGGGTCTCGAGGCGGCCCTGGACGTGTTGCCCAAGGTCGAGCTGCATTGCCACATCGAGGGTGCCATGCGCCCCGTCACGGTCGTGGAGCTCGCCCGGGCCAACGGCATCCCGCTGCCGACCGAGGACCCGACCGAGCTGTACCGGTACGACTCGCTCGACGGGTTCCTGGACGTGTTCTGGCTGGTGCAGTCCACGCTGTGCACGCGCGCGGACTGGACACGCCTGGCCCACGAAGCCGTGCTGGACAGCGCCGCCCACGGCGTGGTCCACCAGGAGTGCTTCTTCACCCCCACCCGCCACCTCGTGGCGGGGCAGGACCTCGGAGAGATCGTGGCCGGGCTCGACGAGGGCATCACGGCTGCCGAGGAGGAGACCCGGAGCACGTGCCTGCTCATCGCTGACATGGACCGAGCCTTCGGGCCTGCGGCCGGCCGCGACCTCGTCGCGGAACTGGCCGCGCTCCGACGAGGCGGCACCCCCGGCGTCGAGCGGGTCGTCGGGGTCGGCATGGACTCCACCGAGCTCGGCATCGACTCCACCACGTACCGCCCTGCGTACGACCTCGCCCGGTCCGCGGGCTTCCGACTCACCGGGCACCAGGGTGAGAACTCCGCGGCCTCCGACATCGCCGCGTGTCTCGACGTCCTCGGCCTCCAGCGCATCGACCACGGCGTCCCTGTCCTCGATGACGTGGACCTCACGGCACGGATGGCCGACGAGCAGGTCCCGATCACCGTCTGCCCGACGTCCAACGTGGTCATCGCGCGCTGCTTCGACCGCCTCGAGGACCACGTCTACCCCCGCATGCGCACCGCCGGCCTCCTCGCGACGGTCAACACCGACGACCCAGCCCTCAGCGACATGAACCTCGGCCAGGAGTACGCAGCCGTCGCGCGCGCCTTCGAGTACAGCTGGGACGACATGGTGCGCATCGCCCTCGATGGCGTGGAGGCCTGCTGGCTCCCCGACTCGGAGAAGGCCGCGCTCCGGCTGCGAATCGTCGACGCAGCGACGACCCTGCGACCTGACGACGACGCGAACGTCTAGGACCTCAGTGCGGTGAAGAGGGTGTCGATGAGCCGGACGACGTAGCCCAGGACCGGCATGCCGAAGACGACCAGCATCACCCAGGCAGTGATGCGGTGCAGCGGCTTGCCGGGGTCGAGCGAGCCAGCGAAGTCGAGCAGGGCGCCGTCGGGCACCGAACGGTTCAGCCCCATCCGCAGTGCGTCGGGGGGCAGGTGGCTGGACGGCTCCCAGGCGATGCGCTCGTCGTCGTACCCCTCCTGCTCCACGGCTTCCAGAGTACGTCGCCGCGGGCCGGGGAACCTGTCGATGGGGAGGGACACGTCGCTCCCGATAGCATGGAATCTCCATGACAGACACCCAGAACACATCCCAGGACCGGGCCACCCGCACCCGTCACACGGTGGTCGTGCCCAACAGCATCGACATGGTCAGCCTCCTCGGGCCCGGCGACGCGCACCTCGGCCTGATCGAGCGCGCCTTCGACGCCGTGATCCACGTCCGCGGCAACCGGATCGCGCTCGAGGGCGAGCCGGGGGAGGTCGCCCTCGCGGAGCGGCTGCTCGACGAGCTCGTCACGATCATCCGCACCGGCCAGGGCATCTCGGAGGAGACCGTCGAGCGGGTGCTGGCGATGCTGCGGGCCGAGACGACCGAGCGACCGGCCGACGTGCTGTCGCACAACATCCTCTCCAACCGGGGCCGCTCGATCCGCCCCAAGACGCTCAACCAGAAGCGCTACGTCGACTCCATCGACAAGCACACGATCACCTTCGGCATCGGACCCGCCGGCACCGGCAAGACCTACCTCGCGATGGCCAAGGCGGTGCAGTCGCTGCAGGCCAAGAACGTCAACCGGATCATCCTGACCCGGCCGGCCGTCGAGGCGGGGGAGCGGCTGGGCTTCCTGCCGGGCACGCTCAGCGAGAAGATCGACCCCTACCTGCGCCCGCTCTACGACGCCCTCCACGACATGATCGATCCCGACTCGATCCCGAAGCTGCTCGCGGCCGGCACGATCGAGGTCGCCCCGCTGGCCTACATGCGCGGCCGGACCCTCAACGACGCCTTCGTGATCCTGGACGAGGCGCAGAACACCACGCCGGAGCAGATGAAGATGTTCCTGACCCGGCTCGGGTTCGGCTCCAAGATCGTGGTCACCGGCGACGTGACCCAGATCGACCTGCCCGGCGGCACGCGTTCGGGTCTCAAGGTCGTCGAGGACATCCTGACCGGGGTCGAGGACGTCGTCTTCAACCGGCTCACCAGCCACGACGTCGTCCGCCACAAGCTGGTCGGGAGGATCGTCGCCGCCTACGAGGAGTACGACGTGCGGGAGGTCGGTCCGGAGGGCCGTCACCGCCCATGAGCATCGAGATCCTCAACGAGTCCGGGCTCGAGCTCGACGTCCAGCGGCTGGCCGGGCTCTCCCGGTTCGTGATGGACCGGATGCGGGTCCACCCCCAGGCGGAGCTGTGCCTCAAGGCCGTCGACGAGGCCACCATCGCCGAGCTCAACGAGCAGTGGATGGACAAGGAGGGCCCGACCGACGTGCTGGCCTTCCCCATGGACGAGCTGCGCCCCGGGCTGCTCGACGAGGAGCCGGAGGAGGGCGTGCTGGGCGACCTGGTGCTGTGTCCCGCGGTCGCGGAGCGGCAGGGTGAGACCGCCGGCCACGGCACGCTCGCCGAGATCGAGCTGCTCACCGTCCACGGGATCCTGCACCTGCTCGGTTACGACCACGCCGAGCCCGAGGAGCACCGGGAGATGTTCGGACTGCAGGACGAGCTGCTCGCCGCGTGGCGTGCGGACCAGCAGCGGTGAACTCCGGCGACGTGTGGTTGCTGGCCTCGGCCGCCACCCTGGTGCTGCTGGCCGGGCTCTTCTCGGCGGCCGACGCCGCCCTCTCGTCGTACTCACGCGCCCGCGCGGAGGAGCTGGTCGGTGAGGGCAAGGCCGGCGCCAAGGCGCTGGTCGCGGTGCTCGACGACGCCCCCCGCTACCTCAACACCGCGCTGCTGCTCCGGCTGCTGTGCGAGATCGCCGCGACCGTGCTGGTCGCCGGGCTGGTCCGCGACGCCTACGACGGCGACTTCTGGCGCTCCGCGCTCGCCACGATCGCGATCATGCTGGTCGTCTCGTTCGTGGTCATCGGTGTCGCTCCCCGCACGATCGGCCGCCAGCACGACGAGCGGGTCGCGCTGCTCACGGCCGCCCCGCTGGCCGCGGTCACCAAGATCCTCGGGCCGATCCCGCGGCTGCTGATCCTGGTCGGCAACGCGATCACGCCCGGCCGCGGCTTCCGCGAGGGGCCGTTCTCCACCGAGACCGAGCTCCGCGAGCTGGTCGACCTGGCCGAGGCGTCCGCGGTCATCGAGTCGGGTGAGCGGCGGATGATCCACTCCGTCTTCGAGCTCGGGGACACCAGCGCTCGCGAGGTCATGGTCCCGCGCAACGACGTGGTCTACATCGAGCGCCACAAGAACCTGCGGCAGACCATGTCGCTGTTCCTGCGCAGCGGCTTCTCCCGGGTCCCCGTGATCGGTGACAACCTCGACGACATCCTCGGCTTCGCCTACCTCAAGGACCTCGTGCGCCGCGACTTCGAGGCGCCCGACGCGCAGTTCACGCAGCGGGTCGAGGAGGTCATGCGGCCCGCCATCTACGTCCCCGACTCCAAGCCGGTCGACGCCCTCCTCGCCGAGATGCAGGCGATGCGCCAGCACGTCGCCGTGGTCGTCGACGAGTACGGCGGCACCGCGGGGCTGATCACGATCGAGGACGTGCTGGAGGAGATCGTCGGCGAGATCACCGACGAGTACGACGAGGACGAGATCGAGGTCGAGGTGCTGGACGACGGCGCGACGCGGGTGTCCTCGCGCTACCCGATCGACGACCTCGACGAGCTGTTCGGCTTCGACGTCGACGAGGAGGACGTCGACAGCGTCGGCGGCCTGATGGCCAAGCACCTCGGCCGGGTCCCGATCCCGGGCTCCTCCGTCGAGGCGCACGGCCTGCGGTTCGAGGCCGAGGACACCGCCGGCCGCCGCAACAAGGTCGGCACGGTCCTGATCCGGCGTACGGCGCCCGAGCCGGGGGAGGACGGGGATGAGTGAGCCGTCCGCGCCCCTGTCAGCCGAGGACGCCAAGCTCGTGACGCTGGCCCGGGCCACCCGCGCCCGCACGGGTGCCGCCGAGGGCGCTGCCGTGCGCGACGAGAACGGCCGCACCTACGCCGCGGCCACGGTCGAGCTGCCCTCGCTGCGGCTCTCGGCGCTGGAGGTGTGCGTCGCGATGGCGATCGCGTCGGGGTCCCGCGGGCTGGAGGCCGCCGTCGTGCTGACCGAGGCGGAGCGTCGTCGGCGGCCTCGCTGCGGCCGCCGAGCTGGCCGGTCCCGGCCTGGTGGTGCACCTCGGCGACGTCGCCGGTCGGGGGCTGCGGAGCGGCTCGGCCGGCGCATCCGCCCGCCTGATGGTCTGGACCTGCCCGTAAAAAAACGTCACGCGAGCATCTCCGGACGCTCGCGTGACGCCCGGTCCCCCCGGGCATTCACAAGCGTAGACGGGATGGGCCCGCGCCACTACGGATGAAACGACTTGTCACGTTACTTGACCAGAATGTGCCGGACGTCAGTCACAATCGAGTCATGGATGCCGTCGACTCGATGCTGCTGCAGGCAATCGACCTTCACGTTCTCGGGGATCGGCTGCGCGCCGCCCGGCTGGCGCGCGGGTGGACCCAGACCGATCTGGCCGGTGACCTGGTCTCGATCGGCTACGTCTCCCGACTCGAGTCGGGGCAGCGCCGGCCCAACACCGCCGTCCTCGAGGGACTGGCGTCGCGGCTCGACATCGCGATCGACGAGCTGCTGCGCGGGCCCGACCGCGCGCGAGCAGGACGCGATCCGGCTGAGCCTCGACTACGCCGAGCTGTCGCTCGAGACGGGCGACACCGTCGAGGGCGAGGCCCGGGCCCGCGACGCCCGCGACCGCGCCCGCGCCATCGCCCAGCCGGAGATGGCGCGAGCGCGCCCAGTACCTCGTCGCCCGCGCCCTGGAGCAGCAGGGCAACCTCGACGACGCGATCCTGGAGCTGGAGCCCCTGGTGACGTCCCCGCTGGGCTCGATCCTGTGTCTCAGGGCAGCGATCGCTCTCAGCCGGTGCTACCGCGAGTCGGGCGACCTCAGCCTCGCCATCGACCTCGGCGAGCGGGTGCTGCATCGAGCTGAGCGGCAACCCGCTCGACAGCACCGACGAGGCCGTGCAGCTCGCCGTGACCATCGCGGCCGCCTACTACGAGCGCGGCGACACCGGCCAGGCGGTGCGGACCTGCCGCAAGGCGATCGACAAGGCCGAGCTGCTGGACTCGCCCAAGGCCCGGGCGTCGGCGTACTGGAACGCGAGCATGATGGAGTCCCGGCAGGGCTCGGTCCACGCACGCCGATCCCGCTCGCGGAGCGCGCGCTGGCGCTGCTGGCCGAGGGGCAGGACGGCCGCAACCTCGGCTCGGCTGCGCTCGGTGCTGGCCGACATGCAGCTGCAGCTCGACCCGCCGGAGGTCGCGCGGCGCAGACGCAACTTGGCTCGTGCCGCGGAGGAGCTGCGCCACTCCAGCGCCAGCGCCATCGACCTCGCTCGCAACGAGCTGTTCCGGGCCCGCGCGCCGCCTGCTCGCCGGTGACCATCGAGGCGGCCGCGACGATGAGTGCCAGCGGTTCTACGCGAGCTCGTCGACTCAGGCGCCCGACCTCGCGGCCGACGCCAAGCACGGTCGAGGGCCAGGCCGTGGCTGCCATCGGGACGCGTGGCCGAGGCTGCCCAGGCCTACCGAGAGGCCGTCATGCTGCTGACCGGGATCGGCGCCGACCGCAGCGCGGCCCAGCTCTGGTTCGAGCTGGCCGGGCTGCTCGAGGGCGTGGGCGACTTCGACACCGCCCGGGTCGCCTACCGGAGCGCTGCGGCGTCCACGGGGCTGCGCAGCCGGTACGACGGTGGACGTCGGCGCGCAGATCGCGATCGACTGACGCCCGGCCGGCTGACGTGGCGGCGACTGCTGCCGGCTCGCGTCATGCGGGTGGGAGCTGCGGGGGCGCAGGGCCGAAGCCTGCGCCGACTAGCGCGGCCCCGCTGCCTCGACGGGCATGCGGGGCCTCTCCGCGGCGAACGTGGTGCGGTTGAGCGGGTGAGGCTGAGGCGGCGTCAGCAGCACCAGCTGCCGTTCGTCTTGTCGGACTTGCCAGCGTCGATCGAGGCGGTGGTGGCGCCGACTCCCACGGTGCCGAGTGCGGCCACGAGCGTGGTGACAACGGCGGCGAACTTGAGCTTGGTCTGACGAGACATGGTGTTTCTCCCTCTAGAAACGAGTGCGGTCGTGCTCCCGTCACACAGCATGGAGCATCGGGAGGCAAATCGGGAAGTACTTCGGAGTCATCATTCCTGCGGAACATGTGCCTCGTGTGACGCTGCGGACAGGCCCGATTCAGCGCTCGTGGACGCCGTCGTCGAATCCCGGGATTCCGCTCCGCGAGCGGCCACCAGGTGTAAAGTCTGGTCACACGGTGTTGGCAACAAACCCCCACTTCGTGGCCACACCGACAGCTCGCTGGACGTCCGTCCCCCCGGACCTAGACGAGCGCGTGCCCCCTCTGCGGGCACGTCGGCTCCCCGCACCTCGTGCGGGGAGCCCTTCTTTTCCAGCGGGTCCAGGACCGTGCGACCGGGCGACGCGGCGGCCGGTCGCCGAGTACCGTGGAACCGTGGGGGGAACGATCACCGGGGGAGTCCACGCCGCAGCGATGGCGCGGCTGGCGGAGTCGTACGCCGCGCTGCCTCCGGAAGCCCCGGTCCGGCTCGCCAAACCCACCACGAACCTCTTTCGCGCCAGGGCCGCGCATGCGGCAGGCTGGTCTAGACGTCTCCGGCCTCTCCGGGGTGCTCGACGTCGACCCGGTGGGCCTCACGGCCGAGGTCCAGGGCATGTGCACCTACGAGGACCTGGTCGCCGCCACGTTGCCCCACGGCGTGATCCCGCTCGTCGTGCCACAGCTGCGCACGATCACCCTCGGTGGCGCGGTCAGCGGGCTCGGCATCGAGGCGACCAGCTTCCGCAGCGGGCTGCCCCACGAGTCGGTGCTCGAGATGGACGTGTTCACCGGTGCGGGTGAGGTCGTCACCACGCGTCCCGGGGACGAGCTCTTCGACGCCTTCCCGAACTCCTACGGCTCGCTCGGCTACGCGACCCGGCTCGTGATCCGGCTCGAGCGCGGTGCCGCCGTACGTCGCGCTGCGCCACCTCCGCTTCGACGACGCGCGAGCACTGGCAGCCGCCACCGCCGAGATCGTGGCCACGGGCGCCCACGACGGCGTCCGGGTCGACGCCCTCGACGGCGTCGCCTTCGAACCGGGCGAGCTCTACCTGACCGTGGCGACCTGGACCGACCAGCCCGGGCCGACCAGCGACTACACCGGGCGCCGACGTCTACTACCGCTCCCTCCAGCAGCGCGGGACCGACCGGCTGACGATCCACGACTACCTGTGGCGCTGGGACACCGACTGGTTCTGGTGCTCGCGCGCGTTCGGCGCCCAGCACCCGCTGGTCCGCCGGCTGTGGCCGCGTCGCTTCCGTCGCTCCGACGTCTACATGCGGCTGCTCGGGCTCGACCGCCGCTTCGACATCGCCGACCGGCTCGACCGGCGGGCGGGACGGCCGCAGCGCGAGCGCGTCGTGCAGGACGTCGAGGTGCCGGTCGAGCGGCTGGCGGAGTTCCTGGCCTGGTTCGACGCCGAGGTCGGGATGCGGCCGGTGTGGCTGTGCCCGGTCGTGGCGACCCGGTCGTGGCCGACCTACCCGCTCGAGCCCGGCCGCTGCTACGTCAACGTCGGCTTCTGGGGGACCGTGCACGTCGGTCCGGAGGCCGCCGACGCGCCGCGCAACCGCGCCATCGAACAGGTCGTCCACGAGCTCGGCGGCCACAAGAGCCTCTACTCCGACTCGTTCTACGACCGGGCCACGTTCGACGCCCTCTACGACGGCCCGCACCTGGCGCGCGTCAAGGCGCGGCACGACCCCGACGAGCGGCTGACCACGCTCTACGACAAGGCGGTGAGACGACGATGACCACACCCACCCTGACGATCGCCGAGGCGGTCGACTCCCTGATGCGGGACGGGATGCCGGTGCGCTTCACGGCGTACGACGGGAGCTCGGCCGGTCCGCCCGACGCCGCGTTCGGCCTGGAGCTGACCACGCCCCGCGGCCTGGCCTACCTGCTGACGGCGCCCGGCGACCTCGGCATGGCCCGCGCCTACGTGACCGGTGACCTGCTCCTCACGGCGTCCACCCCGGCGACCCCTACCCGGCACTCGTCCACCTGCAGAACCACCTCCGGTTCCGGGCGCCGACCCCGAGCGAGATGGTCGCGGTCGTGCGTGCGCTGGGGCTCGGCAGCCTCCGGCCACCGCCCCCGCCGCCGCAGGAGGCGCTCCCGCGGTGGCGCCGCACGGTCGAGGGGTTGCGCCACACCAAGGGTCGCGACGCCGAGGTGATCGCGCACCACTACGACGTGTCCAACCGGTTCTACGAGCTCGTGCTCGGTCCGTCGATGACCTACACCTGCGCGGTGTTCCCGACCGCCGACGCCAGCCTCGAGCAGGCGCAGGCGGAGAAGTACGACCTGATCTGCCGCAAGCTCGACCTCCAGCCCGGTCAGCGGCTGCTCGACGTGGGCTGCGGCTGGGGCGGCATGGTGCGCCACGCGGCGCGGGAGTACGGCGTCCGGGCGCTCGGCGTCACGCTGTCGCGCGCGCAGGCGGAGTGGGCCAAGGGCGCGATCGACCGCGAGCGGCTCGGCAACCTGGCCGAGGTGCGCCACCTCGACTACCGCGACGTGATGGAGAGCGGGTTCGACGCCGTCAGCTCCATCGGACTCACCGAGCACATCGGGGTGCGCAACTACCCGGCGTACTTCGGACACCTGCGGGACCGGCTCCGTCCCGGCGGTCGACTGCTCAACCACTGCATCACCCGGTCCCACAACCGGTGGCAGCCGATCGGTGCCTTCCTGGACCGCTACATCTTCCCCGACGGCGAGCTGACCGGCTCCGGCCGGATCATCAGCGCGGCGCAGGACGCCGGGCTGGAGGTGCAGCACGAGGAGAACCTGCGCCGCCACTACGCGCTCACCCTGGCCGGCTGGTGCCGCAACCTGCACGACCACTGGGACGAGGCCGTCGCGGAGGTGGGGGAGGGGAAGGCGCGGGTGTGGGGCCTCTACATGGCCGGCTCGCGACTCGCCTTCGAGCGCAACGAGATCCAGCTCCACCACGTGCTCGCCACCCGCACCACCGACGAGGGCGACAACGGATTCCCGCTCCGGCCCACGTGGTGACTAGCCTGCCGGGGTGACCACGCGAGCCCGGGCCTACGACGCCACCGTCACCGCTCGCGAGCAGCTCTCCCCGCACCTGGTCCGGATCACGCTGGGCGGGCTCGACGGGTTCGTCTCGACCGGGATCCCCGACGAGTGGATCGGGCTGGTGGTCCCCGGCCAGTTCCAGTCGCGCTACTACACGGTGCGCTCGTGGGACGCCGGCTCGCTGGTGCTCGACGTCGTCGTCCACGAGGTCGGGCTGGTCACCGAGTGGGCCACCCGCGACATCGTCGGTGACGCCGTGGTCGTCACCGAGGCGAAGGGATCGTTCGCGCTGCCGCCCGGAGCCCGGTGGCTGCTGCTCGTCGGCGACCTCACCGCGATGCCGGCGATGGCCCGGATCGCCGAGAGCGTGACCGACCTGCCCACCAGGATCTGGGCCGAGGTGCCCGACGACCTGGCCGGCTACCTGCCCGCCGGCGCCGACGTCACCTGGCTCGAGCCCCCCGGCGACGGGGCCAGCCGGCTCGCCGAGGTCGTCGAGGAGATCGACTGGCCCGACGGCGAGGGGTACTTCTGGATGGCTGGTGAGTCGGCCCAGATGAGGGCGATCCGCAAGCACCTGATGCGGGACCGCCGGCTCGCGCCGTCGGCGTACGACGTCATGGGCTACTGGCGCGGCGTCAAGGAACGGCAGCCCAGGGCGGTCGATCCGGGACCCATCTGGCGGGCCGGCAAGGCGGCGGGCAAGACTGACGAGGAGATCTGGGCCGACTACGACAGGGCGCGCGATGAGTGACTGCCATGAGTGACGACAGCTTCCGCAGCGGGTTCGCCTGCTTCGTCGGCCGGCCCAACGCCGGGAAGTCGACCCTCACCAACGCGATCGTGGGGCAGAAGATCGTGATCACGTCGGACAAGCCGCAGACCACGCGCACCGTCGTGCGCGGCATCCTCCACCGACCCGACGCGCAGCTGATCCTGGTCGACACCCCCGGGCTCCACCGGCCGCGGACCCTGCTCGGCGAGCGGCTCAACGACCTGGTGCGGACGACCTGGTCCGAGGTCGACGTGGTCGGCGTGTGCTTCCCGGCGAACGAGAAGATCGGTCCCGGTGACCGGTTCATCGTCAAGGAGCTGGCCAAGGTCCGTCGTACGCCGAAGGTCGCGATCGTGACGAAGACCGACCTCGCCTCTCCGGAGCGCATCGGCGAGCACCTGCTCGACGTCGCCGAGCTCGGTCGCGAGACCGGCACCGAGTGGGCCGAGATCGTGCCGGTGTCGGCCGTGGCGGGCGAGCAGGTCGGGCTGCTGGCCGACCTGCTCGTGGGGCTGATGCCGGAGGGGCCGCAGCTCTACCCCGACGGCGACCTCACCGACGCGCCCGAGGAGCAGCTGGTGGCCGAGCTGATCCGCGAGGCGGCGCTCGACGGCGTGCGCGACGAGCTGCCCCACTCGATCGCGGTGGTCGTCGAGGAGATGGGGCTGCGCGAGGACCGCCCCGACGACAAGCCGCTGCTCGACATCCACGCCAACCTCTACGTCGAGCGCTCCTCCCAGAAGGGGATCGTGATCGGCCACAAGGGGGCCCGGCTGCGCGACGTCGGCAGCCGGGCGCGCGCGCAGATCGAGTCGTTGCTGGGCACCCCGGTCTACCTCGACCTCCACGTCAAGATCGCCAAGGACTGGCAGCGCGACCCGCGCCAGCTCCGCAAGCTCGGCTTCTGATCGAGGCCCCGGACCCGGGCCGTCAGGCCGGCGCCCAGCAGATCCCGTAGGTCTGGCCGGCGTCCCACTGCTCCGACGGTCGGCCACTCGTAGCCCCAGCGGAAGTCGAGCGGGTCGGGCGCGTCCGCCCGGGCCGCTGCCTTGCACGGCTCCTCGCCGGCCTGCTGCGCGGCGACCCTCGCCGGGGTAGTCGGGCCCGGGCAGGGCGACGGTCCGCAGCGCCCGCCAGCTGTGGGTCTGCGAGCACGCGACCCGTTCGAATCCCTCGGTGCCCGGCTCGGCCGTGCCGCACATGCCGCACCCGGTCGCGCCCCGCCTCGCTGTCGAGCACGCCGGACAGCGAGCCGGTCAGCTCCAGCAGCTCGGAGTCGCGGGCGAGCGCGATCGCGTCGCAGCGGAACCAGTCGGCGCCGGCGTCGGACTGCTGGAGCGTCGGGGTGAACCACACCGACCGCAGCATGCTCAGCCGGCGCTGCTCCTCGGTCCCGCCGACGTGCTCGGGGAGCAGCCGCGGGCAGGTCGTCGCCACCTGCTCCTGGAGCCGCCGTGAGTCGACGGCCAGCAGTCGGCCGTCCAGCGACGCGCTCGAGCCGGCCGACGTGGAAGGTCTCGGCGGCGTGGTCGTCGCTGCAGGGGACGGCCTCGGCGCGCGACGTCGGGGCGACCGCCTGGTCGTAGGACAGCCGGTAGCAGGCGTCGACGCGGGGCGCAGGCGGCGGCTTCGGTGCCCGGACGCCCGGCTCGTCGGCGGAGGCCGTCGGCGTGGTGGCCGACGGGGTCGGCGTCGACGCCGGGCCGCTCGGAGTCCGCGCTGCACCCGGTGAGCACGAGCAGGACCAGCAGTCGCGGTCGCGGCACGTGCACGTCATCGCTCGGTCTTCGCCCAGCAGATCGAGCGGCGGTTGCCGACCTCCCACTCCGCCTCGTGGAACCAGGTGTAGGCGAAGTCGTAGGAGACGGGGTAGTCGAGCAGGGCGCCGACGGACGTGTCGCAGAAGTCGCGGGTGCGGACCTCGACCAGCCGGTCGCCGGGGTAGTCGTCCTCGGGCTCGCCGAGCTTGATCGTGCTCACCGCGCGCCACGTGTGCGGCTCGGAGCAGGGCACCCGTGCGGCCCCGGCGACGGTCGGGCCGTCGGCGCAGACGAGCCACTCGTCGCTGACCCGGTCCGACAACAGCCCCTTCGGCGTCCTCGGGCAGGTCGACGAAGTCCCGGCTGCGGTCGCCGCCGCCGACGATGTCGCACCGGTACCACCGTGCGCCGTCGTCCCACGCGTCCTCCGACGGGCGGAACCACGCCCAGCTGACGACGCTCCGCATCACCAGGCTCTCGTCGCCGCCGACGAACTTCTGGAACTTCTCGCTGCAGGTGCGGTAGGCGAAGTCGCCCAGCTCCGGGTCGTCGTACGCCGCGTCGGCGAGCTCCTCGGGCAGCTCGCCGACGGCGTAGGTCTGGGCCGTGTGGCGGCTCGCTGCAGTCGACGGTGCGGGTCGCGTTGCTGGCCTCGGCGACGTCGGTGGGCGTGAGCACCCGGCAGGCGCCGAGCTCGGGGGCCTCGACCGCGTCGACCTGGGCCGGGTCGGTGTTGTCGCCCTGGGCTCCTCGCCGGCGCAGCCGGTGGCCAGGAGCAGCGTCGTCAGGAGGGCGGCCAGCGTGCGCAGGGCGTCCTCCTCGATCCGTGGTGCGGCGGGCGACGATCGGTCGCGCAGCAGTGCCGCGATGCTACCGCCGGGTCGTACGCCGCCGCGCGCTGCTCCGCACCGTCAGTCGATCGCCGGCGCACCGGGTGACGCCGTCCAGTGACCGGGGGGCGTCCCCGGTCCGGCGGGAGGGCCAGGGCGGCTAGGGTTCTGGGACCACCAACGGAGGGAAGTCAATGAAGATCCGCACCATCGGCGCCACCGCCGTCCTCGCCCTGGCGCTGGCCGCCTGTGGGGGTTCCGACGACGACGAGGCAGCCAGCAAGGCGATCGCCGACTCGATCATGGACAGCAACGACGAGACCTTCGAGGTCACCCAGGAGCAGGCCGACTGCGTCGGCGAGGGCATGGTCGAGGACATCGGCACCGACCAGCTCGTCGAGTACGGGATCATCACCGAGGACAACAAGGCCGCTGACGGCATCGAGTCGGTCAAGATGTCGGAGGACGACGCCCAGGCGGCGGCCGACTCGATGCAGGACTGCGCCGACATCAAGGAGATCTTCACCGGCGCCATGGGGGAGCTGCCCGAGGAGGCGCAGACCTGCATCGACGAGAAGCTCACCGACGACGTCCTCAACGAGTTCCTCGTCGCCGTGTTCATGGACGACCAGGAGGGCGGCACCCAGAACCTGATGACCGCGCTCACCGAGTGCATGGCGGCGGGCGGCTGATCGTCGGTCCACCCACCGATCACCTGACGGCTGCGGCTCGTCGGGCTCCGGGAGTGCGTTACGCTCCTTGGCGTCATGACGAGCCGCAGCCTGCTTCTTCGCTGCCGCCGCGAGGGCTGACCCAGCCGGACCCCTCGCTGCGGAGAGTTCGCGTTGCCGGCGCCCGAACCCAGCCAGCGAAGGCCCTTCCATGACCGACCACCCCGGCTTCACCCGATCGCAGCGCCCCTCCGGGATGCCGATCCACCGCTACCACGCGTTCGAGCCGATCGACCTGCCCGACCGCACCTGGCCCTCCCGCACGGTGACCGAGGCGCCGCGCTGGCTCTCGACCGACCTGCGTGACGGCAACCAGGCCCTCATCGACCCGATGACGCCGGCCCGCAAGATGAAGATGTTCGACCTGCTGGTCTCGATGGGCTACAAGGAGATCGAGGTCGGCTTCCCGGCCGCGAGCCAGACCGACTTCGACTTCGTCCGGCAGCTGATCGAGCAGGAGCGGGTCCCCGAGGACGTCACCATCTCCGTGCTGACGCAGGCCCGCGAGGACCTCATCGAGCGCTCGGTGCAGAGCCTGGTGGGCATCCACCACGCCAACATCCACCTCTACAACGCGCTCGCGCCGCTGTTCCGTCGCGTCGTCTTCCGCGCCAGCAACGACGAGGTCAAGGACATCGCGGTCCGCGGCACCGAGCTGGTCATGAAGCACACCGAGAACATCCTCGGCACCACCGTGATCGGCTACGAGTACAGCCCCGAGATCTTCACCGGCACCGAGCTGCCGTTCAGCGTCGAGGTCTGCGAGGCCGTCTCCGACGTCTGGCAGCCCGACGACGGCCGCGAGATCATCCTCAACCTGCCGGCCACGGTCGAGATGTCCACGCCCAACGTCTACGCCGACCAGATCGAGTGGTTCTCCCGCCAGCTGACCCGGCGCGACCACACCGTGATCAGCCTCCACCCCCACAACGACCGCGGGACCGCGGTCGCCGCCACCGAGCTGGCGATGATGGCCGGCGCCGACCGGGTCGAGGGCTGCCTCTTCGGCCACGGCGAGCGCACCGGCAACGTCTGCCTGGTCACCCTCGGCATGAACCTCTTCAGCCAGGGGATCGACCCGCAGATCGACTTCTCCGACATCGACGAGATCCGGCGCACCGTGGAGTACTGCACCCAGCTGCCGGTCCACCCGCGCCACCCCTACGCCGGCGACCTCGTCTACACCGCCTTCTCCGGGTCCCACCAGGACGCCATCAAGAAGGGTCTCGAGGACCTCGAGCGCCGGGCGCGCGACCAGGGCATCCCGGTCGGCGCAGGTCGCCTGGGAGGCGCCGTACCTCCCCATCGACCCGCACGACGTCGGCCGCACCTACGAGGCCGTCATCCGCGTCAACAGCCAGTCCGGCAAGGGCGGGGTGGCCTACATCCTCAAGGCCGAGCACAAGCTCGACCTGCCGCGCCGGGCACAGATCGAGTTCAGCCGGGTGGTGCAGGAGCGCACCGACACCGAGGGTGGCGAGATGACCGCCGGACCAGATCTGGGAGGTCTTCTCCTCGGAGTACCTCACCCGCGAGGAGCCGCTGAGGCTCGACTCGGTCCACACCTCCAGCGCCGCGGGCGAGCGGGACGCGCTCACGGTCAACGTCTTCGTCGAGGGTGAGCTGCGGACCCTCGAGGGCGCCGGCAACGGCCCGATCGCCGCGTTCGTCGACGCGATCAACGGGTTGCCCCAGGACTACGACGTGCGGGTGCTCGACTACGCGGAGCACGCCCTGTCCTCCGGTGGCGACGCGGTGGCGGCGGCGTACGTCGAGTGCCTGGTCGGCGACGACGTGCTGTGGGGCGTCGGGATCGACGCCAACATCGTCACCGCCAGCCTCAAGGCGGTCATCAGCGCGGTCAACCGCCGCGCCGGGGCGCCGATCTGGCCGGCGGTACCGCGGGCGGCGTCCGCGACCAGCCCGGGGCGTGCGCGACGCGTCGTACCGCGACCGTGGGGAAGACGCGCATCGCTGGTCACCAGCCGACCCGGTGAGGACGTCCGCCGTCATGCGGGTCAGTCTGCGCGCAGCGGCAGCCGCACCGTGAACGAGGATCCCAGTCCGGTGGCCGACTCGACTCCGATCCGGCCGCCGTGGGCGGCCACGATGCCGGCCACGATCGACAGTCCGAGCCCGGTGCCCTGGATCGCCATCGCCTGCGCGGTCGAGGCGCGGAAGAACTTCTGGAACAGGGCGTCCTGCTCCTCGGGCGGGATGCCGATGCCGCTGTCGGTGACCACCAGCCACGCTTCGTCGGTGTCGGCCCAGACCCGCGTCGGCCACGCTGCCGCCGTCGGGGGTGAACTTCACCGCGTTGCTGAGCAGGTTGAGCATGACCCGCTCGAGCTGGACGGCGTCGCCGAGGACCGGCACCGGCGTGGTCGGGCAGCTCGAAGGACACGTCCAGCTTGCGGTCACGGACCAGCGGCCGGATCGACTCCTCGGTGTGGCGGGCCAGCAGGCAGAGGTCGACGACCGCCGCGGTCCCAGACGGTGCCGCCGGTGTCGAGCCCCGCCAGCGCGAGCAGGTCGTTGCACAGCGTGATCAGCCGGGCACCGTTGCGGGCGATGGTGTCCAGCAACGGGACCTGCGCCGGGTCGGGCGGCGACGGGCGAGCCGTCGGCGAGCATCTCGGTGTAGCCGACGATGCTGGTGACCGGCGTCCGCAGCTCGTGGCTGACCGTGGAGACGAACTCGTTCTTGGCGGTGTCGAGCTGGCGGAGCCGGTCGGCGGCCATCCGCTCCTTCTCGAGGGCCGCCATCAGCATCATCTGCCCGTGCCGCTGCTCGGTGACGTCGCGGCCCACGACCAGGAAGCCGGCCTGCGGGCCGAACTGGCTGCCACCGCCGCAGATCGTCATCTCGACGGTACGACGCCGGCCCTGGGCGGAGAGCCAGGTCCAGTCCCGGGCCTGCGACTCGGCGCCGCCGTCGAGGGTCGACGTGAGCGTGTGCCACGCGGAGACGTCGGCCTCGCCGGTGCGCTCGAGCAGCTCCTGCTCGTCGAGCAGGTCGGTGAAGCTGCGCCCGCGCATCTCCTCGGAGCTGTAGCCGAGCAGCGCCTCGGCGCCCGAGTTGAGGACCCGGACCCGGCCCTGGGCGTCGAGCCCGATGATCGCGGTCGAGATGCCGGCCTGGAACAGGTTGGCCATCAGCCCGGCGCTGGCGCGCTCGGCGGTCACGTCGACCCCGGTGAGCACCGCGTAGCGGGGGGTGCCGTCCTCGTTGTGGACCAGCTCGGTGTTCCAGACGACGCGCAACGGGTCACCGGTCGTCGTGCGGACGTCGGTCTCGCGGCTGCCGGGGATGTCCTCGCCGTCGCCGCTGGCGAACATCTCGCGGACGGCGTCGGCGCGGTGCTCGACCACGATCGTGGCCCAGAACGGGTGGCCGAGGATCTGGTCCTCGCTGAAGCCGGTGAGCAGCGTGGTGGCCTGGTTGACCCGGATCACGCGGCCGGTCATGTCGGTCATCATCATGATGCAGCGGGCGGTGTCGAGCAGCGAGTTGGTCAGCTGCTCCGCCGCGACGGTGCGGGCCAGGGACTGGTGCAGCGCGGTCACGTCCAGCAGCTGCGCGGAGAAGGTGGCCTCGGGTCCGCTCCGGAGATCTGGGAGATCGCGACGTCGACGTGGCTGTCGGGGCGGTGGGCGATGCCGACGTGGCCACGCCACCCGTCGAGGTCCCCCTCCAGCATGGTCTGCGTGGCGCCGCGCAGCGCGGTCGCCTGGGTGAGGATCCGGTCGAGGTAGCGGCCCACCACGGACCGGCCCGGCTCGTCGAGCAGCTCGCGGGCGGTGTCGTTGGCGTCGATGATCTCCAGCCGGTTGCCGCGCTGGGCCAGCAGCAGCATGCCGGTCAGCGACTCGGTGAAGTTGCGGCGGAAGAGCGCCTCGCACTCGGAGAGCGCGTCGATCGCCCGGCTCCGCTGGGTGATGGCGAGCGTCAGCGGGAGCGCGATGACGGCGTTGGTGAGGATGAAGCCCAGCACCAGGGGTGGGGCGAGCTGGAGCGGGATGACACCGCTCGCGCCGGTGTCACCGAACGGTCCGCGCCCGTCGGAGGTCAGCAGGATGGTCACCACGGCGCTGGCGAGCACCTCGAGCGTGACCGCGAGCGGGCTCAGCCGCAGCGCAGCCCACACCAGGAACGGCAGCGTCACGAAGACCAGCGGCAGGCTGTGCTCGGGGCCGAACGTCGCCAGGGTCGCCACGGTCATGAGCGAGATCTGGACGGCGTACTCCCTGCGGCCCGCGACCGCCGGTCCGCAGCCGCCAGGTCATCGCGACCGGCACGATCACCAGCGTCGCGGCGGCGTGCGAGGTCAGCAGGTTGCGGAACGTGCCGCGGAACGGCCCCTCCCCGGTGAGCGCGATCGTCGACGTGGCGAGGAGCGAGAGCACGGTGGCGCCGGCCACGGCCGCCCGCACCAGCCGGAGGAAGTCCTTGAGGTCGATCGAGCTGGATCAGCCGGCCGGTGGCGCCCTTGAGCAGCAGGCCGGCGATCACCGCCTCGGCGGCGTTCGCGACGCCGAAGGCGCTCGAGAGCAGCGAGGGTGCGGCCGCCGGTCAGGTTGGCCGCGATCGACGTCACGGCGATGCCGACCGCCAGCATCGGCCACCACGCGCGGGGCGCCAGGGCGATCAGGCCGACCGACACACCCGCCGCCGGCCACCAGAAGGCGACCGACCCGGACTGCGGCGTGAACCACACGGCCCAGATCCCGAGCAGGTAGACACCGGCGAAGCGCCGCAGCGGTCGCCATGGGCGCCCGCCATCGCGAACCGCGAGCTCATGGGGACAGTGTGGTGGATGTGACGTCCACATGTGGTCCTTTCGGGGCCGTTGTTCGCCTACGATGCCCGGATGTTGGTCTCCGAGCGGATCGGCCAGTTCTTCCTCGAGGGTGAGTCGGGCCGCGACCGGCTCGAGTACACCGAGTACGGCGCCGGCGACCGCTGGGTGGTGCTGCTCCACGGGCAGCTCATGCCGCGCCGGATGCACGAGCCGCTGGCGCGCGCGCTGGCGAGCGAGGGACTCCACGTCGTCACGCTCGACCTGCTCGGCCACGGCCGGTCCGACCGGCCCGGAGGACCCGCTGGTCTACTCGATGAGCGCGTTCGCCGAGCAGGTCGTCGCCCTGCTCGACCACCTCGGCGCCGAGCAGGCCGTCGTCGGCGGGACCTCGCTCGGCGCCAACGTGTCGCTGGAGGTCGCCGTGCTCGCGCCGGAGCGGGTCCGCGGCCTGCTGCTCGAGATGCCGGTGCTCGACAACGCCCTGGAGGCCGGGATCCTGGCGTTCGCGCCGCTGCTGTTCGCCGCCCGGTTCCTGCCGGTGAGCATCCACGCGCTGCGGTGGGTGACCCGGCCGATCCCGCGGGGCGTCGTGCCGTTCTGGGTCGGCATCGGGCTGGACACCTGCGACCAGCGTCCCGGCTCGGTGGCGGCCGCGGTCCACGGGATCTTCTTCGGACGGGTCGCGCCCGCGGCCCGCCAGCGGCGCAGCGATCACGGCTCCGGCGCTGGTCGTCGGGCACCCGGCCGACCCGATCCACCCGGCCGCCGACGCCGCGATGCTGGCCGAGGAGATGCCGAACGCCGAGTTCGTCCGGGCGACCAGCATCGTGGAGTGGCGGGCCCGACCCGAGCGCCTCACCCGAGCCGCGGTCGACTTCGCCCTCGGTTGCTGGCAGACACGCGCCGGCCAGCGGCGTACCCAGGCCTGAGCGCGGCACAATGGGGTCGTGCCCCTCTACCGCGACGAGGCGGTCGTGCTGCGCACCCACAAGCTGGGTGAGGCCGACCGGATCATCACGCTGCTGACGCGTCAGCACGGGATGGTGCGCGCCGTCGCGAAGGGGGTCCGGAAGACCACCTCGCGCTGGGGGTCGCGGCTCGAGCCGTTCACCCACGTCGACCTCCAGCTGGCCGAGGGCCGCAACCTCGACGTCATCACCCAGGCGGAGACGCTGAGCCCGTTCGCGCGCCGGGCTCGGCCACGACTACGCGCGCTACACCGCCGGGAGCGTCATGCTCGAGACCGCCGACCGGCTGGTCACCGAGGAGCGGCAGCCGTCAGTCCAGCAGTTCCTGCTGCTCGTCGGCGGGTTGCGGGCGATGACCGCGGGGGAGCACCCGCCGAGCCAGGTGCTCGACTCCTACCTGCTGCGCTCGCTGGCCGTCTCCGGCTACGCGCCGTCCTTCGACCACTGCGCGCGCTGCGGCGACGCCGGTCCCCACCGCTGGTTCAACCCGTCGGCCGGTGGCGTGCTGTGCGGCGACTGCAGGCTGCCCGGGTCGGCCGGTCCGGCAGCCGAGACGCTGGCGGTCCTCGGCGCGCTGCTGGCCGGCGACTGGCCGGTGGTGCACGCCGCCGAGCCGCGGCACCTGAAGGAGGCCAGCGGCCTGGTCGCCGCCTACCTGGCCTGGCACCTCGAGCGCGGCCTGCGGTCCCTGCAGTACGTCGAGCGCTGAGCGGAGACGCGTCAGCGGATCCGCTGATGGTGGTCGAGCAAGCCGCGCGACTGAGGCACGAAGTCGCGACCGGCGTGTCGAGACCTGGCGAGCCGTGTCGCGGAACCCCCACTCACGCCCCGCCGTACCGCCGGTCGCGTCGGGCGTAGGTCTCGATCGCCCGCCACAGGTGGGTCCGGTCCACGTCGGGCCACAGCACGTCGGTGAACACCAGCTCGGCGTAGGCGGCCTGCCACAGCATGAAGTTGGACAGCCGCTGCTCACCCGAGGTCCGCCACACCATGTCGGCGTCGGACACCTCCGGGACGTAGAGGTGGCGGGCGAAGGTCTTCTCGTCGATCTTGTCGGGGTCGAGCCGGCCGGCGGCGACCTCGCGGCCGATCGACGCGGGCGGTGTCGGCGAGCTCGGCGCGACCGCCGTAGTTGACGCACATGGTCAGCGTCAGCACGTCGTTGTCGCGCGTCAGCTCCTCGGCGACCTGGAGCTCGCGGATCACCGACTTCCACAGCCGCGGGGCGCGGCCGGCCCAGCGCACCCGGACCCCGAGGGCGTGCATCTCGTCGCGGCGGCGGCGGATCACGTCGCGGTTGAAGCCCATCAGGAACTTGACCTCGTCCGGCGACCTGGACCAGTTCTCGGTCGAGAAGGCGTAGGCCGAGATCGCCTTCACCCCGATCTCGATCGCGCCCTCGACCACGTCGAACAGGGAGTGTTCTCCCTGCTCGTGCCCGGCGGTCCGGGGCAGCCCACGCTGCTTGGCCCAGCGGCCGTTGCCGTCCATCACGATCGCGACGTGCCGGGGCACCAGGTCGGCGGGGACGGCGGGCGGGGTGGCGCCCGAGGGATGGGGGGTGGGCGGGTCCACCTTCCGGGCGCGGCGCTTCACGCCGTGAGGATGTCAGACCCGCGCCGCACCCGGCGACCCCGTTCGTGCCAAATCGGCTCCGGCCCCGGCATCGTCTGCCACGCTTCGGAAGCCTCCGGCGTCACGAGCGGCCCCCGGGTCAGGCGCAGCGGGGGCAGACGCCGAAGATCTCCAGGGTGTGGCTGACGGCGGCATAGCCGTGCTCGTCGGCGATCGCGCGCGTCCACCGCTCGACGGCGGGCCCCTCCACCTCGACGGTGGCGCCGCAGCTGCGGCAGACCAGGTGGTGGTGGTGGGTGTCCGAGCAGCGCCGGTAGCCGGCCTCGCCCTCCGCGGACCGGATCACGTCGACCTCGTCGTGCTCGGCCAGCAGCTGGAGGGTGCGGTAGACGGTCGCGAGCCCGATCGTGTTGCCGCGCTCGCGCAGCACGGCGTGGATCTCGCGGGCCGACCGGAACTCCTCGAAGGTCTCCAGGGCGTCGGCCACGGCCTGGCGCTGGCGGGTGAGCCGCAGCGGCTGGTCAGCCATGGGCCACCTCCCGGCGGCGCAGCCACGCCCCGACCGGCCAGGTGAGCGCGAAGCCGGTCAGCGCCAGCAGCACGATGCTCGGGCCCGGGGCGACGTTGGCGTCGAAGTCGAGCGAGAGGTACGCCGCGAGCAGCAGCCCGCCGATCGCCGCGCCCAGTCCGAGGCCCATCGCCAGCGCCAGCGTGCCGCGGAACGAGCGGGTCAGCTGCTGGGCGGTCGCGACCGGCACGACCATCAGCGCCGAGACCAGCAGCAGGCCGACGGTCCGCATCGCGACGGTGACGGTCACGGCCGCGAGCACCGCCACCAGCAGGTTGTAGACCCGCACCTGGACGCCGGCGACGCGGGCGAACTCGGGGTCCTGGGCGACGGCGGACAGCTGGGGCGCGAGGCCGACGCACAGGGCCACGACGACGACGGCGAGCACCATCGTGGTGAGCACGTCGGCGGGGGAGACGCTGGTGACGGAGCCGAAGAGGTAGCTCTGCAGCGTCGAGGCGCTCTGTCCGGCCAGCCCCGTGATCAGCACCCCGCCGGCGAGGCCGCCGTAGAAGAGCAGCGCGAGCGCGACGTCGCCGTTGGTGTGGCCGCGCTCGCGGATCACCTCGATCGCGACGGCGCCGATGATCGCGACGACCACCGCGAGCCAGGTCGGTGAGGTGCCGGTCAGCAGGCCGATCGCGACACCGGTCACGGCGACGTGGCCGAGGCCGTCTCCGAGCAGCGCCAGCCGACGCTGGACCAGGTAGGTGCCGATCGTCGGGCGCGGCCAGACCGGTCACCGCGGCGGCGACGAGCGCCCGGATCATGAAGGGGTTGGAGAGCAGGTCGATCACGGGCGGTCCTGCAGCGAGTCGAGGGGCGAGCCGACGTGGGGCGTGTGGTCGTGGCGGTGGAGGCGCGGGTGGTGGTGGCTGTGCAGCGTCGCCTCGTCGAGCGGCTCGCCGTCGTACTCGACGCGGCCGTGGGCCATCACCACCGCCCGGTCGACGAGCGGGGCCATCGGGCCGAGCTCGTGCGCGACCAGGACGACGGTCGCGCCGCGCTCCTTGAGGACGCCCAGCGACGTCGGCCAGCGCGCGCTGGTTGGGCAGGTCGACGCCCGCGGTGGGCTCGTCGAGGAAGAACACCTCGGGCTCGCCGGCGAGCGCGCGGGCGATGAGCACCCGCTGCTGCTGACCGCCCGACAGCGTGGCGACGCTGTCGGTGGCCCGGTCGGCCAGGCCGACGACGTCGAGCGCGTCGGCGACGGCCCGCCTGTCGGCCTTCGAGAGCGGCGCGAGCAGCCGGCGGCGGCCGAGCCGGCCGGCGGTGACGACCTCCCGCACCGACGTCGGTACGCCGGACGCGGCCCCGGCGCGCTGCGGCACGAACCCGACCCGGTGCCACTCCTTGAAGTCGGCCAACGGCGTCCCGAAGAGCGCGACGCTCCCCGCGGAGACGGGCCGCAGGCCGGTGGCGGCACGCACCAGGGTCGACTTGCCGGAGCCGTTGGCACCCATCAGCGCGACGAACTCACCGGCGTCGACCACCAGGTCGACCCCGTGCAGGACCGGCCGCCCGGCCAGGGACAGCCGGACGTCGCGGAGCTCGAGGACCGGGCTCAACAGCCGTTCGCCTCCTCGAGTGCCGACAGGTTGTCCTGCATCAGGGAAAGGTAGTCCTGGCCCTCGGTCTCGTCGGTGAGGCCCTCGAGGGGGTCGAGCACGGCGGTCTCGACACCGAGGTCGGCGGCCAGGGTCTCGGCCAGCGCCGGGCTGGCCAGCCGCTCGGAGAAGACGGTGGTCACGCCCTCGTCCTCGATCAGGTCGGCCAGCGCCGCCAGCGCCGCCGGGGTCGGCTCGGCGTCGGGGGAGAGGCCGGCGATCGGCTCGAGGTGGAGCCCGTAGCGGGCGAGGTAGCCGAACGCGTCGTGGCTGACGACCACGACGTCGCGCTGGCAGTCGGCCAGCCCCTCGGCGTACGCCGCGTCGATCGTCTCGAGGTCGGCGACCAGGTCCGCGGCGTTGGCGCGGTAGGTGGCGGCGTCGTCGGGGTCGAGCTCGGCGAGCTGGTCGGCGACCGCGCCGGTCAGGTCGGCCATGAGCAGCGGGTCGAGCCAGAAGTGGGGGTCGGCGTCGCCGTGGTCGTGGCCGTCGTCGGCGGTGTGCCCGCCCTCGTGCTCGGCCACGGGTCGCAGCTCGACGACGTCGGCCGCGTCCAGGGTGGCTCCCTCGACGTTGGTGTCGACCGCGTCGTCGACCGCCGGCTGGAACCCGTCGAGGTAGACGACCAGCGCCGCCTCGGCGAGGTCGGCGGTGGCCGAGATCGACAGCTCGAGGTCGTGCGGCTCGCCGCCGGGGGTGGTCAGGTTGGTGACGGTCCAGTCGTCGCCCGCCACCCGCTCGGTCACCCACGCCAGGGGGTAGAAGGAGGCGACGACCTGGCGCTCCTTCGTCTCCGAGGCGCCGGTGAGGGCTCCGCACCCGGACAGCAGCGCCACGGCGGAGAGGCCGGCGCAGAGACCGGCGCAGCACCGGGCAGGTCGGGACGCGCGACAACATGAGAACGATTCTCACGAGAGTGAGAATCATTGTCAACTCGGTTCGCGGCATACTGGCCTGGTGCTGGTCGTGAACAGGTTCCGCGTGCCCGAGCCGGACGCCGAGGGGTTCCGGGTCGACCTCGAGCGGGCCCGGCAGGCGCTGGCCGAGCGGCCCGGTCACGTCGAGAGCCGGATCGGCCGCAACGTCGACGACCCGACGCTGTGGGTGCTGACCAGCACGTGGGAGCACGTCGGCGCCTACCGCCGCGCGCTGTCGGCGTACGACGTGAAGCTGCACGCCGTGCCGGTCCTGAGCCGGGCCCTCGACGAGCCCAGCGCCTACGAGTGGGCCGAACCCGGCAGGGACCTCAACGACGCCAGCGCGCGGTCGTTAGGCTGACCCCTTCCGATCAACGAGTCGGACCGGCAGCCAGCCGGCCCGAAGCACCGAAAGTGAGCTGTACCCCCGTGGCCAAGCCGCCTCCCTCCGTCCTCGACCAGGTCGTCTCCCTCTGCAAGCGCCGGGGCTTCGTCTACCCCTGCGGTGAGATCTACGGCGGCACCCGCTCCGCCTGGGACTACGGCCCGCTGGGCGTCGAGCTCAAGGAGAACATCAAGCGCCAGTGGTGGAAGGCGATGGTCACCGCCCGCGAGGACGTGGTCGGCCTCGACTCCAGCGTCATCCTGCCGACCCGTACCTGGGAGGCCAGCGGCCACCTGAGCACGTTCAGCGACCCGCTGACCGAGTGCCAGTCGTGCCACAAGCGCTACCGCGAGGACCACCTCCAGGAGGAGTACGCCGGCAAGAAGGGCATCGACGACCCCGACACGGTCGACATCAACGAGGTCGTGCCGTGCCCCAACTGCGGCACCCGCTGCGGCCTGGACCCCGCCGCGCGCCTTCAACATGATGCTGAAGACCTACCTCGGCGTGATCGAGGACGAGTCCGGCCTCCACTACCTGCGGCCCGAGACCGCGCAGGGCATCTTCCTCAACTTCGCCAACGTGGTGACCTCGAGCCGCAAGAAGCCGCCCTTCGGCATCGCCCAGATGGGCAAGAGCTTCCGCAACGAGATCACCCCCGGCAACTTCATCTTCCGGACCCGCGAGTTCGAGCAGATGGAGATGGAGTACTTCGTCAAGCCGGGGGAGGACGAGGAGCTGCACCAGTACTGGATCGACACCCGGACCCAGTGGTACACCGACCTCGGCATCGACCCCGACAACCTGCGTCACTACGAGCACCCGAAGGAGAAGCTCTCCCACTACTCCAAGCGGACCGTCGACATCGAGTACCGCTTCGGGTTCTCGGGTCGCGACTTCGAGGAGCTCGAGGGCGTCGCCAACCGCACCGACTTCGACCTCACCCAGCACAGCCAGTTCTCCGGCCAGGACCTGTCCTACTACGACCAGGCCAGCAACGAGCGCTACATGCCCTACGTGATCGAGCCGGCGGCCGGCCTCACGCGCAGCCTGATGGCGTTCCTCATGGACGCCTACACCGAGGACGAGGCACCCAACACCAAGGGCGGCGTCGACAAGCGCACCGTGCTGCGGCTCGACCCGCGGCTCGCGCCGGTCAAGGTCGCCGTGCTGCCGCTCTCGCGCAACGCCGACCTGTCGCCCAAGGCGCGCGACCTCGCCGCCGAGCTGCGTCGTCACTGGAACGTCGAGTTCGACGACTCCGGCGCCATCGGTCGTCGCTACCGCCGCCAGGACGAGATCGGTACGCCGTACTGCGTGACGGTCGACTTCGAGACCCTCGACGACCACGCCGTCACCGTCCGCGAGCGCGACACGATGCAGCAGGAGCGGGTCGGTCTCGACTCGATCACGTCCTGGTTCGCCCAGCGTTTCGTCGGGTGCTGAAATGGTGCTCATGCACAATGACCGCATGCGTCTGCCCGCCCGTCTGCTCGCCCTGACCGTCGCGCTGACCCTGACCCTCGCCGGGTGCGGGGACGCCGGGGACGACCCCGACGCGGAGGGCACCGGCACCCCGACCGAGACCGCCGAGGTCGAGCCCTACCTGCCGGTTCCCGAGGGCGTCGAGCTCACCGACCAGGGCAGCACGCTCGCCGTCGGCGACACCGCGACCGTGGCCTACGAGCCGCGCCAGGACCGCGTCGGCGCGATGGACATCAAGGTGACGTCGCTGGAGAAGGCGAGCTTCGACCAGTTCGTCGGCTGGGAGCTCACCCCGGAGATCAAGTCGACCTCGCCGTACTTCGTGCGGGCCACCGTGACCAACGTCGGCGACACCGACCTGGGGGGCCGACCGGTGCCGCTCTACGTCGTCGACGGCGAGAACCGGCTCATCGAGTCCTCGCTGTTCACCGGCGCGTTCAAGCCGTGCGAGGGCGCGTCGTTCCCCCAGAAGTTCAAGAGCGGCGACACCCTCAAGGCCTGCATGGTCTACCTCGCCCCGGGCAAGGGCGACCTCACCGCGGTCAGCTTCCGCCCCAGCCAGGAGTTCAACCCGATCATCTGGGAGGGCGAGGTCGAGCCGGCGAAGGGCGCCGGCGGTGCGAAGTCCGGCAGCAAGGGCGACAAGAAGTCCGGCGGCAAGAACAACGGCTGACCTCGGCCACCCGGACCGTGGCTTGAGATTTCGTGGGCACGGGTCCGCGACCGACAATGAGCACATGCCTCTCCAGCTCGGCTCCCTGACGGTGCCCACGCCCGTGGTGCTGGCCCCGATGGCCGGCATCACGAACGCGGCCTACCGCCGGCTGTGCGCCGAGCAGGGGGCCGGGCTCTACGTCTGCGAGATGATCACGTCGCGAGGCCTGGTCGAGGGCGACCAGACGACCCGCAACATGCTGGTCTTCGACGAGGCCGAGTCGATCCGCTCGGTTCAGCTCTACGGCACCGACCCGAGCTACGTCGGCAAGGCGGTGGAGATCCTGTGCGCCGAGTACGGCGTGCGCCACGTCGACCTCAACTTCGGCTGCCCGGTGCCGAAGGTGACGCGCAAGGGCGGCGGCGGGGCACTGCCCTGGAAGCGCGGCCTGCTCGCGGAGATCCTCGAGCACGCGGTCGCGGCGGCGAGCCCGTTCGACGTACCGGTCACGATGAAGACCCGCAAGGGCCTCGACGACGACCACCTCACCTACCTCGACGCCGGCCGGATCGCCCAGGAGTCGGGCTGTGCGGCGATCGCGCTCCACGGCCGCACCGTCGCCCAGGCCTACTCGGGTCGCGCCGACTGGGAGGCGATCGCCACCCTGGTCGACCACGTCGACATCCCGGTGCTCGGCAACGGCGACATCTGGGAGGCCGGCGACGCGCTGCGGATGGTCGAGCAGACCGGCGCCGCCGGCGTGGTGGTCGGCCGCGGCTGCCTGGGCCGACCGTGGCTGTTCCGCGACCTGGCGGACGCGTTCGCCGGCCGGCGTACCCAGGTCCTGCCGACCCTGGGCGAGGTGCGCACCATGATGCGCCGCCACGCGGAGCTGCTCAGCGAGCACATGGGGGAGGAGCGGGGCTGCAAGGAGTTCCGCAAGCACGTGTCCTGGTACCTCAAGGGCTTCGCCGCCGGTGGCACGCTGCGCCACTCGCTGGCGCTCGTGGACTCGCTGGCCGCGCTCGACCGGTTGCTCGACGGGCTCGACCCGGACGAGCCGTTCCCGACCTCCGCGCTGGGCGCTCCGCGCGGGCGGCAGGGCTCGCCCCGGTCACGCGTCGTGCTGCCGGAGGGCTGGCTCGACGACACCGACGGCACCGGCTGCGCGGTGCGTGAGGACGCCTCCGAAGTCACGGGCGGGTAACAGACGGGTGACGGTGTGGTCACGGTCTCGTGACAGGGAACACCCGCGAAAAACACCCCGGAGATTCGGACACGGCTCCGCGGCTGTGCTTGACTCATGGCTTCTCGGGGCGTTCGCCCCCCGGTATGAGCGCCGTACCCCCGTCAGCAACAGCAAAGGATCAGCGCTGTGGCAGATCATCGCCACAAGCGGGACACCAATGCCCGCCGTTTCACCCTGCCCAAGGCCATGTTCGTGGCCGGACCGATCGCCCTCGTGGCGACCCTGTCGACCGTCGGCGCCGGAGTCCTGGCCGCCAGCCCCGAGACCCGGGACCTCCTGGCAGCCAACTCCAGCACCAGCACCAGTTCTGCCAGCGGCTCCCTCAGTGCCGCTGCCGACCTGTCCGGACCGACCCCAGATCGTCTCCCGCTCGGACTCCCGTATCGACCGCGTCAGCGAGATCGACCGGATGATGACCGCCGAGGCCACCGCCGAGGCCATCCGCGAGGCCGACACCCAGCTCTGGACGACCGCACCGCTCAACCTCTGGACCACGCCCGACGACACCGCCAGCAAGCTCGGCGTGCTGTCCAGGTGGCAAGAAGGTCCTGGTCACCGGCCGCGAGGCCGCAGATCGGGTCGAGATCGTGATGGACGGCGAGTCCCGGTGGGTCACCGCCGGCTACCTGACCGAGGAGAAGCCCGAGCCGGAGCCCGAGGAGCCCGAGGAGCCCGAGCTCGGTGGTGCCTGCACGAACGGCACCGCCGTGGACGGCCAGCCCAACATCATCGCGGTCCACGAGGCCGTCTGCGCCGCGTTCCCCGAGATCACCTCCTACGGCACCTACCGCAGCGACGGTGAGCATGCCCAGGGCCTGGCCATCGACATCATGGTCAGCGGCGCGCGCCGGCTGGGAGGTCGCGGAGTTCGTCCGGGCCAACTACGCCGAGCTCGGCGTCAGCTACGTCATGTACTCCCAGCGGATCTGGTCGGTCGACCGGGCCTCGCGAGGGCTGGCGCTACGTGGAGGACCGTGGCTCCGTCACGGCCAACCACTACGACCACGTCCACGTGACGACGTACTGAGCCGTACCGGAGTCATCCCGGCCGTCGGGGGCACGACAACGCACCATTCCGTCGGGGGCGCCCACTTGGATCGCCGTCTAGGGGTCCCCGATGGCATTTCCGGAGGGGTACGACGACCGCGACCGCGAGCGGTTCGTCGCCGAACCGCCCAAGCGGGTCGACGCCCCCGAGCGGACTCCGTTCGAGCGCGACCGGGCCCGCGTGGTCCACGCGGCGGCGTCCCGCCGACTGGCCGCCAAGACCCAGGTCGTGGGGCCGCAGAGCGACGACTTCGTCCGCAACCGGCTGACCCACAGCCTCGAGGTCGCCCAGGTCGCCCGCGACCTCGCCCGCGCGCTCGGCTGCGACCCCGACCTGGCCGAGACCGCGGCGCTGGCCCACGACCTCGGGCACCCACCGTTCGGCCACAACGGGGAACGGGTGCTGGCAGCCCTCTCCGAGGAGTGCGGCGGGTTCGAGGGCAACGCCCAGACGCTGCGGATCCTGACCCGGCTGGAGGCGAAGACCCTGGGCCCGGACGGGCGCAGCGTCGGGCTCAACCTCACCCGGGCGACGCTCGACGCCTGCACGAAGTACCCCTGGCCGCGCTCGGCGGCGACCCCGCCGCAGGGCGTCCACGCGGACGGCTCGCCGCGCGTGGTGGTCAAGTTCGGTGTCTACGACGACGACCTGTCGGTCTTCGACTGGATGCGCCCGGCCGGCGTGGCCGCGCGGCGCTGCGTCGAGGCGCAGGTGATGGACCTCGCCGACGACGTCGCCTACTCCGTCCACGACATCGAGGACGGCGTGGTGGCGGGTCGCGTCGACCTCAGCCGGCTCGACCGGGCGGCGGTGTGGGAGACGGTGCGGGGCTGGTACCTCCCCGACGCGACCGACGACGTCCTCGACGAGGTGCTCGACGGGTTGGTGGCGATCCAGGGCTGGCCCGAGGCGCCGTACGACGGGAGCCGCAGGTCCCTGGCGGCGCTTGAAGAACCTGACGAGCGACGTGATCGGCCGCTTCTGCGGCGCGGTGCAGGCCGCGACCTTCGCCGCCGGCTCGGGACCGTTCGTCCGCTACCGGTCGGACCTCGCGGTCCCGCACGCGACCCGGCTCGAGATGGGGGTCCTCAAGGGGATCGCCGCCCACTACGTCATGCAGGCCGACGACCGGGTGCAGGCGATGGTGCGTCAGCGGGAGCTGATGGCCGAGCTGGTGCAGGCGCTGGCCGAGCGCGGCCCCGACGCGCTGGAGCGCGCGTTCGCCGACGACTGGCACGCCGCCGCCGACGACGCCGGGCGGCGTCGGGTCGTGATCGACCAGGTCGCGTCACTCACCGACGCCAGCGCCCTCGCCTGGCACACCCGGCTGGTCGGTCAGGGCAGGTCGCCCTTGGGGTAGGGGTCCTCCTGGTTGAGCATGCTGTCGTCCGGGAACTCCCCGTCCTGGCCCCCGTTACCGGTGACCTTGGACTTCGCGGCGTCGGCCGCACCGGCGATCTTGTCCTTCACGACCGGGGCCTGCGCCTTGGCGACGTCGGTGGCCTGCTGGGCCTTCTCCTGGACGGTGGGGTTGTCCTTCACCTTCACGGCGAGCCCCTTGATCTGCTCGTAGCGCTCGCGGCCGGCGCGGGAACCGAGCACGTAGCCCACGGCGCCCGAGATCAGGACAGTCAGCTTCTTCATGGTGGTCTCCTCTGGTGGGGTGGTCGGGGTCAGTGGCGGCGACGCCACCACACGAGAGCGACGGCCATGGCGACGAGGGAGCCCGCCGCGGCGAGCACCTCCGGCCTGGGCTTCCCGCTCTCGGTGGTCATGCGGGACTTCACGTCGAACTTGGCGCTCAGCTGGTCCACGGTGGCGGCCAGCTGGGCGCGCTGCTCCTCGATCTCGGCCTCGATCTGTTCGGGGGTCCGGTCGGTCACGGGTGGTGTCCCTTCACGGTCTCGATGTCTTCCTTGATCCCGGCCACGGCACGCTCGGGCGTGGCGGGGGTGGCCTCGGCGACCTGCGACTTCCCGCGCAGCGCCGCGACGCCCGCGCCGGCGAAGCAGCACCACGGCGACGACGAGCGCCGCCGCCCAGGCCGGCAGCACCAGGGTCGAGCGCCAGCACGGCCGTCGCGATCAGGGTGGCAGCCCCGAAGAACGCGAGCAGTCCGGCGGCGCCGAACAGGCCGGCGCCGATGCCGGCCCGCTTGCCCTTCTGGGCCAGCTCGGCCTGGGCGAGGCGCAGCTCGGAGCGCACCAGCTCAGGGATCTGGACGGACAGGTCGTGCACCAGCGCCCCGAGCGGGGCGTCCGGCGTACGGTCGGAGGACGTCTCTGACGGACTCATCCCACCAACCTTTCGCGGACGGCACCCCGATGCCAACCCCCGAGCGGGTGAGGGACCTGTGGACCGCCAGAAACTGGCGCCCGACCGCTGCGTAGACTCCGACCCGTGCCCGGGAGGATTCGCGACGACGACATCGCCGAGGTGCGCGAGAAGGCCCGCATCGACGACGTCGTGCAGGGCTACGTCAGCCTCCGCAACGCCGGCGGCGGCTCCCAGAAGGGGCTGTGTCCCTTCCACGACGAGAAGTCCCCGTCGTTCCAGGTCACGCCGAGTCGCGGATTTTTCCACTGTTTCGGTTGCGGCGAAGGCGGGGACGTCTTCACCTTCCTGATGAAGATCGACGGGCTCTCGTTCACCGAGGCGGTCGAGCGACTCGCCGACAAGTACGGCGTGCAGCTGCGGCGTGAGGAGGGCGACGCGCGCGACGACAGGCCGCGCGGACCCCAGCGGAGCCGGCTGGTCGAGGCCCACAGGATCGCCCAGGAGTACTACGCCGACCAGCTGCGCGGACCCGAGGCGCAGGTCGCGCGTCAGTTCCTCATCGACCGCGGCTTCGACGGCACCGTCGCCGAGCGGTTCGGCAACGGCTACGCGCCGCGCGACGGCGACTCGCTGGTGACGCTGCTGCGGCAGAAGGGCTTCACCGAGGAGGAGAGCGTCGCCTCCGGGCTGGTGGCGATCGGCCGGCGGCGCCTACGACCGGTTCCGTGGCCGGCTGCTGTGGCCGATCCGCGACGCGTCCGGTGACACCATCGGCTTCGGCGCACGCCGGATCCACGACGACGACAAGATCGAGGCGAAGTACCTCAACACCCCCGAGACGGCGATCTACAAGAAGAGCCAGGTGCTCTACGGCATCGACCTCGCGCGGCGCGACATGGCCCGCAGCTCGCAGGCCGTCGTGGTCGAGGGCTACACCGACGTGATGGCCTGCCACCTGGCCGGCGTCCCGACCGCGGTCGCGACCTGCGGCACCGCCTTCGGCGACGACCACGCCCGGGTGCTGCGGCGGTTCCTGCACGACCACGAGGAGTTCCGCGGCGAGGTGATCTTCACCTTCGACGGCGACGCCGCGGGACAGAAGGCCGCGCTCAAGGCCTTCGGCGGCGACCAGAACTTCGTGTCCCAGACCTACGTCGCGGTCGAGCCGTCGGGCATGGACCCGTGCGACCTGCGGATCAAGGAGGGGGACGCCGCGGTCCGCGAGCTCGTGGCCCGGCGGGTGCCGCTCTACCGCTTCGTGCTGGAGAACATCGTCACCAAGTACGACCTCGACCGCGCCGACGGCCGGGTCGACGCGGTCCGCGAGGGTGCCCGGCTGGTCTCCAGCATCCGCGACAAGTCGAAGGTCGACGCCTTCTCCCGCGAGCTGGCCGGGATGATCGGCGTCGACGTCGAGCAGGCGCGCGAGGAGGTACGCCGGGCGGCCAACCGCGCCTCGCGGCCCGCCGCGCAGCAGCCGCACGCGGGCTCGCACCAGCAGCCCCCGGCCACCGCCGAGCCACCGCGCCGACAGCTGCCCGACCTGCGCGACCCGCGCTTCTCGATCGAGCGGGAGACGCTCAAGCTGGTCATCCAGCACCCCGCATCGATCGGCAACGCCGCCCGCGACGTGGGCGGCAACGACTTCACCCACCCGACCTACCGCGGCGTGTGGGACCTGGTCGCCGCGTCGGGAGGACCGACCGCCGGCGCGCACGACGACGCCTGGGCCGGCCGGCTGCGCGACGCCGCCACCGACCCCGCCGTGTCGTCGGCGATCAGCGCGCTCGGGGTCGAGCCGCTGCTGACGGCGAAGGTCCCCGACCCGGCGTACGTCGCCGCCCACGTCTACCGCCTCCAGGAGCTGACCACGATGCGCCGGATCTCCGACCTGAAGTCCAAGCTGCAGCGGACCAACCCGGTCGAGCACGCGACCGACTACAACCGGATGTTCGGCGAGCTGGTCGCGCTCGAGCAGCACCGTCGTACCCTCCACGACCGTGCCGTGGGGACGGCATGAGGCGACTGCTGGGTCGCGGCCGGCCGGCGATCGAGGTCGGCGCGGGGGAGTCGGTGCTGGCCTGGGCCGAGGCCACCGACGGCACCGTCGTCGCCGGCACCCGGGACGCGATCTACGTCGGCTCCGAACGGCTGCCCTGGGAGCAGGTCGAGGCGGCCGAGTGGGACCGGGACGAGGACCTGCTGCGCATCTCCGAGGTCGGCACCTGGGGTGAGGAGCGCGTCGAGCACGCCTTCTCCTTCGACCACCCACGACGGCTGCTGGAGCTGGTCCGCGAGCGGGTCACCGCGAGCATCGTGCTGCAGCGACACGTCCCGGTCGACGGGCGTCGCGGGCTGCGCGTCATCGCGCGACGGGCGCCCCGCGGGGACCGTCCGGTCGCCTGGTTCTACGAGTACGACGAGGGTCTCGACCCCTCCGACCCAGCCGTGCGCGAGGCTGCCGAGGACGCGCTGCGGGCCGCCCGCGAGGAGCTCGGCGACCGCTGACGCACCACCGCCACCCACGATTTCACTCGGGTTCGGCGCCTTGCTAACCTGTGCCGCGCACCTCCAGCACGATCCCCTGTAGCTCAACTGGCAGAGCATTCGACTGTTAATCGGAGGGTTGTTGGTTCGAGTCCAACCGGGGGAGCCACCGACGTGGGGCCCGACGCGAGATCTCTCGCGTCGGGCCCTTCGGTCGTCCGGGGTCAGCCAAGACCACACCGGTTGACCTGGTCGACGCCCTCACGCGGACGCGGCAGGGTCTCGCTGCCGGGCGGGCGACGCCCGTCCTCGACCCAGTCGGCGAGCCGGACGAAGGCCCGGCGGGCGCAGGGAAGCAGCGGCCGGACCCGGTCGCCGTACTCGCGCGTACAGCCCGTCGACGTGGGTGCCTCCGCGGATCCGGTAGTAGCGGTGCAGGGCGGTGCGACCCTGCCGCTGGATCATCGGCCGGTAGACGTCGGAGTCGGTGCGGATCGGGAGCAGCGCGTCGAGGGTGCCGTGCAGGGTGAGCATCGGCCGCTTGATGTCGCCGGTCAGCGCCACCTCCCGCATCGCCCGGTGGGCCACCTGCCGCTCGCCGTACTCGTAGTCCGCGTCGCAGCTCGGCGTGCCGCTCTGGCAGAACGGCACGCCGGCCTGCAGGTCGCCGTCCCACTCCGGATCGAACTCCTCGCGGTAGAGCCGCTGCGTGAGGTCCCAGTAGACGCCGTAGTGGTACTCCCACGTGAACTCCGAGCGCGGGTGGAAGCCGGCGTCGACCATGGCGTCGAAGGCGTCCCGGTCGCCGGTGGCGGCGTACGACGGATAGTGGGTCAGCGCCTCGGGCAGATAGGTCAGCAGGTTGGGCGGGGCGGCGCGGTAGAGCGTGCCCTCCCAGTCGACGCCGCCGTCGTAGAGGGCGGCACGGTTCTCGAGCTGCCAGCGGACGAGGTAGCCGCCGTTGGAGATGCCGAACAGGTAGGTGCGCCGCGCCTCCCGGCCGTGGACCTGCTCGACGACGTCCTGCGTGGCCCGGGTCAGCTGGGTGACGCGTCGGTTCCACTCGGCGACGGCGTCGCCGGGCTGCTCGCCGTCGGCGTGGAACGCGCTGCCGTTGTTGCCCTTGTCGGTCATCGCGTAGGCATAGCCGCGGGCGAGCAGCCAGTCGCTGAAGATGAAGTCACCCGCGTACTGCGTGCGGGTGCCGGGGGCGCCGCTCACGACGAGCTTGCCGTTCCAGTCGTCGGGGACCCGGATCACGAACTGGGAGTCGTGGTTCCAGCCGTGGTGGGTGTTGCTGGTGGACGTGTCGGGGAAGTAGCCGTCGACCTGGATCCCGGGGACACCGGTCGGGTTGCGGGTGCCGGGCGCATGGAGGCCGCCCCAGTCGGCGGGGTCGGTGTGGCCGGTGGCGGTCGTGCCCGCGGTGGTGAGGTCGTCGAGGCAGGAGGTCTCCTGCACCTCCGCGTGCGGCACGTCGATCCGCTCCTCACCGGCGCAGTGACGTGGTGGCGGCGCCGTGGTCGCGGTCGCCGGTGTCGTCAGGAACGCCGAGACCAGGAGGGTGGCCGCTGTTACCTTGATCCGAGTCATACCGGCCATCGTGGGCGGTGGCCGACCAACGGGCCATGTGGGCGGACCACACATCCCGTCGCGGCGGCAGTGGTCCGACTCGGGTGGAGGTGCGCGAGGCGTGGAGACGTGGGTGTGGGTGCTGCTCGCCCTGACGATGCTCGGCGCGACCGGGCTCGGGGTCTGGGTCGGTCGCCGGCAGCGTCGGATGGCGGGCTCGCAGTCCGGCAACGACCGGCTCGGTGTGAAGGACCCCCGCGACACGCCGTGGGGACCGCCCAGCGGCTTCTGAGCCCTACTCGCCCCAGCCCATCGGGATCACCTCGAACGGCGCGGCGAAGCCGACACCGAGCCGCTGCCCGGTCTGTCGCGCCATGCCCTCGAGGAACTCGCGGGGGTCGAAGTGCTCCCAGCCGAGGCCGTCGATGTAGGCGCGGTGGGCCTCCAGCGACGCGACGCCGGCATCGAAGGTGTCGGTGGTGTCGACCGCGTGCCCCGACGCCGGTGAGCCGAAGGCCCACACCTGCGTCACCCCGCCCCACGGCTCGAGGTCCCCGATGAGCTGCTCGTGGAAGATCCAGCGGTTGCCCGCGTCGCGGACGGCGTCGAGGACGGCCCTGCCCACGGCGATGTGGTCGGCCTGGTTGAGGTTGCGCCCGCCCCACGTGTCCTGGAAGTTGCCGGTGATCACGATGTCGGGTCGGTGGCGGCGTACGACCTCGGCGATCGCGCGACGCAGCGGTACGCCGTACTCGAGCACCCCGTCGGGCAGCCGGAGGAAGTCGCAGGTCTCCACGCCGACGGCGCGGCAGGCGGCCAGCTGCTCGGCCTCGCGGGCAGGCCCGGTCTCCTCAGGGGTCATGCCGTCGATGCCGGCCTCGCCGCTGGTCACCATGCAGTAGCTGACGTGCTTGCCCTGACCGGTCCAGCGCGCGACCGCGGCGGCGGCGCCGAACTCCATGTCGTCCGGGTGCGCCACGACGCACAGCGCGCGCTCCCAGCTCTCGTCCAGCGGCTCCATCGGCGGCGGTGCGGTCTCGGCCATGGTCCGAGCATGCCGCACCAACGCTTGCCGCGCACCGGTCCGTCCGCTTGGGTGGCGGGATGGCTGGGTGGGGGAGTCCGGAGTTCCGCGACGACCTGCGCAGCTGGGTGGAGAGTGCCGTGGGGCCCGTCGTGGCGATGGAACAGGCCAAGCTCCGACCCTGGGCGACCGTGTGGCAGATCCGGACCGAGCACCGGATGTTCTACGCCAAGCAGAACTGTCCCGGCCAGCACTTCGAGGCCGGCCTGGTCTCGCTGCTCGCCGAGCTCGCGCCGGCGTTCGTCGTGCCGGTGACTGCGGTCGACGTCGAGCGAGGCCTGCTGCTGACCCCCGACCAGGGGCAGGTCTTCGGCGAGTCGGTCGCCGAGGACGACCTCGACTCGTGGTGCCGGCTGGTGGCGCGGGCGATGGAGCTCGCGCGGGTCCTGGCTCCTGACGCCGAGGCCCTGCTGGCGACGGGTGTCACCCGTTGTCGCCTCCCTCCCGACGTCGAGGCCCTCGTCCGCCCGAGCCTCGACCAGCTGGAGCCGCTCGGTCTGCCCGACACGCTCGTGCACAACGACCTGCACGAGCACAACGCGTTCGACCACCCCGGAGGCCTGATCTTCTTCGACTTCGCCGACGCCGTCGTGGCCCATCCGCTGGCCGGGCTGCTGGTGCCGCTCAACGTCCTCGCCGACCGGCTCGGCGAACCCGGACCCGATGATCCCCGGCTGCGCCGGGTGGCCGATGCCGGGCTCGAGGTCTGGAGCGACCTGGCGCCGATGAGCGCCCTCCGCGCCGCCCTCCCGGCCGCCCTCCGCCTCGGTCGCCTCGGCCGTGCCGAGTCCTGGGCCAGGGTCGTTCCTGACCTCACCGGCCAGGACGCCACGGACTTCGGCGACGCCGCCGGGTCCTGGCTCGCCCGCATCCCCGACCCCGTCCCGGTGCGCTTCGACTAGGGTGCGGTGCGCCCGGGGCGGTAGCTCAGTCGGTCAGAGCAGAGGACTCATAATCCTTGGGTCGTGGGTTCGAGCCCCACCCGCCCCACCGATCTTCGTCGACCCGGCCATTCAGTCGAGGCAGAACTCGTTGCCCTCGACGTCCTGCATCACCAGGCACGACTCGTTGACCCCGTCGGCGGTCAGCAGCCGCACCCGCTTCGCGCCGAGGGGCAGCAGCCGTGCGCACTCGGCCTCGAGCACGGCCAGCCGCTCGTCACCCACGAGCCCGGTGCCGACCCGGACGTCGAGGTGCACCCGGTTCTTGACCACCTTGCCCTCGGGAACGCGCTGGAAGAACAGTCGCGGGCCCACACCCGAGGGATCCACGCATGCGAACGCTGAACCCTGTTGCTCCGGCGGCAGCGCGCGATCGAAGTCGCCCCACGTGGCGAACCCCTCGGGTGGCGGCGGTACGACGTACCCCAGCACCTCGCACCAGAAGCGAGCGACACGCTCGGGTTCTGTGCAGTCGAAGGTGACCTGGAACTGCCTGACCGTCGCCATCCGTCCACCCTAGGGGCGCGACCCGGTCGCAGGCCGGACCCTTTTCAGCCCCAGCCGTCGAGGCCGTCGCGCGGCTCGAACGACCAGGCCAGGCCCACGGCGGCCGCGGCGACCCCGAGGGCGAAGGGGCGCCGGGCCCGGGCCCGGGACGCCGCGGTGTCGCCGTACGGGACCGTCCTGGTGCGGCCGGTGAGGGTGTGCACCTCCAGCCGCTCCCGTGCCGCGACCCGCGCCGCGCACTGGGTGCAGGCAGCCACCCGGCGGGTGCCGTGTCGTGGCGGGGTCCACTCGACGTCGCGCGTGGACGAGCCGTGCTGCGGATTGAAGAAGCAGGGCACCCCCCGCGCGGGGGCCTCCCGGCCCGCGAGCCGGGCGCGGACGCAGGCGAGCGCGTGCCGGCCCGTCGCGAGCGTGTCGGTCAAGGCGCTGATCCCGTCGGCGTCGCGCAGCCGGGGCGCCTGGCGCGCGGCGGTCTCGTAGGCGTCCAGCGCCTCCTGGTAGTCGCGCCGCGCCTCCACGTCCAGGCGAAGGCCGACCACCTCGAGGCCGAGTCGCCGCAGCTGGTCGCCGAGCACCGCCACGTCCTCCTCCGCCAGTCGGCGCACGCTCGCGAGGTCGTCGGCGGCACGGCGACGATCGGCCAGGCGCGTCAGGAGCCGCTCCACGGCGTAGGCGCCTCCGCTCCCGCCGGCCAGCGCGAGCAGCAACCACTCCATCTCTCCGTGGTACCACAACCGGAGCCGTCCGACGAGACCCGAGCAGACCTGTGCATGACAACTCCGTACCGGCGGCGCATCGTGGACCCATGGACCTCGACTTCACCGGCCTGCGGGCGCTCTACCTCAACTGCACCCTCAAGCGCAGCCCCGAGCGGAGCCACACCGCGGGGCTGGTCGACCTCAGCGCCGCGATCATGCGCAAGCACGGGGTCGAGGTCGAGGTGCTGCGGCCGATCGACCACGACATCGCGACCGGCGTCTACACCGACATGACCGAGCACGGGTGGGAGAGCGACGCCTGGCCGGCCATCCACGAGCGGGTGATGGCCAGCGACATCCTGGTCGTCGCCGGGCCGATCTGGCTGGGCGACAACTCCAGCGTCACCAAGCAGGTCATCGAGCGGCTGTACGGCGCCTCCGGCGACGTCAACGAGGCGGGCCAGTACGCCTACTACGGCCGGGTCGCCGGGTGCCTCATCACCGGCAACGAGGACGGCATCAAGCACTGCGCCCAGAACGTCCTCTACTCGCTCCAGCACATCGGCTACACGATCCCCCCGCAGGCCGATGCCGGGTGGATCGGCGAGGCCGGGCCGGGCCCGTCCTACCTCGACGAGGGCAGCGGCGGCCCGGAGAACGACTTCACCAACCGCAACACGACGTTCATGACGTGGAACCTGATGCACCTGGCCCGGCTGCTCGGGAACGCCGGCGGCATCCCGGCGTACGGCAACCAGCGCTCGGAGTGGGACGCCGGCGCCCGGTTCGACTTCGAGAACCCCGAGTACCGCTGAGGATCAGCGCCGCGACGAGCGCGGGCGTCGGGTGACGTAGAGGCCGAGCAGGAACAGCATGAAGAGGGCGCAGGCGACCAGCCGGGACGTGTAGCTCCACGGCCAGACCTGGCCCTCGTAGTCCGTGCTGCCCGTCACCAGGTTGTCCGTGGCGACCGCCAGCGTGCCGCGTGTCGACCCAGTTCTCGCCCGGGGGCGGGAGCGTCGTGAGGTCGGCGGGGGAGCGACCGTCGAGGGGGATGTCGAGGATCCGCTCGACACTGCCCGACTCCAGCAGGTAGGCCACCACGGCCACCGTCCGCTCGCCGGAGAAGCCGAGGAGCCGGTCGAGGGCGATGCCGCTGGTGTCGACCTGCATCGCCGTCGGCGACGGTGCCGTCGTCGCCGAGGTCGGACAGGAAGAGCCGCTTCGCGCCCGCCGGCCTCACGGAGGCTGATCAGCTGCTGGCCGTTCGGCGACCAGGCGAGCGGCGGCGTCCTCCGGGATGTCGGTCGGCTGCGTGGCGACGTCGCCGTCGGGTACGCCGAGGGTGGTCAGCTCGGCGCCGACCACGAAGTCGACGGCGCTGCTGTCCGCCCGCCACGCCGCCCGTGCCGAGCACGGCGTCGTCGGCGTCGGCGGCGGTGGCCACGACGTCGCCGGTCGCCACGTCGACGACGTCGAGCTGCTCGCCGTAGGACGAGCAGGAGCGCGCTGTCGGGTGAGAACCCGCCGACGTGGTCGACGCCCGTCGACGGCCAGCTCGCGCGACTCGCCCGTGACGGTGTCGTAGACGACGACCCCGTCGCCGCTCGGCCAGGCGAGCAGGTTGCCGTCGTGGCTGATGGACATCACGCCCGCTCCGGGCGCCGGGAGGTCCGGGGCGTCGATCGCGCGGTACTCACCGGTGTGGGACGACGACCGCGATCCACGGGTGCTCGAGCGTCCCCGTCAGCCCGTCGCGGACCTCGGTCCCGGCGAAGACGAGGGACACGCCACCGACCGGGCCGTACTCGTCGGTGGTCGGCACCGACGCGGGCGCGTTCTCGACCACGGTGGGCAGCGCACCGGCGCCGGGCTGCGGGTCGGCCTGCGAGGTGTGCCACGCGGCCAGGCCGATGGTGGAGCGCGAGGTAGAGCAGCACCGTGCCCACCACGCGACAGGACGAGTGCCGGGACCAGCCCCCGTCTCTGGATCCTCAGCCGCACTCAGCCCTCCCGCGCGATCAGGTACTGCCCGTTCTTGTAGACCAGTCCGTAGCACGACGTCGCCCGACACCTCCGAGCCGTCGGTCCGCACGTAGTCGACCGTGTAGGCGACCGTCAGCGCCTCCGGGTCGGCGTTGATCTCGACCGGAGTGGCGCGTCTCGATCGTCCCCCAGAAGCCGGAGTAGCCCCCGAAGCCACCGCTCGCCTCCTGGAACTGCGGGCGTCAGCTGCTGGAACGTCGTCTCGGGGGTCGGACGGCGCGGTGGCGAGGTAGTCGGTGATGAACGCCTCCATGTCCTCGGCGTTCGGCTCGTCGGCGGGCGCGGACGACTCCGTGTCCTCGGGTCTGCGACGGGCCGTCGTTCCCGGCGGGTGGCGTCGTGGTCGAACCGGTCGGCTCGTCGCCGGAGGTGACGAGCGTCCAGGCGACCAGGAGCAGTACGACGAGCGCGACGATGCCGCCGCCGATCAGGATCGGCCACGTGCGGCTGCGGGCGGGGCGCGGCTCGGCGACCGGCGCCGCTGCCGCCGGTGGGGCCGTCTCCGTCGTGGCGACCGGGGCCGCAGCCGGTGCGAGCACCTGGGTCGAGTCGGTGGCCGGAACCGCGGCTGCTGCGGCGGCAACGGGAGCGGGGTGGACGGTGGTGCCGTCCGGGCCGGCGACCAGGAAGTCGTGGACCTGCGCCATCGACCAGCGGTCGGCCGGGTCGCGGGTCATGGTGGCCTCGAGGAGCGGCGCGAGCCACCCGGCCTCGGGCAGCCGGGGCGGCTCCTCGTGCACGATCCGGTAGAGCGCGCCCATCAGGTTGTCGCCGACCTCGTAGGGCGGGTGCCCGCTCAGCGCGTGGTAGAGCGTCGCGCCGAGCGACCAGACGTCGCTGGCGTCGGTCGCGGACTGGCCCGACGCCACCTCGGGGGCGAGGTAGGCCGGAGAGCCGGTCACCAGACCGGTCTGGGTGAGCGACGCGTCGGCCTCGGCGCGCGCGATGCCGAAGTCGGAGAGCTTCACCTGGCCGTCGGGGCTCACCAGGATGTTGGAGGGCTTCACGTCGCGGTGGACGATCCCGGCCGCGTGCGCGGCGGCGAGCGCGTCGGCCGCCTGCTCCAGCAGCGGCGACGCCTCGCGCGAGTCCAGCGCGCCGTCACGCTGCGACGAGGCCGGCGAGGGTGACGCCCTCGACGTACTCCATCACCAGCCACTGGCCGTCGTCGTCGGTCACCAGGTCGAAGACCGCGACGACGTGGGGGTGGTTGAGCCGCGCCGCCAGCCGGGCCTCGCGCTCGGCGCGCTCCAGGTCGGGGGTGGCGCCGCCGGGCATCATGCCGACCCGCTTGATCGCCACCTGGCGACCGAGGACCTCGTCGCGCGCCAGCCACACGGCTCCCATGCCGCCGCGACCGACTTCGCGCTCGAGCTCGTACCTGCCTGCAATCACCGGTGCATGCTATCGGCCGACCCCGGCCACCCCGACGGGTGAAACCGGCTGTGCGGCCCCGAGCGCCATGGGGCAGGCTGGTGCCGACCAGCACCGGCACGGAAGGCAGACAGGTGTCCCTCGATCCCACACTCCTCGACGACCTCGAGTGGCGCGGACTCATCGCGCACTCGACGGACCTCGACGCCCTGCGCGAGGCGCTGTCGCAGGGGAGCGTGAAGTTCTACGTCGGCTTCGACCCCACCGCACCCAGCCTCCACATGGGGCACCTGGTCCAGGTGCTGACCGCGCGCCGACTCCAGCGCGCCGGCCACCAGCCCTACGCGCTGGTGGGTGGCGCCACCGGCATGATCGGCGACCCGAAGGACTCCGGGGAGCGCACCCTCAACTCCCTCGACGTCGTCAAGGACTGGGTCGACCGGGTGCGCGCCCAGATCGAGCCGTTCCTGGACTTCGACGGCCCCAACGCCGCGACCATGGTCAACAACTACGACTGGACCGCGAGCCTCTCGACGATCGACTTCCTGCGCGACGTCGGCAAGCACTTCCCGGTCAACCGGATGCTGGCGCGCGACGTCGTCAGCCGGCGCCTCGAGCAGGGCATCAGCTACACCGAGTTCAGCTACGTGCTGCTGCAGTCCTGGGACTTCCTCAACCTCCACCGCGACCACGGCGTCACCCTGCAGTTCGGCGGCTCCGACCAGTGGGGCAACCTCACGGCCGGCGTGGAGCTGATCCGCCGGGCCGACGGCGGCCGGGCCCACGCGTTCGCGACGCCGCTGCTCACCAAGTCCGACGGCACCAAGTACGGCAAGACCGAGGGCGGGGCGCTCTGGCTCGACCCGGAGATGCTCTCGCCGTACGCCTTCCACCAGTTCTGGCTGAACGTCGAGGACGACAAGGTGGGCGAGCTGCTCCGGGTCTTCACCTTCCTCGACCGCGAGCAGATCGAGGCGCTCGAGGAGCGAGACCCGCGAGAAGCCGTGGCTGCGCGCCGGCCAGAAGCTGCTGGCCGACGAGGTGACCACCCTGGTCCACGGGGAGCAGGAGACCCAGCAGGCCAAGGCCGCCGCCGCGGCGCTGTTCGGGGGAGGGGACCTCCACGAGCTCAGTACGTCGACGCTGGGTGCGGCGCTGCGCGAGGCCGGCGCGGCCCGGGTGACCGGCGAGCTGCCGGGGGTGGTGGACCTGCTGGTCGAGACCGGCCTGGTCGCGAGCAGGAGCGAGGCGCGCCGCACCATCGGCGAGGGCGGCGCCTACCTCAACAACGCCCGTGTCGAGGACCCCGAGCTGGTGCCCGGCGAGGCCGACCTGATCGGCGGCGAGTGGCTGGTGCTGCGGCGCGGGCAAGAAGCGCTTCGCCGGCGTCCAGGTGCTGCCCCGCTGAGGGTCTCCGACACGCCCGACACGCAGGGCTGGACCGGCGAAAGTGGCTCTGACCTGCGCAAATGCGTGGGTGAGCCAGGCCACAGCAGGGCGGATTTGGCACGTGGCGGCCGCGTCGCCTAATGTTCTCCGAGTCGCCAGGGTGCGGCGGGCAGCAAGAACCACTCGGTTCGGGCGGCCGGCCCCGGGTGACCACCTCCAACTCACACCTTTCAGGGTGGATGAGTGCGCGCCGCAAGGCGGGAACTCGAAGCCTGAGGGATCGTGCTGCGCCGGGGTGGGGTCCAGAGACACCAGCGATTTGCACGGTGGAATGCGGCCCACTAACGTACGGAATGCCTTCGCAGCGAGGTCGAGAGACCAGCACG
>CAWIKJ010000004.1:0-6705 GCA_963836745.1 uncultured Actinomycetota bacterium
TCCGAGGAGGACACCCGGTCCGCATCCTCGTCCGCGCCCAGCACGGACGAGCCGTCGACGGGCACCATCGGCTCCAACCCGAACCGGCGCTACGGCTCCTCCGGGTCCCGGGCCCTGCGCAGCTGATCCCGGCGCGGCGTACGGCCTCTCAGCCGACGCCCACGGCGGAGGCCCGGAAGGCCTGCACCGCGGCGAGGTCGTAGTCGCCGTGGTCGGTGCCGAGCCCCTGCGCGACCTGGGCGGCGGTGGCGCAGCCGAGGGCGGCCGCGTCGGCGAGGTCAGGTCGAGGGAGAGCCCGCGCAGGAAGCCGGCGGAGAACGCGTCGCCGCAGCCGGTGGTGTCGACCACGTCGATGTCGTACGCCGGGACCTCGACCACGTCCGTCCGCCGACACCACGACCGCGCCCGCGGGCCCCGGCGGTCACGGCGACACAGCCGACGCCCGGGTCGAGCAGCGCGCGGGCGCCCTCGACCAGGTCGGTCGCGCCGGTGAAGCCGAGCACCTGCTCGTCGTTGGGCAGCAGGTAGTCGGTGTGCGGCAGGGCGTCGGCGACCCACGCGAGCATGTCGGGGTCGCCGGGCGCGAGGAGGTCGAGCGAGGTCGTGGCGCCGAGCGAGCGGGCGTGGGCGAGCAGCGTCCCGGCGGCCTCGCCGCCGAGGAACTCCGGGACCGCCGAGGTGGAGGTGGGTGATGCCGTCGAGCGCCGCCAGGTCGAGGTCGTCGAGGGTGAACGCGCCGTTGGCGCCGATGCAGTGCCAGGCCGGCCGATCGCCGTTCGGGCGGACCGGGATCACCGACGTCGAGGTCTGCTGGTCGGCCTTGCGGACCAGCCCGGCCGTGTCGACCCCCTCGCGGCCGAGCAGCGCGAGCAGCGAGTCGCCGATCGGGTCGGTGCCGATCGCGCCGTACGACGTGACGGCCGGCGCCGAGCCGGGCCAGCACCACCGCGGTGCCACCGGCGGTGCCGGCCGGGGACATCCGGATCGTCTCGACCAGCTGGCCGTCGGAGCCGTCGCGGGATCGACTCGATGCCGACGACGTGGGTGTCGAGGACGTGGACCCCGACGCACGGCGATCTTCATGGTTGGTTGCTCCTGCTGTCGTTCCGTAGCGACGCTCGATGGCCGCGGTGATGACGTCGGTCTGCTGCTGCTCGGTGAGGACGCGGGGCTCGCCGAGGGCGCTGGCGCGGTGGTGGAGCGCGGCCAGCCACTCGAGCAGCTCGGCCCGCTCGACGGCCTCGGCCAGGGTCGCGCCGACGGCGACCGAGCCGTGGTTGGCCATCAGCGCGGCGCTCCGGTCGGCGCAGCGCGTCGCGCACCGACGCCGCGAGCTCGGGCGTGCCGAACGTGGCGTAGGGCGCGACCCGGACCGCCCCGCCGAGCAGCAGCTGCTGGTAGTGGAGCACCGGCAGCTCGTCGAGGACGCAGCGCGATCGCGGTCGCGAACGGCGCGTGGGTGTGGACGACGGCACCGGCGCCGGTGTCGGCTAGCACCGCGAGGTGCAGGTCGAGCTCGGAGGTCGGCACGAGGTCGCCCTCGACCACCTCGCCGGTCGGCGTGACGACCGTGACGTCGGCTCGGCGGCACTCGGCCGAGCACCACCCCGGTCGCGGTGACCGCGACCCGGTCGCCGTCGCGGGCGCTGACGTTGCCGGCGGTGCCGACCAGCAGCCCGGCGCCGGCCAGCCGTCGAGCCGCCGCGGCGACGTCGCGCGCGGAGCGGGTCGCTCACCTGCGTATGCCGGCCAGCCCGGCCGGTGTCGCGTAGCGCTCGAGGTAGCCGGTGACCATCGCGATGCCCTGCTCGACGAGGAACTCGTCGCCGGTCAGGGTCGTGCTCGAAGGCCAGCTGGAAGACCCGGTCGCCGATCTCGACGGCAAGCTCGGCGGCGGCCGGAGGCAGGTCGGGGTAGGCGAGACCGGCGTCGACCGCGAACTCGCGCAGCATGGCGGCGACGCGGCGGTTGTGCTCGCGGCCGAACTCGCTGACGGCGGCGTTCGAGCGGCCGCGGAGGTAGATCACGACGAAGGCGGGGCGCCGGTGGTAGACGCGGACGAACGACTGCATCACCGAGCGGGTCAGCGACGCCACGCTCAGCACCTCGACCGCGGCGAGGTCGGTCATCACCTGCTCGTCCATCTCGGCCATGTCGCGCTCGGCGAGCGCCAGGAGCACGTCCTCCTTGGCGGCGAAGTACTGGTAGAGCGACGCGACCGGGACCCCGGCAGCCGTGGCGATGTCGCGGGTGGTCAGCGCCTCGACGCCGTGGTCGACGACGAGCCGTTCCGCCGCGTCGAGGAGGTCCTCGACGCGGCGGCGGCTGCGCTCCTGCGTGGGAACCCGTCGCTTCGGGGGTGGTTGCTCGGAGCTCCGCACGTCAGGCACGGTGCCTGAGTGTAGGGTACGAAACCGAATCTGACACATGTTCATGTTCAGGAGCCCCGCATGACGTCGTACGACCTCTCCCGGCGCGCGCTGCTCGGCGCCTCCGGCGGCCTCGCCGCCGGCCTGCTGACACCAGCCGCGGCCGCACCGGCCCACGCCGGTCTCCAGGGTCCGCTCCCCCGCGCGGTCGACGTCGTGGTGGTCGGCGGCGGCATCTCCGGACTCGTCGCCGCCCGCTCGCTGGCCCGCCGCGGCCGGGACGTGCTGCTGGTCGAGGCCCGCAACCGGGTCGGCGGCCGGGTGCTCAACCACCACCTCGAGAGCGGCGGCGTGATCGAGTCCGGCGGCGCGTTCGTCGGCCCCACCCAGAACCACATCCTCGCGCTCGCCCGCGAGCTGGAGGTCCCGACCTTCAAGGAGTACGTCGAGGGCGACTCGGTCTACATCTCCGGCACCACCGGTCGGCTGACCTACCAGGGCACCGTCCCGCCGGACCCGACGATCCTGCCCGACGCGGCGAACCTGCTGACGCAGATCAACCAGTACGCCGCCGAGATCCCGGTCGACGCGCCGTGGACGCACCCGCGCGCCGCCGAGTGGGACGCGATGACGCTGCGCGAGTGGATCCAGGACAACGCCCTCAACGGCGACGGCGTGGCCAACCTGATCGAGTGCTGGACCGAGCCCGGCTTCGGCGCCGACCCGAGCGAGCTCTCCTTCCTCTACGTCCTCTGGTACGTCGCGTGCTCGGGCAACGAGCGCCACGTCGGCACCTTCGAGCGGAACTCCGAGACCACCAACGCCGCCCAGGAGCGCCGCTTCGTGGGCGGTTCGCGGACTGATCCCGGAGCGGCTGGCCCGCCAGCTCGGCGACGTGGTGGCACTCCGGGCCCCGGTCCACCGGATCGTGCAGCGAGACGACGGCGTCGTGGTCCACACCGAGCGCGGCGCGGTCCGCGCCCGGCGCGTCGTCGTGGCCTGCCCGCCGCCGCTGGTGCTCGACATCGACTGGCACCCGCAGCTGCCCCGCAAGCGCCAGCAGCTGCTGCGCCACCTCGACATGGGCCAGCTGATGAAGTGCGACGCCGTCTACGAGACGCCGTTCTGGCGCGAGGCGGGGCTCAACGGCTTCGGCCTCAACGACAGCGGCGCCGGTCCGGGTCGCCTTCGACAACTCCCCGAGGAAGGGCCGAGCCCGGCGTGCTGCTCGCCTTCGTCGGCGGCGCCACGTGGCGCGAGTTCGGCATCCAGGACCGGCGCGACCGGCGTCGGGCCGTGCTCGACGGCTTCGCCGCGATGTTCGGCGAGCAGGCGCTGTCGCCGATCGAGTACACCGAGTTCGACTGGAACGACCAGGCCTGGACCGGCGGCGGCCCGGTCGCCAACTACGCCCCCGGCACGATGACGTCGTTCGGGCACGGTGATCCGCCGCCCGTTCGGCCGCGTCCACTGGGCCGGCACCGAGACCTCGACGTACTGGACCGGCTACATGGACGGCGCCGTGCGCGCCGGCCAGCGGGCCGCGGCCGAAGTGCTGGAGCGCCGATGAGGGCGCTCGCGGCGCTGGTCGCGCTCAGCCTGCTCGGCGCTCGTCGCGCCCGCCGCCGGCGTCGCGGCCGAGCGCGAGAGGTGGGACACCCGGGTGTTCGCGATGGTCGAGGAGCCGGGCTTCCCGGCGTACGCCTTCGTCCACCGCAACGGCCGGGTGTACGCCGGCACCTACACCAACCCGCAGGGCGACTCCACGCCGTCGCTGGTGCGCGAGTGGCGGGCCGACGGCACGCTGCAGCGCACCTGGACGGTGCCCGGCCAGGACCTGTCGGCCGCCCACGGCGTGCAGGTGGCGAACGCCGACCGCCGCGGCCGGCTGGTGCTGCTGGAGAAGTCGACGGCACGGGTGATGACCCTGTCGACGCGGACCGGCCGGTTCCGCACCTGGGCGCGGCTCCCCGACCTGCCCGACGTCGAGGGGACGCCGATCCCCAACTACGCGACCTGGGGACCGCGGGGCGCGCTGTTCGTCACCGACTACGGCCAGGCGGTCATCTGGAAGATCACGCGGAAGAGCCAGGACCCGAGGCCGTGGTTCTCGTCCCCGGCGCTGCAGGGCGCGGGGGGCTTCGGCACCACCGGGATCGTCTACCGGAAGGACCAGCGCGACCTGCTGGTCACCCAGCAGTCCGTCGCCGACGGCAGCGGGCTCCCCACCAACGGCGCCCTCTACCGGTTGCCGGTGAGGCGATCGGGACGACCCGGCGCGCTGTCGACGTTGTGGACGTCGCTGCCCGGCGACCTGCCCGACGGCTTCGGGATCGGCCGCCGCACGGGCCGGATCTACGTCGCCAACGCCGGCTCGAGCAACCAGCTGGTCGTGCTCTCCCCCGACGGCGAGGAGCTCGAGCGGTTCCCCGCCACGCCCGGCTCGGGCGAGAACGGGTCACCGGTCCCCTTCGACACCCCCTCCAACGCGACGTTCCTCGGCCAGCGGCTGATGGTCGCCAACCAGTCGTTCACCGGCACCACCGACCACCACGCGATCCTCGACGTGTTCGTCGGCGAGCGGGGCGTGCGGCCGTACCTCCCCCGCCGGGCGTTCTGGCGCTGAGGCGCGGGGGTGTCGGTTTCCCCGGTGATGTGCCGAAACCGTGGCTTCTCGGGTGGGCTTTCGCCCGGGAAGCCGCAGGTTCGGCACATAGCCGGGGATTCCGCCGCCCAGCGCTAGCGTGACCCCGTGAACACGCTGGCGGGTCTCGTGGAGCGCGGGCTGATGGCCGCCGACTGGGCCGAGGCGCTGGCGCCGGTCGAGGAGCGGATCGCGGCGATGGGGCGGTTCCTGCGCGACGAGCTGGCGGCCGGACGGCACTACCTGCCCGACGGGGACCACGTGCTGCGGGCGTTCGAGCGACCGCTGGCCGAGGTGAAGGTGCTGGTCGTCGGCCAGGACCCGTACCCGACGCCGGGCCACCCGATCGGGCTCAGCTTCGCGGTCGCGCGTGACGTGTGGCCGATCCCGGCCAGCCTCCGCAACATCTACGTCGAGCTGCGCGACGACCTCGGCGTCGTACCGCCGAAGCACGGCGACCTGACCGCCTGGGCCGACCAGGGCGTGATGCTGCTCAACCGGGTGCTGACGGTGCGTCCGGGCGAGCCGGCCAGCCATCGCGGCCGCGGCTGGGAGGAGGTCACCGAGCGGGCGATCCACGTGCTGGCCGCCCGCGGCGGACCGCTCGCCGCCATCCTGTGGGGCCGGGACGCGCAGTCGCTCAAGCCGATGCTGGGGTCGGTGCCGTGGGTGGAGTCGGTCCACCCGTCGCCGTTGTCGGCGCACCGCGGGTTCTTCGGGTCGAAGCCGTTCAGCCGGGTCAACGCGGCTGCTGGAGCAGCAGGGCGGCGCACCGGTCGTCTGGGACGAGGGATGGGAATGAAATTGAATCTTGAACTATTATGGTGGACATGACCGCACGCACCGCATGCCTGCCCTCTACCTCGGCCACGGGGCGCCGCCGCTGCTCGACGACCCGGTCTGGTCGGGGCAGCTGGCCGCCTGGGCCGCCGACCTGCCGCGCCCGAAGGCGATCCTCATCGTCAGCGCCCACTGGGAGTCCGCTCCCGTCATGCTCAGCGCCAGCCACGCGCCGCTGGTCTACGACTTCGGCGGGTTCGACGCGAAGTACTACCGGATGACCTACGAGACGCCGGACGCCACGGCGCTGGCGACGCGCATCGCGGGGCTGATGCCGGACACCGAGCCGGTCCACCAGCACACGTCCCGCGGCCTCGACCACGGCGCCTGGGTGCCGCTGCGGATCATGTACCCCGAGGCCGACGTCCCGGTCCTGCAGATGTCGCTGCCGACCTCCGACCCGGTGCGGCTGATGGCGCTCGGCGAACGGCTCCGACCGCTGCGGGACGAGGGCGTGCTGATCATCGGCTCCGGCTTCCTGACCCACGGCCTGCCGTTCCTGACCGAGTTCCGGATCGACGCCAAGGCCCCGGGCTGGTCGGTCGACTTCGACGCCTGGGCGGCCGAGGCGCTGGCCACCGGCGACATCGACGCGCTCGCGGCGTACGCCTCGAAGGCACCGGGCATGCCCTACGCGCACCCCACGGTGGAGCACTACACGCCGCTCTTCGTCACCCTCGGCGCCGCCACCACCCCCGACGAGCCGGGCAGCCAGGTCATCGACGGCTTCTGGATGGGCCTCTCGAAGCGTTCGCTCCAGGTCGCCTGAGCGTCCAGCCGCACGCCGGGCGTCCCCGGTGTTTGTGCCGGACGGGTGGCCGGCGGGAGGATCGGTCGGTGCGCATCCTGTCG
>CAWIKJ010000005.1:0-11610 GCA_963836745.1 uncultured Actinomycetota bacterium
CGGGCCCGGATCGACCGGGTCCGCGAGTGGGCCGCGCGCAGGACCTCCTGACACTTCCTGACACTAGAGTCCAGACATGGCGGCCGAGACGTCCCAGACGTTGGATCGCGGGATCCGGGTCCTGACGGCGCTCGCGGCCGCGCCCCAGGGACTCTCGGTCACGGCACTCGCCGCCACGCTGGGCATCAACCGCACCGTCGTCTACCGCTTGGTCAGCACGCTCGAGCTGCACGCCCTCGTCCGGCGCGACAGCCACGGCCGGCTCCACGTCGGGCTCGGGATCCTGCACCTCGCGGCCGCGGTGCAGCCGGTGCTGCGCGACGTCGCGATCCCGGTGCTCCGCCAGCTCGCCGAGCGCGTCGGCTGCACCGCCCACCTGACCGTCGCCGACGGCGACGAGGCGCTCGCGCTGGCGGTGATCGAGCCGTCGTGGACCGACTTCCACGTCAGCTACCGCGTCGGGGCCCGCCACCCGCTGAGCCGGGGCGCCGCCGGCAAGGCGATCCTCGCGCTGCGCGAGGGGCACGGTCCGCCGTACGTCGCGACCGCGGGCGAGCTGGAGGCCGGCGCGCGGGGCCTCGCCGCGCCGGTCCGCGGCGTGGCCGGGCTGGAGGCGAGCGTCGGGGTCGTCACCCTGGTCGACCTCGACGTCGCTGAGCTCGGGCCGATCGTGGCCGAGGCCGCCGACCAGCTGGCGAGGCTGCTTCGTTGACCGGGCGTCTCGCGCTCCCGATTGGCGGGGAGCAGCCAGGAACGGTCATCCTCGATCCATGACGGAGACCCAGGAATTCGCCACCGAGTCCCGCACCTTCGAGTGGGCCTCGCCCGGCCAGGGCGACCTCGACGCGCTGCTCGAGCTCGACGGCCTCGGCCAGCTCGAGGCAATGGTCACCGGCGCCATGCCGCCGCCGCCGATCATGGCGACGCTCGGCTTCACCGGCTTCCGGCCCGAGCGCGGCCGGGTCGTCGTCGAGATGCCGGCGGCGGAGTTCCACTACAACCCGCTCGGTGGGGTGCACGGCGGCGTCATCTCCACGCTGCTCGACACCGCCGCGGCGTGCGCGGTCCACTCCACGCTGGCGCCCGGCGAGTTCTACACCTCGCTCGACCTGACCGTGAAGTTCCTGCGGCCGGTGACGGTGGAGTCCGGGCTACTGACCTGTGAGGGCACGGTGCTCCAGCGTGGTCGGCGTACGGCGCTCGCGCAGGCGCAGCTCTCCGACGAGCGCGGCAAGCTGGTCGCCCACGCGACGAGCTCGTGCATGATCTTCGGCCCCCAAGGCTGAGCGAGCGAAGCCTTGAGCCGGGGTCGAGATTGAGGAGGGCTCGGCTCGGGCGCGCCAGCGCGCGAGCGACCCGTCTCGAAATCTGGAGCAGTCGCTGAGCGGACTCAGCTGAGCGCCAGCGGCAGCACCCGGTACGGCACCTGCGTCGCCAACGCGATGACGGTGGAGGACCGCACGATCGCGGGGTCGCTGAGGACCAGGTCGATGACCCGCTGGAGGTCGGTGTTGGAGCGGGCGACGACCCGCGCCCACATGTCGCCGGCGCCGGTGATGGTGAAGGCCTCGAGCACCTCGGGGATGGTGGCGAGGTGGCGGGCGACGGTGTCGTGCCCCGCGCCCTGCCGGATCTCCAGGGTCAGGAACGCGGTCACCGGGTAGCCCAGCGCCTCCGAGGACAGCTCGGGTCCCCAGCCGGTGATGACGCCCGACGCCGTGAGCTTGTCGAGCCTGGCCTGCACGGTGCCCCGCGCTATGTCGAGCCGCCGGGACGCCTCGAGCACGCCGATCCGCGGCTCCCGGGTGAACAGGGCCAGCAACCTGCCGTCGAGATCGTCCATCGAACGCTCCTTGAGTGAGCAACCTGCACAGTGTTTCGCGGTACTGTTGCACAGGTTGCCGAACGTCGACAGGCTGACGTCATGACCGACACCTCTGTGAACTCGACGCTCACCGTGCTCACCCACGAGGAGGAGCAGGCCGGCCTCACCCTCGAGCAGCTGCAGCAGCTCGTCGGCCTGGTCGAGTACGACGCCAGCAGCGACCCGTTCCCGGTCACCGCGATGGACGCCGTCTGCTTCGTGGTGGGCAACGCCACCCAGACCGCGAACTTCTACCAGCTCGCCTTCGGCATGGAGCTCGAGGCCTACCGCGGTCCCGAGAACGGCTCCCGCGACGCCAAGTCCTACGTGCTGCGCTCCGGCTCGGCGCGGTTCGTCTTCACCGGCGGTGTCACCACCGACAGCCCGGCGCTCGACCACCACCGCGCCCACGGCGACGGGGTCGTCGACCTCGCGCTGGAGGTCCCCGACGTCGACAAGTGCATCGAGCACGCCCGCGCCCAGGGCGCCACGATCCTGGTCGAGCCGCACGACGTCTCCGACGAGCACGGCACCGTCCGCACCGCCGCCATCGCGACGTACGGCGAGACCCGGCACACCCTCGTCGACCGCTCGCGCTACGACGGCCCCTACCTGCCCGGTTACGTCGCCGCGCAGACCACGGTGACCCGGCGCGAGGGCCACCCGAAGCGGCTCTTCCAGGCCGTCGACCACTGCGTCGGCAACGTCGAGCTGGGGCGGATGGACGAGTGGGTGGAGTTCTACAACAAGGTCCTCGGCTTCACGAACATGGCGGAGTTCATCGGCGACGACATCGCGACCGACTACTCCGCGCTGATGTCCAAGGTCGTCGCGAGCGGCAACCACCGGGTGAAGTTCCCGCTCAACGAGCCGGCGATCGCGAAGAAGAAGTCGCAGATCGACGAGTACCTCGAGTTCTACGACGGTGCCGGCTGCCAGCACATCGCGCTCGCCACCGGCGACATCCTGCGCACCGTCGACCTGCTGCGCGACAACGGCATCCAGTTCCTCGACACCCCGGACTCCTACTACGACGACCCGGAGCTGCGGGAGCGGATCGGCGACGTCCGGGTGCCGATCGAGGAGCTGAAGAAGCGGCGGATCCTGGTCGACCGCGACGAGGACGGCTACCTGCTCCAGATCTTCACCAAGCCGATGGGCGACCGTCCCACGGTGTTCTACGAGTTCATCGAGCGGCACGGCTCGCTCGGCTTCGGCAAGGGCAACTTCAAGGCGCTGTTCGAGGCGATCGAGCGCGAGCAGGACCTGCGCGGCAACCTCTGACCCCTACACGAGCCGCTGCTCGTAGGCGAAGGCCGCGGCGGCCGTGCGTGACCGCACGTCCAGCTTCGTGAAGATGTTGGACAGGTGACGTGCGACGGTCTTCTCGCTGAGGACCAGGGCGGCGGCGATCTCCGGGTTGCTCAGGCCCGCGGCGACCAGCCGCAGCACCTCCACCTCGCGGGCCGAGAGCCCACCCGGTGGGTCGTGGTGGAGCAGCGCGGCGACCGCGCGCAGGTCCGGGCGGGCGCCGAGCGCCGCGAAGGTCCGGCGGGCCTCCTCGAGCTCGGCGAGCCCCGACTCCTCGTCGCCGGCGGCGACCAGCGCGCGACCGAGCAGGGCGCGGCTGCGGGCTGCCTCGTAGGGCGCGTCCAGCCCGGCCCAGGTGCGGGCGGCCGCCTGCAGCACCGGTCCGGCCGACGCCGGGTCGTCGCCGCTCAGGAGCGCGTGCCCACGAGCGTGGTGGGCGGCGGCCAGCAGGCCGGGTACGCCGAACCGCTCGGCCGTCGCGCCGAGCTCGTCGGCCAGGTCGCGTCCCAGGGCGACGTCCCCCGCCACGAGCAGCACCTCGACGGCGCCGGGGAGGAGCTGGCTGCGTCCGACCGGGTCCCGGGGTTCCGCGAGCAACCGGCGGACGGTCGCGACCGCGGCGTCGGTGCGACCCTGCGCCAGCCGCAGCCGTGCGAGCGCCGGCTGGGGGTCGTGGCCGAGGTCGACGGCCCGCTGGAACGACTCGTCCGCGGCTGCGTGGTCCCCCCGGATCCGCAGCACGTCGCCCCGCTCGGCCCAGGCCAGGCCGGCGGCGGGGTCGGACCCGGCCGACTCGTAGCGGCGTACGGCGCCGTCGAGCTCCTCGACCGCCTCCGCGAAGGCGCCGCGCACCTTCATGATCTGGCCGCGGTGCACGGCGCACTGGCCCGTGAAGGCCACCAGCCCCGGCTGCGCGTCGCACCACCGGGCCAGCCGCATCGTCCACTCCGCGGCCCGGCCGAGGTCCGACACCTCCTGGCAGGCCTCGACGAGCGAGCAGTAGATGTCTCCCGCCAGCACCGGGGAGACCTCGCCGGCGGACACGCCCACCATCGCCTCGTCGAGCAGGGCCAGTCCTTCGGGGACCCGGCCGGTGCGCATCAGGACCCGGCCGAGGTTTGCGCGGCCCAGGTGCCGCAGGTCGAGGTCGGCGTACCGGCGCCCGTAGTCGTCGACCCGCTGCGCGGCGGCCAGCGCTGCGTCGGCGTCGCCGGAGAAGAGCTGGCGGAACATCACGTGCACCAGGACGTAGCCCTGCTCCACGCAGTCCTGACCGAGGTCGTCCAGCAGCCGCTGCGCCCGGGAGACCCAGCCGCCCGCCACTGCCGGCTCCCCGCCGTGGACCAGGACCAGGGCCAGCCAGAAGGCGGCGCGCACCGCGCCGGGGACGTCACCGGCCTCGAGGTGCGAGGCGTGCGCGCGCTGGAGCGCCTGGATGCAGTCGTTGCGGCGACCGACGAGGTAGGCGACGGTCGCGAGCCGAGCGAAGTCGTCGGCCGTGAGGGCGGTGTCGTCGGCGGCGGACAGGCCGTCGTACGCCGCCACCCACTCGCGGCGGTCGTAGGCGTCACGCGCCCGGACCAGCTCCTCGACGACGCCCATGGCGTTGCCCTCCTGGTTCGGAGGATACGCGCGCCGCGGGCCGGGCGTCAGGACCGCGACGGCGCCATCTGTGCCTCCCGGACCCGCGCGGCGATCCGGGCGGCCACGAAGTCGGCGTCCCGGCTGACGCCCGGGAAGACCATCGAGCTCATGGCGTACTGGAAGCTCAGGCCGCAGAAGAAGAGGCCCGGAGCGTCGTCGACCACGCCGCGGTACTCGGCCGGCCAGCCGCGGTCGTCGAAGACCGGCAGGTCGATCCAGTCGAACGCCTGCTGGAACCCGGTGCACCACACCACGTTGGCTGCCTCGACGACGGTCCCGTCGGCGAGCTCGGGCATCCCGTCGCGGGTGCCGGTCACGCGGGCCTCGATCCGGCGGACGCCGCGCCGGGCGAGGTCGGACGGCTTCCACCTCAGCGCCGGACCGCCGTGGAAGCGCACCTCGTCCATCTCCTTGCGCCCCATCGGCGTACGGCGGGTGAGGACGTGGCGGAACGCGAAGACCACGACCGGCAGCACGACGTGGGCGTTCCACGAGCCGAGGGTGACCGGGATCGCGCCGCAGTCGCGGCCGGCCAGGACGGTCGGGTGCGACTCCGCGACCTCGTAGGCGATGTCGGTCCCTGAGTGCGACGCACCCACCACCAGGACGGGACCCGCCGCCAGCTGCGACGGGCGCCGGTAGCGGCTCGAGTGCAGCTGCACGATCGCCGGGTCGAGGTCGGCGGCGAGGTCGGGCACGAACGGGGTCCGGCCGAACGAGCCGGTGGCGACCACGACGTTGTCGCACGTGACCGCTCCGGTGTCGAGCTCGGCCCGGAACCCCTCGCCCTGACGCGTCAGCCGGGTGACCCTGGTGTGGAGGCGCACCGGGAGGTCGTGGGCGACGGCGTACTGCTCGAGGTAGTCGGCCACCTCGTCCTTGCCCGGGTAGTGCCACGGCTCGGCCGGGAACGGCAGCCCGGGGAGGGAGTCGTACTTCGCCGGCGTGTAGAGCGTCAGCGTGTCCCACTGCCGGCGCCAGTTGTCGCCGAGCCGGTCACTCCCGTCGACCACGAGGAAGGGCAGCCCTCGTTGGCGAAGGTGGTAGCCGGTGGTCAGCCCGGCCTGGCCGGCTCCGATGATCAGGGTCTGGATGTGCTGGGCGGTCATGGCCTGCCTCCTGTCGGTCGCTTCGATGACGACGTTAGGAGGCGGCAGTGGTGTGGCGCGTCGGGCGAAATACCCATTCGCGGCCGAGGCCGATGGGTGTCGTCACTCGCCGAGCGGTGCGCCGTCGCAGCAGTTGGCCTTCATGTGGCAGTGCGGGCACAGCCACCGGGTGGAGATGGGGTCGAAGGGCTCCCCGCAGTAGTCGCACGGCATGAGGTGACGGTACGCCGGGACGGGGTGCGGCAGGATGCAGCCATGCCGACGTACGTCGCGTTCCTGCGCGCCATCAACCTCGGGGCGACCCGCAAGTTCCCCAAGGCCGACATCGTCACCGCCACCGAGGCGGCGGGCGGCACGGACGTCGCGACCCACATCAACACCGGCAACGTGCTGCTGACGACGTCGCTGCGGTCGCGGGCGAAGGTCGAGGCGGCCCTGGAGGCCGCCTACGAGGCGGACCGTGGGTTCGCCGTACCGACCATCGTCCTCACCCCGGCCGAGCTCTGCCAGGTCGCGGCGGACGCCGACGAGCTCGCGACCGGCGGCCGTCACTACGTGTCCCTGCTCAAGGAGAAGCCCACCGCGGCCGCCACGAAGCTCATCGAGGACGCCGGCGGTGACGGCGCGCGGGCGGTCGTGAGGGACCGCGCCGTCCACCTGCTCATCGACGGCGACTACCACTCGGCCCCGCTGACCAACGCCGAGGTCGAGAAGGCGCTCGGCGTGGCCACCAACCGCAACATCACCGTCGTCCGTGCCCTCGTCGAGAAGTGGTGCGGCTGAGGCACAGCGGGAACGCGGCGGCTACTCGCCGCGGAAGACGGGACGCCGCTTCTCACCGAAGGCGCGCATCCCCTCGGCGAGGTCGGCGGTGCGCAGCAGCAGGGTCTGGCCGGTCCTCTCCCGTTCCAGCGCGGCGTCCAGCTCGGTCAGGGTCGCGGCGTTGATCGCCTTCTTGGTGGCCGCGAACGCCAGCGGCGGCCCGGCGGCCAGGCGTCGTACGACGCGGGCGACCTCGTCGTCGAAGGTGTCGTCCGGCACCACCTGGGCGATCAGGCCGGCGTCGAACGCTTCCCGGGCGCTGAGCGGCTCGGCCAGCAGGGCCATCCGCATCGCCCGGGCCCGCCCGATCGCCGCGGCGACCGTCGCCGTGGACCCGCCGTCCGGCATCAGCCCGATCCGCGCGAAGGCGAGCAGGAAGGAGGCGGACTCGCGCGCGACCACGATGTCGGCGGCGAGCGCCGCCGAGCAGCCGACGCCGGCCGCGACGCCGTTGACGGCCGCGACGACCGGCTTGTCGAGGGCCGTGATCGCCCGGATGATCCGGTTCGCGCGGTCCAGCGTCGTCTCGTCGAAGTGCTCGTGCGCGTCGGCGCCCGAGATGTCGGCGCCGGCGCTGAACGCGTCGCCCGCGCCGGTGACGACCACGACCCGCACCGCGTCGTCCGCGGTCGCCCGCTCGATCACGGCCGCCAGCTCGTCGGCCATCGAGTCGGAGAGCGCGTTGAAGACCTCGGGTCGGTTCAGCGTGAGCCGGAGGACGCCGTCCTCGACCCGCGTCTCGAGCTCAGCCAACGCGGATCCCGGCGTCGCGCATCTCGGCCACCGCGGCCTCGCTCGACGCCTCGGCGACGCCGGCGCAGAGGTCGGGCAGCAGCCGGGTCGCGAACCCCTCGCGCACCGCGTCGAGCGCGGTGGCCCGGACGCAGTAGTCGGTCGCGATGCCGCACACGTCCACCTCCGTCACGCCGTGGCTGCGGAGCCAGTCGGCCAGGGCCACACCCTCGGTGGTGCGGCCCTCGAAGCCCGAGTACGCCGCCTGGTGCTCGCCCTTGAGGAAGATCGCGTCGAACGGCTGGGGGTCGAGGTTGGGGTGGAACGCCTCACCGTCGGTGCCGACCCGGCAGTGCACCGGCCAGCTCTCCCGGAAGTCCGGGTCGTCCGACCAGTGGTCGCCGGGGTCGACGTGGTGGTCCTTGGTCGCCACGACGTGCGCGTAGTCGGGTGCGTCCGGGTGGCGAGCGGTCCACAGGTGGAGCAGCTCGGCGATGTCGCTGGCGACCCGTGCGCCGCCGGTCACCGGCAGCGACCCGCCCTCGCAGAAGTCGTTCTGCACGTCGGTGACGATCAGCGCGCGCTTCATGGTGGACGACCCTAGCCAGCGCGGGGGAGCCAGGCGATGACGTCACGGATGGTGGCGTCCCACAGGCCCCACTCGTGCACGCCCGGGCGGAAGTCGGTGGTCACGTCGACACCAGCGGCGACGGCCTGCTCGGCCAGCCGGGTGTTGGCCTCCATCAGCCGGTCCTCCTCGGTGCCGCAGCCGAGGTAGAGCGGCGGCACGGCGGCGGGGTCCGCGGCCGCGAGCAGCTGGTAGAGGTCGTCGCTCGCGGTGAAGGTCCCGTCGAAGACCCGCTCGACGATCTCGCCCCGTTCCTCCCGCTCAGCGAGGCTGCGGACGTCGACCGCTCCGGAGAGGCTCGCGACGGCGGCGAACCGGTCGGGGTGGGTCAGGCCGAGCTTGAGCGCGCCGTACCCGCCCATGGAGAGGCCGGCGACGTAGGTGTCCTGCGGCCGCTCCGAGAGCCGGAAGAGCTCGCCGACCCGCTGCGGCAGCTCCTCGGAGATCCACGTCCAGTAGGCATGGCCGTGCGCCTCGTCGGCGTAGAAGCTGCGGCCGGCCGCGGGCATCACGACGGCGAGCCCGGCGGCCGCCGCGTAGCGCTCGATGCTGGTGTAGCGCACCCACGCCGTGTGGTCGTCGGAGAGGCCGTGGAGCAGGTAGAGGAGCGGCCAGCCGTGCTCCGGGCGCTCGACGGACTCGACGCCGATCTGCTCGTGCGTCACCTGGGGCAGCACCACGCTCAGCGTGGTCCCGACTTCGAGGGACTCCGAGAACAGGTCGACGGTCAGCAGCGCCATGGCCCGACCCTACGGCGGGGCGGGGTCAGCCGCCGAGGTGATGGGTCTCGATCACCGGGTCGCCGCGGCTCATCATCTGGGCCGCGATCGGGAGCTCGGCGCGGGACGCTGCGTGGCGCTCACGGGCGGCGTCGAGCGACTCCCGGCCGACGACCTCGCCACCGCGCACCAGCGGCACCAGCAGCGTGCGGTCGTCGCCGTCGTCGACGGGCGGCGTGCCGATGCCGATGACCTCGGCCTCGGCGATGCCCCGGCTGTCGCGCCGTCGCAGCGCGAACTTCCGGCCGCCGACCGAGCCCTTGTCCGGGCTCCGCTTCGCGACCGAGACCAGGGTGCCGTCCTCGCCCTCGCGCGCGACCAGCTTGTAGACGAAGCCGCAGGTGGGGTGGCCGCTCCCGGTCACGAGCTCGGTGCCGACGCCGTAGGCGTCGACCGGTGCGGACGCCAGGGCGGCGATCGCGTGCTCGTCGAGGTCGCTGGTGACCACGATCCGGGTGTCCGTCGCGCCCAGCCCGTCGAGCTGGTCGCGGACCTGCGTCGCCAGCGCGCCGAGGTCGCCGCTGTCGATCCGGACCGCGCCGAGGCCGGGGCCGGCGACCTCGACCCCGAGCCGCACCGCCTCGGCGATGTCGTAGGTGTCGACGAGCAGCGTCGTGCCCTCACCGAGCGAGGCCACCTGTGCGCGGAAGGCGTCGGCCTCGCTGTCGTGGAGCAGCGTGAACGAGTGGGCCGAGGTGCCGGCGGTCGGGACGCCGTAGCGCTGCCGGGCGGCCAGGTTGGACGACGACGCGAAGCCGGCGACGTACGCCGCCCGCGCGGCCGCGACCGCTGCCTCCTCGTGGGTGCGTCGCGAGCCCATCTCGATGCACGGCCGCTGCCCGGCGACCAGCGTCATCCGGGACGCGGCCGAGGCGATCGCGGAGTCGTGGTTGTAGATCGACAGCAGCACCGTCTCGAGCAGCACCGCCTCGGCGAACGTGGCCTCCACGACCAGCAACGGCGAGTACGGGAAGTAGGTCTCGCCCTCGGCGTAGCCCCAGATGTCGCCCCGGAACCGGTAGTCGGCCAGCCACGCCAGCGTCGGCTCGTCGACCACGTGCCCGGCCCGCAGCGTCTCGAGCGACGCGGCGTCGAACCGGAAGGACTCGATCACGTCCAGGGCCCGGCCGACACCCGCCACCACGCCGTACCGACGACCCTCGGGCAGCCGCCGCGGGAACAGCTCGAAGACCGCACGCCGGTCGGCGGTCCCGGCCGCGAGGGCCGCCTGCAGCATGGTCAGCTCGTAGTGGTCTGTGAGCAGTGCCGCGGTCCGGTTCACGACCGTCACTGTGCCACCATGTGCCTGTGTCCGCTGCCAGCCCGGTCGAGGTCGAGCCGACCCAGACACCCGACGAGATCACCCTCGTGGCCAAGCCGTGGGTGACGATCGTGTGGAACGACCCGGTCAACCTGATGTCCTACGTCACCTACGTCTTCCAGAAGTACTTCGGCTACGACAAGAAGAAGGCCGAGAAGCTGATGATGGAGGTGCACGAGGACGGCAAGTCCGCGGTCAGCTCCGGGTCGCGCGAGGAGATGGAGCGCGACGTGCAGGCCATGCACGAGTACGGCCTCTGGGCCACGATGGAGAAGCAATAGATGAGCGGTTTCGCCCGCCACCGCCGCAGCGGCCACGTGATCGCCACGTTCAGCGGCTTCGAGGCCGACCTGCTGCGCTCGCTGGCCTCCCAGCTGGTGGAGCTGCTGCGCAACGAGGCCGCGGTGCCGCGCACGACCGACGACTCGTTCGAGGCCCTGCTCGACTTCAGCGGCCCGACCGTGGAGCCCGAGGACCCGGTGCTGGCCCGGCTGTTCCCGACGGCCTACCAGCACGACGAGGAGGCGGCGGCCGAGTTCCGCCGGTTCACGGAGGGCTCGCTGCGGGACGGCAAGGCGGCCGGGGCAGCCGCGATCATCGACACCCTCGAGGAGGCCGGCCTCCCGCCCGAGCTCACCGAGGACGGCTTGACGATCGACGTCGAGATGGCCGAGCCGGTCGCCGAGACGTGGCTGCGCTGCTTCACCGACCTGCGGCTGGCCCTGGCGACCCGGCTCGGGGTCGAGGAGGGCGACGACGACGTGTGGCTCGCCATGGACGACGAGGACCCGCGCTCGCAGGCCCACGACATCTACCAGTGGGTCGGCTACCTCCAGGAGACCCTGGTCGACGCGCTCAGCGCCTGACCCGGCCGGTCCCCGGTGCGGGCGCGGATGATTCCATGGGCCCCATGCGATCCCCCCGTGCTGCCGCGTCCGCTGCCGCCGTCCTGCTGTCCCTCGGCCTCCTGGCCGGCTGTGGCGGCGACGACTCCGACGAGCCCGACCCGTCGGCGGCCACCGAGGAGCAGCGAGCCGAGTGCGAGGCCGAGGTGGAGGTGACCGGAGCCGTCAAGGCGTCCTGGACGGGCGAGGCGTTCGTCGTCACCGAGAACCGCTCCGGCCCGACGGTCTACAAGGCGGCGGACGGCGCCACCACCCTCACGGTGCTCTCCGCCGACGGCGACTTCCCCGCCGGTAGCGTCGCTCGCGGCGAAGAAGGGGGCTTCTCGGGCAGCGACGGCACCCTCGAGGTGGACCCCGACGGCGGTGGCGCGACGGTCGAGTCCACGCTCAAGTCCGGCTCCGGCAAGTCCGCCGACCTGGTCGCGACGATCACCTGCTGAGCGCCCACATCGTGGGCGAGGCGGGTCGGGAACGGGTCGCTCCCTACGCTTGAGA
>CAWIKJ010000006.1:0-208119 GCA_963836745.1 uncultured Actinomycetota bacterium
CTGATGGGGCCGTGGGGGTTCGGCGGCCACTCCGTCTGGATGCTCGTCATCGACGCCGACGACCGGCCGTTCCCGCACATCACCGAGATCACCGAGGCCGTCGAGCCGCCCGACGACGAGAAGGTGTCGTCGCTCGCGGAGCTGATCGGTGGTCTCGCGGAGCCCGGCCGCAGGTTCGCCTTCCTGCGGTCGCGCCCCGGCCCCGGCGGCGTGACCGACGACGACCGGGCGTGGGCCCGGGCGCTGTACGACGCCGGCCGGCAGGCGGGCGTGTCGCTCGAGGTCGTGCACCGCGCCTGCGACCACGACCTGGTCGCCGTGCCGATGGACGACGCGCCTGCCCCCCGCCGCTGGTTGAGGAGGGACGAAGTCCCGTCACGAAACCCGGTGAGCGAGAAGTCGGCCGATGTCGAAATGCGGCGGTGGCGTTCGACGCCCAGGTACCACCGACCTGAGGAGGGCGCCATGACCGCCACACCCAGCCCCACCGCGTACGTGACCTCGGCCGACGGCACACGCATCGCGTACGACACGTTCGGCTCCGGCCCTGCCGGTCGTCGTCGTCGAGGGCGCGCTGTGCCACCGCGCGATGGGCGTCGCCAAGACGCTGCGCGCGTCGCTCGGCTCGCGCGATGACCGTGTTCGCGTACGACCGGCGCGGCCGCGGCGAGAGCGACGCCGGCGCCTCGCCCTGGTCCCTGGACCGCGAGGTCGAGGACCTCACCGCCGTGCTCGACGCCGCGGGCGGGGCGCCGTACGTCGTGGCCGCCTCCTCCGGCGGCACGCTCGCCCTCGAGGCGGCCCGCCGCGGCGTCGCGATGGAGAGGCTGGCGGTGTACGAGACGCCGTTCATCCTCGACGACACCTTCCGCCCCAACTCGCCGTCGCTGCCGGCGGACGTGCAGGCGCTGGTCGACGCCGACCGGCGCGGCGACGCGGTCAAGCTGTTCATGAAGACCGTCGGGGCGCCCGGCGCCATGGTCGCGATGATGCCGCTGTTCCCGGTGTGGAAGCAGCTCAAGGGCGTCGCGCACACGCTGCCCTACGACCTGGCGATCTGCTCGCCGTTCCAGCAGGGCACGCCGCTGCCCGAGGGCTACTACGCGGAGGTGAAGCCGGAGACCCTGGTGATGGTCGGCGACAAGAGCCCGACGTACATGAAGAACTCCCAGGCCGCCGTCGTCGCTCAGCTGCCGCACGGCCGGCTGCGGAGCATCGCCGGCCAGACGCACATGGTGAGGGCCAAGCCACTCACGCCGGTCCTGCTCGACCACTTCGGGCTGGCCTAGCCTGGGCGCGTGCCCTCCCGCCGCCTCTGGTCGCGCAACCGGCTGTTCGTCGACGCGGTGCTGACCGAGTCCGGCGACCTCGTGTTCGAGGGGCAGGACCTCAACGGCTGGCTCGGCGCGGAGGAGTACGAGTACTGGGTCACCGCCCCCGCCGCCCTCGTCCCGCGCGTGGTCGAGGCCCTCGGCGGCTCTCCTGGCGACGACGTGCTCGCGCTGCTGGCCGACCACGCCGACGAGATCGTGCTGCGCGGCGAGTCCACGTGGCTGCGCTCGCTCGGCATCGACCCCGACATCCACGTCGAGACCTCGGGATGAGCCTCCCCTGGCCCGGCGTCCTCGACCCCGGCCTGCTCAAGGACGAGGTCGTCGCCCGCAACCACCGCCTCGCCGACGCCGCCAAGGCCGCTCGGTGGTCCGAGGTGTTCGAGCTCCTCGAGCTCGAGTGGGTCTCGGTCAACCAGTGGCGCGTCGGCGGATCTTCGTGGTTCACCCCGCTGCACCAGGCGGCCTGGCACGGCGCCTCCGACTCGGTCGTCACGGGACTGATCGAGCGGGGCGCCCTCCGCTCGTTACGAGCCCGCGACGGCCGGACGCCGTACGACATCGCCGCCGCCCGCGGCCACACCCACCTGCTCGAGCTGCTCACGCCCGTGCGCACCCGGCTCACCCCCGAGCGCGCCGCCGCCCTCGACACCGGCCTCGCCTCGGTCATCGACGGCCGCCTCCGCCTCCCCGGCGGCATCGCCGAGTCGTACGGCAAGCCGCTCGAGGACTGCCTGCGCTACCCGCCCGTCGCGGTGCTCCCCGAGTGCCCCGACCACCGGCTCTGGTTCGCCGTCCCCGGCATGTACGGCGGGTTCTCGATCGAGCTGATGAAGGACAGCTACCTCTACGTCGAGTCCTGGATCCGCGTCGTCGGCGGTTCCGGCCAGGCGCACGTGATCACGCAGGAGGGCGTGACGCTGGTCGACGAGGGGTTCGTCTAGCGAGCCCGCTCACGCAGCGTGCACGATGTGCGCGTCCGGGCCAGGGACCATCAGCCCCTCGTGCCCGTCACTCCACCGCACCACATACGGCGGCGCTCCGTCGCTGCCGCGTACCTCCACGATCTGCCCCTCACGTCGAGGGCTGCCCACGGTGTTGCTCTCCACCACGAGTCGATCACCGACGCTTGCCTGCATGGCACACCTCCTGGCCGACAGCGCCCACGTTGCTCCGCTCCGCCCGCGGATGCAAGACCTGATCGCGGCCCTCGACCAATGGCCCTGGTCGCCGACGAGAGTCACGCTGAGGGCACAGGGTTCGGCTGTCTACCGGGCACCTATGAGCCGGCTGCGACCGACTCCCAGTACTTGTTGAGCGCGTCGTTGGTCTTGACGAACCACACGATGGCGCCGACCAGGAAGAACCATCCGAGCAGCAGGTACCACAGCCCGGTCGCGGCGGTCACCGGCTCGCGCTGACCGCGGCGGGCGTAGAGACTGCCGACCTCGCTCGAGGTGAAGAACGGGATCACGAACCCGAGGAAGATCGCCAGGACCAACGCCAGCCCGCCGCCGATGCCCTGGCCGCTGTGGCGCTTCATCTCGTCGTGGGTCTTGTAGAACCAGTACCAGGTGTAGAAGCCCAGCGTGACGATGGTGAGCAGGATGCAGGTGCCCGTGCTGCGCACCTCGCCGCGAGGTCCCAGCCCCAGCGGGGCGCCGTACGCCGGCACCGCATCTCCGGACGGGTACGGCGCCACCGGTGGCGCACCGTAGGGGTTGACGGCTTCCGCACCGGACTGCGCCGGATCCGAAGGATGGTCGACCGGGTCGGCCGGCGAATTGCTGTCGCTCACGGGAGTTCCTTCGGGGCTGGGGGCTCGAGGCAGGCGCTCGGGCGGACGGGCCACACCGTACGTGAGCCCGGCCTCGCTGTCCGGGAAGTCCGGCCCACACTCCGATGGCCGGGTGAGTGCCAGCCGGAGCCTCGTCTACGTCGCGTCGCGCAGCAGCCGCTCCTGCTCCTCCTCGGAGTCCACCAGCACGCGTAGCCGTTTCATGACCTCGTACGGGATGTCCGCCCGCGTGAGCAGGATTGCGACCTGCCCCTCCAACCATGGCGCCGACTCCAGCGCGCTCCGCTGCGCCTCGGTCTGGGTCGTCAGCCAGATCGCCGGCGCCCCGTCGCGGTCCGGCAACCAGTGCCCCGCCCGCACGCCCCACGACCCCAGGGACGCCACCAGGCCCGGCATCGCGCTCTCCACGCCTCGCGCGTGCGCGGGTTCGGTCACTTGCTCAGTGAACACCCGGCTCGGTCGCGAGCGGAGCGGACTAGTAGCCGAAGATGTGCACCGCCCGGACGTTGGTTGCGTTACCGGGTGCGAAGAAGGTCCTGAGGCGTTTGACCACCGAGGCGTATTCCTTCTTCGGAGTCATCGTGTCGTTGTGCTTCAGCGCCTGCGGCACCATCAGGAACAGGTAGTCAGCGTGCTTGCAGAGATGGCACTTCCAGAAGTCGAGAAGATCCATGTTGTTCGTGGTGGTCTTACCGCGTTCGACCTCGAGCAGGATTCCTGAGTCTGCAACACGACGGAAGTAGTCGGGACGCAGATTGTTCTCGTACTCCAGGAACAGACCCTTGGCCTCACTGGTGAAACCAAGGTCCGTTGCGAAAGGCAGGAAGGTCGCCTGCACCTGCGCGCTCGAGATGCCAGGCAGGTTCGCCTCCAGCATCAAACGGAGTGCGTCCTCGGTGTTCAAGTGGTCGAGGAGTTGGTCACTGATGTCCTCCACCAAGCCATGAGCGTCGGTGCCCGTGTATTCGTCCCGCTGGTAGATCGTTCTCTGCGTCGCCACAAGAGCTCAGCTTGAGCGCTGCGAAGCGAACAAGCTAGGTCTCGCCGAAATCCAAACCGAATGCACGAACGGGCCCGACACATGGGGTCTCGGGCCCGTTCGGCAGGCTGGATCAGCTGCAGCCGCTGGTACTTCCGCAGCCCTCGCACACGTAGCAGGAGCCGGCGGGGCGCATCTTGGTGCCGCAGGTCATGCAGAGCGGGGAGTCGACGGCGGTGCCGGTGAGCTGCTCGAAGAGCTCGGCGGAGGTGTGGGCCTGCTTGACCTCGACCTTGGGCTCCTCGGTGGTTTCGTGACGGGCCTGGCGGCCCTCCTCAACCAGCGGAGCATCGTCTTCGACGATGGTGGCCTCGACGGGGACGTCGGCCTTGAGGGACTCGGCCTCGCTGAGCAGGTCATGCAGAGCGGGGAGTCGACGGCGGTGCCGGTGATCTTCTCCAGGAGCTCGGCGGAGGTGTGGGCCTCCTTGGGGGCCGGCTTCTCGCCCAGGGTTCGGAGTCTCGGCGGTTTCGAGGCTCGGCGCTGGCGCGCCTCGCACCTCAACCACCGGAGCATCGTGCGTCGGCCTCGATGAGCTCGGCGGCGGAGCCGGTCTCCTCGACGGCGTCGTAGGAGCCGGTCTCGAGGTAGCGCTGGCGCTCGTCGGCGGAGTAGATGCCCAGGGCGGCGCGCTTCTCGAAGGGCGAGGTAGTCGAGGGCCAGGCGGCGGAAGACGTAGTCCATGATCGACTGCGCCATCCGGACGTCCGGGTCGTCGGTGAGGCCGGCGGGCTCGAAGCGGAGGTTGGAGAACTTCGAGACGTAGGTCTCCAGCGGCACGCCGTACTGCAGGCCGATCGAGACCGCGATCGAGAACGCGTCCATCACGCCGGCCAGGGTCGAGCCCTGCTTGCCGAGCTTGAGGAAGACCTCGCCCAGCTCGCCGTCGTCGTGGGCACCGGAGGTCATGTAGCCCTCGGCACCGCCGACCGTGAAGCAGGTGGTGCGCGAGACGCGGGACTTCGGCAGCCGCTTGCGGGTCGGGGCGTAGACGACCTTCTCGACGACCTTGGTCGCGGCGTCGGCCTTCGCGTCGGCGGCGTCCTTGGCGTCCTCGGGTGGCCTTGCCGCCACCGTCGGAGAGCGGCTGGCCGACCTTGCAGTTGTCGCGGTAGACGGCCGTCGCCTTGAGGCCGAGCTTCCAGGACTGCAGGTAGATGTCCTCGATCTCCTCGACGGTCGCCGTCTCCGGCAGGTTGACCGTCTTGGAGATCGCGCCGGACAGGAACGGCTGGGTCGCGGCCATCATCCGGACGTGGCCCATCGGCTTGAGCGCGCGGGCACCCATCGCGGTGTCGAAGATCTCGTAGTGCTCGGTCTTGAGGCCGGGGGCGTCGATGACGTGGCCGTTCTCGGCGATGAAGTCGACGATCGCCTCGACCTTCTCCTCGTCGTAGCCGAGCTTGGTCAGCGCCCGCGGGATCGTCTGGTTGACGATCTGCATCGAGCCGCCGCCGACCAGCTTCTTGAACTTCACCAGCGAGAAGTCGGGCTCGATGCCGGTGGTGTCGCAGTCCATCATGAAGCCGATGGTCCCGGTCGGCGCGAGCACCGAGGCCTGCGCGTTGCGGAAGCCGTTGGTCTCGCCGAGCTTGATCACGTCGGCCCACGCCGTTGGTCGGCCAGCTTCTGGACCTGGCGCGTCGGCGACGTGGAGCGGGCGGAGCGAGTCGTTGGCGGCCTGGTGCTTGCGCATGACCCGCTTGTGGGCGTCGGCGTTGCGGGCGTAGCCGGCGTAGGGGCCGACGACCGCGGCGATCTCGGCCGAGCGGGCGTACGACGTGCCGGTCATCAGCGAGGTGATGGCGGCGGCCATCGCGCGACCGCCGTCGGAGTCGTAGCCGAGGCCCATCGCCATCAGCAGCGCGCCGAGGTTGGCGTAGCCGATGCCGAGCTGGCGGTAGTCGACGGTGGTCTTGCCGATCGCCTCGGTCGGGAAGTCGGCGAAGCAGATCGAGATGTCCATCGCGGTGATGATGATCTTGACCGCGTCGGCGAACAGCTCGGCGTCGAAGGTGTCGTCGTCCTTGAGGAACTTGAGCAGGTTGAGCGAGGCCAGGTTGCACGAGGAGTTGTCGAGCGACATGTACTCCGAGCACGGGTTGGACGCGGTGATCCGGCCGGTCTCGGGGTTGGTGTGCCAGTCGTTGATGGTGTCGTCGTACTGCAGGCCCGGGTCGGCGCACTCCCACGCGGCCGTGCTGATCTTGGTGAACAGCTCGCGGGCGTCGACGCGCTCGATGACCTCGCCGTTCTTGCGGCCGCGGAGCGCGAAGTCGGTGCCGTCCTCGACGGCGCGCATGAACTCGTCGGAGACCCGGACCGAGTTGTTGGCGTTCTGGTACTGCACCGAGGTGATGTCGGTGCCGCCGAGGTCCATGTCGAAGCCGGCGTCACGCAGCGCGCGGATCTTGTCCTCCTCGCGCGCCTTGGTCTCGACGAACTCGACGATGTCGGGGTGGTCGACGTCGAGCACGACCATCTTGGCCGCGCGGCGGGTGGCGCCACCGGACTTGATGGTGCCGGCGCTCGCGTCGGCGCCGCGCATGAACGACACCGGGCCGCTCGCCGTACCGCCGGAGGAGAGCAGCTCCTTGGAGGAGCGGATCCGGGAGAGGTTGAGGCCGGCGCCGGAGCCGCCCTTGAAGATGAAGCCCTCTTCCTTGTACCAGTTCAGGATCGAGTCCATCGAGTCGTCGACGGAGAGGATGAAGCACGCGGACACCTGCTGGGGAGACGGGGTGCCGACGTTGAACCAGACCGGGGAGTTGAACGAGAAGTACTGGTGCACGAGCAGCCAGGTGAGCTCGTGCTCGAACAGCTCGGCGTCGGCCGGGGTCGCGAAGTAGCCGTGGTCCTCGCCGCCCTTGCGGTAGGTCTTCACGACCCGGTCGATGAGCTGCTTGAGGCTCCACTCGCGGACGTCGGTGCCGACCGCGCCGCGGAAGTACTTGGTGGTGACGATGGTGGAGGCGTTGACGCTCCAGAAGTCGGGGAACTCCACGCCGCGCTGCTCGAAGACCGTGTCGCCGGTCTTCCAGTTGGTCTGCACGACGTCGCGGCGCTCCCAGGTGAGCTCGTCGTAGGGGTGCACCCCCTCGGTGCTGAAGATCCGCTGGATCTCCACGCCGGTGGTGGTGCCGGCTCTTGCCTTGTGCGCCGCTCACGGTCTCCGTCATCGCTGCTCCCCTTGTGTCACTTCTTCAACGGTCCTGGTCTGGTGTTTCTTCCGGGCATCTCTGCCGAGTAGGGCCCGGTGGTGCTTGGTGTGGCCCGGCGCATGCAGCTTCCCCACTACACACGCCGGGCCGGTCTGGGTCAGCCCGTGGGCTGGGGTTGCGGCTTCTCCGCCTCGAGCCGGAGCATCGCGATCTCGGCCTCGAAGTCGGCGGCCGACTCGAAGCCGCGGTAGACGCTGGCGAAGCGGAGGTAGGCGACCTGGTCGAGCTCGCGGAGCGGGCCGAGGATCGCCAGGCCCACCTCGTGGGCGGGGACCTCGGCGGCGCCGCTCTGGCGCAGCGCGTCCTCGACGGCCTGGCCCAGGCACGCGAGCGTCGTCCTCGGAGACCGGGCGGCCCTTGCACGCCTTGCGGACGCCGGCGATCGCCTTCTCGCGGGTGAAGGGCTCGGTGGCCCCCGACCGCTTCTGGACGACCAGCTGCATCAGCTCGACGGTGGTGAAGCGCTTGCCGCAGCTCTCGGCGGCACAGGTACGCCGGCGACGGATCGAGCCGCCGTCCTCGGCGACCCGCGAGTCGACGACCCGGGTGTCGGTGCTGCGGCAGTACGGGCAGTGCATCCTGGGCCTCCTCTCGCTGTGGATTCGTGAGCGTTTTCTGTGGACTACCGAGCCTGTGCTGTGAGTCACACACCCGGCTCCTGTGAACTAGATGTGGAAAACCACAACGGTGTAACTACTAGATGTAGTGGTAACCGTACGTGCCCGGTGGAGGCGGCGCAAGCGAATGCGGGAGATCGGTCCGAGACTTTTCGAGACGTCCGCATTCGCGCAGGTCAGCGGCCACATGAGGGGTTCGGGGGCGGCGTGTCGGGGCATCGGACACAATGGCCCGGTGGCGACTCGGGGGAAGCGGGCAGCGGCCCGGCAGAAGGCTCGGTTCCGTCCGACGCACGCTGCTGCTGGTGGTCGGCGTGACCGTCGCCGTGATCGCCTGGGGCTACCTCGTGAAGGCGGCCATCGACTTCGGCGTCCAGGCCCGTTCGGGCACCTCCGGCGCCTGGGTCTTCCTCGGTCTGGCCTCGCTGGGCGCGGTCGCCTGCCTGTTCGTCGGGCTGATGATGGTCTCCCGGCTGCTGCGCGAGCTCGGCATCACCAGGCCGCGTCATCCCGGACAGCCCGAGCCGCCGCCGCGGATCCCCGGCGGCCGGCGCGCCGCCCGCTGAGCGCGGCCCGCACTCGGTCGGGCCGCCTCGACCTGCGGGCGCGCCACCGCTGGACGCCGCGAAGGGTGGGCCAGCGTGTGGCCCACCCCTCGTCTTCCCCGGCCCCCCAGCCGGGCCCGGGGTCGAGGCGGGCGCGGCCGGAGGAGGTATTCAGTTGTGGGTCTGGGGCCCGTCAGGCGACGGGGACGCGCAGCTTCTGGCCGGCGTAGAGCATGGAGGTCTCGAGGCGGTTGAGGTCCTCGATCCGCTCGACCATCGCGTTGACGTCACCGTCGGTGGTGAGCGAGGCGGCGAGGTCGTAGAGGGTGTCGCCGGGCTGGACCTGGACCACGAGGGTCGGGTCGGCGGTGCCGGGCTGCTCGGTGGCGACCGAGCCGGAGCCCCACATCACGCCGAGGGCGAGCACCAGCAGCAGTCCCGACGGTGAACACCACCAGGCGGCCGCGTCGGGTCAGCCGCACCGACTGGTGCGGAAGCTGGGAAGAACGTGCGGCGGGAGCCAGCGTCATGGTGCTCATCAGGACCTCCTGGGGAAGCGGCGGTCAGCCTGTCGGTCGGTGTTCGATCGAGAGTCTGGAGGAGACCACTGACAACCACTCTCGGATGCTTGACTCGATCAGACGTTCGATCGAACACGTGTACGAAATTAGAGCAGGTGTTCGAACGTGTCAAGCATCCGGGGCGAGGTTTGCTCCGGGGGTTTCGAGGCTCGGCGCCGGGGCGCTCGCACCTCAGCCACCGGAGCCGGTGCGGGCCTGGTCCTTCGCGATGGCGCGCTTCCCCTTGGCCTCGACCAGCTTCATCGCCCGCCGCGAGAGCGAGGGCGAGAGGGCGGAGGCGCGGACCACGGCGCCGCGGGAGCGGGGGACGCTGAGCAGCACCCGGCGCGAGCCGATCAGGCCGACCGCCTCGGCGGCGACCTCCTCCGGCGCCAGCACCCGGGAGCCGGAGTGGGCCAGCCGGGAGCCGAGCGAGTCGTGGGTGTGGCCCTCGTGGAGCATCGCGGTCTGCACCACGTCGGGGCACACCGCGTGCACCCGGACGTTGCGCGGCGTCTCGATGTCGACCGAGCCGGTGATCGAGACGACGCCGGCCTTGGTGGCGGCGTAGACGCCGTAGCCGGGGACCGGCCCGAGCCCGGCCAGCGAGGCGGTGTTGACGATGTCGCCGCCGCGCGGGCCGAACGCGGCGAGCGCGGCGCGCATCCCCCAGAAGGTGCCGAGCAGGTTGACCTCCACCAGCCGGCGTACCTGCTCCTCGGTCATCTCCGCGAGCCGGCCGTCGTCGCCGACCCCGGCGTTGTTGAACCACGCCGTCAGCGGCGCGTGGTGGAGCGCGGCCTCGGCGGCGGCGGCGTGGTCGCGCGGGGTTGCGTACGTCGTGGGTCAGCCCCTCCTCCGCCCCGATCTCGGCCGCGGTGTCGGCGGCCGCGGCACCGTCCTGGTCGGTCAGCACGACCCTGTGGCCGCGGGCGACCAACAGCTCGGCGATGGCGCGGCCGATGCCGCGCGCCCCTCCGGTGACGACGACGCTGGAATCCATGCGCGGGAGTCAACCACCCCGGCTACGGGTCCGGACACGTCCCGATGACTGACCCGCGCGTCGCCCCCGTCGAGGACAACCTGCTGTCGTTCATGCGAGACGGTGGCCCGGCTGCCGAGCTTCGAGCTCGAGCCCGCCGACGACGTGGTGGCGGCGCACTCCGACGTGGCGTTCCCGATGTTCAACCCGGTGACCGCCGCCCGGTTCGCCCCGGAGACCGCCGGCGAGCGGGCGCGCCAGCTCGTGGCGTCGTACGTCGGGCGCGGGCTGCCGTTCATGTGGTGGCTGACCCCGTCGACCACGTCACCGGAGCTCGAGGCGGCGCTGGGCGAGCGCCGGGCATGGCCCGCGAGCGAGATCCCCGGCATGCACGTCCCGCTCGACGGGCCGCTGACCCCGGCGCTCGCCGCCGGGGTCGAGCTCGCCGAGGTCGACGCCAGCCAGCAGCCGGAGCCGTTCGTCGGGACCATGGTCGAGGCGTTCGGGATGCCGACCGAGCTCGCGGGCGAGTTCGACCGGGTGCTGGGCGCGTTCGGCGACGAGCCGCTGGTCAACGTGCTGGCCACCCTCGACGGGCGGCCCGTGGCCACCGGCAGCGGTGGGTCAACGGCACCACCGTCGGCCTCTACAACATCACCACGCTGACGAGGCTGCGCGGCCGCGGCCTCGGGTACGCCGTCACCGCCCGGCTGATGGACCTCGGCGCGGGAGCGCGGCTGCACCGACGCGGTGCTGCACGCCTCCGAGCAGGGACGGCCGGTCTACGAGCGGCTCGGCTTCACCCACGTCTGCGACGTCCCGCAGTACGTCTGGGTGCCGCTCGGACTGACCGGGAGATCTTCCCGGTCCTCCCGGGAAGCCGCCGGAGGCGCGCGGCCGCGGCCGGCCTGAGGCTCGGAGCACCACCACCGATCCCAGGAGGAACCCATGACCGCCGTACCCCGCCGCCTCTGGCAGATTGCCGGAGCGCTCTGCCTCGCCCACATCGTCCTCATCCTGGTCGGCCTCGCCCTGCAGCAGGGGCCGCTCTTCGCCGACGGGACCGAGGGCATCCGCGACCGCTACGTCGAGGGCGACCTCGTGCCGCACCTTCACCGGCGGCGTGCTCGGGTGCGCTCGGGTTCCTGGTGCTGGTGCCGACCCTCGTCTTCCTCGGCCGGGTCCTCGGCCGCCGCTCCGAGGGGGGCGCCTGGGCCGCCCAGACCGGCATGCTGTGCGGCCTCGCGCTTCGTCGCCGTGACGTTCGCGGTCGGGTTCCCGGCCGGCGGCGCCGCGATGTACGGCGCCCAGCACGGCCTCGACCTCGACACCGCCTTCGCCCTCAACAACGTCCGGATCTTCGGCTACTTCCTGAGCCTGCTGCTGCTCGGCGCGAGCACGCTCGGCTTCGCCGTCGCGGCGCTCGCCGACCGGGTCCACCCGAGGTGGTTCGGCGGCTTCGGCGTCGTCGACCGGGGTGGCGCTGCTGGCGGGACGCCGCTGGCGAGCCTCGGCCAGCAGGACTGGGGCACCCTGGTGTGGATGGTGTGGTTCGTCGGCGTCGGCGTGCTGATGCTGCGGCACCGTGACGACGCGGCCCCGGTCGCCTGAATCCGCTCCGCGCGACCTCGCCATCGGGCACTCTTGACCCGAGGTGAGGCGATGCGTGCGACCCGGCTGACGGCGGCGTCGCTGCTGGCCGCCCTCGCGATCACCGGTGCGGTGGTCGCGGCGGCGGCCGCCACGGTCGCCCGCTGGCCGACGACCTGGCGATCGCGCTCGTCGTCACGGCGTACGCCGTCGTCGGGCTGGCCGTCGAGGTCGCCCGGCCGGGCCACCCGGTCGGGCGGCTGATGCTGGCCGGCAGCCTCGCGTGGGGGCTGGGCGAGGGGCTGCTCGCGCTGGCCGTGACCGGGCCCCGGGACCTCCGGCGTACGTGCTGCTCGGCGTGATCGGCTCCGCCGGTCGCGGCCTCGGCTGGCTGCTGCTGGTCCTGGCGCTGCCGCTGGTCTTCCCCGACGGCCGGCCACCCGGTCGCCGGTCGGCGTGGCTGGTGGCCGGCTGCGTCGGCGCCTTCACGCTGGGCTCGCTGATCGCGCCGGTCCCGCTCGAGGACCGGCTGGCCGGCACCGACAACCCGCTCGGCGTCCCCGACTCGTGGCGGTCGGTCGCCGACCTGCTCGCGCTGGGCGCGCTCGCGGCGGCGTTCGTGGCGCTGGTCGTGGCGGTCCGGGCGCTGGTGCTGAAGTGGCGCGCGGGCGGCGAGCTGGTCCGGCAGCAGGTGCTCGTCTTCGGCATCGCCTTCGCGCTGCCGCTGGTCGTGCTGCCGGTGGTGGCCACGCCGTGGGCGCGAGCCGTGGATGTTCGCGCTGGTCGCGCTGCCGGTGCCGGTGGCGGTGGGGGTCGCGATGTTCCAGCGGCGCCTGTACGACGTGCAGCGGGCCGCCCGCGGCATCGCTGACCTACCTCGCCCTCTCGGCGGTGCTGGCCGGGCTCTACGCGCTGATCGTCGGCGGCGTCGGCGTGATGCTCCGCGACCGCGGCACGCCGTGGCTGCCGTGGGCGGCGGCCGGCGTGGTCGCGGTCGCCTTCGCGCCGCTGCGCGACTCGCTGCAGCGCGGCGTGACCCGGCTGACCTACGGCCGCTGGTCGACCCCCGCCGAGGTGCTCGCCGACACCGGCCGCCGGCTCGCCGACGCCGCGGACGGCCGGGCGCTGCTGGCGTCGCTGACCACCGAGCTCGTCGACGGCCTCGGCCTCGACCACGCGGAGATCCACGACGCGACCGGCCACACCCTGGCGGCCGCCGGCAGCCGCCCCGCCACCACCGAACGGCTCCAGCTCACGGCGTACGGCGTGGAGGTGGGCGCGCTGCTCTGGGCCGGCCGCCCGCTGCGACCCGACGACCGGGCGCTGCTGGAGGACCTGGCGCGCCAGATCGGCGGCGCCGTCCACACCACCGCCCTGGTCGACTCGCTGCACCGGGCCCAGGAGGAGCTGGTGCTCGGCCGCGAGCAGGAGCGGCGGCGGCTCCGCCACGACCTCCACGACGGGCTCGGCCCGTCGCTGGCCGGGCTCGGGCTTCCAGGTCGACGCGGTGCAGAACCTGCTCGCCGCCGGCGACGACCCGCGACGTCCAGATCCAGCGGCTGCGCGAGGGGCTGCGGGAGACCGTCGACCGAGGTGCGCCGGATCGTCGAGGGGCTGCGGCCGCCGGCGATCGACGACCTCGGGCTGTTCGGCGCCGTGGCCGAGCTCGGCCTCCAGCTCGCCGACGGCACCGGGCTGACCGTCGACCTCGACCTGCCCGCCCACCGGCCGTCGCTGCCGGCCGCGGTCGAGGTCGCGGCGTACCGGGTCACCCAGGAGGCGCTGACCAACGTGGTCCGTCACGCGCGGGCCACGACCTGCCGGGTCAGCGGGTCGGTGGCCGCCGACGCGCTGGTCATCGCGGTCACCGACGACGGGGTCGGGGGCGCGACGCCGGGCCGGGGCGTCGGGCATGACGAGCATGCGGGAGCGGGCGCGGGAGATCGGCGGGCAGGTGGAGGTCGCGAGCCGCGACGTGCGGCACCACGGTGACCGTCCGGCTGCCGCTCGCGGTGGAGGCGACGACGTGATCAGCGTGCTCGTGGTCGACGACCACCCGCTCTTCCGGACCGGCCTGACCGGGCTGCTGACGACGGTGCCGGACATCACCGTGGTGGGCGAGGCCGGGGACGGCGACGCCGCGGTCTCCCGGACGCTCGAGCTGCGCCCCGACGTCGTGCTGATGGACCTCAACCTGCCGCGCTCGCCCGGCCTGGAGGCCACCCGCCGGATCGTCGCCGCGGCACCGGGGTACGCCGTCCTGGTGCTGACCATGGTCGCCGACGACTCCAGCGTGGTGGCCGCGCTGCGGGTCGGGGCCCGCGGCTACGTGCTCAAGGAGGCCGGCCAGGACGAGGTGCTCGCCGCGATCCGGACCGTCGCCGCCGGGCGGCGCGGTGTTCGGGCCCGGCGTCGCGGCGCGGCTGCTCGAGCGCGGCCCGGCCGGTCGCGACCTCACCCCGCGCGAGTCGGAGGTGCTGGCGCTGGTGGCGCGGGGCCGCAGCAACCCCGAGATCGCCCGCGAGCTCGGGCTGAGCCTGAAGACGGTCCAGAACCACGTCTCGAGCGTGCTGGCCAAGCTGCAGGTGCGCGACCGCACCCAGGCCGCGCTCCGGCTGCGGGGCCTCGACTGACCCGACACGCGGTTCGAACAGATGTTTGAACATCGCGGCCCGGAGTGACACAGTTCTCCCATGTCACCGAAGCCTCCGAAGCAGGTCTCCGAGCTGCCCGACGGCCCGCCCGACGCGACCGGTCTCACCGCGCGGCAGCAGAAGGTGCTCGCGACCATCAAGGACGCGATCGAGAAGCGGGGCTACCCGCCGAGCATGCGCGAGATCGGCGAGGCGGTGGGGCTGACCAGCTCCAGCAGCGTCGCCCACCAGCTCAAGACGCTGGAGGAGAAGGGCTTCCTCAAGCGCGACCCCAACCGGCCGCGGGCGCTCGAGGTGTTCCTGCCGGAGGTGATGGCGGCCCGCCGCAGCCTCGGCACGGCGGAGGAGAGCTCGGTCGACGAGACCGGCATCGGCGACACCATGCCGGCGGCGGCGTACGTCCCGATGGTGGGGCGGATCGCGGCCGGTGGCCCGATCCTGGCCGAGGAGCGGGTCGAGGACGTCTTCCCGCTGCCCAAGCAGCTCGTCGGCGACGGCCAGCTGTTCCTGCTCGAGGTGGCCGGCGACTCGATGGTCGACGCGGCGATCTGCAACGGCGACTACGTCGTGATCCGGCAGCAGCCGACCGCCGAGAACGGCGACGATCGTGGCCGCCATGATCGACGGCGAGGCCACGGTCAAGACCTTCCAGCGCAAGGACGGCAAGGTCTGGCTGCTCCCCCACAACGCCGCCTACGAGCCGATCGACGGCACCCACGCGACGATCCTCGGCAAGGTGACCGCGGTCCTGCGCCGGATGTGACCCCGACGCAGGACCCCTCGGCTCAGCCGAAGCACGGAAGCCGGCGTGCCCGGCGATGCCCTCCGATGACGTAGATCGACGAGGTAGAACAGCGAGCGTCAGCGCGCCGAGCACGACGGCGGCGATGCAGGTCCCCGCACCGCTGCGGGCCGTCCGGCCGGCGTTGCCCGAGCAGCATCGCCGCGACGCCCAGCACCAGGGGCAGCCCGGACCAGAACGCCGGCACCACGAGCAGCGCGGCCGACGACGGCCAGGCCAGGGCGGCCGCCGGCGCTCTCCCTGCGCAGCGCGCGCGGGACGACGAAGCCGAACACGACGGCGGTGGCGACGGCGATGATCGGTGACGACGATCGCGACCTCGGCCCAGTCGTGGGCGAAGAGGGTGGTGAGGGCGGCGGCGACCAGGCCGGCGGCGGCGCCGATCGCCGGGGACGACGGCGGGTCGGAGTCGGTGGCGAGCGGTGGTCGATGGTGGTCATGGCGAGTCCTTTCGGGGGTCGAGATCCGGTGCCACCGAGTCTTCGCCGCGCACCCGCGGCCGGGTCGTCACCCGCGGAGCGGTCCGCGACCGCCCGCGAGGATGACGGCCGGAGTCATTCCCAGAGTGACTCCGGGCGGCCGCCGCGCCCTACCGTGTCCCATGGACCTGCGCGCCGCTCGTCCGCAGGTACGGCGACGCGCTGCTCGCCGTCGTTCTCGGCGTCGGCATCGCGGCCGAGCTCGCTGGCCTGACGGCGCCGCGGCCGGTCGCCTGGTCGCCGCCCTGCTCGCCGCGCTGGCCCTGGCGCTGCGCCGGCGGCACCCGCTGGTCGTCGTTCCTGCTGACGTCGGTGCCCTGCTGGCCCCTGCGGCTCGCGCCCGGCTTCGACAACGACTCACGACCTTCGTGGTCGCTTCTTCGTCTCGCTGTTCTCCGCTGGGCCGCCACGCCCGCGGCCTCGAGGCGTGGCTGGGCGCCGGCTGCCTGGTGCTGTCGATGGTCCGTTCGTCATCGGCGACGGCGCCGCGAGACACCGCGTCGGCGACATCGCGTTCGTCGGCTCGGCTTCTTCGTGGGCGGGCCGTGGGCGGCCGGCCTGGCGCTCCGGCTCCGGCGGGAGCGGGAGACCGCCCTGGGCGCCGAGAACGAGCGGCTGCGCCGCGAGCAGGAGGAGCGGGCCGCGCGGGCCGTCGCCGAGGAGCGGTCCCGGATCGCCCGCGAGCTGCACGACGTGGTCGTCGCACGCGATCTCGGTGACCGTGCTGCAGGCCCGGGGCGCCCGGCGGACCCTGGACACCGATCCCGAGCGCCGCCCGCGCAGGCGCTCGACGCCATCGAGCAGACCAACACCGCGGCGCTCGGCGACATGCGCCGGCTGCTCGCCGTGCTGCGCGACACCGAGCCGGACGGACGCGCGCCGACGACCACGCCCCGCAGCCGTCGCTGGCTGCACCTGGACGCGCTGGTCGAGCAGGTGCGCGCGTCGGGGCTGCCGGTCGAGGTCGAGGTCGTCGGCGGCGCACGTCGCCGTCCCGCCGGGCGTCGACCTCTCGGCGTACCGCATCGTGCAGGAGGCCCTCACCAACGTGCTCAAGCACGCCGAGGCCGCGCCGACCCGGGTCCGGCTCGAGTACGCCGACGACGCGCTGACCGTGCTCCGTGCGCGACGACGGCGGCCGCGCCCGGTCGCCGTCGACGGCGACGGCGGCGGGCACGGCCTGATCGGGATCCGCGAGCGGGTCGCCGTGGTCGGCGGCGAGGTCGAGGCCGGGCCGCGCGGACGGCGGGTTCGAGGTCCGGGCCCGGCTGCCCTACGCCCTGGAGGACGCGTGAGCGGGCCGATCCGGGTGGTGCTCGCCGACGACCAGCCGCTGGTCCGGGCCGGGCCTGCGGATGATCCTGTCGACCGAGCCGGACATCGAGGTCGTCGGCGAGGCGGCCGACGGCGGGCCGCGGTCGCGCTGTGCGAGCAGCTCGCACCGGACGTGGTGCTGATGGACGTGCGGATGCCGCAGCTCGACGGGATCGAGGCCACCCGCGCCGTCACCGCGCTGCCGAGACCGCCCCGGGTGCTGGTGCTCACCACCTTCGACCTCGACGAGGTCGTCTACGACGCGCTCCGGGCCGGCGCCAGCGGGTTCCTGCTCAAGGACGCGCCCGAGGAGCGGCTGACCACCGCGATCCGGGTCGTCGCCGAGGGCGGGTCGCTGTTCGCCCCGTCGGTGACCCGCCGGCTGATCGAGGAGTTCGCCCGCCAGGGCGCCGCGACCGGCCGACCGCGGCCTCGACGGGCTGACCGCCCGCGAGCTCGAGGTGCTGCGGCTGGTGGCCCGCGGCCTGTCCAACGCCGAGATCGCCGCCGACCTGGTCGTCAGCGAGCACACCGTCAAGACCCACGTCGCCCGGGTGCTGATGAAGCTGGGGGTCCGCGACCGGGTCCAGGCCGTGGTGCTCGCCTACGAGGCCGGAGCCGTCCAGCCGTCGCAGTGACCTGCAACCTGGACCATCAGGGGTGGTTCCGGGAAAACCCGACGACAGAACCGGGTACATACCCAGTATGGTGGCCCCATGAATCGGGGGATTCGGGAACTCGTCCTGCTGGCGGCGCTCTACGTCGGCTACTCCGCGTCGCGGCTGGTCGCCGACGACGCGTTCACGCCGGCGGCCGCGCGCGCGCTGCAGCTGCTCGACCTGGAGCGGGTCGTCTGGCTCGACGTCGAGCGGCTGCTCAACGGCTGGTTCGTGACCGTGCCGCTGCTCGGGCTGATCGGCAGCTACTGGTACGCCACCCTCCACTACGTCGTCACCGCGGCGCGTCCTGGTGTGGCTCTACCGCCGCGGCCCGGACGACTACCTGCCGGCCCGCACCGCGCTGGCGGTCGCCACCATCCTCGGGCTGGTGCTCTACCTGATGGTGCCGATGGCGCCGCCGCGGCTGCTCGACGGGCTACGTCGACGTGCTCCAGCTCCACGCCGGCGCCGGCTGGTGGGGCGGCGACGCGTCGGCCCCCCGCGGCCTCGGCGGGCTCACCAACCAGCTCGCGGCGTTCCCGTCGCTGCACGCCGGCTGGGCGCTCTGGGTCGCGCTCGTCGTACGCCGCCACGTCGCGGGCGCGCTGGGTCCGCGGGCTGGCCTGGGCGTACGCCGCCGGCACCACGATCGTCATCGTCGGCACCGGCAACCACTGGCTGCTCGACGCGTTCGTCGGCTGGATCGTGGTGCCGCCGCGTGGGAGATCGTCAACGAGACCGGCAGCCGTCCGCGCGGTGAACGTCTCGGACGACGACCGCGGGCGAACCGTCACGCGAGGGAATGTCGGTCGTTGACGGGGGGTGACCCCACCATGCGCTCCCCCGCCGTACCGTCCTCGCGACCGGCGCTGCCGGCGCCGCCGTCGCTCCCCGTCGTGGCTCGCACCCCCGCGCTGGCGGCAGCGCCGACGACCGGGTCGTTCGCGCACGGCGTCGCCTCCGGTGACCCGGCCCCGCACGCGGTCGTGATCTGGACCCGGGTCACGCCGACGCGGGCCGCGACCCCCGGCTCCGGGCAAGGGGCCGAACGTCACCGTGCGCGTGGGAGGTCGCGACCGACCGCCGACTTCCGTCGCGTCGTGCGCCGGGGCGGGTTCAGCACCGGCCCGAGCCGCGACCACACGGTGAAGGTCGACGTGACCGGCCTCCGGCCGGCGACCTGGTACCACTACCGCTTCTCCTACGACGGCTCGCGCAGCCGGGTCGGCCGGACCCGCACCGCGCCGGGCCGGCGCGCGACGCCGAAGCACCTGCGGTTCGGGGTCGTCTCCTGCGCCAACTGGCAGGCCGGCTGGTTCTCGGCGTACCGCCACCTCGCGCAGCGCGACGACCTCCACGCCGTGCTGCACCTCGGCGACTACCTCTACGAGTACGCCCCCGGCGAGTACGGCTACGGCTCGTCCAACGAGGACATCCGGCCGCACGACCCGGCGCACGAGATGGTGTCGATCGCCGACTACCGGCGCCGGCACGCGCAGTACAAGACCGACCCCGACCTGCAGGACCTGCACGCGAAGTACCCCTGGATCATCACGTGGGACGACCACGAGGTCACCAACGACCAGTGGCGCAACGGCGCGGAGAACCACCAGCCCGGACGAGGGCGACTACCGAGAGGCGGCGGGCCCGCGCCCACCGCGCCTTCGACGAGTGGATGCCGGTGCGGATGGACGGCACCGCCGACCTGCGCGACGGCACCCGGCTGTTCCGGCGGCTGCTCTTCGGCAGGCTCGCCGAGATCTCGATGCTCGACCTGCGGACCTACCGCGACGAGCAGGTCGCACCCCCGCTCCCCCGGCCCCTTCCCGACCGGCGAGGTCAGCGACCCCGGCCGCACGATCCTCGGCAGAAGCAGCTGCGCTGGCTGCGCGACTCGCTGATGCGGACCGGGCCGCAGTGGAAGATGATCGGCAACCCGGTGATGATCGCGCCGGTGAACTTCGGCGCCCTGCCCGACGACCTGGTCCAGCCGATCAACGACGTCACCGGGCTGCTGCCCGAGGACGGCGCGCCGTACAACACCGACCAGTGGGACGGCTACACCGCCGACCGCGACCGGGTGCTGCGCCACATCGACAACCACGGGATCAAGGACGTGCTGTTCGTGACCGGCGACATCCACTCCGGCTGGGCGTGCGAGCTGCCGCTGGACGCCAGCGACTACGCCTACGAGAACCCCCCCGGAAGACCGTCGGCGTCGAGTTCGTCTGCTGCTCGGTGACGTCGAACAACCTCAAGGACATCACCGGCGACCCGTCGGCGCGACCAGCACCGCCGTCGAGGAGGGGATCAAGGCCAACAACCGGCACATCCGCTACCTCAACTTCGACGACCACGGCTACTCCGTGCTCGACCTCAACGCCGAGCGGGCGCAGATGGACTGGTTCATCATCGGCGACCGGGCCGACCGCGACACCGACGCCAGGTGGGAGACCTCGTGGCGACCCGGTCCGGCACCAGCCGGATCGAGCAGGTCGACCGGCCGCTCGGAGGCACCGCATGAGCCCGCACCTGACCCGCCGCACGCTGGTCACGACCAGCGCGGCGCGGTCTTCGCCACCGCGCTGCGCCGAGCGGGTACGCCGCCGCGGCCGCGGCCGCAAGCGGGCCTACGTGCTGGTGGTCGACGGCTGCAAGCCCGACGAGATCGACGCGACGCTGACCCCGACCCTGGCCGCACTCCGCGCGGGCGGCCTGAACCACCCGCGGGCCCGGTCGCTGCCGATCATGGAGACCATCCCCAACCACGTGATGATGATGAGCGGGCTGCGGCCCGACCGGACCGGCGTGCCGGCCAACGTCGATCTACGACCGGGAGCTCGGCGAGACCCGCACCCTCGACCGGCCGCGCGACCTCGGGCGGCGGACCGTCTCGAGCGGCTCGACCGGGCCGGCTTCACGACCGGCGACGGTGCTGAGCAAGGAGTACCTCGTCGGGATCTTCGGCAAGCGGGCGACCTACCGCTGGGTGCCGGACGCCTACATCCCGATCTCCGGCCACGCGCCCGACGCGCGACCATGGACGCGACGCTGGCGATGGTCGAGGAGCACGACCCCAACCTGGTGTTCGTCAACCTCGGCGACGTCGACCGGGTCGGCCACACCGACTTCACCGGCGCGCTCGACGCCCGGCTCGCCCGGCAGACGGCGCTGGGGTCGACCGACACGCAGGTCGCCCGGCTGGTCGACCAGCTGCAGGCGAGCGGCGCGTGGGAGCACAGCATGGTGGTGGTGCTCGCCGACCACTCGATGGACTGGTCGGCGCCCGACGACTCGTCAGCGTCGGTCCGGCCCTCGAGGCCGACGCGTTCCTCGCCGGCAAGGTCGCGATCGCCGAGAACGGCGGTGCCGAGCTGCTCTACTGGCTGGCGCCGGACGCGCCAGCGCGACGAGGCGATCGAGCGGATGGGCGGCCGCGGCGAGCGGTCGACGGCGTACTCCACGCCCACGCCCGGACCCGCCGCTTCCTGCGGCTCGGGCCCGAGGCCGGCGACGTGGTGCTCTACTGCGCGGCCGGGCGGCGGTTCGCCGAGGACCCCGAGTCGAACCCGATCCCCGGCAACCACGGCCACCCGACCACCCGGCCGATCCCGTTCTTCCTCGCCGGCGGCCACCCCGCCGTACCCGGAGCGAGACGTCGTCGCGGCAGGCGCGGACCGTCGACGTCGCGCCCACGGTGTCGCGACGTTCTTCGGCGTCGGTGCGGCCCGAAGGGCGGGTACGACGGGCTCAGCGCGGCTCTGACGCGCCGGCGGCGTCAGCGCTGGCCGAGCCGCCTGGCCGGGCGACCGGCCGGGTCGGTGGTGGTCCACATCGGCGGCAGGCTCGCCTTGAGGAACGAGCCGTAGCGGGCGGTCGCCAGCCGCGGGTCGAGCACGGCCACGACGCCGCGGTCGGTGGTGGTGCGGATCAGCCGGCCGGAGCCCTGCGCGAGCAGCAGCGCCGCGTGGGTGGCCGAGACCTCCATGAAGCCGTTGCGGCCCTCGCGGTCGGCGGCCCGCGGCCGCGCCGACATCAGCGGGTCGTCGGGCCGGGGGAACGGGATCCGGTCGATCAGCACCAGCTGGCAGGTGTCGCCGGGGACGTCGAGGCCCTGCCACAGGCTCAGCGTGCCGAACAGGATGGTGTGGGGGTCGCTGACGAACTGCCGCGCGAGCTCGGGCAGCTGCGCCTCGCCCTGCGCCAGCGTCGTCAGGTGGGGCAGCCGCTCGCGGATCGCCTCCGCCGCTTCCTCGGCGGCCCGGCGGCTCGAGAACAGACCGAGGGTGCGGCCCTGGGCGGCGTCGACCAGCTCGGCGATCTCGTCGAGCCGAGCCTGGCCCAGCCCGTCGCGGCCCGGCGGCGGCAGGTGGCGGGCGACGTAGAGGATCGCCTGCTTGCCGTAGTCGAAGGGCGAGCCGACGTCGAGGCCGCGCCACGGCACGACGCCGTCGGCGCCTCGGCACCCTCCTCGGCCGGCTTGAGGCCGAGCGACGTGGCGACGGTGCCGAAGTCGCCGCCGAGCCGGAGCGTGGCGCTGGTGAAGACGACCGTCTTGTCGGCGAGCAGCTTCTCGCGCATCGGGCCCCACACCTGCAGCGGCGCGACGTGCAGCCGGCGCGGCTGCCGGTTGGGGCCGGTCGGGTTGCCCTCGGAGAGCCACAGCACGTCGGCGTCGCTGCGGGCGGCCATCCGGTCGGCGGTCGTGAAGATCTCCTGCACCGACCCCTTCGCCTGCTGCCGGCCGGCGTCGCCCTCGGCCGCGTCGCTCTCGCGGGGGTACGCCGAGAGGCAGGCCCGGGCCGCGTCGCGGACCAGCACCAGCGCGTCGGCCAGCTGGTCGGGGACGTCGTCGAACCGGCCCGGCTCGAGGTCGGCGTACGCCTGGGCGAGGGCGTCGCCGGCGTCGGCGAGGTCGTCGGCCTGCGACCCGTCGACGTGGCGCTGCGAGCGGCGCGCGGCGCGGTCGACGTCGGCGACCGCGAGCTCGTCGGTCGCGGCCTGGGTGACCCGCGCGGTGAGCTCGTGGGCCTCGTCGATCACGACCGCGTCGTAGTCGGGGATCATCGGCACGCCCTCGATGGCGTCGATGGCGAGCAGCGAGTGGTTGGTGACGATCAGGTGGCTGCGGTGGGCCTCCTCGCGGGCGACCTCGACGAAGCACTCCTTCCCGAACGGGCACTTGCTGGCGCCGAGGCAGTCGCGGTGGCCGACGCTGACCTGCCGCCACTCGCGGTCGGTGTGGCGGGGGGCGGCGTCGCGCTCGCCGCTGCCGCCGCTCGTCGCCTGCTCCTCGGCCCACGAGCGCAGCTCGAGCACCTTCTTGCCCATCGAGCCCTCGGGGACGTCGACGAGGGTGCCCTGGTCGTCGGGCACGCCGGCCGCGGATCCGGTGGAGGCAGGCGTAGTTGGACCGGCCCTTCAGGACGGCGTACGACATGTCGACGCCGGTGTGGGCCGCGCGACCGCCTCGACCAGCCGCGGGATGTCGCGCTCGACCAGCTGGTGCTGGAGCGCGAGGGTCGCCGTCGCGACCACGACCCGGTCGCCGTGGAGCAGGCTCGGCACCAGGTAGGCCAGCGACTTGCCGGTGCCGGTGCCGGCCTGGACGAGCAGGTGCTGGCGCTCGTCGAAGGCCTGGGCCACCGCCTCGGCCATCTCGATCTGACCGTCGCGCTCCTGCCCGCCGAGCGCCTCGACCGCGGCGCCCAGCACCTCACGGACGGACTGGTCGGGCACGGGCTCAGGCACCCGCGAACCCTAGCCGTGCCCACCCACACCCCCGACTAGCCTCTCGGCCATGACACACCCGTGGCTCGCGGCGGTCCGCGCCGACCTCGAAGCCGCCGGTGACCCGGAGCGGGCCGCGGGCCAGCAGGCCTACATGAAGTCCGCGATGCCGTACCACGGCGTCACCTCGCCGGAGGTGAAGGTCGTGCTCCGGCCACACCTGCGCGGCTACGCGCCGACGGACCGCGCCGGCTGGGAGCGCGACGTCCGGGAGGTGTGGGACGGCGCGACCCACCGGGAGGAGTGGTACGCCGCGATCGCGCTCGCGCGGCACCGGGTCGCCCGCCCCTGGCAGGACGCCGGGACCCTCGCCCTCCACCGCCACCTCGTCGTCAGCGGCGCCTGGTGGGACGTCGTCGACGAGATCGCCTCGCACCTGGTCGGCGCCGCCCTCGCAGCCGACCGGGCCGCGGCCACGCCGGTGCTGCGCGGCTGGGCCTACGGCGACGAGCTGTGGCTGCGGCGTACGGCGGTGCTGGCGCAGCTCCGGCACCGCGACCGGACCGACACCGATCTCCTGGCGGAGGCGATCGAGGCCAACCTGGCCGACTCGTCGTTCTGGCTGCGCAAGGCGATCGGCTGGGCGCTCCGCGAGCACGCCCGGACCGACCCGGACTGGGTGCGCGACCGGGTCGCGGCGTGGGACGGCCGGATCTCGAACCTCTCGCGCCGCGAGGCGCTCAAGCACCTCTAGCGGAGGGCAGCGGCGACCAGGTCGCCGAACGCCGGTGTCCTTCCGGGGTCAGGTGCAGCTGGTCGGGCAGGTACCCCAGCCCCCAGCCGTACGCCGACACGTACTCCCAGCCGGCGCCTCGGCCAGCCGGGCGAGCAGCCCGTCGACGCGGCGTACCGCGTCCGCCCGGGAGGGTGCCGAGGCGGGCCCGACGACGACCACCCGGCGGCCGTCGAGGGCCTCGACCAGCCGGGCGAAGCCGGCCGCGATCTCCTCGTCGGTCCGGTCGTAGTCGTTGAGGCCGCCCTCGACGACGACCAGCCCCGTCGTCGGGGTGAGCGCGGCGGACGCGCGGCTGGCGAAGGAGACGTCGCCGCACTCGCTGGCGTCGCGGCTGAAGCCGGAGCCGGAGAACCCGGCGACCCGCACCCGGCCGGGCAGCCGCGTCGGCCACGAGTCACCGAGGTCGGCGAGGCCGAGCCCGGCCGACCAGGAGTCGCCGATGACGAGCGTCTCGGTCCCGGAACCGGTGACGAGCGCGGCCCGCTCGGCCGAGCCGGAGGCGAAGCGCTCGCAGCGATCGGCGTCGCCGGCCTCCGCGGTCGAGGTCAGCCAGACCGTGGTCAGGGCGACCAGCAGCGCGGCCACGACGCCTGCGCGCGCGTACCGAACGGATCGCCCCCCGAGCACCACGTCCACATCATCCGCGGCAGCGCCGCCGCGGCGGGGCGTTTCCCGTGACGATCAGATAACGGCGCCGGAGTCCTCGTGGTCGGGGGCGGTGCGCTTGACCTTCTGGGCCCGCGACATCGGCTACCGCTCCTGCAGGTAGGTCACCAGCGGGGTCGCGGTGAAGACCGAGGAGTAGGTGCCGATGACGAGGCCGAGCAGCAGCGCGATCGCGAAGTCCTGCAGCGAGTCGCCCCCCACCACCGCGAGCGCGGCGAGGATGAACATCGCGCCGAGACCGGTGTTGACCGTGCGCGGCATGGTCTGGATCGCGGCGTCGTTGGCGACCTGGTTGAAGTGCTTGTCGGTCGAGAGCCGCCACTGCTCGCGCACCCGGTCGAACACCACCACCGTGTCGTTGACGGAGAGTCCGATGATCGTCAGCGCGGCCGCCAGGAAGACCCCGTCGATCGGCTTGCCGAGCCAGGCGAAGACGCCGAGCACGATCACGACGTCGTGGAACATCGCCAGCACGGCGGAGACGCCGAAGGTCCACTTGAAGCGGATCGCGAGGTAGAGCATCTGCACCAGCAGCGCGATGCCGAAGGCGATCAGCGCCTTGTCGCGCAGCTCGTCGCCGAGCGAGGCGCCGATCAGCTCGTCGCGTTCCTTGGTGGCGCCACCGCCGGCGTCGGCGATCGCCTCCTCGATGACGACCGCCTCGTCGTTGCTGATCTGTCCGACGCGCACCGAGATCTTGTCGTCGTCGGCGGTCTGGACGGTGGCCTCGGGGTAGCCGGCGTCGGCCACGGCCTCGCGGGCGTCGTCGGCCGAGAGGGTCTGGGTCGTGGAGTACTCCAGGACCCGGCCGCCGGTGAACTCGACGCCCAGGTTGAGCCCGTTGCCGAAGATGCCGGCGAGCGCGGCCACGAGCAGGGCGCCGGAGATGCCGAGCCACAGCTTGCGGCGCCCCATCAGGTCGGGGTTCTTGCGCTCCAGCCAGTGGCGGACCCGGCCGAGGTTGGCGAGGCCGGAGATCTTCGGCCGGCGGGCCACGGCCTTGGTGGAGACCCCGATCTCGGTGAGCACCCGCGCGATCACCAGCGCGGAGACCATCGAGGCGAGCACACCGATGGAGAGCGTGACACCGAAGCCCTTGATCGGGCCGGACCCGAAGAAGAACAGCAGCCCGGCGGCGAGCAGGGTGGTGACGTTGGAGTCGATGATCGCGGTCCACGCCTTGTTGAAGCCGACCTTGAGGGCGCGCTTCAGCCCGGCGTCGGGCGCGGCGGCGTACTCCTCCCGCGCTCGTTCGAAGACGAGGACGTTGGCATCGATGGCCAGTCCGATGGCGAGCACGAAGCCGGCGAGGCCCGGCAGCGTCAGCGTCGAGCCGAGGGCGACCAGGATCGCGTAGGCGAGCAGGGCGTACGAGGTGAGCGCGATGGTCGCGAGGAAGCCGACCAGCCGGTAGACGAACGCGATGAAGAGCAGGGTCAGCACGAGGCCGCGCGAGGGCGGCCTTCCAGGACGCCTCGATCGCGGCGGCGCCGAGGGTCGGGCCGACGGTGCTCTGCGAGATGACCTCGACCGGCAGCGGCAGCGCGCCGCCCTCGACCAGGACCGCGAGGTTCTTGGCCTCGTCGGTGGTGAAGTTGCCGGTGATGACCGTGGTGTTGCGGATGCTGCCGCCGCACGGCACCTCGACGCCGGGCGAGGAGATGATCTCGCCGTCGAGGACGATCGCGATCCGGTTGGCGGCGCCCTGGGCGCACGCGGCGTCGGCGGAGAGCTTGCCGAACGCGTCGGAGCCCTCACCGCTGAAGTCGATGTTGACGACCCAGTCGACGCCGCCCTGGGGGTTGACGGTCGCGTCGGCGCCGGTGATGTCGCCGCCGTCGAGCGCCGGCGGGGCCAGCTCGAGGACGTCGCCCGAGTCGCTGGGGAGGACCAGGTTGTCCGGGTCCTGCGGCTTCGCGTCGGGGTTCGGGACCGTGCGCAGCACCTCGTGGATGGTCAGCTGCGCCGTACGGCCGAGGGCGTCGACGGCCTCGCGCGGGTCGTCGACGTCGGGCAGCTCGACGATGATCCGGTTCTCGCCGGCGCGGGTCAGCGTCGGCTCGGAGACACCGAGCGCGTCGACGCGGCCGCGGAGGATCTCGATCGCGCGGTCGGTCGACTCGGCGTTCGCCTCGACCCGTTCCGTGCTCTGCGCCTGCAGCGTGATCTGGGTGCCGCCGCGCAGGTCGAGGCCCAGCCGGGGCTCGCGCTCCACGGAGATCCACGCGCAACCCGCCAGCAGACCGACCACGAGCAGGAGACGGAACCAGGAGCCGCGAGACATGGGGGGCATCCTCTCTCACCGCGTGCCGCCTCCAAAACGGGGTGGCTAGCGGGGGCCGAGGTCCAGCAGCCCCAGCTCGGAGCCGGCGATCCGGGTCAGCCGCTCGTCGCCGGACTCGAAGAGGGCGGGGACGTCGAGGCCCTCGACCAGGTCGCCGCTCAGCATCCGGGCGGTGGTGCTGACCGCGACCCGGCCGAGCTCGTTGACCAGCACCAGGACCCGCCCCGACCCGCGGAGCTCGGCGAGGAAGCGCTGCTCGACCGCGAGGAGGCGTACGTCGACGCCGGCGACGCCCGCGAACGAGCCGTCCTGGCGGCGTACGGCCTCGGTGAAGGTGAGCGTGTAGTCGTCGGTGCAGAGGTAGTCGACGTAGGGGCCGGTCACGGCGCGGGCCGGCGGGCCGCTGTCGCGGGGGCCGGAGTACCAGGGCATGTGGGTGTAGTCGAAGAAGTGGGCACCCGACGGGTCGGTCTGGGAGACCAGCCGTTGCACCGTGCCGGCGTCCCACGCGAACCACTCCAGCCACCAGGGCGCGTCGTCGAGCAGCCCGGGCGCGGCCACGAACCCACCCCCGTGGACGGTCTCCTCGCGCTCGCCGAGGAGCATCCCGACCAGGGGCTCGATCTCGAGCAGGTCGGCGCGGCGCGGCCGGGACGTCGTGGCGAGCGCGGCGGAGGTGGTGGCCGCGATGTCGTGGACGACGCTGCGGGTGCGCTCCACGAAGTCCTCGAGCTGGGACAGCACGTCAGCCACGCGGTCCTCCAGCTCCCGCAGCCGCAGCTCGACCAGGTGGGCGGTCCACTGGACGACCCGGTCCTCGGTCAGCGCCCGCGCCTTCTCGCCGTCGCCGTTCGCGATCGCCTCGACCACCTCACCGGCGAGCCCGGCGGTGTGGAGGTGGACCTCCTCGTGCCCGGCGCCGAGCCACAGCAGCGGTCCGATCTCGGCCTGCATGCCCACCTCGTCGCGGAACAGCAGCGGCGACTGCGCCACCGCTGCGATCTCGATCTGCAGGTGGCTCTCCGCGCGGCGTCGCTCCGTCTCGGTGCCCGCCTCGACGATCTGGAGGTGCGCCCGCCGCAGCCGCTCGATCTCGACCGGGGTCGCCCGCCGCGCGGCCAGCCGGGCGGCCGCACCCGACAAGGCGGCGTACTGGTCTCCGAGGTCCCGCAGCTGCGCGGTGCTCATCTCGACCAGCCGCGCCACCACGTGCTTGACGGCCGTCTCCTGCGACTCCTTCACGAACGAGCCGCCGTGTCGGCCGCGTCGCGTCTCGATCAGGCCCGCGGCCCGCAGCGACCGCAGTGCCTCGCGGACGGTGACGGTCGAGACCGCCAGCAGCCGCGCCAGCTCGGCCTCCCCGGGCAGCTGCTCGTCGGTGGGGATCAGCCCCAGCACGATGGCGTCGGTCAGCCGTCGCTCCACCTGCTCGGCACGCGACAGCGTGTCGAGGGGAGCGAAGACGGCAGCGGCCGCGCCGCCGTACATCCGGATGGCCACGCGCCCATGGTGCCGGTCCGGCCCCGGATTATCTCCTCTTCCGACGTGTTTGTGGGCGCGCGGGCTACGCGGCGTGACGATGCCCGCCTCGTAGGCCAGCACCACCGCCTGCACCCGGCGTGGTCACGCCCAGCTTGGCGAGCACCCGGTTGACGTGGGTCTTGACGGTCGCCAGCGCCACCACGAGCTCACCGGCGATCTCGTCGTTGGACAGCCCGCGGGCCATCAGCACGAGCACCTCGCGCTCCCGGCTCGGTGAGCTCCGCGAGCCGCCGCGGCACCTCGTCGCCGCGGCGGCGGGTGGCGCAGGTAGGACTCGATCAGCCGCCGGGTCAGCGCCGGCGCCAGCAGCGCCTCGCCGGCGCACACGGTGCTGGATCCCCTCGACCAGCCGGTCCGGCGGCGTCGCCTTCAGCAGGAACCCCGCGGCGCCGGCCGCGAGGGCGTCGTACACGTAGCGGTCGAGGTCGTACGTCGTGAGCACCAGCACCCGGGTCGGCGCAGCCCGGCCGCGGTCAGCTCGCGGGTCGCGGCGATCCCGTCGAGCACCGGCATCCGGATGTCCATCAGCACCACGTCGGGGCCGGTCCGGCAGCACGACGTCGACCGCCTCGCGGCCGTTGGCCGGCGGTGCCGACCACCTCGCAGCCGCGCGCCTCCAGCACCAGCTGCAGCCCCGACCGGACCAGGTCCTGGTCGTCGGCGACCACCACCCGGGTCACGGCGTCACGCGCCCCAGCGGGATCAGCCGCCTCGACCTCGAAGCCGGCCGCCGGCGTCGGTCCCGTGGCGCACCCGGCCGCCGAGCACCGCCACCCGCTCGGCCATGCCCGAGCAGGCCGAGCCCGGCCCCGCGTGCCGCGCGCCCGGCCGATCGGGTTGGCGCAGCGGATCACCAGGTCGCTCGCCGTGCGCGGCGACCCGCAGCGGGCGCGGCCGTCGGCGTGCTGCAGCGCGTTGGTCAGCGCCTCCTGCACCACGCGGTACGCCGAGACGTCGACCCCGCCCGGCAGCGGCGCGCCGGGCAGGTCGAGCTCGGCGTCCACCTGCAGCCCGCCGCGCGGAACTGGTCGACCAGCGCGGGCACGTCGGCGAGACCGGGCGCGGGCGCAGCCCGAGCTCGTCGGCGTCGTCGCGGATCAGGTGCAGCAGCCGGCCGGTCTCGGCGAGCGCCCGCCGCCCGGTCTCGGCCACCGACTCCAGCAGCGCGGCGGCCCGGTCCGGCGGCGGCGTACGAGGTCCTGGGCCGCGGCCGTCTGCACGACCATCGCGCTCAGCGAGTGGGCGATCACGTCGTGCAGCTCGCGCGCGATCCGGTCGCGCTCGTCGCGGACCGCCTGGTCGCGCAGCTGCTCGGACTGCTGCGCCGAGCAGCTCGGCACTGCTCGGCGAGCCGCCGCGAGATCCGGCCGAACACGAACGGCGGGACCGCCAGCGAGAGCACGAAGACCAGGTCGGTGCCAGTCGTTGTCCGCGGTGTCGACGAGCACGAAGTCGGCGAAGACCAGGCAGCAGGTCAGCACCAGCGCGACCAGGCCGCCGCGCAGGCCGGCGTAGCGGCCGAGGCAGTAGACGCCGACGCACGTAGAAGAGGATCGGCGTCGCGGGCTCGTCCATCTGGGTGCCGGTCAGCGGAATGAGCCATCAGCGCCACGGCCGCACAGCGGCGCCGCGACCAGCGGCCGAGCGCCGCCGGAACGACCAGCGCCACGGCCGCCACGCGCCTCCAGCCCGACGGCCGCGATCCAGCCGTCGGTGCCGAGCGAGGCCAGCTCGGCGGCGCCCAGGACGCGAGCAGCGCCACGGGCACCAGCACGTCCAGCCGGACGAGCCGGCGTGCGCTCCATCGTCCGAGCGTAGGTCGGCGACCGGCGGACGCGCGCGTCAAACCAGGGGTGGAGATCAGGACCGACCCCAGCGGCCGACGACGGACCGGCGTCGCGGCCGGACGCTCGGTGCGTCACCGAACCGCGACCGAGGAGGAGACATGCTCGACAGGACATGACCGACAGATCGGCCGGTTCGCCTGGGTGATGGCGTGGGTGGGCCTGGTGGTCGGGCAGCTGCACGCGCTGGCCCGGTTCTCGGACCGCAGACGGCAAGGAGGACTCGACTACCCGCTGACCGCGGCGTGGGCCGAGCCGGCGATGGACGCTGTTCGCGCCGCTGCTCGACTGGGCCGACCCGGACCTCGTCTACATCACCTACGGGAAGATCTGGTTCCCGGTGTTCGTGGCGTTCACGCTGTGCGCCGTCGTCGTCTACCGCCGCCGGCAGCCGGAGGGCTTCGAGAAGTGGGCGTGGCGGCTCGCGATCGCGGCGTACGCCGTCGCGTGCGTCGGCGTCTTCCTCGACTACTGGACCCAGTGGACCGGCGACTACAACGGCGACGGGATCGAGGCGACGCTGTTCACGTGGCTGCGGTCACCTTCCCGGCGCTCGTGCTGACGCTGCTCGGCTCGACCGTGCTCGGCATCACGCTGCTGGTGAAGCGGTTCCGGCCCGGTGCTCCCGGCGCTGCTGCTGGCGCTGATGATCCCGCTCGCGATCGGCGATCACCGCAGGTCACGTCGCTGGGCAGCGCCGCGCTGCCGGTGATGTTCGCGTTCGGCATCCTGGGCCGGCGGATCGCGCGCAGGCCGAGCCGTCGACGGCGCCGCGCCAGGACCGCGTGGCTCAGACGGCGTACGCCGCGAGCTCGCCGGCCAGGTCGTCGTTGGCCCGGCCTGAGACCCGGGTGCCGTCGGCGGTGTGCTCGACGAGGTCGATCTCGCCCTGCTGGTGGAGCCGGTCGATCAGGTCGCCGCGCTCGTAGGGCAGCAGCGCCGCGAACTCGACGCCGGGCCGGGGCAGCTCGGCCTCGACCCGGCGAGCACCTCGGCGATGCCCTCGCCGGTCTTGGCGCTGACGACCACGCAGTGCGGCTCGCGCTGGCTGCAGCCGGGCGAGCACCATCGGGTCGGCGAGCGTCGGCCTTGTTGATCACGATCAGCTCGGGCACCTTGCCGGCGTCGATCTCGGCGAAGACCTCGCGGACCGCGGCGATCTGGCCCTCGGGGTCGGGGTGGGAGCCGTCGACGACGTGCAGGATCAGGTCGGAGTCGGCGACCTCCTCCAGCGTGCTGCGGAACGCCTCGACGAGCTGGTGGGGCAGGTGCCGGACGAAGCCGACGGTGTCGCTCATCGTGTAGACGCGGCCGTCGGCGGTCGTCGTACGCCGGGTGGTCGGGTCGAGCGTCGCGAACAGCGAGTCCTCGACCAGCACGCCGGCGTCGGTCAGCCGGTTGAGCAGGCTCGACTTGCCGGCGTTGGTGTAGCCGGCGATCGACGACGCTCGGGATGTGGTTGCGGCGGCGCTCCTGGCGCTTGGTGTCGCGGGTGCCCTTCATCTCGCGCGAGCTGGCGGCGCAGCTTGGCGATCTTGGTGTTGATCCGGCGCCGGTCGGTCTCGATCTTGGTCTCACCGGGACCGCGGCCACCGATGCCGCCGCCGTCGGCGCCGACCCGGCCACCGGCCTGGCGGGACAGGTTGCCGCCCCAGCCGCGGAGCCGCTGCTTCATGTAGCTCAGCTGGGCCAGCTCGACCTGCGCCTGGCCCTCCCGGGACTTCGCGTGCTGGGCGAAGATGTCGAGGATCAGCGCGGTCCGGTCGACGACCTTGACCTTGAGCTGGTCCTCCAGGTTGCGCAGCTGGCTGGGCGCGAGCTCGCCGTCGCAGATCACGGTGTCGGCGCCGGTCGCCTGCACGATCTCGCGGATCCCGTCGACCTTGCCGCGGCCGACGTACGTCGCCGGGTCGGGCTTGCCGCGCCGCTGGAAGACGTTGTCGAGCACCTCGGAGCCGGCGGTCTCGGCGAGCAGCGCGAGCTCGGCCATGGAGTTCTCGGCGTCCTCGACCGTGCCCTCGGTCCACACGCCGACGAGCACGACCCGCTCCAGCCGGAGCTGGCGGTACTCGACCTCGGAGATGTCCTCGAGCTCGGTGCGCAGGCCGGCGACCCGGCGGAGCTGGTGGCGCTCGGCCAGGTCCTGCTCGCCGGTGGTGAGGTCCTCGGGATCCGGCTCGTCGGCGTAGCCGCTGCTCGAACTCGCCTCGGGTCGTCCCAGTCGTCGGTCTGCTCGAGCTCGTGCGTCGAGGTTGAAGTCAGGTGCGTTCGTCATACGACCTCAAGGGTAGGTCGCGCGGTGCTCGGGGCGCGAATGGATTGATCGACGGCATCATGGGGCCGTGATCACGACCCACGTCGCCGAGCAGCTCGACCACCTGCTGCGCGCGCAGGGTCGGCCGTGGGAGCCCACCCCCGGCGACCGGTTCGTCATCCCCGGCCGCGACCTCGACGACGTGTTCGTGGTCGCCGACATGACGATCGAGGTCGAGGAGCTGCCGTCAGGCCGGCTCGTGAAGTTCAACGGCACCACCGAGTGGGCGCTCGACTCGATCCCCGCCGCCGACGTGCTGTGGCTGCCGGGGAGCACCAGCTGCGCATGCTGCTCGGCGACCGGTTCCTGTCGCTCGCGCGGACCGGCGACGCTGCGGCACTCACCGACGGGTCGGCGTACGTCGACGAGACGCCGAGTCGGCGTACGCGCTGCGCTGCTGGCCGACATCCGGGTACGGACCTTGAGCGACGTCGCGCCGTGCAACGCCGGGAGCGACATGAACGGTCCGTTACCCGCATGGACAGGGCGGCGCCTACTTCGGGGGCATCCGGATGCCGCCGTCGACGCGGATCGTCTCGGCGTTCATGTAGGAGTTGGTGAGGCAGGCGAGCACCATCGCGGCGAGCTCGTCGGCGGTGCCGAGCCGCTTCGGGTAGAGCACCGACTGGCCGAGCTGCTCCTTGAAGGCGGCCGGGTCGGGGGCGAAGTCGTAGATCGGGGTCTCGATCAGGCCGGGGGCGACGGTGTTGAGCCGGATCGCCGACGCGGCGAGGTCGCGGGCCACCGGGAGCGTCAGCCCGACCAGGCCGCCCTTCGACGCGGCGTACGCCGCCTGCCCGATCTGGCCGTCGAAGGCGGCGACGGAGGCGATGTTGACGATCGCGCCGCGGTCGCCGGACTCGGTGGGGTCGAGCTTGCGACATCTCGGTCGCGGCCAGCCGGATCGCGTCGAAGGAGCCGACCAGGTTGATCGCGACGACCTTCTTGAACGCGCCGAGGTCGTGGGCCGAGTCGAACTCGCCGTCCTTGCCGATGGTGCGCTGCGCCCAGCCGATGCCGGCGGAGTTGACCAGCACCCGCAGCGGGCCGAGCTCGCTCGCGCGGCGTACGGCGGCCTCGAGCTGGGCGGTGTCGGTGACGTCGACCGACATGAACACGCCGCCGATCTCCGCGGCCAGGGCCTCGCCCTTCTCGGCCTGGAGGTCGGCGACCACGACGGTCGCGCCGGCGGCGGCGAGCTGGCGGGCGACGGCCGCGCCGATGCCCGAGGCGGCGCCGGTGACGAGGGCGGAGGCTCCGGTGATGTCCATGCCGCGGACCCTAGCGACGGGCTCAGAGGCGTGGTCGTCCCCCGGGCCACGACCACCGCGGGGCCGCTCAGCAGCACCCGGTCGTCCTCGGTCCAGGTGACCTCGAGGGTGCCGCCGGGGACGTCGACGCGGTAGGTGACCGGCCGGGTCGCGCCGTCGGCGACCGCCGCCGCGACCATCACCGCGCAGGCACCCGTGCCGCAGGAGCGGGTCTCGCCCGAGCCGCGCTCGTGGACCCGCATCGCGACGTGCCGCTCGCCGCGGCGTACGACGAACTCGACGTTGACGCCGTCGGGGTAGACCGCCTCGTCGTGCGCCGGGCGGCTCGTGCAGCGGGCCGGCGTCGGCGAGGTCGTCGACGAACGCGACCGCGTGCGGGTTGCCCATGTCGACGTGGACGGCCGGCCACGACCGGTCGCCGACGGCCACCTTGGTCTCCCCCAGCACCCGCGGCGTCCCCAGGTCGGCGGTGAAGCCGAGGTCGCTCTCGGTGAGCGTCTTGACGCCGTCGCGGGTGCGCGATCTCGAGCGGGAACGTCGCGCCCTGCTCGTCGCGCAGGTGCAGCGCGAACAGCCGGATGCCGTTGCCGCACATCTCGCTGGCCGAGCCGTCGGAGTTCCAGTAGTCCATGAACCAGCGGCCGTCGTCGTCCGCGCACCGCGCGGATCACGCCGTCGCCGCCGATGCCCGCGCGCCGGTCGCACAGCGCCCGGATCCGCTCGGGCGTCAGCTCGACGTCGGCGGGCACGATCACGAAGTCGTTCTCGGTGCCGTGGCCCTTCCAGAAGGGGTACTCCTCAGCCATAGAGCCCCTTCTCGTACGCCGGGCCGTAGTACTCGTCCAGCTCGTCGAGGGTCATCCCGTTCGGCTCGACCTGCGCCGCCACCACCGCCCGCCGGGCGACCGCTGCCTCCGGGTCCCAGGTCTCCGGCTTCCACAGCCCGGACCGCAGGAACGCCTTCGCGCAGTGGAAGAACAGCTCCTCGATCTCCACGACCACGGCCAGCAGCGGCCGGTGCCCTTGACCTGCATCTCGTCGAAGAACGGCGCGTCGCTCACCAGCCGGGCGCGGCCGTTGACGCGCAGGGTGTCGCCGCGGCCGGGGATCAGGAAGTTCAGGCCGACGTGGGGGTTGGCGAGGATGTTCCGGTAGCCGTCCGCGCGGCGGTTGCCCGGGCCGCTCCGCGATCGCGATCGTGCGGTCGTCGATCACGTGCACCAGCTGCCCGGCCGGGTCGCCCTTGGGCGAGGCGTCGCAGCGGCCGTCGGCGTCCGAGGTCGCCATCACGCAGAACGGCGAGGCGGACAGCCAGGCCCGGTCGACGTCGAGCAGCGCGGGCCGGGCCTTGGTGCGGGCGCGCTCACCCGGCTCCCCGAGCAGCGCCACCAGCTCGTCGGTGGAGGAGATCTCGGTCCAGGTCACCCCGCCAGACTACGGCCCGGCCGGCCTCACCACCTCGTAGCGGGCGCACGCGAAGTCCCGGTTGCGGGCGACCTCCTCGAGCCTCAGCTCGACGTGGCGCGGCAGCACGGGAGCGCCGCGGCCGATCGTCACCGGCGCGTACTGGAGCCACACCTCGTCGAGCAGCCCGGCGTCGTGGAAGCGGCCCACGAGCTCACCACCGCCGACGATCCACAGGTCCTGGTCGCCCGCCGCCTCGGCCATCTCGGCATGGACGGCGGCCACGTCGTCGGAGGTGAACCGCACCTGCTCCGACGGCGCGAAGTCGCGGTGCGTCAGCACCCAGGTCGGCTTGGGGCTCCAGCCGTCGGGATCGTGGTCGAGGATCCACTGCCAGGTGTTGGCCCCCATCGCACAGGCGCCGACGTTGCTGCTGAAGCTGTCGTAGCTCATCGGCCCCTCGGGATCGATGTCCCGCGAGAGCAGCCACTCCAGCGAGTGGTCGGGCGTCGCGATGAACCCGTCGAGGGTGACGGCGGTGTAGTACATGGTGCGCGTCATCTGACCAGCCTGTCACCGCCGCCGACAGTGCCCGAGGCCGCCAGCTCGACCCGGTCCGGGTCGTCGAAGCGCACCCACGTGATCCGCGGGTCCTTGCGGAACCAGGAGTCCTGCCGGCGGGCGAAGCGCCGGGTCGCGACCACGGTCCGCTCGCGCGCCTCGTCCAGCGTCAGCTCGCCCGCGAGGTACGCCGACACCTCGGGGTAGCCGATCGCGCGCGAGGCGGTCCGCCCCTCCGCCAGCCCGGCCGCGAGCAGCCGCTCCACCTCGGCGACGAACCCGGCCGCGAACATCTGGTCCACCCGCTGCTCGATCCGCCGGTCGAGGGTGGGCCGGTCGATGTCGACGCCGATCTGGACCGACGCGGGGTCGGCGTACTCCAGCGTCGGCAGGGACGCCGAGTACGGCCGGCCGGTGAGCTCGACGACCTCCAGCGCGCGCACGATCCGGCGGCCGTTCTCGGCCAGGATCCGGCCCGCCGCGTCCGGGTCGACCTCGTCGAGCCGCGCGTGCATCGCGGCCGGCCCCACGGCCGCCAGCTCGGACTCCAGCCGCGCCCGGATCGCGGGGTCGGTGCCGGGGAACTCGAACCGGTCCAGGATCGCCCGGGTGTAGAGCGCCGACCCGCCCACCAGCACCGGCACCACGGCCCGCTCGCGCAGCGACGCGATCACCGCGCGGGCCTCGGCCTGGAACTCCGCCACCGACAGCGGCTCGGTCACGTCGTGGGTGTCGACCAGGTGGTGGGCGATGCCGCGCCGCTCGGCGACCGGCAGCTTCGCCGTACCGACGTCCATGCCGCGGTAGACCTGCATGGCGTCGGTGTTGACCACCTCGCCACCGAGCCGCTCGGCCAGGTCGAGCGACAACCCGGTCTTGCCGGACGCGGTCGCGCCGACCACGGCGACGATCGGGACCGGGGGTGTGGGCACGGGGCTAGTCTCGGGGGCATGGGATTCCTCGACAAGATGAAGGTGCACGCCAAGAAGACCGTCGACCAGCACGGCGACAAGATCGGCCAGGGCATCGACAAGGCGGCCACGACCGCCGACCAGAAGACCAAGGGCAAGTACTCCAAGCACATCGGCACCGGCAGCGCGAAGGCCAAGGAGGCCCTCGACAAGCTGGACGACAAGCGCGACGGCGACGTGAAGTGACCCAGCCCGTGCCGGAGGAGTCCAACGAGGCGCTCGACCTGACCGAGCCGCCCCCGGGCGAGCACGACAGCGAGCTCCCCGACGGCGCCGACGACCTCGACGACGCCCAGCAGGAGAACGCCGGCTCCGCGCTCGACCAGCCGTCGGACGACTCCGGCCAGTGAACGACCGCTTCGTCGTCGTACCGGCCTCCTACGTCTTCCTCCTCCGGGACGGTGACGCGGGCCGCGAGGTGCTGCTGCAGCTGCGGCAGAACACCGGCTACATGGACGACCACTGGGCGGCGGCCGCGGCCGGGCACGTCGAGCGCGGCGAGACGGCGTACGACGCCGCCCACCGTGAGGCGGCGGAGGAGCTCGGCATCACCGACGTCGGGCTGCGGTTCGAGCTCACGATGCAGCGCAGCCAGCACGACCTGCCGATCGACGAGCGCGTCGACTTCTTCTTCACCGCCCGCACCTGGACGGGCGAGCCACGGATCGTGGAGCCGGAGAAGTGCGCCGACCTCCGCTGGTTCCCGCTCGACGCCCTGCCCGACCCCGTGGTCCCCCACGAGGCCCTCGCCCTCGCCTCGCTCGGCAAGGGCGAGCCCTACCTGACGTTCGGATTCACCCCCGAGAGGAGCACCCCATGAGCGACGAGAAGCTGGGCTCGATGCCGGAGCCCGAGATCGAACCGGCCGAGCCGAACCCCGGCGGCGCCGACGCGATCAACGACGACGCCCCGTTCGCCGGCGACGAGCGCTCGATGCTCGGCCGCGACCTCGACCCGGAGCTCAACCCCGAGGTCGAGGACCACGTCCCCGACGAGATCACGATGCCCGAGGACAAGCAGCAGGAGGGCGAGGGCGACGGCGCCAGCAACCCCCAGGAGGAGGACCCGGTATGAGCGACTCCAGCGGCGAGCCCCGCGACATCCGCGACTCCCACCACGACGCCGCGGGCGACATGGGCGTCAGCAGCGAGCGGGAGGGCCACACCGGCCCCGGCCAGACCGGCACCGACGGCGTCCGCGACGTGACGACCGAGCGCCCCGACGCCGACGAGGCGCCGCCCGAGCAGCGGCCGGGCAACGAGGAGGCGAACCCCGAGGGCCTCCCGCCCAAGGCGGGCTACTCGAAGACCGACCCGCGCTCGGACTCCTAGAGCAGCTCGACGTCGAGGGCGGTCTCGACGCGCGCCGTCGGGTCCCCGCTCGACGAAGTAGGCGCCGGCGCGGTCCTTCTCGGCGTACGCCCCGGCGAACTCGGTGCCGCGGTAGAGCACGCCGACGCCGTCGTCGGTGGCGTAGCCCGCCGGCAGGGTGCCGTCGGCGACCAGCCGGTGGTAGAGCGGCCGGCGCTGCTCCTCGGAGTCGTAGTGGACGCCGTTGGAGAAGGGCACCAGGGCCAGCCCGTTGTTGACGACCCGCAGGTCCGGCCCGAACGAGTCGGTGGTGCCGCCGACGTGCCAGCAGATCGACCCGGCGGACACCCCGGTGAGCACCACGCCGGCCTGCCACGCCTCGCGCATCGCGTCGCCCACCCCGTGCAGCTCCCACATGGCGAGCAACCCGGCCACGCTGCCGCCGAAGACCCAGATCACGTCCTGCTCGAGCAGGTGGGCGGTGATGTCCTCGACGTTGGGCATCACGAACAGCTGCAGGTGGTTGCCGTGGTAGCCGGCCTGCTGGCAGATGTCGTAGAAGGCACGGGTGTAGTCGGGATTGTCGCCTCCCGCCGTCCCCACGAAGCAGACCCGCGGGGCACGCCCGGTGACGCCGCTGAGATCGACGGCGAGCTCGGTCAGCGGCCCGACGGACCAGCGTGAACGGCGACCCTCGAGGATGCCCCCCGAGGTCGCCAGGATGGTGGGCTCAGCTGCTGGCATGTCGCCGACCCTAGAGGTCGTCGTAGCCAACCGGACCAATCACCCTCACCGGCGCTCCGCTCACGCGGCGGGGAGCTGGCACGGTGCAGCGATTGGTCCGGTTGGCTACGGCCACCCGCAGCACGGCCTCCACCTCACGGGGTGCAGGACCACGTCCTCCCAGGTGAAGCGCAGCACGAGCCAGCCGTGGACGCCGAAGAGGTTGTAGCGCCGGGCATCCCTCGCCAGCGCCTGGCGGCTGCCGTGCCACTCGAAGGAGTCGGCCTCCAGGATGATCCCGAGCCGCTCGTCGACGAGGTCCGGCCGGCCGAGGAAGCGCCCGTCTCGCAGTCGACACCTGCGGCACGACGTCGAGCCCCGGGACGTCGTGGGCCGACCGCTCGCAAGGCTGACTCGAAGGGGTTGGCGGCACGGTCGTCCGCGAGCGCCGCCACCCGACGGGCCAGAGCCGATCCCGGGCCACCCAGGTCGCGTGCGAGGGCACGCAGCCGCGCGGGCGAGTAGCCGTCCCGCAGCGCCGAGTCCGCCACGGCCAGCGCCTCGGGGAACGACGGCCCCCGCAGGCAGTCGACGAGCGTCCGGTCCTGCGACGTCGCGATCCCGTGCACGTCGTCGGGGCCGAGCCGTGGCCGGCAGACGTCGATGCCTTCCGCCTGGGCCGGAGCCAGCGTCCGGTTGCGGGGAACGGCGATCTGCGGCCGATCGGGTGGCGTCAGCACGGGCCACCCGTGGTGCAGGGCCGCGCTCGAGCGGACCAGGACTCCGGTGACGCGGTGAGCAGCCTGCACCGCCTCGTCGGCCGCCGGCAGCGCGTAGCGCCCGCGCGCGAGCACGGCGATGTCACCGGCCGCCAGGGCAGCGTCGACGCCCGCTCGCGAGGTGGAGGCGATCAGGGCAGCCCGGGTGGCGACACCACCCAGCTGCTCCAGGACCTCCACGACCGACACTCCGACAGCATCATCGATCCGGCGCCGCCGGGTCGGGGGTCATCCACAGGCAGGGGCGTCGGGGAGCGGGGCGGGCACGCCCACGGCCGGCATGCCGAGGCCGACCGAGGCCGGAGCGGGGGCCGCGGTGCGGGCCTCCCAGGCGTCGCCGGAGCGGGTACGCCGGACGGCGAGGACCGGGCCGTCGGCGACCAGGTGGTGCGGGGCGGCGTAGGTGATCTCGACGGTGACCAGGTCCCCGGGACGGACGGTCTCGCCCGGACGGCGGCACGAAGTGGACCAGCCGGTTGTCGGGACCGCGGCCGGACAGCCGGTGGGTCGCGGCGTCCTTGCGCCCCTCCCCCTCGGCGACCATCAGCTCGACGGTGCGCCCGACCAGCTCGCTGGTTCTCCTCCCACGCGATCTCGTTGACGAGGGCGATCAGCCGCTCGTAGCGGGCCTGCACGACGTCGCGCGGGACCTGCTCGGCCATGGTCGCGGCCGGGGTGCCGGGTCGCGGGGAGTAGATGGAAGGTGAAGGCGCCGGAGAAGCGCGCCCGCCGGACGACGTCCATCGTCGCCTCGAAGTCCTCCTCGGTCTCGCCGGGGAAGCCGACGATGATGTCGGTGGTGATCGCGGCGTCGGGCATCGCGGCCCGCACCCGCTCGATGATGCCGAGGTACTTCGACTGCCGGTAGGACCGCCGCATGTCCTTGAGCACCTTGTCGGAGCCGGACTGCAGCGGCATGTGCAGCGAGGGCATCACGTTGGCGGTCTCGGCCATCGCCTCGATCACGTCGTCGGTGAACTCGGCCGGGTGGGGCGAGGTGAACCGCACCCGCTCCAGCCCCTCGATGTCGCCGCACGCGCGCAGCAGCTTCGAGAACGCCTGCCGGTCACCGAACTCCACGCCGTAGGCGTTGACGTTCTGCCCCAGCAGCGTCACCTCGCTGACGCCCTCGGCGACCAGCGCCTCGATCTCGGCCAGGATCTCGCCGGGCCGGCGGTCCTTCTCCTTGCCGCGCAGCGCCGGGACGATGCAGAACGTGCAGGTGTTGTTGCACCCCACCGAGATCGACACCCAGGCGGCGTACGCCGACTCGCGCTTGGTCGGCAGCGTCGACGGGAACACGTCGAGCGACTCGAGGATCTCGACCTGCGCCTCCTCCTGCGAGCGGGCACGGTCGAGCAGCGCGGGCAGCGAGCCGATGTTGTGGGTGCCGAACACGACGTCGACCCACGGCGCCTTCTCGACGATCGTGGTGCGGTCCTTCTGCGCCAGGCAGCCGCCGACGGCGATCTGCATGCCGGGCGTCCTCGCCTTCACCGGCGCGAGGTGCCCGAGGTTGCCGTAGAGCCGGTTGTCGGCGTTCTCGCGCACCGCGCAGGTGTTGAACACGACGACGTCGGCCTGCTCACCCTCCGGCGACGGCGGCGTACCCCGCGTCCTCCAGCAGCCCGGTCAGCCGCTCGGAGTCGTGGACGTTCATCTGACAGCCGTAGGTGACGACCTCGTACGTGCGCGCGCTCATGACCGGTCAAGGGTACGGCGGTGCGGGGGACCGTGTGCGCATGGCCCGAAGGGGTGAGGAGCGGATAGGTTCCCTGCATGACCAACGACGAGGGGTCGCACGGCGGACGGCAGGGCGAGCCGCTGGTCGTGCTCGAGGGCGTCAACAAGTGGTTCGGCGACCTGCACGTCCTCAAGGACATCGACGAGACCATCCACCGCGGTGAGGTGGTGGTCGTGATCGGCCCGTCGGGCTCCGGCAAGTCGACGCTGTGCCGGGCGATCAACCGGCTGGAGACGATCCAGCAGGGGACGATCACCCTCGACGGCACGGCGCTGCCCGAGGAGGGCAAGGAGCTCGCGGCGCTGCGCGCCGAGGTCGGGATGGTCTTCCAGAGCTTCAACCTCTTCGCGCACAAGACGATCCTCGAGAACGTCACGCTCGGGCCGATCAAGGTCCGCGGCGACAAGAAGGCGGCGGCCGAGAAGCGCGCCCGGGAGCTGCTGGACCGGGTCGGGGTCGGCCACCAGGCCGCGAAGTACCCCGCCCAGCTCTCCGGCGGCCAGCAGCAGCGGGTCGCGATCGCCCGGGCGCTCGCGATGAACCCCCAGGTCATGCTCTTCGACGAGCCGACCTCGGCGCTGGACCCGGAGATGATCAAGGAGGTGCTCGACGTGATGGTCGACCTCGCCCGCCAGGGGATGACGATGGTGGTGGTCACCCACGAGATGGGGTTCGCCCGCACCGCCGCCGACCGCGTGCTCTTCATGGACGACGGCCGCATCGTCGAGCAGAACACTCCCGAGGAGTTCTTCACCAACCCGCAGAGCGACCGGGCCAAGGACTTCCTCGGCAAGATCCTCAAGCACTGACCGCACGACTCATCCACAGTGGGCCGGCCCTCAGGGCCGGAGAGAAGGAGAAGCAGATGCGATTCACGAGGACAAAGGCCGTCGTGGCCGGACTGGGCCTGGCGCTCAGCCTGGCGGCCTGCGGCGGGGACGACGACGGCGGCGAGGTGACGGTCGAGGAGAACCCGGAGTTCGAGTCCGGTACGACGATGGCCGAGCTCTCCGAGGCCGGCGAGATGACCATCGGCACCAAGTTCGACCAGCCCGGCTTCGGGCTGCTCGGGCTCGAGGACGTGCCGGAGGGCTTCGACGTCGAGGTCGCCAAGATCATCGCCGGCGCGATGGGCATCTCCGAGGAGAACATCACGTGGGAGGAGACTCCCTCCGACATCCGCGAGCAGGTGATCGAGGACGGCGCGGTCGACATGGTCGTCGCGACGTACACGATCAACGAGGAGCGCGCCCAGCGGGTCACCTTCGCCGGGCCCTACTACGTGGCCGGCCAGATGCTGATGACGCTGGCGGACGACGACCGCTTCTCGGGTCCCGAGGACATCGCGGAGAACCCCGACGTCAAGGTGTGCTCGGTGACCGGGTCCACCCCGGCGATCAACATCGAGGAGTACCTCGCCAGCCCCGACCAGCTCGTGCTGTTCGACGTCTACGACAAGTGCGCCGACGCGCTGAGCAACGGGCAGGTCGACGTCGTCACCACCGACAACGTGATCCTGGCCGGCTTCGTCGGCGAGTCCGACGGCGAGTTCAAGCTCGTGGGCGAGCAGTTCACCGAGGAGCCCTACGGCATCGGCATCGAGAAGGGCGACGTCGAGTTCTGCGAGTTCATCAACGACACGCTCGCCGAGAACGAGGACGCCTACCTCGCCGCCTGGGAGGAGACCGCCGGCAAGGTCGAGGGCACCGAGACGCCCGAGCTCCCCGAGCCGGCGCCCTGCGCCTGAGCGAGTTCCACACCGGTCGCGGTGCCGCACCACGCGGCACCGCGACCGCCTGACCCGGAGGAGTGCGGTGGAGGCCGTCACCGACAACCTGGACCTGTACTGGTCCGGGTTCCTGCGTTCCCTGGGCATCTGCCTGTGGGCCATGGTGGGCTCGCTCGCGCTGGGCACGGTGATCGCGGCCTGCCGGGTCTCCCCCGTCCCCTCGCTGCAGGGATTCGGCACCGCCTGGGTCACCCTGATCCGCAACTGCCCCCTCACCGTGGTGCTCTTCTTCATGGCCTTCGGCATCCCGGAGCTCGGCATCAACGCCGACTTCTACGTCTTCGGCGTGGTCGGGCTGATCATCTACACCTCGGCCTTCGTCTGCGAGGCGATCCGCTCGGGCATCAACTCCGTCGCGACCGGGCAGGCCGAGGCCGCGCGCGCGATCGGACTGACCTTCACCCAGAACCTGGGCAGCGTCGTGCTGCCGCAGGCGTTCCGGTCGACCGTCCCGCCGCTGGGGAGCGTCATCATCGCGATGTTCAAGAACTCCGCCGTGGTCGGCGCCTTCGGCGTCGGTCGCGACCTCTACAGCGTCGGCCGCAACCTGACCAGCTCCCAGGGCTACGACTACATCCCGGTCCTCACCGGGGTCGCCATCGGCTACCTCGTCATCACCCTCTCCGCGGGTGCCCTGCTGGGCGTGCTCGAGCGCAAGGTGGCGATCGCCCGATGAGCGACAGCGTCCTCTACGACCAGCCCGGCCCCCGCGCCCGGCGCCGGTCCCGCATCGCCACGCTCGTCGCCTCGCTGGTGCTGCTGGCCCTGGGCTACCTCGTCGTACGCCGGCTCGCCGACCGCGGGCAGTTCGACTGGGAGCTGTGGGGGCCGTGGCTCGATCCCTCCTTCGAGGAGTTCCCGCTGGTGTGGGAGCTGGTCGGCAAGGGGGCCGTGGCGACGCTGACGGCGGCCGGGCTGGCGATCGGCCTCTCGCTGGTGGTCGGCGTCGCTGCTGGGCACCGGCCGGATGATGCTCGGCCGGGCCGCGCGGCTCCCGATCGTGGGGTTCATCGAGCTGTTCCGCGGCCTCCCGGTGATCATCACGATCGTCTTCGTCTGGCGCGCCATCGTCGAGCTCAAGATCAACGTCGACGTGCTGCCCGGCAGCGACGGGCTGTGGTACCTCGTGATCGGGCTGACGCTCTACAACTCGGTGATCATCGCCGAGATCCTGCGTGCCGGCGTCGCGGCGCTGCCGAGCGGTCAGCGGGAGGCGGCGCTGGCCGTCGGGATGACTCCGCGGCAGGCGATGAACACCGTCCAGCTGCCGCAGGCGTTCCGGATCATGCTGCCGGCGCTGATCAGCCAGCTGGTCGTGATCCTCAAGGACACCTCGCTGGTGGCCCTGCTCGGCTTCTACATCGAGCTGCTGGACCGCGGCAACCAGATCGCACAGAACCTCGACAACCCGATCCAGTCGCTGTTCATGATCGGAATGATCTTCATCGTGATCAACTACAGCCTCTCCCGGCTGGCCACCTGGCTCGAGCACCGGCTGAGCCACGCCGGCGCAGGCACGTGCCGTGCAGGCCGTCGAGGAAGTCGTCCCCCAGACCTGACTCGTCGGTTAGGTTGCGGGACATGGACCTCGACCGCCGCGCCCTGCTGCTGGCCGGAGCCGGCGTCGTCACCGTCTCGCCGCTGGCGGTCTTCGCGCCCGCCGCGGCGGGCCGGACCCGGACCAAGGTGTTCCGCGGCGAGTTCACCAGCCCCGACACCCCCGACTGGCACTACCTGCCGTTCCGGGTGCCCGACGGCGTACGCCGGATCTCGGTGAGGTACCGCTTCGAGCCCACCGACACCGGGATCGGGATCAGCTACAACGTGGTCGACATCGGCATCTTCGACCCGTCCGGGCACGACCTCGGCGACGAGGCCGGGTTCCGTGGCTGGTCGGGCGGCGCCCGGCGCTCGTTCCACCTCAGCCGCACCAGCGCGACGCCCGGCTACCTCCCGGGCCCGATCACGCCCGGCGTCTGGCACATCGCGCTCGGCCCCTACCTGATCACCCCGCCCGGTACGCCGTACAAGGTGGAGGTGACGCTGCACTTCGGCAGGCGCGGCCGGCGGTTCGAGGTCGCGCCCGCGCCGACCGAGGTCGCCGGTCGCGGTGCGGGCTGGTACCGCGCCGACCTCCACACCCACACGTTCCACTCCGACGGCTCGCGCACGCGCGGCCGGCTCGTCGAGCTGGCGCGCGACGCCGGGCTCGACATCGTCGGCTCGTCGGAGCACAACACCAGCTCCGCGACGCTGTCGTGGGGCCGGCACGCGCCCGACGACATGCTGGTCGTCAGCGGCGAGGAGGTGACGACCCGGGGCGGGCACTGGCTCGCGATGGGCATCCCCGCCGGCACCTGGATCGACTGGCGCTACCGTCCCGAGGACGAGCAGCTCGCGACCTTCACCGATCGCGTGCGCGAGCTGGGCGGCGTCGCCATCGCCTGCCACCCCTTCAACCCGGTGCCGAGCATCAAGTGGGGGTTCGGCACCGACTTCGACCACATGGACGCCTTCGAGATCTGGAACGGCCCGTGGACCGGCGACGACCAGCAGGCGGTCGTCAACTGGACGAAGCTGCTCAACCAGGGGCGGTTCGTCCCCGCGGTCGGCACCTCCGACTCCCACAACGACGGCCAGACCGTCGGGCTCGCGCACTCGGTGCTGCGGCTCGCGGCGCTCTCCAGCGCGGAGGTGGTCGCGGCCGTGAAGGGCGGGCACCTCTACGTCGCCGAGTCGTCGGCGGTGTCGCTCACCTTCACGGCGACCGCCGGGCAGGCGACGGCCTCCTGCGGCGACACCCTCGTCGGTCGCCGCGTCGGACCTGGTGACCGTGACGCTGGCCGCCTCCGGCGTACCCACCTGCGTCGGGCAGCTGATCGGTCCCGCCGGTGTCATCGGCGGGGCGCTCGCGGCCGAGGACGGCAGCCTGACGCGTGACCGCCGAAGTGCCGGCGTCGACGATCCCCTACGTCCGGGCGGAGGTACGCCGCCCCAACGGCGAGGTCAACAGCCCGGTCGAGGACCTGGCCGGCTCGCGGATGGTGGCGCTGACGAACCCGGTGTTCGTCAGCGCTTCTGGGTGACCCAGAGCCGGATCTCGCCCTCGATCACGACCTCGCCGTCCTCGCGCACGCCGCGCACCCGGACCGGCACGTCACCGCCGTCGGGCGGCACCGAGGTCCACTGCTCGGGGTCGGTCTCGGCGATGCAGGTGATGTCGGAGGTCGCCTTGGCGGTGTAGGCGACCGTCATCCCCTTCGGGATCCAGCGCTTGTCGGCCGGGATCGTGGCCTCGGCGAGCGCGCCCATCGCCGCCTCGAGGCCGTTGCACAGCGCGATCGCGTGGACGGTGCCGATGTGGTTGTGGACCCCGCGGCGGTTCGGGATGACGAGCTCGGCGTGGTCGGGCCGGAGCTCGGTGAAGCGCGGCCGGATCGTGGCGAAGTACGGCGCCTTGCGCGCGAACGCGATCGAGAAGAGGCGGCTGCCCCGGGGCAGCTTGTTCATCGTGTTCCAGAGGCTCAGCACGGACGGCATGCCGCCATATTACCCGCTGGTAACACTCACTTCTGCTCGGCCACCTTCCGGTGGACCTCCGCCATGTCGAGACCCTTCACCGCGGTGATCAGCTCCTCGAGCGCGGGGGCCGGCAGTGCGCCCGCCTGGGCGAAGACCAGCACACCCTCGCGGAACGCCATCAGCGTGGGGATCGAGGTGATCTGCGCGGCGCCGGCGAGGTCCTGCTCGGTCTCGGTGTTGACCGAGCCGAAGACCACGTCGTCATGCCGCTGCGACGCGTCCTCGTAGACGGGTGCGAACTGGCGGCACGGGCCGCACCAGCTCGCCCAGAAGTCGACGAGCACGATGTCGTGGGCGTTGATCGTCTCGTCGAAGTTGTCCGCGATCAGGTCGATGGTGGCCATGTGACCTGAACGCGAGCCCGCGGAGCCCTATTCCAGCGAGGCCAGCAGCTCCACCCGGTTGCCGTGGCCGTCGAAGGCGTGGCAGCGCAGGTGGTCGGGGAAGGTCTCCCGCTCCGCGTGGTCGACCTCGAAGCCGAGTCCGGCCAGCCGGTCGGCGACCGCGTCGAGGGCGGCGACGTCGTCGAGCAGCAGCGCCGGGTGCGCCTTGCGCGCGGGCCGGAACGGGTCCTCGACGCCGAGGTGCAGCTCGGCTCCGCCGGGCGCGCGCAGCCACAGCCCGCCACGGCCTCGCAACGGCTCCGGCTTGTCGACCTCGGCCAGGCCGAGGCCCACCACGTAGAACCGGCGAGCCACGTCCTCGCCCCCGGCCGGGATCGCGACCTGGACGTGGTGGAGCCTCACGGCTTCCGCCCGACCGCGAAGATCCGCCGGAACGGCAGCACCACGCCGTACCCGCGGTCGGGATAGGCCGCCCGGAGCCGTGCCTTGAACTCCGCCTCGAACCGCGGCCGCAGGTCGTCGGGCAGGGCCTGCAGCGTCGGCCGGGCACCGGTCCCGGAGACCCAGGTGAACACCGGGTCCTCGCCGGTCAGCACGTGGAGGTAGGTCGTCTCCCAGACGTCCACCTCGCAGCCGCCGCGGGCCAGCACGTCGAGGTAGGCGTCGGGCTCGTGGCTGTCGGGCACGGCGACGCCGCGGGTGTGGTCGGCGTACGGCGACTCGGCGGCGAGCTCGCCGCGGATGGTGTGGCTCGGCTCGTCGAAGTTCGCGGGGACCTGGAAGGCCAGCCAGCCGCCGGACCGGACCCGCTCGACGATCGCCGGCAGCAGCTCGAGGTGGTCCGGCAGCCACTGGAGCGTGGCGTTGGAGATCACCACGTCGACGTCCTCGCCGCGCGCCACCCAGTCACGCAGGTCAGCCAGCTCGAACTCGACCTCCGGCACGTCCCGGCGCGCGGCCTCGATCATGGCGGCGCTGGAGTCGACGCCGCGCACCCGCGCCGTCGGCCAGATCTCGGCCAGCAGCCGGGTGAGGTTGCCCGGCCCGCACCCGAGGTCGACGACGTCGACCGGATCGACCACCTGCATCCGGGCCAGCAGGTCGGCGAAGGGGCGGCCACGCTCGCTCGGCGTAGCGCAGGTAGTGGTCGGCGTCCCAGGTGTGCATGCGACCACATTATCTTGATGTCAAGATTCTTGACAAGGGCTACCATGCTGCCATGCGGGACGAGGTCGACGAGCTCACCGAGGCGTGGGCGCGCGAGCGCAGCGACCTCGACCTGGCCCCGGTCGCGGTGTTCAGCCGGATCTCGCGGCTGGCCCGCCACCTCGACCTCGCCCGGCGGGACGCCTTCACCCGGCACGCCGTCGAGTCGTGGGAGTTCGACGTGCTGGCGGCGCTGCGGCGCGCGGGGGCGCCGTACGAGCTCTCCCCCGGCCGGCTGCTGCGCGAGACGCTGGTGACCAGCGGGACCATGACCAACCGGGTCGACCGGCTGGCCGCGCGGGGGTACGTCGAGCGCTCCCCCGACCCGGCCGACCGGCGCGGCGTCATCGTCCGGCTCACCCCCGAGGGCAAGGCCGCGGTCGATGCCGCCTTCGAGGAGCTGCTCGCGGCCGAGAACGCCCTGCTCGCCGACCTCCCCGACCCCGACCGCGACCGCCTCGCCGCCCTCCTCCGCACCCTGCTCGCCCCCTTCAGCTGACCCGTCACTCGTGCAGGTTCGGAACGGGCCGAGCCGTCACTCGTGCAGGTTCGGAAGGGGCCGAGCCGTCACTCCACGAGCTCGGCGGCCTCCAGCCACTCCAGCTCGCACTGCTCGCGCTCGGCCTGCAGCGCGGCGGCCAGCTTGCCCAGCTCGGCCAGCTTCTCGTAGTCGGTGAGGTGGGCTGCCATGTCGGCGTCCAGCTCCGCCTGCCGCGCCGCGATCCGCGCCAGCTGCTTGTCGATCCGAGCCATCGCCTTGCGTGCCGCGCGCTCCTCCGAGCTGCCGGCTCGCGCCTTCCCCTGGCTGCCGGAGTGACGGCTCGACGCCTCCGGAGACTGCACGAGTGACGGCTCGGCGGGTGGGGAGCCTGCAGAAGTGACGGCTCGGCGTTCGAGGTACTCGTCGACGCCGCGGGGGAGCATGGAGATCTGGCCGTCACCGAGCAGGGCCCAGATCGAGTCGGTGACCCGCTCGAGGAAGTACCGGTCGTGGGAGACCACGACGAGGGTGCCGGGCCAGCCGTCGAGGAAGTCCTCGAGCACGTTGAGGGTCTCGATGTCGAGGTCGTTGGTGGGCTCGTCGAGGAGCAGCACGTTCGGCTCGGTCAGCAGCAGCCGCAGCAGCTGGAAGCGGCGCCGCTCGCCGCCGGAGAGGTCGCCGATCCGGGCAGTGAGCCGGTCGCCGGTGAACCCGAACCGCTCGAGCATGCCGCTCGCGGTGATGTCCGAGCCGTCGGCCAGCCGGGTGACCCGTTTGATCGACTCGACCATCGACAGCACCCGGCCGTCCGGGTCGAGGTCGTCGAGCTGCTGGGTCAGGTGCTGCAGCACGACGGTGCGACCGTGCTTGACCTTGCCGACCGACGGCGGCAGCGCGCCCGCGATCAGCGACAGCACCGAGGTCTTGCCGGCGCCGTTGACGCCGACGATGCCGACCCGGTCGCCGGGGCCGAGCCGCCAGGTGGCGTGGGTCAGCAGCTGCTTCTCGCCGCGGGCGAGGTCGACGTCCTCGACGTCGATGACGTCCTTGCCGAGCCGCTGGGCCGCGAACTTCTGCAGCGCCAGGTTGTCGCGCGGCGGCGGCTCGTCCTCGATCAGCGCGGTGGCCGCGTCGATGCGGAACTTGGGCTTGGCGGTGCGGGCCGGGGCGCCGCGTCGCAGCCAGGCGAGCTCCTTGCGGACCAGGTTCTGCCGGCGTACCTCCGAGGCGGCCGCCTGCCGCTGCCGCTCGGCCTTGGCGAGCACGAACGCGGCGTACCCGCCCTCGTAGGCGTCGACCACCCCGTCGTGGACCTCCCAGGTCCACTGGCACACGGCGTCGAGGAACCACCGGTCGTGGGTGACGACGACCAGCGCGGACGAGCGCTGGGCGAGGTGGGCCGCGAGCCAGCTGACCGCCTCGACGTCGAGGTGGTTGGTCGGCTCGTCGAGCACGACGAGGTCGTGGTCGCCGAGCAGCAGCTCGGCCAGGGCGCACCGGCGACGCTCGCCGCCGGAGAGGCCGACGACCGCGCGGTCCAGCTCGACGCCGGCCAGCAGCACCTCGACGATCTCGCGCATCCTCGCGTCGCCGGCCCACTCGTGGTCCTGGCGACCGCCCAGCACCGCCTCGCGCACGGTGTGGGTGTCGACGAGCTCGTCGCCCTGGTGGAGGAAGCCGACGAGCAGCCCGCGGGTGCGCGAGACGCGGCCGCTGTCCACCGGCTCGAGCCCGGCCATGATCTCGAGCAGGGTCGTCTTGCCGTCGCCGTTGCGGCCGACGATGCCGATCCGCTCCCCCGCGGCCACGCCGAGCGAGACCTCGGTCAGCAGCGGCCGGATGCCGAAGGCCTTGGAGACCCGCTCCAGGTTGACCAGGTTGTTGACCGCGCCCGCACTCATCGGCCCAACGCTCCCACGACCGGGCCGGTGGCGGTGAGCACGACGTCGTACGACGCCCGCAGGGTGGCGGCGACCTTCTCGGCGCTGTCGCCGTCGGCGCACAGGAAGACGCAGGTGGGTCCGGATCCGCTGACCAGTCCGCGCAGCGCACCGGCCTCCTCGCCCGCGGCCAGCAGCGCGCCCAGCTCCGGTCGGAGGTCCAGCGCGGCCTGCTGGAGGTCGTTGTGGAGCAGCGGCGCGAGCGCGTCGACCGGGTCCTCGATGAACTCCACGAGGCGGTACGGCGCCGCGGGCTGCGGCGGCGCGGAGGGGGCGAGCTCGTCGTACCGGCGGTAGACGGCAGGCGTCGACAGCCCGCCGGTCGCGGGCACGACGACCCAGTGGCGGGGCGTGGTCACCCCGGGCAGCTGCTCGACCTGCTCGCCGCGGCCGGTGCCGAGCGCGTTGCGGCCGACCAGCCCGAACGGCACGTCGCTGCCGAGCCCGGCCGCGAGCGCGAACAGGTCGGCGTCGCCGGTCCCGGCACCCCACAGCCGGTCGAGCGCGACCAGGGTCGCCGCGGCGTCGGCCGACCCGCCGGCCATGCCGCCGGCGACCGGGATGCCCTTGCGGATCTCGATCCGGGCGGCCCGGTCGAGCCCGTGGTGCGCGGCGAGGGCCCGGCCGGCGCGGAGGGCGATGTTCCCCTCGTCGAGGGGTACGCCGGAGACGTCGACCGGCCCGTCGGCGACGACGGTCACCGACCACTCGTCGGCGTCGTCGACGGCGATCGTGTCGAGCAGGTCGACGGCGTGGTAGACGGTCATCAGCGGGTGGAAGCCGTCCTCGCGGGGGGCGCCGACGCCGAGGTGGAGGTTGATCTTCGCCGGCGCGGCCACGGTCACGGCCGTCACGCGAGTGCCTCCGCGATCCGCACGAAGTCGTCGAGCTGCAGCGCCTCGCCGCGGGTCAGCGGGTCGAGCCCGCACGACACGAGCGCGGCCTCGGCCGCCGCGGTGGAGCCGGCCAGTCCGCGCAGCGCGCCGCGCAGGCCCTTGCGGCGCTGGGCGAACGCGGCGTCGATGACGGCGAAGACCTGCTCGCGGCTGAGCTGGGTGGCGGGCGGCTCGCGGCGGGTCCACGCGACCAGGCCGGAGTCGACGTTGGGGGCGGGCCAGAAGACGTTGCGGCCGATCGCGCCGGCCCGGCGGACGTCGGCGTACCAGGCGGCCTTGACGGACGGGACGCCGTAGACCTTGGAACCGGGGGCGGCCGCGAGCCGGTCGGCGACCTCGGCCTGCACCATCACCAGGCCGCGCTCCAGCGAGGGCAGCAGCGCCAGCAGGTGCAGCAGCACCGGGACGGAGACGTTGTAGGGCAGGTTCGCGACCAGCGCGGTCGGGGCGGGGCCGGGGAGCCCGGTGATGCGGAGCGCGTCGGCGAGCACGACCTCGCACCGGTCGGCCTGCGCGGGCGCGAACTCGGCGATCGTCGCCGGCAACCGCTCGGCGAGCAGCGGGTCGACCTCGACCGCGACGACCCGGGCGGCGACCTCGAGCAGGGCGAGGGTCAGCGAGCCGAGGCCGGGGCCGACCTCCACGACCACGTCGGTGCCGGTGATCCCGGACTCGCGGACGATGCGGCGGACCGTGTTGGCGTCGATGACGAAGTTCTGCCCGCGCTGCTTGGTCGGCCGCAGGTCGAGGGCGGCCGCCAGCGAACGCACTTCCGCCGGCCCGAGGAGTCTCGGACCGGCGGAAGACGTCATGCGGTGAAGGTTAGTGACTACCGATCCCGACTACTGGGGCAGACCCAGCGACTGGGAGCAGTGCGGCCAGGAGCCGTAGCCACCGGTGGCGGCACGGACCCGCTCGGCGATCATGATCTGGGTCTCGCGGCTCTGCTCGTGCGGCATGCCGGGACCGCCGTACGACTGCCAGGTGCTGAGCGAGAACTGCAGCCCGCCGTAGTAGCCGTTGCCGGTGTTGATGGCCCAGTTGCCGCCCGACTCGCACTCCGCGAGGGCGTCCCAGACGGTGCCACCGGAGGCGTAGTTGGTGGTCGGCGCGACCGGCTCCTCCTTGGTGCCGACCGCCACGATCGCGGAGACCGGGGCGTCGAGCACCTTCTGCTGGAGCACCTTGCGGGCGACGAGCTCGCCGTTGCGGTAGGTGATCCGGTAGGTGACGTCGCGCCGGCCGGCCTCGCCGGAGCGGACCACGGAGGTCTCGCCCTCGAACATCGAGTCGTCCGGGCGCTCGACGGTGGAGAAGTCGACGGCCTCGCCCTTGATCCGCTTGGTGACGACGCGGATGTCGGTGAACACGATCCGGTCGCCGTCGGCCAGCTCGCGCGAACCGCCGGGGGTGATCTCGTCGTGCTTGTCGATCTTCACGCCCAGCTGCTCCAGCGCGTCGCGCGCCGTGAGCGCGGCGAGGTCGCGGGTGACGACCTTCTTGCCGGCGATCTCCAGCTTCAGGGTCTTCTCGGTGACGATCTCGAGGCTCAGGCCCTCGCGGTCGATGCTGCCGCCACGGGAGACGGAGAGGTCGGCGCCGGCGAACCGCAGGCCCACGTCGGTCAGGGCGCTCGCCCACCTCGGTGGCCGTGGTCCAGTAGGTCTTCTGCTCGCCGTCGACGCTGACCTCCAGCGGCCGGCCGTAGCGGACGCTGATGGCGCTGCCGTCGGTGACGGCCTCGTCGATGCTGGGGAAGACCTGGTCGTGCTCGCCGATCTCGATGCCCTCGGCCTCCAGGACGTCGCCGACGGTGTCGCCCATGACGGTGACCTCCTCGGCCTTGCCGTCCTGGCTCAGGGTGACCTGGTTGCTGAGGGCGTTGTAGCCGTAGGTGGTACCGGCGAGGGCCAGGATCACCGCCGTCACGAGGGTGACGAGGACGATCTTGCTGTTGACCAGCCGTGCAAGCGTGCTGTGCGTCTGCACAATTCTCCGAACGTCGTGCTCCCCGGGCCTCGGGTGACCGGCGCGCCCCGGGACGCACGGCACTCACAGGTGAGCGAGGGGTACGAACCGGGGGTTTTCGCGGCAGGACCTGTGGGACCCACCTCATGCGCCGGCCAGAATCGTCCCGATCCCGGCCAACAATCACGAAACGATAACGAGAGCCCGCGGACATGCCAAGCCCTCGATGACCCCTCCCCCGCGGCGCGTGACCAGCGACACCCCCGCTGAGCGTGGCTACCAGGCCCCGCCGAAGGCCCGTTCGGTGTTGGCGTCGACCGCCGCGCAGAGGGTCTCGAGGTCGTCCCCGCGGGCCTCGGCCATCGCCCGCACCGTGTGCGGGACGAGGTAGGAGGCGTTCGGGCGACCGCGGTAGGGCACCGGCGTGAGGTAGGGCGCGTCGGTCTCGACCAGCACCCGGTCGATCGGCGTCACGACCAGCGCGTTGCGCAGCGGCGCGGCGTTCTTGAACGTCACCGTCCCGGCGAAGCTGAGGTGGGCGCCGCGGTCGAGGCAGGCGCGGGCGAACGCGGCGTCGCCGGAGAAGCAGTGCATCACCCAGCGCTCGGGCACGCCCTCGCTGTCGAGGATCCGCAGCACGTCGTCGTGGGCGTCGCGGTCGTGGATGACCAGCGTCTTGTCGAGCCGCTTGGCGAGGTCGATGTGGCGCCGGAAGCTCTCCTCCTGCGCGGTCCGGCCGTCCTCGCCGGTGCGGAAGTGGTCGAGCCCGGTCTCCCCCACGGCCCGCACCTTGTCGTGCGCCCGGGCGAGCCGTTCGATCTCGTCGTACGCCGCCTCCAGCTCGCCGGCCGCGGCGAGCCGGGGTGCCTCGTTGGGGTGCAGGGCGACGCCGGCGACGAGCCCGTCGTGCTTCTCGGCCGCCTCGACCGCCCAGCGGGCGCCGGGCAGGTCGCAGCCGATCTGCACGATCCGGGTCACGTTGACCGCCCGCGCGGCCTCGATCGCCTGCTCGGTGGCTGCAGCCAGTCGCCGTCGGCGATGTCGAGGTGGCAGTGGTTGTCGACGACCGGGTGGGGCAGCGGATCGGGTGCCGGCGGTCGCTCCCGGTCGCGGCGCGCGCCCGACTTCTCCTCCGTCGCGGCGCGGGTGCGGATCGGTCCGTCGGTCATGCGGGTCAGCCTAGGTCTGGCGCGATAGTCCCCGAATCTCTGGCTGCGTTCTGGACGCGAAACCGCAGCCAAAGGTTCGGGGACTATCGCGTCCTGGCGGTCGACGTGGACGGCGTCGTAGACCTCGCGCTTGGGTACGCCGGCGCGGCGGGCGACCTGGCGGATCGCCTCCTTCCGGGGGGTGCCCTGCGACCTCCAGGTCGGCGACGGCGGCGCGGTAGCTGTCGGGGTCGGCGGCGACGTCGGCGGTGGCGACCGCGCCGGTCACGACGATCGTCACCTCACCGCGCACCCCCTCAGCGGCCCACTCCACCAGCGACGCGAGCGGGCCGCGGCGTACCTCCTCATGGGTCTTGGTCAGCTCCCGGCACACCGCGGCGGCCCGGTCGGGGCCGAACGCCTCCGCCATCGCGGCGAGCGCGGTCTCGGTGCGGTGGGGCGCCTCGAAGAAGACCATCGTCCGCTCCTCGGCGGCGAGGCCAGCGAGCCGACGGGCCCGCTCCCCCGCCTTGCGCGGCAGGAACCCCTCGAAGCAGAACCGGTCGACCGGCAGCCCGGACACCGCGAGCGCGGTCAGCACCGCCGACGGACCGGGGACGGCGGTGACGGTGATGCCGGCCTCGACGGCCGCGGCGACGAGCCGGTAGCCGGGGTCGGAGACGCTGGGCATGCCGGCGTCGGTCACCAGCAGCACCCGCTCACCGGCGAGCAGCGCCTCGACCAGGCTCGGGGTGCGCGCCGCCTCGTTGCCCTCGAAGTAGGAGACGACCCGGCCGGAGATCACCACGCCCAGGTCGCCGCACAGCCGCTTGAGCCGCCGGGTGTCCTCGGCCGCGACGACGTCGGCGCCGGTCAGCTCGGCGGCGAGCCGCGGCGGCGCGTCGCCGACCTGGCCGATCGGGGTCGCCGCGAGGACGAGGGTGCCGCTCATGGTCCCGATGATCGCAGCACCGCCTACAGTCTCAGACCATGACCGCGCCCGTGACCGAGCCGTCGCTCACCGGGCTCTCCCGGACGGCCTCCGGCGACGCCGTACCGCTCGCGCGGGAGCGGGCGTCGCGGCGCCGGCGGCTCGAGGACCCGATCGTCGGGTGGTCCGCCTCGCTCGCGGTCACGCTGCTGGCGTTCTTCCTGCGGATCTGGAAGGTCGGGACGCCGGACGAGTTCGCCTTCGACGAGACGTACTACGCCAAGGACGCCTGGTCGATGCTCCACCACGGCTACGTCCGCAAGTACGTCGAGGACGCCGACAAGCTGATCATGGACGGCGACACCCGCGGCTTCTGGCTCGACGACCCGTCGATGATCGTCCACCCCGAGGCCGGCAAGTGGCTGATCGCGCTCGGCGAGCAGCTGTTCGGGCTCGACCCGACCGGGTGGCGGGTCCCGTCGGTGGTCGTCGGCTCGCTGATGGTCCTGGTGATGGTCCGGCTCGTACGCCGGCTCACCGGCTCGACCGTCCTCGGCTGCGTGGCCGGGCTGCTGCTCTGCTTCGACGGGCTCCAGTTCGTGCTGTCGCGGCTCGCGCTGCTCGACATCTTCGTCGCGTTCTTCACCCTCTGCGCGATCCACTGCGTGGTGGCCGACCGGCAGTGGTTCCGGGCCCGGCTGGCGCGGCTCTCCCCCGCACCCGTGACCTCCGGCTTCGGCCCGGTCCGCGGCCTGCTCTGGCGGCCGTGGCTGGCGCTGGGCGGGGTCAGCTTCGGGCTCGCGGTCGGCACCAAGTGGAGCGCCCTCTACGTGCTCGCGGCCTTCGGGCTGCTGGTCTGGGCGTGGAGCGCCGGTGCCCGCCGGTCCTTCGGCGTGCGGTGGTCGCTGGTCAGGTCGGCCCTCGTCGACGGCGTACCCGCCTTCGTCTACCTCGTGCTGGTCGGGCTTCGTGGTCTACGTCGCGACCTGGACCGGCTGGCTGGTGCACGCCGGGGAGTACGAGCGGGCGCTGTCGGACACCCAGTACACGCCAGTACGACGGCGGCACGCCGTGGCCGACCCGCGACGAGCCGGACGCGTCCGGGCTCGGCGAGGTGACGCAGTCGCTGCGGTCGCTGGCGTACTACCACCACGACGTCTACGTCTTCCACACCCACTTCCTCGACGACTCCGACCACACCTACGAGTCGCAGCCGATCGGCTGGCTGCTGCTCAACCGGGGCGTGGGCGTCAACGCCGACACCGACATCCAGCCGGGTCGCCAGGGCTGCGACGCCCCGGAGGGCTCCGACTGCCTGCGGCAGGTGCTGCTGCTCGGGACGCCCGCGCTGTGGTGGGGCTCGCTGCTCGCCCTCATCGCGTCGGTGGTGCTCTGGGCCGGCCAGCGCGACTGGCGCTTCGGCGTACCCGTCGTCGGCACGGCGGTCGACCTGGCTGCCGTGGCTGGCCAACGACGACCGGCCGATCTTCCTCTTCTACGCCGTGATGACCGTGCCGTTCCTGGTGATCGCCTCGACCCTGGTGATGGGCAAGCTGGTCGGCCACTCCACCGAGCCGACCCCGCGACAGAACCGTCGGCGTGGTCGTCGCCGGCTCGTTCTTCGTGCTGGTGCTGCTGAACTTCGCGTGGTTCTGGCCGATCTACACCGACCAGCTGCTCACCCACGGGGAGTGGCTCGACCGGATCTGGTTCGCGCGCTGGATCTGAGCGGCGGCGGCGTGCTTGTAACGCCGGGTTATTGACTGTTCCCACGCGGCTGCAACCGGTGGCGAACAGCTGCTAACCCGGCGTTACAAGCGGCCGCCCACGCTCACCAGCCGAAGAACGGCGTGGCCGGCCGGGGCGGGTGCTGGGGAGCCTCGAGGGGCGGGTCGAGCGTGGCGCCGGCCTCGGCGGCGAGCTCGCGGAGCCGGTCGTGGATCTCGGGGAGCGAGCCGGGCACGTCGATCCGGGTCTCGGCCATGTGGAGCACGACCGTGCGCCTGCCGCGCGCCTGCACCCACACGGTGCGGCTGGGGCTCTGCCCGACCTGCAGGATCTCGGCGAGCGGGATCGGTGCGGCGCCGCAGCCGACCCTGCGCGACCAGCCGGTCGCCGGTGACCCGCATCCCGCGCCAGAACTCGGCGGTCCCCCAGAAGCCGATCGCGACGAAGGCCAGGGCGGCCGGCTCCTGCCCGAACACGCTCGACCAGAGCCCGACGGCCAGCAGCAGCGCGCCCGGCCACCGCTGCACGCGCTGCCAGGCGCGCGGCCTGGCGATCAGGGTCGTCAGCTCGGTGGTCGCTCACCGGACCACCTCGAACACCGCCGCGAGTCCCTGCCCGCCGCCGATGCACATCGTCTCGAGGGCGTAGCGGCGCCTCGCGGCGTCGGGCTTCGTGGGCCAGCGTCGCCAGGATCCGGGCGCCGGTCGCGCCGACCGGGTGGCCGAGGGAGATGCCGGAGCCGTGCGGGTTGAGCCGCTCGTCGGCCGGGTCGAGGCCCCACTCGCGCAGCACCGCCAGCACCTGCACGGCGAACGCCTCGTTGAGCTCGATCAGGTCGAGGTCGGCCAGGGTCAGCCCGGCGCGGTCGAGGGCGGCGCCGGTGGCGGCGACCGGGCCGATGCCCATCACCTCGGGGCCGACGCCGGCCACGGCCCACGACCGGAGCACCAGCATCGGCTCCAGCCCGCGCCGCCCGGCCTCCGCGCGCGTGGTGACCACGCAGAGCGCGGCGCCGTCGTTCTGGCCGCTGGCGTTGCCGGCGGTGACGGTGGCGTCGGGGTCGAGCCGGAGCCGGACCGGACGCAGCGCGGCGAGCTCGTCGAGGGTGGTCCCCGGCCGCGGGTGCTCGTCGCGGTCGACGACGGTGTCGCCACCGCGGCCGGCCACGGTGACGGGGACCAGCTCGTCGGCGAAGGCCCCGGACTCCTGGGCGGCACCGGCCCGCTGCTGGCTGCGCACGGCGTACGCGTCCTGCTCCTCGCGGCTGATGCCGTACGCCGCACGCAGGTTCTCGGCCGTCTCGAGCATCCCGCCCGGGACCGGGTGGTCGGCGCCGCCGGCCGTCTCGCGGGCCCGGTCGAGGCGGTCGAGCAGCTGGGTGCCGCCGGCGCGGAGCCCGGTGCGCAGCCCGAGCGCGTAGTGCTCCACCTGCGACATCGACTCGACCCCACCGGCGACCACGACCCGCGCCGCCCCGGTCGCGACCTGGCCGGCGGCGTAGAGCACCGCCTGCAGCCCCGAGCCGCAGCGTCGGTCGACCTGGGCGCCGGGCACGCCGGTGCCGAGCCCGGCGTCGAGCGCCGCGACCCGGCCGATCGCGGGCGCCTCGCCGTTGGGGTAGCCCTGGCCGAGCACCACGTCGTCGACGTCGCCCTCACCGAGCCCGGTGCGCGCGACCAGCGCCCGCAGCGCCTGGGTCGCGAGGTCGGCGGCGTCCGAGGGAGGCGAGCGCCCCGCCGTAGCGTCCGACGGGCGTGCGGAGCGGGGAGCAGATGACGACGTCGTCCATGGTGAGGACCGTAGACGAGCGCTCAGGCGGTCTGCTCGCGCGGGACGTCGAGCGGCGGGACGCCGCCGAGGCCGCGGCGGTAGCGGACCTGGTCGGCGTGGTCGTCGAGGGTCCGGTAGAGCGTGGCGCGGGCCTGCCACGAGAGCGGCTCGTCGCCGTGGCGCCAGCTGTCGCCGAAGGAGATCCACACCGGCACCCAGTCGGCGGCGTGGTCCCACGCGCCCCGTCGCGCCATCAGCAGCCGGCGCCGCAGCTGGAAGGCCCGCCGCGGCCCGTCGGCGCAGTTCGGCGCGGTGGCGATCGGCCACAGCCACAGGTCGAGCGCCATCAGCTCGATCTCGAGCTCGACCAGCACCGCCGGGTCGACCAGGACGGTCGCCACGTTCTCGTGTGCGGGCCGCAGCATGGCGACACGGTCGCTCGCGGAGCCGCTCCGGGTCAAGGGCATGCTGTCTCCCGTGATCTGGCCCCGCTTCTCCCCCGCAGGCAGCACGCGTCCGGTCGCCCTGGCCCGGCCCGGCGTGCTGGCCGCGCCGCTGGCGCCGTACCTCGCCGTCGAGGTGCCTGCCGCCGACGCCACCGACCTCGCGCTGGTGAGCGGGGAGGACCGGCTGGCGGTGCGGTACGACGCCGAGGGGTTCTCGCTCCGGGTGACCGCCGGGGGCGAGACGACCGACCACCGCAGCCGCCGCACGGGTCGGCCCGAGGCGCCGGTCGAGCGGGTCGCGCTCACCCTGACGGGGACCAGGCTGGCCGCCGCGGGGCTGGAGGCCGGGACGTGGGTGGTGCGAGGGTTCGTCGACCTCCGGGACCGGCTCGACCCGCACGACGAGACGTGGCTGGCCGGGCTGGCGGCCGAGGGCGGCGACCTGCGCGGCTTCGGCCAGCTCGGGCTGCGCGACCTCCGGCTGGTGACGAACGCCGACGGCACCGCCCACCGCCCCGACGGCCGGGTGCTGCTCACGGCGACCAGCGCCGGCCCCGGCTTCTTCGACACCGCCCACACCTCGGTGTGGGAGCTCGACCCGCTCTCGCTGCAGCTCACCCACCTCAGTGACGTCTTCTTCCGGCGGCCAGACCAGCCCGGGGTGTACGGCGACCACGCCAGCCACCTGTTGCGCGACGGCGACCGGTGGCTGCTCGCCACCAGCACGTGGGGCGACTTCGACCTCCACCGCAAGGGTGCGACCGTCGAGGCCACCCTCGCCGAGACCGACGCCGACCTGCTGGCCGGCCGGCACGTGCTGGACACCCGCCCCCTGCCGCTGCCGACGACCGGGCTCACGTCGGTCGGGGTCTGGGACCCGCACCTGGTGCGGACCGACGACGGCTGGCTGGCGGCGTACGTCTCCGCGAGCAAGTTCTTCCGGTTCCACCCGGTCACCGCGTCCGGGCCGACCCTCGACACCCTCGCGCTCCGCGGCGCCGCGACCACGCTCAGGGAGACCGAGGGCCCGACCCTCCATCGGGTCGGCGGCGAGTGGCGGGTGCTGGCCAGCGACGGCGTGAAGCGCCGCTACCCGGTCTTCGACCTCGCGCTCGACGAGCTCGGCGACCTCGACGCGCCGTACCCCACCAACATCTCCTGGCCGACCCTGCTCGACGACGGCGAGGGGCTGCTCATGGTCGGCTTCGACGGGGAGCCGTACGGCGGCCGGCTGGTCGGCTACGGCAGCCACGGGTGCCGTGCGGTTCGCGCGGGCGGCGCACGTCACACCGCCCGGGCCGTGACCCGACCGCGCCGGAGCGCGTTGTACATACCATGAGTATGAATCAGACCAAGGGTTTCCTCGGCCGTCTCGCAGTCCCCGCCACCGCGGCGCTCGCAGCCGGCGCGCTCACCCTCGGCGCAGCCCCCGCCAGCGCGGGCCTGGAGGGTGAGCTGCACTCGCTCGAGCACCAGCAGGCCAGCGGCTCGGTCCGCTCCCCCGACGGGACCCTCGAGCAGGGGTGCCAGAGCCACCGCTACCGCTACCGCGTCGACGCCGAGGACAGCGACTGGTCGCTGGAGCTGTTCCTCATCGACCCCGACGGCGAGACGATCGCCACCGGCTACGAGTGGAAGGGCCGCGACCCCGCCCGCGGCCGCGGCCGCTTCGAGTTCTGCGCCCAACCCACCCGCGCCGGCACGTTCACCGTGCGCGCCCGGCTGACCTGGGACGACGGCGAGTACCACGAGAAGCGACTGAAGTCGCGCAAGATCCGGCTCAGCCGCGGCTGACGCCAGGCCTCAGTCGCGCAGGTCCAGCACCTTCATGGTGCGGGCGGCCATCCGCTCCTCGCCGAGCGCGTTCGGGTGCACGATCACCGGGTTGGTGCCCTGGGTGACCGGCTCGACCCAGCGGGTGCCGATCGGCTGGCACGCGTCGTGGCCCTCGGAGACCCGGTTGAGGTCGACGTAGGTCGAGCCGGTGGCGGCCGCCGCGCGGCGTACGGCGTCGTTGAGGGTCCGCTGCAGGCTGCGCAGGTAGGGGACGTCACCCTCGGCGACGGGCATCTTGTCGAAGCACCCGACCGTCTCGGGCAGGATCCACGGGTAGCCGAGGATCGCGACCTCCGCGTTCGGCGCGCGGCGGTGCACCCGGGTGAGCGCCTCGACCAGTGACGGGTAGGTCTTCTCGCGGATCGTGTCCTCGAACGAGCTGCCGTACTGGTCCCGGCAGGGGCTGCCCTGACCCAGCGTCGAGAGGCCGGCGACGCCGCACTGGACGATCGAGCTGATGAAGACGCCGCTGTCGTTGCCGCCGATCGTCATGGTGACCAGCTGGGTGCGCTTCGAGAGCGCCTCCAGCTGCGGCGCGACGCCGTCGTACTGCGGGCTCGCGTAGTCGGTGGTGTCGGCACCGCCGCAGGTGACGTCGGTGAGGCGGGCGCCGGTCCGGGCCGCGATCAGCTTGGGGTAGTTCAGCAGCGACCGGGCGCACCGGGGGTCGGCGGCCGGGTCGGGCGGGAGGACGCCGGACGCCGCGCTGTAGGAGTCGCCCATCGCGACGTACCGCAGCGGCTGCGCGATCGAGGCGGCCTCGGCCTGCTCAGCCATCGGCGCACCGGCCCCGCTGGTCGGCGTACCGAGCACGAGCGCGGCCGGGACGAGTGCCGCCACGACGGCAGCGAGGGACGTACGACGCAGAGTCACGTCCCGTTCAACGAGCCGGGTCTCGTCGGGTCACTGGGGTGGGTCGTCGTCACGCAGGCCGGCCCCCGCAGACCGGCGAGCCGGGTGGATGCGCTGCGGCCGCGGAGGGTCGTCGAGTCGCGCTCCGCCCAGTGGCACCGCTCGTCCTCGGTCGCCGCGTCGAGCGACTCACCGAGGGCGAGTACGCCGCCGGGCACGTCCTTGGCGAGCTCGGTGAGCCGGGCGGCGGCGTTCACGGCGTCGCCGATCACGGTGTACTCGAAGCGCTCCTCGTGGCCGACGTTGCCGACCACGACCTCGCCGGTGGCGACCCCGATGCCGGCCCGCACCTCGTCCACCTCGTCCGCGAGGCGGGCGGCGATCCGGCGGGCCGCGGCCAGGGCGGAGGTGGCGTGGTCGTCCTGCTCGACGGGGGCGCCGAAGACGGCGAGCACCGCGTCGCCGATGAACTTGTTGACCAGCCCCCCTCGCTCGTCCACCTCGTCGACGACGACGCCGAAGAACCGGTTCAGCATCGCCACGACCTCGGTGGGCGGGTGCTCCTCGGCGTACGTCGTGGAGCCGACCAGGTCGACGAACAGCACCGAGACCTCGCGGGTCTCGCCTCCGAGCTCGATCTCACCGAGGCCGGACGCGGCCCGCTGGGCGACCTCGTGGCCGACGTGGCGGCCGAAGAGGTCGCGGATCCGCTCGCGCTCGCGCAGCCCGCCGGCCATCTGGTTGAAGCCCGCCTGCAGCAGGCCGAGCTCGGTGCCGTCGTAGACCACGACCTCGGCGTCGAGCTCGCCGCGCTCGACCTCGAGCATGGCGGTGCGGACCGAGCGGACCGGCGCTTCCACGGCCCGGGCGCCGAGCACCGTGATCAGCAGCCCGAAGACCAGCAGCACGGCGCCGACCACGAGCGTGACGACCGGCAGCCTGGCGCGCGAGGAGTCGCCGGTCAGGGTGAGGATCGAGGCGATGACCAGCGCGACGACCGGCGCGCCGGTGCCGACGAACCAGAAGATGACCATCCGGGAGCGGATGCTCATGCCACGCCGCTTGTCGCTGGACCTGGCCTCGGTCAGCGCGCGCGCCGCGATCGGGCGCATCGCGAACTCGGTGAGCAGGTAGGCCACGCCGCACACCACGATCGCTGCGGTCCCCACGGTCAGGCCGGTGGCGAGCGCCCGCTCGGGCTGCACCGCGGCGGCCAGCAGCGTGAACAGCGCGGTGGCCCCCGCCCACAGCGCGAACTGCAGCACGGTCAGCCGGAACGGCACCTTGAACACCCGCGCCCGGTCCCGGTCGTCGGGGACCGCGCCCTCGGTGAGCGTCCACCGCAGCGCCCGCAGGGTCGTGGTGGTGCCCACGACCACCCCGATCGCCACCGCGCAGGCGACGTAGACCGGCACCCCGATCGCCAGCGTCAGGACCGTCTCCCGATTGGCCTCCGGGGCCGGGATCACCACGGCGGAGATCAGGAAGACCACCCCGGCGCCGACCAGGTTGGTGACCACGAGCAGCCCGGTGAGCAGCACCTGCACCCGCACCCGCTGCGCGCGCGGCGACTGGTCGGCGCGGCCGAGGATGCGGGCGCCGTACGGCGTGCGCACTCGTTGCCGGGGTACGGCGCGGTCCGCGGTGTCGGTCACGGGGCACAGTCTGGTCCGTCCGCCGGACGCGGTGACATCGGGCCAGCCAGCGGTCAGTCGAGGGTCAGGACCGCTGCACCGGAGACCCGGTCGGCCGCCAGGTCGCGGAGGGCCCGGTCCGCCTCCTCGAACGGATACCGCGACACGGTGGCCCGGACACCCAGACGCCGGGCCAGCCCGAGCAGATGCTCGCCATCGGCCCGCGTGTTCGAGGTGACGCTCGTCAGGGTCTTCTCCCGGAACAGGTGCCGCTGGTAGTCCAGCACCGGGATGTCGCTGAGGTGGATCCCGGCGCGAGCACCGGACAGAGGCCAATGGCTCGCTCGCCCGGGGCCGTTGGGCTCGGTCCCCCGGGAGAGCCGGATTGCCCGGGGGTTTCAGGACTGTCGGCCCTGTCCTCCACCGGCTGGCCGCGATGGACTCGGACCATCCGGTCACCGAAGGAGACCACCATGACCAACGTGATGATGCGCCAGCGCCCGATGCTCACCGAACTCATCGACTGGCTCAACGAAGAGCTCCCGTTCCGTGCGATGCCGCGGCTCACGGGTGACAGCCAGCCGATCCGGATCGAGGACTATCTCGACGACGGGCACTACGTGCTGCGCGCCGAGCTGCCCGACATCGACCCGGAGAAGGACATGGACATCACGATCCAGGACGGCATGCTGACCGTGCACGGTGAACGACGGGAGGAGAAGAAGGACGAGCACCGCTCCGAGTTCCGGTACGGCGCCTTCACCCGCACCGTCCGGTTGCCCGACGGCGCCGACGACGACGACGTCAGGGCCACCTACGACAACGGCATCCTCGAGGTACGGGTCGCCCTCCACCCCGAGAAGGTCGCGGGGCCCAAGCGGGTGCCGATCGCCCGCTGACGGCGAGGCTTCTCCGCCCGAGGGCGGTCGAGCCGGTCAGGGAGGACCGTCTGGCCCGCCGCGTGTCGCTCGGGCGGCCTCGACGAGCCGGCGACGGCGTCTGGTCCAGCGCCACAGCTCATCCGTGCCCCAGACGATCACGGGGAGGGGCAGGAGCGCGAGGAGCTGCCAGGGCTGAGGAGTCGCCGTTCCGAACACCTCTTGCAGGGCCGGCACGAGCACGACGGCGGCGGCGAAGACGATCTCGAAGGCGATCCCCCACAGCAGCAGCCGGTTGGAGGCCGGACCGATCGTGAACAGCGACGCGTACTGCGTGCGCGCTGCCAAGGCGGTCCCGATCTGGCAGGTGACGATGCCGAGGAAGGTCATCGTGGTGGCCTGCCGCCACACGTCGTGCAGCGGTCCGGCTCGACGTCGGCGCCCGGCGTCCAGCCGCCCGGCGACCAGGGTGAGCAGGAAGAGGGCGATCACCAGCACCGCCGAGACCCCACCCAGCAGACCCCAAGCCCGGGCGAGCATGGGGCCGTCGATGACGCTGGCGCTGCGCCGCCGGGGCGGCCGCGTCCATCAGGCCCGGCTCGGCAGGCTCGCGGCCGAGGGCGAGCGCCGGGAGGGTCTCGGTCCCGAGGTCGATGGCGAGGATCTGCATCACCGTGAGCGGCAGCGGGATCGCGCCGCCGGAGAGCGCGAAGAGCAGGAACGGGACGACCTCCGGGGTGGCGTGCGCGAAGATGTAGACGATGAACTTGCGGACGTTGTCGTAGACCTGGCCGCCCGCCTCGACGGCGCGTGACGATGGTGGCGAAGTTGTCGTCGGTGAGCACCATGGTGGCCGCCTCCCGGGCCACGTCGGTGCCCGACCTGCCCATCGCGACGCCGATGTCGGCGCGGCGCAGCGCCGGGGCGTCGTTGACGCCGTCACCGGTCATCGCCACGACGTGACCCTGGTCCTGGAGGGCGTCGGCGATGCGCATCTTCGCCTCCGGAGAGCTGCGGGCGAAGATGATCTCGTCGCCGCCGGCGAGGAGGGCGTCGAGCTCCGCCTCCGGCATCGCGTCGAGGTCCGGGCCGTTGACGACGCGTAGGCCGTGCCGTCCGATGCCGACCTGTTCGGCGATCGCGGCGGGCGGTGAGGCCGTGGTCGCCGGTGACGACGAGCAGCCGGATGCCCGGCCGTGTGGCAGCGGGCCACGGCGCCGGCGCACCTCCGGCCGAGGCGGGTCGACCATGGCCGACGAGCCCGAGCAGGGTGAGGTCTCGCTCGGCTTCCTCGCGCGGTGCGACGGTAGCCGCACCGTCCGGTCCGGGCGAGCCCGCGGCGGCGACGGCGAGCAGCCGGAGCCCCTCGCTCGCCCATTCGTCGACGACCCGCGTCGTCGGAGCTGCGTCGTCATCGCGGCCGTCATGGGCTCGTCGTGTCCGGGCCGGACCGCGACGCGGGTGCATCGCGGCAGCACCTCCTCGGGTGCGCCCTTGGTGCTGCACGCCGGACGCCCCTCGAGCTGTCGGTCGACGGTCGACATCCGGCGCAAGCGCGGGGTCGAAGTGGAACTGCGCGACCCGGTCCCGGATGGCCGGCCGGCAGGGTAGACGCCGAGGTCGGCGGCGAGGTGCAGCAGGGCAAGCTCGGTGGGGTCCCCGGCTCGCTGCCGGGCTGGTCGATCGAGCTGGCGTTGTTGCAGGCCACCGCGGCCGCGGCCAGCCGCAGCGGACGGTGAGCCCGGCGCGGGCGCGACCGGCTCGTCGCCGGCTCGAGTCGACACCGGCAGCCGTCCACACCCGACGCGCCCGCATCCGGTTCAGGGTCAGCGTGCCGGTCTTGTCGGTGCAGATGACGCTGCGTCGAGCCCAGCGTCTCCACGGCGGAGATGCGTTTGACCAGCGCGCCCTGGCGGGCGAGCAGCCGGACGCCGACCGCCAGCGCGAGCGTGATCGTCGGCAGCAGCCCCTCCGGCACGTTGGCGACGAGCAGGCCGATCGCGAAGTTCAAGGTGTCGGCCAAGCGACAGCCCGGCGACCAGGGTGCCGAGCGGGATGAACGCCACGCCCATCCCGACCGCGACGAGCGGCGATGAGCCGGGCGACACGCTTGACCTGGGCCTCCAGCGGGCTCTCCTCGCGCCCGACGCGCTGCGAGAGCGCGGCGATCCGGCCGAGCTCGGTGTGCATGCCGGTGGCGAAGACGACGCGCGGTCGCCTCGCCCCCGGTGCAGGTCGGTGCCGCTGAAGAGGAGGTCGCGTGGCCTGCAGCAGCGGCACCGTGGTGTCGCCCGGGATACGTCGTGCGGAGCACCGGCATGCGACTCGCCGGTGAGCGCCGACAGGTCCATCTCGACCGCGCCGGCCGAGCAGCCGCGCGTCGGCCGAGACCCGATCGCCCTCGGCGACGACGATGACGTCCCGGGGACGAGCTCCGGGCGTCGACCGAGCTCTGCGTGGCCCGTCGCGAAGCACCCGCGCGTGCGGCGGCAGGTACGCCGACAGCGCCTCGACCGCCTTCTCGGCATGCTGCTCCTGGATGAAGGCGAACAGGGCGTTGATCCAGATCACCACGACGATGGCGACCGCGAGCGGCCGTGGTCCCGCCGAGCAGCGCCAGCGCCGCGGCCAGCCAGAGCAGCAGCGCCAGCGGATGCAGCAGCTGGTCCCCCAGCTCCCAGACCCAGGAACGTCCGCGGGTCCGCACCAGCTCGTTCGGTCCGGCGCTGACCAGCCGGCGGGCCGCCTCCCGCTCCGACAAGCCCTCCCGACTGCTGCGCAAGTCGCGCAGCAGACGATCCAACGCCTCTTCCGGATCCACTCGCGACACGGCGCCTGCCCTGATGGTGCTGCTGCCCGCCGACGAGATCGGGCGGGAGGGATGAAGGCCTGCCGAAGTGGATCGGACTGCGAACGGAAGACCCTCTCCCTCCCCCGTCTCCCCCCAGCCCCGCAGGGCGGTGGCCTTCCAGCCTCGCGAGTTCCTCGTTGCGCGGGAATCCCCAGAATTTGGGGGGTTGCACCGCTGTCACCGATTGCGCGCGCCCCCTCAGAGGGCCACACGAGTACAGTTCGACGTATGCCGGGCAGGGACCCGCTCTTCGCTTGCGACGGTGAGATGGCGCTCCGTCTGGCCGCTCACGACTGGTCCACGAGCCCGCTGGGGCCGGTCGAGGCGTGGTCGCCGAGCTTGCGGGCAGCGGCGGCGATCGTGCTCCGCAGCCGCTACCCCATGATCCTGGCCTGGGGCGAGCATTTCGTGACGATCTACAACGACGCCTACATCCCGACCCTCGGCGCCAAGCACCCGAACTCCGTCGGTGGTCGGCTCCCCGAGATGTTCGCTGAGATCTGGGACCAGATCGGCCCGATGCAGGAGTCCGTGCTCGCCGGTGGCGCAGCCACTCTCGACGAGGACCGTCCGCTGACGATCGAGCGCGGTGACGGCCTGGAAGAGGTCAACTTCACCTTCTCCTACTCCCACGTCCCGGACGAGGCGGGCCCCGGCGGCGTACTCGCGGTGGTGTTCGTGACCACCGACAAGGTCGTCGCCGTCCGCCGGCTGGGCGTGCTCAACGAGCTGACCCGGGTTGCAACCCGGGCGAGCACGCCTGATGAGGCAATGGGTGCCGCTCTGGACGTGCTTGCGGGTGCTCGGCAGGACCTGGTGGGCGGCGCTCTCTACAGTGAGGCGAGCCAGGCCGCCGACGGGACGCCGGTGCTGCTACGGACGGGGGCCTTCGGCGACGCGGACACCGAGGTCCTCCCGGACGTCATCCCGTCCGCCGACCACCCGGTGGGGAAGACGTGGCGCGAACGGCGGCACGTCTACGCCACGATCCCCGGCCATGAGCCGGGGGACGGGCAGCCGGCGGGGTGGGCCGCGCTTCCGGTGCGCGCGCAGGACGAGGTCGAGGCGGTTCTCGCCCTGATTCCCCATCCACTGCGGCCTTACGACGGTGATCACGAGCGGTTTCTCGGTCTGGTCGCGGATCAGGTGGGGCAGATCCTGACCGTGACCACGGCGCGGGCGCGCGAGCAGGCTCGACTCGAGGCCCTCGCGGCACTCGACGCGGCCAAGACCACCTTCCTGTCCAACGTCAGCCACGAGTTCCGGACCCCGCTCACGCTGCTCCTCGCCCCACTCGAGGACGTCCTGGACGGTCGCGAAGAAGTGATCGAACGGGCGGAGGCCGAGGTGATGCACGGCAGTGCGCACCGACTCCTCCGGTTGGTCAACGCCCTGCTCGATGTGGCGCGCATCGAGACGGACGGCCTGACGGCATCCCCGGAGACGACAGATCTCGTGCAGATCACCCATGACCTGCTCCAGTCCTTCGAGATCGCGGCACACCGGCTCGGTCTGGTGTTCAAGACCGAGCTCGACCCGGATCTGGGCCTCGTGGTCGTGGACCCGGAGCTGTGGGAGAAGATCGTGTTGAACCTGGTCGCGAACGCGATCAAGTTCACTCCCCGCGGGTCCGTAGGTGTTGCCCTCACGTGCCGCGACGAGCACGTGGTGCTGCGCGTCACGGACACCGGTGTGGGCATCCCCGGGTCAGATCTCGACCGGGTCTTCGACCGGTTCCACCGCGTCCAGAACAGTGGTGGTCGCAGCATCGAAGGCGCCGGGATCGGCCTCGCGCTCGTTGCGGAGGCGGCGCGGGCGATGGGTGGGTCGACCACCGCCGAGTCCGAGCTGGGTGTCGGATCCACTTTCGAGGTCGTGCTGCCACTCCTGCGCGGGACCGACACCCAGCCGTCCCAGTGGGGCCTCCACCTCGAGGCGGCACAGGCTCTGGCCCGCGACGTCGCGCCGCACGGCGACATGGGGTCCGAGCCCGTCAGTCTCCCGGGCCAGACGGGCGGTCCGCACATTCTCGTCGTCGAGGACAACGCCGCGATGAGATCCCGGGTCACACGTGTGCTGTCGACTCTCGGGCAGGTCACGACGGCCCCCGATGGACTCGAAGCTCTGGAGGTCCTCCGGTCCAGACGCGTCGATCTGGTCGTGACAGACGTGATGATGCCCGTGCTCGACGGCCTCGGACTGCTGAAGGAGATTCGCGGAGACGACGCGCTTCGGAGCACGCCCGTGATCATGCTCTCCGCCCGTGCCGGTTCCGAAGCGGCTGCAGGTGCCATCGATGCCGGCGCGGACGACTACGTGGTCAAGCCGTTCACGCCTGGTGAGCTCCTGGCACGGTGCCGCACCAGCCTGGAGCTCGCCGACTACCGGGCGAACTGGGCTGCGAGGAACGCGCGTATCGCCCTTCTGGCGGGAGTGAGCCACGACATGCAAACGGCGCTCGCCGTCATCGCGACGTCGCTCAGGTTGCTGGACCAGCCCGGTATCGACGATGAGTACCGACAACACCTCACCACCCGAGCCCATGCTCGCGTGGCGCAGCTGACGCGTCTCGTACGGCAGTTCCTCGACTGGTCGCGACTGAGCCTGGAGCAACCGCTTCCAGTCCGTTGCGAGCTCGTGGATCTCATCGAGGTCGTGAGCCAGGTTGCCAACGAACACGACCGACTCCGTGTCACCGGAGACCTGGAGACTGCCGAGGCCTGGTGCGACCGGCAGCGGACGGAGCAGATCCTGCACAACCTCGTGGAGAACGCCGAGCGGGTGGCTCGGTCGGAGGTCGAGATCCAGCTGACCGGTGACGAGGACACCATGGCCGTGCGCGTCGCCGACGACGGTCCGGGCGTGAGCCTGGATGTGCTCCCCCGGCTGTTCGAGCCGTTCGGCCCCACGGCCGCGTCGACGGGCAACGGCCTGGGCCTGTACGTGTCCCGCGAGGCCGCGGAGGCCCAAGGGGGGACGTTGCTCCTGGAGCGGACAGATCCGGAAGGCTCCGTCTTCGCGCTCAGCATCCCCCGGGAACCACGATGAAGCTCCTCCTGGCCGACGACGACGAGGACATCCGCGAGATGGCCGCCCAGCTCCTCGGCCTGCGCGGGTGGGCGGTCACGACGGTGACCTCGGCCCTCGAGGCATCGGCTGCCCTGGACGGTGAGGCGTACGACGTGGCCGTGCTCGACCAGAGCATGTCGCCCGGCAGCGGCATGGAGATCGCTGCTGAACGCCGGCTCGTCGGTGACCCCATCCCCATCGTGCTGTGGACCGGGTGGGCAGGAACCCTGGATGAGGACGAGGTTGAGCGCCTGAACGTCCATGTGCTCGACAAGTCCGACGTCCTCGAGCTCTCGACACTGGCGCAATCCCTGGCTGAGCCGGGTTGAGTCACTCGGGGGCAGCCACGGCACTGACCGACCTGCGCCATGCCATTGATAGCACCGGTTCCACGGGATTAGCGTGGATCAAGACGTCTGGTCGACCATCGTCCCGGCTCGACCGGACACTGTCTCGACAAGGAGGTGCCCGATGGGACAGCCACGTGAACTCATGGACCGAGCCACCGCTGCGGTGCTCACCGGTGATCTGGAGGCACTCCGCGACATCTACGCGCCGGATGTCGTCGCGACGACCCCAGACGAAGGCGAGCTGCACGGCATCGACCGTTTCATCGAGTGGAACCGCACGTTCGTCGGATCCTTCACGGACCGGCAGTTCGTGCCGTTGAACGAACACGAGACGGAGGAGTGCGCGATTGATCAGGGCGACTTCATAGCCACGCACACCGCACCGCTCACCATGCCCGATGGGCAGACGGTCCCTCCGACGGGCAAGCAGATCCGTCTCCGCTCGGCAGACGTGGCCACCGTGCGAGAGGGCCGGATCGTGCGGCACGACTTCTACTTCGACCAGCTGGACATGCTCGCCCAGCTCGGCCTCATCGAGGAGCCCGCCAGGGAAACCAGTACGTGACGGAGCGACGACGCGGCACGAAGGCGTCCGGAGCATCTGGATCGACCTCTGCGACCCGTCCGAGGAGCAGCTCGACGATCTGGCCCAGAAGCTCACGCTGCACGAGCTCGCGGTCGAGGACGTTCGCAGTCGCCAAAGACCCAAGCTGGTCAGGTACGACACCCACCTGTTTCTCTCCTGTCACGCAGCGCGCGTCGACCTCGACGCCGGCAGGCTGGACGAAGCAGAGTTGAGCGCGTTCATCAGCGGTCGCTGGCTCGTCACGGTGCGCAAGACCCCGACCTTCCCGATCGAGCCTGTGCTCGAGCGCTGGGACCGCTCCTCCGACCTGGCTGCGAACGGGGTCGACTTCCTGCTCTACGCGCTGCTCGACGTCGTGGTGGACACCTACGCCGACGCGACGGAGGCGTTGGACGAGTTCTACGAGCTCCTCAGCGAAAGCATGTTCAGCGAGCAGAAGCTCGCTCCCCTCAGGCAGCGACAGTGGTTCGACATGACCCGGGCCTTGTTCCGACTACACCGTCTGGTCGTGCCGATGCGGGAGGTGTGCGGCGGCCTCGTGCGGCGCGAGCACGGCTTTGTCACCGAGGAACTCACTCCCTACTTCCAGGACGTCCACGACCATGTCATCGGCCTCATCGACGACCTGGATCCCTGGCGAGACCGCCAGCACCATCGTGGAAACCGAGGTCAGCCTTCGGGACCACCGCCAGAATCGGGTGATGAAGCAGGTGTCCAGCTGGGCGGCGATCATCGCCATCCCCACCTTGGTCACCGGGTACTACGGAATGAACGTCCCCTACCCGGGTTCGGGTGAAGCTGTCGGCGTGGTCACGGCAACGGGAACTGGCGGCTACGACTGGTGGAGCTGAGGGGATTCGAACCCCTGACCTTCTCATTGCGAACGAGACGCGCTACCAACTGCGCCACAGCCCCAAGCGGGCGAAACGTTAGCACCAGGGCGGGCGACGTTCCGAATCAGGTGCGGGCCAGCTGGGAGTCGAGCCGGGCCAGGGCCTTGCGGGCGTAGCCCCGCCAGAACCGGCCGAATACCGGCATCGCCAGCGGGCCGATCGGGCCGCGGGGGTGGACGGTCCAGGACCAGGTGACGCGGCAGCCGGTGCCGTCGGGTTCGAAGTCCCAGCGGCCCGACGCCGAGGAGACCAGCAGCCTGAACGCGCCGGTGAGGTCGGTGATGTCGTAGCCGAAGGAGCGCGGGGGGTCGACGGTGGTCAGCGTCTCGCGCATGGTGCCGCCGTCGGCGAGCACGATCAGCCGGCTCTGGCCGACCGTGTCCCAGGTGGCGGGCTGCTCCCGGGTCTCCCGGATCGGCGGGATCGGGCCGCTGCGGCTGGTGAAGAGCTGGTCGAGCGGCATCGGCATCAGGCGCGCGAAGGCGTCTGCGGGCAGGACGGGAACGGTGCGGGACTCGCTCAGGTGGACGGCCATGGCCGTCACTGTAGGGCGCTCAGGAGCCGGAGGCTCGGCGCTGCTGCTCCACCTCGGCGGCCTTGCGGCTCCGCTCGTCGTCCTCGGCCTGCCGGGCGATGGCGGCGTCGGCCTCGGTGCGCCCCGACGTCCAGACGCCGGTCGAGTCGAGGTCGATGGTGCGGACGGTGCGGGCCTGGGCGGCCGACTTCCCGACGTAGGTCGGCAGCGTCACCGGCATCGGGTCCCACAGGCTGGGGTCGGTGACCGCCGGGACGGTGCCGGTGTCCTCCAGGTCCTCCCCGCCGCCGCCCACCGGGGGCAGGTCGGCCCGGATCACCGGCACCTCGCCGGTCGCGGCCTCGTGCAGCCAGGCGTCGAGCTCGCGGGCCTGCTCGTGCCGCACCATCAGCCGACAGGCCACGAGCCACGCCACCAGCACGGCGCCGGGGATGGCGACGTACCACCCGCTGATGACGCCGAACGCCGCCGCGCCGAGGGTGGCGAGCAGCGAGACGAGGACCAGGCCGAGCACGCGCCGGCGACGTCGTACCGCAGCCCGAGAGGTCGGCAGTGCCGCTGCGCGGGTCTCGGACTCGGCGGACGTGACGTGCTTCGTGGTGACGATCGGCGCGGACGGGGTCCGGCCGGGGCTCACCACCAGGCGGGCGTTGCGACGGTTGACCGGCTCGCGCCGGGCGAGGACCCGCATGGTGTGGGAGAACCGGTCGACCGACCGGCTGCGCACGGCGTCCTCGTGGTGCTGGAGCGCCTTGGGGATGAGGTAGACGGCCCACGCCACCGCAAGGGCCACGAAGATGAGGGCAGAGAGGTCGTCCACGATGCCGAGCGTAGGGATGGGGCGGCGGCACACCCGGCACCGTGAGTGGTGTGTCGCGAAATCACTCGTGTGACTGTTGGGATCTGAGCCGTGCCACCATGCCCGCCGGGCACTCCTCGCGCGTGACGGCGTAGATCCGGTGGTCGCGCCAGTCGCCGTCGATGTGGAGGAACCGCGGCGCGAGCCCGACCTCGCGCATCCCCAGCTTCTCCACGACCCGCAGCGAGTTGGTGTTCTCGGGCCGGATGCAGATCTCGACCCGGTGCAGGCCGGCGGTGAAGAAGCAGTGGTCGATCGCCATCGCCACCGCCAGCGGCATCACGCCGCGACCCGCGAACCGCTGGTCGAGCCAGTAGCCCATGGACGCGAACTGCGCCGAGCCGCGCACGATGTTGTTGACCGTGAGCTGCCCCGCGAACTCCCCGCCCACGTCGACGGCGAACGGGAACGTGGTGCCCTGCCGGGCCATCTTCGAGAGCCGCCGGACCAGCGCGGGGTACGTCGTGGGGCGGACGTCGCCGCCGGGCGGGACGGTCGCGTCCCAGGGACGCAGCCACTCGGCGTTGCGGCGCCGGGTGTCGCGCCAGGCGGCCTTGTCGGAGCGGGACAACGGCCGCAGCGTCACCTCACCGACGCGCAGCGTGGCCGGCCAACCGACGGTCAATGGTCGCTCCCGACGACCTGGTCGACGGCGTGCACCAGGATCGGCTCGAGCACGCCGAGCCCGTCCTTCACGCCGCCGCGGGAGCCGGGCAGGTTGACCACCAGGCAGCTGCCCGCGACGCCGGCCAGGCCACGCGACAGCGCGGCGGTCGGGACACCCTTCGCGACTCCGGCCGCGCGGATCGACTCCGCGATGCCGGGGACCTCCCGGTCGATGACGCCCCGGGTCTGCTCGGGGGTCTGGTCGGTGGGCGTCAGCCCCGTGCCGCCGGTGGTGAGCACCAGCCGCGCACCTCCCTCGGCCGCGGCCCGGATCGCGTCGCCGACCGGGTCGCCGTCGGGTACGACGACGGGCGGGCCGACCACGAACCCCAGCCGTTGCAGGAACTCCACGATCAACGGCCCGGTCTCGTCGGCGTACACCCCGGCCGCGGCGCGGTTGGACGCCACCACCACCTCGGCCCGGAGCCCGCTCACGTTCGGCGCCAGTCGCCGGACTTCCCGCCGGTCTTGGTCTCGACCCGGACGTCGGTGATGACGGCGCCCTTGTCGACGGCCTTGACCATGTCGACGACGGTCAGCGCCGCGACCGAGACCGCGGTGAGGGCCTCCATCTCGACACCGGTGCGGTCGGTGGTGCGGACGGTGGCGACGATGTGGACCGCGTCGTCGCCGGGGGTGAGGTCGACGGTGACGCCGGAGATCGCGAGCGGGTGGCAGAGCGGGATCAGCGACGGGGTCTGCTTGGCGCTCATGATCCCGGCGATCCGGGCCACCGCGAGCGCGTCGCCCTTCGGCACGCCCTCCCCGCGCAGCAGCTCCAGCACGCGCTCGGAGACCAGCACCCGGCCGGACGCGGTGGCGACCCGGGCCGTGACGTCCTTGCCGGAGACGTCGACCATCCGGGCGGCGCCGGTCTCGTCGACGTGGCTCAGCCCCTCCGGGCGTTCGGTGGCCATCAGAACTCCTCATCCAGCGCGAGCACCTGCACCATCTCCCCCGCCGGCAGGCCGGTGGAGTCCTCCGGCACCACGATCAGCGCGTTGGAGTCGGCCAGCCCGCCCACCAGGTGGGAACCGGCGCCGCCGACCGGCGAGACCGTCGGCCCGCCGCGACCGCGCTCGAAGGAGCCGCGCAGGAACTGCCGGCGTCCGGGCGGCGACGCGACGCCGTGGGTGAGGCGGGCGCGGGTGGTCGGGCGGGAGTACGGCGCCTTGCCCATCAGCTTGCGCAGCGCGGGCAGCACGAACATCTCGAAGGAGATGTAGGACGAGACCGGGTTGCCCGGCAGGGTGAAGATCGGGACCCGGTCCTCGCCGACGACTCCGAAGCCCTGCGGCTTGCCCGGCTGCATCGCCACCGGGCCGAACCAGACCGTCCCCAGCGGCGACAGTGCCTCCTTGACCACGTCGAAGTCGCCCTGCGAGACGCCGCCGCTGGTGACGACGAGGTCGGCGCGGACCAGCTGGTCGCTCAGGGCGTCGAGGAAGGCCCGCGGCTCGTCCGGCACGATCCCGACCCGGTAGGCGATGGCGCCGGCGCGGCGCGCGGAGGCGGCCAGCAGCCAGGAGTTGCCGTCGTAGATGGAGTCGGGGCCGAGCTCGGTGCCGGGCTCGCGCAGCTCGGAGCCGGTCGAGAGGATGACGACCCGCGGCCGCGGCCGGGACCGGACCGCGGCGCGCCCGACACTGGCCAGCAGGCCGAGGTGGCGCGGCCCGAGGACGGTGCCCGCGTCGATGAGCAGGTCGCCCTTGCTGACGTCCTCGCCCGCGCCGCGCACGTGCTCGCCGACCGACGCCGGCCGCGAGATCCTGACCTGGGCGACACCGCGGTCGGTCCACTCGTAGGGGACGACGCAGTCGGCGCCGGCGGGCACCGGCGCCCCGGTCATGATCTTGGCCGCCGTCCCCGGCGAGAGCGCGAGCAGCTTGGCCTGCCCGGCGCCGATCTCACCGACCACCGGCAGGTGGACCGGGGCGTCGTCGCTGGCGGTGGCGACGTCGGCGTGCCGGACGGCGTAGCCGTCCATGGCGGAGTTGTCGAAGGACGGCAGGTCGATCGGTGACACGACGTCCTCGGCCGCTGCGAGGCCGAGCGTCTCCATCAGCGACTGCGGGAAGTCGGGCAACGGGTCGATCGCGTCGAGGATCCGCGCGAGGTGGTCGTCGACCGACCACGGCTGGTCAGCCATCGGCCGGTCCGCCCGAGAGGACAGTGTCGGAGTCGACGCGCTGGGCGCTGGTGGCCTCGAGCTCGACCTCGCCGACGACCCGGACGCCGCGGCCGAAGGTCCAGTCGCCCTCGACGGTGAGGCTGGTGGCCTCCTTCAGCGACGGCGCGCCCTCGGGGAAGCGCTTGTCGAACTCGCCGACCAGCTTGTAGTGGTCGCCGTCGAGCTCCACGAACGGCACCTCGACGGAGGTCTGGTCGAGGACGAAGTCGCCGCCGATGTCGTAGACGTCGGACCGCAGCACCAGCAGGTCGTTCGTGGTCTTCACCGGCACGAACCGGTCGCGGCCGACCTCGATGGTGCGGGCACCCTCGAAGACCTCGATCGCCGCCCCCATCGCGGTCTCGACCTGCACGACCTCCGGGCTCGACGCGTCGCCGGGGTCGACGCGCTTGACGTTGCGGATCAGCGGCAACCCGAGGATGCCGCCGCGGATGTCGAGGGCCTCCTTCATCGCCCGCAGGTCGAACCACAGGTTGTTGGTCGAGCAGTAGCGGTGGCGGGTCAGGTCGGCCAGCGCGTCCTGGTCCTCCGGCAGCGTCTGGGCCGTCTCGCGCAGCACGATCCGGCCGTCCCGCGTCCGGCGCGCGAAGTGGCCGCCCTTGCGGTCGGACGCGGTGCGGCGTACGGCCTCGATCGCGAACGGCGCACCGGTCCCGGCGAACCAGCCGGCGACCCGGGCGTCGGGGGTGGCGCCGAGGTTGTCGGAGTTGGAGACGAAGACGTACTGGTAGCCGGCGTCGATCAGCCTGTCGAGGAGACCGGTGCCGCGCAGCGCCGTGTAGATGTCGCCGTGGCCGGGCGGACACCACTCGAGGTCCGGCTCCTTCGGCCACGAGACCGGGGACAGGTCCTTGGTGAGCAGCTTGGGCTCCTTGTTCTGCAGGAACTCCAGCGGCAGCCCCTCGACGGCGAGGTCCTCGTAGCGTGCCAGCGCGGCCATGGAGTCCTCGCTGGTGCGGAAGCTGTTCATGAAGATCAGCGGCAGCGCGACGTCGTACCGCGTGCGCAGGTGCAGCACCTGCCGGGCGATGATGTCGAGGAAGGACAACCCGCGCCGGACGCACAGCAGCGACTTGGCGCGGTCCATGCCCATGGAGGTGCCGAGGCCGCCGTTGAGCTTGATCACGACGGTCTTCGCGATCGCCCGCGCGGCGTCGTCGTCGGAGACCTCGGCGTCCGCGAGCGCGTCCATCTCGAGCGGCTCGATCGTCGACTCCGGGACCATGCCGGTCTCGCCGTGCTCGAGCAGTCGGTAGTAGTGGGCGAAGGTCTCGATGGCGACCTCGTCCACGCCGGCGGCCGCCATCTTCTCCCGCGCGCGGTTCAACCCAGGACTACCCATGCCTCGATCGTAGGCTGGTCCGATGCAGGAGCGGCAAGTGCCCGGCAGCGGGGCCGGCCCGGCGAAGACAGCGGCCCGCGACCAGGTGCTCGCCGCGCGACGCGCGATCTCGATCGAGCAGCTCGGGCGGGCCTCGCAGGCCATCACCGCACACCTGCTCGCCGACGAGTCCGTACGCCGGGCGGCGACCGTGGCGGCGTACGTCTCGGTCGGCCGCGAACCCGGCACCACGCTGATGCTGGACGCGTTGCGCGACGCCGGGAAGCGGGTGATCGTGCCGGTGCTGCTGCCCGACCTCGACCTGGACTGGGCCGTCTACGACGGCCCCGGCTCGCTGGCGTCGGCCGGCCGCGGCCTGCTCGAACCCACCGGCGCGCGGCTCGGCGTCGACGCGGTCGCGACCGCCGACGTGGTGCTGGTCCCCGGCCTGGCCGTGTCGACGTCGGGCCAGCGGCTGGGTCGCGGCGGCGGCTCCTACGACCGGGCGCTGGGGCGGGTGCCGGTCGGGACGTTCACCTGCGTGCTGCTCCACGACGGCGAGGTCGGCCGCGACGTGCCGGTCGAGCCGCACGACCGCCCCGTCACCGCCGCCGTCACCCCGACCGGCGGGGTGGTGCGGTTCGCCGTGAGCTCCCAGGTCAGGGGACGCCTTGCACGAACGTCGACTGCGAAGTCGACGCTCGCCGACACCCCCGCAGCGACGACGCTACTCGTCCGAGGCGGGAGCAGGGTCAGCGTGTCCACGCCGGCCGCCTCGACGGCGTCGCGGCTGAACCGCCACGGCAGCGTCTCGCCCTCGGCCCAGAGGTCGGTCTGGTCGGTGTAGTGGTCGGAGGCGGGGTGGCCGGAGACGCCGGTGAGGCTGATCCAGCGCGAGTCGTCGAGGTCGGCGAGGCTGACCACCATCCGCATCGACGGCGCCGCGGTCACGGTGTAGCCCTCGTGGGCGTCCCACGCGGTGGCGTTGACCAGCGCGCCGCCGCCGCCGACCTGCCAGTCTCCGCGGTTGAACAGCCACTCGACCGGCCCGACGCCCGACGTACCCAGCGTCTGGTGCTCCAGGTCGAGCTGGTGGAGGTGGCCCCAGTCCCAGTCGTCGGGGTTGCGCGCCTCGATCATGGTGAGCTCCTCGCGCGCGTCCAGCATCGCCGCGGTCAGCACGTCGTCGCGGGTCTCCACCTCGTCCTCGGTCGCACTGTTGTCCCACCACCTGCTGGTGGGCTGCTTCAGCAGCCCCTCGACGGCGAGCATCCAGCGGCCGCCGCCGGTCGGCCACGCGGCCGACGGCAGGTCGTCGTGGAAGGTCAGCTCCAGGAGGTTGCGCCACACGACGTTGTAGTACGCCGCCGCGGCGCTCTCGGCCGGCTGCGTGAAGTCCCAGTCGTCCAGCAGCCGCTGGCCGTCGCTGGGGTAGCCGTCGGGGAGGTCCTGCTCGAGCAGGTGCGGGACCAGCGCCGCCGCCATCGGGTGGCGGTCGTCGAGCTGCAGCTCGGCCATCGCGGCCACCGACAGCTCGCCCTCCGCCTCCAGCACGTCGCGGATCCGCTGCGAGCGGTAGCCGGGATCCCAGTCCTCGGTGAGGCCGTAGGGGTAGTCGCCGCCGATCACCTGCTGGTTGGCGGTGACGATGAACCCCTCCTCGGGGTCGAGCACGTGCGGCAGCCCCTCGAACGGCACGTAGTCGCCGGTCCAGTCGTCGTCGGCACGCCAGCCCTCGGCGGGTAGGTAGCCGTCGTTGCCGGACTGCCGGATCGGCACCCGGCCCGGCGCCTGGTAGCCGATGTGGCCCTCCCGGTCGGCGTACACGAGGTTCTGGCTGGGGACCGCGAAGTCGGCCGCGGCGTCGCGGAACTCGTCCCAGTCGCCGGCGAGGTTGAGGGCCAGGATCGCGTCGGCGGTCGGCGACGGCTCCAGCGCCGTCCACGCGAGCGACACCGCGTAGTCCCGGTCGGCCGCGCCCGGGTGGTCGGGCTCCGCGAGTCGGCCGACCTCGGAGTAGTCGTCGGAGACGTCGGAGAGCAGCGGGCCGTGGGCGGTCGAGCGGACCGTGATCTCGACGTCGTCGTCGCCGTGGACCTCGATCGTCTCCTGGCGCAGCCGGAGCGGTCGGCGCTTCCCGTCGTGGATCCAGTCGTCGCCGTCGACCTTCTCGAGGTAGAGGTCGCTGACGTCCGGCGAGAGGTTGGTGAACCCCCAGGCGATGTCGGCGTTGTGCCCGATGACCACCCCCGGCATGCCGGAGAAGGTGAAGCCGGCGACGTCGAGCGGGCAGTCGGCGGAGACGGTGCGGCAGTGCATCCCCATCTGCATCCAGATGCCGGGCACGCTCACGCCGAGGTGGGGGTCGTTGGCGAGCAGCGGCTGACCGGTCGAGGAGTGCTCGCCGTCGACGACCCAGCTGTTGGAGCCGATGCCGTCGCCGTGCCCCACCAGCTCGGGCAGCCGGGCCAGGCCGTCACGCAGCCGGGCCAGGCTCTGGACCGCGTCGGAGGAGGAGAGGTACGGCGGCCGTTGCGGCAGCCGGGTGCCGCCGCGCGCGTTCTGGTCGAAGACGCCGTCCACCACCGCGCCGTCGCCGACGATCGGCGCGAACCGCTCCGCGTCGTACTCCGGGTAGAGCTCGGCGACCTGCGCGGGGGTGTTCTCCGACAGCGCGAGGACGCGGTCGATCTCGTCGGTCATGTTGCCGCGCAGGTCCCAGGCCATCGCCTTCAGCCAGGCCAGCGAGTCGGCCGTCGACCACGGCTCCGGCTCGTAGTCGAGGCCGGTCGCACCGAGCACCGTGTACTCGAGGCCGAGGTCGGAGCCGGACCGTTGGTCGAGGTAGGCGTTGACGCCGTCGGCGTAGGCCTCGAAGGCGGTGCGGGTGTCGGGGTCGAGCAGCGCCACCTCGCGCTCGGCGACCTCGCGCCAGCCCAGCGTGCGGATGAAGGTGTCGGTCTCGACCGTGGTCTCGCCGAACAGCTCCGAGAGCCGTCCGGCCGTGACGTGGCGCCGCACGTCCATCTCGAAGAACCGTTCCTGGGCGTGCACGAAGCCCTGCGCGCGCATCAGGTCGGACACGCTGTCGCCGTACAGCTGCGGGATGCCGTGCTCGTCCCGGACCACGGTGACCGGGGCGTCCAGGCCGGGCAGGTCGAGCTCGCCGGTGGTCTGCGGCAGCGGCTGGCGCATCACGACCACGACCATCAGCCACGAGACGAGCAGCGCGCCGACCACCGCCAACGCGACGTACGCCGTCAGCCGGAGCGGCTTGGGCAGCAGCAGGAAGGTGCCGATCCAGCCGCGGTCATCGGTGTCGGTGGCGTCGCTGCTGGCGTCGGGCGAGGTCATGGCGTGGCCATTGTGCCGTACCATTGGCAGTCCCCCGGCCGGAGTGCCAGCCGGGACGTCCCGCCGTTCGACCCCAGGACCTCACGTGCCGACCTATCAATACGCCTGCACCGAGTGCGGCCACGCCTTCGAGCAGTTCCAGAGCTTCAGCGACGACGCGCTGACCGAGTGCCCGCAGTGCACCGGCCGGCTGCGCAAGCTGTTCAACGCCGTGGGTGTGGTCTTCAAGGGCTCCGGCTTCTACCGCAACGACAGCCGCAGCCCCACGACCTCCTCCGACGCCGCGCCCAGCGCGAGCGAGAAGTCCGGGTCGTCGGAGAAGTCGACCACGACGACCACCACGGAGAAGTCGACCACGAGCACCAGCGCCTCGACGAGCGCCCCTGCCTGACCGCGGGCCCTGTGGAGAGCCGCCCCGCGGCCCGCGGAACTCTCCTACCGTCGGAGGATGTCGTCCTTCGACCGGGTGCGCCGGATCCGTCGCGCCGTACGCCGCCAGCTGCTGGTCCGGCGGCGTCCGCTCGCCGCGCTCTGCGTGGGGATCGCCGTCGCTGCCGGCGTGCACGCCGTGACCGCACCGCCGCCACCCACGGTCGAGGTGCTGGGCGCGGCGCGTGACCTGCCGGCCGGGGCGGTGCTCGAGGGCGACGACGTGCGGCTGCTGGCGCTACCGCCGGGCGCGGTGCCGGACGGCAGCACCACCGAGGCCGTCGGCCGGACGCTGGCGGCCCCGCTGCGGGCCGGCGAGACGATCACCGACGTACGCCTCGTCGGTGCCGACCTGGCCGACGCCCACCCGGACCTGGCGACGCTCCCGGTCCGGCTTCCCGACGCCGGGCTCGTCGAGCTGCTCGCGGCCGGCGATCGGATCGACCTGATCGCGACCGACCCGCAGGCCGGCGGCAGCAGCGTGGTGGCCGCCGACGCCCTGGTGCTGGCGGTCCCGCCGATCGACGTCACCGCGGCCGCCACGGCGCCACCCGGCGCGCTGGTCGTCCTCGGTGTCGCCCCGGCCTCGGTCAGCGGCGTGACGGAGGCGAGCGTCCGGTGGTTCCTCAGCTATTCGTTCAGCCGCTAGCCTCGGCGCATGAGCGGCTTCAAGAACTTCATCCTCAAGGGCAACCTGGTCGAGCTGGCCGTCGCGTTCGTCATGGCGGCCGCGTTCGCGGCGGTCGTGACCGCCACCGTCGGCATGATCATGGACCTGATCGGCAAGGCCGGCGGCACGCCCAACTTCTCGTCGTACGCCCCCGGCGGGATCTCCGTCGGTGTCTGGCTGACGGCGCTGGTCTCGTTCGTCATCATCTCCGCGGTGGTCTACTTCTTCATCGTCGTGCCCTACATGAAGGCACAGGAGCGGTACTTCCCCAAGGACGAGCCGGGCACGCCCGACGACATCGCCCTCCTGCAGGAGATCCGCGACCTGCTGGCCGCCCAGAGCGGCACCCCGCGGCCGCCGACCGTCTGACCGGACCTCAGCCGTGGTGGGGCGGCACCTGCGCGCGCAGCCACGTGTCGTCGGGGTCGTCCTCACCGCGACGGGTGCCCGGGTCGCGCTCGTCGCTGGTCGTCTCCGGGAGCACGTCGCCGAAGATCGCGTCGAGCCGCGCCCGCCGCTCGGCGGGGGTCTCCTCGCGGCCCGTGCTCATGCGCACAGCCCGTCTTCCTCGACGCGTTGCTGCGCGCGTTCGATCTGCTCCGGCGTCCGCGGCTCGCCACCCTCGCCCGGCAGCCGACCGGCGCTGATGGCGTCGCTCGTGAACTGCTTGTCGAGCGGCTCGTCGTTGGCGATCTGTTCCCACAGCCGCTCGGCGGAGTCGAGCAGGTAGACCCGGCCGGCGAGCTCGGAGTCGCTCGGGTAGTAGTCGTTCGGCGCGGTGACGAACTGGATGTTGCCCAGCCCGATGCCCTGGAAGCCGACCCCGATCTTCGCGATGTCGATGACGCTCTCGAGACCTTCGTCGACGGTCAGCGACTTGGTCGCGGCGTTGAGGAACTTGGCCAACCGGTCGACCCGGGCGAGGGTGCCGGCCGAGATGACCTTCTGGGCCATGGCGGCGATGAAGGCCTGCTGCCGACGGATCCGGCCGATGTCCGACCCGTTGCCGAGCGTGTAGCGGGCCCGCACGTAGTTGAGCGCCTCGCGACCCTCGACCTCGCGGGTGCCGGCCGGGATGTTGATGCCGTGCTCGGGGTCGACGATGTCCTCGGGGATGCAGACGGGTACGCCGCCGATGGCGTCGACCATGTCCTCGAAGCCGGCGAAGTTCACCACCACGATGTGGTCGATGTAGACGCCGGTGAGGGTCTCGAACTGCTGCACGGTGCAGGTCGGACCGCCGACGGTGAACGCCTCGTTCCACATCACGTCGGTCGCCGCCTCGGTCCGCGAGCCGTCCTCGGCCTTGCAGGAGGGACGGTCGACGATCGTGTCGCGCGGGATGCTCACGCCGTACGCGCGCTCCCGGTCGGCCGAGAGGTGCATCAGGATGGTCGTGTCCGAGGCGTCGCCGCCGGTCTCGTTGTCGAGGGCGCAGCCGTCGCAGTCGCGGGTGTCGGACCCCATCACGAGCACGTTGAGCGGCTCCTGCGGGCCTTCGACCGTCTCCTTCTCGGGGCGGTTCTCCAGCACGTCATCGATCTGGATCACGGTCAGGTTGCCGTTGAGGTGGCGGTAGAAGTAGACGACGCCGAGTGCGGTGACCACCGACAGCGCCAGCACCGCGGCCACCAGCACCTTGGCGACCGTGTGCTTCCTGCGGACCTGCCCCTTGCGCTTGGGACCGTCGCTGCCCGCCCCGTCCCCGGAGTCGCCGCTCGTACCCTCGTCGGGCGCGACAGGATCGCTCATCGGTGACTTCCTCGTGGCAGGTCGGCGGAGCGGCGGCTCCGGGACTAGGCATCCAATATCGCCCGCCGAGCCGCGTCAGACAAACTGGCGACGACGGACCCGCCTGCCACCCGTGGAAGGATGTCCGGTCGTCGCCCCAGTAGCTCAGCGGATAGAGCAGCCGCCTCCTAAGCGAAAGGTCGCAGGTTCGACTCCTGCCTGGGGCACCCACAGTGGGTCGCACGGGCGGAGCGCTCGGGCGCCCCGTCCGTACGACGAACCATGGTCGGGGGAGGGCAGTCCCCCAGATGTGGAGCGGTGGACCCTAGCCCCCCGACTCGGGTCCACCACCACGTCGGCATTCCGTGGACGTTCGGGGCCTGGATCCCGAGGAGGACGTAGCCCCACGCCCTCTCACTCGGAGGCCCCCATCCACGGCCCACCCGCAGGTGGCGCCGTCACCGCCCAGTCTCGTCCGCTGGTCTGGACCACACAATCCCCTATTTGGGTGAGGCCGGATCCGGAACGTCCGTTGACCGGACGTTGTGGCTCCAGGCGGTCGGTCAGGCCAGCACCTCGAAGGACAGGCCCGCGGCGCGCAGCCGGTCCAGGAGCCGGTCCCCCATCGCCTGCGCCGTCGTGACCTGTCCTGCCACGTGCGGGTTGTCGTCCAGGGCCAGGCAGAGCGCCGACTCGGCCAGCATCTTCGCCGTCTCGTCGTAGCCGGGATCGCCGCCGGAGACCCGGGTGTGGACCTGCTGGCCACCGGCCTCGCCGACGAAGTCGACCCGGAACCACGAGCGTGCCCGACGCGCCTCGTCGGGTCCCTGGCCCGCGGGCAGCCGCTTCTTCAGCAGGTTCCGCAGCGGCGCGACCTGCGCCGCGACCCCCAGCCCGCCCACGACGAGGGCGCCGCCGACGGCGTACCGGAGCGTCTTGGTGCCGGCGAAGTGGGAGTAGCGGAACTTCGGGCCGTACGCCGGCAGCGCGGCGCCGCTGCGCATCACCACGATCGGGTCGATGGTCGGCAGCGGCAGCAGCCAGTAGCCGAGCACCGGGTCCCGTCGCGGCTTGCTGCCCACCGCCTTCGACGACCGGCCCTCGGGGCGGGGCTCGACGGCGCGACGTGCCTGACCGGCTTCGCGGATCTGCTGGGGCCGCGACATCGCGGTGAGCGCCGACTCGAACGTGCCGCCCGAGATGGCGCCGCCGGCCCGGACCACGCCCCGCACCGTGATCGGCACGTCGTCGGGCAGCTGCTGCACGGTGAAGTAGGCGCCGAGGTCGTGCGGGATGGAGTCGAAGCCGCAGGCGTGCACGATCCGGGCGCCGGTGCGCAGCGCCGTCTCGTGGTGGGCGACGTACATCCGGTCGACGAACTCGGGCTCGCCCGTCAGGTCGGCGTACGCCGTGCCGGCCGCCGCGCACGCAGCGACCAGCGGCTCGCCGTGGTTCAGGTAGGGGCCGACGGTGGTGGCCACGACCGAGGTGCGCTCGGCCAGGGTCTGCAGGGAGGCCGCGTCCTCCACGTCGGCGACGATCAGCTCGAGGTCGGCGAGCTCCGGGTCGATCACGGCGAGCCGGTCGCGGACCGTCGCCAGCTTGTCGGGGCTGCGGCCGGCCAACGCCCACCGCAGGCCGTCGGGTGCGTGGCGGGCCAGGTAGTCGGCGGTGAGGGCACCGGTGAAGCCGGTGGCTCCGAACAGGACGACGTCGAGATCGCGGGTCGGCATCGGTCCATCGTGGCAGGGAACCCGGCGCGTCCGGTCGCCGTCCCATCGCCATGGGTGCACCGGGTCGAGGCGGAACGGCGGTCGCAGCGGTGAGCGGACTCGCCGCGGCGTTCCTGCTGGGCGTGGTCGTCGGCGGCGGGACCACGTCGGTGGCGCCGCCGGTCGGGACGAGCTCCACCCAGCCACCGATCCGGCTGGTCAACGCCGACCTCACGCTCCCGGGCAGCTGCGAGGCGCTCCTCGAGTCGTACGTCGAGCGGGGGGTCGAGCGGGTCGGGCCGTACGGCTGGGACAGCCCGATGGTCTACGCCTTCGACGGCGAGGCCCCGATGCCGGCCCAGGACGCCGACGCCGGCGGGGCCCCCGTCCCGACCGCCGGCGTGGTCGAGCAGGGCAGCAGCGCCACCGGCACCAACGTCCAGGAGGTCGGCGTCGACGAGCCGGACGTGGTGAAGACCGACGGAGTGCTGCTGGTCCGCGTCCGCGACGGCGACCTCGAGGTCCACGACGTCACCGGGCGCGACCCGGTCGAGGTGGCCGACGTCGACCTGCCCGGCGCCGACGTCGCCCGTGAGGTGCTGCTGGCCGGCGACACGGTCGTGGTGCTCGGCAGCGAGGACCCGGACGTCTACGAGCCGCGCCGCTCGAGCCGGGTCACGACGTACGACCTCTCCGACCCGGCCGCTCCCGTGCTCGTCGACGACCGCAGCTTCAGCTCCGGCCTGGTGCGCGCCGTGCAGCACGACGACACCGTCCGGCTCGTGCTCTCGAACGGCCTGCCCGACCTCGACTTCGTGCAGCCGCGCTTCTGGCGCGACTCCGAGGACGCCCTGGAGCGCAACCAGGACGTGGTCCGCGACTCCGCCATCGAGGACTGGCTGCCGACCGTCACGACGTACGACGCCGAGGGGGACGAGACGGGTACCGAGCAGCTGCTCGGCTGCGACCGGGTGACCGTCCCGGCTGCGGGGTCCGCGGCGCTCGGCACCATGGCCGTGGTCGGCTTCGACGCGGACACCCCGGACCAGCCCGAGGTGATGGGCGTCGCCACGGACACCCTGCTCGCCTACGTCTCCCCGACCCGGATGTACCTCGCGAGCAGCGCGTACTCCGCCTGGGGCTGCTGCTGGATCCCCGAGCTCCCCGGCCCGGTCGGGACGGAGGACGCCGGTCGCACCCGGATCTACGCCTTCGAGCTGGACGGCACCGGCGCGACGTACACCGCCTCCGGCGTCGTGGACGGCGTCATCGCCGACCGGTGGGCGATGGACGAGCACGACGACGTGCTGCGCGTGGCCGTCGGGCAGAGCATGGAGACCGGCAACTTCAGCTCCGTGCTGACGCTGCGCGAGGACGGTGACGAGCTCGAGGAGATCGGCCGCGTCGACAAGCTCGGCGTCGACGAGGACATCAAGTCCGTGCGGTGGTTCGACGGGCTGGCGATCCTGGTGACGTTCCGGCAGGTCGACCCGCTCTACGCGATCGACCTCACCGACCCCGACGCCCCGCGGCTGCTCGGCGAGCTGAAGATCCCCGGCTTCTCGGAGTACCTCCACCCGATCTCCGGGCAACGGCTGATCGGGCTCGGGCAGGACGCCCTGACCAACGGCACGCTGCTCGGCGCCCAGGCCGCACTCTTCGACGTCTCCGACCTGACCGACCCGCGGCGCACCGACCAGGTCCGCTACGCGCGCGGCTCGGTCGCCGCCGCGGCCGCCGACCCGCGCCAGTTCACCTGGCTGCCCGACCGGGACACCGCCCTCGCGGTGGTGTCGGAGGGCTGGGAGGGCCGCACCGGGTGGGTGTCGGTGCTGAGCGTCGACGGCGACTCGCTGGACAACCGGATGGTCGAGGTGGAGTACGGCAGCGACGTCGACTCCGTGCGGCTGGTGCCGCTGCCGGACGGCCGCGTGGTGCTGATGACGGGCGAGGACGTGTCCTTCTTCGACGTGTGAGTCGCGCCGCGTGGTTGAGGTGCGAGCGCAGCGAGCCTCGAAACCCCCGGCGTATTCTCGACGCCATGTGCCGCAACATCCGCCCGCTGAACAACTTCCAGCCGCCGGCCACCAACGACGAGGTCGCGGCCGCCGCCCTGCAGTTCGTGCGCAAGGTGAGCGGGACGACCCGACCGTCGCAGGCCAACCAGGCCGCGTTCGACCGCGCCGTCGCCGAGATCGCCCACACCACCCGGCACCTGCTCGACGAGCTCGTCACCACCGCACCGCCCAAGGACCGGGAGGTCGAGGCCACCAAGGCGCGGGCCCGCGCCGCCGCCCGGTACGGCGGATGACGCTCCCCGTTGCGGTAGTCCACGGAGAAGTGGCTGCCCGGGACGGCGTGTCGCCAGCCACTTCTCCGTGGACTACGCCATCGGAGGAGACGCTCGACCTGCTGGCGGGCCGGCCGCTGGTGGTGCTCACCGGCGCCGGGCTGTCGACCGACTCGGGGATCCCGGACTACCGCGGGCCGGGCTCGGTGCCGCGGCAGCCGATGACCTTCCAGGAGTTCCGCTCCGGGCCGGCCGCCCGGCAGCGCTACTGGGCCCGGGTGCACGTCGGCTTCGGCAAGTTCTCCGTGGCCGGCCCCAACGCCGGACACCGGGCGCTCGCCCGGCTCGACCCGGACCTCCTCATCACCCAGAACGTCGACGGCCTCCACGAGGAGGCCGGCCAGCGGCGGCTGGTCGCGCTGCACGGCCGGATCGCCGACGTGATCTGCCTGGACTGCCGGGCCACCTCCTCGCGGGCCGCGCTCGAGCGACGGCTGGCCGACCTCAACCCGGGCTGGCGGGACGCGCACGCCGACCTGGTGCTGCGGCCCGACGGCGACGTCGAGCTGACCGACACCGCGGGCTTCGTGGTCCCGGACTGCGCGGCGTGCGGCGGGGTGCTGAAGCCGGATGTCGTCTTCTTCGGCGAGAACGTGCCGATCCCCCGGGTCGAGCGCTGCTACGCCGCGGTCGACGCGCTCACCGGGAACGGCGGGGCGCTGCTGGTGGCCGGGTCGTCGCTGACGGTGATGAGCGGGCTGCGGTTCGTGCGCCGCGCGGCCAAGGCGGGCACCCCGGTCGTGATCGCGAACCGGGGCGGCACCCGGGGCGACCCGTTGGCGTCGTACCGCCTCGAGGTGGGGTGCAGCGAGTTCCTGACCGCCCTGGCGGACCGGGCGGCTGCCTAGAGGATCCGCACGAAGATGTGCTCGGCGGCCTCGTCGACGATCTCGGCGGTCTCGCCGCCGGAGCCGACCAGGACGCCCTCGACGGTGCGGGCGACGGTGACGGTCTTGTCGGGCAGGGCGCCGACGCGGCGCAGCGCGCCCATCAGCACCTCGTCCTTCTGCATCTCCTCGGAGATCCGGCGGATGTGGACCCGGGACTCGCCCTCGCCGCTGATCTCCGAGAGCGGGCTCAGCCCGGTCATGAAGCCCTCGCCGGGGACGACCTCGCCGAGCTCGTCGAGGCCCGGGATCGGGTTGCCGTAGGGCGACTCGGTGGGGTGGTCGAGCAGCTCGATGAGCCGCCGCTCGACCGTCTCGGACATCACGTGCTCCCAGCGGCAGGCCTCGGCGTGGACCAGCTCCCAGTCGAGGCCGATCACGTCGGTCAGCAGGCGTTCCGCGAGCCGGTGCTTGCGCATGACCCGGGTCGCGAGCCGCAGCCCCTCGTCGGTGAGCTCGAGGTGGCGGTCACCCTCGACCGTGAGCAGTCCGTCGCGCTCCATCCGGGCCACCGTCTGCGAGACCGTCGGACCGCTCTGCAGCAGCCGCTCGGCGATCCGCGCCCGCAGCGGGACGATGCCCTCCTCGACCAGCTCGTAGATGGTGCGGAGGTACATCTCGGTGGTGTCGATCAGGTCGCTCACCCGTGCATTCTCACCCATGCCGGGTCCGGCCGGCCCCCCGGTGGCCCAGCGGATGGCCCAGCGGATGGCAGAGTGGGGAGCGATGACTTCGGTGATGTGGTTCCGCCGTGACCTGCGGCTGGCCGACAACCCCGCGCTGCTCGAGGCGGCCGCCGACGGCGAGGTCCTCCCGCTGTTCGTGCTCGACCCCCGGCTGTGGGGTCCGGCGGGGGTGTCACGGCGGGCCTACCTGGGCGACTCGCTGCGCGCGCTCGACGCCGCGCTGCGGGAGCGCAAGGGCGGCGACCACGGCCTCCAGGTGGTGCGCGGCAACCCGGTCCGGCGGGTGCTGCTGGCGGCACGCGAGGTCGGGGCGACCCGGGTGCACGTCGCCGCCGACTTCGGTCCCTACGGCAGCTCGCGCGACCGCGAGGTCGAGCGGGCGCTGGCCGACCACGACATCGAGCTGGTCCGCACCGGGTCGCCGTACGCCGTGGCGCCGGGGCGGGTGACCAAGGCCGACGGGTCGCCGTACGCCGTGTTCACGCCGTTCCACAAGGCGTGGTCGGACCACGGCTGGCGGGCGCCGGTCGAGGCACCGCGCGGCGTCGGCTACCTCACCGTGGGCGACACCACCGACATCCCCGGGACCACGCTGCCCGACGGGCTGTCGCTGCCGGACGCCGGCGAGGCCGCGGCCCGGACGCGGTGGCGGGCGTTCCTCGACGAGCGGCTGGCCGACTACGGCCGCGACCGGGACCGGCCCGGCGTGCCCGGGACGTCCCGGATGAGCGTGCACCTCAAGTGGGGCGAGATCCATCCGCGCACGATGCTCGCCGACCTGTCCGAGGCCGGCGGCGCGGGGTCGACGAAGTACCGCGCCGAGATCGCCTGGCGCGAGTTCTACGCCGACGTGCTCCACCACAAGCCGGAGACGGCACGTGACTACCTGCGCCCCGAGTTCGCGCGGATGGCCTACGACGAGCCCGACGAGCGGTTCGAGAGGTGGCAGCGCGGCAGCACCGGGTTCCCGATCGTCGACGCCGGGATGCGCGAGCTGCGGGCGACCGGCTGGATGCACAACCGGGTGCGGATGATCGTGGCCAGCTTCCTGGTCAAGGACCTGCACGTCGAGTGGCAGCACGGCGCGCGCCACTTCATGCGGTGGCTGGTCGACGGCGACCTCGCCTCCAACCAGCACGGCTGGCAGTGGACCGCCGGCTGCGGCACCGACGCATCGCCGTTCTTCCGGGTCTTCAACCCGGTCACCCAGGGCAAGAAGTTCGACCCCGACGGCGTCTACGTCCGCCGGTGGGTGCCCGAGCTCGCCGACGCCGACGACCCCCATGCCCCCCTCGACCCGGTCGTCGACCACGCGGAGGAGCGGCGCGAGGCGCTCGAGCGGTGGGAGAGGATCCGGGGATGACCGAGCTCCTGGTGCCGCGCCGGTTCTGCGGCCCGCCGTCGTCGGGCAACGGCGGCTGGACCGCCGGCGCGCTGGCCGGCCTCCTCGACCACGACTGCCCCGCCGACCACGCAGCGGCGTGGCCCACCGTGCAGGTCACCCTCCGCCAGCCGCCCCCGCTCGACCTGCCGTTGCCGGTGGCCGACGGCGTCGCGACCGCCGGCGACGGCTCGGTGGTGGCCGTGGCCGAGGTCGTCGACCGCGAGCTGCTGCCGGTCGACAGCGTCACCGCCGAGGACGCGGAGCAGGCGACGGCGTCGTACGCCGGTCACAGGAGCCATCCGTTCCCGACCTGCTTCGCGTGCGGGACGGGACGTGAGGAGGGCGACGGGCTGCGGATCTTCCCCGGCCGGGTGGCCGACGACACGGACGGCCGGGCCCGGGTCGCCGCGCCGTGGACGCCGCACCCCTCGCTCGCCGAGGACTGGCACGTCTACGGCACCGGCGAGCCGCGCGCGTCGTTGGCCGCCACCTGGGCGGCGCTCGACTGCGTCGGCGGCTGGGCCGGCGACCTCGAGGAACGGCTGATGGTGCTGGGACGGATGACCGCCCGGATCGACACGCTGCCGGTGGTCGGCGAGCCGCACGTCGCGATCGGCGGCGCACGTGGCACCGACGGCCGCAGGACCTGGACCGCCTCGACCCTGCTCGACTCCGACGGCCGGGTCGTCGGCGTGGCCGAGCACGTCTGGTTCGCGGTCGACCCGGCCGGCTTCGGCGTCGAGCTGCCGTCAGAGTTGACCCGCGACGGCTCATCGCCGCGACGACTGGCGGCGCATGACTTTGAACGTTCCAAAACGTCCGTGGTGGCAGGACGCGGTCACCTACGAGGTGTACGTCCGCAGCTTCGCCGACAGCGACGGGGACGGCGTCGGCGACCTGGCCGGGATCACGGGCAAGCTGCCCTACCTGCGCGACCTCGGGGTCGACGCGCTGTGGATCACGCCGTTCTACCCGAGCCCGCAGCACGACCACGGCTACGACGTGGCCGACTACCGCGACGTCGACCCGCTGTTCGGCGACCTCGCCGCCGCCGACGAGCTGCTCGCGACCGCCCACGGGCTCGGCCTCAAGGTCATCGTCGACCTGGTCCCCAACCACACCTCCAGCGAGCACGAGTGGTTCCGGGCGGCGCTCGCCGCCGGCCCGGGCAGCCCGGAGCGCGCCCGCTACCTGTTCCGTGAGGGACGCGGCCCGGACGGCGCCGAGCCCCCCAACAACTGGGAGCTCGGTCTTCGGCGGCCCGGCCTGGACGCGCACCGACGACGGCCAGTGGTACCTCCACCTCTTCGACACCACCCAGCCCGACCTCGACTGGCGCAACCCCGAGGTCCCGGCGATGTTCGAGGACGTGCTGCGGTTCTGGCTCGACCGCGGCGTCGACGGCTTCCGGGTCGACGTGGCGCACGGGCTGTTCAAGGAGGAGAGCCTGCGCGACCAGAAGGTCGTCCCGAAGACCGGCCACGCCGGCTCCATGGTCGAGCGCCGGCTCAACGACGAGCCGATGTGGGACCAGCCCGAGGTGCACGACGTCTACCGCGCCTGGCACGACATCCTGGCGTCGTACGACGGCGACCGGATGGCCGTGGCCGAGGCCTGGACCCAGACGCCGGAGTCGATGGCGCGGTTCGTCCGGCCCGACGAGCTGTCGCAGAGCTTCAACTTCGGCTGGCTGCTCGCCGACTGGTCGGCCGCCACGTTCGCCGACGTCATCCACGGCACGCTCACCGCGATGGCGCCGGTCGGCGCGGCCGCGACCTGGGTGCTGAGCAACCACGACGTCGTCCGGCACGTCACCCGCTACGGCGGGGGCGAGCGCGGCCTGGCCCGCGCCCGGGCCGCGACGCTCACGATGCTGGCGCTGCCCGGCTCGGCCTACCTCTACCAGGGCGAGGAGCTCGGCCTCGAGGAGGTCGACGTCGCCCGCGAGGACTGGCAGGACCCCGCGTCGCTGCGCACCGGCGAGCCCGGCCGCGACGGCTGCCGGGTGCCGATCCCGTGGGCCGGCGACGCCGCGCCGTACGCGCTTCGGCCCGGGCGAGGGCCAGCCGTGGATCCCGCAGCCGGACGGCTGGGGACCGCTCACGGTCGACGCGCAGTGGGACCGGCCCGGCTCGACGCTGGAGTTCTACCGCGAGGCGCTGCGGGCCCGGCGTACGCACGCCCTCGGACGCCGGCGACGACGTCCGGATCGTCGACGGCGCCCGCGACACGCTGACGCGTGGTCCGCGGCCCGCTGACGGTGGTCCTCAACTGCGGCGACACCCCGGTGCCGCTGCCCGCCGGGCGAGGTGCTGGTCGCCAGCGGCCCCGTCGACGACGACAAGCTCCCCGCCGACACCGCCGTCTGGCTCCGCACGCATGGTGCCCATCGGGACGGTCGGATCCGGCGGCAGCGACCGGTCGATGCTACCCGCCCGTCAGTCGAGGGTGGCGTTGTAGCGGGCCAGCCGGCCGGCGAAGTCGGCGAGCTCGTCGTCGCTCCAGCTCCCCGAGCAGGTGGCCGAACCGCTCGCTGCGCGGCGCGACGCGACCCGGTCGAGCCGGGTCCGGCCCTCGTCGGAGACGGCGAGCAGGGTGGCGCGGCCGTCGTCGGGGTCCTGGGTGCGGGTCGAGCAGGCCGAGGTCGACGAGGTGCTGCGACCTGCCGGCTGACCGCGCCCTTGTCGATGCCGAAGTCGCTCCACCAGCGCGGAGGCCCGCACCGGCCCGACCTCGGCGACGTGCGCCAGCAGGAGGTACGTCGCGGGCTGCAGGTCCGGGTGGACGGCCCTGGCCCGCTCGCCGATGACCCGGCGGACCCGCCGGATCAGCACCCCGACCTCCTGCTCGATGCGGCGCAGCGACTGCCGGCGGCTGGTCGCGGTCGACGGCGGTGCTCATCGCTGCGGCAGCTCGGCCGTGGCCTCGGGGCGAGCTCGTCGGCTCGGGCAGGACCGTGGTGCGCAACGGCACCTCCTTGATCAGCAGCACGCAGACGAAGCGCGAGCACCGCGAACGGCACGCGCGATCAGGAAGATGTGGCCGGTGGCCTCGCCGAAGGCGTGCTCGAACAGCTCGCGCACCGGCGCGGGCAGCGTCGAGAGGTCGGGGATCGAGCGCGGCTCTCGTGGCCGTCGGTCGGCGATCCCCATCCGCGCCAGGCCCGGCCGACGACGGTGTCGGCGACCTGGTGGCTGAGCGCCGCGCCCAGCGCCGAGACGCCGATCGAGCCGCCCATCGAGCGGAAGAACGCGACGACCGAGCTCGCCGCGCCCATGTCGGCCTGGGCGGTGTTGTTCTGCACCGCGAGCACCAGGTTCTGCATGGTGGCGCCGAGGCCGAGGCCGAGCAGCGCCATGAAGCCGCCGACCACGACCAGGTCGGTCGTCTCGTCGATGGTGGAGAGCAGCGGCGAGCCCGGCGATGACCAGCACCATGCCGCCGACCAGCCACCGCTTCCAGCGGCCGGTCGCGGTGATGATCCGGCCGCTGACGATGCTGGAGACCAGCAGCCCGCCGACCATCGCGATCGACATCAGCCCGGCCTCGGTCGGCGACATGCCGCGGGCGAGCTGGAAGTACTGGCTGAGGTAGACGGTCGAGCCGAACATCGCGAGCGCCGATCAGCACCGACGCGGCCGTGGCGAGCGAGGTGGTGCGGTCGCGGAACAGCCGCAGCGGGATGACCGGCTCGATGGCGACCCGCGCCTCGACGTAGATCGCGGCGGCGAGCACGGCGAGCCCGGCGAGGACCAGGCCGAGGCTGGTGGCGGAGCCCCAGGCGAACTGGTTGCCGGCCAGCGAGACCCAGACCAGCAGCAGCGAGACGCCGCCGACGAGCAGGGTCGCGCCGAGGTAGTCGATGTGGACCTCGCGCTTGAGGACCGGCAGGTGCAGCGTCTTCTGGAGGACGACGAACGCGAGCGGCGGCGACCGGGAGGCCGACGAAGAAGCACCAGCGCCAGCCGACGGTGTCGACGAGCAGCGCCGCCGATGAGCGGGCCGCTGACGGTGGCCATCGCGAACACGGCGCCGATGTAGCCGGAGTAGCGGCCGCGCTCGCGGGGGCTGACCATGCTGGCGATCACGACCTGGACCAGCGCGGTCAGGCCGCCGACGCCGAGGCCCTGGATCGCGCGGGCGCCGATCAGCACCTCCATCGACGGCGCGAAGCCGGCGACCAGCGAGCCGATCGAGAAGATCACCAGCGCGCTCTGGACCAGGATCTTCTTGCTGAACAGGTCGGCGAGCTTGCCCCAGATCGGGGTGGTCGCGGTCATCGTCAGCAGCGTCGCGACGACGACCCAGGTGTAGCCGGTCTGGCTGCCCTCGAGGTCGGTCACGATCGCGGGCAGCGCGTTGGAGACGACGGTGCTCGAGAGCATCGCGACGAACATCGCGAGCAGCAGGCCGCTGAGGGCCTCGAGCACCTCGCGGTGGGTCATCTGCGCCGGCCTGCTCGGCCGGCGGCGGGGACGGGTGCCTGGGTCACAGGAGTCTCGCTTCACGACGGAGAGAAGGTTGTCGAGGTCAACTATATTCCGGCGGACGCAGGATCCCGGAAATGGGAACGACCCGCAGGCGTGGCGCTCGCGTGCGGCGCCGCTCCGGAGGACGTGGTTCCGGATCACCTGCGGGTCGGGTGACTGCTGTGGATTCGTCAGCAGCCGGACGGGACGACTCCGCCCCGGCATTGCTACTGGCTGCTAGCGGGCAGCCACCTCACGCGTCCTTGAAGAATTCATTCCTCGGACCACCTCCTTTCCCGTGTGCCGACAACGGTAGGTCACCCCCAGTCCCCGATCAATGGCTTTATCGCGGAGCGGACGGCCGGGTGCCAGCCGTCGGCACGTGGTCCAGCCGTCGGCGCCGTCGCCGTCGTCGGTGCGCCGGTAGACGAGCCGGTCGTGCATCCGGCCGGGCCGGCCCTGCCAGAACTCGACGGCCTCGGGCCGACCACGTAGCCGCCCCACTCGTCGGGCACCGGCACGTCGACGCCCGTCGAACCGCGCCGTCAGCTCGTCGTACGCCGCCTCGAGCTCGCGCCCGGTCGGCGACCGGTCGCGACTGGTGCGAGGCGTGGGCGCCGAGCTGGGCGCCGCGCGGCCGGCTGGCGAAGTAGGCCGCGACGTCGGTCGCGGACGAGCGGCCGCGCGGCGCCGTCGACGCGGACCTGCCGCTCGAGCGGGTGCCACGGGAAGAGCAGCGAGCAGCGCGGGTTGGCGGCCAGCTCCGCGCCCTTGCGGGAGCGCGCGGTTGGTGTAGAAGACGAAGCCGCGCTCGTCGAGCCCCTTGAGCAGCACCATCCGCGACGACGGCCGGCCGTCGGCGTCCGCGGTGGCGACCACCATCGCGTTGGGCTCGTGCAGCCCCGCCGCGACCGCCTCGTCGAACCAGCGCCGGAACATGGTCATCGGGTCGGCGGCGAGGTCGGCCTCGGCGAGCCCGGCGTCGGCGTACTCCGCGCGCAGCGCGGCCAGGTCGACGGGTCCCCGGCTCATGGCGCTGAGCCTAGTCGGACGCGGTGCAGAATGGCCCGGCGTCTACCGAGGGGTCACATGAGCGAGCAGGCATGACCGAGGTCCACCACGGCCTCGAGGGCGTCGTCGCCTTCGAGTCCGAGATCGCCGAGCCCGACAAGGAGGGGTCCGCGCTGCGCTACCGCGGCGTCGACATCGAGGAGCTCGTCGGGCGGGTCCCGTTCGAGAAGGTCTGGGGGCTGCTGATCGACGGCGCCTACGAGCCCGGGCCTTCCGCCCGCCGAGCCGTACAACATCGCCGATCCACACCGGTGACGTCCGGGCCGACGTGCAGGCCGCGTCGCGATGCTGGCGCCGATGCTCGGCATGGGCCAGACCTACGACATCACCGACGAGCAGGCCCGCGCGGACCTGTCGCCGGGTCGCGGTGATGGTGCTGTCGTACGCCGCCCAGGCGCGCCCGCGGCCTCGGCCAGCCGATCGTCCCGCAGCGCGAGGTCGACCAGGGCCACACGCTCGCCGAGCGGTTCCTGATCCGCTGGAAGGGCGAGGCCGACCCCCAGCACGTCAAGGCGATCGACGCCTACTGGAGCTCCGCCGCCGAGCACGGCATGAACGCCTCGACCTTCACCGCCCGCGTCATCACCTCGACCGGCGCCGACGTCGCCGCCGCGTTCTCCGGCGCGATCGGCGCGATGAGCGGCCCGCTGCACGGCGGCGCGCCGTCGCGCGTGCTCGGCATGATCGAGGAGGTCGAGCAGCGCGGCGACGCCGCGTCGCTACGTCAAGGAGCTGCTCGACGACGGCGAGCGGCTGATGGGCTTCGGCCACCGCGTCTACCGCGCCGAGGACCCGCGTGCCCGCGTGCTCCGGCGTACGGCCCGCGAGCTCAACGCGCCGCGCTACGAGGTCGCCGAGGCGCTGGAGAAGGCCGCGCTCGCCGAGCTGCGCGAGCGCCGACCCGACCGCGTGCTGGAGACCAACGTCGAGTTCTGGGCGGCGATCGTCCTCGACTTCGCCGAGGTGCCGGCGCCATGTTCACCTCGATGTTCACCTGCGCGCGCACCGGTGGCTGGTCGGCGCACATCCTCGAGCAGAAGCGCACCGGCCGGCTGATCCGCCCGTCCGCGATCTACACCGGCCCGGCCTCCCGCCAGGCCCGCGAGGTCCCCGGCTGGAACGACGCCTGGGCGGAGCTGACACTGACCACATCGGCTGGATGTCCTCCATCGAAGGCCGGGCGGCGCGATACGTCGGCTGGTAGAGCGTCATGGTCCCGGCGCCGGGCACGACGAGCTGGACGGTCGAGCCCCAGCCGCTCCTCCGGCCACCGTCGCCGCTCGAACGTCGGCGCCGCGCCCGGCCAGCTCGGCCATCGTCGCGGTCGAGGTCGTCGCACATGCAGGGACAGCGTCGAAGCGACTGCGTCGGTGCCGCTCGGTACCGCCGCCACGCCCTCCCACGACGACCGGATGGACACCGAGCTCGCTGCGGCCCGGTGCGGAAGATCGAGCCACGCCTCCGCCGGTGTCCACCCCCGGCAGCTGCAGGCACGTCGCGGAAGAACGCCCGCGCGGCGTCGGGATCGTCGGCGTACACGAGCGTGTGGAGCGCAGTGATCATCCGTCCACGGTAGAACTCGGGCCGGGAGGTCACCGCTGCGCCTCTGGACGGGGGTGTCGGTGGCCGTGATTGGCTGGCGCCATGAGCGACACGATCGAACTGTGGGACCCCGAGGCCGCGACCTTCGACGAGGCGGCCGACCACGGCCTGCGCGACCCCGGGGTGCGGGCCGCCTGGCGCGAGCTGCTGCTCGGCACCTGCCGCCGGCCCCGCCCGGGTCGCCGACCTGGGCTGCGGCACCGGCACCCTGGCGCTGCTGCTGGCCGAGGAGGGGTACGCCGTCGACGGGCGTCGACTTCTCCCCCGCGATGGTCGCGCCTGGCCGCGCGCCAAGGCCGGCCGACGTCGCCACTTCGTCGAGGGCGATGCGGCCGCGCCGCCGCTCGCGGCCGGCGGCGTACGACGTGGTGCTGTGCCGCCACGTGCTGTGGGCCTGCCCGCCCCGGCGGCCGCGCTGCGCCGCTGGGTCGGGCTGCTGGCGCCCGGCGGCCGGCTCGTGCTGGTCGAGGGCAACTGGTCGACCGGCGCGGGCCTGACGCGGAGCAGACGGTCGCGCTGGTGCGCGGCACGGGCCGCGAGGCCGAGCTGCGGCGGCTGGCCGAGCCGGTCCTCTGGGGCCGCGAGATCACCGACGAGCGCTACCTCGTGGTCGTCGACGCTCTTGACATGTGACCATATGGTCACATAAATGGTCGCGTGGACTCCCAGGACGCCGTCTTCCAGGCGCTCGCCGACCCCACGCGGCGCGAGATCCTCGACCTGCTGTTCGACGCGGGACGGCCGGACCGTGGGCGAGGTGTGCGACGCCTTCGAGGAGCGGATGAGCCGGTTCGGCGTCATGAAGCACCTGGGTGTCCTCACCGAGGCCGACCTCGTGGTGGCCGTCAAGGAGGGCCGCACCAAGCGGCTGCACCTCAACCCCGTCCCCATCGAGCAGGTCGCCAACCGCTGGATCAGCAAGTACGCCGCCCGTTTCACCTCGGCCCTCGGTCGGACCCTGGCGCAGGACGCACATAGAAGGAACGGCCTCATGACCATCACCGCGCACGTCTACCAGATCTACATCAACGCCGACGCCGACCTCGTCTGGGCCGGGATCACCGAGTCGGAGTGGAAGAAGAAGTACTTCCACGGCACGTCGTACGTCGAGGGCCCGGTGGCCGGCGCCCGCTTCCGCACCATCACCTGCGACGGACGCGACGCCATCGACGGGGTCGTCGAGGAGATGACGCCCCCGGCTCCGGGCAGCCCGGCCGGTTCGTGCAGACCTGGCACGTGCTCTACAACGCCGCGATGGCCGAGGAGCCGCCCAGCCGGGTCGAGTGGACCATCGAGCAGGTCGGCGAGCGGCTCACCCGCGTCCGGCTCGTGCACGGCGACCTCGCCGGCAGCCCGCTCACCTGGGCCAACGTCAAGGACGGCTGGGTCTGGGTGCTCGACGCCCTCAAGACCGTGCTGGAGACCGGACGCACCCTGCCGGGCGTCGACGACGAGCCGCGACAGCCCCGCGCCCCGGCCGACGGGCGACTGGCACCGTCGCCAGGGCGTCGAGGCCAACAACGCGGCCTTCCCCTGCTCGCGCGCCCCGCGACGCCGGCCGCGACGAGGAGCTGCTCCGGCTGGCGTACGCCGCGGCGTACCACTGGGAGCGCGCGACCGGCGCCGGCCCGGCCAACGACGCCCGCGCGGCGTACATGATCTCCCGCGCCCTCACCGCGACCGACCAGCCGGCCCGCGGCCTGGTCTCGGCCGACCGGTGCCTGGCGCCTGTCGTCGAGCACGGCCTCGGCCGACTTCGACCTCGCCTACGCGCACGAGGCGCGGGCCCGCGCCCTGCACGCCCTCGGCCGCGCCGACGAGGCCGCCGCCGCCTGGCGGTCCGCCCGCTCCGTCGAGGTCGCCGACCCCGAGGACCGCGCGATCGTCGAGGCCGACTTCGCCGCCCTGGCGCCCGTCCTCGGCTGACCGGTCAGTCGAGCTTCGCCGTCGTACCAGCTGGTGCGCCCTTGCCACCGGGGCGGCTGAGCGAGATGTGCATGTGGTCGCGGTGGCGCAGGGTCTTGCTGCACTTCTTCTTCGTCTTGCACGAGGAGCTCAGGTAGCGTCGCGCTCGAAGCCGTCCCACGCGCTGTACATGTGGTCGTTCCAGATGATGTACATGATCCCCATCCGGCGGGCGCGGGCGTCGGTGTTGCCGGCCTTGTCGGTCTCGCTTGACCTGCGCCAGGAACGCCGCCGCCCGCTGCCGGTCGGCCTTCCTGGTCGCGTCGAGCCGCCAGTCGAAGGCACGACCCTCCTTGTGCTCCGAGGTGCCGCCGGACTTGCACGAGCGGGAGATGCCGCCGAAGCCGCCGCCCTGGCGGTTGACCAGCCAGTGACCCAGCTTCAGCGTGCCGGGCTTGGCCTTCGGCGAGCACTTCGTCTGGGGCTGGTAGGCGGCGTAGTCCTCGATCTCGGACTCGAGCAGCTGGGCGTGGGCTGCCCCGTGCCGACCGTGGCGAGGAGCAGGACGGCCGCGAGCAGCGGCCACGAGACGCGTGACATGGGGGGTGCCTTTCGGGGTGGGCGGTCAGGCACCGTCGAGGGTAGGTCGGCCCGCCCGCGCCCTGTCAGCGGATCAGCCCAGCACCTTGCCGAAGCAGCGGTTCTCGGGCGACCACTTGTAGTGGCCGAAGCTCTGGATCCGGGTGTAGCCCGAGGACTCGTAGAGCGCGATCGCCTCCGGCTGGGCCTGCCGGTCTCGAGCACCATCACCCGCGCCCCTGCCTCGGCCGCGGTCCGCTCGAGGTGGGCGAGCATGCCGCGCGCCAGTCCTCGGCCGCGCGCCGGCGGGGCGACGTACATCCGCTTGACCTCGGCGGCGTCGCGGCTGCCGAACGACCTCCACGTCGTCGCGTCGCCGCCAGGCGCCCGACGACCACGGGCACGTCGTCGAGCGTAGCCGACGAAGAAGCTGCCCGCGGGCGGCTCGAACATCAGCGGGTCGAGCGGGGTCTCGTCGCGGCCGCCGTAGCGGGCGACGTACTCCTCCTGCACCTGCCTCGATCAGCAGCAGGGCGTCGGGGTGGCCGAACGGCCGACCCGCGCTCGAGTCGCGCATGCACGGATGACACAATAGGCGCGCTGACAGCGTCGTCAGGCAGGACCACCCGAACCACCGGAAGGTTGCCCGTGACCGACGCACTGCAGATCCCCGCCGACCTGCTGCCCGCCGACGGCCGCTTCGGCGCCGGCCCGTCGAAGATCCAGACCAGCCACCTCGACGCCCTGGCCGCGACCGGCTCGTCGCTGATGGGCACCTCGCACCGGCAGGCGCCGGTCAGGGACACCGTCGGCCGCGTGCGCGACGGGCTGGCCGCCCTCTTCGACCTGCCCGAGGGCTACCAGGTGGTGCTCGGCAACGGCGGCGCCACCGCGTTCTGGGACGTCGCCTGCTTCGGCCTGATCCGCGAGAAGAGCCAGCACCTCGCGTTCGGCGAGTTCTCCTCGAAGTTCGCCACGTCGGCGAAGCAGGCGCCGTGGCTGGCCGACCCGTCGGTGATCAGCAGCGAGCCCGGGCTCGCTGCCCGACCCGGTCGCCGAGGACGGCGTCGACGCCTACGCCTGGGCCCACAACGAGACCTCGACCGCCGTGATGGCGCCGGTGGTCCGGCCCGCCGGCATCGCCGACGACGCGCTGGTGCTCGTCGACGCCACCTCCGGCGCCGGCGGCCTGCCGGTCGACCTCACCGAGGTCGACGCCTACTACTTCGCCCCGCAGAAGTGCTTCGCCTCCGACGGCGGGCTGTGGATCGCGATCATGTCGCCGCGCGCCCTGGCCCGGGTCGAGGAGATCGCCGCCACCGACCGCTACGTGCCGCCGTTCTTCGACCTGCCGACCGCGATCGACAACTCCGCGCAAGAACCAGACCTACAACACCCCCTCGGTCGCGACGCTGTTCCTCATGGCCGAGCAGCTCGACTGGATGAACGCGCAGGGCGGCCTCGACGGCATGGTCGCGCGGACCACCGCCTCCTCCGACGCGCTCTACGGCTGGGCCGAGAAGACGGCGTACACGACGCCGTACGTCGCGGACCCGGCCCACCGTTCGCTGGTCATCGGCACCATCGACTTCGACGAGTCGATCGACGCCGCCGCGCATCGCGAAGACGCTGCGCGCCAACGGCATCGTCGACACCGAGCCCTACCGCAAGCTGGGCCGCAACCAGCTGCGCATCGCGATGTACCCCGCCGTCGACCCGGCCGACGTCGAGGCGCTGACCGCCTGCATCGACTACGTCGTCGACAACGCCTGACCGTGATCGCCGTCGGTACGTCGCCGCAGTCGAACGCGACCAGGCCGGGCCTCCTCGACCCGGGTCGGGGTGGCCCGGAGCGTCTCGACGGCGGCGGCGATCGCGTCGTCCTTGGGCCAGCCGTAGATCCCGGCGCTGATCAGCGGGAAGGCGATCGTGCGCGCCCCGAGCTCGTCGGCGACGGCGAGCGCGCGGGAGTAGCAGGAGGTGAGGAGGCCGCGGTCGGTCTGCCCGGCGGCATGGTTCGGGCCGACGACGTGGATCACCCACCGGGCGGGCATCGCGCCCGCGGTCGTCCAGCCGGCGTCGCCGGTCGCCAGCCCGTCGGGGAACCGTCGCACGCAGTCCTCGAGCACCTCGCGGCCGCCGGCCCGGTGGATGGCGCCGTCGACGCCGCCGCCGCCGCGCATCCGGTTGTTGGCCGCGTTGACGACGGCGTCGACGTCCTGGGCGGTGATGTCGCCGCGCACGACGGTGATCTCCATGGCAGGGATCGTCAGGCCGGTGGGGCCGCCGTCTCAGCGCGGCCGCAGCGCCCGGACCAGGACCAGCAGCGCCACGACCCCGAGGCCGACGCCGAAGAGCCACGGCGTCGGGTCCCGGCGGGCCCGGCGGCTGCTGGGGCAGCTCCTGCCCCTCGCGGGACCGCGTGCGGGGGGTGGCGCCCGGTTCCTCCGTGACGACGGCCGGCAGCGCGACGGCGTAGACCGGCGACCGCTGGCCCTCCGAGCTGACCAGCACGCGGTCCTCCGCCGCGGCGGCGATGCCCTCGCCCTGCTGCTGCGCGGGCAGCGCCACCTCGGAGACCGCCTCGAACGACGGGAAGTCGTGGACCACGGCCCGGCCGTAGTCACGCAGCACGACGTGCTCGCCGTCGGGCAGGAAGGCGCCGTCGGTGACGATCGGCATCGCCCGACCCACCTGCCGCAGCGGGTTGACCGCCTCCGCGCTCAACGTCGCGGGGCGCCGCGTAGACCACGGCGCCGAAGACACCCTTGGTCACGACGTAGAGCCGTCCGGTGACCGGGTGGACGAGGAGTGCCTCGGCGTCCGAGGCCCCCCGGGGGTAGCGGAGCTCGTACGTCGGCGGGTCGGCCGTCAGCTGGCCGCGGCCGACCGGCAACCGGGTCACCGTGATCGTGTCGCGGGCCGCGGAGTTGTCCCCGATGTCCCCGACCCAGACCGTGCCGTCCCCGCCCGGCGCCAGGGCCTCGATGTCGGTGGGCTCGGCGCCCCACCGGGTGACGCCCACGGTCGTCCCGGTCGCCGGGTCGACGGCGAAGACCCGCGCCTCGTCACCGGAGTCGTTGACCGTGACCACCAGCCCGTCGACGAGCGCCAGGCCGCTGGACTCGACGATGGCCGGGTCGGTGAAGCGGAACTCCGGGCTCGGGTCGTCGACCGGCCCGGCCGACGCGGCGCCGATCCCGAACGGCAACGCGACCACCAGCGCGGTCAGCACCTCACCCAGCCGCATGCTGCTCCAGCAGCTCGGCCAGGCGGGGTCGGACCTGCCAGCTCGCCACCAGCTCGTCGTACTCCTTGCGCACGCCGCCGCCGGTCACCGGCGCACCCGTGCGCGTCGCGCGGAGCATGGTGTTGCGCGGGGTGTGCTCGCTGCCGACGAACTGCATGACGTCGACCCGGTAGCCGCGCAGCCGCAGCAACGAGGCCCGCAGCGCGTCGGTCAAGGTGTCGGCGAACCGCTCGCGGAGGATCCCGTGGCGGGTGAGCATCGGCGTACGGCGCGGGCGTCGGGTGCCTTGCGCAGCTGGGCCGCGATGTCGTGGTGGCAGCAGGGTGCGGCCAGCACCAGCGGCGACCCCCACTCGACGGCACGGGCCAGCGCCTCGTCGGTCGCGGTGTCGCAGGCGTGGAGGGCCAGCACGACGTCGGGGGCCGGGTCCAGCTGCGGCGCCCGAGATGGTGCCGACCACGAACTCGGCGTCGATGCCGAGGTCGCTCGCGACCTCGCTGTTGTGGTCGCGCGACTGCTGCTTCACGTCCACGCCGAGCAGGTGGACGGGCAGGTCGCGCAGGTCGCTCAGGAAGCGGTGTGCGGCGAAGGTCAGGTAGGCGTTGCCGCAGCCGAGGTCGACGATCCGCAGCGGCTCGTCGCCCGCTGGGGCGTCGGAGGTGGCCCTGGTCGATCGCGTCGCGGATCGAGCTGTCGAGGATCCGCAGGAACTCCTCGACCTGGCGGTACTTCGCCTGCCGGCTCGGCTTGACCCGCCCCTCGCGGTCGCTGATCCCGAGCGCCCGCAGCACCGGGTCGTCGGCCGGCAGCAGCCGCTCCTTGTCCCGGTCGTGGTCGCGCGCCGCCTCGACCGCCTCCTCGCGCGGCCGGGTGTGGACCAGCGCCTGCAGCTTCTTGGTGACCCGCACCTGGTGCAGCTCGGTCGTGGTGTCGACGTGCCAGTTGCCGAACGGCTCGTCGAGGAGCGCGTCGACCGCCTCCCTGGCCGCCTCCCCCACCGGGTGGTTGGCGGTGTGGGCCTGCGTCTCGTCGTACGCCGTGACCTGCAGGTGCCGGCCACCCTTCAGGTCGACGTAGCGCAGCTCGACCCGCTTCCACCTCGGCTGCTGCCCCTTCTGCCGGCCCGCAGCCACGGCCCGCACCAGCGAGTCGGGGTCGAGGAGGTGCCCGCGCATGCGGGTGAGGACGCGGAGCAGCGGTTCGGTCATGACCTCAGCGCCGCGACGACGACGATGAGCAGCAGGACCACGAGTGCCACCGGGATGATGAGGCGGCGGTGGCGGGGATTCACCTCCCGATCGTATCGAGGGGTGTCCACCCCGCTGACGTGAGTCGGTCAGGGTCACCTTGCGGGTAACGGCCCCTGGTCTCGCTCCTGCGCTGTTGTGACGGCGCAGGAGCGACGCGAACGGTCCGTTACCCGGAGCGGGACGCCAGCAGCTCCACCAGGTGCACCGCGCGTACGTCGGCCAGGTCGGCCAGCTGGTGCCGGCACGAGAGGCCGTCGGCCAGCACCACGGTCCCGGGCCCGGCGTCTCGCACCGCCGGCAGCAGGTTCGTCTCCGCGACCGCGACCGACACCTCGTAGTGGCCCTGCTCCATCCCGAAGTTGCCGGCCAGCCCGCAGCACCCCGGCACCCGGGTCACGGTCGCGCCGGCCCGGCGCAGCAGCCGCTCGTCGGCCTCCCAGCCGAGCACCGACGCGTGGTGGCAGTGGGGCTGGGCCACCACGGTGGTGCCGGTGAGGTCGGGGACCGGCAGGTCGAGCCGTTCGACCAGCTCGGCGAAGGTGAGCACGCCGCCGGCGACGACCGCCGCCCGCGGGTCGTCGACCAGCTCGACGGCGTCGGTGCGCAGCGTGGCGAGGCAGGACGGCTCGAGGCCGACCACGGGGACCCCCGACTCGACGTACGGCGTCAGCGTCGCGACGGACTCGCCCATGATCGACCGCGCCCGGTCGAGCTGGCCGGTGGTGACCCAGGTGAGGGCGCAGCAGGCGCGCTCCGGGACCACCCGGGCGGAGAGCCCGGCCGCGGCCAGCAGGCGCGTCGCGGCGTCCGCGATCCCCGGCCCGAAGTGGTCGGTGAAGGTGTCGCCCCAGAGCCACACGTCCGGTGCGGCCCCGCCTGCGGGACGCGCGAGTCGACGACGGGACGGCAGCGGCAGGGACCGGCGCGCGTCGACACCGGCGGCCGCCTTGGCCACCGACGCCAGCGGCCCGATCCCGGCGAGGGCGCGGGCCCACCCCGGGGTGCGGTCCAGCCACTGGGGCAGCCGGCCGAGCGTGTAGTGGCTGCGCGGGCGACGCCGGCCGGCGTACTGCTGGTGGAGCACCTCGGCCTTGTAGGTCGCCATGTCGATGCCGGTCGGGCAGTCGGTCGCGCAGCCCTTGCACGACAGGCACAGGTCCAGCGCCTCCCCGACCGCCGGGTCACGGAGCCCGTCGACCAGCGACCCGTCGAGCGCCTCCTGCAGCACCCGCGCCCGGCCCCGGGTGCTGTCCTTCTCCTCGCGCGTCGCGAGGTACGACGGGCACATCACGTTGGCCGCGGCCGGGCTGACGCACGAGCCCACGCCGGTGCACCGGTGGACGGCCGCGCCCAGGGAGGCGTCGTGGGTGAGCCGCAACGCGGTGCGGACCGGCGCCACCGGCCGGGCCGGGCCGCAGGTCGGCGTCGACCGGAGCGGGATCGACGAGCACGCCCGGGTTGAGCAGCCCGGACGGGTCGCAGATCGCCTTCACCCGGCCGAAGAGGGCGAGCGACTGCTCGTCGTACATCAGCGGCAACAGCTCCGACCGGGCCCGGCCGTCCCCGTGCTCGCCCGACAGCGAGCCGCCGTAGGGACGCAGCGCGGTCGCGCCGGCCACCAGGAACTCGCGGAACCGGCGCCGGCCGGCGTCGTCGAACTCGAAGTCGATCCGGGCGTGGACGCAGCCGTCGCCGAAGTGGCCGTAGGGCACCGCGTCGAGCCCGAACTCGCGCAGCAGCCGGTCGAAGTCGCGCAGCCAGGCGCCGAGGTGCTCGGGCGGGACGGCCGCGTCCTCCCAGCCGGAGTACGCCGGGCGGGTGAGGCTCCGCGCCGCCAGCCCGGCCCCGGCCTCCCGGATCCGCCACAGCGCCGCGGCCTCCGACGGGTCGGTCACCTCGCGCCGGCCGAGCTCGCCGGCGGCCGGGACCGCCCCATCCCCTGTCAGCTCCACGAACAGCCACCCGGCACCGCGCGGCAGCTCCGGCACGGCGCCACCGCTGCCCCGGACCAGGTCGACGATCCGGGCGTCGAGCCCCTCGCAGGCGACCAGCGGCAGCCCGGCCGCCAGCAGCGTCGGGACCGCGTCGGCGGCGTCGATCATCGAGGCGTAGCCCAGCACGACCAGCCGGCGCGGGGTGTCCGGCACGAGCGCCACCGTGGCCCCGGTGAGCACCCCGAGGGTGCCCTCGCTGCCGGCGAGGAACCGGTCGACGCGTCGGCCGTTCTCGGGCAGCAGCTGGTCGAGGGCGTAGCCGCTGGCCTGCCGGCCGAAGTGACCGAAGTGGGTGCGGACGTGGCCGAGGTGGTCGTCGACCAGCGCCGCCAACCGGGCCGGGACGTCGTCGGCGACCCACGCGACGTCGAGGTCGACGATGTTGTCGCTGGTGCGGCCGTAGCCGAGCGCCCGGGAGCCGCACGCGTTGTTGCCGATCATGCCGCCGACGGTGCACCGGGTGTGGGTGGACGGATCGGGGCCGAAGCGCAACCCGTGGGCGGTCGCCTGCCGCTGGAGGACCGCGTGCACCGTGCCGGGCTGCACCCGCGCGGTGCGCGCCTCGGGGTCGAGGTCGAGCACCCGGCCGAGGTGGCGGACGGTGTCGACCACCAGGCCCGGACCCACCGCGTTGCCGGCGATGGAGGTGCCGGCACCGCGCATCGTCACCGGCACCCCGGTGGTCGCGGCGACGTCGAGGATCGCGTGGAGCTCGTCGGGGTGACGCGGTCGTACGACGGCCTGCGGGACCACCCGGTAGAGCGACGCGTCGGAGGAGTAGAGCGCGCGGTCGAGGCTCGCGTCCGAGACGTCGTCGACGCCGCGGCGGCGCAGCTCCGCCAGCAGCTCGGCGACGGGCTCGACCGTCACCAGTGCTCCATCGAGCCGCGGAACACCGCGGCCAGGTCGTCGCCGGTCACCTCCCGCGGCGCGGTCGCCAGCAGCCGCTGCTGCTGCAGCGAGCCGGTCACCAGGCCGTCGACGTCCGCGTCGCCGTAGCCGACCTCGGCGAGGCCGTTGGGCAGGCCGATGTCACGCATCAGCGCGGTGAGGACGCGCGGCAGGAGGTCCGGGCCGTCGCCGGACGCGTCGGGGTCGAGCAGCCGGGCGGCGTGGAGGTGCCGCTCCGGTGACGCCTCGAAGGTGAAGCGGAACGCCGCGGGCGCCGTCATCGAGACGGCCATCCCGTGGGGCACGATCGGCTCGTCGTCGGGGTAGCCCTCGGGCCGGTAGCCGCGCACCCGGCCGGCGATCGGGTAGGCGTTGGCGTGCGGGATGTGGACGCCGGCGTTGCCGAAGCCGAGGCCGGCGAAGGTCGCGGCCAGCGCCATCTGCTCCCGCGCCTCCCGGTCGCTGCCGTCACGCACGGCGGTCCGGAACGCACCGGACAGCATCGAGAGCGCCTTCTCCGACCACAGGTCGGCGATCGGGTTGGCGCCGCAGTAGGGCACCCGCTGCTCCGGCTGCTTGGCATCGAAGTCGGCGTACCAGCGCGCGGTGTAGCTCTCGAGCGCGTGGCAGAGGATGTCCATGCCGGCCGCGGCGGTGACCATCGTGGGCTGGCTCAGCGTCAGGTCCGGGTCGACCACGGCCTGGGTCGGCCGCAGCCGCGGGTGGCTGATGCCGGTCTTCACCTGCTGGGCGAGGACGTCGAGCACGCAGATCGTGGTGCTCTCGCTGCCGGTCCCGGTCGTGGTCGGCACCGCCACCAGCGGCAGCAACGGCTCGCTGGGCGCCCGGCCCGCGCCGACCGGCTTGTTGATGTAGTCCAGCAGCTCGCCGGGGTTGGTGGTGAGCAGGTTGACCGCCTTGGCGGTGTCGATCGAGGACCCGCCGCCCACCGCGACGATCGCGTCGAAGGGACCTGCGTCGCGCGCGAACCCGATCGCGTCCCGCATCGACTCGTCGGTCGGCTCGACCCGCGCCGCGTCGTAGGTGGTGACCGAGAGCCCGTGGTCGGACATCTGGTCGGCGATCCGGGCGGGGTGGCCGGTCGCGGCGACGCCGGCGTCGGTGATCAGCAGCACCCGCCGGGCACCGGTGGCGGCGAGGTCGTGGCCGATCTCGGCCGACGCGCCCGGCCCGAACTTGAGCCCGGGGGCGGCGTAGGTGAACACGGTCTCGGTCATCGGACCTCCAGTGCGTGTCGGACGACGTCGAGCACGGGCACCGCGCCCGACTCGATGTCGGCGATCGGGACGAAGGCGACCGCGTCGGTGGTGCCGTGCTGCTCGGTGAGCCGCGGCTCGGCGCCGTTGGGGACCGTCGCCGCGTAGACGAGGTGGACGCCGTGGAAGTCCTCGAGACGACCGCTCGGCGCGGTGCCGGTGAAGTGGGTGTCGTGGACGGTCAGCAGGTCGCCGAGGGTGACCGCGACGCCGCACTCCTCGCGCACCTCGCGCACCACCGCGTCGGCCGGTGACTCCCCGTGGTCGACCCCGCCGCCGGGCAGCGTCCAGGAGCCGGTGTGGTGACCCAACGAGCTGATCCGGGTGAGCAGCACGTCGTCGCCGCGGCGGACCAGCGCGTAGCCGGCCAGTCGCTGCAGCCGGAACGGGCGGTGCTCCGCGAGCGCCTCCGCCACCAGCGGCGTGACCGGGACGAGCCCGCCGATCACGTCGGCCAGCGGTTGCCACGCCGCCTCGATCGTGGAGCCGTCGACCTCCATCACCCGCGGCTCGGGGGCACCGGGCGGCACCCAGCCGTCGTAGACGATCCGCACCGCGTGGGCGTTGACGCGCCGGCCGCTGCGCCAGGCCTGCGGCATGTGGGCGGAGTAGACCCGGGCGGTGTCGCTGACCTCGGCCTCGAGGCCGGTCTCCTCGCGGATCTCGCGGATCACCGCGTCGCGCGGGTCCTCACCGTGGTCGAGCCCGCCCCCGGGCAGGGTCCACAGCTCGTCCGGCGTCACGATCGGCGACAGCCGGCTGAGGAGGATGTGGTCGTCGCGGAGGATCACGGCGTACGCCGCGACCCGCTGACGCTTCGGAGTGCTGGCCATCGGCACCCAACCTAGCCGCGGGGCGCCCACGTGGGCGGGACCGCACTGTTCGGCACGTGGTCGAGCGGCGCGGCCGCCGTCCGGTCCGGAGCATGACCGCCGAGGTGGGCGGGGTACCACGGCGCCCGCTCGCCCGGGGCCGGGACGTGGTGGGGGTGGTGCTGGAGCTCCTCGAGCATGCCCGCGAGGACCGCCCCGAGCTCGGCGGTGCCGGCACGCGGGTCCGCGTCGGGCGCCACGTGCAGCGGCGGACCGAGACGCAGGTCCACCCGGTGGCCCCGACGCGGGGTGGGCCGCCGGCCCACCGACCAGATCCGCTGCGTCCCCCACTGCACCACCGGTACCAGCGGGGCGCCGGTCTCCTGCGCGAGCCGGACCGCACCGGGCATCAGGGAGCGGATGGTCAGCGAGTGGCTGATGCCGGCCTCGGGGAACAGCGCCACCGACTCGCCCTCGCGCAGCAGCCGGCGGGCGTGGAGGTACGCCGCCGCCGGGGCGCTCCGGTCGACCGGCACGTGCCGCATCCCGGTCATCGCCCGCCGCGCCACCGGTGCGTCCCACACGTCGTGCCGGGTCAGGAACCGGAGGAAGCGGTCACGCTCGCGGCCCGCGGCCGCGATGGTCATGAAGTCGAGGTAGCCGATGTGGTTGGCGGCGACGACCGCCGGGCCGGTCCGTGGCAGGTGCTCGGCACCCTCGACGTGGAGCTCGAGGTCGAGCGCCCGGAACAGCACCCGTCCCAGCCCGACCGTCGCCCGGTACCACCCCTCGCCCATCAGGAGAAGGGCGGGCGCGCGTCGCGGGCCAGCGAGCGTCGGCCGGCCCAGCGCCACACCCGGGCCGCCCGGTCGCGGTCCTCCTCGGTGACCAGGTTGCCCATCCAGCGCAGCGCCAGCGTCATCAGCCAGTCGGACCGCATCCCGGCCGGGCCGAGCGCCTTCAGCACGCCCGGGACGGTGACCAGCCCGGCCAGCCGCCGCGCGATCGAGAACGACTCGCCGTAGTGGTCGGACAGCAGCGCCGGCCACACCACGCTGAGGTCGTCGTACGACGCCATCGTCTCGACCACCATCCGGCCGCTCTCGAGGCCGTAGTCGATGCCCTCGCCGTTGAGCGGGTTGACCAGCGCGGCGGCGTCGCCGATCAGCGCCCAGTTGCGGCCGGCCACGTGGGACACCGCGCCGCCCATCGGCAGCAGCGCCGAGGTCGGCTCGCGCAGCTCGCCGGCGAGCTTGAACTCCTCGCGGATGGTGTCGGCGTAGATCTGCATCAGCGGCTTGATCGCCACCTCCGCCGGTCGCTTCGCCGTGGCCAGGGTGCCCGACGCCGAGGTTGACCGAGCCGTTGCCGAGCGGGAAGACCCAGCCGTAGCCGCTGAGGATCTCGTCCTGCTCCCCGCGCAGCTCCAGGTGCGAGCTGATCCACGGGTCGTCGGACAACGCGGAGTCGACGTAGGACCGGCCGGCCACGGCGTAGACCGTGTCGCGGTGCCACTCCCGGCCCAGCAGCTTGCCGAGCGGCGAGCGGACGCCGTCGGCGACGACCAGCCGCTCGCACGCGACCTCGAACCGCTCCCCGGCCCGGTCGAAGGTGACCGCGGCGACCCGGTCGCCGTCGCGGCGTACGGCGACGGCGCGGGCGCCGTCGACGGCAGCCGCCCCGGATGCGATCGCGGTGGTGCGCAGGTGGTCGTCGAGCTCGGTGCGCGCGACGGCCGACCCCCAGTCGGGCAGCGTGGCCACCCGGCCACGGCAGCAGCAGCGTCTGGCCGAAGCCGTGGGCGCGCAGCCCCTGGTTGACGGTGCGGGCGCGCAGCCAGTCCTCGAGGCCGAGCCGCTGCAGCTCGCCGATCGCGCGGGGCGTGAGCCCGTCACCGCAGGTCTTGTCGCGCGGGAAGACCGCGGCGTCCACGAGCAGGGTGTCGTTCCCGGACCGCGCGGACCACGTCGCAGCGGCCGACCCGGCCGGGCCGGCGCCGACGACCAGCACGTCGGTCCGGGTGGGTGTGCTCACCCGCCGATTCTCTCAGGCGGCCGTGCGCGGGCCCCAATCGTGGTGCCGCAGTGTCAGCCCCGCGCCGCGGAGGTGCAGACGCAGGCCTTGTTGCCGTGCGGGTCGGCCAGCACGACGTAGCTCGGGGCGTGCTCGTCGGAGACCAGCGTGCCGCCTGCCGCCACCGCGGCGTCGATCCGGCGCTGGGCCTGGTCGACCGGGACCCACACGTCGAGGTGGAAGCGTTGCCGCGGCACGTCGTGACGGTCGGTGTCCTGGAACCACAGCGGCGGGATCTGGCCCGACGGGTCGGCGACGTCGTACCCCCGGTCCTCGGCGCCGAGCAGCGCGGCCCAGAACGGCTTGACCTCGGCCTCCGCCCAGGTGTCGAGCGCCAGCTCGACGAACTGCCGGACCCCGGGCTCGGCCTCGACGCCCAGGTCCGCCGCGATCCGGCTGATCTCGCGCGCCAGCCGGAGGTCGCGCTGCGTCGTGCCCTGGACGTCGTGGCTCATGAGGGTGATGTCGACGTGCGGGTAGCGCAGGTCGACGTCGGGGTGGTGGTTGGCCGCTTCGGCGGCCTCGGTCACCTTCGTCACCAGCTCGAGGCCGGCGACGAAGCTGCCGGTCCTGAACCGCGTGACCACCCGGCCGAGCACCGGCCGCCAGTCGGTCAGCCCCTCGGTCGTCAGCTCAGCCGTCACCTGGTCGCCGGTCATCCGCTCGTCGTCTCCCATGCCGCCCACCCTGCCACCGAACGCCGACAGGGCGACAGGGGTCAGGAGGCGCGGCCGGATGCCGGACCCGACTCCCGAGCCTCCCGGACGGCGGTGAGCGCGTCGCGCAGCGAGGCCAGCCACTCCTCCTCGTGCTGCCCGACCAGCCGGACCGACCACGCGAGCGCGTCGGCCCGCGAGCGGGCGACGCCGGACTCGACCAGGGTGTCGAGGACCCGGCGCTCGGGCTGGCGCAGCCGCGTCATCACCGGGACCGCGAGGTGGGTGAACAGCTGGCGGGACTCCCCGCACACCGCACCCCACGCCACCTTGCGGCCGAAGCGCTCCTCGGCCTCGTCGGCGATCCGCATCCGCTTGCCGCGGGTCTCCTCGCGCCAGCGGGCGATCCGCCCCGCCTCGGCCTCGCGGGAGTCCTCGCCCGCCTCGGCCACCGGGGGCAGCGTGCCGACGACGGTGATCTCGTCGCGGTCGACGGTCACGTCCGGCTCTCCCTCGAACCACTCGTCGGGCAACCGCCCGGCGAACCACGCACTCATCTCGGTCATGCCTCTATTACATGATTACACACTTGCACATGTCAAGACCCGGGGACCACCAACCCGCTCTCGTAGGCGAGCACGGTGAGCTGGACGCGGTCGCGGATGTCGAGCTTGGTGAGCAGCCGCGAGACGTAGGTCTTCACCGTCGCCTCGCTCAGGAACAGCGCCGAGCCGACCTCGGCGTTGCTGCGGCCGGCGGCGACCAGCGTCATCACCTCGCGCTCGCGGGCCGTCAGCTGCGTCAGGGCCGGGTGCGCCGTCGGCCGGGGGTCGCTCGCGTACCGCTCGAGCAGCCGCCGGGTCAGGGCCGGCGCCAGCAGCGCGTCGCCGCGCGCGACCACGCCGACCGCGTGCACCAGGTCGGCCGGCGGGATGTCCTTGAGCAGGAAGCCGTTCGCCCCCGCCCGGACCGCCTCCAGCACGTACTCGTCGAGGTCGAAGGTGGTCAGCACCACGACCCGGGTGCCGGGCCGGCGCGCCACCACCTGCCGGGTCGCCTCGATCCCGTCGAGCACCGGCATCCGGATGTCCATCAGCACCACGTCCGGGGCCAGGTCCTCGACCATCGCCACCGCCGCGGCCCCGTCGGCGGCCTCCCCCACGACGTCGAGACCACCGCGCTCGAGGATCATCCGGAACCCCGCCCGGACCAGCTCCTGGTCGTCGACCACCAGCACCCGCAACGCCGGCGCGGTCACGTCGCCACCGGGAGCACGGCCCGTACGGCGAAACCGCGGCCCGGCTCGGGCCCGACGTCCAGCCTGCCGCCGTACATCCCGACGCGCTCGCGCATCCCCAGCAGGCCGTGGCCGCCGGGACCGCTCGCCTGGCGGGGCCCCCGGCCGTCGTCGACCACCTCCAGCCGGATCTCGTCCGGCCCGTAGCTGAGTCGCACCACGCACTCGGTGGCGCCCGCGTGCCGGCGTACGTTCGTCAGCGCCTCCTGCACGATCCGGTAGACGGTGAGGTCGAGCCCCGCGGGCAGCTCCCGCGCCGTCCCGGCCACCTCCAGCCGGGTGCGCGGCCCATGGGCCGAGCTGGCCTCGACCAGGCCGGGGAGCGCGTCGAGGCGCGGCTGGGGCTGCAACGGCGCGTCGTCGTCGGCGCGGAGCATCGTGACCAGCCGCCGCATCTCGGTGAGCGCGTCGTTGCCGGTCCGCCTGATGTTGGCGAGCGCGGCGTCGACGAACGACCGGTCACCGTCGGCCTGCTCGGCGGCGCCCGCCTGGACGACCATGGACGTCACCGCGTGCGCGACGATGTCGTGGAGCTCGCGCGCGATCCGGGTCCGCTCCTCGACGACCGCCCGGAGCGCGGTCTCGGCGGCCCCGACCTCGGCCTCGATCGCGCGTCGGGCCGACGCCCGCGCCCGCTCCTCGTGACGACGCAGGCCGAACCCGGCGCTCACGGTGAGCGCACCCACCGTCCAGTGGAAGAAGAGCTCGCCGGGCGACCGCATCTCGTCGCTGAAGATGTCGATGCCCAGGAAGAACGCCACGGTCACACCGAGGCCCAGCAGCGGGGCGTGTCGCTCGCCGTACCGCACGCTCATGAACAGCAGCATCATCAGCGTCGCGAGGTGACCGTAGAACAGGATGAAGACCGAGCCGGTGGACACCAGCACCAACAGCCACGCGGCCGCGAAGACCACCGGCGGCAACCACGGCCGGCGCCGGCACCACAGGAGCGAGACCGCGGTGGCGGCCACCGCCCCGGCGCAGGCAGCCTCCGAGCCCGCCCCGGCGCGGGAGGTGAACGGTACGACGACCTCCGCGACGCCGAGCACGCCGAGCACCGAGGCGGCCAGCAGCTCGACCGCACGGGGACGCCCGGTGATCTCCACGGCAGCACGGTAGTGGCCGCGAGGCTGACCCGGCAGTCATCGGAAGTTGACACCACCGACAACATCGGGCCGATGTGCGAGAGACCCGACGACGGTGTGCTGGACCTCGTCACCGCCCGCCACCGACCCGGAGGAGCATCCATGCTGCCCGACACACCTTCCCGACGGTTCGCCGCCGTTGCCTCACTGCTGGTTGCCCCGGTCCTCGCCGGGGTGTTCGTCCTGCTGAGCCCACCTTTCCCGGATGACGTGTCCGAGCGATTGGCCGGCTTCGCGGACGGGCCGTTGCCCGCGGTCTCGGCCGTGGCCTTCCTGTTGCTGCAGCTGCCGATGCTGGTCGTGTTCCTCACGATCGGTCGCCTGCTGCTTCCCGGCGCACCTCGGTTGTCGGCCTGGGGCACCGCCCTCGGGGTGGTCGGCTGCTTCGGTCACATCGTCTTCGGCGGCCTGTCGATGGCCTACCTGGTCATGGCGCACGACGAGGCGAACCGCGACGTCTACGCGACGTTGTTCAGCGACATCGAGAGCTCACCGGTCATGGTGTTCGCCGCGGCCGGCTTCCTCGGCACGGTGCTGGGGCAGCTGATCCAGTCGATCGGTCTGTTCCGGACCCGCACCGGCCCGATCTGGGTCGCTCCGGCGCTCTGGGCGTTCCTGCTGCTGGAGTTCTTCCTCAGCAACCTCACGCCGTTGGCGTCCTACCTGGCCGTGTTGCTGTTCGGCGCCGCGCTCTGGGCACTGGCCTTCGAGGTACGGGCCCGCTCACACGTGGATCGCGGCGTCGAGGCCGTCGGAGAACCGCTCGGGGACGTCGGGCAGCCTGCGTGACCCACCCTGCGCGTGCCGGAGCGCGGTCCAGGCCACGGCGCAGGCATCGAGGGCGTCGTCGACGCCGAAGCCCGGACCGCGGAGCGCGGCCGGAAGGTGGAGCCCGGCGGACCGCAGCGCGGTACGCCGGGCCTCCGCCCCGGCAGGGGTCCGCTTGCCGACGACCGTGTCGGCTCCCAGCGCGGTGAACGACACCTCCGGGTGGACCTCCAGCACGACGACGCCCGGGCCGCGTCGAACCCAGGCGTCGACCTCGGCGATCTTGCGGCACAGGTTGAACGCCTGGTGGCTCAACCCCTTGCCCGTGGCCTGCCGGTTGGCGGCGTTGGCCTCCTGCCAGGTCGGGGCCTCGATCGCCGTGCGGACCGGCGTGGGGAACACCGACGACTTCCGTCCGACCGGCAGCTCACGACGCGCCTCCACGTCCGCCCGACGCGGCCCCCAGTCCGGCAGCCCGATCGGGATGTCGACCCCGACGACGGTCGGCGTCACGGCCGCGGCGGCGACCAGCTCGGCCACGGTGGTGGCGGTGGCGAGGGTGACGGTGTCCCCGACCACGAGCGCGCCCACCCATCCGCCGCGACAGCCGTCGACGCCCAGGACCACCGCTGTCATCCGGCGACCGCGTCCCCGAGCATCTCCCAGACCGGTTCGAGCATGTCGTTGCCGTTGCACAGCACCACCATCGAGACGTCGTCCACCGGCTGGTGCCGGGCGATGGTCTCGACCCCGGGGTCCCCGCCGTCCTTGGCGAAGCCGCCGTCGTGCCGGATCACCACCCCGTAGCCCATGTCGTAGCCGTCCTCGACCGGCACGTGGCGGGTGAGCATCCGGGCGGTGAGATCGGGTCCGAGCAGGTCGCCGGACGCCACCGTGCGCAGGAACCGGTCGACGTCGCGGGCCGTCACGTGGGCCCCACCGTCGCCGCCTCCCACCACCGGCACCGAGAAGACGTTGGTGCGCCACGGTGCACCGGGGACCGTGGGGGTCAGGTAGCCGACGGCGACGTCCGGGCGGGCCTCGTCTGAGCGGAAGTAGCCCGAGGAGCCCATGCCCGCCGGCCCGAACACCCGCTCGGCGACGACGTCCACGAACGGGCGGCCGGTGACCTGCTCGAGCACCGCCCCCAGGAGCACGTAGCCGGCGTTGCTGTAGTGGTAGGCCGCCCCCGGCGGGGACACGGGCGCGGCGTCCGCGTAGAGCGGCAGGAAGTCGTCGGGTCGCTCCATCGACTGCACCGGACGGTCCATCCAGAGCGACCCGTAGTCCTCGACATAGCCCGGGAGCTCCTCGTCCTCCTCGGCGTAGTCCCCGATGCCCGAGGTGTGGGTCAGCAGGTGGTGGACGGTGACCTCGTCCGGCAAGGTCCGGGGCCGCCGGGCGGCGGGCAGCAGGTCGACCACGCGGTCACCGGTCTCCAGCAACCCGTCCCGCACGCACGACAGCACCGCGGCGGCGGTGAACATCTTCGACAGGGATGCCGTGGCGAAGCGGGTCGCCGGCGTCACCGGAGCGCCGTGGGCGCGGTCGGCCCACCCCGCCGCGCACTCCAGGAGCGTCGTCCCACCCCGCGTGACCAGCACGATCCCGGAGAACCGGTCCTGCGCCGCCAGCGCCTGCACCTCGTGAGCGACGTCCGTCCACCCCGTCATCTGGCAACCCTACGGGTCCGGACGGGACGGGAGATCGAATCCGGGTCGTCGGGAAGCCCGCAGACCTACACTCCCGCCATGACCGATGCGGGTCTCCTCACCGAAGCGCCCACGCGAGCCGGGGCGGGCTCGACCCCGGCGCGGGGGTGGCCCGCGCTGCTGGCCGTCACCCTGATCCTCGTCGGTGCGGTGGTCGCGCTGTGGTTCGTGGCGACGCTCCCGGCCGATCGTGCCGACCGGCTCGGGAGCCCCGCCGCCACAGCCCTGCTCCTGGTGGGGATGGGTGGCCTGGGCGTCGCCGGCCACGTGCTGGCCCGCAACGGGTCCGCCACCGCGATGGCGGTGCTGATGTCGGCCGTGGCGGCGGCCTGGGTCGCGTCCCACCTCGCGCTCGGCGTCGCGGTGACCCTGGACCACCGGGCCTGGCCCGGCGCCGCTCTCGCGGGATGGGTGACGAACTGGTGCTGGGTCCCGGCCCACGTCCTCTCGATGCTGATGTTGGTCCGGTTCCCGACGGGCGCCGCGCCCGGGCCGTTCTGGCGCTGGGTCGAGCGGGCGGTGGTCACGTGGGGAGCGGTCGCGGTCCTGGCCACGGCCTTCCTCCCCGGCCCGCTCGGCGCCGAGCCGCTGGCCCCGGCCGTCAACCCGCTGGGCATCGCGAGCCTCGAGCCGTTCCTGACCGGACTGCTGGGGCTGCTGTTCCTCGTCCTGCCGGCCCTGATCGTGGTGTCGGCCGCGGCGCCGGTCGCGCGCTGGCGTGGCGCCGCCAGCCAGGAGCGTCGCCAGCTGTCCTGGATCGCGGTGGCCGCAGCGCTCCTCGCCGTCAGCGCACCACTGGCCCTGTGGTCGGGCGCCGGTGACGTCCTGCAGGGACTCGCGTTCCTCCTGCTTCCCGGAGCCATCGCCGTGGCCGTGCTCCGCGAGCAGCTCTGGGGACTCGACCTCCGGCGGCGCCTCGACCGGCTGCAGGCGGTGCGCGACCAGGAGCGCGAGCGGCTCCGGCACGACCTGCACGACTCGCTGGGACCCCTCCTGGGCGCCATCGCGATGCGTGCCGAGGCCGGCCAGAACCTGCTGGCATCGGGCCGGCACGAACGCGTCACGGGGCTGCTCGGCGACATCGGCGCGGTGACCAACGACGCCCTGACCGAGGTCCGTCGGATGATCGACGAGCTCGGCCCGTCGGTCCTGGTCGACGCGGACCTCGGGGCTGCGGTCCGGGTCCACGCCGAGCAGTACGCCGACGCGTTCCCGGTGCGGCTGAGCACGTCCGGCGAGCTGCGTGCCCTCGACCCGAGGACCGCCGAGGCCGGCTACCTCATCGTCACGGAGGCGATCCGCAACGCGGCCCGTCACTCGCAGGCAGCGGGGTGCGAGGTCAGGCTGGTCGAGCTGGACGGATCGGTGACCCTCACCGTCTCCGACGCGGGCCGGGGAATGGGTGGGAGCCGCCCGGGCGTCGGCACCCTCGCCATGACCCGTCGGGCGGAGCTGGTCGGCGGACGGCTCGAGATCTGCGAGCCACCCTCCGGTGGCGTCCGCGTCGTCGCCCGGCTCCCGGGAGCGAGCTCGTGATCCGGGTGCTGGTCGCCGACGACCACCCGGTGTTCCGCGAGGGGCTGCAGGTGCTCCTCGAGTCGACCGGCGACCTCACGGTCGTCGGCGCGGCGGGGACCGGTGGCGAGCTGGTGGCACTGGCGGAGACGACCCCCGCCGACGTCGCGGTGGTGGACCTCGACATGCCCGACCTGGACGGGGTCGAGGCGACCCGGCGGCTGCTGCGCGTCCGACCGGAGGTGGGCGTGCTGGTCCTGACGATGCACAGCGACCCCGTCTCCGTCTCGCGGGCGCTCCGCGCAGGAGCTCGCGGCTACCTGTTGAAGGGCGCCGGACACGGCGCGATCGCCCGGGCCATCCGGGCGGTGGCGGACGGGGACACGGTCCTCGGCGGCGAGGTGGGCCGGCTGTTCCGGGAGACGGCGGGAGCGCCGGTCCCCTCCACCACGATCCCCGGGTTGTCGGCGCGCGAGGTGGAGGTGCTGACCCTGGTGTCCACCGGGGCGGACAACCAGCACATCGCCCGCACGCTGTTCCTGTCGGTCAAGACCGTCCAGAACCACGTGAGCAACCTGCTGGCCAAGACCGGGGCCCGCTCACGGGCCGAGCTGGTCGCCCTGGCCCGCGACGCCTCGGGATGAGGCTCCCTGCCTGCCGGGAGGGAGGCCCCTCGTCCGCGGGAACCGGGAACGCGACCGTGGGGTGACCGGCCGGACCTCGTCGGCCACCTGACCCGAGGAGCACGATGAACTCGACCCGCGCGCTGCAGACCACCGCCCTGCTGGGCCTCCTGCTGGCCCTCAACGGATTCGTCCTGGGCCCGCTGTGGCTCTTCGGAGGAGGGGAGACCTTCGCGGAGACCGCCTCGTCCTGGGCCTTCGCCCTGTCCCACCGCCTCAGCTGGGTCCTGCTGACAGGCCTCGTCGTGGTGGTGCCGTCGCTCCTCGCCAACGGCACCCGACGCCCGGCGGCCGGCTGGGCCGCACCCGTCGCGCAGGTGGCCTTCGCCGCCCAGGCAGCGACCGCCTTCGCCCTGGGCTTCGTCGCCCCCTGGCTGGCCGACGTGGCACCGAGCCTGCTCGACGTCAGCGGGGGTTCGTTCCAGGTGGCGTCGACCGCCGTGTGGATCGGTTTCATCCTGTCGATGGTCGCCCTCGCCGTCGCCCTGGCACGCACCGGTGGGCTCGGCCGTCTTGCTCCCGCCCTGGTCGCGGTGGGAGCGCTGGCGGTCCCGGGCGCCGGGCCGTTGGGTGCCGGGGTCGTGGGACTCGGGCTGGGCCTCGCCGCCCGCGCGCGGCTGCGGAGGTCCTCGTCGGTTCCGGCACGCGCGACCTCGGAGGACCTCGTCACCACGCTGCCCGGCTGACCGGGACGCACACAGCCCCGGCCCGCACGAGGCGGACCGGGGCTGTGCTGACGTCAGGTCGGCTCAGTTCTGGTAGGAACCGAAGTCGAAGTCGTCCAGGGCGACAGCCTGGCCGGCTCCGGCGTTGCCGAACTCGTAGTCGTAGGAGTCGTAGCCGGTGACGGAGTACGCCGCGGCGCGGGCCTCCTCGGTCGGCTCCACCCGGATGTTCCGGTAGCGCTCCAGGCCGGTACCGGCCGGGATCAGCTTGCCGATGATCACGTTCTCCTTCAGGCCGCGCAGCGAGTCGCTGCGACCGTTGATCGCCGCGTCGGTGAGGACGCGGGTCGTCTCCTGGAAGGAGGCGGCCGACAGCCACGACTCGGTGGCCAGCGACGCCTTCGTGATCCCCATCAGCTCGGCGCGACCGGAGGCGGGCTTGCCACCCTCGGTGACGACCCGGCGGTTCTCCTCCTCGAAGATCACCCGGTCGACCAGGTCGGACGGCAGCAGGTTGGTGTCACCCGACTCGATGACCGTCACGCGGCGGAGCATCTGCCGCACGATGATCTCGATGTGCTTGTCGTGGATCGACACACCCTGGCTCCGGTAGACGGCCTGGACCTCGTCGACGAGGTGCTGCTGGGCGCGACGGATGCCGAGCACGCGCAGCACCTCCTTCGGGTCGGGGGTACCGACCGTCAGCTGCGCGCCCACCTCGATGTGGTCGCCGGTGGCGACCAGCAGGCGGGACCGCTTGCTGACGGGGTACTCCATGACGTCCGAGCCGTCGTCGGGAGTGATCAGGACCTTGCGGGCCTTGTCGGTCTCCTCGATCTCGATCCGGCCGGTGACCTCCGAGATCGGCGACAGGCCCTTGGGCTGCCGCGCCTCGAACAGCTCGACCACGCGGGGCAGACCCTGCGTGATGTCGTCGGCCGACGCCACACCACCGGTGTGGAAGGTGCGCATCGTCAGCTGCGTGCCGGGCTCACCGATCGACTGGGCCGCGATGATGCCGACGGCCTCTCCGATGTCGACCATCTTGCCGGTGGCCAGCGAACGGCCGTAGCACTTCGCGCAGGTACCGGTGCGGGCGTCGCAGGTCAGCACGGAGCGGACCTTGACCTCCACGATGCCGGCCGCGACGAGCTCGCCGATCTTGACGTCGCCGAGGTCCTCACCGGCCGCGACGAGGACCTCGCCGCTGTCGGGGTGGGCCACGTCGCCGGCCGCGGTGCGGGCGTACGCCGCGGTCTCGGCGTTGTCGTCCTTGCGGACGACCCCGTCCTCACCGCGGACGCCGATCGTCTTCGGCAGGCCGCGCTCGGTGCCGCAGTCGTCCTCACGGATGATGACGTCCTGCGACACGTCGACCAGACGACGCGTCAGGTAGCCCGAGTCGGCGGTCCGCAGCGCGGTGTCGGCGAGACCCTTGCGGGCACCGTGCGTGGAGATGAAGTACTCCAGCACCGACAGGCCCTCACGGAAGTTCGCCTTGATCGGCCGCGGGATGATGTCGCCCTTCGGGTTGGCCACCAGACCACGCATGGCCGCCACCTGACGGATCTGCATCATGTTTCCGGACGCACCGGAGTCGACCATCATGAAGATCGGGTTCGTCCGGTCGAACCGCGCCTCCATCGCCTTCGCGACGTCGTTGGACGCCTGCGTCCAGATCTCGATGAGCTCCTGGCGACGCTCCTCGTCGGTGACCAGACCGCGCTCGTACTGCTTCTGGACCTTCTCCGCCTGCTTCTCGTAGTCGGAGAGGATCTCGGCCTTGTTCTCGGGCGTGGTGACGTCGTCGATCGAGACCGTGACACCCGAGCGGGTCGCCCAGTGGAAACCGGCGTCCTTGAGGGCGTCCAGCGACGCGGCGACCTCGACCTTGGTGTAGCGCTCGGCCAGGTCGTTCACGATCGCGCCGAGGGCCTTCTTGCCGACCTCGTAGTTCACGTACGGGTAGTCGGCCGGCAGGGTCTCGTTGAACAGCGCGCGACCCAGCGTCGTCTCGAGGGTGATCGAGCGACCCTCCTCCCAGTCCGCGCCGAGCTCGAGGTCGAGCGGCGGCACGATGTCGGAGAAGCGGATCTTCACCTTGCTCTGCAGGCTGATCTCGCCGCGGTCGAAGGCCATGAAGGCCTCGGCCGAGGTCGAGAACGCACGGCCCTCGCCCTGCTCGTCCTCACGATCGGTCGTGAGGAAGAACAGGCCGATGATCATGTCCTGCGTCGGCATGGTGACCGGACGGCCGTCGGACGGCTTGAGGATGTTGTTCGTCGACAGCATCAGGATCCGCGCCTCGGCCTGGGCCTCGGCGGACAGCGGCAGGTGCACCGCCATCTGGTCGCCGTCGAAGTCCGCGTTGAACGCGGTGCAGACGAGCGGGTGGATCTGGATGGCCTTGCCCTCGATCAGCTGCGGCTCGAAGGCCTGGATGCCGAGGCGGTGCAGCGTGGGTGCGCGGTTGAGCAGCACCGGGTGCTCGGTGATGACCTCTTCGAGGACGTCCCACACGACCGGGCGCGCGCGCTCCACCATCCGCTTGGCGGACTTGATGTTCTGCGCGTGCGAGAGGTCGACGAGACGCTTCATCACGAACGGCTTGAAGAGCTCCAGCGCCATCTGCTTGGGCAGACCGCACTGGTGCAGCTTCAGCTGCGGACCGGACACGATGACCGAACGACCGGAGTAGTCCACGCGCTTGCCGAGCAGGTTCTGGCGGAACCGGCCCTGCTTGCCCTTGAGCATGTCGGACAGCGACTTCAGCGGCCGGTTGCCCGGGCCGGTGACGGGACGACCGCGACGGCCGTTGTCGAACAGCGAGTCGACGGCCTCCTGCAGCATCCGCTTCTCGTTGTTGACGATGATCTCGGGCGCGCCGAGGTCGAGCAGCCGCTTGAGGCGGTTGTTCCGGTTGATGACGCGGCGGTAGAGGTCGTTGAGGTCGGAGGTCGCGAAGCGGCCACCGTCGAGCTGCACCATCGGCCGCAGGTCCGGCGGGATGACCGGGACGGCGTCGAGCACCATGCCGATCGGCTGGTTGCCGGTCTTGCGGAAGGCGTCGACGACCTTGAGGCGCTTGAGGGCACGGACCTTGCGCTGGCCCTTGCCGTTGGCGATGACGTCGCGCAGCGACTCCACCTCGGCCTCGATGTCGAAGTCCTGGAGGCGCTTCTGGATCGCCGTGGCGCCCATGTGGCCCTCGAAGTACTTGCCGAACCAGGTCTTCATCTCCCGGTAGAGCATCTCGTCGCCCATGAGGTCCTGGACCTTGAGCGACTTGAAGGTGTTCCAGACCTCGTCGAGGCGGTCGAGCTCGCGCTGCGCCTTGTCGCGCAGCTGCTTCATCTCCCGCTCGGCGCCGTCGCGCACCTTGCGCCGCTGGTCGGCCTTGGCGCCCTCGGCCTCGAGGGCAGCCATGTCCTCCTCGAGCTTCTTGGTGCGGTCCTCGAGGGCGGAGTCACGCCGCTTCTCGAGACGCTCGCGCTCCAGGCCCACCTTGCCCTCGAGCGAGGACAGGTCGCGGTGACGCGCGTCCTCGTCGACGGAGGTGATCATGTAGGCCGCGAAGTAGATGACCTTCTCGAGGTCCTTCGGGGCGAGGTCGAGCAGGTAGCCCAGCCGCGACGGCACGCCCTTGAAGTACCAGATGTGGGTCACGGGCGCGGCCAGCTCGATGTGGCCCATCCGCTCACGGCGGACCTTCGAGCGGGTCACCTCGACGCCGCAGCGCTCGCAGATGATGCCCTTGAAGCGCACGCGCTTGTACTTGCCGCAGTAGCACTCCCAGTCCCGGGTGGGACCGAAGATCTTCTCGCAGAAGAGTCCGTCGCGCTCCGGCTTGAGCGTGCGGTAGTTGATGGTCTCCGGCTTCTTGACCTCACCGTGGCTCCACTGACGAATCTCGTCAGCGGTGGCCAGGCCGATCTTCAGCTGGTCGAAGAAGTTGACGTCCAACACTGTGATCTGTTCCCTCTTTCCTGATCAGACTTCTTCGACGGAGCTCGGCTCACGACGCGACAGGTCGATGCCCAGCTCCTCGGCGGCGCGGAAGACGTCTTCCTCGGCGTCCTTGAGCTCGATCTGCGAACCGTCCTGGCTGAGCACCTCGACGTTCAGACAGAGCGACTGCATCTCCTTGACGAGCACCTTGAACGACTCGGGGATGCCGGAGTCGGGGATGTTCTCGCCCTTCACGATGGCCTCGTAGACCTTGACGCGACCGGGCACGTCGTCGGACTTGATCGTCAGCAGCTCCTGGAGTGCGTACGCGGCGCCGTAGGCCTCCATGGCCCACACCTCCATCTCGCCGAACCGCTGGCCACCGAACTGGGCCTTACCGCCCAGCGGCTGCTGCGTGATCATCGAGTAGGGGCCGGTGCTGCGCGCGTGGATCTTGTCGTCCACCAGGTGGTGCAGCTTGAGGATGTACATGTAGCCGACCGAGACGGGGTCCGGGAACGGCTCGCCGGAGCGGCCGTCGAACAGGTCGGCCTTTCCGGTCTGGTCGATCACCCGGTTGCCGTCGCGGTTGGGCAGCGTGGCGCCCAGCAGGCCGGTGATCTCGTCCTCACGGGCACCGTCGAAGACCGGGGTCGCGACCTTGGTGTCGGGCTCGGCCTTCTGGGCGTGGATCGCGGTGAGGCGGTCCTTCCAGGCGGCGGAGCCACGGTCACCGTGGACGTCGAGGTCCCAGCCCTGCTTGGCCAGCCAGCCGAGGTGCAGCTCGAGGATCTGGCCGATGTTCATACGACGCGGGACACCGAGCGGGTTGAGGATCACGTCGACCGGGGTGCCGTCCTGCATGAACGGCATGTCCTCGACCGGCAGGATCTTCGCGATGACGCCCTTGTTGCCGTGGCGGCCGGCCAGCTTGTCGCCGACCGAGATCTTCCGCTTCTGCGCGACGTAGACGCGCACCAGCTGGTTGACGCCCGGGGGCAGCTCGTCGCCGTCCTCACGGTCGAAGACCCGGACGCCGATGACGGTGCCGGACTCGCCGTGCGGGACCTTCATCGAGGTGTCGCGCACCTCGCGCGCCTTCTCGCCGAAGATCGCGCGGAGCAGCCGCTCCTCGGGGGTCAGCTCGGTCTCGCCCTTGGGCGTGACCTTGCCGACGAGGATGTCACCGGTGGTGACCTCGGCGCCGATCCGGATGATGCCGCGCTCGTCGAGGTCGGCGAGCATCTCCTCGCCGACGTTCGGGATGTCGCGGGTGATCTCCTCCGGCCCGAGCTTGGTGTCGCGGGCGTCGACCTCGTGCTCCTCGATGTGGATCGAGGTGAGGACGTCCTCCTGCACCAGGCGCTGGCTGAGGATGATCGCGTCCTCGTAGTTGTGGCCCTGCCACGGCATGAAGGCGACCAGCAGGTTCGTGCCCAGCGCCATCTCGGCGTTGTCGGTGCACGGACCGTCGGCGATCGGGCTGCCGACGTTGAGCTTGTCGCCCTCGCTCACCAGCGGGCGCTGGTTGATGCAGGTGCCCTGGTTGGAGCGACGGAACTTGGCCAGCTTGTAGGTCGTGTAGGTGCCGTCGTCGTTCATCGTCTCGATGAGCTCGGCCGACACCTCCTTGACCACTCCGGCCTTCTCGGCCACCAGCACGTCGCCGGCGTCGACCGCGGCGCGGTACTCGATGCCGGTGCCGACCAGCGGGCTGTCGCTCTTGATGAGCGGGACGGCCTGACGCTGCATGTTGGCGCCCATGAGCGCACGGTTGGCGTCGTCGTGCTCGAGGAACGGGATGAGCGCGGTCGCGACCGACACCATCTGGCGCGGCGAGACGTCCATGTAGTCGACCTCGTCGGCCAGGACCTCGGAGACCTCGCCGTCACGCTGGCGGACCAGGACGCGCTCCTCGGCGAAGCGGCCGTTCTTGTCGAGCACGGCGTTGGCCTGCGCGATGACGTAGCGGTCCTCGTCGTCGGCGGTGAGGTAGTGGACCTCGTCGCTGACCTTGCCCTTCTTGACCAGCCGGTAGGGCGTCTCGACGAAGCCGAACGGGTTGATCCGTCCGTACGACGCGAGCGACCCGATCAGGCCGATGTTCGGGCCTTCCGGGGTCTCGATCGGGCACATCCGGCCGTAGTGCGACGGGTGGACGTCACGGACCTCCATGCCGGCGCGGTCACGGGACAGACCACCGGGGCCGAGCGCGGACAGGCGACGCTTGTGCGTCAGGCCGGCGATCGGGTTGGTCTGGTCCATGAACTGCGAGAGCTGCGAGGTCCCGAAGAACTCCTTCAGCGCCGCGACGACCGGGCGGATGTTGATCAGGGACTGCGGCGTGATCGCCTCGACGTCCTGGGTCGTCATCCGCTCGCGGACGACGCGCTCCATGCGGGCCAGGCCGGTGCGGAGCTGGTTCTGGATCAGCTCGCCGACGGTCCGCATCCGGCGGTTGCCGAAGTGGTCGATGTCGTCGGCGCCGACGACGGTGTCGCCGGCGGGCGTCACGAGGGACTCCCGGCCCTCGTGCAGCGCGACGATGTAGGTGATCACGGCGACGATGTCGGCGATGGTCAGCGTCTGCTGGTCGAACGCCTCGGTCAGGCCGAGCTTCTTGTTGATCTTGTAGCGGCCGACCTTGGCGAGGTCGTAGCGCTTGGGGTTGAAGTAGTAGTTCTTCAACAGCGTCAGCGCGGCCTCACGCGTCGGGGGCTCCCCGGGGCGCAGCTTGCGGTAGATGTCGAGCAGCGCGTCGTCCGGACCCTGGGTGTTGTCCTTCTCCTCGGTCAGCTGGATCGACTCGTACTGACGCAGGTCAGCCATCACCGCGTCGTAGTCGAACGCCTCGCCGGTCTCCTCGGCGACGGCGACCAGCGCCTTGAGCAGCACGGTGACGTTCTGCTTGCGCTTGCGGTCGAGGCGGACGCCGACCAGGTCGCGCTTGTCGATCTCGAACTCGAGCCAGGCGCCCCGCGACGGGATCAGCTTCGAGGTGAAGATGTCCTTGTCGGAGGTCTTGTCGGCCGAGCGCTCGAAGTAGACGCCGGGCGACCGCACGAGCTGCGAGACGACCACGCGCTCGGTGCCGTTGATGATGAAGGTGCCCTTGGGCGTCATCAGGGGGAAGTCGCCCATGAAGACGGTCTGGCCCTTGATCTCACCGGTCTCGTTGTTGGTGAACTCGGCGGAGACGTAGAGCGGGGCGGAGTAGGTGAAGTCCTTCTCCTTGCACTCCTCGACCGTGTACTTCGGGTCGTAGAAGACGGGGTTCTCGAAGGACAGCGACATGGTCTCGCTGAAGTCCTCGATCGGGGAGATCTCCTCGAAGATCTCCTGCAGGCCCGACTTCGCGGAGACGTCGTCGCCGGCTTCGGTCCGACGCTGGACCTCTGCCTGCCAGGCGTCGTTGCCGATCAGCCAGTCGAAGCTGTCGGTCTGGAGCGAGAGGAGCTGCGGGAGCTCCAGGGGTTCGGCGATCTTTGCGAAGGAGATTCGCTTCGTGTCGAAAGACTTGCCAGGGGCGGTGCGCGCGGCCAAGAGTGATCCAATTCATGAGGTTCGCTCTGGGAGAGACGCCGTTCACCACGCCTCCGCCACCGGGCAGGCAGAAGCGCATTTGAGAAGGGGTGCGAACGCACAGAGTACCCCACGAGCAGGCGCGACACAACATCGGCGTCAAGACGAATCCGCGACGTTGCGGTAGATCATGAACGCCGCGGAGCCCGAGGTCAAGCCTCCGCGCGGCGGGGCCGGGCCGGGTTGCGGCTAGGGCGCGACCGGGCTGGTCCGCAGGTCGTCGACGAGCCACTCGTCGTCGACCTGCTCCATGGTCAGCGTGACCTGGTCCTTGTAGACGACCGGCTCCTTGGTCTCGGCGTTGGTCGTCGGCCGGTTGACGAACAGCAGGACCTCGACCCGGTCCTCCCCCGCCCGCGTGATGGCCGAGGCGATGACCTCGACCTCGACGACCGTCTCGGGTCGGCGGGGCGTTGTCGGTGATCACCTCGAACAGCGGGTCGTAGTCGTCCTGGCGGTAGTCGGAGGTGATCAGGTCGTGCGCCGCGGCCTGGTCCTCCTCGAGGGTCCGGTAGTCGTAGGAGAGCACGGGTACGGCGGCGCGCTCGGCGGCGGCGCGGGCGGCGCCGGTGGCGTCCTCGACGGCCTCCTCGGAGGGCTGGGTGAACAGGTAGCCGGCCAGGCCGACCGAGAGCGCCGCCAGGACCGCCAGCCCGGCGATCAGCCAGGTCGGCACGGTGCCGCGTCGGGGGCGGGCCTCGCGCACGACCTCGGGGGCGGGCTCGTCGGCCAGCCGCTCGGAACGGGCGTGGGGCGACGGTTCCGGGGCGGCGGCCGCGGGCTCCTCCTGGGCGGCCTCCTCGGCGAGGGCGGCGTCGTGCGCGGCCCGCCGCTCGGGGTCGAGCAGCACCTCGGCGGCCTGGTTGTAGAGCCGGAACCGGCGGTCGGCCGGGGTCAGGTCGGCGATCGCGTCGCGCCAGGCGACCCGGATCTCGTCGGTGGTCGCGGTGCTGTCGACGTCGAGGACGTCGTACCAGTTGGGGGCGCTCACTGGTCGGCTCCCGTGATCGGGGTGAAGTCGTCGACCAGCCACTCGCCGCCGGTCTTCACCAGCGTCACCTGGATCCGGAACGGCACCGGCTCCTGCGGCTGCAGCTCGCCCGACTTGTCCGGGTAGGAGTCGGTGAAGGAGCCGGCCACCAGCGCGGTGGCGGAGTCGGCGTCGATGGTGGCGACGCCGGTCGAGAAGACCTCGGCGGTCCGGGACACCCCGGCCTGGGCCACGATCTGCTCGGCGGTCGAGACCGACTGGTCGAAGGACGTGGCGAACTTGGGGGTGATGACCTCCTCGACGAGCTCGCGGTACTCCGGCAGCTGGCCGTCGACGAGCTGGTCGGGGCCGTAGGTGCCGGTCCGCAGCATGAACTGCCGGGTCTGGCTCATCACGGCCTCGCGCTCGGCCTGGAGCTCGCCGGCGCCGCGCTCGATGCCGACGGCCTCGAACCCGCGCGTGGCAGCCAGCCAGATGCTGGTGCCGAGCGAGGCGAGCAGCACGACCACGAGCAGCCCGGCCAGGGCCAGCCGGAAGGTGGTCGCGCGTCCGGAGCCGTCCTGGCTGTCGTCGTGGGTGCTGTCGTCCGTCACTCCTGCGTGGTCGTCAGGGGCTGGAGGAACAGCCACTTCCACGACTCCTCTCCAAGGGTGCTCGGTGCCACCGTACCGGGATTGCTCAACCCGGACGGCGCCCTGGTCCCCCAGCGGATCTCACCGGTCGCCGGGTCCACGAAGGCGCCGGCCCGCGGCGCGTGCTGCGCGCCGCGCGGGTTGCTCTGGGCGGCCGGCTCGGCGCAGTGGGCCTGCATGTTCATCTGCCGGTTGCTGCCGTCCTGCGGCGGCCGGGTGTCGGTGCTCTCGTAGCCGTCGGTGCAGACCGGCGGCTTGGACTGCTCGATCAGCCCGAAGTGGGCGTCGTAGAGGCCGGTGTCGGGCGACTTCGCCGCGACGGTGAAGCCACCCTCGACCACGTAGGGGTAGAGCACCAGGACCTGCTCGATGCCGTCGAGGCGCCTGACCACGACCTCGCCGGTGGTGACCAGGTTGTTGACGAGCTCGGCCAGGTCGACCTCGTTCTCCTCGAGGAAGCGACGCAGGTCGTTGGCGGCCATGGAGCCGCTGTCGATGACCTGGCGCAGGTCCTGGTCGGACGCCGCGAGCGTGCCGCTGAAGAGCGCCATCTGGGAGGCGAAGTTGCGGATCGCGCTCTCGGAGGCCACCTGGCCCCGGAGCACGATGTTGCCGTCGCGGATCAGCGCGGTGGTCGTGTCGAAGTTGGCGTTGGCGTCCTCGATGAACGCGTTGCCGGTGTCGATGATCCGCTGCAGGTCCTCACCGGTGCCGCCGAACGCGGCCCCCAGCTCGGTCACCGTCGTGCGCAGCGCGTCCTTGTCGACCGACTCCACGGTGTTCGACAGGTTGGTCAGCAGCGTCTTGGTCGAGATCGGCGTCCGGGTGTTCTCGGGCGCGATCTCGGAGTCCTCGACGAGGTAGGGCTTGTCGTCGGTCTGCGGCTGCAGCTCGACGTACTGCTCGCCGACCGCGGAGCGGTTGCCCACGAGGGCGATCGCGTCCGCGGGGATCGCGTCGTAGTCCTTGTCGATCGACATCCGGACGTCGACGCCCTCGTCGGTGAGCTCGAGCTCCTCGACCTGGCCGATCTTGACCCCGCGGTAGGTCACCTCGGCGTCGGCGAAGATGCCGCCGGACTCGCTGAAGTGGGCGACCACGGTGTAGGTGTCGTCGACGAACAGCCGGTCGAGCCGGGCGTAGCGCGCGCCGACGAAGCTGACGCCGATCAGCGTGATGATGACGAAGACCAGCAGCTGGACCTTGGTGGTGCGCTCGATCATCGGGTCACCATCCCCGGGACGAGGAGGGAGACCAGCGCCGGGTCGTAGAGGTCCATCAGCTCACCCATCGTCGGTCCGCGTTCTCCCCAGGTCTTCACCGTCAGGGCGCCGCCGGCCCGCTCCATCGCCTGCAGCGGCAGGCCGGTGGTGATCGGGTCGAGGGGACCGCCGCTGCTCGACGGGGTGGGCAGGCCCGGGAGCGCGTTCAGCTGCTTGCAGACGTCCTTGTCGCGGTTCTTCTTCTTCGCACACTCCTCGCGCAGCTCGGCCAGCTTCTCGGCGTTGGTCAGCACCTTCTGGCAGGCCTTGCTGGTGAGGTCGCCGGACTGGATGCACTTGAGCACGTCGCCCACGACCTCGGTCGGGTTGATGACCGTCGGCAGGTCGGTCGGGAGACCGGTGCCGCCGTCGCCGCCGCCCTCGACGGTGACGTCGAGCTGGATCGAGAGGTTGGTGTAGTCGCCCATGTGCAGGTTGCGGGCGACCTGCGGGTCGCGACCGACGACCTCGTCGACGAAGGGGTAGGTCAGGAAGACGTGGAAGGCGTCGACGAACGCGTCGCCGGAGTTGGCGAACTGGTTGAGCACCGGCACCAGCTGCCGGAACGACTCGATGGTGGCCTGCTTGGACGCCTTGATCACCCGGACGCCGGTGTCGCCGAGCTCGTTGAGCGCCTGCAGCATCCGGACCAGGTCCTTGCGCTGCTTGTCGAGCGTCAGCAGCGCGCTGGGCAGCTCCTCGAGCGCGGCGTCGATGGTCCCGATCTGGTCGTTGACCGCGATCGAGAGCCGGTTGAGCCCCTCGATCGCGGCGACGATGTCGGCCTTGCCCTCGTCGAGCTGGCCCATCAGGTCGCGGATCTGGCGGAACACCGACTTGGCGGAGTCCTCGCGGCCCTCGAGCGCGAGGTTGAGCTCGCTGGCGATGGTCTTCATCTGCGCCACGCCGCCGCCGTTGAGGAGCAGGCTCAGCGCGCCGAGCACCTCCTCGACCTCCGGGTTGCGCCCGGTGTCGGCGAGCTCGATGACGTCGCCGTCGGCGAGCGTCGCCTCGCTGGCACCGGTCTCGGGCGGGGCGAGCTGGACGAACTTCTCGCCGAGCAGGCTGGTCTGCCGGATCTCGGCCACCGCGTTGTCCGGGCAGCTCGGTGTCGTTCGGGGCAGCTCCATCGTGACGACGGCGGTCTCGCCCTCGAGGTCGATGTCGGTGACCTGGCCGACGCTGACGTCGTTGACCTTGACCGTGGTCTGCGGCACCAGGTCGAGCACGTTGCGGAACTCCGCGGTGATCTCGATCGGGTTGTCACCGACGTCGGTGCCGCCGGGGAGCGGCATGCTGGCGACGCTGAAGTCGCAGCCGCTGAGCGCGACCGCGCAGGCGGTCGTGGCGAGCAGCCCCTTGAGGCCGCGTGAGAGGCGCGTCATCGGGTCACCTCCACGAGTCCGCCGAGCGTCGGGTCGAACTGGTCCTTCCAGCGGGCGTTCTTGCCCTGGATCCCGAGGAAGGCGCCCGACCTGCGGGAAGGAGTCCTGGATGACGTCGCAGGTCTGGCCGGAGGTGTCGGCCTGGTTGACGAAGCCGCACAGGAAGGTCGCCGGGTCGGAGCGTGATCTGGTAGCCGATCTCGCCGCATGTTGGAGCGGGTGTCGAGGGTGCCGGCCTGCGGGTTGTAGGTCAGCGCCAGGTTGTTGAGCGCGGTCGGCGCGATGTTGAGGATCTGGTCGAGCGAGTCGCGCTGCTTGGCCAGCACCTTGGTGAACCGGTTGAGCCCCTCGATGTTGCGTCCGAGGATCTCCTCGTTGTCGCGGACGAACGTCGAGACCTGGCCCAGCGCCTCCCCGAGGTTGCCCAGGGCGGCCGACAGCTCCTCGCGCTCGCCCTCGAGCACGGTGGAGACCTGGGAGAGCGACTGGTTGAAGTCGCGCACGGTCTGGTCGTTGCGGGCGAGCGTGCTGACGAAGCCCTGGAGCGCGCGCATGGAGCCGAAGAACTCCTCGCGGTTGTCGCTCAGGGTCTGGCTGAACTTGCCGAAGTTGGTGATCGTCTCGTTGAACTTCTCGCCCTGCCCACCGAAGTTGGCGGCCGTCACCTCGAGCAGGTCGGACAGCGCGCCGTTGCGGTTGGCGCCGGTGGGCCCGAGCGCGACGTTGAGCTTGTCGAGGTTCTCGTAGATCTCGTCGAGCTCGAGCGGGACCGAGGTCTGGGAGGTGTCGAGGGTCTCGCCGCTCGGCGAGCACGTCACCGCCGTCGTAGACCGGGGTGAGCTGGACGTAGCGGTCGCCGACGACCGACGGCGAGATGATCACGGCCTGCGCGTCGGACGGCAGCCGCACCTCGGAGTCGTAGGACATCGTGACCACGACGTCGGTGCCGGAGGGGGTGACGGAGTCGACGGTGCCGACCGGCACACCCAGGACCCGGACGTCGCTGCCCTCGTAGATGGCGATGGTGCGCGGGAAGAGCGCGGTCACCGTCTTGCGGTCCTCGCCGCCGATGAACGTGAACGCGGCAGCCACGAGCAGCGCGACGACCACGCACGGGGACGATGAGCTTCCTCATGTCGATCAGCCCCCCGACCTGCGGTGCCGGCGGCATGTTCTGGATGTAGGTGTCGAACCACGGCCCGTTGCCGAGCGTGTTGGCGAAGACCCGGTAGAAGGGCGCCATCAGCCGCAGGCTGTTGTCGATGTTGTCCTCGTTCTTGTTCAGGACCTTCACGACGCTCTCGAGGTGGGTCAGTGCGGGCTTCAGGTCGGCACGGCTCTGGCGCACGAGGGCGGTCAGCTCCTTGGACATCTGCGACGTGGAGACGAGCAGTCGGTGGATCGACTCGCGACGCTTCACCAGGGCCCGGAACAGGACGTCGGCGTCCTCCATCAGGGCGATGATGTCCTCGTCGCGCTCGTCGAGCACGCCGGAGACCGTCTCGAGGTTGCGGAGCAGCTCGCCGATCTGCTCGTTCTTGTCGGCGACGTTCGCCGACAGCGCCGACACGCCCTGCAGGGCGGCCCGGAACTCCTCCGGGGTGTTGCGGGACAGGTCGGCCAGCGTCGTCAGCGACTCGGCGAGCTGGTCGGTGTCGATCTCCTCGGAGGTCTCGGCGAGACCCGAGAACGCCTCGACGACGTCGAACGGCGAGCGTGGTGCGCTCGACCGGGATCTCGCCGCCCTCGTCCATCTGGCCCTCACCGGCCGGCTCGATCGACAGGAACATCGAGCCGAGCAGCGTCTTCACCTTGATGGCGGCGAGCGACTCCTGGCCGAACTCGGCGTCCTGGTCGATCCGGAACCTGACCTGGACGTGGTCGCCGTCGAGCTCGACCGCCTCGACCTTGCCGACGCGGACGCCGGCGATCCGGACCTCGTCGTTGACCTTGAGGCCGCCGGCCTCGGTGAAGGCGGCGTAGTAGACGTCGCCACCGCCGATGATCGGCAGCGAGGCGGCCTTGAAGGCGGTCACCAGCAGCGCGACGATGACGGCGATGCTGATCAACCCGATGACGACCGGGTTGCGCTCGCGGAAGGGGACGCTCATCCGAGATCACACCTGTCGGAGCCGGCCTGGTAGTTGACCGGCAGGCTCTGGTTGCCCGGGAGCTGCACCTTGCCGGTGAACTCGCACAGGTAGAAGTTGAAGAAGGAGCCGTAGATCGCGGTGCGGCCGACCTTCTCGAGCTTGATCGGCAGCACCTGGAGGGCCCGGTCGAGCTCGGCCTTGTTGTCGTCGACGTTGCCCGCGAACCGGCGCAGCTCCTTGATGTCCTGCACGAACGGCTCCCGGATCCCGCCGACCAGGCCCGCGGTCTGCGCCGACAGCTCGGAGATCTGGTCGAGGGACGTCAGGATCGCCTTGCGGTCGTCCTTGAGGCCGCCGACGAACGTCTGGAACGACGTGATCAGCCGGGTCAGCTCCTCGTCGCGGTCGCCGATGTTGACCAGCACCTCGTTGAGGTTGTCGATCAGGTCGTTGATCACCTCGTCGCGGTTGGCCAGGGTCTGGGTCACCGACGCGGTGCTCGACAGCAGCCCCTCGAGCGTGCCGCTCTCGCCCTGGAACACCTGGATGACCTCGTAGGAGAGCTGGTTGAGGTCCTCGGGCGAGAGCGCCTCGAAGAGCGGCTTGAACCCGTTGAACAGCACCGTCAGGTCGAGCGCCGGGGAGGTCTGCGACACCGGGATGGTGGCGCCCTCCTCGAGCTGCCCGGTGTCGCCGATCGTCTCGCTGAGGGAGATGTAGCGCTGGCCGACCAGGTTGCGGTAGCGGATGGCGGCGTTGGTGGCCTCGCTCAACGCGGTCGAGTCGTCGACGGAGAAGCTGACCAGCGCCCGGGTGCGGTCGACGATCTCGACGTCGCTGACGGAACCGACCTTGACGCCCGCGATGCGCACGTCGTCGCCCTTGACCACGCCGGTCGCGTCGACGAACTCGGCCTTGTAGTCCTTGCTGCCACCGAAGGTGATGTTGCCGATCGTGATGATCAGCAGGCCGGTGGCCAGGGTCGTGATCAGGATGAAGATCATGAGCCGGGCGAGGTCCCCGCTGGTCTTCTTGTCCAGGAGCTTCATCGGAGGCTCACCTCCGCCCCACGGGCCATCGGGCCGACCAGGAGGATCCCGAGGTCGGGCACGTCCTCGCCGGCGACCCCGAGCGCCGGCCCCAGCAGCGCGCGGAGCAGGTCGGCCTCGGCCGGGCCGCCGGCGTAGCCGGAACCGGCCCGGTAGGGGTCGCTGTAGTAGGAGGGCGCCACCCGGCTGGTGCCCTTGCCGGTGGGCTCGTCGACCCCGTCGTCGAAGTCGGGCTGGTGGCGCACCGGGTTGTCCTGCGTCCACGGGGGGGTCGGCAGGTTGAGGCAGGACGGGCCCCGGTCCTCGCCGTAGACGGGCGTGTCGTTCGGGTTGTAGCCGCGGGGCTGGTTGGGGATCGTCTCGAGGATGATGTGGAGGGTGAACCCACGGAAGGCCTCGGCCTGCCGCGGCGCGGCGTTCGTGATGCCCTTGAGCAGGCAGGGGTACTCCGGCGCGTACTTGGCGAACACCCGCAGCTGCTGGCGCACCGAGCTCGCCGAGCCGGATCAGGTTGTCGCCGTTCTGGTCGAGGAAGTCACGTGAGGTGTCGGAGAACGCGGCGACGTCCTGGTAGAGGGCGCGCACCTTGTCGTCCTGGTCCTCGAACGTGCTCGGTGGTCGTGATCGTGTTGCGCAGGATCTCCGCGATCTCCGGCATCACGTCGGCGTAGGTGTCGGAGACCTGCGCGGTCAGGCGCAGGTCGTCGACGATCTGCGGGATCTGGGGGTTGAGCCGCTTCAGGTAGGCGTCGAGCGTCTCGAGGTTCTGGCCGAGCTCCTCGCCCCGCCCCTCGAGCGCGGTCGCGAGCGCGTTGAGCGTCATGTTCAGCTCGGCCGGCTGCACCGTGCGCAGCAGCGGGTAGAGGTCGGACAGCACCTTCTCGACCTCGATCGAGACCTCGGTGCGCGCGATGGTGGCGCCGGCCTCGAGGGCCGACGCGCTGGACGCGGTGCTGCCCTCGGGGATCTCCAGGGACGACGTACTTCTCGCCGAAGAGCGTCTTCGGGATGATCGAGCCGGTCACGTCGGCGGGGATGCTGTCGATCTCGCCCTCGTAGAAGCCCAGGGTCAGCTCGGCCCCCTCGGTGGTGGCGTCGAAGTCGAGCACCTCGCCCACGATGACGCCGCGGACCTTCACGTCGGCACGCTCGGGCAGCTGCAGGCCGATCTTGCTGGTCTGGAGCGTGACCTCGTCGTAGGAGGCGAACTTCTTGGTGAAGACGGCGTAGGTCAGCCACACGCCGAGCAGCAGCAGGCACAGGAACACGATGCCGAGCGCCTTGTGGGGGACGGAGAACCTCATGTCAGCTCACCCCGCCAGCCGGACGGTCGTGTTGGCGCCCCAGATGGCCATCGACAGGAACAGGTCGATGACGTTGATCGCCACGATGCTGGTGCGCACCGCGCGTCCCACGGCGACGCCCACCCCGGCAGGTCCGCCCGAGGCGTTGTAGCCGTGGTAGCAGTGGATGAGGATCACGGTCACGGCGAAGACGAGCACCTTGCCGAAGGACCACAGCACGTCTCCTGGTGGCAGGAACTGGTTGAAGTAGTGGTCGTAGGTGCCGGCTGACTGGTTGTAGAACTGCGTCACGACCAGCCGGCTCGCGAAGTAGGAGGAGAGCAGCCCGACGACGTAGAGCGGGATGATCGCGATCAGCCCGCCGACCACGCGGGTGGCGACCAGGAACGGCATCGAGGGGATCGCCATCACCTCGAGGGCGTCGACCTCCTCGGAGATCCGCATCGCGCCGAGCTGGGCGGTGAAGCCGCAGCCGACCGTCGCCGCGAGCGCGATCCCGGCGACCAGCGGCGCGATCTCGCGGGTGTTGAAGTAGGCGGACACGAAGCCGGCGAACGCGGCGGTGCCGAGCTGGTTGAGGGCGGCGTACCCGGAGAGCCCGACCTGGGCGCCGGTGAAGAAGGTCATGCCGAGGATCACGCCCACGGTGCCGCCGATGACGGCCAGCGCGCCGCGGCCGAGCGTCACCTCGGCGAGGATCCGCAGGATCTCCTTGGGGTAGCGCTTGACCGACCGCGGGATCGCCGCGACCACGCCGATGTAGAACGACAGCTGGCCCCCGAGGGTGTCGAGGGAGTTCAGCGGTCGCTGCACCGCGTTGGGGAGGTTCGCCATGGTCGTCGCCTAACCCGTCTTCGGTGGGACGACCTGGAGGTAGATCGCACTCAGGACGAAGTTGACGATGAACAGGAGCAGGAAGGTGATGACGACGGACTCGTTGACGGCGTCACCGACGCCCTTCGGTCCGCCGCCGGCGTTCATGCCCTTGTAGGACGCGACGATGGCGGCGATGAGACCGAACACGAGCGCCTTGACCAGGCCGATCAGCAGGTCGGGGATCTGGGCGAGGGCGGTGAAGCTGGCGAGGTAGGCGCCGGGCGTGCCGTCCTGCAGGATCACGTTGAAGACGTAGCCGCCGGCGACGCCGACGAAGCTCACCATGCCGTTGAGGAAGAACGCCACGAGCATGCACGCGAGCACGCGGGGTACGACGAGGCGCTGGATCGGGTCGATGCCCAGCACCATCATGGCGTCGAGCTCCTCGCGGATCTTCCGGGCGCCGAGGTCGGCGGCGATCGCGGACCCGCCGGCGCCGGCGATCAGGAGGGCGGTGCCGATCGGCGCCGCCTGCTGGACGACGGCGAGCACGGACGCGGAGCCGGTGAACGACTGGGCGCCGAACTGCTTGATGAGGCCACCCACCTGGAGCGCGATGACCGCTCCGAACGGGATCGCGACCAGCGCGGTCGGGATGATCGTCACCGACGCGATGAACCACGCCTGCTGCAGGAACTCCCGCATCTGGAACGGGCGCCGGAACAGGTTGCGCCCGACGTCGAGCGCGAACGCGAAGAGGTGACCGGCCGCGCCGATCGGTGCCAGCGCCCGCGAGGAGGTGAGGGTGGCCACGTCAGCCACCCGTCGCCATGGACATGTTCTCCTCGAAGGAGCCCGGCGGCGGGGTCACGCCGTTGGCCTTGCACCACTCGCCGGGCGGCGCGCTGGCTGCGACGCGGGATGCCGTTGGACGGCTCCTGCTGCAGCGGGATCGGGGGCAGCGGCGGCAGCTCCTGGTCCTTCTCGGCCTCGAGCTCGTCGGCGTCCTTCTCCTCGGACATGCCGATCGGGCCGACGCGCTGGGCGTTCAGGAACTGGCGGACGACCGGCTCCTCGGAGGAGAGGAGCATCTCGCGCGGGCCGAACATCGCGAGGTGGCGGTGGTAGAGCAGCCCGATGTTGTCGGGCACGGTCCGCGCGGTGTTGACGTCGTGGGTCACGATCAGGAACGTGGCGTCGATCTGCGCGTTCAGGTCGATGATCAGCTGGTTGAGGAAGGCGGTGCGGACCGGGTCGAGACCGGAGTCGGGCTCGTCGAAGAGCACGATCTCGGGGTCGAGGACCAGGGCGCGGGCCAGCCCGGCCCGCTTGCGCATGCCGCCGGAGATCTCGCCGGGGAGCTTGTCCTCGGCGCCGATGAGGCCGACCAGGTCCATCTTCTCCATGACGATGCTGCGGATCTCGGACTCGGACTTCTTGGTGTGCTCGCGCAGCGGGAAGGCGACGTTGTCGTAGAGGTTCATCGAGCCGAACATGGCGCCGTCCTGGAACAGCACGCCGAAGAGCTTGCGGATCTCGTAGAGGTCACGCTCGGAGCAGGACGCGATGTCGGTGCCCTCGATCATGATCGAGCCCTTGTCGGGCTTGAGGAGGCCGATCAGGGTCTTGAGGAACACCGACTTGCCTGTTCCCGAGGGGCCGAGCATCACGCAGATCTCGCCGGCGGGGATCGTCAGCGAGACGTCACCCCAGATCAGCTGGCTGCCGAAGGACTTGGTGAGGTCGTTGACCTCGATCTCGACGCCCATGTACCTGACCCCTCCATCCCTGACACGCGTGGGTGATGCACAGCAGTCGCTGCCCGGATCCGAGGGCCGCGGGCTTCCCCGGGCACGCACGCCACTCGCCAGTAACAACGGGAACTGGGACGCGAGGTTACGCACAATTTCCACCGCGCGTCACGTAGTGGCCACGGGGCGGGACCGGTCAGTCCCCGGAAATGCACGCTGGGCGGACACCCGAAGGTGTCCGCCCAGCGCGGTGAACTGGCTACGAGGTCACTTGAGGGTGACGGTGGCGCCGGCGCCCTCGAGGGCCTCCTTGGCCTTCTCGGCGGCCTCCTTGGTGGCGTTCTCGAGCACCGTCTTGGGGGCGGCCTCGACCAGGTCCTTGGCCTCCTTGAGACCGAGGGACGTGAGCGCGCGCACCTCCTTGATGACGTTGATCTTCTTGTCGCCGGCCGACTCGAGGACGACCTCGAACTCGTCCTTCTCCTCGACCGCGCCGGCACCGGCGTCGCCGCCGCCAGCGGCCGGAGCAGCGGCAACGGCGACCGGGGCGGCCGCGGTGACGCCGAAGGTGTCCTCGAACTGCTTCACGAACTCGCTCAGCTCAATGAGGGTCATCTCCTTGAACGCGTCGAGCAGCTCGTCGGTGGTGAGCTTCGCCATGGTGGCGGTTCCTTCCGTTGTGCGGCCCGCTCCCGGCTGGGTGGCGGACCTGGATTTCAGGTGGTGTGTTCCTCGGCCCGATCAGGCCTCGGTGGACTCGGTCTCGGCAGGTGCCTCGTCGGTCGCCTCGGGGGCGGCCTCCTCGGTCTCCTCCGCAGCCGGGGCCTCCTCGGCAGCGTCAGCGACCGGAGCACCGGCACCACCTGCGAGGATCGTGGGGTCCTGCTCGGCCTTGGCCTGCAGGGCGCCGGCGAGCCGGGCAGCCTGCGCGATCGGGGCGTTGAGCAGGTAGACGGCCTGGCTGAGCGACGCGAGCATCGCGCCGGCCAGCTTGCCCATGAGCACCTCGCGCGACTCGAGGTCGGCCAGCTTGGCCACCTCCGCCGCACCGAGGGGCTTGCCGTCCAGGACGCCACCCTTGATCACCAGGGTGGGGTTTGCCTTGGCAAAGTCACGCAGACCCTTCGCGGCCTCAACGACGTCGCCCTGGATGAAGGCGATGGCGGTGGGGCCGGTGAGAAGGTCGTCGAAGCCGTCGATGCCCACCTCGGTGGCGGCGATCTTGGCCAGCGTGTTCTTGACCACGGCGTAGTTGGCGTTCTCGCCGAGGGAGCGCCGCAGTTCCTGCAGCTGCTTCACGGTGAGACCGCGGTACTCGGTCAGAACGGCACCGGCGGACTCGTTGAAGGACTCAACGATCTCCGCGACGGCCGCCTGCTTGTCTGCCCGCGCCATGGGTCTCCTTCCGGACTGGTGAGACCACCCGGCCCAGTGGTCGGGTCCCGGAATGACGAACGCCCCGAGCACAGGCTCAGGGCGTGGAGGTCCGGCAAGCGGTTCCTGCTCTGTGACCTGCGCTGGCCGTCCGCTCACGCGGAACCTTCGAGCTCCCTGCTGCTGCCTGGAGATCACCGGCGGTCTCTGGTTACGAGGAGGACTCTAGGCGTCCGGTCCGCGCCTCCGCCAAATCACCGGGGAGCACCGGACCGGCCACGAAGGTCCGCGAGTTGGCACGCGCGTCGACCAGGTGTGCTTGCATCGAGCCATGGACCCCTCGCTTCAGCCCCTGCACGAGGTGCTCGAGCGCGTCGACGGCCGGCTGCTCGTCGCCCGAGGCGGACGTCCGGATCTGGCCGACCCGCTTCCCCCTCCTCGACGACGCCCTCGGCGGTGGCCTGCGGTCCGGCGCCCTCCACCTGCTGGCCGGCGCCCAGGGCGAGGGGAAGACGACCTTCGCCCTCCAGGTCGCCCGCGCCAGCGCGCGCGAGGGCCGTCCGGTGCTGTTCTTCTCCTTCGAGCTCGAGGCCGAGGTGCTGCTCCAGAAGGTCATCGCCTCCGAGGCGGCGGAGCTCGGCCCGGACAACTCCGTGACGGTCTACCAGGTGCGGGCCGCCTTCGAGGGAACCGACGGTGCCGACGGTGGCCTCCCCGAACGGCTCCGGCACCACCCCGGCGGGCTGGACGCGCTCGAGACAGTGGCGGCGTACGCGCCGCGGATGCTCATCCACCGCTCGACCACGACCCACACGACCTCGACGTGATCACCGCCGCGGTCAAGGACGTCCTGGTCGAGCTCGGGGTACCCCCGCTCGTCGTCGTGGACTACCTGCAGAAGCTGCGCCCCCGCGAGGCGATGGATGACGAGGCGGCGATCACCCACGTCACCGAGCGGCTGAAGGACATCGCCATCGAGTTCGACTGCCCGGTGCTCGCGATCTCGGCGTCCGACCGGGCCGGGCTCGAGCCGGGCAGCGGATGCGGGCCCGCAACATGAAGGGCTCCACGGCGCTGGCCTACGAGGCCGACGTGGTGCTCATCCTCGCCAACAAGGCCGACATCGTCGCCCGGCACCACCTCATGTTCTCCGGCGACAACGGCGCGCAGTTCCAGGGCTGGTCGGTGCTGACGGTGGAGAAGAACCGCTCCGGCAGCTCCGGCGCCGAGCTGGAGTTCCGCAAGGACTTCGGCCGCGGGCGCTTCGTCCGGGACGGTGCCCTGGTGACCGAGAAGCTCGTCGACGAGCGCGTCTTCACCGAGTGACCCCACGCCCGCACGACGACGGCCCGGCCCCGCGCGAGGCGGGTCCGGGCCGTCGTACGACGTGCAGTGAGGTCACTCCGAGGCGGAGTCCTCGCCGGCGACGTTCTTGGTGCGGTTGGGGTCGACCTGGACGCCGGGGCCCATGGTCGTGGAGACCGTCACCTTCTTGATGTAGCGGCCCTTGGAGCTGGCCGGCTTGAGACGCAGCACCTCCTCGAGGGCGGCGGCGTAGTTCTCCGCGAGCTGGCTCTCGGAGAAGGACGCCTTGCCGATGATGAAGTGCAGGTTGGCGTGACGGTCGACGCGGAACTCGATCTTGCCGCCCTTGATGTCGGTCACGGCCTTGGCCGGGTCCGGGGTGACGGTGCCGGTCTTCGGGTTCGGCATCAGGCCGCGGGGGCCGAGCACGCGGCCGAGGCGACCGACCTTGCCCATCATGTCGGGCGTCGCGACGACGGCGTCGAAGTCGAGCCAGCCGCCGGACGACCTTCTCGATGAGCTCGTCGCCACCGACGATGTCGGCGCCGGCCTCACGGGCGGCGTCGGCCTTCTCGGCGTTGGCGAACACCAGGACGCGGGCGGTCTTGCCGGTGCCGTGGGGCAGGTTGACGGTGCCGCGCACCATCTGGTCGGCCTTGCGGGGGTCGACACCGAGTCGCATGACGACGTCGACGGTCTCGTCGAACTTCTTCTTCGAGCCGTGTCTTGGCGATCTTGATCGCGCTCAGCGGCGAGTAGAGCTCGTCCTTGTCGAACAGCTCGCTCGCGGCGCGGTAGGTCTTGCTGCGCTGCATGTGATTTCTCGTTTCTACGAAGTGTGGTCAGCGGGCCAGCGCGGCCCTGCCACAGGTGCGTGTCGGAAGGGGACGGATCAGTCGGTGCGGACGCCCATGGAGCGGGCGGTGCCCTCGACGATCTTCATGGCGGCCTCGATGTCGTTCGCGTTGAGGTCCGGCAGCTTCGTCTGGGCGATCTCGCGCACCTGGTCCTTGGTCAGCTTGCCGACCTTCTCCTTGTGCGGGACGCCCGAGCCCTTCTGGATCCCGGCAGCCTTCTTGATCAGCTCGGCGGCCGGCGGGGTCTTGGTGATGAACGTGAACGAGCGGTCCTCGTAGATGGTGATCTCGACCGGGATCACGTTCCCGCGCATCGACTCCGTCTGCGCGTTGTAGGCCTTGCAGAAGTCCATGATGTTCACGCCGTGGGGACCGAGAGCGGTACCCACCGGCGGAGCCGGAGTTGCTGCGCCAGCCTGCAGCTGCACCTTGACCAGTGCAGCGATCTTCTTCTTGGGAGGCATTCCTCTATCTCTCTCTCGTGGTCACGACGGGGGTGTCCCCTGCCACTGGTGTTGCGTCGCCCATTGTGGCACTGGGCCCATGGTGATCGCGGTCGACTCCTCGTCTCGGACGCCGACTCGCTCGCTCGAACTCGACGCGCCTGCTGACGCGGAGCTCGCGCGCCGCTCAGACGCGTCTGGATCTGGCTGAAGCTCAGCTCGACCGGGGTCTCCCGGCCGAAGATCTCGACGAGGGCCTTGACCCTCTGGGACTCCGCGTTGATCTCGGTGATCGTGGCGTGGAGCGTGGCGAACGGACCGTCGACGACCATCACCGAGTCGGACACGTCGAAGTCGGCGACCTCGACCGGGCGCTTCGGGGCGGTCGTGGCGCCACCGGACGGCTGGCCGCCGGCGGCGACCGCGGCAGCCTCGGCCTCGGCTGCGGCGAAGGAGGGGGCCAGCCAGTTCTCGACCTCGGCCATGCTCAGCGGCACCGGCTGGTGGGCGTGGCCGACGAAGCCCGGTCACGGACGGGGTGTGGCGCACCGCCGCCCAGGACTCGTCGGTGAGGTCCATCCGGACCAGGACGTAGCCGGCGAAGCGGGTGCGGTTGACCATCTTGCGCTGGCCGTTCTTGATCTCCGCGACGTCCTCGGTGGGGACCACGACCTCGTGGATGTAGTCCTCCATGTTGAGGGAGATGATCCGGTTCTCGAGGTTGGACTTCACCCGCTTCTCCATGCCGGAGTAGGTGTGGATGACGAACCAGTCGCCGGGCTTGGCCCACAGCTCGTTGCGGAACGCCTCGAGCGGGTCCACGGCCTCGGCGGTCTCGGTGGGCTCCTCGGCCGACTCCGCGGTCTCGGCCTCGTCGGCGGTCACGGGGGTGTCCACGCCCGGGTCACCCTCGGCCGTGTCGGTCGCGGGGTCCTCGGCCACGTCCGACTCGGTCGTCGGCTGGTCCTCGAGCGGGGCCGCCTCGGCCTGGTCCGCGTCGTGCTGCTCTGACACCTGCTGCTCCGTCACGTCGTTGGTCTGGCTGTCCGTGTGGTCCGTCTCGCTCACGTGGCTGTCGCTCACTGTCAGTCGCCGGAGGTGAAGATCTCGAAGACGAGCTTGCCGAAGCCCGAGGTCGAGCAGGGACACCAGCGTCATGAAGAAGGCGACGAAGACCAGGGTCACGATGAAGTACGTGACCAGCTGCTCCTGGGTCGGCCAGACCACCTTGCGGAGCTCGGCGACGACCTGCCGGTAGAACGTGACCGGGCTGGTGCGCTGCTCGGTCGTCTCGCGGCGGTCAGCTCGGCTGTCCGTCATCGCGCTTTCCTCTTCTCGTCGACGTCTGAAATTCGTGTCCTTGCAGGGCACGAGGGACTTGAACCCCCAACCTTCGGTTTTGGAGACCGATGCTCTGCCAGTTGAGCTAGTGCCCTCCGGCGCTCCCGCCAGCAGACCTGAGGGCATGCCGAAGTATCGGGGAGATCACCAATGAGGAACTCTACCCGGCGCATGGATGCGGAGTCGAACCGGCGCGGGGAGGTGCGAGCATGGCTCCGTGGCCGAGCAGACGACGCAGACCGGACCCCTCACCGACCTCGACCCGGAACGGCTCGCGGCGTTCCGCGACGAGCAGCAGGCGGCGTACGACGCGCTGCGCGAGCGGGGACTGCGCTCGACCTGACCCGCGGCAAGCCGTCCCCGGCCCAGCTCGACCTCTCCGACCGGCTGCTGACGCTGCCCGACGGGACCCGCGATCCTGCCGGCGTCGACGTCCGCAACTACGGCGGCCTCGAGGGCATCCGCGCGATCCGCGAGATGTTCGCCGACCTGCTGTGGGTCGAGCCGGAGCAGGTCGTGGCCGGCGGCAACTCCAGCCTGGTCCTGATGCGCGAGGTGCTCACCGACCTGTGGCTCAAGGGCGGCGTGGACAGCGAGCGACCCTGGTCGGCCGAGGAGAAGGTCACCTTCATCTGCCCGGTGCCCGGCTACGACCGGCACTTCACGCTGCTGAGCTGGTTCGGCATCGAGACGGTGACCGTCCCGATGCACGACGACGGCCCGGACGCCGACGCGGTCGCCGAGCTGGTCGCGAAGGACCCCAGCATCAAGGGCATGTGGGTCGTGCCGACCTACGCGAACCCGACGGGGTCGATCGTGTCGCAGGAGGTGGCGGCGCGGCTGGCGTCGATGCCGACGGCGGCGCCGGACTTCAAGATCTTCTGGGACAACGCCTACGCCTTCCACCACCTCACCGAGGACGAGGCCAAGAGCGCCGACGTGCTGTCCCTCGCCGCCGCGTCCGGGCACCCGCACCGGCCGATCATGTTCGCCTCGACCTCGAAGATCACCTACGCCGGCGCGGGCGTCGCGTTCCTCGCCGGGTCGGTCGAGACGGTGCGGTGGTACATCGGTCACCTCGGCAAGGGCGCGATCGGGCCGGACAAGCTCAACCAGCTGCGGCACGTCCAGTTCTTCGGCAGCCCGCAGGGCGTGCGCGACCACATGCGCCTGCACCGCGAGATCATCGCCCCGAAGTTCGAGGCCGTCGCCGAGGTCCTCGAGGAGCGGCTCGGCGGGCCGCGGCGTGGCGACCTGGACCCACCCCAGCGGTGGCTACTTCGTGAGCCTCGACGTGCTGCCCGGGACCGCGGCCCGGGTCATCGAGCTGGCCAAGGCCGCGGGTGTCGCCCTCACCCCGGCGGGCTCCGCGTTCCCCGGCAGCCACGACCCCGACGACACCAACATCCGGCTCGCCCCCACCTTCCCGCAGCTCGCGGAGGTCCGGGAGGCGATGGAGGCCGTCGCCACCTGCGTGCTGCTCGCCGCCGCCGAGCACCTGGCGCGCGGCGACGGCCCATGACGAGCGCGTAGCGCGAGGGAATGAGCGCCGAGGCAGCTTGCTGCCCTGCCGAAAGCGCACCTGCATCTCCACTTCACCGGCTCCATGCGGCACGGCACGCTGCTGGAGCTGGCGGAGCGCGACGGGATCCCGCTGCCCGACTCGCTGGTGAGCGAGTGGCCGCCCGAGCTGTCGGCGGCCGACGAGAAGGGCTGGTTCCGGTTCCAGCGGCTCTACGACGTGGCGCGGAGCGTGCTGCGCACCGAGGACGACGTACGCCGGCTGGTGCGGGAGGCCGCCGAGGACGACGTCCGCGACGGCGGCCGGTGGCTCGAGATCCAGGTCGACCCGTCGGGCTACGCCGCGCGCTTCGGCGGGATCACCGCGTTCACCGACCTGGTGCTCGACGCGGTGGCGGACGCCTCGGCACGCACCGGCCTCGGGATGGCGGTCGTGATCGCGGCCAACCGGACCCGGCACCCGCTCGACGCCCGGACCCTGGCCCGGCTGGCGGCGCAGTACGCCGGACGGGGCGTGGTCGGGTTCGGGCTCTCCAACGACGAGCGGCGGGGCACGACGGCCGACTTCGCAGCGGCGTTCGCGATCGCGGACCGGGCCGGGCTGCTGCTGGTGCCCCACGGCGGTGAGCTGCGCGGGACCCGACCACGTCCGGCTGTGCCTCGACGCGCTGGCGCCGGCGCGGCTCGGCCACGGCGTCCGCTCGGCCGAGGACCCGCGGCTGCTGGAGGAGATCGTCCGTCGCGGCATCGCGCTCGAGGTCTGCCCGGTCTCGAACGTCGCACTCGGCGTCTACTCCGACCTGACCTCGGTGCCGCTCCCCCAGCTGCTCGAGGCCGGCGCGACCGTCGCGCTCGGCGCCGACGACCCGCTGCTGTTCGGGTCCCAGCTGGGCGCCCAGTACGCGACGATGCGGGCCGCCCACGAGCTCACCGACGAACAGCTGGCCGAGCTGGCGCGGATGTCGTTCCGGGCGTCACGCGCCCCCTCCGACGTCGTCGACCGGGCGCTGGCCGACATCGACGCCTGGCTCTGCTGATCTCAGAGGGCGCAGCCGACGAGGACCGGCTCGTTGACCAGCCGGATGCCGTACGCCGCCTCGACGCCGTCCCGGATCTCGCGGGCCAGGCCCAGCAGGTCGGCGGTGGAGGCGCCGCCGCGGTTGGTGAGGGCCAGCGTGTGCTTGCCCGACACCCGCGCCGGGCCCTCGCCGTACCCCTTGGTGAATCCGGCGTGCTCGATCAGCCACGCGGCGCTGGTCTTGACCCGGCCGTCGGGCTGCGGCCAGGCGGGCGCACCGGGCGGCACGACGGCGGGGTCGACGCACGGGGTTCGTGAAGAACGAGCCCGCGCTCCAGGTGTCGTGGTCGTCCGCGTCGAGCACCATGCCCTTGCCGCCGCGCAGGGACAGCACCGCCTCGCGCACGGCGGCGATGGGGGCACGCTCACCGACCTCGACCCCGAGGGCGCGCGCCAGCTCGGCGTACCCGGTGGGAGCGCCGAGCGTGCCCTGGGCGAGCTGGAAGGTCACCTCCAGCACGACGTGGCGTCCGGGGTCGGCCTTGAACCGGGAGTGGCGGTAGCCGAAGCCGCAGTCGGCACTGGCGAAGGTGCGCACGCCCCGGAGGGTCCGGTCCCAGACCCGCACCGACGCGATGGTCTGGGAGACCTCCTGACCGTAGGCGCCGACGTTCTGGATCGGGGTGGCGCCGACCGCGCCGGGGATGCCGGAGAGCGCCTCGACGCCGACCCAGCCCCGCGTCCACCGCGGTGGCGACGAGCTCGTCCCAGCTCTCCCCCGCAGCGACGGTCACCATCACGCCGCCACAGGAGACGCCGTCCTCGACGTCGCCCTCGATGTCCGGGGTCACGCCGGTCGTGGCCACCTCGACCACGACCCCGGGGAAGCCCTCGTCGGCGACGACCACGTTGGAGCCGCCGCCCAGCACCAGCACCGGTTCGCCGGCGGCGTCGGCGGCGGCGACGGCCTCGACCAGCTCGGCCTCGGTGGTGGCGGTGACCCAGCGCGCGGCCGGCCCGCCCAGCCGCAGGGTGGTGTGGTCGCGCAGCTCAGGCACGCACGACAGCCTTCGGCATGCCGAGCACCTTCTGGCCCTCGCAGGTGACCTCCAGCGCCAGCGCGACCAGCCCGTCCTCGACCGACTTCACGGTGCCGCCGACGGTGATCGTCACCCCGCCCTCGGCGGGTACGACGACGGGGTTGGTGAACTTGCAGCCGAGGTCGACGACCTGCGCACCGTCGGTCCAGGTCGGCGACGGCACGGGCGGCGAGCGCCATCGTGAACATGCCGTGGGCGATCACGCCCGGCAGGCCGACCGACCGTGCCACCGTCTCGTCCTGGTGGATCGGGTTGTGGTCGCCGCTGGCCTCGGCGTAGCGGACCAGGTCGGCGCGGGTGACGGCGTACGTCTGGGGCTCGAGGAGCGTCGCCGGGGTCCAGCCCGGTCATGAGTCCTCCCCCTTGTGGACCAGGGTGGCGCTGGTGGTGCACACCCGCGCTCCCATGACGTCGGTGATCTCGCTGGTCGTGCCGATGATGTCGGCGCCGCCGATCTGGCGCAGCGTGGCGACGGTCAGCGTCGCGGTCAGCACGTCGCCGGGGAGCACCGGCCGGGTGTAGGAGAACTTCTGGTCGCCGTGGACGATCCGGAACAGGTCGACCTGCTCGGCCTCGAGGAAGGCGTTCATCGCGTCGAAGGCGAGCACGATCGGGTACGTCGCCGGCGCGGCTCCTCCGTCGTAGGTGCCGCCGGTGGCCTCGGCGAACGCACGGACGTGGTCCTCGGTGACCTGGTGGGGCCGGGTCGGGGGGAAGGTCCGCCCGACGAGGGACTGGTCGATGGGCATGGTGGACAGCCTAGGGGCCCGAAATGACGACGACCCGTCCGGGAGCCGGACGGGTCGGTCGAGGAGACGCGGGGCCTCAGCAGGGGAACCTCAGCGGGTTTCCTTGTGGGTCGTGTGGGTGCGGCAACGCGGGCAGAACTTCGACAGCTCGATGCGGTCGGGGTCGTTGCGGCGGTTCTTCTTGGTGATGTAGTTGCGCTCCTTGCACTCCTGGCAGGCCAGGGTGATCTTGGGGCGAACGTCGGAGCTCTTGCTGGCCACGGGAAGTCCTTCGGGTTGTCCTGCTGTCTTGGTGCGTCGGTCGTGAGTAGCGGGGGCGGGACTCGAACCCGCGACACCACGATTATGAGCCGTGTGCTCTAACCACCTGAGCTACCCCGCCACCGGGACTGAGTGTTCCGCCACCTCGCCGGCGGCGGAACCCCCACCCAGAGCCCCTTTACGGAATCGAACCGTAGACCTTCTCCTTACCATGGAGACGCTCTACCGACTGAGCTAAAGGGGCAACGACGGAGAACACTACACACTCCCTCCGGGGTTCGAGAAATCGGCTCGACCGGGCCTGGAAGGGCCCCGGATCAGGCGTCGATCCGGGCCCACGGGGCCGCCTCCTCGAGCTCGTGGGCGAGCTCCAGCAGGGTGGTCTCGCGCCCCCATCCGGCGGCCAGCTGCATGCCCTGCGGCAGCCCGCTCGCGGTGGTGGCGAGGGGCAGGCTGATCGCCGGGTCGCCGGTCGCGTTCTGGAGCGGCGTGAACGCCACCCAGTCCAGCAGCCGCTCCATGATCGTGTCGTAGTCCTGGGTCGGCGCGAGGTGCCCGATCACGGGCGTCTCGGTCGCCAGCGTCGGCGTCAGCAGCACGTCGTGGTCGGCGTAGAAGTCGCGCGAGAAGCGGGTCATCCGGCGCAGCCGGGCGATCGCGCCCGGCAGCCGGTGGAGCCGGCGGGCGGAGTGGCGCGGCCAGGCCCTGGGTGAGGTTGTCGAGCTGCCCGCCGTCCCAGGTCCGGCCGAAGGTGCGGCGACCGCCGCGGACCATCGCCAGCGCGAGCATCGACCAGTAGAGCAGGAAGTCGTCCTTCAGCGCGGCGGGGAGCGGGTTCTCGATCGTGCGGACCTCGTGACCGAGGCCCTCGAGCAGCACGGCGGTCTTCATGGTCAGCTCGGCGACCTCCGGTGACGCGCTGCGCCCGATGCCCTCGGTGATCACCGCGACGCGCAGCCGGGTGCGGGCCGGGCCGGTGACGTCGCCCAGCGGGGGCAGTCGCAGGTTGCGGTAGACGTGCTCGGCCTCGCGGAAGAAGGCCGCGGTGTCCCGGACGCTGCGGGTGAGGACGCCGTCGGAGACGATCTGGACCGGCATCTGCCGGTTCAGCGCGTCCTGCGCGAGGCGGCCGCGGGTCGGCTTGAGCCCGACCAGGCCGTTGACCGAGGCCGGGATCCGGATCGAGCCGCCGCCGTCGTTGGCGTGCGCGATCGGGACGACCCCGGCGGCGACCAGGGCGGCCGAACCGGCCGAGGACGCACCGGCGGTGTGGTCGGGCGACCACGGGCTGCGGACCGGGCCGAGCCGCGGGTGCTCGGCGCTGGCGGAGAAGCCGAACTCCGAGAGCTGGGTCTTGCCCAGCGGCACCAGGCCCGTCGCGAGGTACATCCGGGCGAAGTCGCCGTCGGCCGGCCGCGGAGCCGGTTGCCACGCGTCACCGCCCTGCATCGTCGGCATGCCAGCGACGTCGACGTTGTCCTTGAGGAAGGTCGGTACGCCGGCGAAGAACCCGCCCCGCGGATCGGCGGCCCGCTCGCGGGCACCGTCGAAGTCGGCGTACGCGACGGCGTTGAGGCGGTCGTTGACCGCCTCGGTGCGGGCGATCGCGGCCTCGACCACCTCGGGGATGGACACGGCACCGGCGGCGAGCTCCTCGGTGAGACCGACCGCATCGAGGTGGCCGAGGGCGTCGTCGGTGAAGGCATGCACACGGGTCATGGGGCGACGTTACTGGCCGGTCACCCCGCGTCGGTGGCAGCCCAGCAGGTGGTCGTCGACCAGCCCGATCGCCTCCATCAGCGCGTACATCGTGGTCGGCCCGACGAAGACGAACCCGACCTTCTTCAGCGCCTTCGACAGCGCGACCGACTCGGCCGAGGTGGTGGGGACCTGGTCGCTGGTGACCGGCCGGGGGCTGGCGTCGGGCCGGAAGCCGAGCACGAAGGCCTCCAGCCCCTGCTGCTCCCGCAGCGCGACGGTCGCCCGGGCGTTGGTGATCGCGGCGTCGACCTTCAGCCGGTTGCGGACGATGCCCGCGTCCGCCATCAGCCGCTCCCGGTCACGGTCGTCGTACGCCGCCACGGCGTCGGCGTCGAAGCCGGCGAAGGCGGCGCGGAAGTTCTCCCGCTTGTCGAGGATGGTGCGCCACGACAGCCCGGACTGGAACGCCTCCAGGGTCAGCCGCTCGAGGTAGGCCGACTCGCCGCGGACCGGCACCCCCCACTCGGTGTCGTGGTAGGCGCGGTTGACGAGGTCACCGGTCGCCCACGGGCAGCGGGCGACCCCGTCGTCCCCGGTGACGGGACCGCTCACCGGCGCTCCCGCAGCCGGGCGTTGGGCATGGGGGGCGCCGGGATCGGTGCCCGCGGGTGGTCGACGACGCCGAACCGGCCGGGCGCGACCTGCCGGCTGTCGGGCACCACCTCGCCGTCGCGGACGATCTGGGCCTGCCACTCCTCGCGGTAGCCGACGATCTCGTCGTGGCTGCGGCCGACGAAGTTCCACCACATGACGATCGACTCGCCGAACGGCGTACCGCCCAGCACCAGCACCCGCACCGGTTCCGGGCCCGCCGACAACCGGAGCCCGGTCCGGCCCGGCGCGACGTAGGCGAGGTCGCCGGGCTTGGTCTCCTGCCCGCACACGACGGCCACCCCGGTGTCGACGAGGACGCCGTGCTCGAAGGCCGGGTCCACGTCGAGGTCGACGGTGGCGCCGGCGTCGAGGCAGAGCTCGGCGCCGAGCAGCGGGGTGTGGGTCTGCACCGGGGAGGTGTCGCCGAGCAGGGAGCCGAGGAACACCCGTGCCTGCCATCCCTCCCCGGTCACGGTGTCGGGGGCGTGGTGGGCGAAGCCGGGCTCGATGTCGCGGGCGGCGTCGGGCAGGGCGACCCACAGCTGCGCGCCGTGGAGCACGTCGGTGTCCGCGGTCGAGATCTCGGAGTGGCTGATGCCGCGGCCGGCGGTCATCAGGTTGACCTCGCCGGGCCGGACCGTCGCGTGGTGGCCGGCGCTGTCGGTGTGCTCGACCTCGCCGGTGAACAGCCAGCTCACGGTCTGCAGCCCGGTGTGCGGGTGGGGCGCGACGACCATGCCGCCGGTGTCGGCGACCCGGTCCGGCCCGTAGTGGTCGACGAAGCACCAGGCGCCGATGAGGGAGCGCTGCCGCTGCGGCAGGGTCCGGCGCACGGTCATGGCGCGCGGTCCGCCCAGCGGCACCTCCCGCGCCGTGAGCAGCTCGACCTGGTCGGCCGCGGCGCAGGGGTCGAGGACCATCTCGTCGGGGTCACGCTCGGGGTTCGTCATGGCGCTCCTACGCGAGCTGGTCGGGGTCGGGGGTGCGCTTGTGGCCACCGGACTCGACCCGTCCGGCCTCGCTGCCGGTGCCGGCCCGGCGCACCCCGCTGTCGCCGTCGGACCGCGGGTCGAGGCGCACGACGATGGACTTCGAGGAGGGGCAGTTGCTGCCGACGGCGACGTGGTCGAGGGGGACCAACGGGTTGGTCTCGGGGTAGTACGCCGCCGCGCACCCGCGCGGCTGCTCGTAGCCGACGATCCGGAACCGTGCCGCCTGCCGTTCGGACCCGTCCTCCCACTCGCTCACCAGGTCGACCAGGTCGCCCTCCGCGAGGCCGAGCGCCGCGATGTCGTCGGGGTGGACGAACACCACCCGGCGGCCGCCGGAGACGCCGCGGTAGCGGTCGTCGAGCCCGTAGATCGTGGTGTTGAACTGGTCGTGCGACCGCAGCGTCTGGAGCAGCAGCCGGCCCTCCGGGACGTGGAGGACGTCGATCGGGCTGACCGTGAACTTCGCCCGCTGGACGTCGGTGGGGAAGGTGCGGGAGTCGCGCGGCGGGTGCGGCAGCACGAACCCACCGGGCTGGTCGACCTTCTCGTCGTACGACTCGCAGCCGGGTACGACGCGAGCGATCCGGCGGCGGATCTCGGTGTAGTCGGACCGCATCGCCTGCCACGGCACCGGATGGTCCGCGCCCAGCGTCGCCAGCGCCAGGCTGCAGACGATGTCGACCTCGGACCTGAGGTGGGGCGAGGCCGGGTCGAGCGGCCCCTTCGAGGCGTGGACGGCCGACATCGAGTCCTCGACGGTGACCCGCTGCTCGCGACCGCCGGTCCGGTCCTTCTCGCTGCGGCCGAGCACCGGGAGGATCAGCGCCTCGCGGCCGGTCACGACGTGGGACCGGTTGAGCTTGGTGGAGACGTGGACGGTCAGGTCGGCCTGTCGCATCGCGTCCTCGGTCACCTCGGTGTCCGACATCGCGGAGACGAAGTTGCCGCCCATCGCGAAGAACACCCTGGCCCGGCCGTCGCGCAGCGCGCGGACCGCGTTGACGCTGTCGTGGCCGTGCTCGCGGGGCGGGTCGAAGCCGAACTCGTCGCGCAGCGCGTCGAGGAAGTGCTCCGGGACCCGCTCCCAGATGCCCATGGTGCGGTCGCCCTGGACGTTGGAGTGGCCCCGGACCGGGCACAGACCGGCACCGGGCTTGCCGATGTTGCCCTGGGCGAGGGCGACGTTGGTGATCTCCTTGATGGTCGCGACGGCGTTGCGGTGCTGGGTGATGCCCATCGCCCAGCAGGTGACCGTCGCCGAGGAGTCGCGGAACATCTCGGCGGCCTGCCGGACCAGGTCGCGGTCGAGCCCGGTGGCCCGGTCGACGGCATCCCAGTCGACGTCGCGGACGTGGGCGGCCCACTCCTCGAAGCCGTGGCCGTGGCGCTCGATGAAGTCGTGGTCGAGGGCGTCCCACTCCACGAGGAAGTGGCCGATCGCCTGGAACAGGGCGAGGTCGCCGTTGACCCGCACCGGCAGGTGCAGGTCGGCCAGGCCGGTGCCGGGGCCGACGATGCCGCGGACCTTCTGCGGGTTCTTGAACCGCACCAGCCCCGCCTCGCGCAGCGGGTTGATGGCGATGATCCTGGCGCCGTTCTTCTTGGCGTTCTCCAGCGCAGTCAGCATCCGGGGATGGTTGGTGCCGGGGTTCTGCCCCATCACCACGACCAGCTCGGCGCGCTCGATGTCGGCCAGGCTGACCGATCCCTTGCCGATGCCGATGGTCTCGGCGAGTGCGAGGCCCGAGGACTCGTGGCACATGTTGGAGCAGTCGGGGAGGTTGTTGGTGCCGAGCGCCCGCGCGAACAGCTGGTAGGTGAACGCCGCCTCGTTCGACGTCTTGCCCGACGTGTAGAAGAGCGCCTCGTCCGGCGACGCGAGGCTCCGCAGCCGGTCGGCGACCATGGCGAACGCGTCGTCCCACGCGATCGGCTCGTAGTGGGTGCCCCCCTCGCGGAGCACGACCGGCTGGGTGATCCGGCCCTGCTGGCCCAGCCAGTAGTCGGTGCGGTCCCGCAGCTCCGAGATCGGGTGCGCCGCGAAGAAGTCGGGTCCGACGCGACGCCGGGTCGCCTCCTCGGTGACCGCCTTGGCGCCGTTCTCGCAGAACTCGGCGGTGTGCCGGTGACCGGCCTCGGGGTCCGGCCAGGCGCAGCCCTGGCAGTCGAAGCCGTCGACCTGGTTGAGCTTGAGCAGGGTCTTCGCGGAGCGGACGACGCCCATCTGCTCGACCGCCCGCTTCAGGGCGACGGCCACGGCGGTGACGCCCGCGGCCGAGCTCTCGGCGCCCTCGACCTCCAGCTCGGTCTCGTCGATGTCCCGGGACGGCGCGCGACGACTCATGTCCTCATCCTCACCGGTGAGTCAACCTGCTCACACCCGTGCGAGGAATGTGGGCGTGACCGGGGCGGTTGTGCGAGCCGTGGCTGACCTCTTCGACGACCTGACCATCGGTGCCGTGCACGCGCCCAACCGCGTGCTGATGGCGCCGCTGACCCGGATGCGCGCGACCGTCCCCGGCGACCTGCCGAACAACCTGATGCGCGAGTACTACACGCAGCGCGCGTCGGCCGGCCTCGTGATCAGCGAGGGCACCCAGATCTCTCCCGAGGGACAGGGGTACGCCGACACGCCGGGCATCCACAGCGCCGAGCAGGTCGCGGCCTGGCGTGACATCACCGACGCCGTGCACGAGGCCGGCGGCCGGATCGCGGCCCAGCTGTGGCACACCGGCCGGGTCAACCACCCGTCGCTGCACGGCGGCGAGCAGCCGGTCTCGGCGAGCGCGATCGCGTCCGGCGGCCGCACCTCGCTGCGCGGCCCCGACGGCGCACTGGTCCGCGCCGAGTCCCCCGTGCCGCGGGCGCTGCGCACCGACGAGATGCCCCGCGTCGTCGACGACTACCGCCGGGCCACGGCCAACACGCGCGACGCGGGCTTCGACCTGGCCGAGATCCACGCCGCCCACGGCTACCTGCTCCACCAGTTCCTCTCCCCCACGAGCAACCACCGCGACGACGCCTACGGCGGCTCCCCGCTCGACCGGGCCCGGCTGCTCGCCGAGGTCGTCGACGCGGCGGCCGAGGAGTGGTCGGCCGACCGGATCGGCGTCCGGATCTCGCCGGTGGGCTCCTTCAACGGGGTCGAGGACCCCGCCGGCGAGGCGACCGGCCTGCTCGTCGCCGAACTGCTGGCCGAGCGGGGCGTAGCGTTCCTCCACCTCTCCGAGCCCGACTGGGTCGGCGGCGAGGCGCTCGCCGACGGCTTCCGGGAGCGGCTGCGCGAGACCTTCCCCGGGACCATCGTCGCCGCCGGCAGCTACGACCTCGCCAAGGCCGAGCGAGTGCTGGAGGCCGGCTGGGTCGACGCGGTCGCCTTCGGGCGCGCGTTCCTGGCCAACCCCGACCTGCCGCGCCGGCTCCGCGACGGGCTCCCGCTCAACGACCCCGACAAGGCCACGTTCTACGGCGGCGACGAGACCGGCTACGTCGACTACCCGGCGTACGGCGCCGCCTGACGGACATGGGGTGGATGGATAGTCCCCGAACTTCTGGCTGGATCCGGACCGGATCTGGAGCCAAAGATTCGGGACTATCCCCCTCAGGAGTTGCTGAAGACCGCCGGGCCGCCGTCGTCCCCGTCGGCGTCCGGGCCCCGGCCGGCCCAGGTCCAGGCGTAGGCCGGGTCCTCGACGGCCAGCCCGCCCTCGCCGAGGTCGAGCGGCTTGAAGGTGTCGACCATGACCGCCGACTCCTCGAAGTAGTCGACCCCGAGCGACGCCTCGATCGCGCTCGGCTGCGGGCCGTGCGCGTGGCCGCCCGGGTGCAGGCTGATCGAGCCGATGTTGATGCCCGAGCCCTTGCGCGCCTCGTAGTCACCGCCGACGTAGAACATGACCTCGTCGGAGTCGACGTTGGAGTGGTAGTAGGGCACCGGGATCGGCGAGCTCGTGGTAGTCGACCTTGCGGGGCAGGAAGTTGCAGACCACGAAGTTCTGGCCCTCGAAGACCTGGTGGACCGGCGGCGGCTGGTGGACCTTGCCGGTGATCGGCATGTAGTCCTCGATGTTGAACGTGTAGGGGTAGAGGCAGCCGTCCCAGCCGACCACGTCGAACGGGTGGGTCGCGTAGGTCAGCCGGGTGCCGACGACGCCGGCCGAGGTGCGGTGCTTGACCAGCACCTCCACGTCGGCGCCCTCCGCCTGGTGGGGCGCCGTCGGGCCGTGCAGGTCGCGCTCGCAGTACGGCGCGTGCTCGAGCAGCTGCCCGTAGCGCGACAGGTAGCGCTTGGGCGGGGCGATGTGGCTGTTGGCCTCGATCGCGTAGAGGCGGCTCGGCTCGGCGGGCAGCCAGCGGTGGTCGGTCGCGCGCGGCACGACGACGTAGTCGCCGGCCCGGTAGGGCACCACGCCGAACACGGTCTCGACGGTGCCGGCGCCGCTCTCGACGTACACGCACTCGTCGCCGATGGCGTTGCGGTAGAGCGGGGAGGCGTCGGTGCCGGTGACCACGTAGCCGATCCGGACGTCGGCGTTGCCGAGCACCAGCCGCCGACCCTCGACCGGGCAGCCGCCGGTGCCGTCGAACAGGTCGTGGAGCCTGAGGTGGCGCGGCTTGAGCGGGTGGTTGGGGGTGAGCCGCTGGTCGGCGAGCTCCCAGACCTGGCTGTCGACGATCGCCGACGGGACGCCGCGGTGGTAGAGCAGCGAGGAGTCGGAGGAGAACCCCTCCTCGCCCATCAGCTCCTCGCGGTAGAGGTGTCCGTCCGCGTCGCGGTGCTGGGTGTGCCGCTGCCGCGGCACCTCGCCGACCTGCCGGTAGTACGCCATGGAACGCTCCGTTCGATCATCGGACATCGGCGTCCGGAATCCGGTGTCACGATAGCGGGAAATGATTCGCCGCAGCCGACCTCCCGAACCTACTCTTCTAGGGCCATGCGCGACTTTCCCCCGATCGTGACCAGCTTCTGGTCCCCCACCGGGGGAGCAGCGGCCCGGCCGGTCACGCCGCCGCCCGACACCCGGAGCCCGGTGCGGTTCCTGCGGTGGGTGCTGAAGCAGCAGGGAGCGGTCGTCCTGCGTCGCCACGTTCGCTCGGCGTCTTCTGGCAGCTGCCGCTGATCGTCGGGCCGTGGCTGTTCGGCTGGGCCATCGACCACGGCATCATCCCCGGCGACGCCGCGGCCGTCGCGCTCGGCGCCGCCGGCCTGTTCGCGGTGACGCTGGTCGGCGCCGTCTTCGGCATCTCGCTGCACACGCTCGTGGTCCGCAGCTGGCTGATCAGCCTCTACGGCACGACCATGATGGTGACGCGCAAGGCCGCCCAGATGGGTCACGTGCTGCCGCGCCGCTCCCCCACCGGCGAGATCCTCAGCGTCGCGTCCAGCGACTCCGACGAGTTCGGCGCGATGACCGAGATCATCGCCCGCGCCGGCTCCCAGCTGGTCTCGTTCCTGGCGGTGGCCGCGATCGTGCTCGCGACCTCGCCCCGGCTCGGCCTGGTGGTGCTGGTCGCCGCTCCGGTCCTGTTCGGCGTCGCGCTGCCGTTCCTGCGCCCCCTCCACCGGCGCCAGGAGGTGGAGCGCTCCCGCAACTCCGAGCTGACCTCGATGGCGACCGACATCGTGGCCGGGCTGCGGATCCTGCGCGGCATCGGCGGCGAGCGCACCTTCCGCCGCAACTACGAGCGCCAGTCGCAGAGCGCCCGGGCCGCCGGGGTCTCGGCCGGCATCTGGCAGGCCGTCATCGAGGCGCTGGGCGTGCTGTTCTCCGGCGTCTTCCTGGTGCTGCTGCTGTGGCTGGGTGCCCGCGAGGTGCTCGCCGACCGGCTCTCGGTCGGCCAGCTGGTCAGCTTCCTGGGCTACGGCCTCTACCTGATCGGGCCGATCCGCACCTTCTTCGAGTTCGCGCAGAAGGTCACCCGGGCGCTGGTCAGCGCCCGCAAGGCGATCGCGATCTTCGAGCCGGAGCCGCCGTGGCGCGACCCCGACCGTCCGACCCCGCTCGACGCCACCGGCACGCTGGTCGACGGCACCACCGGGCTCGTCGTACGCCCCGGCGAGCTGACCGTCGTCGTCAGCGCCGTCCCCGAGGACTCCGCGCGGCTCGCCGACCGGCTCGGCCGCTACCTCCCCGCCGACATCGAGCCCGTGAGCGAGGCCGGCGACGAGGAGGTCCCCGGCCGGCTGGCCCGGCGGGCCCGGTCCGAGCGGGCGCGCCGCCGCGCCGAGATCGCCGCGCGCGACGCCGAGCGCACCCGCGGACCCTGGGGCGTCCGGCTCGGGGGCGTCGACCTCGGCGCCGCGTCGCTGGCCGACGTCCGCGCGACCGTGATGGTCAGCGACACCACGAGCCAGCTGTTCGCCGGCACCCTCCAGGACGCGGTCGACCCGCACCGTCGGCTCACCCGCCACCAGGCCGAGGAGGCGCTGCTCGCCGCCAACGCGGAGGACGTGTACGACGCCCTGCCCGGCGGCTGGCAGGGCGTCATCGACGAGCGCGGCCGCGGCCTCTCCGGCGGGCAGCGGCAGCGGGTCGTGCTCGCCCGCGCGCTCGGCCTGGACGCGCCGATCCTGGTGCTGGTCGAGCCGACCTCGGCCGTGGACGCCCACACCGAGGCCCGGATCGCCGAGCGGGTCACGCAGGTCCGCGTCCGGCCGCACCACGGTCGTGTGCACGGTCTCGCCGTTGTGGCTCCACCACGCCGACCGGGTCGTGCTGCTCGAGGGCGACCACGTCGTGGCCGACGGCCGCCACGAGGACCTGCTGGACGACCCGGCCTACCGCGCCGTGGTGGCCCGCGCGATGGACGAGGAGGTGGCCCGATGAGCACCGCGCTGCTCGAGGACTCCGCCGCCACCTGGTCCGACCACAGCGCCGACCAGCCGGTCGTCGACCCGCGGCTGGTGCCGCCGACCGGCGCGCACCCGGGCCGAGCGGCTGGCGGCCTGGCGGATGCGTCACCACCTGCGGCGCGCCGAGGCCGAGCGGGTCTACGCCGGTTCGCGCAGCCCCGAGCGTGGCTGGCCGGTCGCCGGCGACCGCGCCGTGCTCCGGTTCTTCCGCGAGCTGATCTCCGAGCGCCGCGGCCTGTTCGTCACGCTGGTGCTGCTCAACGCGCTGGCGGCGGGCACCGGCCTCGTCGTACCCCGACTGCTCGGCGAGCTGGTCGACCGCACCGTCGACGCAGCCGGCGCCGGCATCGCCACGCTGGCCTGGCTGGTCGTGCTGGTCGTCTGCGCGCAGGCGCTGTTCACGTTCCTGGGCCAGGTCGTCTCGACCCGCTTCGGCCAGGACCTGCTCTCGTCCGCGCGCGAGTTCATCGTCGCCACCATCCTGCGGCTGCCCGTGGGCCGGGTCGAGGGCGCCAGCACCGGCGACCTGGTCACCCGGGTGACCCGCGACGTCGGGACCATGAGCCGCGCGGTGCAGTTCGGCCTGCCGATGGCGATCATCTCGCTGCTCACGGTGGCGCTGTCGGTGGTCGCGATGCTGCTCAACTCGGTCCTGCTCGCCGTGCCGTCACTGCTCGTGATCAGCACCAGCGCGATCGCGGTGCGCAACTACCTGCGGTCGGCTCCGAAGGGCTACATCACCGAGGGCGCGACGTACTCCCGGATCAACACCACGCTGACCGAGACCGTCGAGGGGGCCCGCACCGTCGAGGCGCTGGGCCTCTCCGACCGCCGGGTGCTGCAGGGCGACGACGACATCGCGGTGTCGGCCCAGGCCGAGCGCTACACGATGTCGCTGCGCAACCTGCTGTTCGCGGTCATCGACGTCGCCTTCAACACCCCGCGCGTGGTCACCCTCGTCGTCGGCGCGTGGGGCTACGCCAACGGCTCGCTCAGCCTGGGCCAGATCACCGCCGCCGTGCTGTACGTCGAGGCGCTGAGCGGACCGCTGGACCGGCTGGTCGGCGAGCTCGACCGGCTCCAGGTCGGCGCGACGTCGACCGCCCGGCTGCTCGGCATCGCCGAGGTGCCGCCGGACCGCACCGCCGGCGACGCGCTCCCCGACGGCCCGGAGCTGGTCGGCGAGGACCTGCGGTTCGCCTACCGCGAGGGCCACGACGTGCTGCACGGCGTCGACGTCCGGCTGCGCGTCGGCGAGCGGCTCGCCGTCGTCGGCCCGTCCGGGTCCGGCAAGTCGACCCTGGGCCGGCTGCTGTCGGGCATCAACCGGCCGCGCACCGGCTCGGCCCGGATCGGCGGCGTCGACCTGGTCGACCTGCCGCTGGAGGTGCTCCGCACCGAGGTCGCCCTGGTCACCCAGGAGCACCACGTCTTCATCGGCACCGTCCGCGACAACATCGTGCTGGCGCGCGAGGACTCCCCCGACGAGGCGGTCTGGGCGGCGCTGCGCGCGGTCGGCTCCGACGACTGGGTACGCCGGCTGCCGCACGGCCTCGACACCCGCATCGGCTCCGGCCAGCAGGCGCTGACGCCCGCCCAGGCGCAGCAGGTCGCGCTGGCGCGGCTGATCATCGCCGACCCCCACACCCTGGTGCTCGACGAGGCGACGTCGCTGATCGACCCGCGCACCGCCCGCTCGCTCGAGGGGTCGATGAACGCGCTGCTGGAGGGTCGGACCGTGGTCGCGATCGCGCACCGGCTCCACACCGCCCACGACGCCGACCGGATCGCCGTCGTCATCGACGGCCGGATCACCGAGCTGGGCAGCCACCACGAGCTGGTCGACCGCGAGGACGGCGAGTACGCCGCGCTCTGGCGGGCCTGGACGAGCTGAGGGTCGGCCGTACGCCGTTGGCCGCACAGCTGTCGTGCCCGTGAACTGGTGTACTTGAGGGATGGACGCTGCCGAGCTCGAGTGGATCGCGTGGACCACGCCGATCACCACCTCGTTGGCTGCGGCGCTGGCAGCCTCCGACTTCAGCGGTCGCACCGTGGCCTGCCGCCAGCACATCACGGCCGACACGATTCCCATCGTGACTCCGTTCGTCGAGGCCGGCGCGCGGGTGCGGCTGGCGCCGTGCAACCCCGACAGCACCGACGACCGCGCCGCCGCCCACCTGGCATCGATCGGGGTCGAGGTCCGGGCGCGTGCCGGGATGAGCGCCGGCGAGCTCGAGGAGTCGCTGGCGTGGCTCGTCAGCGAACCGGCTGATGCCCTCTGCGACATGGGCGGCGACCTGATCGCCGCCGCTGCTGCTGCCGGCCACCGGCCGGCCGGAGCGCTCGAGGCGACGACCACCGGGCTGCACCGGCTCGAGGGACTGGAGATCCCGTTCCCGGTGCTCGACTGGAACGGGATCGCGCTCAAGGAGCTGATCCACAACCGTCACCACGTCGGCGTCGAGACGTGGCCCGCGTTCTCGGCGATCACGGGGCTGGCTCTGTACGGGCGCGAGGTCGTCGTGGTCGGGTTCGGGCCGGTGGGCCAGGGCGTCGCTGCTCGCGCCCGCGATCTCGGCGCCGTCGTGACGGTCGTCGATCTCGATCCGGTGCGACTCGTCCAGGCACGGCACGACGGGTGCCGGGTTGCCGAGATGGCCGACGCCCTCCGCACAGCGAGCGTGGTCGTCACCGCCACGGGGTTCGACGGCGTGCTCGGCGAGCGGCAGCTGGCGCACGTCGCCGACGGCGCGATCCTCGTCAACGTCGGCCACAGCGACCGTGAGATCGACGTCGACTGGCTCGACCGTCATCCGAGCACCCCGATCCGACGACATCTCGAGCGCTACGAGCTCGACGGTCGGCGGGTGTACCTGCTCAATCGGGGCAGCCTGGTCAACCTCGCAGCCGGGCTCGGGATCAGCGCTCCCCAGCTGTTCGATCCGTTCGCGGCGATCATGCTGCTCGGGCTCGACGCCATCGTGAGCGGGCAGACCGCAGATCTGCCGAACGGCGTACAGCGCTACCCGCGTCCGCTGGAGGAGCGCGTGGCGCGGGCGCTCGCCACCGGCTCCGCCTGACCGATGTACCGGCCGCGTAGGCTGTGGCGGTGAGTGACGTGCTGGACGAGGGGCCGTTCTTCCACGGCACGAAAGCCGATCTGCGGGTGGGCGATCTCCTCACGGCGGGCTACCGGTCGAACTACCGGCCCGAGGTCGTGATGAACCACATCTACTTCACCGCGCTGCCTGACGGTGCCGGGCTCGCCGCCGAGCTCGCGCCGGGTGAGGGTGCTCCGCGGGTGTACGCCGTTGAGCCAACAGGGGCGTTCGAGCATGACCCGAACGTGACCGACAAGAAGTTCCCCGGCAACCCCACCCGGTCCTACCGGAGTGCGGAACCACTCCGGGTCGTCGGCGAGGTGGCCGACTGGACACGGCTAACCCCCGAGGCGCTACAGGCATGGCACGACCGGCTGGCGGCGATCCTCGCGGATGAACGCGGCGACATCATCAACTGATCCGCGACGCGATCGACCCGGGGTCAGCTCTTCTTCAGCTCCTCGGCAAGCATGACGATGATGCCACTGGGGCCGCGCACATAGGCGAGCTTGTACATGTCCCCATAGGTCGCCACGCCGCGCAGCGGGTGGCAGCCGTGCCGCGCGGCGATCTCGAGGGCGTCGTCGATGTCGTCGACCGAGAAGGCCACGCGGTGCATGCCGATCTCGTTGGGCCGGGTGGGCTCCGTCTCGATCGCGTCGGGGTGGATGTACTCGAAGAGCTCGAGGCGACCGTTGCCGTCTGGCGTCTGGAGCATGGCGATGTTGGCGTGGTTGCCGTCGAGGCCGACGGCTGTGTCGGTCCACTCTCCACTGACCGTGTCGCGGCCGAGGACGACAAGCCCGAGGTCGGTGAAGAAGGCGATCGTCGCTTCGAGGTCGCGTACGGCGATCCCGACATTCTCGAGCTTGATGGGCATGCGCTGCACGCTATCGAGTCAGCGCGGTTGGGTCCGGTCAGCTGGCGGGTCGTCAGCGGTCCTCGCCCCAGTTGGCGATGACCACGGCGATCGGCGGAAGTACGGCAGCGACGACCGACATCGCCACGGCCGCCGTCGTGGACCACAGCCTGACCAGGTTCCAGGCCAGCAAGATGAGCAGCAGGCAAACGCCCATCAGGGCGAAGTACCACCGCTGACGCCGGCGCAGCCGCTCGCTCTGCGGCCTTCGGACCCCGCTGGCCGTGACGCGCTGGTGTCGTCTCATCTTCTCCACCTTCCCAAGCGGGCCACACCGCACCGCCGGCAATGCGGCTCGATCAGGAGCTCGGACATCGGAAGGTCCCTGTGCTCGGGTCGCGGCGGTAAGACGCGCCCGGTGGGCCGTCATGTCGGCGCCATCGATAGGGGGACCAGCCAGGGCAACGCGGTAGATTTCGCCTCATCGAGATGCCTCGCGCCAGTTCAACCGGAGCAGATGGTGCGGAAGGCCGCGACCACGAGGTCGATGTCGTCCTCGGAGGCGACCAGAGGCGGGGCCAGACGGAGGGTCTGTCCGTGCGCCTCCTTGGCGAGAATGCCGTGCTCGAGCAGCTGCTCGCAGGCGTGCCGGCCGGTGCTCAGCTCGGGGCTGATGTCGACGCCCGCCCAGAGTCCGCGGGCCCGCACCTTGTCGACGCCGTGGCCGACGAGTTCTCCCAGGCCGGCCGCCAGCCGGTCACCGAGGGTCTCGGCGCGTTTCTGGAACTCACCGGTCTGCAGCATCGCGATCACCTCTCGGCCGATCGCCGCGGCCAGCGGATTTCCGCCGAAGGTCGATCCGTGGGAGCCCGGCGTGATCACCTCGAGCACGTCGCCGTCGGCCGCGATCGCCGACACCGGGTAGAGGCCCCCTCCCAGCGCCTTGCCGAGGACGTACACGTCGGGCACGACCTCGTCGTGGTCGCAGGCGAAGGTCCGCCCGGTCCGGGCGAGGCCGGATTGGATCTCGTCGACCATCATCAGTACGCCGGCCGAGTTGCACAGCGTGCGCACCTGCTGGAGGTAGCCCTCCGGCGGGATGATCACGCCGCTCTCGCCCTGGATGGGCTCGAGCAGGACGGCGACCGTGGAGTCGTCGATGGCGGCCTCGAGGGCGGCCGGATCGCCGTACGGCACGAGTCGGAAACCCGGGGTGTACGGCGCGTAGTGGGCGGTGGCCACCGGGTCCGTCGAGAACGACACGATGGTCGTGGTGCGACCGTGGAAGTTGCCCTCCATCGCGACGATCGTCGCCTGGTTCTCCGGTACGCCCTTGACCAGGTAGCCCCACTTGCGGGCGACCTTGATCGCGGTCTCGACAGCCTCGGCGCCGGAGTTCATCGGCAGGACCATCTCCTTGCCGGTCAGCTGCGCGAGATCTCGGGCGAACGGGCCCAACTGGTCGTTGTAGAACGCCCTCGAGGTCAGCGTTAGCCGACCCAACTGCTCCCGCGCTCGAGCCACGAGGCGGGGGTGCGAGTGGCCGAAGTTCAGAGCGCTGTAACCAGCCAGGCAATCGAGGTACCGACGCCCCTCGACGTCGGTGACCCACGCCCCCTCGCCGGCTGACAGCACCACCCGCAGCGGGTGGTAGTTGTGCGCGCCGTAGGCCTCGTTGAGCTCGATATGGGCTTCGGTATCGCTCAGTGAAAGCCTGCTAGACCCTGGAGTGCCGGTAGTGCCCGTCATGCCCGTCATCGTCCCATCCCGACCATCGCTGGCCCCTCCGCCTGCGATCCTCATGAGGCGCCGTGACGCGGCGGAAAGACGCAGGCGGGCATCCGCGGGAGACACCGTCCGTGCATTGTCACGCTGGAGGCCAACGCCGGGGCTTTACGTTTGTGCTCCTCAGGCTTTGAGGATCGCGTCGAGCTTCTCGAAGCTGTCGGCCCAGCCGCTGCGGTGCAACTCGAGCCTCTCCTCCGTGGCGAACTCCCCCTGGGTCAATGACACGGTGGTCCGACCGTCGAGAGAGGCCAGTGACAGCTCGACGACCGTCTCACGGTCGTCGGGAACCGGCTCGTCCCAACGAAAGGTGAACGTGAGTTCGGAGGGGAACTCGATCTGAAGGAACTCGCCGGAGAGATGGAATGGTTCGCCGTCTGGCGGCTGCATGGTGAAGCGAAGGCTGCCGCCCACCCGCAGGTCGATATGGATCTCCGGTATCGCAAACCCGTGCGGCCCCCACCACTTGGCCAGCGCTGTGGGCTCGGTCAACAGGCCGAAAACCTGCTCGGGCGGGGCATCGAACACCCGTTCCTGTTCCAGGACGAATCTCCCGTCGTGGCTGGTCATATCTCAAGGTTCCACCATCGATCAGCCGTCTTCCATTGTCGGACCGAGGTGACACTTCGGGTGTTCGGCGCCAGGGTTGCGTTGTGGCGCCGGCTCGCGGCGAAAGGACGCTGTTCGATCCGCAATCGTGCCAAGGCAGACCTAAGGTCGTGACGTGAGAGAACTCCCCGTCCTCGATGCGACTGACCAGCGCATCCTCGGCAGCCTGCTGGAGAAGCAGACGACCGTGCCCGCCACCTATCCCCTCTCCGCGAACGCACTGGTGTCGGCGTGCAACCAGACGAGCAGCCGCGACCCCGTCACCGACCTCAACCAGCAGATCGTCGAGCGGACCGCGAAGTCGCTCAAGGAGCGCGGGCTGCTGCGGATCGTGTGGTCCGACACCGGGCGCCGGACACTGAAGTACCACCAGATCCTCGACGAGCATCTCGCCCTCGAGCCCGACGAGCGAGCGCTGCTCACGGTCCTGCTGCTCCGCGGCGCGCAGGCGCCGGGTGAGCTGCGCACCCGCACCGAGCGGTTGCACGGGTTCAACGACCGGGGCCAGGTCGAGGAGTGCCTGCGCCGGATGGCGAGCCGCCCGCAACCGCTGGTGTGCGAGCTCGAGCGCCGGTCGGGCCAGCAGGATCCGCGCTGGATCCACCTCCTGGGCGCCGCGCCGGAGCAAACCTCAGGCGAAACCGACCCAGCTGAGAGCGCCGACCCGTCGCGCATCCGCGTCACGCAGATCATCGCCGACCTCCACGTACAGGACCTCGCCGCCTCCAGGAGCTTCTACAGCGACTACCTCGGGTTAGCCGAAGAGGAGTTCAACCTGGGCTGGGTGGCCCGCCACACGTCGCCGGTATCCAGGGCGACGCTCCAGGTGATGACCAGCGATGCCACCGCGCCCGTGGACCCCGTCGTCTCGGTCATGGTCGACGACGTCGAAGCCGCCTACCGCCAAGCACAGGAGCGTGGGTACGAGATAGTGCATCCCCTGACAACCGAGACATGGGGCGTGACTCGCTTCTTCGTCCGCGCTCCCGATGGCAACGTGCTCAACGTCGTTCAGCATCACGCAAGCTGAGGGTCTTGGTCATCCGCGGCGGAAGGACGCGCAGGGTCGCGGCAGGGGCGGCCGTCATCTCCGATTACCACCCTGTGCGAACGCAGCCGACGTCCCTAGCCGGTGTGCGTGGCGTACGTCTTCCAGGTTCCCCAACGCGTGCGCCAGACGATCTTCACTGAGACTTGTTCTCTCTCCGCGTCACGCCGGAGGCGTTCAAGGTTGTCCAACGTGTACTGAGGAACCGGCACGCCGGTTGGACGCGGGTAGGGCTCTGGAAGGCCCTCGACCACGTCCGGCCCATTAGCAACGCGACCCGGCAGTTCGAGGTCTAGGTGGTCTTGTCCGTCGAGCTTCTTCACCCGAGCCTTCTCTATCTCGTTGCGTGACCACATTTCGACACCGACATTGCGTGCCGCATCGGCACCGACGTTGGTGACCCTGAACTCGCCCTGGCTCGTGCACTCGACTTGCCATTCGACATCGGCACGCTCACGAGCTCGAATCTCCTGGACGACCATGAGTAGGAGGGTTGGAATGGTCACGAGAAGCGTGATGCCGGCCAGCAGAACGCCCCACTGAGTCGTAGTCACGGAGCAACGCTATGACGCCGAACCTGTAGTCGAACGACAGGCGCGCAGTCCGCGCGAACATGCGGCGGAAAGACGCGGCCTCATCGGCGCGAGCAGCCTCCCCCGAGCGCATCCCGCGCCGTAGGGTGACGGGGTGACGAGGGCCGCGGACGCTGTCGTGGTCGGTGCTGGGGTGATCGGCGCGGCGATCGCCTTGGAGCTGGCCCGAGCCGGGCGCAGCGTCGTGGTGGTCGACAAGGCAGCCGGGATCGGGCACGGCTCAACAAGTGCCTCGAGCGCCATCGTGCGCTTCCACTACTCCACCCGCACCGCCGTGGCGTTGGCTTGGGAAGCCCGCCACTGCTGGGAGGACTGGCGCGGGCACCTCGCGCATGATGACCCGAACGGGCTCGCGGGCTTCGTGCGAACGGGGATGCTCGTTCTCGAGCCGCACCCCATGGCCTCGGCTGCGACCACCACCCACTTCGACGCCGTCGGCGTGCCGTGGGAGCGCTGGTCGGCCGACGAGATCCGGCTGCGGGCATCTCTCCTCGACGTCGGTGCGTATGGGCCACCGAAGCCGGTCACCTCGGATGAGTTCTTCGCACCCGCGCGGGGCGTGCTCGGCGGCACCTGGACCCCGGATGCTGGGTACGTCGACGACGCCACCCTGGCCGCTCACAACCTTGCCGCGGCCGCGCGTCTCCACGGGGCGGGGTTCCTGCTCCGACACGAGGTCACGGGGCTCGAGCCTGCGGGCTCGCGGCGGTGGCGGGTCCACACTCGACACCACGAAGGGTCGGAAGCCATCGAATGCGATGTGCTGGTGAACGCGGCCGGCCCCTGGTCCGGCGCCGTCAACGCGCTTGCGGGAGCGGGTGCGGATTTCGCGGTGACGTCGCGGCCGATGCGACAGGAGGTGCACTGGCTGCCCGCACCGGGCGAGAGAGGCACTGACGCTGACGCTGGCGGACCCGGACCTGGGCGTGTATCTGCGCCCGACAACCGAAGGCATCCTGGTCGGCGGGATGGAGCCCGAGTGCGATCCGCTTGAGTGGCTGGTCCGGCCGGAGGACGCGGGCCAGCACGTCACCGCGGCGACATACGAGGCGCAGACCGTGCGAGCCGCCCGCCGGGTGCGCGACCTGACGGTCCCCAACCGGCCGACGGGGATCGTGGGGGTGTACGACGTATCGACTGACTGGGCACCGATCTACGACCGGACCGGGCTTCCTGGGTACTACGTCGCGATGGGCACGAGCGGAAACCAGTTCAAGAACGCCCCGGTGGTCGGCCAACTGATGGCGGCGTTGGTTGCCGCCGTGGAGAGCGGCCACGATCACGACCGTGACCCCCTGGTGTGGACGGCGCCCCGGACAGGGCAGCCGTTGGCGCTGAGCACGTACTCGCGACTGCGCCGCGTCGACCCCGACGCCCCCACCAACGTGATGGGCTGACTCAACCCGTCCGCCGGGCGCAGGAACCGATCAATCCACGCGACCGGTCCGCGGACTGTCTCGCCCTATCGCTCCAGCCGTTAGTCGCGAGTCGCGGCGTTCCCTGGTCAATCTGGGCGGGCTGACGCGGCGGAAAGACGTGTCTGTTGTCCTGATCGCCAGGGGCGAGCGATCGCCAGCGGTCCTGTCGCTCGGCCCCATCCGAAGTCACAATGCTTGTGACGACGAACGGCTCGTCACCAGCAGGGCTCGGCGCAGGGAATGGGTGGCCATGGATGCGAAGCGAACCTTCGATGAGTCCGAGATCCGTGACGCAGAGCGCCGACTGGAGATTGCACTCGAAGCTGGTGAGTGGGTATCGCAGTACACCGCGGACGCGGTGTTCGACGGCGGTGGCGAACACGCAACTGTCGGGCGCGAATCCCTGCTCGCCATGGCCAGATCCATGCCTCCGTTGAGGTCCGTGTCCATCCGGCCGCTGCGCACGGAAGGACGAGAGGGCCTTGCGGCTGTCTGGTGTCATGCGTCATGGGTCAGCGGGTCGGGCGAGAGCCAGCCGACGACGGTCGATGTGCGGGGCATGCTCGTCTGGCGCAAGGAGCCAGATGGCGTGTGGCGGGTCGCGATGGAGCACATCGGCTGATCGCTCATCCAGGAAAGGGCGATAGCGGCGGTAAGACGTGGCGTCACCTCGATGGTGAGGGTTTCCTGGAACAGATCTGCGCCCGGAAGCTCAACGAATCTGCCCCCGATAGGGCTCGCAGGAGCAGTTCAGCCTGCTCGCTGGGGACCAAGGCCCCTGATCTTGGGGCCTTCAACGGCAGATGCTGGAGTCAGTAACAACCGCGCTCGACCATTGGAGGCCTCCATGTACGCCGGCAGCAAACGCAGCATGCACCCCACCGATGCGATCGCCCGGGTCATGGTGTGGCCGGTGGCTACCGTGCCCGGCGATGCCTCCCTGCTGGAGGTCGCGGAGTCGCTGGCAGCAGATGGCATCGGTGCCCTCGGCGTCGTGGAGAACGGACACCTTGCCGGTGTCGTGTCCGAGCGCGACGTCGTGAACCACCTCGCGCAGGGGGCGAACCCGGAGCACGTGACGGCCGCGGAGGTGATGACCACCGACCTAGTCATCGCTCACCCGGAAGACCAGATCCTCGACACGGCCCGGCGGATGGTCGAGGCAGAGGTCCGGCACCTGCCGGTCATCGAAGACAACAAGATCGCCGGCTTCGTCTCGATGCGTGACATCTTCGCGGTGCTCATCGACGTCGCGTCACACGAGGAGGACGTGGTGGTGGTCCCGAGCGGCACCCGGGTCGTGGTGCGGCAGGAGTGAGGTTGCCTACGTTCGCCCGACTCGGAATCAACCGCGTCATTGTGGGCGGAATGACGTTGCGGGTCGTCCCAGTGCAGGGGCTCTCGGATGGCCTCACCGAACCAGTCGGTTCGGGCTTCCTCTCCGACGATCCCCTGGACCGCGCGGTCGCCCAGATGACCCTGGACCTCGCCGCCACCGGCGTGGCTCGCGTCCCCCGTCAGGCGTCGGCACGCCCCCGGTAGGCCCGGGCCATGTAGGTGACGAAGTGGTAGACGCCGTCCTCGTCCGGCGCCAGCGGCCCCGGCTCGAAGCGGGGGGCGGCCATGCCGCGCTGGACCGACTCGCAGGCCGACCAGTCCTGCCGGTTCGTGAGGTCCCAGAAGTCCACCGCGTACGCCGGGTCGAAGCCCTCCCGGGCCGCCACCTCGGCCGGGAACGCCCACGAGCAGGTGATCCGGGTCCGGTCCGGGGACAGCGGCACCAGCTGGTGGGTCATCACGTAGTCGGGGTGCAACGAGATGAGCAGGTTGGGCAGCACGGCGACGTACATCACCGTGGAGCGCTCCTGCTCGTCGAGGCGCGCCATCGCGACCCCGCCGCTGCGGCCGTCGAGCGACATCGTCTCCGCGCCGTCACGCAGCGACATCCAGCCGCCCACCCAGTTGCCCTCGAGGTCGAGGTTCTCCCCGCTGTCGGGCGGGCTCACCCGGCACAGCTCGGGGTGGATCATCGAGCAGTGGTAGCACTCCTGGTAGTTCTCGACGACGACCTTCCAGTTCGCGGCCACGTCGTAGACATGGCTCTCGCAGGTGACCAACGACTCCGCGTCGTACGCCGCGACGACCGCCTCCAGGTCGCCGATGTGGTCCGCGAGCTCGGGCGCCTCGCCGGACCGGTCGACGAACACCCAGCCGTGCCACTCCTGCACCCGCACCGGCCGCAGGCCCAGCGTCGAGGGGTCGAACGACTCGACGTCGCGGAAGTGGGGCGCCCCGATGAGGCTGCCGTCGTGCCGGTAGGACCACGCGTGGTAGGGACACACGATCGCCCGCGCCTGCGCCGACGAACCGCACGGCAGCAGCTCGTGGCCACGGTGCCGGCACGCGTTCTCGAACCCGCGCAGCTCGCCCCCGGCGTCGCGGGTGAGGAGGATCCCGTAGTCGCCGACCGACTCCGCCCGCAGGCCACCGGGCGGCACGTCCGTGGCCCGCCCAGGCACATCCACCCCAGGAACAGGTGCCGGCGCTCCCAGGCCAGCACGTCCGCGCGAGAGGTAGGCGTCGCGCGGCAGCATCCGGCTCTCGCCGAACGGCGCCAGCGCCCGGTCGAGCTGGGCAGGGTCGAGGGGTGCGGGTGGGATCGGCTGCATCGAGTGCCCCCTTCTCGTCGTTCGAGCGCGGTGCTGAACCGTCGTTCAGGATCGACTCTATGCCTCGCCGGTGAACACGTCGAGACCACGACCTCGCTTCTCGCCGCGGGTGAGCCAGCGGTAGGCCAGGAACCCGACCAGGACCACGAGCACCGACGCGACCAGGAGCAGCGTCGTCAGCGCGTTGAGGGCGGGAGTGGGCGCGGCCCGGGCGGTGTTGTAGACCTTCACGGACACCGGTTCGGTGGACGGCGTCGCCGGAGAGGTAGCGGACGATGATGAAGTCGTCGATCACGTCGGCGAACACCAGCACCGTGCTGGCGAAGATCGCGGGCATCAGCATCTTGAGGAGCACCCGCCTGGTCGCGGTGAACGGCGACGCACCCAGGTCGATCGCCGCCTCCTCGTAGTCGCGGCCGATCGTCAGCAGCCGGGCCCGCACGATCACCACCGGGTAGGACAGCTGGTAGGTGACCAGGCCGATCACCTGGCCGGTCGTGCCCAGCTGCAACGGCGTGGTCAGCACCGTCGCCACGAACAGCAACGACACCGCGAGCAGGATCTCCGGAAGCACGAACGACACGAGCACCGCGAGGTTGGCGCCGGCCGGGATCCGGCCCCGCCAGCGGTCCAGCCCCAGGGCCAGCGCCACGCCCAGCGGGATCGTGACCAGCGGTGGCGAGCACCCCCAGGGTCAGGGTGTGCGTGAGCGCGTTGAACAGGCTGGCGTCGTGCCACACCGAGCGCAGCGGGTCGCCGTAGTACCAGCGCATCGAGAAGCCCTGCCAGGTCACCCGCGACCGGCCGGCGTTGAAGGAGAACAGGACCGCCACCAGCACCGGGAGCAGCGACCAGGCGAGGTAGCCGGCGGTGACCGCCGCCAGCACCCACGGCCGCCGCCAGGGGTTGCGCCACCACCGCACCGGACCGGTCACGTCGCCACCTCCGCCCCGTGACCGGGTGCTGCGCACGTAGGCGAGCATCGGGACCACCGAGACGACCAGGATCAGCAGCACGAACGCCCCGGCCTGACCGGTCTGGCCCGGGGTGAGCACGGTGTTGTTGATCAGGTTGCCGACCATGGTCGTGGACGGCGACCCGGAGAGCAGGTCGGAGGTGAAGTAGTCGCCCAGCATCGGCAGCGTCGTGAGCAGCAGGCTCGCCACCACCGCGGCCCGGCTCAGCGGCCAGGTGACCCGGCGGAACGTCTGCCACCGACTGGCCCCCAGGTCGCGCGCGGCCTCGAGCATGGCGGTCGGGGCACGGTCGAGGGCGGCGTACAGCGGCAGGATCATGTAGGGCACGTAGCCGTAGACCAGCCCCAGCACCACGGTGGTCGCGCGCCCGTTGAGCCACGCCACGTGCACGTCGATCAGGCCGAGGCCGCTGAGCGCCTGGTTGACCAGCCCGTCGGTCTGCAGCAGGTTGACCCAGGCCAGCATCCGCATCATGTAGCTGATCCAGAACGGCGCGATCAGCGCCGCCAGCAGCAGGCCCTTCCACCGGCCGGCGAACCGGGCCGTGAAGTAGGCGACCGGGTAGGCGATGAGCAGGCAGAGGAAGCTCGCGACGCCGACGTAGACCGCCGTGCGCACGAGCGCGGGCAGGAAGAACGGGTCCGGCCCGACGATGTGCTCCCAGACGTAGGCCAGCTCGGTGAAGTCCCAGTCGAGCGGGTTCCAGACCGGTACCGGCTGGCGCAGGATCGGGTCGACACCACCGAACAGGATGGCCAGTACGACGTAGAGCGGGGCGACGAACAGCACCGCCAGCCAGACGGCGCCGGGCAGGGCCAGCAGCGGCCAGAGGTAGCGGGTGCCGGGTGGGCCCGAGCGGGTGTCCCGCTCAGCCACCGGCCTTGAACTCCTGCCAGATCCGGTGGTACTCGGCGTCGGCGTCGGCGGGCAGCTGCAGCAGCGGGAACCCGACCTGGAAGTCGCTCTCCCGGACGATCGCGGTGGACAGGTTCTCCGGCAGGTAGCCCTGGTTGACCAGGGTCTCGGGCGTGAACTGGTCCAGCGGCGGCTGGTAGCCGGTGTAGCCGAAGTTCTGGCCGGCCGAGTCCTTGTCGAGGAGCGCGTTCATGAAGACGTGCGCGGCCACGGGGTTGCTCGCCCTGGGCCAGGCAGACGCAGAGGTCGTTGTCGACCTCACCCTTGCCGTCGGGCGGGAACCAGTAGTGGAGGACGTCGGTGCTCACCGACGGGGGCAGGTAGTAGGGCAGGTTGATCGCGTCGCCCGACCACATCTGCGCGAGCCCGTACTGTCCGGCCGGCAGCTCGGTGTACATCGAGATGGTCACCCGCGGCTTCATCGTGTCGCGGATCTCGAGCAGCTGGGTGCGGACCAGCGCCATGTCGTCGGGATCCGTGGTGTTGATGTCCTCGATCCCGTTGCGCAGCATCACCATCGCCATCGCGGTGTGCCAGTCGTCGAGGATCGCCAGGTTGCCCGCGTACTGCGTGTCCCAGAAGACGTCGTAGGGGTTGTCGCGGGCGGGGATGTCCTCGGACACCATGTCGTCGCGCCAGCCGATGCCGGTGCTGTAGATCGTGTACGGGAGCGTGTAGCGGTTGCCCCGGTCGTACCAGGGGTCGTCGAAGCTGGCCCACAGGTTGGTCCGGTTGGTGAGGTAGTCGTTGTTGAGCGGCCGCAGCAGGTCGGCGCCGACCAGCTTCCCGAGCGAGTCGTAGCTCGGGAAGTAGAGGTCGAAGCCGAGCTTCTCGGAGGCGATCTTGGTGAGCGCCTCGTCGGCGTCGTTGAACGTCGTGAGCTGGATCGTGATGCCGTGCTCGGCCTCGAAGTCCTTCATCATCCGCGGCGAGAGGTAGTCGGCGTAGTTGTAGATCCGCAGCGTGCTGCCGCGCTCCGGCGTGAGGCCCGCATCGATCGCGGCATGGGCCTGGCTGAGCGGCCACGTCACCGGGTTGTCGGGCGCCGGGATCTCGAGGGCCTGGGTGGGGGTGGCCTGCCCCCCGTCGCACGCTGCGAGCAGCGGAATGCCGACCCCCGCGGCGGCAGCACTCCTGAGCAGGGCACGCCGGGCGAGCAGCGGCCCCCGCTGTGCTGCAGGTCCGGACCGTGCCGCCATGGGTGCCTCCCGGAGCGGAGTCCTTGTCTTCGACGTTCAGAGTCACATAGACTGAACGATCAGTCAACGCTTGGCCAACGACCCGTCCCGGGCGAGGAGCCCCATGACCGCGACCCAGACGGCAGCAGCGCTCTCCAGCCGCCTCGACGGCCTGATCGAGGCCGAGACGGAGCGGTTCCTCGAGCGCCAGCCGGGCAGTCGCCGGCTCGCCCGGGCGGCCACCAGCCTCGCCGGCGGCGCCACGTCGAGCTGGCAGGTCGCCGAGCCCCACGCGGTGTGGATCAGCCACGGCACCGGGTCCCGGATCCACGACGTCGACGGCAACGAGTACGCCGACTTCCACGGCGGGTACGGCGTCGCGCTGGCCGGTCATGCCCACCCCGCGATCGTCGAGGCGGTCCGCGAACGGGTCGGCCGCGGCACCCACTTCGCCCAGCCGACCGAGGACTCGATCGTGGTGGCCGACAACCTGGTCGAGCGGTTCGGCCTGCCGCTCTGGCGGTTCGGCAACTCCGGCACCGAAGCCACCATGGACGCGGTCCACCTGATGCGCGCGGCCACGGGTCGCGACCGGATCCTCAAGGTCGAGGGTGGCTACCACGGCCACCACGACTCCGTGATGGTGTCGGTGCTGCCCGAACCCGGCGACGAGATCGGCTTCTCCGACTCGCCCCTCGGGGTCGCCAGCAGCCGCGGCATCCCGGCGGCCGTCATCGACCTGGTGACGGTGGTCCCGTTCAACGACCTCGCGGCCGTCGAGGCGGCATTGGCCCGGCACCCGGGCGAGGTCGCCGGGATGATCGTCGAGCCGATCATGATGAACGCCGGCATCATCGTGCCCGACGACGGCTACCTCGCGGGCCTGCGGGACGTGCTCCACGAGCACGGCGCACTGCTCGCCTTCGACGAGGTCAAGACCGGGCTGACGACCGGCCCGGGCGGCGTCACCCGGCTCTCCGGCGTGACCCCCGACCTGATCTGCCTGGCCAAGGCCATGGGCGGCGGGCTCTCCACCGCGGCGATCGGCGGATCGGCCGAGGTGATGGGCCTGATCGAGAGCGGCGTCTACGAGCAGGTCGGCACCTTCAACGGCAACCCGCTCGCGATGGCGGCCGCTCGGGCGATGCTGACCGAGGTGCTCGACGACGACGCCTACCGCCACCTCGACCACCTCCGTGACCGGCTGCACGACGGGCTGCAGGGGGTCATCGACCGGCACGGAGCCCCGTGGCGAGTCGTGACCGCGGGCGCCAAGGGGTGCGTGTCGTTCCTGCCCCACCCGATCCGCAACTTCCGCGACTTCCGCGAGCTCGACGGCCGCTACGGCCACGCCCACTGGCTGGTGCAGCACAACCGCGGCGCCTTCCTGCCGCCCTGGGGCAAGGTCGAGCAGTGGCTGGTCTCGGTGCAGCACACCGACGACGACGTCGACCGGTTCGTGGCCAACTGCGACCATCTCGCGGACGTGCTGCTCGGCGACGCCCGCTGATGGCCGGTGCGCTCGGCCTGGTCGGCCTCGCGAAGCGGTTCGGCGACACGGTCGCGGTCGCGGGCCTCGACCTCGACATCGACGCCGGTGAGTTCTTCTCGCTGCTGGGCTCCTCGGGCTGCGGCAAGACCACGACCCTGCGGATGATCGCCGGGTTCGAGCAGCCCGACGAGGGCCGGATCGTCCTCGACGGCCGCGACCTCTCCCAGGTGCCGCCGCACAAGCGGCCGGTCAACACCGTCTTCCAGTCCTACGCCCTGTTCCCCTTCCTCGACGTCGCCGACAACGTCGCGTTCGGCCTCCGCTACCAGTCCGCGACCAAGGCCGACGTACGCCGACGCGTGGGAGCGGCGCTCGAGCTGGTGCGGATGGACGGCCTCGCCGGCCGCAAGCCGCACCAGCTGTCGGGCGGGCAGCAGCAGCGGGTCGCCCTGGCCCGGGCCCTGGTCCTCGAGCCCACCGTGCTGCTGCTCGACGAGCCGATGGGGGCGCTGGACGCCAAGCTCCGCAAGCAGCTCCAGGTCGAGCTGCGGTCGCTGCAGAAGACGGTCGGGACGACGTTCGTCTACGTCACCCACGACCAGGAGGAGGCGCTCACCATGAGCGACCGGCTGGCCGTGCTCGACGAGGGCCGGCTCCTCCAGGTCGGCACGCCCAGCGAGGTCTACAGCGCACCCACGAGTGCGCGGGTCGCGACGTTCCTCGGCACCACCAACCTGTGGGACGCCGAGGTCGTCTCCGGCGACGCCGACGGGCTCTGCTGCCGGGTCGGCGACGTCGACCTGCACGTCGCCGGGGCGGCGGCTGAACCGGGAGACTCGGTCGCACTGATGGTGCGGCCGGAACGGGTCGAGGTCTCGCGGCCGAGCATCAGTCCCGAGGGCGCGAACGTGTTCGCGGGCCGGGTCGTCACCCTCACCTTCCGCGGCGCCCACACGACGGTCCAGCTCGACTGCCGGGGGCTGCGGCTCGAGGCCGAGGTCGGGAACGTCGCCGGGTCGCCGCCGGAGTGGCTGCACGAGGGCGGCGAGGTCGTGGCGCAGGTGTCACCCGACGCCCTGCACCTGCTCGACCAGGGCTAGGGCGTGTCTCTCAGTTGCTGGCGGATGCCAGCGTCGTCCAGGGCGTGCGATGGCAAGGCGTCGGCGCGAAGGCAGGCTGGGCGTCTTTCGAGCGTCCGGCAACGTAGCCAGCGTGCGTCATGGGCGGCGGTGGCGCCGCCTATGAATTGAGAGACACGCCCTAGGTGCGGCGCCGCCTGCGGGGCTTGGGCAGGCCGAGCTCCTGGTGGGCGATCCCGAGGGCGATGGCACGGGCGCGGGCGACGTCGACCACGGGATCGTCGAGCGCCACCTGGACGACGAGACCGTCCAGCAACGACGCCCACATGATCGCGAACGTCTCGGCGTCGACCTTCCCGATCTCGCCGGCATCGATCCCGTCCCGCACCACCCGGACGATCAGGCTGCGCCACTGCGCGTCGAGGTCGGCGCGGTCCTTCTTCACCTCGGGGTGGCGGAACGCCTGGGCCCAGAGGTCGAACCACAGACCCCAGTCGCCGGTGAGCGCGGTCTGCTTGTCGGCCACCAGCGTCCACTCGACGAGCGTCTCCAGCCGTCCGCGGATCCTGGTGGTCGTGCGCAGCATCTCCTCGGTGCGCGCGTAGAACGCGGCCTCCGACCACCGCAGCGCCTCGATGAGCAGGGACTCCCGGGTGCCGAAGTAGTAGATGACCAGTGCGGGGCTCGCTCCGACCCGCGACGCCACGTCGGCGATCCTGGTGTCGCCGAAGCCGCGCTCCGCGATCAGCGTCGCGGCTGCGGCCAGCATCTGGTCACGACGGGCATCCGCCACGGCGCCGGGCTTCTCACGGGCGGCCATGCCCCTCCTCGTCGTGTCGCAGAGCCTTGTGAGGCACGCTAGCACGAGCCTAGACTGAACAGTCAGTCAGGACTCTCACCCGGGTGGTGCCCATGTCGAACAGCTACGACGCCATCGTCGTCGGCGGCGGCCACAACGGCCTCGTCGCCGCTGCCTACCTGGCCCGGGCCGGTCGCCGGACGGTGGTCCTCGAGCGTCGTCCCACCACCGGCGGCGCCGCCACCACCGAGCAGCCGTGGCCCGACCTCCCGGGCGTCTCGGTCACCCGGCTGTCCTACGTGATGAGCCTGATGCCGCCGACGATCCTGCGCGACCTGGAGCTCGAGCGCCACGGCTACCGGGTGCACCCGATGGGCCCCTACTACCAGGCCTTCCCCGAGGGCGGCTCGCTGACGATCTTCGAGGACGACCCGCGGCGCACCCGCGAGCAGATCCGCCGGTGGTCGGACAAGGACGCCCGGGCCTGGGAGGACTGGAACCAGTGGTTGGAGGGGCTCGCAGCCGTGATGGCCCCGCTGCTGCTCACCGTGCCGCCGGCCATCGGATCCCACTCGCCGGCCGACGTGGCCGCCCTGGCGCGGCTGGTCTGGCGCCACAAGGGGATGGACGCCCGCACGATCGCCGAGCTGACCCGGCTGATGACCATGAGCATCGCCGACCTGCTCGACGACTGGTTCGAGTCACCCCAGGTCAAGGGCGCGCTCGCGGTCAACGGGGTCATCGGGACCTGGGCCGGGCCCTACGAGCCGGGGACGGCGTACGTGATGGCGCACCACTCGATCGGCGACGTCGGCGACGGGCAGCTGGGCAGCTGGGGCTTCCCGGAGGGCGGCATGGGTGCCGTCTCGGACGCCATCCGCCGGAGCCGCCGAGTCCTGGGGTGCCGAGGTGCGGGTGTCGGCGCCGGTCGAGTCGTTGCTGGTCACCGACGGCCGGGTCGAGGGTGCGGTCCTCGCGGGCGGCGAGGAGCTGCGCGCCCCGGTCGTGGTGACCAGCCTGCACCCGAGGACGGCCTTCCTGGAGCACGTCGGGGCCGCCCACCTGCCCGACGACTTCGTGCGCGACATCGAGCGCTGGCGCTCGCGCAGCGGCGTGGTCAAGGTCAACCTGGCGATCGACCGGCTGCCGTCGTTCACGGCCGACCCGACGGACGGCCAGGCCGAGCACCACACCGGATCGGTGGAGATGGCACCGACGATGGAGTTCATCGAGCGGGCGTTCGTCGACGCCCGCGAGGGACGACCGGCCGCCGCGCCGTTCAGCGACGGGGTCATCCCGACCACGCTCGACCGCACCCTCAACCCGGACGGACCCCACATCTTCTCGCTGTTCACCCAGTGGGTGCCCGCCGAGTGGGTCGACGAGCCGCACACCGCCGAGCTGGACGCCTACGCCGACCGGGTGATCGACCTCTACGACGAGGTCGCCCCCGGCTTCCGGGACTCGGTGATCGCCCGCGACGTCGTCGGACCCCACGAGATGGAGTCGGAGTACGGCCTGGTGGGCGGCAACATCTTCCACGGCGAGCTCTCGCTGGAGCAGCTCTTCCACCTGCGACCGGCCCCGGGGTACGCCGACTACCGGACTCCCGTCGCGGGCCTCTACAACGCCTCCTCCGCCACCCACGCCGGTGGTGGCGTCTGCGGGATCCCCGGCCTGCAGGCAGCCCGGGCCGCGCTGCACGACACCCGCGAACGTCGCTGGTCGCAGCTCCGGCCCGGCAGCCGCCGGTGATCGACCCGGCCCCCGCCGTCCGACCCCGGCTGCGTCGCATGCTCGCCGCCCGGTCGGTGGCCGTCGTCGGCGCGAGCGAGCGACCCGACTCGCTCGGGTGTCGGATGGCCACCGAGGTGCTGCGCAGCCCGGGGCTCACCGAGGTGCACCTGGTCAGCCCCACCCGGTCCACCGTCCTCGACCACCGGTGCGTCCCGTCGCTGGCCGACGTCCCGGACCCGGTCGACCTGGTGCTGCTCGGCGTGCCCGACGACGCCCTCGTCGAACAGGTGCGCCTCGCCTCGCACCGGGGCGACGCGGGCGTCGTGGTGTTCGGGACGGCGCACGGCCTGGACCGCGCCCTGACCGAGGCCGCCGACGGGCTGGAGATCGTGGGCAGCGGCTGCATGGGCTTCGTCAACGTCTCCGCGGGCGTGCGCGCGATCGGCTACCTCGAGCGAGCGCCCCTGCCGGCCGGCCCGATCGCGCTCGTCACGCACAGCGGGTCGGTCTTCTCCACGCTGCTGCGGACCCATCGCGCGCTCGGGTTCACCACGGTGGTCTCGTCCGGCCGGGAGCTGGTGACCACGACCGCCGACTACCTCGCCCACGCCCTCAGCACGCCGGGGACCGGCGTGGTCGGCCTGGTCCTCGAGACGGTGCGCGACCTGGACGCGCTCACTGCGGGGCTCGCGGAGGCTGCAGCCCGGGACATCCCGGTGGTGGCCCTCACCGTGGGGTCCTCGGCGCTCGGTGGCGCGCTGGTCGACGCGCACTCCGGCGCGCTCGCGGGCTCCGACGGCGGCTGGCAGGCGCTGTTCTCGGCGTACGGCGTCCGCCGGGTCTCCGACCTCGCCGAGCTGGTCGACACCCTCGAGCTCCTCAGCATCGGCCGGCGGCCGGTCGCCACGCGGTCGGGGATCGCCACCGTGCACGACTCCGGCGCCGAGCGGGCACTGGTCGCCGACGTGGCCGAGCGGGTGGGCGTGCCGTTCGCGCCCCTGGCCGCCACCACCTCGACCCGGCTGGCCGCTGTCCTCGACCCGTGGCTCACCCCGGCCAACCCGCTGGACGTCTGGGGTGGCGGGCGCGACACGGAGGACCTGTTCACCGAGTGCCTGTCCGCACTGGCCGACGATCCCGGGGTCGACGTCGTCGCGCTCGCCGTCGACCTGGTCCCCGAGTACGACGGTGACGTGGCGTTCCCCAACGCCATGGCGCGGCTGCTCGAGCTGACCCCCAAGCCGGTCGTGGTGCTGGCCAACCTGGCTTCCGCCGTGGACCAGGCGGCCGCCGGTCGGCTCCGGTCGCTGGGCATCCCCGTGCTCGAGGGCACCGGGTCCGGGCTGGTGGCGCTGCGCCACCTCAGGGCGCCGGCTCCTCCCCCGCGCTGGCGGCCGCCGGTCGACGCCGCCCGCCGGGCGCGCTGGGTCGGCCGGCTGGCAGCGGAGCGAGCGGGTCCGGGACTGGCCGAGGCGGTGCTCGCCGACTACGGCGTCCCCTCGGCTCCGTCCAGGTGGGTGTCGCACCGGGAGGAGGCCGTCGCCGCGGCCGCCGAGCTCGGTGGGACGGTCGTCCTGAAGACGGCGTCCGGGGTGGCCCACAAGGTGGACGTGGACGGCGTCCGGCTCGGGCTGGTCGGCCCGACCGCCGTCGGTGCGGCGTACGACGACCTTGCCGGTCGCCTGGGGCCGCAGGTGCAGGTGCAGCAGCAGGTCGCGTCGGGCGTGGAGCTCTCGGCCGGGATCGTGCGCGACCCGCTGTTCGGGTGGCTGGTGGTGGTCGGCGCCGGCGGCACCCTGGTCGAGCTGCTCGACGAGAGTGCGGTGGGGCTGGCCCCGGTCGACCCGTCGGCCGCGGCCGCGCTGCTGGCGGACACCCGAGCCGCCGCACTGCTGGCCGGGTGGCGCAGCCCGGCGGCCGTCGACCGGGCCGTGGCTGACACGGCCGCCGCCGCGATCTCGGCCCTCTCGGTCGTCGCGCACGAGCTCGGGGACCAGCTCGAGGTCCTCGAGGTCAACCCGCTCCTGGTCACCCCCGGAGGTGCCGTCGGGGTCGACGCGCTCCTGCGGTGAGGAGCCTCAGGGGGCCGGCGAGTCCGCGAGCTCGGGGAACGGGAGGGCGATCGGGTCCGCCTCCAGCCGGCTGCGCCCGTGCTCGTCGAACCGGTCCAGGCCGAGGTCGGCGACGTCGACGACGCCGGTCCGCCCCTCGGTGAGGAGGTCGGCCGCGGCCCGCGCGACGCCTGGGCCCCACATCATCCCGTGCCCGCCCGCGGCGGCCACGACCGTGCCCGTCACCGCACCGGTCCCGGTGAGCAACGGCCCCAGGATCGGCAGGTGGTCGGGGGTGAAGTCGATCGTCGCAGCCCACGCCTTGCGCAGCCCGACCTCGGCGGTCGCCGGCAGCATCGTCGCCATCCGGTCGGCCATCAGGCGGTGGTGGTCCCAGTCGAAGGCGACGGCCTCGCCCGGCGACTCCAGCGGGTTGCTCATCCCCCACAGCACGCCGCCCTCACAGGGCCGCCAGTAGATGCCGGACGCCACGTCGAACACCATCGGCAGCCGCTCCGGGGCGAAGTCGGGGTGCGGCCCGGTCACCACGACCTGGTGCCGGACCCCGCCCGCCGGGATCCGGGCGCCGGCCGCCCGCCCCACCGCGGCCAGGACGGGCCCACCGGTCAGCACCACCCGGTCGGTCTCGATCAGCCCGGCGCTCGTCTCGACGCCGGTCACCCGCTCGCCGGCGCGGCGGAGCCCGGTGAAGGTCGTCCGCTCGCAGATCCGGACTCCGGCGATGACGAGCGCCGCCGTGTAGGCGAGCACGTTGCGAGGCGGGTCGAGGTAGCCGTCCTCAGCGGCGTACGACCCACCCAGGGTCTGGCCGGCACGCATCGACGGGTTCATCCGGTCGAGCTCGTCGGGACCGACCCACCTGACATCGAGTCCGAGCGAGCGCTGCATCGCGATCCGGGCGTGTGCCTGCTCGACCTCGGGCGTGGTGAAGCACGGCATGAAGTAGCCCTGCTCGACGAAGCCGGAGTCCAGGCCCAGCTCCTCGGGCTGGCGCCGGTAGAAGTCCCGGCTGAACATTCCGAGCCGGACCGCCCACTCGGTGCCGCCCTGCGCGCGGACCATGCCGGCGGCCCGCGAGCTCGCACCCTGGCCGAGGGTGTCGGCCTCGAGCAGCACCACGTCCGCAAGACCCGCCCGGCGCAGGAACCAGGCGGTCCAGGCACCGATGGTGCCGCCGCCGACGACCACGGCGTCGGCGGCCCGAGGCACGCTGGTCATGGATCCGAGCGTGGCATAGACTGAACGGTCAGTCAACGGTCGGCGGCGCGAGGGGAGGCCGGATGTACGGACTCACCGCGGCCGACCTCGACCTCCAGGCTCGGGCCAGGCAGCTCACCGACCGCCTGATCCCCCACGAGGAGTACGCCGAGGCCCACGGCGGCGAGCTTCCCGACGGCGTGGAGGCGGAGCTCGCGACGCGGGCCCGGGAGCTCGGGCTCACCGCGACCAACATGCCGGAGTCCGTCGGGGGCCGCGGCTGCACCCTGCTGCAGGTCGTGCTGGTGCAGGAGCAGGGTGGACGGGTCACCAACGCGCTCGCGCTGGCTGCTGACCACGCCTCCTGCCTGGTGGTGCGCCGTCGCCGACACCCACCAGCGCGAGACCTGGCTGCTGCCGACGGTGCGCGGAGACCGCGAGGAGTGCTACGCGATCACCGAGGAGCACGCCGGCTCCGACCTGGCCGACCTCCGGGCGACGGCGGTCCGTGACGGCGACGACTACGTCCTGAACGGCGTGAAGTGGCACGTGACGTCGTACAACGTCGCCGACTACGTGTTCTTCCAGGCGATCCTGGCCGGCGGGGACCACGCCGGCGAGCAGGCACTGTTCGTGGTCGACAAGGGCACGCCCGGGATCAGCGTGGTCCGGACGCCGGACTACACCCACACCATCGCCCACCACCACCCGATCGTCGCCTTCGAGGACGTCCGGATCCCGGCGACGCAGCTGGTCGGGTCCGAGGCGGACGGCATGTCCTTCGCCTACGAGTGGTTCCGCTTCGAGCGGTTGATGGTGGCCGCCCGGTGCCTGGGCGCCGCGGAGCGCCTGGTCGACGAGATGAGCGCCTTCGCAGCCGGGCGCCAGGTCGGCGGCGAGCGGCTCGCGGACAAGCAGCTGGTGCAGGCGATGCTCGCGGACAGCCTGACCGAGCTGTTCGCGGCCCGCTCCCTGGTCTACGAGGTGGCGCGCGGACTCGACGCCGGCGCCGACCTCAAGGTCGCCCATGCGCAGTGCTCGATGGCCAAGCTGTTCAGCAGCGAGATGGCCGGTCGCGTGGCGGACCGGGCGGTGCAGGTCTTCGGGGGCCGCGGTTACATGCGGGAGAACGTCGCCGAGCGGTTCTTCCGCGAGCTGCGGGTCGAGCGGATCTGGGAGGGCGCCAGCGAGGTGCAGCGCGCGATCATCGCCGACCAGCTCGGCAAGCGGGGTCGGTCCCGGCTGGTCTGACGATCAGCCGCGCAGCACCTTCTCCATCGCCTTGCCCTTCGCGAGCTCGTCGACCAGCTTGTCGAGGTAGCGGATCTTCTGCATCAGCGGGTCCTCGACCTCCTCCACCCTGATCCCGCACACCGTCCCGGTGATCAGCCCGGCGTGGGGGTTGAGCGTCGCGGCGGCGAAGAAGTCCTCGAACGTCGTCTCCTCTGCGAGGTGCCGGCGCAGCTCCGCGTCGTCGAACCCGGTGAGCCACCTGATGACCTCGTCGACCTCGTCCTTCGTCCGCCCCTTCCGCTCGGCCTTGGTCACGTAGTGCGGGTAGACCGAGGCGAAGGGGGTGGCGAAGATCCGGCTCATGGTCGGAGCGTAGGTCAGCCGAGGGTGCTGGTGTCGATGACGAAGCGGTAGCGGACGTCGGAGGCGAGGACCCGCTCGTAGGCCTCGTTGACGCGGTCGGCCGCGATGACCTCGACCTCGGCCCCGATCCGGTGCTCCGCGCAGAAGTCGAGCATCTCCTGGGTGAGGGCGATGCCACCGATCATGGAGCCGGCGAAGGAGCGGCGGGCTCCGATGAGGGAGAACACGTTGACGCTCAGCGGCTCGGCGGGGGCGCCGACGTTGACCAGGGTGCCGTCGACGGCGAGGAGGCCGAGGTAGGCGTCGAGGTCGATGCCGGCGCTGACGGTGTTGACGATCAGGTCGAACCGGCCGGCCAGGTGCTCGAAGGTGCCGGGGTCGGACGTGGCGTAGTACTCGTCCGCGCCCAGCCTGAGCCCGTCCTCCTGCTTCTTGAGCGACTGGGAGAGGACCGTGACCTCGGCGCCCATGGCGTGTGCGATCCGGACGGCCATGTGGCCCAGTCCCCCGAGCCCGACGACGGCGACCTTCTTGCCGGGACCCGCGCCCCAGCGGACGAGCGGCGCGTACGTGGTGATGCCGGCGCACAGCAGCGGCGCCGCGGCGGCGGGGTCGAGGCCCGCGGGGACGGAGAGGACGAAGTCGGCGTCGACGACGACGTGGGTGGAGTAGCCACCCTGGGTCGTGGTGCCGTCGCGGTCGGTGCCGGCGTACGTCGGGACCATGCCCGCCAGGCAGTACTGCTCGTCGCCGTTGCGGCAGCTGGCGCACGTGCCGCAGGAGTTGACCATGCAGCCGACGCCGACCCGGTCGCCGACCCGGTGGCGGGTGACGTCCGCACCGACCTCGGTGACCGTCCCGACGATCTCGTGGCCGGGTACGACGGGGAACGGCTGCGGCCCCCAGTCGCCGTTGACGGTGTGGATGTCGGAGTGGCAGATACCGGCGTACTCGATCGCGATCAGGACGTCGCGAGGGCCGACCTCGCGGCGCTCGATCGTCGTGGGGGCGAGGGGCTGGCCGGAGGCCGGGGCTGCATAGGCGTGGACGCGCATGGGTGTTCCTCCCGTGAGGGTGGTGGGTGGATGGGTCTGGCGAGCGGGCTACTGCTTGCTGGCCCGCTTCAGCTGGTCGGCGAGGGTGCGGGCCTCGCGGGACAGGTGGTCGACGCGGGCGGAGTTGCCCGCCTCGACCGCGTTCCAGTAGTCGATCTTCAGCCGCACGTACTGCTGGCGCAGCGCGACCTGCTCGGCCTCGCGCGCCAGCCGGCGCTCCTGCTCGGCGAGCAGCTCGATCTGCTGACGCGCGGCAGCCGGACCCAGCCGGCCGTTCGCGACGTACTGGCGCATGTCCGCGACGGACATGCCCGTGGCCGCAAGACACGCCACCCACATGACCTGGTCGAGGTCGTCCTCGTCGTAGAGGCGGTGCTTGCTGGTCGCGCCACGCCCGATCGGTGCGATCACCCCGATCGACTCGTAGTAGCGCAGCGTGCTGGCCGGTAGCCCGGTCAGCGCCGCCGCCTCCTTGATCGTGTAGGTGTGCTGGGTCGTCGGTGCGGTCACGTCTTCAACCGTAGGAACTTCAAGTACTTGAAGTCAAAGAGCTCGTGGATCCGCCGACCCGGGACCGGCGGGCGGCACCGTCTCGCCCTGGTGCCGGGCGACCCAGACGGCTGCGCCCACGAGCAGGCCGCCGACCACCATCAGGGTCAGGGACACCGACAGGCGGCCGGAGAACCACTCCAGTGCTGCCCGGGGGGCCGCCTGCAGCAGGCCGAAGGCGGCGACCGCGAGCCACGGCAGGCTGCGCTCGTACAGCGCCAGCGCCAGCATCGCCCCGGCGGTCGCGAGTCCCAGGGCGATGCCGAGCTCGGACGTCGTCGTCATGGCGCCGAAGACCGCGGCGAGCCCGCCGAAGGCCACGCCCGTGGCCCGTGGCTCGAGTCGACCCGTCAAGGCCACTGCCGTCCAGAGGACGGCGAGGATCCACATGGAGACGCCCGAGCGCCGAGTCCGCTTCCGCCACCTGGGTGCCCACGGCGGCGGCGGACAGGACCAGGGTCACGAGCAGCGCGAGCTGCTGGAGCCAGGTGCGCCGAATCCTCCAGAGCGCGGCCGCGACGAGGGCCGTGGGCGGGAAGATGGTGATCAGCGCGTCCTCGTCGTAGCGGCCGAGCACGTCGTTGGTCCAGACCGTGGCGAACGCGGCCGTCGCCGCGACGCCGAGCACCCACAGCACCGAGCGCAGCCGGCCGGCTGCCTCGCCGAGTCGCTGGGGTACGGCGAACCCGGCACCGATCAGGCCCAGTGCGGTGGCGGCTGCCAGCACCAGCCGGAGCGCCACCGGGACGTCCTCCCAGACGAGGCCGACCAGGAGGCCGGCTCCCACCAGCATGATGACGCCGCCCAGGTAGCCGAGTGCCTCCACGACCAGCGACGTTCCCTGCGGTTCGGCGGGGGCGGACGCCACGTCGAGCGGCGGCTGCCGGTCGGGGCGGGCCTCCTCGTGCGCCCGGATGCGGTCGGCCTGATCAGGTGCGATGAGCCCGGCAGCCACCCACTCGTCCAGCACGTCTGTGCGGCGAGGCGGGGGTGTGTGGACCGGGAACCTGGGTCTCACGACGACCTCCTCCCCAGCACGTGAACCAGCCGCGCTGGCTCCACCTCGAGCCTCCCCCGCGCCTCCCCGGGGCGCCAGAGGCCAAGGGGCTTCCGACCCGGGACCTTCGACGCGGCTCGGCCAGCTGTCCTGTCGCCGTCATGAGACAGGTTCCAGGCCGGCGTCGAGGGGTGCGGTCACCGCCTGTTCGAGTGAGTCGAACGTCCGGAACATGCGGTCGCAACCGGTCATCGTGAGGAGTCGTCGAACGCTGCTGGAGGGCGCGACGAGGCGCACGCACCCGCCGGCGTCCAGCACCCTGCGGCGGGTGTCGACCATCGAGCCGAGGCCCTGGACGTCCATGAAGGTCACCTCGTGCAGGTCCAGCACGATGTGCGTGGCGTCGCTGCGCAGCAGGTCCGCGAGCATCGGGATGACCTGGACGTCCATCTCGCCCTCGACCTGGACGACGGTCCAGCGATCAGACCGCTGCACGCTCAAGGACACGGACGTCTCAGCGTCGCTCGCTCCTCGCGCCTGGAGGTAGATCACTCCGGGCAAGCCGTGGCTATTCACCTGCTGCGTATTCATGTCGAACCCTCGACGATCTCGATGTGCTGATGGCGGGGACCCGGCCTCTGACCGTCATCATCATGGCCCTTGCCAAGCCGAAGCGCATGGCCCCAAAGAACCAGACCCGACCAGCCCCTGAGCACAATGGCCAGGTGCGCCCTCGCCTCCACCTCACCGCGCCGTCCGGCTGGGTCAACGACCCCCACGGCATCACGTGGCAGGACGGCCGCTACCACCTGTTCCTCCAGGTCGTGCCCGACCGGCTGGAGCACGACCTCGCGGTGTCGTGGGGCCACGCCACGTCCCCCGACCTGCTCCGCTTCGAGCACCACCCGCCGGCCCTCGCGCCCGACGCCGACGAGGACGGCATCTGGACCGGTTGCCTCGTCGTCGACGACGACGCCGCAGTCATCTTCTACACCGCAGTGGGCCTGCCCGACGTGGCGCTCGGGAGGGTACGGGTCGCCACGCCCACCGACCCCGGCTGGGTCGGTTGGGCCAAGGGCGACGTCGTGGTCACCCCGCCCGCCGACCTCGACCTCGTCGCGTTCCGCGACCCCTTCGTCCTCCGCGAGGGCGACGGTTGGCGGATGGTCGTGGGGGCCGCGGCCGCCGACGGCACCGCGCTGCTGCCCACGTGGACCTCCCCCGACCTCGCCACCTGGACGTACGACGGGATCGCCCTCGCCCGCTCCGGCGCGCGGCGCGATCCCTGGATGGGGGCGATGTGGGAGTGCCCCCAGCTCGTCGAGGTCGGGGGACGCTGGGCGATGGTCGGCTCGGTGTGGGACGCCGACGTGCTCCACCACGCCGGCTACGCCCTGGGCGACCTCGACGACGGCCGGTTCGACGCCACGACCTGGGGCCGGCTGAGCTGGGGGACCTACTACGCACCCTCGTGCTTCCGCGACCGCGAGGGGCGACCGAGCCTGGTCTTCTGGATGCGCGGCGTCGGCGATCACGACCAGGGCTGGCAGTCGTGCCTGAGCGTCCCGCACCTGATCGAAGCACGCGACGACCGCCTCCTGCTCTCGCCCCACCCCCACCTCCTCGAGGCCCTCGGCGACCCCGTCGACCTGTACCGCGACCTGCCCGACGCACCCGTGCTGCTGACCTGGCGGCCGCCCGGGGCGGGCGCCGTACTGACCCTGCACGGGGACCGGGACACCACGGTCACGGCGGACGGCGCGGACGAGGTGACGGTGCTGCTCGACGGCCCCGCCCTCGAGGTGTGGGTGGACGGCCGCGCGGAGGGCCGACCCGTCCCGCCCACCGTCGCGGTGAGCGCCGACGGCCCCCTGACCGGCCGCGTCGTCGCCCCCTAGAGTGACGCGGGTGACCCCAGCGATCGCCCCCGCCTGGACCGGGTTGGTCGACGACGCGGCGATCTTCCCGCCCGGCGACCAGCCGCTCCCCGAGGCCGCGTCGGCCCACGTCGCGCGGCGCGACGAGTGGTACGCCGACCTCGTCGGATCGTTCGTGGTCACCGACGTCTTGGTCCCCGAGGTCGCGACACCCCTCCGGCTGGCCGTCGTGGTCACCGGCGGTGCGGGCGCGATCGAGGGTGCGCTGCGAGCTCGCGGAGAAGGGCGGCCACGAGGTCGCCGGCGTCGAGATCGCGCTGCGCGACCTCGACGATCTCGCCGGCAACGCCCGCCGGGTCTCCGCCGCGGCCGACGCGGCCGGGCTCGACGCCCGAGCAGGTCTACGTCGAGCTGCCCCACGCGCCCGACACCGGCAGCTGGCTGCGCGCGGCCGACGAGGTCGCGGGCGCCGGGCTGCGCCTGAAGTTCCGCACCGGCGGGCTCGAGGAGCACGCCTTCCCACCGCCACACGCACTGGCCCGCTGGATCGACGCCGCCCTCGACCGCGAGACGCCGTTCAAGTGCACGGCCGGGCTGCACCACGCCGTACGCCACGTCGCGGACGACGGCTTCGCCCACCACGGCTTCCTCAACGTGCTGGTCGCGACGGTCCGGGCCTTCGACGGCGCCGACCCCGACGAGGTCGCCGCCCTGCTCGACGAGCGGGACCCCGACACCGTGGTGGCCGCCGCCCGCGCGGAGGACCTCGCCCGCGGTCGCCGCTGGTTCACCTCCTTCGGGTCCTGCTCGGTCCGCGACCCGCTCGACGACCTGACCGCCCTCGGACTCCTGGAGACGCCATGACCACGCCCCCGACGAGCTGGGTCGAGGGAGCCGCCGGCTCGCTCTTCGACGTCGACAACCTGCCCTACGGCGTGTTCTCCCGCGGCGGCGAGGAGCCCCGGGTGGGCGTCCGGATCGGGGACCTCGTGCTCGACGTCGCGCCGGTCGCCGCGGCGGAGATGCTCGACGTCCACCACGTCTTCGAGGAGAGCACGCTCAACCCGCTGATGGCGGAGGGTCGCCGGGTGCGGTCCTCGCTGCGGACCTGGCTGACCGGGCTGCTGACCGACGAGACCGAGCGTGACCTGGTCGAGCCGCACCTGGTGCCGCTCGCCGAGGTCGACCTGCACCTGCCGGTCGAGGTCGCCGACTACGTCGACTTCTACGCCTCGCTCGACCACGCCACCAACGTCGGGAAGATGTTCCGTCCCGACGCGGCGGCGTTGCTGCCCAACTGGCGCCACCTCCCCGTCGGCTACCACGGCCGGGCCGGCACGGTCGTGGCCAGCGGGACCCCGATCCTGCGACCGCACGGCCAGCGCAAGGCACCCGACGACGACGTCCCCACCTTCGGACCGTCGGCCAGGCTCGACATCGAGGCCGAGCTCGGCTTCGTCGTCGGCACCGGCTCGGCGCTCGGGACGCCGGTCCCGACCGACCGGTTCGCCGACCACGTCTTCGGCGTCGTCGGGCTCAACGACTGGAGCGCCCGGGACATCCAGGCGTGGGAGTACGTGCCGCTCGGGCCGTTCCTCGGGAAGTCGTTCGCGACCTCGATCTCCCACTGGGTCACGCCGGTGGAGGCGCTGGACGCCGCCTGGTGCGAGCTCCCGGGCCAGGACCCGGAGCCGCTGCCCTACCTGTCGCCGGGCAGCACCCAGGGGCTGGACATCGCGATCGAGGTCGAGCTCAACGGCGAGGTCGTCAGCCGCCCGCCGTACCGCTCGATGTACTGGTCGCCGGCCCAGATGCTGGCCCACCTGACGGTCAACGGGGCCTCGCTGCGCACCGGCGACCTCTATCGCCTCCGGCACCGTCTCGGGTCCGGAGCGCGACCAGCGCGGCTCGCTGCTCGAGCTCAGCTGGGGCGGCAAGGAACCCCTCGCTGACGGCCGGACGTTCCTCGAGGACGGCGACACCGTGACGCTCCGCTACACCGCGCCCGGCACCGGCGGAGGCCGGATCGGGCTCGGCGAGGTGACCGGGACCGTCAGCCCCGCGCGCCTCTAGGGGACGTCCCTCAGACGCCCTCGCGGTCGCCGAAGCCGGGGTGCGCGAAGGGCTCGCCGCGCTGCATCGACTCGATGGCGCCCGGGTGGACCCGTCGCAGGTGGTCGAGGCCGCGGGCGCGGTAGCGCAGGATCTGCACGATGCCGACGGTCCAGAACAGGTACTGCACGCTCAGCGCGGCCCGGAAGTCGTCGAGGCCGTAGGCGTCCATCCCTCCGGGCTGGCGGAGGTCGAGCACGATCCCCACGAGCGCCATCGTGACCAGCGACGCGGAGAACCCGCCCACGTTGACCAGCCCGTTGGCGCGCCCCAGCGACTCCATCGGGGAGAAGGAGCGAGCCAGGTCGAAGCCGACCATGGAGGCCGGGCCGCCGGTCGCGGTCGCGCAGACCAGGACGACCAGCAGCCACATCGGCGCGGGAGTGTCGCGCAGCAGCACCGCGGTCCACGGCACGGCCATCGTCACCACGACGCCGATCACGAGCCACGAGCGGTAGAGCGGGTAGTGGCTGACCAGCCAGCTCAGCGCCAGCCCGCTGACGAGCACCCAGCCGGTCATCACCATCAGCAGCGTGCTGGCCGTCTGCTCGGAGAGCCCCTGCCCGCGCACGAGGAACGGGAATCCCCACAGCATCGCGAACACGGTCGCGGAGAACTGGGTGGTGAAGTGCGACCACATCCCCAGCCGGGTGCCGGGGTTGCCCCACACCGTCTGCACCGACCTCGCCAGCGCCCGCAGCTTCACCCGGGTCGGACCGCTCCGGGCGTACGGCGAGTCCTTGACCAGCGCGACCACGGCGACCATCAGCACCACGCCGACCGACGACGCCAACGCGAACGCCCGGGTCCAGCCCAGCTGCTGGAGCGCAAAGGACAACGGCGCCGCGGCGACGATCGCACCGAGCTGGCCGACCTGGCCGGTCATCTGGGTGACGAAGGGTGCCTGGCGCACCAGGAACCACGCCGACACCAGCCGGATCACGCTCACGAACACCATCGCGTCACCCGCGCCCAGCACGCCGCGCGCCAGCACCGCCGCGGGGAACGACCCGACGAAGGCGAAGGCCAGCTGCCCGGCCGTCATCAGCGCGAGGCCGGAGAGCAGCAGCGCGCGGGAGCCGTAGCGGTCGAGCAGCACGCCGACCGGGATCTGCATCCCGGCGTACACCACGAGCTGCAGGACGGTGAAGAACGCGAGCTGGGTCGCGTCGACCTCGAACCGGTCGGCGGCCAGCAGCCCGGCGACGCCGAGCGAGCTGCGGTGGAACACCGCGAGCAGGTAGACCGACAGCGCGACCGCCCAGATGACCCACGCCCGGCGCCTGCCGATGTCGTGGATCTGCTCCGTCACCCGCCGATCCTCCCAGCCCGGCCGCGCGCCCGGTGAGGGCATACCGTGATCCCGTGGTCCAGTTCGGTCAGTACCCGCCGCCTCGTCACGTCGTCGCCCACCTGAGCGACCCGCACCTGCTCGCCGGCGGCGCGTTGCAGTACGGCGTGATCGATCCCGAGGCCGGGCTGCGGCTGGCCCTCGCCCGGCTCGGCCGGCTCACGCCGCGGCCCGACGTGCTGGTGTTCACCGGCGACCTGGCCGACAAGGCCGAGCCTGCGGCGTACGCCCGGATCCGCGAGCTGGTCGAGCCGGTGGCCGCCGACCTCGGCGCCGAGGTCGTGTGGGTGGTGGGCAACCACGACGAGCGGGCCCCCTTCGCGCGGAGCCTGTTCGGCAGCGACGCCGACGGCCCGCAGGACCGGGCGTACGACGTGGCCGGGCTGCGCGTGCTGGCCCTCGACACCAGCGTGCCGGGCTACCACCACGGCGACCTCACCGACGACCAGCTCGGCTGGCTCGCCGACCACCTCGCCACTCCGGCCCCGCACGGCACGCTGCTGGCGATGCACCACCCGCCGATCCCGGTGCCGATGCTGCGGGCCGCCGAGATCATCGAGCTGATCGACCAGCACCGGCTGGCCGACGTGATCAGCGGCACCGACGTCCGCGGGATCCTCGGGGGTCACTTCCACTACACGTCGTGGTCGACCTTCGCCGGCGTCCCGGTCTCGGTCGCGTCGGCCAGCTGCTACACCAGCGACCCGGCGCCGCTCGACCGGCTGATCTCCGGCGTCGACGGCCACCAGGCGCTCACCATGCTGCACCTCTACGACGACCGGGTCGTGCACACCGTCGTCCCGCTGCCGGAGGCTCCGGAGGCCAACGGCTTTCCGGCCGACGTGCTCGCGCAGCTCGAGGCGCTCAGCGCGGACGAGCGGCGCGAGATCATCTCCCGCAAGGACTCGGCCTTCAACACGGGAGGCCTGTAACCAGGCATGAGCACCTTCACCACGCGCCCGGAGCTGTCCGGCCACGTCGGCATGGTCGCGTCGACCCACTGGCTCGCCTCGCAGAGCGGGATGGCGGTCCTCGAGGCCGGCGGCAACGCGTTCGACGCCGCCGTCGCCGGCGGCTTCGTGCTCCACGTCGTGGAGCCGCACCTGAACGGCCCCGGTGGTGACCTGCCCGTGGTCGCATGGAGCGCCGCGGCGGGTCGGCCGCTGGTGCTCTGCGGGCAGGGGACGGCTCCCGCGGCCGCGTCGATCGACGCCTTCGAGGCGCTGGGGCTGGACCTGGTGCCGGGCACCGGGCTGCTGCCGGCGTGCGTCCCCGGCTCGTTCGGCGCGTGGCTGCTGATGCTTCGCGACCACGGCACGATGCGGCTGCGCGACGTGCTGCAGTACGCCGTCGGCTACGCCCGCCACGGCTACCCGGTCGTCCCCGGCATCGCCCGGACCATCGAGACCGTGGCCAGCCTGTTCACCGACCACTGGCACACCAGCCGCGACGTGTGGCTGCCCGGCGGTCGTCCCCCCGCGGCCGGCTCCCGGCTGACCAACCCCGACCTGGCCGCGACCCTCGAGCGGGTCCTCGCCGAGGCGGAGGCCGCGTCCACCGACCGCGACGAGCAGATCGAGGCGGCCCGGCGCTGCTTCTACGAGGGCTTCGTCGCCGAGGCGATCGCCGACTTCTACGCCGGCGAGGCGATGGACGTCACCGGTCGGCCGCACCGCGGCCTCCTCACCTACGAGGACCTCGCCGGCTGGCACGCCACCGTCGAGGAACCCGTCCGGTTCGACCACGCGGGCACCACGGTCCTCAAGGCGGGTCCGTGGAGCCAGGCGCCGGCGTTCCTGCAGCAGCTCGCCCTGCTCGAGGGGACCGACCTCGCGGCCCTGGGCACCACCTCACCCGAGCTCATCCACCTGCTGACGGAGACCGCGAAGCTCGCGTTCGCCGACCGCGAGGCCTGGTACGGCGATCCCGACCACGTCGACGTCCCGCTCGACACGCTCCTCTCCCCGTCGTACGCCGCCGAGCGCCGCTCGCTCCTCGGTGCCCATGCGATGACCGGCGACCTGCTGCCCGGCTCGCCCGACGGCCGGGAGCCCCGGCTGCCCCGCCACACCGGGCGGGGCAGCGCGCCGACAGCCGCCGTCGGAGCCGGTGAGCCCACGGTGTCGACGCGGGGCGAGACCCGTGGCGACACCTGCCACCTCGACGTCGCCGACCGCTGGGGCAACCTGGTCTCGGCCACCCCCAGCGGCGGCTGGCTGCAGAGCTCACCGGTCGTCCCCGGGCTCGGCTTCCCGCTCTCGACCCGGGCCCAGATGTTCTGGCTCGAGCCGGGGCTCCCCAACTCGCTGGCGCCCGGCAAGCGCCCCCGCACCACGCTCTCCCCGTCGCTGGCGCTGCGCGACGGCGAGCCGTGGCTGGCCTTCGGGACGCCCGGCGGCGACATGCAGGACCAGTGGTCGCTGCTGTTCTTCCTGCGCCACGTCCACCACGGCCTCGACCTGCAGGCGGCGATCGACGCCCCCGCCTGGCACACCACCCACTTCCCCTCGTCCTTCTGGCCGCGGGAGTCGGAGCCGGGTCGTCTCTACGTCGAGTCGCGCGTCGGCGACCGTACGATCGCGGAGCTGCGGCGCCTCGGCCACGACGTCAGCGTGCAGGACGCCTGGAGCCTGGGTCGCGTCAGCGCGGTGAGCCGCGACCGCGACGGCACCCTCCGTGCCGGCGCCAACGCCCGCGGGATGCAGGGCTACGCCGTCGGCCGCTGAGATCCGCGTCCAGGGGGTGACGTCCTCCGGTTCCTCGGCATAGGTTGGGGGTGACCCACGTCACGTCTCGGGAGGCACCATGTCCATCGACCGCCGCACGCTGCTCAAGTCGACCGCTGCCACGACCGCCCTCGGCGGTCCCTTCGCCGGCCTCGCCGCGATGCCGGCCGATGCCCACAAGGCGCCACGCGCCCAGGACCTGGTCCCGGTCAAGGACCGCCGCGACGGCGTCGTCCGGCTGCACCTGCCCGAGGGGTTCCGCTACCGCTCCTTCCACGACACCGAGTCGCCGGTGACGTTGACCGACGGCACCGCGCTGCCCGGCCGGCACGACGGCATGGGTGCCTTCCGGGGCCCGAACGACACCGTGCTGCTGGTCCGCAACCACGAGGTCAACAACCCCCAGGCGGCGTTCGGACCCGGTGACCCGTACGACGAGATGGGCGGCGCCGGCACCACGACCGTCCAGGTCACGCGACGCGGGGAGGTGATCCGCGCCTACACGAGCCTGAACGGCACGATGATGAACTGCTCGGGCGGCGAGATGCCGTGGGGGTCGTGGATCACCTGCGAGGAGACCGTGAACGGCCCGGACGTCGGGCCTGACTTCACCGGCGCCTCGAACGTGCCGCTGCAGAAGCGGCACGGCTACATCTTCGAGGTGCCCGTCAGCCACCAGCCCGGCAAGGGCCAGTCGAACCGACGCCCGATCAACAGCGCCGGCCGGTTCGCCCACGAGGCGGTCTCCTTCGACCCGGTCAAGGGCCACCTCTACCTCACCGAGGACAACTTCGGCTTCGCCTCCGGCTTCTACCGCTACAAGCCGCCGGCACACCCGATGAAGGTGGGTCGGCTCCGCGACGGCGGGGTGCTGCAGATGCTCAAGGTGGTCGGCGTCGACAACGCCCACCTCGAGGGCCGTCAGCGCCAGGGCAAGACCTACGACGTCGAGTGGGTGACGATCCGCGAGCCCGACGTCGAGTACGACTACACCCCGGGTGTCGAGGCGGAGACCACCAACAACACCGCGATCGTCCACGTCGGCAGCCAGGGCTGGGCCAAGGGTGCGGCGTACTTCTCCCGGCTGGAGGGGCAGGTCCACCACGACGGCGTCATCTTCTTCACCTCCACCGAGGGCGGCGGCGCCAAGGAGGCCGGGAACAGCAACTCCGCCGGCTACGGCAACGGCACGGGGCAGGTCTGGGCCTACCACATCAAGGAGAAGAAGCTGCGCTGTGTCTTCCAGTCGACCGACCCGTTGGTCCTCGACCTGCCCGACAACGTCACCACCTCCCGCAACGGGACCCTGGTGGTCTGCGAGGACAGCTCGGGCGACAACTTCCTGCGCGGCCTGACCCGGCGCGGCGACATCTGGGACATCGCCCTGAACCGACTGGTGGCGTCCGACGGCACCGAGCGGTTCGGCGACGAGTTCGCGGGTTCGACGTTCAGTCCCGACGGCAGGACCCTCTTCGTCAACATCCAGGCGAGCCGTGGCCTGTCCTTCGCGATCTGGGGTCCCTGGGACCAGATCGGGGTCTGAGCTCCGCCCCGCGCGACCCCTGCCCGTGAGGTGCTGGAAGTGCTAGCGTCGAATCGGCCCCGGCCCGCCGACTCGAGCCGGGAGCGAGGAGGGGGACATGTCGGACTACAAGGCACTGGCGCGGGAGATGTTCGAGGCCATAGCCGCTGGCGGAGACGTCGATGCAGCCATCGACAAGTACCTGGCAGAGGACTTCGTCGAACATGAGGAGCTGCCCGGGATGGACAACACCCGGGACACACCTCGGCAGCTGTTCAAGATGATGCAGGCGGCCATCACCGACTTCCACGTGGAGGTTCACGACCTGCTCCAGGACGGTGACAAGGTGGTCGCACGGATCTCGTTCGTCGGCATCCACTCAGGTGACTTCATGGGCGTGCCCGCCAGCGGCAACCCGGTCGACATCGGCGCCATCGACATCCTGCAGTTCCGCGGCGACCAGTGCGTCGCTCACTGGGGCGTCATGGACATGGCGGACGCACTGGCGCAGATGGGCGCCGGGCCACCGGCCTGACTCGCCGGGTCGGGGACGGCCCGTCAGAGGAGGTCGCCCCCGGCCGGGAGCCGTGGCTCCAGCACCACGACGTCGGTCTTCGTGGCCCGGCGTGCCGCGAGGGCGTCGATGCCGGGATCGACGGAGGCAAAGCGGCCCCACAGGCGGTCGCGCTCCTCACCGGCGGCGGCGCGTCCGCGCACCGGGCGCGGACCCTGGTGCGAGAGACGGACGACGGCGTCCGGGTGTTCGCTGAGGTTGAGCCACCACGCTGGATACCCCTCGTCCCAGCCGTTCATCGCGAGGACGACGAGGTTCGGGCCGTCCTCGAGGTAGCCGAGGATGACGCTGCGCTTCTCGCCGGACTTCCGCCCGATCGCCGTGAGGTGCAAGGCACCCCAGCCGCGCTTGCTGGCCGTGCGTCCACAGGAACCGGCCGCCACTGAGCCGGTACAGCGTGCGATGCACACGCCAGAACGTGTGGATGAACCACGGAGGCGGGAGCTTCGGTGCTCCGGCTTCTTCTCTGCTCATACCGGCTCCCGCCCTGGGCGCACCGCCCGGGGCGACGTCGGTGGAGCGGTGGCCTGGCGGGCGGCCACGACGAGTCCCGCCGACCAGCCCGGCGCTCGCCCGTTCTCCGGCGGCCGGACCGCCGCCATGTCGTGACCGCTGCGCGCCAGCAGCCACGAGATCAACGAGTTGGAGTTCCACATCTCGCCGGCACGCTGTTCGTCGGTCCCCCACGTGGCAGTCGGGAAGGCGGGCACCAGGTCGAGCACCCGCTGTGCCCTCGCCTCGTCCGAGCTCAGTCGCTGAGGGCTGTCCACGGCCTCGTCCACGTCGGGGATGCGGCCGTCGGGCCACCGGCGGACCTCGTAGCGGAACAGCCGGAAGCGCCCCAGCCACGGCCTGCCGACCGCACCCTCGCAGACGGAGCCGCGCTCGGGGTCCGGGGTGTTCCAGACCGGCGCCATCTCGACGACGTAGCGGGCTCCGCGACCAGTGACCTCCAGGGCGGAGTGGTAGAGGGCATACCGGGCACGGCGCTCATGGTGTGCCGCCAAGCCCTCGAACACCCGGCCATTCACGCGGACGCAGTGCCCGCCGGCTCCCAGCGGCAACCAGTACAGGTCGACGCCCGGCGTTGCAGCACCCGTTCCGCGGTTGACCACGTCGATCACCCCCGCCCCCCATCGAACACCGACCGCGGCTGATCGATCAGGGCACGTGGTCCCCTCCGGTCGGGACGAGCGGCCCTACCTTCCCGGGCGGCCGCGCCGGACACTCGCAACGACGACACACGGACCCATGGAGGCGATACGAGTGACGACGTCGCCCTATCCCGTCCGAGTGGACGCGGTGCTCGAACCCCATCTCAGCCGGGGCCTGTGGCTCATCAAGTGGGCCGCGGTCATCCCGCACTACCTGATCCTGGCCTTCCTCTGGCTCAGCTTCCTGGTGCTCAGCCTGGTTGCCCTGGTGGCGATCCTGATCACCGGGAGGTATCCGCGGACGATCTTCGACTTCAACGTCGGGGTGCTGCGCTGGAGCTGGCGCGTCGCCTACTACGCGTACGGCGCCCTGGGGACCGACCGGTACCCGCCCTTCTCGCTGCGCGACGTGCCCGACTACCCGGCCCGGCTGGAGATCGACTATCCCGACCACCTCTCGCGCGGGCTGGCCCTGGTGAAGTGGTGGCTGCTCGCCATCCCGCACTACATCGTGATCGGGATCTTCCTCGGCGGCGGGGTGTACGTGGCCAACGAGACCCTCACCTCCGACACTGCCCCATGGGTCTGGGGAGGTGGCCTGATCGGGCTGCTGGTCCTGGTCGCGGCGGTGGTGCTGCTGTTCACCGGCAGCTACCCGCGCGGGGTGTTCGACCTCGTGCTCGGGATGAACCGGTGGGTGCTGCGCGTGGCTGGCTACGCCGCCCTGATGACCGACAAGTACCCACCGTTCCGCCTCGACATGGGTGGATCGGACCCCGGTTCGGCCCACCTCGTTGCCTCCGACCCGACCCCACCCGAGCCCGGCCCCGACACGTCGGGCGCTCCCGTCGGCGAGGGGCCGCCGCCGGCCCACTGGTCGGCCGGCCGGACGATCGCCGTGGTCGTCGGCAGCGTTCTGCTGCTGGTGTCCGGCGGGTTCATCACAGGTGGCGTCGCGGCGCTCGTCGCCGACCAGGCGATGCGTGACGAGGCAGGGTTCGTCACCAGTGACACCGAGACGTTCTCTGCCGAGACCTACGCCGTGACCACGGAGAACCTGGAGCTGCATCTCGACGAGGGCGCTGACTGGGTCCCGGAGGCCCTGCTGGGCGATGCGCGGATCACCGCCACCGCACCGGCCGGCTCCGAGGTCTTCCTCGGGATGGCACCGTCCGCGCAGGTCGCGGACTACCTGGCCGACGTCCCGCACTCCGTCTTCGTCGAGGAGGAGGACGGCAACCCGGTCTACAGCACCACCAGCGGCGCCGCCGAACCCGCTCCGCCTACCGAGGCCGACCTGTGGACCGTGCAGGCCGCCGGGCCGGGCGAGCAGGCGATCACCTGGGAGCCCGACGCCGGCGACTGGACGATCGTGCTGATGAACGCCGACGGCACACCCGAGGTGACGGCCGACGTCACCGTGGGTGCCGAGCTGCCTGCGCTCACGGTGGCGGCCGCCGTGCTGCTGGCGATCGGCGGCGCGCTTCTCCTGCTGTCCGTCGTGATGCTGGTGCTGGCGCTGCGGCGCCGTTCGCTGGATGAGGGTCCGGTCGTCGCGCGATCAGCGGAGTGAGAACGGCGGGTACCGGTCGGTGACGAGAAGGATCGCGTAGGCCTGGACGCGCAGCCACCAGCGGCCGACACCGACCACGAAGTCGAACAACCCCTGCGGATAGCGACCGGTGAAGAGGATCGCGAACCACGAGACGAGCACCGCGAAGAAGGCGGCCACGGTCAGGAAGACCAGCACCACGAGGTGGGGGATCGCGAGGAACCACTTCACGAGGGGCAACCACCGGTTCAGGTCCCGTTCGACGTCCGGATAGTCGATCTCGAGGTGGACCTTCTGCTCCTCGACCGTCGAGGGGTACTCGTCGGTCAGCAGCGCGAAGTAGGCGCCGATGCGGGTGGAGAACCGGGTGAGCTCCAGAGCGAAGTCGAACCACCAGCGCGGGTAACGGCGACGGAACAGGATCATCAGCAGCGTCGCCACGAACAGACCGCTGACGATCCCGCCGCTGGTGGTGCTGACGGTCTCACCGGTCTCGTCGTAGACGGTCCGGGTCACGCCGGCCGTGAGTACCTCGTAGACGATGACGATCGGAATGATCAGCACCACCCGGAACAACGTCTTCACACGGTCGTACTGGGCCGAGCGGTCAACGTGAAGACGCGCTGGGTAGGTGGCTGGTACCGGAGTCGGGCTCTGGACGGACATGGGACCTCCTGGTGCGTGACATTCCCTGGGTTCGAGGATGCCCGCGGCTCGACGCCGCTGCGGAGAGGCTTAGGTCCTGCATCACAGGGCCCGAGCGCCCGCCGTGCGGGCCGACGGGGCTCACTCGCCAAGCGGCTGCTCGTCCCGGATCGAGGCGACCACGTCGAGGATCGCGTCGATGGTCGCGGCGGCATGGGCTTCGTCGTGGATCAACGCCGCGTGATCGGCGCCGTCGACGACGCGGTGGTCCGCGTTGTCCGACAACGTTGCCAGTTCCTCGTGCGTCGCGACCCAGCCCGCATCGCTGCCGACGGCTGCGGTCAGGACGACCAACGGCTTTGCGTCGAAGCCGTCGAGCCACGCTGCCTGCCCTGCGGAGGTGTTGGCCTGGAGGTACTCCTCGACGGTGCTACGGAGGTGGGACTCCTTCGCCGCGGCGGCACGCATCTCGTCGCGGGACTGTGCCGGCAGGTCACCGAAGTCGGATCCGCTGACCAGCCGACCCACCCCCACCCGGGCCGTGGTCCCCAGCAGGGCGGACACCCGGTCCATCACGTCCTCGGAGGTCGCACCGTCCGAGGACGTGTCAGGCGGAGCCGGATCGGACGCCGGCTCGGTGGTGTCGATCAGGACCATGCCGGCGACCTCGCCGGGGTGGAGCGCGGCGGAGGTGAGGACGTAGAGACCGCCGAAGGAGTGGCCGGCCAGCACGTACGGTCCGGGCACCTGTGCACGTTCCAGCAGCAGGTGGAGGTCGGCCGCCACCTGCGCAGCGTCCTGGGCAGTTGCGGACGGTTCACTCCAGCCGTGACCGGCCCGGTCGTAGACGCACACCCGGGTCTCCTCGGCCACGGCCGGCGCGATCCAACCGAAGGCCGAGGACATCTCACCCCCACCGGCCTGGAGCACGACCGTGGGCCTTCCCGAGCCCGTGCAGCTCAGGTGGAGGCTGTGGTCCCCGACGTCGACCAGGCGGCCGGGCATCGCGTGGTCCGCCTGGTTGGCCGACTGGACCGTCTCGTAGCCACCGCCCACCGCGGCAACGGCCAACAGGGCGAGCACCGGGTAGAGCAGCCAGCGCCCGACCCGGCTCCGCAGTCCCCGGTGGATGCGCACGGCCATCCAGATCACCAACGCCAGCAGCATCGGCGGCCACACCCAGTCCAGCACCCGGTCCACCGACGAGCCGAACACCAGCAGGAGGAGCCCACCCACCCCCATGAACAACGCAGGCGCCACGGCCCATCCTTGCGGCTGGTCGGTCAACCGGAGCGAGAGCACCGCCAGCAGCGCCCACCCCAGGGCGAACCCGCACAGCACCACACCCAGGACGGCGTCGCCCTCGGCCGGTACCAGCGGAACGACGACCAGGAGTGCAGCGGCGACGAGCCCCACCGCCAGGGATCCGGCCACGACCAACCCGATACGCCCCCTCGCCGGGGGAACGGGATCCGGCGGGGGCCGTTTGTGACGCGGTCCCTGGGTCATCGGGCTCCTCCTTGTCCTCCCAACATGAGCACAAGGTCACTCGAGAAACAGAGGCGAAGGTCACCGGGACACCCGGATCGGACAGGGCCGGTCAATGACCCCGGAAAACGAAGAACCCCCACACGAGGTGGGGGTTCGGCGCCCGGGAATGGTTCTCCCAGTGGCAGGTGGCCCGCATGAACCCACACCCAGACAGCGACGGACCTCGGCGGGCCGGGCCCGATCTCCCGTAGGGCCGCCCGGGCGGCGTCGACCACGTCGCTCGTGCTCAGCCCCCCGGCCTCGGCTCGCAGCGAAGCGAGTGCTTCGGCGTCGAGCACCTGCGTCACGGGCAAGAAGCTGCGACCGCTGTGTCGGGCGATGTCGGCGTCCACGGCCGCCGCCTCCGGACTGGCGTCGGCGCGGAGCAGGAGCAGAGCGGCCTCCCGGGCGTGTCCCTCCGCCATCAGCAGCGCCGCCGCATTGCGTGCGGTGGTCCACAGCTGGGGTCCGTGTCCGGTGGTCCGCCAGTGGTCCAGCAGGTCCCGGTAGGCCGCCGCGGCCGTGGCCCGGTCACCGGTCTTCGCCCGGACAGACGCCAGGGCCACGCCGGCCACGCCGGCGACGAAGGTGGCGCCCACGCTGGTCGCCTCCTCGACCGCGGCGAGGTGGTGGCGGAGGGCGGCCGGGGGGTCGTCGAGGGCCGCCAGCTCGCCCCTCGACGTAGCTGAGGAAGGCGTGGTTGCCTGGGCTGAGAGGTTCGAGGGCGCCGCATGCCTCCTGCCAGCAGGGTCGCTCGCGCGCCGGCGGTCTCCGCCGTAGGCGGCGGCGAGGGCCGCGCTGGCGAGGAAGACCCGCGGCTACGGGACCTCCGGCGTCGGGCCGATCGTTCCCAGTCGCGGAGCGGCCGCCTCGAAGTCGCCGCGGTAGTGGGCGACGCCGGCCAGGGCCGACCAGCACCGTGCCGTCGCCAGCAGTCGCGGCCCGATGTCCCGGCGACAGCGAGGCCCTCGGTGCGCCAGCTCGACGGCCCGGTCGTAGTCGCCCGCCTGGCGGGCGGCTTCTGCCGCGGCACCCAGGATCTCGACCTCGCGGGGATGCCTGTCGGCCTCCGTCGCCTCGGGCCAGCTCCAGGCACCAGGACCACACCTCACGGAGGTCACGCCAGATCGAGGGCTGGTCGAGAGCGAGGGTGATCTGGACGAGCGTCGTCGAACCGACCGTGGGCCCGCGCCAGGTCGCGCGCCGCCCGCAGGTTGTCGAGCTCGGCCCGCAGCCGACGGTCGGCGAGCGCCTCGTCGGCCGAGAACAGTCCGGCACCGATCTCGTCGGCCGCCCGCACGGCCCACGCCAGGAACCTCGCCTCGGTCTCCGGCAGCTCGCCGCGGGCCGCGACCTCGTCGAGCAGGAACGCCCGGACGGTGAACAGCAGCCGATAGCGGGTGCGAGAGCGATCGACGTCGAGCAGGGACGCGTCCACCAGTCCGAGCAGCAGCTGCACCGGATCCTGCCCGGGCCCACCTCCGCGGCCAGCTCCTCGAGGTGCCCAGGTCCACCCCACCCGGGAAAGCGGACACGGCTCGGAGCAACGCCTGCTGGGCCGGGCTCAGCCGGTCGTACGACCACCGGATCGTCGCCCGCAGGGTCCGTTGCCGGCTCCTCGTCCCCGTCCGGGCTCGAGAGACAGGTCGAGGGCTCGACCCAGCCGGTCGCGGATGGCGGCGAGGGGCAGCACGGCCACCTGTCCGGCGACGAGCTCGATGGCCAGCGGCAGACCGTCGAGGTGCTTCAGGATCTCGACGAGCGGTTCGGCGTCCGCAGCGGTCAGCTCGTAGTGACGGTCATGGCGCCGCGCGTGCTCCAGGAACGCCCGCACGCTCGGCTGTCGCACGAGCGCCGGCGAGGTCGTCGAGCGTCCCGGCGGCGTCGGCAGCGGCTGGAGGCGCAGGACGTACTCACTGCGGGCGTGCAGCGTGACTCGCGAGGTGACCAGCATGCGAACCCCCGGCGCGTGCCGGTCGACGGCATCGACCAGCTCACGGCAGGCATCGGCCACGTGCTCGGCGTTGTCGAGGACCAGCAGCAGGCTGGCGTCGGCCAAGGCGACCGCGATGTCCAGCGGGCCGGGCGGCTCCGCGGCGGCGAGTCCGCAAGCCGACGCGTCGACGCGACCGCCTGCAGCGACGCGGGCGGCGTCCTCGACGGCCGCGAGGTCGACGACGACGGCATCGACCTGGTCGCGCTCGGCGAGCGCGGCGGCGGCTTCCAGTGCCAGCCGGGTCTTGCCCACCCCGCCCGGGCCGGTCAGGGTGACCAGCCGGTGCATCGGCGTGCAGGCGCAGCACCTCGTCGTAGTCCTGCTGCCGGCCGACCAGGGGTCCGGAGGGCCGAGCAACGGTCGCTGCGTGCCGGCCAGGCTCGGGCCGGCCGCGCGCGGCGGTCTCTCCCGAGGCGACGTCCTGCTCGAGACCGGGCCAGCTCCGGACCCGGGTCCAGGCCGGTCTCCGCGGCCAGGCGGCGACGGTACGCCGTCGCCACCTGCATCGCCTCGGCCGCAGCGACCTTCGCCGGCGAGGGCCTCCATGAGCAGCAGCACGCCGCTCTCGCGCAGCGGGTCGGCGGCGACCGCCGAACGGGCGTCTGCCACCGCCGAGTCGTCGCCGACCTCGATACGGGCCCGCAGCAGCTCGTCCTGGAGCCGCAGCCGCAGCTCGTCGAGCGCGACGGCCTCGGCGTAGAGATCGGGAAGATCCCGGAACTCCTCCAGCGCCGGTCCGCGCCACAGCTCGAGCGCCTCCGAGGCTCGCTCGAGCACGCGTCTCGGGCGGGAGCGGCGCCAGCTCGTCGATCACGCCTCGGGCGACCGAGGCGTCGAGCTCGTCGTCGCTCGAGCTCGAGCACGTAGCCGGCGCCCCGCCGTGGAGAGGCGTCCGCCTGGCGGGACCCAGCTGACCCCGCATGCGGGACACGTGGCTGTGGAGTGCCTGAGCCGCATCGGCGGGCGGGTCGTCCGGCCAGAGGGTGTCGATCAGGCGATCGACGCCGACCACCCGACCCGCGCCCGGGCCAACGCCGCGAGCAGCGTCCGCCTGCGGGTGCCCGGGACGCTGACGTCCGACCCCAGCCACCCGCAGGGCCAACGGCCCGAGGACGCTGGACCCACAGCTGCGACGGACGGAGGTTCCGGCGCCATGCGGCCTCCTCGCGCTCGTGCGACGGCGCGTGCGCGCGTCAGTGTGACACAGCGGGTGCCGGGTCGTCAGCCGCGTCGTGCGCGGGATCGGCGAACACCTCGACGGGACCCAGGCGGTGAAACGGTCGAGGCCCACGGCCTCGATCAGACCCGCGGTCTGGGACTCCTGCGCCTGCAGCGCGGCCACCTTGCGACGCAGCGGGTCCGGGTCGAGAGGGAGCCGGAGAGCTCACTTCCTCGGGCGCGCAGATGCGGGGCTGGCCGAGGGCGAAGACCCCGAAGTCGTTGTCGAGCCCGGGATCGACGCGGTCCTGCTCGGTGGCCACGGCGTGCAGCAACCGGGGCGCCACGCGGCATCGGTCGAGCGCACTGGTCCACCCACCGGCTCACCGTCCGGTGGTCCGGGTGTCCGGTGAACCCGTCGGGACCGAAGGTCAGCACCGTGTCGGGGCGCACCTCGTCGATCAGGTCGGCGAGCCGGCGCACGGCCGGCTCGGGGTCCGCCTCGGCGCACCCGACCGTCCTCGTAGCCGAGCCAGTGGTGCTCGACGACACCGAGCAGCGCCAGCGCCTCGGTCGAGCTCCGCCGTGCGGAGCTGCGCCGTCTCGGCGCCGCGCCGCGGGTGTCGGGTCCGCTCCACCCGGCCTCACCGCGGGTGGCGGTCACGGTGACCACCCGGTGGCCGCGCGTCACCAGGCTCGCGGCGAGGCCACCGCTCAGGTAGGTCTCGTCGTCGGGGTGGGCCCAGACGAGCAGGGTGGTGCCCATCGGGCCAGGTCGGTCATCGGTCATGGGTCGATCCTCGACCCTCCGCACTGTCACGGCGCTGTCACGGGCTGCCGGATCGGAGGATCTCCTGTGACATCGCCGTGCCAGCACCTCCCGTCACGGTGGATCTCGACGATGGACCGCAGGGTCCGTCGGGAACGAGAGGAACAGCATGACCACCACGAGGGTGTCGATCGACTCGTCAGACCGAGCAGCGACCGCCGCGACCGTCATCGACGAGGCGAAGGTCGAGGCGTTCGCGGGCAAGATCGTCCACGACCTCGGCATCGGCCACAACACGCTGCTCGCCTACCTGGGTGACCGGCTCGGGCTCTGGCGCGCCCTGGCTGCCCACCCCGGCAGCACCAGTGTCGAGCTCGCCCAGCGCTGCGGCTACACCGAGCGCTACGTGCGGGAGTGGCTGGCGGCCCAGGCCGCGGCCGGCTACGTCACGTACGACCCGGCGACGCAGTCGTTCACGCTGCCGGCCGAGCACGCCCTGGTCCTCGCCCACGAGGACAGCCCCGCCTTCATGGCCTCGGGCTTCGAGGTGCTCGCCTCGGTCTGGGAGACCGTGGACGAGCTGGCCAACGGGTACGCCAGCGGCGACGGCGTGGGCTGGCACGCAGCACGACTCGCGCCTGTTCGTCGGCTTCGAGCGCTTCTTCCGCCCGGCGTTCCGCAACCTGCTCAGTCCCGAGTGGCTGCCGAGCGTGCCCGGCCTGGTCGAGCGGCTGCGGGCGGGCGTCCGCGTCCTCGACGTCGGCTGCGGCCTGGGCACCGCCACCATCGCGATGGCCGAGGCGTTCCCCGCCTCGACGTTCATGGGCATCGACTACCACGAGGAGTCGGTGCGCCGGGCTCGGCAGCGCGGCGGAGCGAAGCCGGAGTGCAGACCGGGTCGAGTTCCGGGTGCGCGACGCCGCGTCGTACGAGGGGGACGTACGACCTCATCTGCATGTTCGACACCCTGCACGACCTCGGCGACCCGGTCGGCGCGCTGGCGTTCGCGAAGGCGCACCTGACCGAGGATGGGTGGTTCCTCGCCGTCGAGCCCAACGCCGGCGATCAGCTCGAGGAGAATCTCCACCCGCTCGGCCTGATCTGGTACGCGTCCGGCCACAACCTGTGCGTCCCGAACGCGGTGTCGCAGGGCGGGTGCCGCCCTCGGCAACCAAGCCGGACTCGGAGCGCACGCTGCACGGCCTCGCCGACGGTGGGTTCACCACCGCCCAGAAGGTCGCCGAATCCGCCTTCAACATGGTGATCGCAGCCCAGGCGTGAGCCTCCGGGCGGGGGCCTGAGCGGCGCACGCCCTCAGGCCCCTGCCTCGACCACCAACGGGGGGCCCG
>CAWIKJ010000007.1:0-49421 GCA_963836745.1 uncultured Actinomycetota bacterium
GTCAGCAGCCTATCCACGGCCGCGCCGCGGCCGGACGGCGATCAGCTCAGGTGGTACCCGAGCCCGTCACGCGGCCAGACAGCCACCGCACCGGCGAACTGATCGTTCGCGTGCGGCGAGCACTCCCGCCACCGTTGCTCTGACGTAGTCCTGCTGGACCATCGCGTGGCGCGTGGAGCGCAACCGGCTCTCCACGGGCCTCGGCCGGCCTTCAGGTCGGGATCTGCTCGACTTCCCGCAGCCAGGCGGCCGCGCTCGCGTCCGAAGGCATCCGCCAGTCACCGCGCGGGCTCATCGTGCCGCCGGGGGTGACCTTGGGGCCGTTGGGCAGCGCGGAGCGCTTGAACTGGTTGCCGAAGAAGCGGCGGACGAAGACCTCGAGCCAGTGCGTCACCGTCGCGAGGTCGTACGCCGGACGGCCGGCGTCCGGGTAGCCCGGCGGCCAGTCACCGACCGTCGCGTCGGCCCAGGCGTGCATCGCGAGGAACGCGATCTTGCGGGGGCGGTAGCCGCGGCGGATCACGTGGAAGAGCGTGAAGTCCTGCAGGGCGTAGGGGCCGACCGACTCCTCGGTGGACTGGCTGCCGCCCGGGATCAGCTCGGGGGTGATCTCCTGCTGCAGGATCTCGCCCAGGACGTCGTTGGTGTTCTCGTCGAACTGACCTGACTCGATGACCCAGCGGATCAGGTGCTGGACCAGGGTCTTCGGGACGCCGGCGTTGACCCCGTAGTGGGACATCTGGTCGCCGACGCCGTAGGTGCACCAGCCCAGCGCCAGCTCGGACAGGTCGCCGGTGCCGAGCACGATGCCGCCGCGGTGGTTGGCGAGCCGGAAGAGGTAGTCGGTCCGCAGCCCCGCCTGGACGTTCTCGAAGGTGACGTCGTAGACCTCCTCCCCGTCGGCGAAGGGGTGGTCGAGGTCGGCGAGCATCTGGCGCGCGGCGGCGGTGATGTCGAGCTCCTCGAAGGTGACGCCGAGGCTCTTGGCGAGGCGGGTCGCGAAGCCCTTGGTCTCCTCGCCGGTGGCGAAGCCGGGCATCGTGAACGCGTGGATGTCCGAGCGCGGACGGCCCAGCCGGTCCATCGCCCGGGCGCCCACGATGAGCGCATGGGTGGAGTCGAGGCCCCCGCTGACGCCGATCACGATCTTCGGCTGGCCGATGGCGTGGAGCCGCTGCTCGAGCCCCGAGACCTGGATGTTGTAGGCCTCGTAGCAGTCCTGCGCCAGGCGCTCGGCGTCGTCGGGCACGAACGGGAACCGGTCGACCTTGCGGCGCAGCCCGATGTCGCCGGTCGGCGGGTCGAGCGTCACCTCGATCGTGCGGAAGGCGATCCGGTCACCGAGGCCCCGGCGGTTGTCGTCGAAGGTGCCCTGCCGGATCCGCTCCTGCCGGATCCGGTCGAGGTCGACGTCCACGACGCCGCGGCGCGGGCCCTCGGGGAAACGCTCGGTCTCGCCGAGCAGGTCGCCGCACTCGTAGATCATGGTCTGGCCGTCCCACGACAGGTCGGTCGTCGACTCGCCCTGACCCGCCGCCGCGAAGAGGTACGCCGCGCTGCACCGGGCGCTCGCCGAGCGCACCAGCAGCCGGCGGTCCTCGGCGCGGGCGATCGTGATCGGGCTGCCGGACAGGTTGCACAGCACGGTGGCGCCGGCGAGCGCGGCCTCCGCGCTGGGCGGCACCGGCACCCACATGTCCTCGCAGACCTCGACGTGAACGGCGAAGCCGGGCAGGTCGGTCGCGGTGAACACCAGGTCCGGGCCGAACGGGACACTCTCCCCCAGCAGCCGGATCGTCCCACCGCGCCGGTCGTCGCCCGGAGCGAACCAGCGGCGCTCGTAGAACTCGCGGTAGGTCGGCAGGTAGGACTTCGGCGCGACCCCCAGCACCCGGCCCCGGTGGATCACCACCGCGCAGTTGAGGACGCGGGTGCCGTGGACCAGCGGCGCCCCCACCACGATCATCGGGGTCAGGTCGGCCGAGGCGACCGCGATGGTGCCGATCGCGTCGGTCACGCCCTCCAGCAGCGTGTCCTGCATCAGGAGGTCGTCGATGGCGTAGCCGCACAGCGAGAGCTCCGGGAACACCGCCAGCACGGCGCCGTCCTCGTGGCACGCCCGTGCCTGCTCCAGCACGGTCTCCGCGTTGCGCGCCGGGTCCGCGATCGCCACCGGCACCGTGCAGGCGGCGACCCGGGCGAACCCCTGGTCGTAGGCGGAGAAGAAGTCCACGGTTCGAGTCTACGGTCGAAGCGCCGGGGCGAGCTCAGCCCTCGCGGTCGCGCCGGGGCGTGAAGTCGGACGGCTCCGACTCGATCAGGTAGTTGCGGTCGCCCTTGATGCCCTCGACCATCCGCTGGAGCCAGGCGTCGTCGGACGTCTCGATCTCGCGCTCCGCCAGCTGGTCGCGCAGGTACTGCACGAGGTCGTCCTCGGTGCCGGCGTCGTTCGCCACCGAGGTCGCGTCGACGGATGCCTGGAGGTCTGCGTCGTAGGAAGCCATGGCGCCGATCCTGTCACGTGATAGACCGGAGGCTTCCCCACCCCGAGAGGCGGTCCTGTGCGCGAAGCCCCACCCCACGTCACCGACGCGGCCGTGCTGGCGGTGGTGCGCGACCGGTGGTGGCCCGACGCCGACGACGTCGCCCACCTCCCGGTCGGGTTCGGGGCCTGGCACTGGCGCGCGTCCGCCGGCGGCCGACCGGTCCTGTTCGTCACCCTCGACCGGCTCGGCGTCCACCACACGGCCGACACGCTCGAGGCGACGTACGCCGGGGCGGCGGAGCTGGCCGACCGGGGACTGGACTTCGTCGTCCCCTCCCTGCCCGGCCCGGACGGCCGGCTCACCGCCGGCTTCGGGCCCGACGCCCTGAGCGCCACCCGGTGGCACGACGGGTCCAGCGGTGACGGCACGTTCACCGACGCACAGGAGAAGGTGACGGCCGAACTCCTCGCCGCGCTCCACGCCGAGGAGCCCCCGGCCGGACTCCCCCGCTGGCACCCCCTCGTCGGGCCCGACCTGCCCGAGGTGCTGGGCGCCCGGACCCTGTCACCGTGGGCGAGCGGCCCGCACGGTGAGACCGCCCGCGACGCCATCCGCGACCGGCTCGACGACATCGCCCGCTGGACCGCCGACTACCTGCGGCTGGCGGCGTCGACCGACCCCGCGACCTGGGTCGCCACCCACGGCGAACCCCACACCCGCAACCAGCTCGTGACGGACGGCGGCACCCTGCTCGTCGACTGGGAGTCGCTGCGGCTCGCGCCGCGCGAGCGCGACCTGCGGTGGCTGCCCGAGCCAGGGCGACCCCGCCCTGGTCGCGATGTTCGACCTCGAGTGGCGGCTCGACGAGATCGCCCAGTACGCCGACTGGTTCGAGGCCCCGCACGCCGGGACCGACAGTGACCGGGTCGCCCTGGCCGGCCTGCTGCACGAGCTCGCCCGGCCCTGACCCCGGTCGACCCGTGGGGCTCAGCCCCGGGGCTCGTCGTCCTCGTCGTCGCCTCGTCGTCGTGGACCTCCACCTCCGGCTCGTCACCCTCGGGCACCTCTGCAACCGCGACGTCGTCCGCGTCATCGTCCTGGACGTCGTCCGGGTCGTCCTCCGGGTCGCGCAGCAGCGCGGCGGGCACGGCGGAGGTCAGTGTGGACAGCATCTGCCGGACGTTGGTGAGCTGGGCGTTGATGCTGTCGCGGCGCTGGGTGGCGGCCGCCAGCTCGCGGTCGGACTCCTCGCGGATCCGGTCGGCGTGCGCCCGGGCCTGGACGACCAGCCCCTCGGCCTCCTTCTGGGCGTCCTCCACCAGGCGACGCGCCCCGGTCTCGGCCTCGGTGCGGATCCGCTGCGCGTCGCCACGGGTGCGGTCGAGGTGGTCCTGGGCGTCGACCAGCTGGGCCTTGGCGGTCCCGAACTGGGCCGCGAACTCCCGCTCGGCGGTGTCGCGCCGTTCGGCCAGCGTCGTCTCGAAGTCGGCCGCCGCCTGCGCCGCGTCGGCCTGCTGCGCCTCGTAGAGCGCGTTCGCCTCCGCGCGGCGGGCCGCGGCCTCGCGGGCCGCCTCGTCGGCCAGCTCGTCGGAGCGGCGGTGGGCCACGGCGACCGTCGACTCCGCCTCCTCGTCGGCCTCGCTACGCCGGGCGGCGGCGTACTCCTGCGCCTCGGTGCGGATCCGGGCGGCGGACGTCTGGGCCTCCCGGACCAGCAGGTCGGCCTCGCCCTCCGCGCTGCTGCGGATGTCGGCGGCCTCGTCCTCGGCGAGCGTGAGGATGTCGCCCACCCGCTTGCCGAGGTCGGCGAACGTCGCGCCCTCCGGCGCCTGCTCCTGGCCCTGCGCCCGGGCGGCCTCGAGCTCGCGCACCTTGGTCGTGAGCTCGGCGATGCGCTGCTGGTGCTCCCCCGACTCCTTGAGCAGGTCGGAGACGTGACGGTTGACGTCGGTCGGCTCGTAGCCGCGGCGGACGATCCGGAACGACGGTTGGCTGGTCTGGTCGGACATCTAGCTCTCACTCTCGGGGGGATGGGGGGTGGACGGGTCGGTCGTGGTGGGTTCGGGGACGGCGAGGGCCTGGATGACGCCGGAGAGCCCACCCAGCTCCTCGACGATGGCGTCGCGCCGTCGCGTCAGGTCGGCCAGCTCCTCCCGGGCTCGTGTCACCTGGGTCGTCGCCTCGCGAACCATCCGGTCGTGCTCCTGCCGGGCTTCGCGGCGGGTCTGCTCGGCCTCGTCACGCGCTTCGCTCAGCGCCTGCTGGGCCTCGCTGCGGGCGCGGGCGAACTCGTCTGCCACCTGCTCGCGCAGGGTCCGCGCCCCGGTGGCGGCTTCGGCGAGGCGGAGCTCCGCCTCCTCCTCGGCCTCCGCCAGGACCCGGGCCGCCTCCTCACGGCGTTCGTCGGCATCCCGCTGGGCCGCGGCGAGCACCTGATCGGCGTCCTCCCGGGCGAGCTCGAGTGCCGACGCGGCGTCCTGCAGGACGGCCTCCTGCTGCTGGCGCGCCTCCTCGGCCCGCTGGCCCAGCGCGAGCGCGTGCTGCTCCTCGGCGTCCCGCTGCTCCGCGCGCCGGTCCTCGATCTCCTGGTCGAGCGCGCGCTGGGCCTCGACCCGCTGTCGCTCGGCCTCCTGCTCGGCGGTCGCCATCACGTCCGCCACCGTCTTGTCGGCCCAGGCGGACTGCTCGGCGGCCTCCGCGAGCCGCTGGTCGGCCTCCTCACGGGCCTGCTCCAGCTGCTGCTCGGCGCGCCCGACCAGCTCGTCGTGGTGCTCCTGCGCCCGCTCCTTCAACGCCGCCGCGTCGCGCTGGGCGGCCTCCCGCAGGGCCGCGGCCTCGGCCTCCGCCGCCTCGCGCACCTGGTTGGCGGCTGCCGTCGCGTCGGACTCGATGCCCTGGACCACCCGAGCCACCTCGACCCGCCGGGCGTGCTCGTGCTGGTCGATCTCGGCGTACCTGGAGGCGACCTGCTCCTCGGTCGACGCCACCAGCGCCGCCACCCGCTGCTCGGTCTCGGCCCGGATCCGGGCGGTCTCGGCCTCGACCGAGGCCCGCTCCCGGTGGGCGGACTCGGTCTCGACCTCGGCCGCCCCACGGGCGTCGGCCAGCAGCTGGTCGCGGTCCCGGCCGGCCGCCTGCATGATCAGCAGCGCCTGTTCACCGGCGTCCCGGATCAGCTCCTGGCCACGCTCGGAGGCGCGCGTGAGGCGTGTCGCCGCCTGCGCCCTGGTGCGCTCGGCCGCGGCCAGCGCCTGCTCCGCCTCGTCGCGCGCCGACGCAGCGCGCTGCTCGTGGTCACGCGCCCGCCCGAGCAGCTCCGATGCCTCCTCGCGGGACTCGCGCAGCAGCTCGTCGGCGATCCGTTGCGCGTGCTCCAGCGCGGCGGTGACCTGGCCTCGGGGGAGGTCGGGGGCAGGCATCATGGTCCGATTCTTGCAAGAGATCGCTCCGACCACGACCCTCGCCGCCTGCTGAGGGGTGATCGGGGCCACAGCGACGAGGCGCCACCGGCGGGCGTAGCGTGGCTGACCATGAGCGACGAGCAGCCCGCGCCGTACGGGACCGGCCCGGCGGCGACCGGCCCCACCCCCACCCCCGTCAAGCGGGTCCGCACCCACCACCTGCGCGAGATGAAGGAGCGCGGCGAGCGCTTCACGATGCTCACCGCCTACGAGCAGTACGCCGCCGCGACCTTCGACGAGGCCGGCATCGAGGTGCTGCTGGTCGGCGACAGCGCGAGCAACAACGTCTTCGGCAACGAGACCTCGCTGCCGGTCACCGTCGACGAGCTGATCCCGCTCACCCGGGCCGTCTCCCGCTCGGTCCGGCGCAGCCTGGTCGTCGGCGACCTGCCCTTCGGCTCCTACCAGGCCTCACCGGAGCAGGCCTACCTCACCGCCGCCCGGTTCATGAAGGAGGGCGGCGCCCACTGCGTGAAGCTCGAGGGTGGCGTCGAGATGGTGCCGCAGATCGAGCGGCTCACCCGCGGCGGCGTCCCGGTGATGGCCCACATCGGCTTCACGCCGCAGAGCGAGCACGCCCTCGGCGGCTACCGGGTCCAGGGCCGCGGCGACACCGCCGACCGGGTGCTCCGGGACGCGCGCGCCGTGCAGGAGGCGGGCGCCTTCGCCGTGGTCATGGAGATGGTCCCCGGTGACGTGGCGGGGCAGGTGACCAAGGAGCTGCTGATCCCGACCATCGGCATCGGCGCCGGCAAGGACTGCGACGGGCAGGTGCTGGTCTGGCAGGACGCGTTCGGGCTGCGCACCGGCCGGATGGCGAAGTTCGTCAAGCAGTACGCCGATGTCCACGGCGTCCTGCTCGACGCCGCCCGCGCCTACGCGGACGACGTCCGGGCCGGGACGTTCCCGGGCCCGGACCACACCTTCTGACGCCGGCGTGTGCCTGAGAACGACCCACTGACGTTCTCAGGCACACGGGCCGGTCAGCCGGTCCGGCGGGTCCGCCGGCGGATCAGCGCCACGGCCAGCACGGTCGGGAGCAGCACCGCGAGCGGCACCAGCATCCGCGAGCCGTCGTCGTCCGAGCGGGGGGCGACGTTCTTCGGCTTCAGCGGCGGCACGGTGCGGTCCTTCAGCCCCTTGAACTTGAACACGTCGAAGCCGCGCACCAGGTCGTTGGAGTAGCCGAAGAAGGAGCCGTCGCGCTTGATCTTGTTGGTCTTGAACGACCACGAGTCGGAGTCGGGGAAGACGTAGTGCCCGACCTCCTCCATGCCGACGCCGTCACCGAACGCGGTGTCGGTCGGTGAGCCCTCGTACGTCGCCAGGCCGGAGATGTCGAGGACCCGGACGCCCTGGGAGTACCAGGAGATGGTCATCAGCTGCTGGCGCGGGTAGATGCGCAGCACGTGGGAGGTGCAGGTCGCCCCGTCCTGGGGCTGCGTGGCAGGGATGAACCAGGCGCCGAGCTTCTCCGGGCTCTTCTCCTTGGCTCCGGTGACGTCGTAGACGTGGAGGCCACCGCCCGGGCACTCGGCACTCGCCGCGGCGCCGGCCCGCTCGTCGGTGATGACGAGCAGCTCGCGCAGCGTCCCCGCCGGGGTCCGCAGCCGGACCGGGTCGGACTGGTGCACCACGTTGATCGCCGGGTCGACGATCTTGCTGATCAGCTCCGGGTTGCGCGGGTCGCTGGTGTCGAGCACCAGGGTCTGCGAGAGCGCAGCGACGTAGGCGCGGGTGCCGGCCTTGTTGAACGTGATGTCGTGCGACTCGGTGCCGAGGGAGCCCGGGGTGAACGGGATCTCGTACTCCTGGACCTCCTTCGGCGCCATCGGCTTGCGGACGTCGTAGATGGTCACGTTCGGCGTGGTGTCGGACCCGTAGAGGTCGGAGTTGGAGTTGTAGAGGTAGTCGCCGCTCGGGTGGAGCGTCATGTTGTGCGAGCCCTGCGGAACCGGGAGGAAGCTGACGGAGCGCGGGGTGCGGGGCGAGGTCAGGTCGACCAGCACGGTGCCGGCGTCGCCGGCCTCGAGCTTGAGGTCGCGGCCGCACTGCGACCGCGCGCCGGCGTCGCCGACGGTGCCGTCGGCGGTGTAGCTGGCCAGCACCTTCGTCTCGGTCTTCCAGACCTGGATGTCACCCTGGCTGATGTCGCAGTCGTACGTCGCGACCTTGCGCGGGTCGCGCGGCCTGGTGATGTCGATGACCTGGAGGCCACCACGCAGCGTCCCGGCCAGCGCGTACTCCTTGCCGCCGAGCCGCATGAACTCGATGTCCGACCCGTTCTGCGCCTCACCGGACTTGTCGTACTGGAGGTTCGCGACGAAGCGCATCCGCTTCCCCTCGCCCTCCTGCTCGACCTGGACACCGCGGGTGTTGGTCGCGACGTCACCGTCGCCGTGGGCGTGGGCGGGGGCGCCGAGGGCGATCAGCCCGAGGGCGAGGGGCAGGGCGCTGATCCTGGTCAGCAGCGACGTCATGTGGCCTCCGAGGTCGGGGTGGGACGCATGGTCAACGACCGCGCGCGGGCGAGGTTATGACGCGGCTCACGCTCCGGCATGGCCCGGACGGGTCGCGCGCATGGCCCGATCGGGCCATGACCGCGGCTCCGTCCGACGGTGGACGCCATCGGCGTGCATCACGCACTCTGGCTGGCGGGGAACGGATCTGTGGGGGAACAGTGGGCCTGGTGCCGGGGAACGTGCGGGGGGAACCGCGCAGCATGGTGGTGGCGTCTGCCGTGGCGGCGCTGACCATCGCCGGCGGTGCCGTCGCGTGGGCGCCCGGGGACGTCGCGACCTCGACGCTGGTGTCCACGGCGCTGGTGATCGCCGCCGGCTTCTTCCTCGCGGCCGGGACCTACCGACTCGCCACGTGGCGGATGCTCCGCGACCCCCACAGCGGCCTGGTCGGCTCGGCGCTCATGGTGATGGGTGCGCTCGCCCTCCCCTCCCGGCTCCTGGTCAACCTGGTCCTCGAGGCCGACAGCCTCCTGGTCGGTCCGGCCAGCCGGGCGATCGCGTCGTTCATCGCGATGGCGCTCGTGCTCCGAGCCCTGCGCTCCTCCGACCTTGGTCCGTACGAGACACCCGCCTGGGTGCTGCCCACGGCGTTCGCCGTCTCAGCCGGCACGTTCATCTCCGCCCTGACCGTCGAGGTCTACCTCGGGCCGCGGGTGCCCACCGCCGCCGCCCACGTCGCCATCGTGCTGCTGATCGCGCTGGGGTGGACCGTCGTGGCCGTGGCCACCCATCGCCGGGCGGCCCGGCTCGCCTGGGCCGGCCGGGTGTCGCCGCTGCTCGGCGGGATGGCCGTCGCCGAGACCCTGCGGGCCGTCGGGATGGGCGAGCCCACCGCCTGGACACTGGCCGGAGTCCTGCTCACCGCCGCGCTGGCGGCGATGGCGACCCGCGCCGCGATGGCGGACCTGGATCGCGCGACCGACGCCAGCCGTTTCAAGCAGCAGCACCTCTACGATCAGCTCGGGGTCGTCGCGGATGATGTCGAGGCCCACGACCGGTGGCGCAGCGAGGTGCGGCACGGCGCCGTCAACACGTGTGCCGGCCTGCGCGCCGCGATGAGCCTCCTCTACGACCCCGGGAGCGAGCTGCGTCCCGAGGTGGTCGAGCAGCTCCGCGCGGCCGCCGTCAACGAGCTCCAGCAGCTCGAGGACCTCCTCGCCGGCGACACCGACGACACCACGGAGCTCGACCTCGCCGGTGCGCTCGACACGGCGATCGCCCCCGTGATCCTGCTGGGTGCGTCCATCACCGTGACCGCTCCGCCCGTCCGCGTCCTGGGCGTCCGGGCAGACCTGGTGCTGGTCGTCCGGGAGCTCCTGGTCCGCAGCTTCTCCGACACGCTGGCCAACGAGGTGGGGCTGTCGGTCCACCCGGGCCCCGCCACGACGCTCGTCCGCTACACCGAGACCCGTCCGGTGGCGAGTCGCGCCGGCAGCGAGGCCGAGCTGCGGACGGTCCGACACCTCCTCCGACGTCACGGTGGCGACCTCCGGCTCGGTGGCGGGCCGGAGGGGGGACTGCTCGAGCTGACCATGCCGACCGCGCCGCTGCCCGCGACCCGGGAAGCTCCGGTCGGGGACCGGCTCGTCAAGGATCCTGTGTGACCGGTGGCCAGCCTCCACGACGTACACGGGTCGTCATCGTCGACGACCACCAGCTGCTGGCGCAGTCACTAGGGGTCGCCCTCGGCCAGGCCGGCATCGACTGCTCCGTCCCCGCGCTCTCCACGGGCGAGGCGCTGCTCGCGGACGTGGCCGCCCACGCGCCCGACCTGGTCCTCCTCGACCTCGACCTCGGCGGGGAGATCGGGAACGGGGCCGCGCTGGTCACACCGCTGCTGCGGAGCGGGCCTCGCGTGATCGTGGTGACCGCGTCGACCGACCCGGACCTCCGCGCCACCACGCTGGAGCGGGGAGCGTCGGGGATCATCGACAAGGGTCTCCCGTTCACCGACCTGCTGGCGGCGGTGGTCGCCGCGGCCCGCGGCGACGAGCTGATGACGCCGCTCGACCGGATGCAGGTCGTCAACCTGGCCCGCCGCGTCCGGGACGAGCGCGCCGCGCTGCTGGCGCCCTTCGAGCAGCTCACCGACCGCGAGGCCAGGGTGCTGCGAGCCCTGTCCGAGGGGCGGCCGGTCAGCTCGATCGCCCGCGGCTGGGTGGTCTCCGAAGCCACCGTCCGCAGCCAGGTCCGGGCGGTGCTGACCAAGCTGGGGGTGTCCTCCCAGCTGGAGGCGGTCGCGCTCGCCCACCGCTCCGGTTGGCGGTAGGGCACCCGCGGAGCGCCGGTTACCGTGAGGAGCATGCGCCCCCTCCTCGCCGCCCTCGCCCTCGTCCTGGTGGCCCCCGCTGCCCCGGCCTGCGGCGCCGACGACCCGAGCCCCGCTCCCCCGGCAAGGTCGACCCCGGCGGGCCCCGCCAACCCGTCGGGCACGGCCTCGGCCACGCCGCAGAGCGAACCCGCCGACCCCGCGACGGCCGCACCTCGGTCGCGGGCGATGCCGGCACTGCGCGTACGACGCGTCGTGACCGGCCTCGACAACCCGTGGGACGTGAAGCGACTCCCGGGCGGCACCCTCCTGGTCACCGAGCGGGACCGGGCCCGCCTCTCGGCGTACAGCGACGGCGCGAGGCGGACCGTGGCGTTCCCCGAGGAGAGCATCTGGGTCTCCGGCGAGACCGGTCTGATGTCGCTGGAGGTCGATCCCGACTTCGCGGACACCCGCCGCTTCTACACCTGCTCGGGCTGGAACACGTCCGGCGGCGGGCACGACGTCCGGGTGGTGGCGTGGGAGCTCGACGACGGAGTGACCGAGGCGACCCGGGTCGAGACCCTGGTCGCCGGTTTCCCGACGACGAGCGGGCGCCACGGCGGCTGCCGGCTGCTGGTCGCGAACAACGGCGCGCTCCTCGTCGGCACCGGGGACGCTGCCGTCGGCACCAACCCGCGCGACCTGACGTCGTTGGGTGGCAAGACGTTGCGCCTCGACCCGGACACCGGCAACCCGTGGCCCGGCAACCCGTTCGCGAAGGCGGACAACAAGCGCAAGCGGTACGTCTTCACCTTCGGCCACCGCAACGTCCAGGGCCTGGCCCAGCGCAAGGACGGCACGCTGTGGTCGGTCGAGCACGGCTCCTACCGGGACGACGAGGTCAACCGGCTCCGGCCCGGTGGCGACTACGGCTGGCACCCGGTGCCCGGCTACGACGAGTCGGTGCCGATGACCGACCAGTCGCTGCCGGGCCGGCAGGTCGGCGCGCGGTGGCGCTCCGGCGAACCGACCCTGGCGACGTCGGGTGCCGCCTGGGTCTACGGCAAGAAGTGGGGCCGCCTCGACGGGACGCTGGCCGTGGCCGCACTCAAGGCCAGCCGGGTGGTGTTCATGAAGTTCGACGGCAAGGGTCGCCTCCAGTGGACCCGGTCGCCGGAGAAGCTGCGCCAGCTCGGCCGGCTCCGCTCGGTGACGCTGACCCCGGACCGCTCCCTGCTGCTCACCACCGACAACGACAGCGGCAACGACGCGATCCTGCGGGTCAGCCCCGCTAGAAAGTCTCCTTGGTGTACTCGACGCGTCAGGCGCGCCAGCCGAACAGCGCGGCACCCCCGACCACGCTGCCGATCCAGACCACGGCCAGCCCCAGCGGCAGCCACGGCAGCCAGGTGGGGTGCAGCGACCACCAGACCAGCGCGACGACCAGCGCGACCAGCCAGAGCAGGGACAGCGCCAGGACCACGAACCACGGCGTCGCCAGCACGCTGGCACCGATCAGGAACGCCACGCAGGCCATCCCGATCATCCCGACGAACGGCCACGGAGAGGCCTTCTCCAGCGGCTTGCGCGGCGGGGGCAGCTCGGTCATCGAGCGCACTCAGTCCTCGGACGCGTCGTCGTTCCACTTCGGGTCGCTGTCCCACTCCTCGTTGCGCTCCGCGACCTTGTCGAGCGCGCGCGAGGCCTCCTCGCGGGAGGCGTAGGGCCCGAGGCGGTCCGCGTTGCGGCAGCCCTCCTCGCCCTCGACCGTGTGGTGCTTCAGGCAGAACCAGTACTCCGTGTCGACATCACTCATGCTCCGGAAACTACACTCGCCCCATGCCCGTCGCAGCCCCCGTCGCCCCCGGCGTGATCTCCGCACGACGCCCCGTGCCCGCTCACATCGCCCGTCCGGAGTACGTCGACCGCCCCCGTCCCGAGCGCTTCACCGGCAGCGAGGTGAAGGACGCCGAGACCATCGCGAAGATGCGCGTGGCCGGTCGGTTGGCCGCCCAGGCCCGCGAGCTGGTGGGCGCCCACGTCGCACCCGGCGTCACCACCGACGAGCTCGACCGGATCGGTCACGAGTTCCTCTGCGACCACGGCGCCTACCCCTCGACCCTCGGCTACCGCGGCTTCCCGAAGAGCCTGTGCTCCAGCGTCAACGAGGTGATCTGCCACGGCATCCCGGACGACCGCCGGATCGAGGACGGCGACCTGGTCAACATCGACATCACCGCCTACCTCGACGGCGTCCACGGCGACACCAACGCCACGTTCCTCGCCGGCGACGTCGACGAGGAGTCGCGGCTGCTCGTCGAGCGCACCCGGGAGGCCCTCGACCGCGGCATCAAGGCGGTCCGGCCGGGCCGTCAGGTCAACGTGATCGGGCGCGTGATCGAGAGCTACGCCCGCCGGTTCGGCTACGGCGTGGTCCGCGACTTCACCGGCCACGGCATCGGCTCGGCCTTCCACAGCGGCCTGGTCATCCCCCACTACGACGAGCCCCGGTTCGACGACGTGATGGAGGTCGGGATGACCTTCACGATCGAGCCGATGCTCAACCTCGGCACCCACGAGTGGGAGATGTGGGACGACGAGTGGACGGTCGTCACCCTCGACGGTCGGCGCAGCGCCCAGTTCGAGCACACCCTGCTCGTGACGCCGACCGGCGCCGAGGTGCTCACCCACCCCTGACCCCGGCAGGCGTCGGTGTTTCTGCGCGGGAACGTGACCTCGGCGCGCCTGACCTGCGAGGATGTCGTCCGGACGGGCTGGCCGGGCGACCGCGTCGTACTCCCTCACGGGAGTGCGCCGAGGAAGGTCCGGGCTCCGCAGGGCAGGGTGGTGGCTAACAGCCACCCGGGGCAACCCGCGGGACAGTGCCACAGAGAAGAGACCGCCTCCCCGGGCAACCGGGGCGGCAAGGGTGAAACGGTGGTGCAAGAGACCACCAGCGGTCCGGGCGACCGGACCGGCTAGGTAAACCCCACCCGGAGCAAGGTCAAGAAGTCCGGCGCCCTCGGGCACCGGATGCGCGTGCGATCGAGGGCTGCCCGCCCGAGCACGCGGGTAGACCGCTGGAGGCGGCCGGCAACGGTCGTCGTAGATGGATGGTCGCCCCCGCCGGACGGAGACGTGCGGCGGGACAGAACCCGGCCTACAGGCCAGCCCGTCCCCTCCCCCGATCGACCTGCCCCCGGAGCGTCAGGTCTCACGGGACGTCGGAGAAGCGCGCATATCCGCGTTGCCTGACGCCGTTGAAGCTGGCGAACAAGCCGCCCGCGTGGAGATGTGTGCCGTCGTGGACCAGCGCCCAGACCCCCATCTTGGGGCCGGAGCACTGCGGGTTCCAGCCGTTGACCGAGCCGTCGACGGGATCGAGTGAGGCGATGAACGGGCGGGGGATCTTGCCCGTCACGATCTGCGAGAAGTGTCCGCCGATCCACATCTCGTCGTCGGACACGGCGATCGCCTGGGTGTCGCCGCTGGTCTTGATCGACCACACAGGATTGTTGGAGACCGCGGGGTCATAGGCGAACAACGTGTTGTTCTGGGTGCCGACGAAGAACCGTTGCCCGTCCGGGCTCAGGCCGACGGTGACGGCGTTGCCGCCGCTGCCCGTGGGCGCGAAGCCGGTCGCAGCGCCCGTCTGCGCGTCCAGAGCACCTGCCCTGTACCGCGCCTGTCCGCCGAGAACGCCGAAGGCGCCACCGGCATAGACCGTTGATCCGTCGGGGGACACGACGACTTCGGTGACCTTGTTGTCGGGCGCCGGGCGGAAACCCGGGACCAGGTCACCAGTCGCCGTGTCGAGGGCCACCAGTCGCTTGTAGCCGCTTCCGTCGATGCGGGCGAATCGTCCGCCGACGTACAGCCGGTCGCCGTGGACCGCGAGCGAGTTGACGTCCGGGTTCACCCCACCCGTGTCAGCCTGCCAGTGCGCGAGCGCCACACCGGTCACGGCGTCCACGGCGGCAAGATTGGCCCGCGGCGCACCGCCGGCTTCGGTGAAGACGCCCCCGAGGAAGATCACGCTGCCGTCGTCCGATGCGGCTACCGCCATCACCTTGCCGTTGGCCCCCGGGTTGAACTCCTTGTCCACGTTGCCGTCCGCCTTGATGGCAGCGACGTTGCTCCGGGCCTGACCTCCGACGCCGGTGAACAACCCCCCGATGACCGCGCGGCCACCGGTGACGTCCATCCCGTAGACCTCCCCCGCCACGGCGGCAGTGTCGTCCGGCGTCACATCCACAGACGCAGCAGCCGTTCCCGGCGCGAGCATCACGACGACCAGGGCACCGACGAGACCCCTGAAGCCCTTCCCCACGAATCCAGCCGGGTTCCTCCGGCGACGCTTGTCCCCCACAGCCATTTCAACCCTTCCCCCGCAGGACCTGGCCAACTCCTGCACCACCATGGGGGCGCGCGGCCGTCACCGGGGACACGCCAAGGAAACAAGTCGGTGACAGTTGGTTGCCGTGGATCTCGACGTGGGGGCGATACGCCATCCGTACGGAGGTGCGAAAAGCCGTCAGGCCCACCCGAGGTGGGTGAGACGTCACCCCGTGCGAGTGAACCTGCCGGTGGACCCGGTGCCCTCACCGCCGGCGCCAGCGGTGAGGGCCATGCGGCCGTTGTGGGGTCAGCCGCAGGTTCGAACGTAGTTGCGCGCGGGGTCGACAGGAATACGCCGATCGGGTGATCCCGAGACGATATTTCTGTGCGGCGCGGAGGTGGCTGAGGGCGGTCCGGCTTCCTCTTGTAACGCCGGGTTACCGCTTGTTCACCACCTGTTGCAACCGGGTGGGAAGAGCAAGTAACCCGGCGTTACATGTTGACGCGCGACCCACGCCGGAGCAAGCGAATCACCCGCCCCGGGTGAGCCGGTCGACGCTCCCCCGCTCCCACGATGGTGCGAGCGCAGACCACGAGGGGGTCACGATGACGACAGGTACGCCGGCGGACGAGCCGGGGTCCGGCTCGCCGGGTGCTGCCGGCAGTGGCTGGCGAGGCTGGGTGGTCTTCGCCGCGACGATCCTGGCGCTGCTCGGGGTCTTCCACGCGATCGCCGGCCTGGTGGCGGTGTTCGAGGACGACTACTTCCTGGTCACCCAGAACAAGCTCGTGATCAGCGCCGACTTCACGGTGTGGGGCTGGGTCCACCTGGCCATCGGTGGGTTGTTCATCCTCACTGCCTTCTCCCTGATGAAGGGATCGACATGGGCGCGGGCGGTGACGATCGCCGTGGCCAGCCTCAGCGCGATCGTCAACGTGACCTTCCTGTCGGCCTACCCCCTGTGGTGCGTCGTCATGATCACCCTCGACATCCTGGTGATCTACGCCGTCACGGCACACGGTGACCGTGAGTCGATGCAGGGGTTCTGACCGAGGGCCTCAGCGATGGCCGGAGGGCCTGAACCTGGTCCAGGAGTCACTGACCCGGTACTCCACCTCGGCGGCCGCGACCGACAGCGCACGCGACGCACCTCGCAGCAGGCCACGCAGCACGACGATCCCGCTGGCGACCGCAGCCACTTGACCCCACGAGATCCGCCCCGACGGCGGAACCTGCGCTCCAGACATCTCGTCCTCCTCGGCGCCATGCTCCGTCGTGGGACGCGGGTCGTCCTCATCCGTGGGGGGTGACGCGACGACAGACCCCCTCGCGGCACGCTCGGACGAGACGAGCGAACCCGGAGGAGCGTCCCCTTGGATTCGGAGCACGCAGAGTCCGAACCGGTCACGGAGCACGGTGAGACCTACTTCCCGAGGGCGCACGCCTTCGTCGGGTGGATCGTCTTCGCCGGCTGGCTCATGGCGGTGCTGGGAGCCTTCCACTTCATCCAGGGAACCCTCGCGCTCACGGACGACGACTACCTTCGGGTGGACCAGTCGGGACTCCTCGCCGACCTCGACCCCACAGCATGGGGCTGGATCCACCTCCTGGGTGGGCTGCTGATCTTCTCGGCCGGTATCGGCGTCTTCACCGGCCGGGTGTGGGCCCGGGCGATCGGGGTCGCCCTGGCGTTCAGCAGCGCGGTGGGGAACTTCGCCTACCTCGGGGCCAACCCGGTCCTGGCCGTGCTGCTGATCGCCATGGACCTCATGATCATCTACGCACTCACCGTCCACGGGTGGTACGTCCGGGACCCGGTCCTCCGCCCGTAGGCCCCTGTCAGCCCTCGGGCCAGGTGACGTCGGCGAGCATCCGGTCGAGGGCGGCGCGGTCGACGGGCAGGCGGCCCTCCACGGCCAGCATGGCGACGAGCCGCCCGGCAAGGTCGTGCACCTTGGTGTTGCCGGTCTGCGAGGCGGTGCGGAGGATCTCGAACGCGGCGTCGGGGGTGATGCCGTAGGACAGCATGATCGCGCCCTTGGCCTGCTCGATCGTGGCCCGGTTGACCATCATCTCGCCGATCGCCTCGTCGATCGCCGGCTCGAGGTCCTCGCGTCGGGCCGCGGTCAGGTCGGCCACGAAGCCGTGCAGCTGCACCGAGCTTCCCCCGGGATGGGAACGGGTGCTGCCGGCGAGAAGGACGTGACGCTCGCGTCGTCGCGCGTCGAGGATCCGGTGGTAGCAGCCGAACCTGTGCCGCTGCACGATGGCGCCCTCGACGCAGTCCTTGACCTTGTCGAGGTCCTCGGGGTGCTTGTGCGAGAGCCACAGGCTGGTGGTGGGGATGATCTCTCCGGGCTCGAAGCCGTGGATCCTGTAGATCTCGTCCGACCACCACCAGTGGTCGTGCTCGACGTCCCACGTGAAGCTGCCGACCAGCGCGTGGGGGGTGTTGCTCCGGTTCAATCGTCGACCCTTGTCCATGCGTCGATGTGCCCCCGGGGTGGGCAGGCCGCCGGGTTCTGGACGGCCGCGAGAACAGCGCACAGATTAGCGAACCCGGGGTCAGGCGAGCCAGCCCGACCGTCGCGACAGTCCCCGGTTCTTCGGTCGTCCCGGAGAGTGGGCCGACGACGGAAGGTCCGGGGATTGTCGCGCAGATCAGTCAGCAGGCCGGCGCGGAGTAGCTGCTGCGCTTGAGGGCCTTGCCGTTGGTGACCTTGTTGCCCCGCTTGAGGGTGAAGGCACGCTGCCAGTCGGAGATCAGCTCGGTGTGGTTCATCTCCTGGTCGCCGTTGCCCTCCATGCTCAGCCGCAGCGTCATGGGTACGTCGGAGGACGCGGCGCGGCTCTTCACCGTGCCGATGACCTTGCCGCCGTAGAACCACGACATGTGGGTCTTGGTGACCTCGACCGCGAACACCAGGGAGCGGTTGTTGGCGTTGCCGCCGAGGCTCTTGGTGCCGCTCCACTGCTTCGATCCGGCGTTGACGCCGAACTTCACCGTCGAGTCGTGGGGCAGCATCTCCGCGATGGTGACGTTGCGGGCACCGCAGCCGTAGTCGCCGGCGCGCTCGGGGACCAGCTCGACCACGGTGCGGTAGTCGCGGGCGCTGGCCTCGTCGGACTTCAGGCGCAACCGGACCTCCCAGCGACCGTAGGTCTGGGCGTTGCCCTGAAGCGTGGCGCGGGTGGTGCCGAAGTCGCCGGTGCCGCAGTCGTTGTCGCGCTTGCTGTCGAGCATCAGGCCACCGTTGTGCTTGTTCACCCGGCCGCCGCCGTTGGTGAAGTCGATCCACCGGCCCTTCTTGCGGGTGCCCCGGTAGGGCGGGCTGGTCAGCGACTCACCCGACACCCAGGCGAAGTCGAACAGCGAGGGAGACCAGCGGTTCACGCCGGCGGCGGTGCTGGTGGCGGCGTCACCGACCACCGGCTGGACGCAGTCCTCCACGGCCCGCGTCCGGCTGACCGGCTCGGCGACCCGCTGGCCCGGGCCGGAGATGTCGATGTACGTCGGGAACGAGGGGAACCACCCGATCCGGTGCCCGCCCGCGAAGTAGTCGTCCATCAGGACCCGGTAGACGACGGTGCCCGGGTCGGCCTCGGTCACCTGGAAGGTGCCCAGGCCGTTCTGGTCGACGGTGGTGTTGCCGATGGTGTTCCAGGTGTCGCCGTCGACCCGGCGCTGGAGGGTCAGGCCGCGGCCGGGGATCGGCTCGAGTCCGATCGTGTCGGGACGGCGACGCAGCGTGGGCGTGGTGTCGGCCTCGATCGTGAACTTCTCGCCGGCGACCGGGGCGCCACCCGACACCGCCAGCGTCACGTCCTGCGACAGCGCCTCGAACGTCACGTCCGGGGTCGCCGCGGTGCGGCCGGACACGACGCGGTAGGAGATCCCGAACATCCCGGGAGCCGGGTAGGCGAACTTGAAGTCGCCGTTGGCATTGGTCTTGCTGCTCCACCCCGCGATCGGCTCCCAGCTGTCACCGGGGCGGTTCATGTGGGACTGGAGCGTGATCCGACGCTCGCCGTTGAGGCCGATGTTGCCCTCGAACGTGATCGCCTGGCCGCCGACGTAGTTGGCGCGTGGCGTCACGCTCAGCGACGCCCGGGCCGCGGCCGCGGTCGAGGAGCCCGGCAGGCCGAGCGGGGCCAGGGACATCACACTGGCGAGGAGGAACAGGGCTGCGCGCATGGGCAGGCGTGCATGCATGGGGGGCTCCATCGAAGTCGGGGGGACTTGGAGGCAGTGTAAGTCGCCCGTTACCCGATTGTGAGTCCGTTGTGAACAAACTTTGCTCGGGCACGGCCGGCCGCGAGCGCTCCGGAGGCCCTCAGGGGAGCGTGAAACCGACCGCCCGGGTCGCCGGGTCGGCGGTCGACAGGGTGACCGTCACGTCATCGCCCAGCGGGAGGTCACCCGAGCCGGTGACCCGGGCCTCGACGGCGGGGTCCTGGACGGTGACGGTGCCGCGGGAGTGGTCGTCGTGGTCGACCTCGACGACGACGCCCGGGAAGGTCTCGCCGACGCGGTGCTGGAGCAACGCGGCCTCGACCAGGTTGAGGACGGCCGACTCGTAGCGGTTCGCCCGCTGCGCCGACTCGCGCAGCGTGTCAGGCAGGTCGTGGAGCTTCTCGAGCACCCAGCCGGGCACCTCCTCGCCGGAGCACAGCGCCACACAGACCTCGCCCGCATACCGGTCGCCGAGGCGGCGCAGCGGTGCGGTGACGTGGGCGTACTCGGAGGCCAGGGCGGAGTGCTGCGGCTCGGCCGGCGTCTCGCCGTCGAAGGCGACGTACCCGCTCCCCCGCAGCAGCCGGGTGCAGGCCACGACCATCGCGGCGTGCTCGGGCCGGCTCGGGTCGAGGCTGCGGATGAAGTCGGGGTAGAGCTGCTCGGCCCGCCACTCGATGCCGAGCGCCCGCGCGGTGCGGTGCAGGCGGGTGACGTCGCGGGGGTCCGGCGGCGGCAGGGTGCGCAGCAGACCCACCCGGGCATAGACCATCAGCGACGCGGCGGCGAAGCCGGTCAGCAGCGAGATCTGGGCGTTCCACTGCTCCACGGGCAGCTGCGAGCGGAAGTGCAGCGCGACGTCGTCGTCGAGGTCCACCTCCTGCTCGGGCAGCGGCAGCGAGACCCCGCCGCGTGCCGCTTCCCGCGCCAGCCGCAGCTCGCCGACCGTCTTGAGCAGCTGCAACGACTCCGAGGCGCCGCCGTCGTCGATCCGGCGCTGCGCCTCGGCGTAGTCGAGCTTCTCGCGGGAGCGGACCAGGGCACGCTCGACGGTGACGTCCGTGCCCTCGCCGGTGTCGTCGACCCGGATCGTCCAGAGCAGCGCCGGTCGGTCCTGGTCCGGCAGCAACGACCCCGCGTCCTCGGAGATCGCCGGCGGGTGGAGCGGCACCTTGGAGTCGGCGCCGTACAGGGTCTCGCCCCGGCGGTGCGCCTCGTGGTCGACCGGATCGCCGGGCTGGACGAAGGCCGCGACGTCGGCGATCGCGTAGTGCACGACGAAGCCGTCGCCGGCCCGTCCGACGTGAAGCGCCTGATCGAGGTCCATCGCGGACGCCGGGTCGATCGTCACCAGCTCGAGGTCGGTGCGGTCGAGCTCGGGCAGCCGAGGTGACGCGGCCGCCCTGGTTGCGGCCTCCTCGACCTCGGCGGGAAACCGCGGCGTCACGCCCAGCTCCTGCTGGATCGCCTCGATGCCCTCGCGCAGCTGAGCCGCGACGCCGCTGTCGTCGCGCGTGCGGACCCGGACCACTCGACTGCTCGTCATGTCGATGACCCTAGCCTTGCGCCGTGCTGATCCTCCTGCCTCCGAGCGAGGGCAAGGCCGCTCCCGCCCGTGGCAAGCCGCTGGACCTCTCCTCCCTCTCCCACCCTGTCCTCACCGACGTACGCCGCTGCATGGTCGACGCCCTTGCGAAGGCCAGCGACCGGCCGGACGCGGCGGAGCTGCTCGGCATCGGCCACACCCAGCTCGACCTGCTGGAGCGCAACCGCACCCTCGCGGTGGCCCCGTCCGCGCGCGCCGACCGGGTCTACACCGGCGTCCTCTACGACGCGCTCGGCTTCGACTCCCTCTCCCCCGCCGCTCGCCGCCGCTCCGCCACCCGGGTCGGGGTCACGTCGTCGGTGTTCGGCCTGGTCCGGCCGACCGACCGGATCCCGGCGTACCGGCTCTCGGGCGACACCACCCTCCCCGGCCTCGGCCCGGTGGCGGGCGTGTGGCGGTCCGTGCTCGGTGACGCGGTGCGCGACGCCCTCGGCGACGGGCTGCTGGTCGACCTCCGGTCGGGGACGTACGCCGCGTTCTGGCGCCCGCCGGTCGAGCTGGCGCGCCGGGTGGCGACCGTGCGGGTCCTGCACGAGGCGAACGGGAAGCGGACCGTGGTCAGCCACTTCAACAAGGCCACCAAGGGCCGGATCGTCCGGGCGCTGCTCGAGGACGGCCGCAAGCCGCGCACACCGGCCGCCCTCGCCGACACCCTGCGCGACCTCGGCTGGACCGTGGAAGCGGCACCCGGGCCGCGCGGCACCCAGCTCGACGTGGTCGTCAGCGAGGTCTGACCCCACCTACCAGCGGGCGGGGTCCCCGAAGGGCGGCTGGCCGGGCGGCGAGGCGTTGTAGAGCCGCATCGTCGCGCGAGGTCCGTGGTCGGCGTCGAAGAACGAGATCACCGTGACCGACGCAGGCGTGAGCTCCATCCGGAACACCGACAGCAGCGGGGCGTCGAGGGTGTGGGCCACGAGTGTCTTGATCGGGGTGACGTGGCTGACGACGACCACCGTGCTCCCGGCATGCTCGGCGAGCACCCGGCCGAGGGCGTCCAGCACCCGCTGCTCGACGGCGCGGAAGGACTCACCCGAGCCGCCCGGGACGGCGTCGATCGAGCCGAGCCAGGTCTCGAGGTCGTCGGCGTGCCGCTCGGCGACCTCGACGAAGGTCAGGCCGTCCCAGGCCCCGAACTCCATCTCGGCGAAGCCGGGCTCCTCGGTGACGGTGTGGCCCAGCGCGTCCGCGAGCAGCGCGGCCGACTCGCGGGTGCGGCGTACGGGCGAGGTGACGACGGCGTCGATCCGGTCCGCGATCGGCGCCAGCCACTCGGCGACCTCCCCGATCTGGGCCCGGCCCTCCTCCGACAACCCGGGGTCGGCGCTCGCCAGACCGCCGCTGAACCGCTTCTCGGTCGTGTGCGCGGTGACCCCGTGCCGCACCAGCACCAGCGTGGTGGGTGCGGTCACAGCCCGCTCTCGGCGGTACGGACCAGGATCCTCTGGCACTCCTCGCAGCGGATCACCTGGTCGCTGCCGGCCGCCTTGATCTGCGCCAGCTCGGCGGGATCGATGGAGATGTGGCAGCCGCCGCACGTGCGCGCACGGAGCGCGGCCGCACCGACGCCGCCCTTCTGCGCGCGCAGCTTGTCGTAGAGCGCCAGCAGGTCGGCGGGGAGACCGTCGGCGATGGGGGCACGCTCGGCGGCGACCCGCTCCAGCTCCTGGTCGATCTCCTGGGTCTTCTCGTCACGCGAGACCGTCAGCACGGCCAGCCGCTCATCGGCGGCGACGACCTGCTCGGTCAGCGAGTCGAGCTCACGCTGCGCGGTCTCGACCTGCTCCATGACCTCGAGCTCCTGGTCCTCCAGGGTCGTGATCCGGCGCTGCAGTGACTCCAGCTCCGAGAGCATGTGCTGCAGGTCCTTGGGGTTGGTGATGAGGCCCTGGTCGATGCGCTCCTGGTCGCGCGTGCGGCGGGCGCGGCCCTGCTCGACGTCGGCGTCGATCTTGGTCTGCTCCTCGCTGAGGTCGTCCACCACGATGCGGGCGTCCCGCGCCCGGTTGTCGACCTCGGTCCGGGTCGCACGGAGCTGGTCGACCTCGGCGAGCTCGGGCAGGTGGCTGCGCTGGTGGCGCAGCTGGTCCGCCTTGGCATCGAGCTCCTGCAGGTCGAGCAACCTCAGTTGGACGAAAGGGTCGGCTTTCAGCGTCGGCTCCTCAGATACGGAACTGCCAGGGGTCGGTGTTGATCGTGCTCACGCGGGTCTCCACCGTAGCGCCCAGCGCATCGGCCACTCGCGCCGAGACCACCGGCAGCCAGGTCCACTCCGCCGCCCAGTGCGCGACGTCCACCAGCGCGGGGCCGTCGTGCTCCACGAACTCCCCCGCCCGGTGGTGTCGCAGGTCGCTCGTGACGTAGACGTCGGCGTCGGTGCCGCGCACGGTGTCGAGCAGGAAGTCGCCCGCCCCGCCGCACAGCGCCACCCGTCGTACGACGCGGTCGGGGTCGCCCGCCACCCGGACTCCGTGCGCGGTCTCGGGCAGCGCGGCGGCCACCCGTTCGGCGAACCGACGCAGCGTGGTCGGCTCGACGGTGCCGATCCGGCCGGTGCCGGTGGGGCCGACGCCCGGGTCGCCCAGCTCGACCACGTCGTACGCCGGCTCCTCGTACGGGTGCGCCGCCAGCAGCGCCCGGACCGCGGCGGACCGCAGCCGCCGCGCCACCACGACCTCGACCCGCACCTCCTCGACCCGCTCGACGCGGCCGACCGAACCGATCGTGGGTGAGGCGCCGTCGAGCGGCCGGAACCGGCCCTCGCCCGGGGTCGAGAACGACGCGTGGTCGTAGTCGCCGATCCGCCCGGCCCCGGCGCCGGCGAGGGCCTCACGCACCGCGTCGGCGGTGTCGATCGGCACGAAGACGGTGAGCTTGTCCATCGCATCGTGCGGCGCCGGCAGCAGGGGTGCGACGTCGGCCAGCCCGAGCGCGGCCGCCATGGCCTCCGACACCCCGCCCAGCGCCTGGTCGGCGTTGGTGTGAGCGGTCAGCAGTGCACACCCGCCGGCGGACAGCGCGTGGAGCGTGCGGCCCTTCGGCGTGGTCGCGGCGACTCCGTGGACGGGTGAGAGGAACAGCGGGTGGTGCACGACCAGCAGGTCGGCGCCCCACGCGACAGCCTCGCGGGCCACCTCCAGCGTCGGGTCGACCGCGAACATGACCCGGCCGACCTCGGCGTCCGGGTCCCCGGACACCAGGCCCGACGGCGTCCCACGAGTCGGCGGTCGCCGGGGGGTACCAGGTGTGCAGGAGATCGACGAGGTCACCGAGCCGGGGCATGCCCGCAGGCTAGCCGTGTCCGCCCGAGGTTCTTGAGCGAGTCATGAGGTTCTTGACCCATCCAGCACGGCGCGATGACTGGTTCCCCGGATATCCGGGGAACCAGCAGCAGCCCACAGCCTCAGTTCACCTGCCGGTCGTACCCCTCCCAGTACGGCGCGCGCAGCTTGAACTTCTGCAGCTTGCCGGTCGCGGTCCGGGCCAGCGCGTCGCGGAACTCGACGGTGGTGGGGGCCTTGTAGCCGGCCGCCTTGTCCTTGCACCAGGCGATCAGGTCGGCCTCGGAGGCCTCGGCGCCCTCGGCCAGCACCACCAGCGCCTTGATGGTCTCGCCCCACTTCTCGCTCGGGACGCCGATCACCGCGACCTCCGCGACCGCGGGGTGGGAGAAGAGCACGTCCTCGACCTCGATGGAGGAGACGTTCTCGCCGCCGGTGATGATGACGTCCTTCTTGCGGTCCTGGATCGTCACATAGCCGTCGTCGCCGATCACCGCGCCGTCGCCGGTGTGGAACCAGCCGTCGCGCAACGCCCGGGCCGACTCCTCGGGCTGGTCCCAGTAGCCCTCGAGGACCACGTTCGAGCGGGCCAGCAGCTCGCCGGTCCCGTCCTCGGACTCGTCCACCTTCAGCCGTACGCCGAGCGCGGGCGCACCGGCCCGCACCAGCTTCTGGGCCCGCTCCTCACCGGACAGGCCGTCCCACTCAGCCCGCGTGCGGTTGATGGTCAGCAGCGGCGAGGTCTCGGTGAGGCCGTAGATCTGCACGAACTCCCAGCCGAGCTCCTCCTCCACCCGCACCACGGTCTTCGTCGGCGGCGGGGCGCCGGCCATGATGATCCGCACCCGGTCGCGGCCGGGGATCTCGCCCTCCCAGTCCTGGGCGGCCTCGAGCACGGCAGCCGCGACCGCGGGTGCCGCGCACATCACGGTGACGCCGTGCCGCTCGACCCGGCGCAGGATCTCGGCGCCGTCGACCTTGCGCAGCACGACCTGCGGCACGCCCAGCCCGGTCATGGTGAACGGCATGCCCCACCCGTTCGCGTGGAACATCGGCAGGGTGTGGAGGTAGACGTCGCGGTCGGTGATGCCCGGCGTGGAGCCCGAAGGTGACCGCGTTGACCCAGATGTTGCGGTGCGTGATCTGGACGCCCTTGGGTCGCGCGGTCGTGCCGGAGGTGTAGTTGATGCACGCCGTGGCGTTCTCGTCCGGCTCCCACGCGCTCGGGGTCGGCGTCCCACCGTCGGGGCCGAACAGGTGCTCGTCCTGACCGAGCACGAACCGCTGCTCGGCGTCGACCTTCTCCAGCGCCTCGTCGAGCTCGGGGTCGACGTAGAGCACCTTCGCGCCGGAGTGCTCGACGATGTAGCTGACCTCGTCGGGTCGCAGCCGGAAGTTGACCGGGACCAGCACCCGCCCGGAGCCGGCCACCCCGAAGAACGACGCCAGCAACCGGGCGCTGTTGTGCGACACGACCGCGACCCGTTCGCCGACCCGGACCCCGAGCCGGTCGAGGTGGGCCGCCTGCCGGGCGGCGAGGTCCGCCAGCTCGGCGTACGTGACGTCGCCGAGGGACGGCGCCGGCTGGTCGGGCTCGTCGACCACCCCGACGCGCTCGCCGTAGACCGTGCGCGGCACGGTCGAGGAAGTCGGAGATGCTGAACGGAACGAACATGGGCTCCTCCTCGTGTCTCTCCGACACCCTAGACACGGCGACGTTGGCCCCACGTTGGCCCGATGAGAGTCCTCTCATGTCCCTTTCATGGCGCACCCATGCACGAGGACATGGTGGCACCATGGCCTGATCTGGAAGGTCCTGCTGGGCCTGACCCTTGCGCTGGTCGTGGCGGCCGTCGCCACCGGCGTGGTGGCCGCCTCCTCGGTGGAGGACCCAGCACCTCGCGAGGCCATCGTGATCAAGGACTCCGAGAGCCGCTCCCCGGCCGAGGACCGGGGCGACGACAAGTCCCACGAGGTGAAGGACGACGATGACGAGGACGACGAGATCCGGACAGCCCGGGTCGAGCCGGACGACCTCGACGACGCCCGGGACGACCGCCTCGACGACCGGGGGGACGTCGAGGACTCCTCCGGCGACCGGTCCCGCGACGACAGCCGGGACGGCGGCGGGGAAGACGGGCGAGGACTGACCACGGTCGGCGCTCGGGCTGGTCGGTCCGGACCAGGATCGTCACCGCCGTGGCCCTGCTCGTGGCCCTCGCCCTCGGGACCGCCGGGTCGATCGTCTACGCGGTGGAGAACGCTCGACTCCAGGAGAGCGCCGTCGCGCGGATGGACCAGGAGCTCGACGAGTTCGCCGCTCTCGACGAGGAGGGGATCGACCCTGCCACCGGCGAGGACTTCGCGGACGTGGAGTCCCTGCTGACCACGTTCCTGGCTCGCAACGTCCCCGACGAGAACGAGGTCCTGGTCGCCTGGTTCAACGGCCGCCCGCAGGAGGCGCTGCCCGGTGAGGACGGGTTCGTGCGGCGCAACGGGCCTTTCGAAGACCTCGTCGCCACCATGGTGGCCGACGGCGGGACCCGTCACGTCGAGGCGCCGGTCTACGGCGAGGCCATGGTCACTGCGCAGCCCGTGCGCGACGGCCGCGAGCTGGGGGCACTTGTCGTGGTGACCTACCTCGAGCGCGACCGGGCCGAGCTGCGAGCGACCATGCAGACCTACGCACTGGTGTCCCTCCTGGCCCTCGTGCTGATCACCGGCATCGCCGCGTGGCAGTCCGGGCGGCTGCTGGCCCCGCTCCGCGTGCTGCGCGAGGCCACCGAGGAGATCAGCGAGACCGACCTGGCGAGGCGGTTGCCCGAGGTCGGCAACGACGACATCACCGCCCTCACCCGGACCCTCAACGGGATGCTCGGCCGGCTGGAGGCGGCGTTCGTCGACCAGCGACAGTTCCTCGACGACGCGGGCCACGAGCTCCGCACCCCGCTCACCGTGCTGCAGGGCCACCTGGAGCTCCTCGACACCACCAACGCGGTGGAGGTGGCGGACACCCGTGAGCTGCTGCTCGACGAGGTCGACCGCATGGCGCGGCTGGTCGGTGACCTCATCCTGCTCGCGAAGCACGACCGCCCCGACTTCGTGACGCCGTCCCCGGTGTCGGTGGAGCGGCTCACCCACACCCTCCACGCCAAGGTCCGTGGTCTGGCCGACCGTCGCTGGGACTTCGACGGGGCTGGTGAGGGCATCGCGCAGCTCGACGAGCAGCGGGTCACCCAGGCCGTGCTGCAGCTTGCCCACAACGCCGTCAAGCACACCGGTGAGGACGACCGGATCAGCATCGGCTCGACCGTGACCGACGGCTGGGTCGCGATCTGGGTGAGCGACTCCGGTCCCGGGGTGCCCGACGGGCTCAAGGACCACATCTTCGAGCGGTTCGGACGCGGAGACGTGATGCCCGACGACGAAGGGTTCGGCCTCGGGCTCTCCATCGTCCGCGCCATCGCCAGTGCCCACGGCGGACACGTCACCGTCGCCGACGCGCACCCCGGCGGCACCCGCCGGGGCGCCGTCTTCACCCTCCACCTCCCACAGGAGCACCCATGGCCCGCATCCTGATCGTGGAGGACGAGCAGCGCATCGCCTCCTTCGTCTCCAAGGGCCTCCGGGCCGAGGGCCACGCCACCACGGTGGTCCCCGACGGCAAGGACGGGCTCGACCACGCCCTCAGCGGCGACTACGACCTGATGGTGCTCGACATCGGGCTCCCCCGGCTCGACGGCTTCGACGTGCTCGACCAGCTGCGCTCCCAGGGTTCCCGGATGCCGGTCATCGTGCTGACCGCCCGCGATTCGGTCACCGACACGGTCAGCGCCCTGGAGGGCGGCGCGGACGACTACATGCCCAAGCCGTTCCGGTTCGCAGAGCTGCTGGCGCGGGTGAGGTTGCGGCTGCGTCAGACCCACGAGGGCGACGGCAGCGGCGTGCGCGACGTGCTCGAGGCGGGCGGCGTACGGCTGGACCTGCGCACCCGCCGCGCCACGGTCGGCGGCGCGGAGCACGACCTGTCGGCCCGGGAGTTCACGCTGGCCGAGATCTTCATGCTGAACCCCGGCCAGGTGCTGTCACGCGAGCAGCTGCTCGACCACGTCTGGGGGCTCGACTTCGACCCGGGTTCCAACGTCGTCGACGTCTACGTCGGCTACCTGCGCAAGAAGTTCGGCGCCGGCGTCACTCGACGGTGCGCGGTATGGGCTACCGGTTCAGCCCCTGACCTTGAAGGTCAGCCGTGGGGCGGGCAGCCCACCGAGCACGGGCTCGAGGGCGTCCACGACCTCGGACGGCAGCGGCCGCTTGTCCGGATCCCGGTCGAGCGCGGCGTGCAGCACCTCGCGCACCGGACCCGGCACCTGGTCGGGCAGGTCGTACGGCGCGTCCACCAGCTGCGGGAACCGGCCGGGCAGGTCGGGGGCGTCGACGGACCCCTTGTCGAAGGCGCGGTAGCCGGCGACCGCATGGAACAGGGTCGCACCCAGCCCCCACACGTCGGCGGCGAAGCCGGGGTGGCCGTGGGTGTCGGGGTCGGCCTGCTCGGGCGACATGTAGTAGTCGGTGCCGAGCCGCTTGCTGCGGGCGGCGTACTCGGGGGTCCGGGCGATCGAGAGGTCGATCAGCCGGGCCGGGGCACTCATGATGATGTTGCTGGGTTTCACGTCGAGGTGCAGCAGGTCGACACCGCGGAAGTAGTGGAGCGCGGCCGCGACCTCGATGGCCAGCGGCAGGTACTGCTGCTCCTGGAGGCGGCCGTGCCGTCGGATCAGCGACGAGAGCCGCGGGCCCTCGATGTGCTGGAGCACGACGTGGGGCCGTTCGCAGTCCAGGTCGTAGCGCAGCCCGCGTGCCACGACGGGGTGGTTGACCAGGGCGAGCCCCTCGATCTCGCGTCGCAGGCCGCGCAGGGTGTTCTCGTCGGCCACCTGACCGGGCCGGACCACCTTGACCACGACGGGGACGTAGGTCACCTCGTCAAAGGCCAGGAAGACCTCGTAGGCGAACCCACCCCCGAGCCGCCGCAGCACGGTCAGCTCGGGGGTGATCAGGTCGCCGTCGGCCAGGTGCCAGCTGTCGCTCTCGCTCACGCCGTCAGCCTAGGTCGCGTTCAGCGGCGGGTGTCGTTGCGCGAGCGGTCGTTGGTCTGGTTGGCGGAGTGGTCGCGCGTCCGGTCGCCACCGTCGCGGGTCCAGTCCCGGGTCTTGTCGCCGCGGCTGTGGTCGCGGTCGCGGCTGACGCCGGTGAACCCGCTGCCGGTGCCGTCGTTGCTGTTGCCGGTGCCGCAGTTGGTGCCGTCGCCACCACCGGAGTTGGTGCCGGTGCCGGTGCCGAGGTCGTTGTCGTCATCGTCGTCGGCGACCAGGACCAGGTCGGCACCGTCGTCCTGCCGCTTCATGGCCACGTCGTCACCTGCGAAGGCGGACGAGATCGGCAGCGCCAGCAGGCCGGTGGTGACCAGTCCGGCGAACGCCGCGGCGGGGAGATGGATCTTGGAGCTCATGTCGGGTTCCTCTCATGGGATGCTGTTGCGTACTGAGCAGAACCTTGCCCTCGCCGGGTGAGGCCCCCATGAGGCTCGGATGAGACCGCTCTTACCGGGTGCGAGTCAGCGTCGCCAGGCGGCGAGGCGGGGGCTGCCGGGCTCGGGGTCGGGCGAGGCGGTCTGCTCCCAGACCCGCCGCCACGGCGCGACGTCCGGCCCGCCGGGGTCCGGGGTGGTCCCGGCCGCGGCTCGGCGCCGGGCCTCCCACCAGGTCGTGGAGTCCTCGTCGAGCAACCCGGCGACGGCGTCCCTGATCCGCGGCGCCAGGCTGCGTGGGGTCTCGTCGGGCCCGGGCACCAGCGGCTCGCCGAACCGGATCGTCAGCTGCCGCCGTCCGGGGCTGGGCCAGCCCTGGCCCCGCGGCATCGCCGCGAACGTGCCGCGGTGGGCGACCGGGACCACCGGCACGCGGTGCTCGCACGCGAGGTGGGCCGCCCCCAGCCGGAACCGTCCCACCCAGCCGTCGGTCGAGCGGGTGCCCTCCGGGAAGATCAGCAGGCTCCAGCCGTCGGCCAGCACGTCGCCCGGGGTGTCGGACATCGAGCCGCTGCGCCGCTCGATGGGGAAGGTGTTGAACAGCAGCGCCGAGCCGACCGCTCGCCACCAGGTGTCGAAGAAGTAGTCGGCCGCGGCGGCCACCGCCGTACGCCGCCGCCACGCGTCGGGCAGCGACAGCAGCACCAGCGGGGTGTCGAGGTGGGAGGCGTGGTTGGCGACGAAGATGACCGGCCCCTCGACCCGTTCCAGCACGTCGAGCCCCTCGACGTGGGTGCGGACCTGGGAGCGGAACACCGGCTCGAGCCCGGCCTTCTGCGCCACCTCGCGGGCGGCGCGGCCGGGTCGCCGGCGCGCCCACTCGGTGCGGAACACCGACGACTCGGCCGGCAGCACCCACGGCTCGGCCGACCGCGGCACCTGCGGCCGGCGGCCCCAGCGCCAGCCCCGGGCGACCTGCCGGACGTCGTCGATCCCGCCGCGCACGACCCTCACCGGATCACGTCCGCGAGGAGGTGCGGGGGGTTGTGGAGGTAGGTGATCGACGGCGACGTGCCCACCGTGTCGGAGGCCATCTCCAGCGCGTCGGCGAGCGTGGTCGCGGCGCGGAACCCGAGCCGCGCCGCCACCCGCCGGTCGGCGCCCACCCAGATCACGTCGTCGACGTGGTCCATCGCGTGCGCCGCCCAGTACCACATGTAGAACGGGTGGACGCCGTGGTAGGCGTGCGAGGTGCGGTAGAGGTGGATGTACCAGGGGTCGGTCGCGAACTGCTGCTCGTACTTCTCCCCGATCACCGCCGGGTCGGTGGACTCGGCCAGCACCTCCTCGTAGAAGTCGACGTAGGACGGGTGGTGGAGCTGGTTGAACCCCTCGTCCAGCGGGTGGTAGAGGATCACCGCGCCCCCGCGCCGCACCACCGGGGCGCCGCGGTAGGAGTTGAAGTAGTAGCCGAGCCCCATGCAGGTGGCCAGGATCGGGTTCATGGTCGAGCCGACGTTGTAGGGGCCGAGGTAGGGCACCCCCATCACCAGCACGTCGGACTGGCCCCGGACCTCGACCAGCTGCTGCCGGTGCACGGTCGCGATGGTCTGCTCGTGCACCGCCTCGACCTCGCCGGCGTGGATGCCGGTCAGGCCGTAGGGGGCGCGGATGCCGTGGAACATCTTGTGCCGCAGCCGCCGCGGCGCCACCGCCAGCCCGCGCCGTACGCCGAGCATCGTGGCCTGGTCGCGGATCGACCACTCCCACTCGCGCTTCATCAGGAAGTCGTAGGGCGGTGGGAACACGTGGTTGTCGAGCGTGGTCTCGATCTGGAACACCTTCACGGTGTCCTTGATGAGCCGTCCCATCCGCCACGCGGAGTGGTGCAGGTGGCTGCGTGTGTGGTCCATGAACGAGTGGGACCGCACCATGGTGTGGGCGTTGTGGTGGTGGCGCAGGCTGTTGTAGGACGCCAGCCCGATGCCGACCGACTTGTGGCCGCCGTCCATCGCGACGAGGTTGACGTTGACGTAGACCAGGAGGTCGGACTCGGCCGCCCGCTTGCTGATCTCGACGTCCTCGCCCTTCTCGGTGGTGCCCGAGGTGGGTGAGGTTGTCGCGGTCCTCGGCGTCGAAGTTGTAGAGCGCGCCCTGCGGGTGGAAGGACCGGAAGACCCGCTCCCCCACGATGTGCTCGAGCTCCGTCGGCGTCATCCGCCGGTGCAGCGCGTTGGCCGCGATCAGCTCGACGTCGTCGACCCCCGCCTCGGCGGCGAGGGTGAGCACCTGCTCGATGATCCGCTGCCGGATGTCGGGGGGCCGCATCGAGGGCAGCGGCAGCGACAGGTCGTCGAAGGCGATGGTCAGCCGCATCCCCGGGAACAGCAGCTCCGGCAGCGGCTCGGAGTCGAGCGGGTGCAGCAGCGCGTCGCGGATCGCCTGCTCGACGTCCGGCACGGTCGGCAACGACTCGGGCGGGTAGACCACGCGGGTGCCGTGGGGGAACTCCTCCAGCCGGAAGCCCTGTCCCTCGTGGACGACCAGCGGCGGGGTCCGGTCGTCGACCTCCAGCACGAATCCGGGACGGCTCATCAGTCACTCCTCCTTGGGTCGAATGCGACCTTGACGGTGCCGAGGCGGCCGGCCGAGTGGGCGTGGTCGAGGGCTTCCCGCCAGCGGTGGAGCGGGTAGGGCACGACGTCCTTGGCGATCCGGGACACCGCGTCGCCGGCCACGAGCCCGGTGGCGACCTCGAACGCCGGACGGTCACCGGCGCCGGGCTCGCGACGGGCCGAGGCGTAGGACCCGACGACCTCCAGCTCCCGGAACCACGCGGCCGAGAGGTCGGCCGCGGCGGGCATGCCGGACATCACCACCCGGCCACCGGCCCGGGTGGCGTGCAGGGCGGTCTCCAGCGACCGTTTCGAACCGACGGCGTCCACGGCGACGTCCACGCCGCCGAGGAGGTACGGCGAGCCGAGCTCGGGCTTCAGCTGGAAGGCGCCGGTGCTGCGTCGCACCCGCCGCAGCACCTCGCCCGGCGAGACCACCTCGGTGGCTCCGAGCTCGAGCGCGAGCTCGCGTTGGTGGCCGTGCTTGGCGACCACGGTGATCTCGCCGGCCGGGGTGAGGCTGCGCAGCGCCATCGTGGTGAACAGGCCGACCGACCCGGCACCGCTGACCAGCACCCGGTCGTTCTCGCGGACGCCCGCGGCCAGGGCCGTGTGCACCGCGCAGGCGACCGGCTCGATGAGCAACGCCTGCTCGTCGGCGTACCCCTCGGGCACGACGTGGAGCTGGCTGCGGTGCGCGGTGAGGACCTGGCCCCAGCCGCCACCGGTGTCGCGGCAGAAGCCGGTCTGCAGGCCGGGCGCGAGGTGTCCCACGGTGATCCGGGCGCACCGGTTGGTGGCGCCGGTCGCGCACGCGTCGCACGGATCGACGCCGCGGGCGGCACAGGTGAGCACCGGGTCCACGACCACGCGGGTGCCCGCGGGCAGGTCCTCGCAGTCGTCGACGAGCTCCGCGACGATCTCGTGGCCGGGCACGAACGGCAGCGACACCACCGCAGAGAAGTAGAGGCTGGTCCGCCCCGACAGCGCACCGAGGTCGGAACCGCAGATGCCCGACAGCCGCGTGCGGAGCCGGGTCCAGCCGGGCCTGCGCACCCGCGGCTCCTCGATGGTCATCAGCCGCAGCGGGGCGGCGAAGCCCGAGAGCAGCATCGGCATCCGGCCGCCCACGACCCGGCCGGCCGCCGCCCGGGGCAGGGAGCGGAACATCTCCAGCGCGAGCATCATCGGCGGCCCCCTGCCGGGTTGAGGGTCCGTGCGGTGGCGTCCGGGCTGGCCCAGTCGACGGTGGGCCAGCGCTGCCGTCGGGCGTGGCGGAACAGCGACACGTCGGGGCGGACCGCGACCGGGTGGCCTACCGCGGCGAGCAGCGGCAGGTCGGAGTGCGAGTCGGCGTAGCCGTAGGAGGCGGCGAGGTCGAGGCCGCGCTCGGCGGCGAACGCCCGCATCCAGGCCGCGCGCGACTCACCGACCAGGGGCGAGGACTCGAGGTGGCCGGTGCAGATGCCGCGCTCGTCGACCGCGAGCTCGGCGGCCTCGACGTGGTCGAACAGCGGCCGCAGGGGTCGGGTCAGCGGCCGGATCGCGCCGGTGATCAGCACCGTGGTGTGGCCGGCCGCGCGGTGCTCCCGGATCCGGCGTACGGCGGCGGGCGCGAGCCTCGCGAGCACGTGGTCGGACAGCTCCGCGTCGGTCAGCGCGTCGAGGTCGGCGAGCCGGGCGCCGGCGTACTCCCGGTAGACGGAGCGCAGGAAGGCGCTCCGCTCCAGCCGCTCGGCGCGGACCAGGCTCGGCACCCGGGCCGCGATCCGGCCGAGCTCGGCGAACCGCTCCACGTCGGAGAGCTCGCGCAGCCGCATCCACAGGTAGGTCTCGATCACGTTCGACGACAGCAGCGTGCCGTCCATGTCGAAGAACGCGGCAACCCCGGCCCCCGGTGGTTGAGGTGCGAGCGGAGCAAGCCTCGAAACCCCCGGGCCCTCACGCTTCCGGGCGGCGCGCACCTCGTCGAGCGAGCGGATCGGCGCGGTCACCGCGGGGCAGTGCACCTCGCGCAGGTAGTGGGCCCAGTCGATCACCGCCGTGTCGAAGGCGAACGTCGCCCGGTCGGCCTCGGACAACGACCGGTGCAGCGCGATCGTGCGGTCGTCGGAGAAGCGCAGCTCGGCCTGGGCGTACTCCCGGTAGAGGTCGAGGTAGCGCCGCAGGAACTCCAGCCGCCGCCCCTGCTGGTCGAGCTTGCGCGCGAGGTCGCGGACCCGGTCGCTGCGCGGCGCCAGGCCGACCACCTTGTCGGCGACCTGGTGGGCGCGCTCGCTGGTCGTGAGCAGTCGCTCCACCGCCTGCGCACCCGGGAACCGCCAGTCGGGCAGCCGGTTCGCACCCCGGTCCCCCGCGGTGAACGGGTGGGCGTCGAAGTAGGCGCGGACGTGGTCGTAGAGCTCCCGGAAGGTCAGCGGGTTGCGGTGTCCCGACGACACCTGGAGGTAGGCCGGGTCGCCGGCCTCCGGCGGATGGGCGAGCACCGCGACGATCGCCGCGACGACGTGGTCCACCGGCACGATGTCGACGATGGTGTCCGCGGCCGCGGGGAACTCCGGGAGCTCGCCCCGGCCGTAGGCCAGGATCAGCGGCTCGGCCATCTTGAAGCCCTCGATCCAGCCGGCGTAGGGCCGCTCGAGCGCCGACTCGATGATCGTCGGCCGGACGATGGTGACGCGGTGGGCTCGCGCGTGCTCCTCCACCACGCGCTCCCCCAGCGCCTTCGTGAAGGTGTAGCAGTCGGTCCAGCCGAGGCTGCGGGCGCGCTCGGTGCCCAGCCGCACCAGCTCGTCCTTGACCCACTGCCTGCGGGCCTCCTCGGTCGCCGCGGCCGCGGTCAGCAGCCCGGCCCGGCCGTGGACGCGCTCGGCCTTCCTCCGCTCGTCGACGAGGACCCCGGAGCTGCGGGACCGGTGCTCGACGGCGGTGCGCTGGGCCAGGCCCCAGCCGAGCTCGGTCTCCAGGTCCACGTCGTGCGGCACCGACCCCTCCGGGATGCTGCCGCGCCGTCGGCCGGCGACGTACGCCGTCGAGACGTGGACGTAGTGCAGGTCGGGATCCGCCTCGCGGACCCGCGCGAGCAGCGCGCGGGTCCCGAGCACGTTGGTGCGGAAGCCCTCGTCGACCGGTGGATCGAAGGACACGTCACCGGCACAGTGGACGACCGCGTCGAGGTCGTCGGACAGCGGCGGGACGTCGGCGAGGTCGCCGGCGACGACCCGCACCCGTCGTGCCATCAGCGCGTCGACCCCACCTGCCGCCTCGACGACGCAGGAGAAGATCGGCTTGCCCAGCAGCTGCGCCACCCGGGACTCGGCGGTGGTCGAGCCGCGCGGCCTGACCAGCAGGCTGACGTGGAGGCCCGGCACCTCGCTGAGCAGGAGGTGCAGCAGCGCCTCCCCGACGAAGCCGGTCGCGCCGGTGAGCAGGACCCGTCGGCCCTCGAGCCGTGCGGCGATGCCGTCGCCCTCCCCCATGCGATGCGCTCCTCCCGATAGGGCTTCCACCCAACCGAGTGAGACCGGGCATCGCAAGGGGCAACCCGAGATCGTGGGCGCAGAGGGGATCGAACCCCCGACATCTTCCTTGTAAGGGAAGCGCTCTACCGCTGAGCTATACGCCCGGACGCGGCGTCACTTTACGGGAGTGGCACGCGAGACCTCGGCCGGCCCGGGAGCCGGTCTGCGACCGGGTCGCGCCCCTCGCAAGCCGCGGATCGGGGCCTCCCCATGAAATGAGTCGAGCCGCTGGCGTCTCGGGTCACCAGCGGCTCAACGAGTTCGAGAATAGACAATGCGATCAAGGATTGTCGTGCGCTGCGCCCAAAACCGCTCGAAAATGATGCGAATGGACTAGACCACGTGGTGCAACTGGGCCAGGTGCTCGTCGAGGTCGCGCCCCTCGGGATTCGCGTTGTGCACCGCCCACCGCACCGTGCCGTCCTTGCCGACGACGTACGACGAACGTCGCGGAGACCCCTTCTGCTCGTCGAAGACGCCGTACGCCGTCGAGACCTCGCCGTGCGGCCAGAAGTCGGAGAGCAGCGGGAAGTTCAGCCCGTCGGAGTCGGCGAACGCCCGCAGCGAGTAGACCGGGTCGCAGGAGATGGCGAGCACCTCGGAGTCGAAGGTCATGAACTCGGCGAGCCGTTCGCGGATGCCGGCCATCTCGCCGGTGCAGACCCCGGAGAAGGCGTACGGGAAGAAGACGAGGAGGACCGCCTTGGAGCCGCGGTACGACGAGAGGGTGACGTCCTGGCCGAACTGGTCACGCAGCGTGAAGTCCGGCGCGGGGCCGCCGAGGGAGAGTCCGGTCATGGTGGACCCATCCTCGCATCAGGCCCCGCCGCCCTCCGCCTCGGCGTCGTGGTCGACCAGCTCGCGCTTGAGGATCTTGCCGGTGGCGTTGCGCGGCAGCTCGTCGAGGAAGACGATCTCGCGCGGCACCTTGTAGCGGGCGAGGTTGGCCTTCACGTGCGCCTTCAGGTCGTCCTCACTCAGGTCGCCACCCTCGCGGAGCACGACGAAGGCCCGCAGCCGCTTGCCGTAGTCGTCGTCCTCGACCCCGATCGCGGCCACCTCGGCGACGTCGTCGTGCCCGACGATGCAGTCCTCGACCTCCTTGGGGAAGACGTTCTCACCGCCCGACACGATCATCTCGTCGTCGCGGCCCTCGACGTGGAGCCGGCCGTCGCTGTCGAACCTGCCGACGTCCCCGGTGGACATCAGGCCGTCGATCATGTCCTTGCTGCCGCCACCGGTGTAGCCGTCGAAGAGCATGGAGTTGCCGACGAAGATCCGGCCGGTCTCGCCCTCGGCGACCGGCTGGCCGTCCTCGTCGAAGATCTTCACGACGGTCGCGTGCGGCGGCTTGCCGGCCGACGACGGCGCCTCGCGCAGGTCGACGGGGGTCGCGATGCTGGCGTAGGCGACCTCGGTCGAGCCGTAGATGTTGTAGAGGTTGTCGCCGAAGTGGTCCATCCAGCTCAGCGCGAGGTTGCCCGGGAGCGCCGATCCGGACGCGGCCACGACCTTCACCCGCGAGAGGTCGTACGCCGCGAGCGTCTGCTCCGGGAGGGCGAGCATCCGCTGGAGCATCACGGGGATCACCACGAGCGAGTCGCACCGCTCGTCCTGGGTGGTCCGCGAGCGCGTCCTCGGGGTCGAACTTGCGGCGCAGCACGACCGTCGAGCCGAGCAGCATGCCGAGCGCGAGGTGGGCGAAGCCCCAGGTGTGGAACAGCGGGGCCGCGATGTGGGTGCGCCAGCCGTGCCGCAGCGGCAGCCGGGACATCAGGGACACCGCCGCGTCGATGCCCGCCTCGTTGCGGGGGGCGCCCTTCGGCGTACCGGTCGTGCCGGAGGTCAGGATCACGATCCGGGCGTGGCGCTCCGGCGGATCGACCTCGGAGTCGTCGTGGTCGGCGATCAGCGACTCGAGGGTGACCTCGTGGTCGTCGCTGTCGGTCCAGGCGAGCACCCGCTGCTCGAGATCGGCCTGCTGGAGGAGCTCGGTGAACTCCTCGTCGTGGATGACCGCGCTCGGCGCCTCGCGCTCGAGCACGTCGACCAGCTGCGGACCGGCGAAGGCGGTGTTGAGGTAGAGGATGTCGGCGCCGAGCTTGGCGGTCGCGATGGTCGCGTCGACGAAGCCGCGGTGGTTGCGGCACATCACCGCGACCGAGTCGCCCTCACCGACGCCGAGCCCGGCCAGACCGCGCGCGAGCGCGTTGCTGCGCCGGTGGAGCTCGCCGAAGGTCAGCTCACCGAGCTCGTCGACGATCGCCGTGCGGTCGGGGTCGGTGAGCGCGAGGGTGGCGAAGCCGCCTGCGGGCCCGGTGCCCCACTGCTTGAGGATGCGGGCGAGCCCGGCGAGCTTGCGCGGCCCGAGCGGACGGATGACACCGGCACCGCCGAGGACCTTGAGGGTGACGGCCACGTTCGGCAGGGCGTTCGAGAGCTTGTCCATGGTGTCCTGTCGAACGGCTGACGACGCCGGTGGTTACGCAGGCGTCTTGGGAGTCACGAGCCGGGTCGCCGCCCAGTCCTTGCTGACCGCGACCGTGGTCGTCTGGGAGAGGCCCGCGATCGGAGCAGCCTCGGAGACGTCGGAGGCGTCGACGGCGTTGGGGCGACCGACCTTCGGGGTGAGCAGCCAGATCACTCCTCCACCGACCAGGTCGGTCAGGGAGTCGACCAGGCCGTCGACCAGGTCGCCGTCCTCGTCGCGCCACCACAGCACGACCGCATCGACCACGTTGCCGTAGTCGGCGTCCACCATGTCGGCGTCGATCGCGTCCTCGATCGCGACCCGGAGCTCGTCGTCGGTGTCGGAGTCCCAGCCGAGCTCCTGGACCACCATTCCCTTGGTCAGGCCCAGGCGTGCCGCCGGTCCGGAGGTCTCGCCCTCCGTCTGCGTGGCATCGCTGCCCGCGGTCGAGCTCACTGCTCCTCCAGTCGTCTCCAGGTCGGTACGGCGGTCGCCGCACGCTCAGGTGTGCAGTAGTCCAGCGGAGTTGAGGCAGGTGCGCAAGCCGAGGCGCCGAATCGGTGGATCAGCGGCGGGGTTTGCCCTACCGCTGGGTAAATTCCTCGGGCTCCTCCTGCGTGCAACGATGGGAGGGTGAGCGACGACACCACCACACCGTCCGAGGCTCCCTCGTCGGGTCAGCCCTCCGTCCCTTCCGTGATCCACGAGGGGCTCCCCACGCAACTTCCCGACATCGACCCCGAGGAGACCAGCGACTGGCTGGAGTCCTTCGACAGCATGCTCGACGAGCGGGGCCGCGACCGGGCGCGCTACGTGATGCTCCGGCTGCTGGAGCGGGCGCGCGAGAAGCAGGTGGGCGTACCGGCGCTCCGCAGCACCGACTACATCAACTCCATCCCGCCCGAGCGCGAGCCGTGGTTCCCGGGCGACGAGGAGATCGAGCGCCGGATCCGCGCGTTCATCCGCTGGAACGCCGCGGTGATGGTGTCCAGCGCCAACCGCAAGGGCCTCGAGGTCGGCGGTCACATCGCGACCTACCAGTCGGCCGCCAGCCTCTACGAGGTCGGCTTCAACCACTTCTTCCGCGGCAAGGACCACCCCGGCGGCGGCGACCAGATCTACATCCAGGGCCACGGCTCGCCGGGCATCTACGCCCGCGCCTTCCTCGAGGGCCGGCTCACCGAGGAGCAGCTCTACCGGTTCCGGCAGGAGGTCCAGCACGGCCCGGGCAACGGCCTGCCGTCGTACCCCCACCCCCGGCTGATGCCGGACTTCTGGGAGTTCCCGACGGTCTCGATGGGCCTCACCGCGCTCAACGCGATCTACCAGGCGCGGTTCAACCGCTACCTCCACAACCGCAGCATCAAGGACACCTCCGACCAGCAGGTCTGGGCGTTCCTCGGTGACGGCGAGATGGGCGAGCCCGAGTCGCTCGGCGCGATCGGCCTCGCGGCGCGCGAGGAGCTCGACAACCTGGTCTTCGTCGTCAACTGCAACCTGCAGCAGCTCGACGGCCCGGTGCGCGGCAACGGCAAGATCATCCAGGAGCTGGAGTCGTTCTTCCGCGGCGCCGGCTGGAACGTCATCAAGGTCGTCTGGGGCCGCGAGTGGGACGACCTGCTCGCCCGCGACGTCGACGGCGTGCTGGTCAACCGGATGAACACCACCCCGGACGGCCAGTTCCAGACCTACTCGACCGAGGACGGCGTCCTACATCCGCGACCACTTCTTCGGCAGCGACCCGCGGCTGCGCTCGATGGTCGAGCACATGAGCGACTCGCAGATCGAGAAGCTGCCGCGCGGCGGCCACGACTACCGCAAGGTCTACGCCGCGTTCGACGCCGCCAGCAAGCACGCCGGCCAGCCGACGGTGATCCTGGCCAAGACCATCAAGGGCTGGACGATCGACGCCCTCGAGGGCAAGAACGCCACCCACCAGATGAAGAAGCTGACCACCGCCGACCTCAAGAAGTTCCGCGACCGGCTCTACCTCCCGCTGAGCGACAAGCAGCTCGAGGACGCCTACGAGCACGACGGCACGGCGCCGTTCTTCCACCCCGGCAAGGACTCGCCCGAGATCGAGTACATGATGGAGCGCCGCAAGCAGCTCGGCGGCTCGCTCCCCCGCCGGGTCGACCGCTCCAGCCCGCTGAAGCTCCCCGGCGACGCCGTCTACGCCGAGCTCAAGCAGGGATCGGGCAAGAACAAGATCGCCACCACCATGGCGCTGGTCCGGCTGCTCAAGGACTGGATGAAGGACCCCGAGATCGGCGAGCGCATCGTGCCGATCGCTCCCGACGAGTACCGCACCTTCGGCATGGACTCGATGTTCCCCGAGCGCGAAGGTCTACAACCCGGGCGGACAGCAGTACGAGTCGGTCGACCGCAAGTTGTTGCTGTCCTACAAGGAGTCCGCGCAGGGCCAGATGCTCCACGAGGGCATCTCCGAGGCCGGTTCGGTCGCCTCCGCGACCGCCGCCGGCTCGGCGTACTCCACCCACGGCGAGCCGATGATCCCGTTCTACATCTTCTACTCGATGTTCGGGTTCCAGCGCACCGCCGACTCGATCTGGGCGATGGCCGACCAGCTCTCGCGCGGGTTCCTGATCGGCGCCACCGCCGGTCGCACCACGCTGACCGGCGAGGGCCTCCAGCACGCCGACGGTCACTCGCCGCTGATCGCGGTCACCAACCCGGCGGTCGTCCACTACGACCCGGCGTTCGCCTACGAGGTCAGCCACATCATGCAGTCGGGCCTGGAGCGGATGTACGGCGACGGACGCCGAGAACGTCATCTTCTACCTCACCGTCTACAACGAGCCGGTCTCCCAGCCGGCCGAGCCGGAGGACGTGGACGTCGACGGGCATCCTGAGGGGCCTCCACCACGTCTCGACCGGCGAGGGCGAGGGCCCGCGGGTGCAGCTGCTCGCCTCCGGCGTCGGCTACCCGTGGATCGAGAAGGCCGCCCGGCTGCTGCGGGAGGACTGGGGCGTCTGGCCGACACCTGGTCGGTCACGTCCTGGAACGAGCTCGCCCGCGACGCGATCGCGGCCGAGGAGTGGAACCTGATGCACCCCGACCAGGACAAGCGCACGGCGTACGTGACCGACCGGCTGGGCGGCGCCGCGGGCCGGTGGTGGCGGTCCCGACTACATGACCGCCGTGCCGATGCAGATCGCCAAGTGGGTGCCCGGTGACTACCGGGTGCTCGGCGCCGACGGGTTCGGCTTCGCCGACACCCGCCCGGCGGCGCGCCGCTTCTTCAACGTCGACGCCGAGTCGGTCGTGGTGCAGATGCTGCAGGCGCTCGCCGACGCCGGCGAGGTGACCGCGGCGCGAGAAGGTCGCCGAGTCCCGCATCGACGCCCCTCCGCGGTCTACGCGTCATCGCAGCGAGCCGCCGCGACGCCGTCGCGCGGCGTCGGAAGCAGCGAGCGGCCGGCGACCGCCTGGCGAGGCCGCGGCGGTCGCGTCGAAGGTCCGCCAGGCGCTCGCGCATGCTGGTGACGGTCGCGTCGTCCTGCTCGATCGGCCGACCGGCCCGCAGCAGCGCCCGGAACCGCGCCCGCGCGAGTACGACGCCGGCGTGGTCGAGCGGATGAACTCGTGGACGATCTTCGCGAACCGCTGCGGGTGGTCCTTGTGCGGGAAGTGGCCGGCGTTCGGGATCACCTCGACCCGGGCGTCGGGAGCGAGCCCCGCGGCGTAGCGAGGCGTGGCTGACCGGGATCACCTGGTCGTCGCTGCCCCAGATCACCGCCATCGGCATCGACCTGGGTCAGGTAGGCGCGGTCGGCCATGGTGACGATCTGGCCGCGCCAGTCGACGACGGCCCGGACGACGTGCCGGATCGCGTGGCGGGCGGCGGGGTCCTTGAACGAGTCGTAGATCTCGGCGACCTCGTCGAGGTCGCGGGTGTGGCGCGACGGCAGCTTGGCCAGGCCCCGCAGGCCGGCCTTGCCGACGTGACGCACGCCGGGCAGCGTCAGCATCGCCATCACCGGGTGGAAGCCCGGGGTGGTGATCGCGCGGATCAGCGGGCTGACGTCGGGGCCGAGCCCGCCGGAGGCGACCAGGATCAGCCGCTCGGTGCGCTCGGGGAACTGGTAGGCGAACTGCATCGCCACCCCGCCGCCGAAGCTGTGGCCGACGACGGTCACCCGGTCGATGCCCAGGCAGGTCAGCAGGTCACGCATGCCGTTGGCGTAGCCGCCGACGCTGTAGTCGGCGCGCGGCTTGTCGCTGAGCCCGTGCCCGAGCAGGTCGGGCGCGATCACGGTGTAGCGGCGCGAGAGCGAGTCGATGACCGACTCCCAGGTGGTGTGGTCGCAGCCGAGGCCGTGGAGCAGGAGCACCACCGGGCCCTGACCGGCGCGCACGAAGGCGCGTCGATGACCGTGGATGGTGAGGTACTGGACCTCGTAGCGGGACTCGACCACAGGAGCCGCCTTCCAGTGGGGGTCTGCCGGATTCAACCAGAACTCGTTCCAGTTCGGTACCCGGGATCCCTTATTTCACGGGACGTTCGCGCGATTTCACCTCGTTCCGGACTCCACTAGCCTCGGATCGTGACCTCCCCGAGACCCTCGAGCGACGAACCGCAGCACGAGCGAGCCGCTGCGGCGCTGCTCCGGTCGACGGGGGCGCTGAGCACCACCGCCACGGCGCGGATGGAGACCGACCTGCCGTGGTTCCGCGACCTGAGCGCCGACGACCGGTCCTGGGTGGGCCTCATCGTGCAGGCGGGCGTGAAGGGCTTCGTGGACTGGTACTCGCCACGACAGCGAGCCGGTCCCGGCCGGCAGCGCCCTGGCCCCGGCGGTCTTCGGCGCCGCCCCGCGGGCCCTCACCGGCGTGATCAACCTGCAGCAGACCGTCGACCTGGTGAAGCTCTCGCTGGAGGTCGTCGAGAGCAGCATCGTCGACATCATCGACCCGGCCGACGTCGCTCGACGTGCAGTCGGCGGTGCTGCGCTACGCCCGGGAGGTCGCCTTCGCCACCGCCGAGGTCTACGCCCGGGCCGCGGAGGTCCGCGGCGCGTGGGACGCCCGGCTCGAGGCGCTGGTCGTCGACTCGGTGCTGCGCGGCGAGGCCGACGAGGCCGTGATGTCCCGGGCGAGCGCGCTCGGCTGGTCGGCCCGCGGCGAGGTCGCGGTCGTGCTGGGCCGGGTCCCCGCCCGGCGTACCGAGACCGACGTCTTCGCCGAGGTACGACGCGTGGCGCGCGCGGCCGGGATGGACGCCCTCTGCGCGACCCAGGGCGAGCGGCTGGTCGTCGTGCTCGGCGCGGTCGGCGACGCCGGCAAGGCGGCCGGCTCGGTGGCCGACCTGTTCGGCGAGGGGCCGGTCGTCGTCGGCCCGGTCACCGACGGCCTCGACCACGCCCACGTCTCGGCCCGGGCCGCGATGTCGGCCTACCGCGCGGCCAGCGGCTGGCCGGAGGCGCCGCGGCCCGTCGACCAGCGCGAGCTGCTCCCCGAGCGGGTGCTGGCCGGCGACGGGCACGCCCGCCGGCACCTGGTCGACGAGGTCTACCTGCCCCTGCTGCACGCCCGCGGGACGCTGGTCGAGACGCTGGCGGCGTACTTCGGGACCGGCGGCTCGATCGAGGGCACCGGGCGGGCGCTGTTCGTCCACCCGAACACCGTCCGCTACCGCCTCAAGCAGATCGAGGACCTCACCGGCTTCTCCCCCGGCGATGCCCGCGACGCCTTCGCGCTGCAGATCGCACTGGCCCTGGGCCGCCAGTCCGGGCGCGGCGAGTCTTTGTAGGAAACCTCCAAAGAATCGGGGTCCGCTTTCGTGCGCGGCGGAGGCGCGCAGCGGCGGCCGCGACCGGCAGAGTTGTCGTCGTGCTCGTCATCGTCGCGCCCGGCCAGGGCGCCCAGACCCCCGGCTTCCTGACCCCGTGGCTCGAGGACCGCACGTTCGCGACCCGCATCGAGTGGCTCGCCACCGTCGCCGGCCTCGACCTGGTCCACTACGGCACCGAGGCGGACGCCGACACCATCCGCGAGACCCAGATCGCCCAGCCGCTGCTGGTCGCCACCGGCCTGGTGGCGGCCCTGGAGCTGTTCCCGCACCCCACCGACGCGTTCGAGACCGTCACCGCCGTCGCGGGCCACAGCGTCGGTGAGCTCACCGCCGCCGCCGGCGCCCGGGTCATCACCGCCGAGCAGGCGATGGTGCTGGTCCGCGAGCGCGGCAAGGCGATGGCCGAGGCCGCCGCGGTGACCCCCACCGGCATGACCGCCGTCCTCGGCGGCGACCGCGAGGAGGTCCTCGCCGCCCTCGACAAGCACGGGCTGACGCCGGCCAACGACAACGGTCCCGGCCAGATCGTCGCCGCCGGGACGCTCGAGCAGCTCGAGGCGCTCGCGGCCGAGCCGCCCGCCAAGGCCCGGCTGATGCCGCTGAGCGTCGCCGGCGCGTTCCACACCGACCACATGTCCCCCGCCGTCGGCCACCTCGGCCACCTCGCGCGCTCGGTGTCGGTCCACGACGCCCGGATCCCGGTGATCTCCAACCGGGACGGCCACGTCGTCCACGAGGGCAAGGACGTGCTCGCGCCGGCTGGTGGGCCAGATCGCGAGCCCGGTCCGCTGGGACCTCTGCCTGGAGACCATGAGCGACCTCGGCGTCACCGGCATCCTCGAGATGCCGCCCGCCGGCACCCTCACCGGCATCGCCAAGCGGGCCCTCAAGGGCGTGGACACCTTCGCCCTCAAGTCGCCCGACCAGCTCGACGAGGCGCGCGCCTTCGTGCAGCGGCACGGCGAGGCGGCGCCCATGGACATCTCGCCGACCTGGCGGATGGTGGTCTCGCCCGCCAAGGGCACCTTCCACCTCGCCGAGGAGGCGGCCTCCTCGGAGGTCCTCAGCCCCGGCCAGCCGATCGGCGACGTGTCCAGCCGCAGCGACCGCCACAGCGTCGTCGCGCTCCACGGCGGCCAGGTGGTCGAGTGGCTCGTCGAGGACGGCGACCTGGTCTCGCCGGGTCAGCCGCTGCTGCGCCTCCACCCGGAGGGGGTGGCCTGATGGCCGGCACCATCGGCTCGACCACCGGCGCCCCGCACGCCGCGATCCTCGGGCTCGGCGCCTACCGCCCGTCCCGCGAGGTCCCCAACGCCGAGGTGGTCGAGGCCATCGAGTCCAGCGACGAGTGGATCCAGCAGCGCTCCGGGATCAAGCAGCGCCGCTGGGCCACCCCCGAGGAGACCATCCAGGTGATGTCGGTCGGCGCCGCCCGCGAGGCGATCGAGCGGGCCGGCATCGCCGCCCGAGCAGATCGACTGCGTCATCGTCGCCACCGTCACCCACCTGCTGCAGACGCCGGCCATCGCCACCGCCATCGCCTACGAGCTCGGCACCGACAACGCCGCCGCGTTCGACATCTCCGCCGCGTGCGCGGGCTTCTGCCACGGCGTGTCGCTGGCCGCCGACATGGTCCGTGGCGGCAGCGCCGGGCACGTCCTCGTGATCGGCGTCGAGCGGCTCAGCGACATCACCGACCTCTACGACCGCGGCACGGCGTTCATCTTCGCCGACGGCGCCGGTGCCGCCGTGATCGGCCCGAGCGAGACGCCGGGCATCGGGCCGGTCGTCTGGGGCTCCGACGGCGAGCAGTACGACCTGATCCGGCAGAAGGAGGACTGGCGCGACGTGGTCGGCACTCCCGCCGTACCCGGCAGCGGCGTCATGCCCCACCTCGTGATGCAGGGCAACCCCGTCTTCCGCTGGGCCAGCTTCGCGATGGCGAAGATCGGCCAGCAGGCGCTCGACCGGGCCGGCATCACCACCGACGACCTCGACGTGTTCGTGCCCCACCAGGCCAACATGCGCATCATCGACGCGATGGCGCGCTCCATGAAGCTGCCCGAGCGGGTCAGGATCGCCCGCGACATCGCCGAGCAGGGCAACACCTCGGCGGCGTCGATCCCGCTCGCGCTCGACCGGATGATCGAGGAGGGCGAGGCGCGCAGCGGCGACGTCGCGCTGCTGATCGCCTTCGGCGCCGGCCTGGCGTACGCCGCCCAGGTCGTCACCGTCCCCTGAGCCCCACCCACCAGTCGCACGACCGCAAGGCAGTACCCAACCCCACAGGAAGAGGAACCACGCAGATGGCCACCACCGAAGAGATCCGCGCCGACCTCGCCGAGATCGTCAACGAGGTCGCCGGCATCGACGCCGACGACGTCCAGCTCGACAAGTCCTTCGTCGACGACCTCGACGTCGACTCGCTGTCCATGGTCGAGGTCGTCGTGGCCGCCGAGGAGAAGTTCGGCGTGTCCATCCCCGACGACGAGGTCAAGAACCTCAAGACCGTCGGTGACGCCGTCGCGTTCATCGAGCGCGCCCAGGGCTGACGCCCACCACCACCTCCACCCGTCGTCGCTTCGAAGGATCAGGTCTGCACATGAGTCGCACCCGAGTCGTGGTCACCGGGATGGGCACCACCAGCCCGCTCGGCGGTGACGTCGCCAGCACCTGGGACGGCATGCTGGCCGGCCGGTCCGGGCGTCCGCACCCTCACCGAGGAGTGGGCCGCAGGAGCATGCCCGTCAAGATCGCCGGCCGGGTCGCCGTCGAGCCCACCGAGGTCCTCGAGCGGGTCAAGGCCCGCCGCCTCGACCGCTCGTCGCAGTTCGCGATGGTCGCGGCGATGGAGGCCTGGCGCGACGCCGGGCTCGACGGACGCCGGAGCGTCGACCAGGAGCGGCTCGGCGTCGCGATGGCCTCCGGCATCGGCGGCGTCAACACGCTGCTCGACAACTACGACATCCTCAAGGAGAAGGGCCCGCGCCGGGTCTCCCCGCTCGCGGTGCCGATGCTGATGCCGAACGCGCCCGGCCGCCAACATCAGCCTGTACGTCGGCGCCCGGGCCGCGGTCAACACCCCGGTCTCGGCGTGCGCGTCCGGCAACGAGGCGATCGCGCTGGCGGTCGACCAGATCCGGCTCGGCCGGGCCGACGTCGTCGTGGCCGGCGGCACCGAGGCGGCGATCCACCCGCTGCCGATGGCGGCGTTCGCCAACATGATGGCGCTGTCGAAGAACGCCGGCGACCCGACCACGGTCTCCCGGCCGTGGGACACCGGCCGCGACGGCTTCGTGCTCGGCGAGGGCGCCGGCGTGCTGGTGCTCGAGTCCGAGGAGCACGCCCGGGCCCGCGGCGCGCGGATCTACGCCGAGGTGCTCGGCGCCGGCATCACCGCCGACTCCCACGACATCGCCCAGCCCGACCCCGCGGGCCGCGGCGGCGCCCGGGCCATCCTGCGGGCGCTGCGAGGAGTCCGAGATCGACGCCGCCGACGATCGTCCACATCAACGCCCACGCCACGTCGACCCCGCAGGGCGACATCGCCGAGGGCCTGATGCTCCACGCCACGCTCGGCGCGCACGCCTCCGAGGTCGTCGTCACCAGCACCAAGTCGATGACCGGCCACCTGCTCGGCGGCGCCGGCGCGCTCGAGGCGATCGCCACCGTGCTGGCGCTCCACCACCGGGTCGTCCCCGCCGACGATCAACCTCGACGACCTGGACCCGCAGGTCGAGCTCGACATCGCCACCGAGGCCGCGCGACCTGCCGGCCGGCGACATCGCCGCGCTCAACAACTCCTTCGGCTTCGGCGGCGCCAACGTCGCCGTCGCCTTCGGGAGCGCTGTCGTGACCGACGCACCGCCCGCGGCGCCCGCGAAGCCGCGCCAAGCTGCCCCGCGAGGAGGACCCGCGCAACCCGGTCCACCGGCTGACGCGCGCTGCTCGACGAGGGCTCGCTGGAGCTGATCACCCCCGACGACGACTCCGGCATGCTGGCCGCCGTCGGCACGCGTCGACGGCACCCGCGTCGTGGCCTTCTGCTCCGACGCGACCGTCATGGGCGGCGCGATGGGCGACGTCGGCTGCCAGGTCGTCGTCGACGCCTACCACCGCGCGATGACCGACGGCGTCCCGATCATCGGGCTCTGGCACTCCGGCGGCGCCCGGCTCGCCGAGGGCGTGCTGTCGCTGCACGCGGTCGGCCGGATCTTCCACGTCGATGACCCAGGCCTCGGGCACGGATCCCGCAGATCTCGGTCGTGCTCGGCCCGGCCGCCGGCGGCGCGGCGTACGGCCCGGCGCTGACCGACGTCGTGATCCTCGGCCCCGAGGGCCGGATCTTCGTCACCGGCCCCGACGTGGTCCGCTCGGTGACCGGCGAGGACGTCGACATGCTGCGCCTCGGCGGCCCCGAGCCGCACGGCCGCCGCTCCGGCGTCGTCCACATCCTCACCGAGTCCGAGCAGGAGGCGCTCGACCGCGCCCGCACCGTCGCCTCGCTGCTCGGCTCGCAGGGCAGCCTCGACGTCGCCGACGGTCGAGGACCGCGACCTCGCCGCGCTGCTGCCGGAGTCCAAGAAGCGGGCCTACGACGTGCACCCGCTCGTCGAGTCGGTGCTCGACGAGGGCACCGATGCAGGAGCTGCACGCCCGCTGGGCGCCCAACATCGTCACCGCGCTCGGCCGCTTCGGCGGCCGCACCGTCGGCGTCGTCGCCAACAACCCGCTGCGGCTCGGCGGCTGCCTCGACTCGCTCTCGGCCGAGAAGGCCTCCCGCTTCGTGCGCATGTGCGACGCGTTCGGCGTGCCGCTGATCGTCCTCGTCGACGTGCCCGGCTACCTGCCCGGCGTCGGCCAGGAGTGGGACGGCGTCGTACGCCGCGGCGCCAAGCTGCTGCACGCCTTCGGCGAGTGCGTCGTGCCGCGGGTCACCCTGGTCACCCGCAAGACCTACGGCGGCGCCTACATCGCCATGAACTCCCGCTCGCTCGGCGCGACCCGGGTGTTCGCCTGGCCCGGCGCCGAGGTCGCCGTCATGGGCGCGGTCGCCGCGATCCGGATCCTGCACCGGCGCAAGCTGGCCGAGGTCTCCCCCGACATCCGCCCCCAGGTCGAGGCCGAGCTGGCCGCCGAGCACGAGCGGATCGCCGGCGGCGTCGACAAGGCCGTCGAGATCGGCGTCGTCGACGAGGTCGTCGAGCCCGCCGCCACCCGCTCGGCGATCGCCCGCGCGATCGACGACGCGGTGCAGACCGACGGCGTACGCCGCGGGCAGCACGGCAACAT
>CAWIKJ010000008.1:0-24544 GCA_963836745.1 uncultured Actinomycetota bacterium
GTGTCGGCCTTCTCGGCGGCGGCGACCTCGGCGGCGACGTGCTTGTCGCGGATGCTGACGGGCCGCATGTGGCCGTTCATGGTGGCGAGGACGGTGCGGAAGCCGCGCTCGTCGGGCTCGCTGATCGCCTCCAGGCCGAAGAGGACGGTCACGCCCTCGCCGATGGTGACGGCGTGCTCGTCGCCGGCGCGCAGGCCGTAGAGGTAGTCGAGGGTGGGGAGGACCGAGATGTCGCCGTACGTCGCGCGGGACTCCTCGAACTCCTTGGTCGGGCCGGGGAACAGCAGCTGGTTGAGCGTACGGCGGCGGGTGACCGGGCCGCCGGCGAGCCCGGCGCGGGCGTCGTCGTCCAGCTCCTCGGACGGCGCCGTCCAGCTGCGACCCTCCAGCGCCTTGGTGCGGAACGGCTCGGGCCAGCCGCCCGGCGGGTCGCCGAGCTCGCCGTTGAGGAAGCCGATGACCGAGTCGGGGATGTCGAACTTGCCGGGCTGGTCGGCGAACTCCGCCGGATCGGCGCCGACCGCCACGAGGTGGAGGGCGAGGTCGCCGACCACCTTGGACGACGGCGTCACCTTGACCACGTTGCCGAGGATGTCGTTGGCGGCGGCGTACATGTCCTCGATCTGCTCGAACTTCTCGCCGAGCCCGAGCGCGATCGCCTGCTGGCGCAGGTTGGAGAGCTGGCCGCCGGGGATCTCGTGGGTGTAGACGCGGCCGGTCGGTGACGGCAGCCCCGACTCGAACGGGGCGTAGACCCGGCGTACCGCCTCCCAGTACGGCTCGAGCTCGAAGAGCGACTCGAGCGACAGCCCGGTGTCGCGCGCGGAGTGGTCGGTGGCCGCGACCAGCGCGGACAGCGACGGCTGCGACGTCGTCCCGGCCATCGGCGCGCTGGCGCGCGTCGACCGCGTCGACGCCGGCGTCGATCGCCGCGATCAGGGTGGCGAGCTGGCCGCCGGGGGTGTCGTGGGTGTGCAGGTGGACGGGCAGGTCGAAGCGCTCGCGCAGGGCGGTGACGAGGGTGCGGGCGGCGGGCGCGCGCAGCAGGCCGGCCATGTCCTTGATCGCCAGCACGTGGGCCCCGGCGTCGACGATCCGCTCGGCCAGCGCGAGGTAGTAGTCGAGCGTGTAGAGCGTCTCGGCCGGGTTCGAGAGGTCGCCGGTGTAGCAGAGCGCCACCTCGGCGACGGTCGACCCGGTCGCGCGCACCGCCTCGATCGCGGGCCGCATCTGCTCGACGTCGTTGAGGGCGTCGAAGATCCGGAACACGTCGATCCCGGTCTCGGCGGCCTCCTCGACGAACGCCCGCGTCACCTCGGTCGGGTACGGCGTGTAGCCGACCGTGTTGCGGCCGCGCAGCAGCATCTGGAGGCAGAGGTTCGGCGCCGCCTGGCGCATCGCGGCCAGCCGCTCCCACGGGTCCTCGGCGAGGAACCGCAGCGCCACGTCGTACGTCGCCCCGCCCCAGGTCTCCAGCGACCAGAGCTGCGGCGTCATCCGGGCGACGTGCCCGGCGACCGCGGTGAGGTCGCGGGTGCGGACCCGGGTCGCGAGCAGCGACTGGTGGGCGTCGCGGAACGTGGTGTCGGTGACGGCGACCTGCTCCTGCGCGCGCAGCCGCCGCGCGAACTCCTCCGGCCCGACCTCCAGCAGCAGCTGCCGGGTGCCGGCGGGTGCCGGGACGCGGAGGTCGATCGCCGGGCAGCTTGGTCGGCCGGGTCGAGGTCGACCGGCGCCGAGCCGTGCGGCTGGTTGACGGTGACGTCGGCGAGGTAGCGCAGCAGCTTGGTGCCGCGGTCGCCCGCGCCGCGCGCGGTCAGCAGCTGCGGGTGGGTCTCGATGAACGACGTGGTGACGCTGCCCGCCGCGAAGTCGGGGTCGTCGAGCACCGCCTGCAGGAACGGGATGTTCGTGGAGACGCCGCGGATCCGGAACTCCGCGACCGCCCGCCGCGCCCGCGCCACCGCGATGTCGAAGGTGCGGCCGCGGCAGGTGAGCTTCGCGAGCATCGAGTCGAAGTGCGCGGAGACGTCGGCGCCGGTGTACGTCGTACCGCCGTCGATCCGGACGCCGGCGCCGCCGGGGGAGCGGTACGTCGTGATCCGGCCCGTGTCGGGACGGAAGTTGTTGGCCGGGTCCTCGGTCGTGATCCGGCACTGCAGCGCCGCGCCGCGCAGCGCGATGTCGTCCTGGCGAGAGCCGAGGTCGGCCAGCGACTCGCCCGACGCGATCCGCAGCTGGCTCTGCACCAGGTCGACGTCGGTGACCTCCTCGGTCACCGTGTGCTCGACCTGGATCCGCGGGTTCATCTCGATGAAGACGTAGTTGCCGTCGGGGTCGAGCAGGAACTCCACGGTGCCGGCGTTGCGGTAGCCGATCTCGGTCGCGAACCGCACCGCGTCGGCGCACATCCGGTCGCGCAGCTCCGGGTCGAGGTGGGGGGCGGGCGCGATCTCGATGACCTTCTGGTGGCGGCGCTGCACCGAGCAGTCGCGCTCGAAGAGGTGGATCACGTTGCCCTCGGCGTCGGCGAGGATCTGCACCTCGATGTGGCGCGGGTCGACGACGGCCTGCTCGATGAAGACGGTCGGGTCGCCGAACGCGCCCTCGCGCCTCGCGCATGCAGGTCTCGACCGCCTCGCGCAGCTGGGCGCGGTCGTCGACCCGGCGCATGCCGCGGCCGCCACCGCCGGCGACGGCCTTGACGAAGAGCGGGTACGGCAGCGCCTCCGCCGCCGCGACCAGCGCGTCGACGTCGGTGGACGGCTCGACGCTCTGCGAGGGTGGGGACGCCGGCCGCCTTGGCGGCCGCGATCGCGCGGGCCTTGTTGCCGGTCAGGGTCAGGACCTCGGCGGTCGGGCCGACGAAGGTGATGCCGGCGTTGGCGCAGGCCTCGGCCAGGGCGGGGTTCTCGGAGAGGAAGCCGTAGCCGGGGTAGACCGCGTCGGCGCCGCGAGCGGACCGCGGCGTCGACGATCGCCTCGGGGTCGAGGTAGGCGCGGACCGGGTGGCCGCGCTCGCCGATCTCGTAGGCCTCGTCGGCCTTGAGCCGGTGCTCGGAGCCGCGGTCCTCGTGCGGGAACACCGCCACCGTGCGCGCGCCGAGCTCGTAGGCGGCGCGGAACGCCCGGATCGCGATCTCGCCGCGGTTGGCGACGAGCACCTTGGAGAACATGCGCCGAGGCTATCGACCGGCGCCGGGCGACGCGCCGGGCCGGCTCAGTGGCCGGATGGGCGGCCGGCGCGGGTGATCATGGAGGCGGTCGCCCCACTTCCTCTGGAGTTCCTCATGCGTCGCCTGCCGCTGGGTCCTCCCCGGCTCCTGCTCGCTGACGACCCTCCTCGTCCGCTGCCCTCGAGCGCGCGTACCCGGCCGCCGACCCCGCGCGTGCGGCGAGCTGCACCGCCACGATCGTCGGCACCGACGGGCCGGACCGGCTCACCGGCACCAAGCAGGCCGACGTGATCGTCGCGCTCGGCGGCGACGACGTGATCGACGGGCTCGGCGGCGACGACGTGATCTGCGGCGGGCCCGGCGCCGACCGGCTGCTCGGTGGCCGCGGCGACGACGCGCTCTACGGCGGGCTCGACAAGCTCGTCGACGGCCCGGCCGGCACCTATCCTCCTCGGCGACGTCCTGACCGGCGGCGCGGGCGACGACCTGCTCGTCGGCGGCACGACGACCGGACGGTCGACAGCCGCCGCCGGCCCGACACCTTCTCCTGCGCCGACGCCGGCGGCCGGCGTCGTCGTCGACCTGTCCGGCGACGACCACGCCCGGGCACCGGCACCGCGACCGGCGACGGGCACCGACACGATCGTGCTCGGCACTCGCCCACGGCGTGATCGGCTCGGCGCACGCCGACCCGATCACCGGCTCACCGCGCCCGCGACCGGGTCGACGCGCGGGGCCGGGCCCGACACGATCGTCGCCGGCGACGGCGCCGACCTGCTCTACCCCGACGGGCTGCGACGGCGCACGACGGGCCGCGACGTCGTCGACACCGGCGCGCGGCAGCGACCTGGTGTCATCGCCGCACCGGGCGCGACCAGATCAGCACCGGCAGGGGCGCCGACTTCGTCGAGGCGTTCAGCCCGCAGCCGACCGCGGTCGACGCTCGGGCTCGGCGACGACTACGTCGGCCAGAACATCACCCCCGGCCGCGGCGCCGCCGCGCAGGGCGGGCCCGGCGACGACGCGGTCGCGTTCTACGGCCCGGCTGCTGGCCGGCCAGACGCCGGCGCGCGCGGTTCACCGTCGACTACCGGCCCGGCGTCACGACCGCGACCGGCGACGTGGCGGCGACCGGCACGATCGGCGGCTTCGAGGGGCACCGGCTGATCGGGCCGCTGCGCGTGGGCGTTCTTCGGCAGTCGCCTCGCCCGAGCGGGTCTGGGCGATCCAGGGCGGGCCGCTGCGCGCGCGGATGGCCGACGGGCGCCGACCAGCTGACCGGCACGCCCGTCGACGACCTGCTCGACGGCGGGCGCCGGCACCGACACCGGCTACGGCGCGCGGTGGCGAGGACACTGCCGCAGCGTGGAGCGCGGCGACTGCTGACGCGACCTCGCCGTCGGTGCTTGCGGGGGTTTCGTGGCTCGGCCGCGTGGCGCGCCTTCGCGCCTCAACCTCCGAGGCGGAGCACGCGCCGGACAGGACGGCTCAGGCGCGGAACTGGTCGAGCAGTCGGGGACGGCGGTGGCGGCGACGTCGACGGCGGTGGGCTCGGGTACGTCGAGGACGGTGACCGACTGGCTGCCGCCGGCGGTGGTGGCGACCAGGGTGGCCAGGCCGGCGCGGCGCTGGAACCAGGTGCTGCGCAGGTTCCAGCCGATGATCGCGTCGGTGGCGAGCAGCTCGCGCTTGCGGGTCAGGCTGCCGGAGCGGGCGACCAGCCAGCCGTCGACCAGCGCGTGGCCGAGCGAGCGGGCGCGGTCGACACCGAGGCCGAGCCCGAGCAGCAGCGGGAGCACGGCGAGCACGGCGAGCCAGCCGAGGTCGGTGCCGAACGCGAGCACGACGGGCACCAGAGCGGCGGCCACGAGGGCGGGCACCAGCGCCCGGGTGTAGCGGCGGGTCCGGGCGCGCGGGCCGTGGTCGCGCAGCGGGGCGTGCACCGGTTCCGGCGTCCCGATCACGTCGGCGGCGACCCGGTCGACCAGCGCCGCGCGGCGTCGGCGGCAGCAGCGCCGAGCTGCCCGGACTCGCTGCGGTCGAGGCCGGTGACGATCGCGCTGAGCCGGCCGCCGCCGACCAGCCGCAGCCCCCACGGCTCGCCGAGCGCGACCCCGCGCAGCCGGTCGTCGTCGAGGCTGGTCTCGCGGGTGGTGAGCAGCCCGCGGCGTACGTGCCAGGACCCGTCGGGCATGGTGTGGCTGAGCGCGAAGTTGCCGTTGGCGACGAGGTAGCCGAGCACCGAGAAGACCGCGGCCAGCAGCGCCGACCGCGACCAGGGCGCGCCGGCAGCGACCACCAGCGCGCCGAGGCCGGTGAGCGGTCTCGTCGATCGCGTCGCCGTCGAGGTCGTCGAAGAGGCCGAGCCCGTCGAGCAGCTGGCTGCCGACGCCGAGGCACGCGCCGCGACGAGGACGAGGCCGGCCGAGGTGAACGGCGCGTAGCGCAGCCAGCCCGGCTCGAACCGCGCGACCAGCCGCTCGCCGCCCGACCACGGGCGCGGGCGCGCCGGTCTCGGGGTCCGCGACCCGGACCGGGCGGCGATCGAGGTCAGCAGCTGGGCCCGCAGCGCGCGGGCACGGTCGGCGGGGAGCCCGTCGAGGTCGAGGCCGTCCTCGCCCAGCTTGGCGGCGGTGCCGGTACCGATCCGGACCGTCGCGAGGCCGAGGACCCGGTGGACGGGGGAGGCGGTGAGGTCGACGGTCCGGACCCGGTCGAGCGGCGTGGACAGGATGTGGGTGCTCAACAGGCCGCGCTTGAGCTCCACGCGGTCGGCGTGGATCCGGTAGCGGGTCGTGAAGTAGCGGGCCAGGCCCGAGCCCGATCGGGATGGCGATCGCCGCCACCTGGGACCAGCTGCCGATGCCGGTCGCGGCGCCCGCGACGAACAGGCCGATCAGGGCCGGCAGGAAGCGCATCAGCTCGCGGACGGGGTGGACCAGCATCATCCGCCGGTCGAGCCGCTGCCACTCGGCCTCCGCCGCGGTGCAGGCGCTCGCTCACGTGGCGTCACCGGGTACGGCGTCGGCGCGCCGGGTCAGCTGGTCGACCAGCTCGCGGGCGAGCTGCTTGTCGAGCCCCACGATCGCCAGCGCGCCCGCGGCCGAGGCGGTCGTGACCGTCACCGAGGCGAGGCCGAACAGCCGCGCGAACGCGCCCTCCTCGTAGTCGACGGTCTGGATCCGCGACATCGGGGCGATCCGCCGCTCGATGCTCCACCAGCCGGTCTGCGTGTAGACGGCCGTCTCCGTCGCCTCCCACCGGTGGACGGCGTAGCGCCACCGCGGCATCGCGAACGTGTAGATCGCGAACGCCAGCGCGACCAGCACCGCGGCCCACCAGGTCACCTCGAACGGCGCCCAGACCAGCGCCACGACCAGCAGCACGCCGCAGGTGAACACGCTGTTGGCCAACGCGCCCAGCGTCCACATCAGGCGGGCTCGCGGGTCGACCCGCTCGGAGGGCTCACGCAGGGTCGTCACGGGGCACAGGCTACGGGTGAGGCGGTCGCCCTCGGGGGACTACCAGTTCGTCCGGGAACGGCGTGCTCTCAGGCGGCGGGGCAGTCGGCGCACCGGCCAACTGACAGTTCCCCGGGGCGAGCCGCGCGACGACGTCGGTCAGCACGGCGTACACCTCGTCGGGCCGGGTCATCACGTCCTCCCAGCAGAACCGGATCACCACCCAGCCCGACCGCACCATCGCCGTGTAGCGACGGATGTCGTAGCGGAACGCGTCCCGCTCGGAGTGGAACTCGTAGGAGTCGGCCTCGAGCAGCAGCCGTAGTCGGCGGTCACCCAGGTCGGCGTGGCCGATGCCGGGGACGGGGAGCTGCGGCTGCACCGACAGGCCGCTCACGTCGATCGCGATCGCGCGCAGGCACGACTCGAAGGGGTTGGCTGCTCGGCCGTCGGCCAGCCGTACGACGCGCAGTGCCCGGCTCCGGCCGCTGCGGGGAGAGGAGTGGGCGGCCTCCATGAGCTGAGCGTGGGTGACGACACCCTCGCGCAGGGCGGAGTCGGCCACGCAGAGCGCCTCGTCGAAGGGGAGGGTCCTCGCACAGTCGATCACCGTGCGGACGCGCGCCGTCACGCGGCCCGCCACCTCATCCGACGAGAGGTCGGCCCGGCGTACGTCCACGCCGGATCGTCGTGCTGGGTCCACCTTGCGGCCGCGGGGCACCGTCACGACCGCTTCGACCGGTGGGCGCTTGACCTTCCAGCCCCAGGCCATGGCAGCACAGAGATGCGAGGCGACGCCGTGCAGCCGAGCTGCGGCGGCGAGTGCGTCCCCGGCCCCGGGCAGGGCGTAGCTGTTGCGACCCAGGTGTGCGACCCGACCCTCACGGACGGCCATCCGGAGCTGCCAGTGATCGCAGAGCAGCCGCAGGGTGGTGCCGTCGCTGACACCCCCGCACCGTTCGAGGGCCACCACCGGGTCCAGCGGATCCATGCCGTCACTCTGCCGCCGGTGCCGGCTGGGCGCATCCCGCTCTCCACAGGGGCTCAGGCGAACACGCCCGACACGACGACGGCGCTCGCCACGCCGACGACGTACGCCGCCAGGCCGGCGCCGAAGAGTCGGGTGGAGAGCCAGTGGGTGAGCAGCAGACCGATGGCGGGGCAGGCCAGGCCGAGCAACCCCCAGCCGGCGGCGGCCAGGACGCTGGCGTCCTGGCCGAACCCGTCCAACGCGAACAGCGCGAGCACCGCGCACGGCACGGTCAGCCAGCCGGCCACGAGGGGCGCGAGCAGGGCGAGGACGGAGCGGAGGGCAGCCACGGCTCGTCGGCCCCCGAGAGGAGGCGTCAGTCCTTGAGCTCGCAGATGACCGCACCGCTGGTGACGGTCGCGCCGACCTCGGCCTGGAGACCGGTGACGGTGCCGGCCTTGTGGGCCTTGAGTGGCTGCTCCATCTTCATCGCCTCGAGCACCACGATGGTCTCGCCCTCGGCGACCTCCTGGCCCTCCTCGACGACGACCTTGACGATGGTGCCCTGCATCGGGCTGGTGACGGAGTCGCCGGACGCCGCGGCGCCGGCCTTCTTGCCCGCGCTGCGCTTCGGCTTCTTCGCCCCGCCGCCACCGCCGGCCGACAGCCCGCCCAGGCCGCCGGGCAGCACGACCTCGATCCGCTTGCCGCCGACCTCGACGGTCACCCGCTGCCGCTCCTCGGGCTCGTCGGCCTCGGCCGACCCGCCGGCGTAGGGCGTGATCTGGTTGTCGAAGTCGGTCTCGATCCAGGTCGTGTAGACCTCGAAGGAGGACCCGTCGCCGACGAAGGCGGGGTCGTCGACGACGGCGCGGTGGAAGGGGATCACCGTCGGCATGCCGTCGACCACGAACTCGTCGAGCGCGCGACGGGACCGCTCCAGCGCCTGCGTGCGGTCGCGGCCGGTGATGATGAGCTTGGCGATCAACGAGTCGAAGGCGCCGGGGATGGTCTCGCCGTTCTCGTAGCCGCCGTCGAGGCGTACGCCGGGGCCGTGCGGCGGGGTCCACGCGGTGAGCGTGCCGGGGGCGGGCATGAAGTTGGCGCCGCCGTCCTCGGCGTTGATGCGGTACTCGATCGAGTGGCCGCGGACCTCGGGGTCGTCGTAGCCGAGCTCCTCGCCGGCCGCGATCCGGAACATCTCACGCACCAGGTCGATGCCGGTGACCTCCTCGGAGACGCAGTGCTCGACCTGCAGCCGGGTGTTGACCTCGAGGAACGAGATGGTGCCGTCCTTGGCCACGAGGAACTCGCAGGTGCCGGCACCGACGTACCCGGCCTCTCGCAGGATCGCCTTGGAGGCGTCGTAGAGGCGGGCGACCTGGTCGTCGGTGAGGAACGGCGCGGGCGCCTCCTCGACCAGCTTCTGGTGGCGGCGCTGCAGCGAGCAGTCGCGGGTGGACACGACGACGACGTTGCCGTGCTGGTCGGCCAGGCACTGGGTCTCGACGTGGCGCGGCTGGTCGAGGAACTTCTCGACGAAGCACTCGCCACGACCGAAGGCGCTCACCGCCTCACGGACCGCCGACTCGAACGCGTCGGCCACCTCCGACATCTCGCGCGCCACCTTGAGACCGCGGCCGCCGCCGCCGAACGCGGCCTTGATCGCGATCGGCAGCCCGTTCTCCTCCGCGAACGCGACCGCCTCCTCGGCGTTCTCGAGCGGGTCCTTGGTGCCGGGGGCCAGCGGCGCGCCGACCTTCTCGGCGATGTGGCGGGCCCTGACCTTGTCGCCGAGGTTCTCGATCGCGCTGGGCGGCGGTCCGATCCAGATCAGCCCCGCGTCGAGCACGGCCCGCGCGAAGTCGGCGTTCTCGGCCAGGAAGCCGTAGCCGGGGTGGACCGAGTCGGCGCCGGACTTCTTCGCGACGTCGAGGATCTTGCCGATGTCGAGGTAGGAGTCGGCCGGCGTGGCCCCGCCGAGGCTGTGCGCCTCGTCGGCGATCCGGACGAACACGGCGTCACGGTCGGGCTCGGCGTAGACCGCCACGGAGCCGATGCCGGCGTCCTTGCAGGCGCGGATCACGCGTACGGCGATCTCGCCCCGGTTGGCGATGAGGACCTTCGTCAGCGGAGTCGTCTCAGGCACGTTGGGCAGCGTATCGCCCGTCACCCGGGTAACCCCCGCGGCCCACAGTCGTTGGAACTGGCACCTGTCCCCCGTCGAAAGGTCCACCCGTGCGCCTGAGTGTCCGCTCAACCATCTCCTGGGCCTCCCGTCTCACCGCCGCCGCGCTGCTCCTCAGCGCCGGCGCCTTCGCCACCTCGCCCGCCGAGGCGATCGTCGGAGGCTCCCAGGCGAGCGAGGGCGAGTTCCCGTTCATGGCCTCGATCCAGAGCAAGGGTCAGGACGGCACCGCGGGCCACTTCTGCGGCGGCTCGGTCATCGGCAGCCAGTGGGTGCTGACCGCGGCCCACTGCCTGGTCGACACCAAGCCGGGCGACATCCAGGTCGGGGTCGGGCGCACCGACATCGACGACCTCTCCACCGGCCAGACGCTCTCCGTCGACCGGATCGTGGTCCACCCCGACTACGAGGACACCGGCACCTTCGACGCGGCGCTGATCCACGTGACCGCGCCCATCGCCTCCCCGAGCGTCGCGCTGTCGGCGGTCGGCGAGGACAGCCTCGAGGCCGACGGCGCGCCGCTGACCGTCGCCGGCTGGGGCACCGAGTTCTTCGGCTCGCCGATCATCCCGTCCGGCCTCAAGTCGGTCGACGTCTCGGCGGTCGCCGACGACTCCTGCACCACCAACGGGCTGATGGGCTTCCAGGGCGACTCCGAGATCTGCGCCGAGGCCATCGGCGGCGACTCCTGCCAGGGCGACTCCGGCGGCCCGCTGTTCGGCACCGTCGCCGGTCGGGTCACCCAGGTCGGCATCGTCAGCTACGGCCTCGGCTGCGCCACCCCGGGCTTCCCGGGCGTGTACGGCGAGGTCAACAACGACTCGATCCGCAGCTTCATCACCGCCACCTCGGGCATCTGAGCGCCCACGCCGACTGCCGCATCCCGTCTCCGGTGGGATGCGGCGGTCGTGCGTTCAGGGCCGGCCGTGCAGCCTGCGGCCGACGCCGCGGAGCACCGGCCGCGCCAGCCACCAGTAGCCGATGCCGACGGCGAACGAGAGCACCGTCGCGGCCAGCGGCACCCGGTGCTCGAGGTGCGGGTAGACCTGCCAGTGGGTCAGGTAGACGAAGAGTGACGCCGAGGCGATGACGGACAGCGGGCCGACCAGCCGGCGCGGCACCCGCACCGACGGCACGAGCACGAGCAGCGCGATGCCGGCGACGACGACGGCCTCGCGCAGCGGGTCGCCGAAGAAGCCGAAGACCCCGACCGCTGCCAGGGCGACGACGGTCCCACGCCGGCGGCGGGAGTCGGCGCGGTTGGCCAGCCAGCCGAGGAGCAGGAACCACGCGGCGAGGCCGATCGTGTAGCGGTTGGTGGGTCCGGCCTCGAGACCCGACCAGGACCAGCGGAACGCGAGGGCGGCCAGCGCCAGCACCAGGGCGAAGCGGTAGGGCGAGCGCCGCTCCAGCCGGTCGAGCGCCGGCACCGCGAGCAGCGCCAGCGCGACCAGCGACACCCACACCAGCGCCTCGAGGAACCAGAACTGCCAGTCGGGCGACCACTGCTCGCTGCCGAGGATGCCGTTGAGGAACGTCGCCGGCAGCACCGAGTAGTAGCCGGACACGATCCCGACCAGGCCGATCCACAGCGTCGCGGGCAGGACCACCTGCGCCAGCGAGACGAGGCCGTGCCGGAGCCTGCCGAGGCGGGTCCCGGCGGTGAGCTGGAAGCGGGCGAAGTTCCACCCCGCGACCGCCAGCAGCACGTGGGCGCCGCCGAGCACGGTCCACAGGTTGGCGTGGGTGCCGACGATGGCCAGGATCGCGGCCGCCCGCAGCAGCACGCTGGTGTCGAGCCGGGTGCCGGCACGTCCCGGACGCGACGTGTCCAGCTCCGCGATCGGTCGGGTGTGCCAGTCGGCCGGCAGCTCGCCGAGCCGGTCGCCGAGCCTGGTGGCCAGCTCGACGTACGACAGCGAGTCGCCGCCGAGGCTGACGAAGGAGTCGGTGTCGGTCGCGTCGGGGCGTCCGAGGACCAGGGCGAAGTCGTCCCGAACGGACTCGGGGGCCGGCTCGTCGCCCGGCCATGCGTGCTGCAGCCGGGCGTGGGCGGCGAGCGCCGCGAGGTCCGGCTTGCCGGACTCGGTGCGCGGCAGCTCGGCCAGCGTCGTCACCCGGATCGCGCTGAGCGGCAGGCCGCTGGCCTGCGCGATCGCGGCACGCAGCCGGTCGGCGACGCGGGGGCGGGTGGTGAAGGCGTGCAGGAGGTCGTCGACCGCGACCAGCCGGGCGTCCGTTGCATGGTCGAGCTGTCGCTCGAGGTGGTCGAGGTCGAGCCGCAGCCCGAACAGCTTGGCGTGCCGGCCGCGGCGCCCGACGACCTCCCAGACGCCGTCGCGGATGCGCGCGAGGTCGCCGGTGCGGAGCTCGTCGAGGGTGGCGCCGAGCGCGAGGTCGGCCGATCGCTCGGCGTACCCGAGCATGACGTTGGGCCCCTCGTAGACCAGCTCCCCGACGCCGGGCTGGTCGACCTCGGCGACCGGCTCGAGCCGGAACGATCCGCCCGGCACGGGGACGCCGACGGCGGCGGGGTGCTCGGCGGTCAGGGCCGGTGGCAGCCACGCCATCCGCGCCGTCGCCTCGGTCTGGCCGTACATGACGACCAGGTCCCAGCCGGCTGCGGCGCCGCGGGCGTGCCAGTCGCGGACCCGCTCGGGGGCGAGCCGGCCACCGGCCTGGGTGACGTAGCGGAGGTGGGGGAGCCGGCGCTCGTCGAAGCCGGCGCTCTCCAGCAGGTCGAACGTGTAGGGGACGCCGGCGAACGACGTGGCGCCGGCAGTCTCGGCCAGCCGCCAGAAGCACTCGTCGACGACCGAGAGGTCGGTGAGGACGAGGCCGGCGCCGACCAGCAGGTGGCTGTGGACGACGGAGAGGCCGTAGCAGTAGTGCAGCGGCAGCGACGTGATCGCACGGTCGTCGGCGGTGAGCCCGAGGTAGTCGGCGATGCTGGCGGCGTTGCTGCGGAGGTTGTCGTGGGAGAGCCGGACCAGCTTCGGCGAGCCGGTCGAGCCCGACGTGCTGAGCAGCAGCGCCAGGTCGGGGTGGAGGTCGTGCGTGGTGCCGTCGCGGCGTACGTCGAGCCGGTCACCGGCGACCACGTCGGGGTCCCAGGCGTCGGCCAGCTGCCGGGCCGGACGGCCGGGCGGGGCGAGCAGGACGACGTGGCCGTGCGTCAGCGCCGCGAGGTACGCCGCGAGCGACTCGACCGTGTTGGCCCCCTCGACCAGCACCAGCCGACGGGTGTCACCCAGGAGCGCGGCGACGGCGTCGACCCGGCCGGCCAGGTCGGCGTAGGTCACCGCGCCGTCGGCGGTGTGGAGCGCGACCCGGTCCCCGAACTGCGCGAGGTCGAGCACGCGCGGGGCGTGGACCTCGGGAGGGGAGAGCAGGCTGGTCACCCGCGCAAGAGTATTAGGTAAGGCTTACCTTCGGCCAGTCGGGTCGACCAGTGGGAACGCGACGACGGGACCGGTGACCCCGATGCCGACCTCCGAGCCGGGTGCCGGCGCCTCGAGCCCGGACACCCGGGCGACCACGGCCGGGCCGTCGGGCAGGACCCGCAGCCGCACCGACGCGTCGTGCCCGTAGAAGTGCACCTGCTCGACCCGGGCGCCGGTGCCCTGGTGGTGCACCAGGATCTGCTCGGGTCGCAGCAGCACCCGCGCCTCCCCCTCGGGAGCAGCGGCAGCCAGCGGGGCCGACCCGAACGAGAACGTCGCCCGGCCGTCGCAGACGCTGGCCCGGACCACGGTGGCGCCGCCGACGAAGGCACCGACCTCGGGGTCGACGGGGGCGCGGTAGAGGTCACGGGGGGCATCGGTCTGGATGACGTGGCCGTGCCGCATCACCGCGACCTGGTCGGCCAGCGACAGCGCCTCGTCCTGGTCGTGGGTGACCAGCACGGCGGTGGTCCCGGTCGCGGCGAGCGCGTGGGCGACGGCGCGGCCGGTGCTGGTGCGCAGCGACGCGTCGAGGGACGAGAACGGCTCGTCGAGCAGCACGACCGACGGCGCCGGGGCGAGCGCCCGCGCCAGCGCGACCCGCTGCTGCTGGCCGCCGGAGAGCTCGTGGGGCGAGCGGTCGGCGTAGTCCGCGGGGAGCTCGACGAGGTCGAGCATCTCGGTGATGCGGTCGCGGCGTCGTTGTGACCGGGGCAGGCCGAAGCCGATGTTGGCGGCCACGTCGAGGTGAGGGAACAGCGCGCCCTCCTGCGGCACGTAGCCGACCCGTCGCTGCTGCGGCCGCAACGAGGTGCCCTCGCCTGCGATGACACGGTCGTCGAAGCGGATGGTGCCGGCCTGCGGTGCGAGGAAGCCGGCGACGAGGCGCAGCAGCGTGGTCTTCCCGCAGCCGGAGGGTCCGAGGACCGCGGTGAAGGAGCCCTCGGGGACCACGAGGTCCACGCCGTCGACGGCCCGGACGTCGCCGAAGGCGTAGGCGACTCCCGTCAGCTCGACCCGACTCACAGCTTCAGTGTCTCCTGCCGCATCAGGAGCACCGTGGCGGGGATCGAGATCAGGACGAGCAGCAGGGCGTAGGGCGCGGCCGCCCCGTAGCGCAGGTCGGAGGACGCCGACCAGAAGCTGGTGGCGAGGGTGTCGGTGCCGATCGGCGAGAGCATCAGCGTCGCGGTCAGCTCGGTCGAGATCGCCAGGAACACCAGCGCCGCGCCCGCCCCGATGCTCGGCGCGATCACCGGCAGCGTCACCCGGCGGGCGGTCTCCAGCGGGCCGCTGCCCAGGCTGTGCGCCACGTCGTCGAGGACCACCGGTGCCTGCTCCAGTCCGGCGCGGACCGAGACCACCGCGCGGGGCAGGAAGAGCACGGCGTACGCCACGACGAGCAGCAGCGCGGTCTGGTAGATCGCCGGCACCAGGCGGAGGCTGACCGTGACGAACGCGAGCGCCACCACGATGCCCGGCAGCGCGTTGGCGCCGTAGGTGCTGCGCTCGATGGCGGTCGACATGGAGCCGCGGTAGCGCACCGCCAGCCAGGCGACCGGCAGCGCGAGCAGGGTGGTCACGGCCGCTCCCGACGCCGCGAGCGCGACCGTGCTCCCCGCTGCCGCCGCGAGCTCGCCGAGCGGGAACTCCGTCGACGTGCCGACCCGGAGCCAGTGGAGCAGCGCGTACGTCGGCACGCCGACCGACAGCGTCACCAGGCCGGTCAGGCCCGCGACCACGGGCACCCGGGCGCGGCCCAGCCGGACCCGCACCGCCGCGCGGGCCGCGCCCTGGCCGACACGGGCGAACCGGCGGTGGCCGCGCAGCCGCAGCTCCCCGAGCAGGAGCAGCAGGCAGCAGAGCACCAGCACGCCGGCGATCATGTTGGCGGCCGCGCCGTTGAACGTGGAGCCGTAGAGGTCGTAGATCGCCGTCGTGAAGGTCGGGAAGCGGAGCTGCTGGAGCGCGCCGAACTCGGCCAGCAGGTGCAGCCCCACGAGCAGCATGCCGCCCAGCAGCGCGGGCCGGAGCTGGGGCAGCACCACCGACCAGAACGAGTGCCAGCGGCTGTGCCCCAGCGACCAGGCCGACTCCTCGAGCGCGGGGTCGAGCCCGCGCAGGCCGGCCACGACCGGCAGGTAGACCAGCGGGTAGTACGACAGCGTGATGACCAGCAACGCGCCGCCGTACCCCATCACCGAGCGGTCCAGCGAGACCCAGGCGAAGCTGTTCACGAAGGCGGGTACGGCGAGCGGCGCGACCAGCAGCCCGTGCCACAGGCCCTTGAGCGGGACGTCGGTGCGCTCCACCACGAACGCGAGGCCCACGCCGAGCGCCGCGCTCAGCACCATGGCGCCGCCCGCGAGCCGGACCGTGTTCCAGAGCAGCTGGCCGACCCGGGGCCGGGCGATCAGCTCCCACGCCTCGGCCGGACCGATCAGGACCGTGTAGGTCGCGACGAACACCAGCGGCACCAGGGCGAGCAGGGCCACCGCCCCGCCCGCGACGAGCAGTGGCCACGGCGCCGGACGCGGCGCCTCGCGGCGGCGGGTCCGGGTCGGCGGCTCGGGGAGGGCGAGGAGCGTCAGAGCAGGCCCGCCTCGGTCATCAGCTCGGTGACCTGGGGACCGTTGAGCGACGCGGGGTCGATCGCCGGGGGCTCGAGCTGGTCGAACGGCTTGACCACCGGGTCCAGGGTGGCCTCGGGGTTGAGCGGGTACTCCAGGGCGTAGGAGTCCGCCATCGCCTGCTGGCCCTCGGTGCTGGTGAGGAACTCGACGAACTGCTGGCCGGCGTCCTGGTGGTCGCTGCTGGCCAGCACGCCGGCGCCGGAGATGCTGACGAAGGCGCCCGGGTCCTGGTCGCCGAAGAAGTGGAGCGCGGTCGAGTCGCTGTTCTCGCCCGACTCCTTCTGGTCCCGGTACCAGTAGTAGTGGTAGGCGATGCCGGCCTCGACCTCGCCCTCGTTGACGCTCTGCATCACCACGAGGTTGTTGTCGAGCACGGTGCCGTTCTCGGCGAGGCCCTCGAGCCAGGCGGCGGTCGCCTCCTCGCCCTCGGCCTCCAGGACGGCGCTGACGATGGCCTGGAAGTCGGCGCCGGTCGGCGAGAAGCCGACCCGGCCCGCCCACTCCGGCTCGGCGAAGTCGAGGATCGACGACGGGCAGGTCGGTCTCGGACAGTGCGTCGGTGTTGTACATCGCGACGGTCGACCGGGCCAGGATCCCGGTCCAGCTGCCCGAGCTCGGCACGTAGTCGTCGGGGATCGTCTCCAGCGCGGTCTCGGAGACCGGCGCGAAGAGGCCGGCGTTGTCGACGATGCTCATCGCGGGGGAGTTCTCGGTGAGGAACACGTCGGCGGGGGAGTCGTTGCCCTCCGCGACCAGCTGGTTGGCCAGCTCGAGGTCCTTGCCGTTGCGCAGCTCGACGTCGAGGCCGGTCTGCTCCTCGAAGAGCGGCACGATCTCGTCCATCAGCTCCTCGTGCTGGGCGTTGTAGACGACCAGGTCGGGGCCGCGGAGCAGGCCGCAGCCGCCCAGCAGCGGGGTGGCGGTGACGAGCGTGGCGGCGATCGCGAGCACGCGCTTCTTCACGGAGGATCCTTCCGATTGTTAGGGCAGGCTGACCTTACCGCCTCGCTCCGAGGTTAACAATCGCTAACCAACGGCGGTAGAGTCGGCGGCATGAGCTTCGAGTTGTCTGCCGAGCACGAGCAGTTCCGGCGTACGGTCCGTGACTTCGCCGAGAAGGAGATCGCGCCGCACGCGTCCCAGTGGGACCGCGACCACCACTTCCCGGTCGACGTGGTGCAGAAGATGGGGCAGCTCGGGCTGATGGGGCTCACCGCGCCGGAGGAGTACGGCGGCGCCGGGCTGGCCGGCGAGGACGGCGGCTTCACCAGCCTCTGCCTGGCCATCGAGGAGATCGGCAGGGTCGACCAGTCGATGGGCATCACGCTGGAAGCCGCGGTCGGCCTCGGCATCAACCCGATCCTCACCTACGGCACCGAGGAGCAGCGGCAGACCTGGCTCCCCGACCTGGTGGCCGGCGAGAAGCTCGCCGGCTTCGGCCTCACCGAGCCGGGCGCCGGCTCCGACGCCGGCGCGACCAGGACGAAGGCCGTCCTCGCCGACGGCGAGTGGGTCGTCAACGGCGCCAAGCAGTTCATCACCAACTCCGGCTCCGAGATCACCTCCTGCGTGACCGTCACCGCGAAGACGGGAGAGCGTGAGGACGGCAAGCCCGAGATCTCCGCGATCATCGTCCCCGCGGGCACGCCCGGCTTCACCGCCGAGAAGGCCTACGACAAGCTCGGCTGGCACGCCTCCGACACCCACCCGCTGTCCTTCGAGGACTGCCGGGTGCCCGAGTCCCACCTGCTCGGCGACCGTGGCCGCGGCTACGCCCAGTTCCTCGCCACCCTCGACGACGGCCGGGTCGCCATTGCCGCTCTCGCGGTCGGCTGCCTCCAGGCCTGCCTCGACCTCTCGCTGCAGTACGCCGGCGAGCGGCAGACTTCTCAGGGTCCGATCGGGCGCAAGCAGGGCGTAGCCTTCCAGATCGCCGACCTCCGGGTGATGCTCGACGCCGCCCGGCTGCTGACCTACAAGGCCGCCGCGATGAAGGACGCCATGGACGCCGGTCACAAGGTCTCGACGAAGGACTTCAAGCAGGCCGCCGCCGTCGCCAAGCTCTACGCGACCGAGTCGGCCGTCACCGGCACCCGGATCGCCACCCAGGTCTTCGGCGGCTACGGCTTCATGGAGGAGTACCCCGTCGTCCGCTTCTACCGCGACGCCAAGGTGCTGGAGATCGGCGAGGGCACCAGCGAGGTGCAGCGGATGCTGATCGCCCGCGGCCTCGGCCTCCCGGTCGAGTGACGACGGCTTCCGGCGTACGGCGCACGCCCGGCGAGTGCGGCGGCCGAGTGGGCTAGACGGGACCGGTTACCGGGAATGGCACGGCGCTCCGGATACGCTTTCCGACCATGGGGGAGCGCTGGCAACGGTTCGCTGGCGAGGTCGGCAGGTTCCTCGCCGTCGGTCTGCTCGCGACGATCGTCGCGATCGTGCTGTTCAACTTCCTCGTGCACGGGTTCAACACCGCCGACTTCGCGCCGCTCAACGACTCCCCTGAGCTGGCCTACGTCATCGCCAACGGCGTCGCCATGGTCATCAGCTTCAACGGCACCAAGCAGTGGGCGTTCCGCGACCGTGCGGCCCGGCACGCCGACGGCGGCGTGATGGCGTTCGTCGGGATCAACCTGCTCACGATGCTGATCCCGATCATGTGCCTGTGGATCAGCCGCAACTCGCTCGGACTCGACGACCCGCTCTCCGACAACGTCTCGGCGAACATGATCGGCCTGCTGCTGGCCAACGCCGCCCGGTTCTTCCTGTTCCGGCAGTTCGTCTTCCCCAGCGCTGACCGCGTCGACCGGGCCGAGGATCAGGTAACGGGCCGCTGGTGTCGCTGGTGCGCCGTTACAGCGGCGCAGGAGTGACACCAAGGGTCCGTTACCCAGCGCACCACACGCGTCAGCCCTGGGCCGACAACGTCACGCCCACAGCTCGACCCAGGAGTGACCGAGCTCGCCGACCAGCTCGCGGAGCAGCGGCAGGCTGAGCCCGACCACGTTGTGGTGGTCGCCCTCGATCCGGCTCACGAAGGCGCCGCCCAGGCCGTCGACGGTGAAGGCGCCGGCGACGTGGAGCGGCTCGCCGGTCGCGACGTACGCCGTGATCTCCTCGTCGGACAGGTCGGCGAAGTGGACCGAGGTGGAGCCGGTGGCGGCGGCGACGTGGCCGTTCGCGGTGTCGCGCAGGCAGTGGCCGGTGTGGAGCACGCCGACCCGGCCGCGCATCGAGCGCCACCGGCGTACGGCGTCGTCGGGGTCGGTCGGCTTGCCGAGCGACTCCCCGTCCAGCTCGAGCACCGAGTCGCAGCCCAGCACCAGCGCGCCCGCCGGCAACCCGTCGCGCGTCGCCACCGCTCCGCACTTGAGCTCGGCCAGCTGCAGCGCCAGCTCCGCCGGCGGCAGGTCGACCAGCTGGGACTCGTCGACGCCGGAGACGACCACCACCGGCTCGACACCGGCCGACCGCAGCGTCGCCAGCCGCGCCGGCGACTGCGACGCGAGGACCAGCGCGGTCACAACCGGGCCAACGCCTGCTGCAGCGGCTCGAGGCCGAGGCAACCGAGGTCGAGCGCCTGCCGGTGGAACGTCTTGAGGTCGAACTCGCGACCGGCGGCGGTGGCGCGCGCCTGCGCCTGCGCGCGGGCGTCGAGCCAGATCCGCTCGCCGACCTTGTACGACGGCGCCTGCCCCGGCCAGCCGAGGTAGCGGTTGATCTCGAACCTCAGGAAGGCGTCCTCCATCGCGCAGTGCTGGCGCATGAACTCGAAGCCGAGGTCCGGGTTCCAGGTCTCGCCCGGGTGGAAGCCGAACGGGTTGTCCTGCGGGATCTCGAGCTCGAGGTGCATGCCGATGTCGACGATGACCCGCGCCGCGCGGAAGCTCTGCGCGTCGAGCATGCCGAGCCGGTCGGCGGGATCCTCGAGGTAGCCGAGCTCGTCCATCAGCCGCTCGGCGTAGAGGGCCCAGCCCTCGCCGTGGCCGCTGCTCCAGCACATCAGCCGCTGCCAGCGGTTGAGGCTCTCGCTGCGGTAGGCGGTCTGAGCGACCTGCAGGTGGTGTCCGGGCACGCCCTCGTGGAAGACGGTCGTGACCTCGCGCCACGGCGAGAACTCGTCGATGCCGTCGGGCACCGACCACCACATCCGGCCGGGACGCGTGAAGTCCTCCGACGGGCCGGTGTAGTAGATGCCGCCGTCGTTCGTCGGGGCCAACATGCACTCGATCCGGCGGATGGGCTCGGGGATGTCGAAGTGGACGTCGGCCAGCTCGTCGATCACGCGGTCGGCCAGCTGCTGCATCCAGGCCCGGAACTCCTCGCGGCCGGCGATGCGGCGGGCCGGGTCGTTCTCGAGGTGGGCCACCGCCTCGGCGTACGTCGCCCCCGGCACGATCCGGCCGGCGGTGGTGGCCATGTCGTCGGAGAGCCGCTTGAGCTCCTCCCACCCCCACGCGTAGGTCTCCTCGAGGTCGATGGTGGCGCCGAGGAAGTAGCGCGACTGCAGGGCGTAGTGCTCGCGGCCGACCGCGTCGCGCTCACGACCGCGGGGCAGGATCTCCTGCCGCAGGAAGGACGCGATGTCGTCGAGCGCCGCGTTGGCCTCGGCGGCGTGACGCCTCAGGTCCGGCTTCATCGCGTCGAGCTCGCACCCGGACACGAGGGTCCCGAGCATGTCGCCGCCCTCCCCGGAGCGGCCGGTCCACGCGCCGATCTGGTCGATCACCTCGCGGTACTGGCGGACCGCGGACACGTTCCCGCGGTCGGCCTCCTCGGCCAACGTCACCCGGTAGTCACCCAGCGCCTCGGGGATCGCAGCCAGCCGGGCGTCGATGTTCGCCCAGTCCTGCTCACTGGCCCGCGGCATCAGGTCGAAGACCTGCCGGACGGCATGGATGTCGCTGAAGATCACCGACATGTGAGAACGGGTCTGGCCGGCCTCGATCAGCTCGACCTCCAGCCCGAGCCGCTCGAGGAACGAGTCGCGGGCGACGGCCTCGCGCTCGTCGACCGGGGTCGCCGCCGTCGCGTCGGCGAGCGCCGTGCGGGTCAGCTGCTCGCGCGCCGCGAAGCCGTCGGGGGACAGGTCGCCCAGGCGGTCCTCGTGCCCGTCCACGCCGATGAACGTCGCAGTGATCGGGTCGAGGGCGGCGTACTCGTCGACGTAGCGGTCGGAGATGGCGTCCACGGAACGATTCGTCACGCGTCCGACCCTAGACGGCCCGAAGTGATCCTCGACACCGAGTTCCGGGCACGGCAGAGTGACAGGCGTGCGAGATCACTCGGGACCGGGACGGGCGGGCCGGATCGCCGCCACGCTGCTGCTCGCGGCCGGACTCACCGGGTGCGGGGTGACCCGTGGCGAGGGCACCAGCGACATGCTCATGATCATCCCCAACAGCCCCGGCGGCGGCTACGACCAGACCGGTCGCGAGGCAGTGGCGGTGATGGAGGACGAGGAGATCACCGGCGGCTCGTTCACGGTCGACAACATCGTCGGCGCCGGCGGTGCCGGCGCGATGACCTCGCTGATGGGCCGGGCCGGCGACGAGCACACGATGATGACCGTCGGGCTCGGCGTGGTGGGATCGACGTACTCCTTCGCCAGCGAGTACGACGTCAGCGACGCCACCCCGCTGGCCCAGCTGATGAGCGAGCCGGAGGGGATCCTGGTCGCGGCCGACTCGCCGTACCGGACGGTCGAGGACTTCGCCGAGGCATGGCGCGCCGACCCGGCCTCGATCCCGGTCGGCGGCGGCTCGTCGCCCGGAGGCCCCGACCACCTCTTCCCGATGCAGCTCGCCGCCGAGCTCGGCATCGACCCCAACGACGTCAACTACGTGACGTACGACGGCGGCGGCCCCCTCACCAGCGCGCTGCTCGGCAACAAGATCGGCGTCGGCTTCTCGGGTCTCGCCGAGTTCGCCGGCTACGTCGAGTCGGGCGACCTGCGGGTGCTGGCCGTGTCGGGGGAGGAGCGCTACCCCGACGGGATCTTCGCCGAGGTGCCGACGCTGACCGAGTCCGACATCGACCTGGTCTTCCTGAACTGGCGCGGCGTGCTGGCACCGCCCGAGATCAGCGAGGAACGCACCGAGGAGCTGATCGGCTACCTCGAGACCATGCACGACAGCCAGGGCTGGCAGGACGCGCTGGACGAGAACGGCTGGACCGACGACTTCAAGACCGGCGACGACTTCGCGACGTTCATCGACGAGCAGGACCAACGGGTCTCCGGGACCCTAGAGGAACTGGGGTTGCTATGAGCACCGACCCCGAAGCTGCCGAGCGACCGCAGGTCGACAAGGCGCAGTACGGCCTCGCCGCCGTGATGCTGGTCGTCGGCATCGTGACCATCGTCGACGCCCGCGGCCTGTCCGTCGGCTTCGGCGACCCGATCGGGCCGCGCGTCTTCCCCTACCTCGTCGGCGGCGGCATGTGCGTGATCGCCGTGCTGCTCGCGATCGCCACCGCCCGCGGCGACGTCGCCGAGGGCGAGGAGGGCGAGGACGTCGACCTCACCTCGCCGGCCGACTGGGTGACCGTCCTCAAGCTGGTCGGCATCCTGGTCCTCAACCTGCTGCTCGTGAACATCACTCGGCTGGGCCATCACCGGCGCGCTGCTGTTCGCCGGCGCCGCCTGGACGCTGGGCAGCAAGTCGCTCGTCGGTGACCTGATCGTCGGCGCGGTGATGTCGGTCGCCAGCTGGTACTTCTTCTGGTACCTCGGCGTCCCGCTCCCCGCCGGCATCCTGGACGGGATCCTCTGATGGAGACCCTCGACCTCCTCGCCGAGCGGCTTCGCCAACGCCTTCACGCCCCAGCTGCTGCTCTACGCCGCCATCGGCGTCCTGCTCGGCACCTTCGTCGGCGTGCTGCCCGGCATCGGCCCGGCCATGGCCGTCGCGCTGCTGCTGCCGATCACCTACGGCCTCGACGTCACCGAGTCGATGGTGATCTTCGCCGGCATCTACTACGGCGGCATGTACGGCGGCTCGACCACCTCGATCCTGCTCAACACCCCGGGCGAGTCCGCCTCGGTGATGACCGCGATCGAGGGCAACAAGATGGCCAAGCGCGGCCGGGCCGCGCAGGCGCTCGCCACCGCCGCGATCGGCTCGTTCATCGCCGGCACCATCGGCACCCTGCTGGTCGCCTTCTTCACGCCCGCGCTCGCCGAGCAGGCGGTCAAGGTCGGCGCGCCCACGTTCTTCGCGATCATGCTGCTCTCGCTGGTGCTGGTCACCAGCGTGCTGGGCGAGTCGAAGATCCGCGGCTTCGCCGGGCTGTTCATCGGCCTCACCATCGGGCTGATCGGCATGGACCTGTCCACCGCCCAGGCCCGGCTCACCTTCGGCATGATCGAGCTGGCCGACGGCATCGGCATCGTGATCGTCGCGGTCGGCGTGTTCGCCATGGGCGAGGCGCTGTGGACCGCGGCCCACCTGCGCCGCAAGCCGGTCGACGTGATCCCGGCCGGCCGGCCGTTCCTCGGGCGCGACGACTGGCGCCGGTCGGCCGGTCCGTGGCTGCGCGGCACCGCGCTCGGCTTCCCGTTCGGCGCGGTCCCGGCCGGTGGCGCCGAGACGCCGACCTTCCTGTCCTACGTCACCGAGCGGAAGCTCGCCGGCCGCAAGGGCGGCGGGGCCGACGAGTTCGGCCACGGTGCGATCGAGGGCGTGGCCGGGCCGGAGGCGGCCAACAACGCCAGCGCCGCCGGCATGTTCGTGCCGCTGCTCGCGCTCGGTCTCCCCGTGACCGCCACCGCCGCGATCCTGCTGGCCGCCCTCACGTCGTACGGCATCGTGCCGGGGCCGACGCTCATGGACGAGCAGCCCGACCTGGTGTGGACGCTGCTGGCGAGCCTGCTCATCGGCAACACGCTGCTGCTGGTCATCAACCTGCCGCTGGCGCCGATCTGGGCCAAGCTGCTGCGGATCCCGCGGCCGCAGCTCTACGCCGGCATCCTGTTCTTCGCCACCCTCGGGGCCTACTCGGTCGCGCAGGACCCGTTCGACCTCGCGCTGCTGCTGTTCTTCGGTGGGGTCGGCTTCGCGATCCGGCGGTTCGGCATCCCGGTGCTGCCGCTGATCCTCGGGGTCATCCTCGGACCGCTGATGGAGCTCAAGCTGCGCGAGGCGCTCGACCTGTCGAGCGGCGACATCAGCGGGCTGTTCAGCGAGGGACTCGCGGTCGCGATCTACGTCCTGATCGTGCTGGTGCTGGTGGTCCCGATCGTGCTGCGGCCGGCTGCGCACCCCGAACGAGAAGGCGGAGGTGGCACCGTGACGGTCCTGGTGGGCTACATCCCCGACGAGTACGGCGAGGCGGCGCTGGCAGCCGGCATCGAGGAGGCACGACGGCGCGGCACCGGGATGCTGGTGCTGAACGCGTCGCGCGGCGCCTCGCTGGTCGACAAGCGCTACCTGGGCGAGTCGGCGCTGTCCCACCTCGAGTCCGGCTCGCCGAGTCCGGCGTCCCCACGAGGTGCGGCAGCAGGTCGGCGTCGACGCGGCCGAGGACCTCGTGAACGCGGCGCGCGAGGCCGACGACCCGGTGATCGTGATCGGCATGCGCCACCGGACGCCGGTGGGGAAGCTGATCATGGGCAGCACCGCTCAGCGGATCCTGCTCGAGGCGCCATGCTGGGTGATCGCGGTCAAGCCATAG
>CAWIKJ010000009.1:0-17599 GCA_963836745.1 uncultured Actinomycetota bacterium
GACCACGCGGTGGCGACCTCGAAGACCTTCCGTTCGCTGGCCCGGATCTGCGGGGCCGCCCCCTCCGGAGACGGTCCGCTCGTGCCGCGGTGCTGCAGCCGAGGAGCTGCAGACTGGATCCCGAAGCTGGTGGCGATGTCCGACAGGAGCTGGCCGAGCTGCCCGGCGTCTCGCCGAGCCGGGCCCACCAGATCCTCCCCGGCGCCCTGGTCGCCGACGCCGCGATGGACATCTTCGACCTCGACGAGCTCGAGATCTGCCCGTGGGCGCTGCGTGAGGGCGTGATCCTCGAGCGGATCGACGCCATCGCCGGCCGGTCGACATGACCCCGCGACGAACGCTGGCGCTACGATCCGCGGCCCCGGTGACCCGGATCGGGCTCTCCACGGCCTCGGTCTACCCGGAGTCCTCCGCCCACGCCTTCGCCTACGCCGCCCGGCTGGGGTACGACGCGGTCGAGGTCATGGTCGGCATCGACGCGCTCAGCCAGCAGACCGCGGCGGTCAAGCAGCTCTCGCCCACCACGAGATCCCGGTCTGCGCGGTCCACGCGCCGTGCCTGCTGTTCACGCAGCGGGTCTGGGGCACCGAGCCGTGGGGCAAGCTCGAGCGCTCCGCCGAGATGGCCGCCGCGGTCGGCGCCGAGGTCGTCGTGGTCCACCCGCCGTTCCGCTGGCAGAAGGACTACGCCGCGCGGCTTCGTCGACGGCATCGCGGCGCTGGAGGAGTCGACCGGCATCGACTTCGCCGTCGAGAACATGTACCCGTGGCGGGCAGCGCGCGGCGAGGCATGGAGATGTACCTGCCCGGCTGGGACCCCTCCGAGGAGGCCTACGCCCACACCACCATCGACCTCTCCCACGCCGCGATCGCGCAGTCCGACGTCGTCGACATGGCGGTGCGGATGGGCTCCGGCTCCGCCACGTCCACCTCACCGACGGCAGCGGCTCGGCCAAGGACGAGCACCTCGTGCCCGGCCGCGGCGTGATGCAGGCCTCGGAGTTCCTGCGCGCACGTGGCGGGCGCGGCTTCGGCGGCGACATCGTGGTCGAGATCAACACCCGCAAGGCCGCCAGCCGGGAGCAGCGCGAGGCCGACCTGCTCGCGTCGCTGGAGTTCGCCCGCGAGCACTTCGTGGTGCCGACCCGCTGATCCGACCTCACGGAATCGCCTCGCGTCGCTCCGATTCCGCGGGGACCCCATGACCGCGCGGTCGAGATCGCCGGGCTCACCGTCGTCCGCGGCGGCCGGTCCGTGCTCGACGGGCTCGACCTCACGATCGGCGGCGGGGTCACCGGGCTGCTCGGCCCGAGCGGGTGCGGCAAGACCACCCTGATGCGCTGCCTGGTCGGGGTGCAGCGGGTCGCCTCGGGTCGGGTGGCCGTGCTGGGCCAGGAGGCCGGCAGCGCCCCGCTGCGCGACCGGATCGGCTACCACACGCAGGCCGCCAGCGTGTACGACGACCTGACCGTCGCGCGAGAACCTCACCTTCTTCGCGCGGGTGCGCGGCCTCGACCGGGCCGCTGTCGACCGGGCGATCGCCGCGGTCGACCTCGAACGCCTCGCCGACCAGGTCGTCCGCACCCTCAGCGGCGGCGAGCGCTCGCGCGCCAGCCTGGCGGTGGCGCTGCTGGGCGACCCGGACCTGCTGGTGCTCGACGAGCCGACCGTCGGCCTCGACCCGGTGCTGCGCCAGCAGCTGTGGCAGCTGTTCCACCGGCTGGCCGACGCGGGGTCGGCGGTCTTCGTGTCCAGCCACGTGATGGACGAGGCCGAGCGGTGCGACCGGCTGCTGCTGATGCGCGACGGCGCGCTGATCGCCGACGGCACGCCCGACGAGATCCGGGCCCGCACCGGCTCCGCACGACATCGAGGCGGCGTTCCTCGCGATCGTGGAGCGGCGGGCGGCATGAACCCCCGGGTCACGCTCGCCGTCGCCGCCCGGGTGCTGGCCCAGCTGCGACGCGACCACCGCACGCTGGCGATGCTGCTGGTGCTGCCGACGCTGCTGATGTCGCTGCTCTGGTGGATCTACACGGACTCGCCCGGCGACGTCTTCGACGCGATCGGGCCGAGCCTGCTGGCGCTCTTCCCCTTCTTCATCATGTTCCTGGTCACCAGCGTCACCACGCTGCGCGAGCGCTCCAGCGGCACGCTCGAGCGGCTGCTGTCGATGCCGATGGGCAAGCTCGACTTCCTCTTCGGCTACGCGCTGGCGTTCGGGCTGATGGCCGCGGCCCAGTCCGCGATCGCCGTGGCCGTCTGCGTCGGGCTGCTCGACCTCGACGTCACCGGCCCGGTCTGGTTGCTCACGGTGGTCGCGGTCGCCGACGCGGTGCTCGGCTCCGCGCTCGGGCTGTTCGTCAGCGCCTTCGCCCGGACCGAGTTCCAGGCGGTGCAGTTCATGCCGGCGGTGGTCGTCCCGCAGATCCTGCTGTGCGGGCTGCTGGTGCCGCGCGACCGGCTGCCCGACGGTGCTCGAGGCGATCAGCAACGTGCTGCCGCTGTCGTACGCCGTCGACGCGATGCAGTCGCTGGTCCGGACGACCAGCACCGTCGGAGGCCTGGGCCGACCTGGCCGTGATCGCGGCGTTCACGGTCGCGGCGCTCGCCCTGGGGGCGGCCACGCTGCGGCGTCGTACTCCCTAGCAGTGGGCGGCGGATACCATCCCCGCATGCCTGAGAACCCGTGGGACGACATCGCGCCGATGGCGCCCGGTGACGTGATGATCCACATCGGTCCGCCGAAGACCGGCTCGACCTCGATCCAGACCACGATGGCCGCTCGCCGCGACGAGATGGCCGACCTCGGGGTGCTCTACCCGGGCTCCGGGGTGCGGGCGAAGTTCTCCGGCTGGGCCGTGATGGGCGCCCGGCCGCGGGGGATGCGGAAGCCGCTGATGTCCGAGTGGGACGAGCTGGTCCGCGAGGTCAACGACTCCGGGCTGAGGGCCGTGGTCAGCAGCGAGGCGTTCGGCCGGGCCGACGAGGACGCCATCGGCCGGATCGTCGACAGCTTCGGTGCCGACCGGATCCACGTCGTGGCCGTCGGCCGAAGGCTCGACAAGGCGCTGCCGTCGCTCTACCAGGAGAAGGTCAAGAAGTTCCTGGCGATGACCTACGAGGAGTGGCTCGCCTACATCCTCGCCGGCGACGACATCGACGCCATCGTGGCGTCGTTCCCGCCCGGCCAGCAGCTCGCCGAGACGGTGCGGAAGTGGTCGACCCACCTCGACCTCCAGCGGTTCCACCTGATCTGCTCCGACGAGAACAACCGGGCGCTGATGCCCCGCTCGTTCGAGCGGCTGCTCGACCTCCCCGACGGCTTCCTGGAGCCGGTGTCCAGCGCGAACGAGTCGCTCGACCGCACCAGCGTCGAGATGCTGCGCCAGCTCAACGGGCAGAAGCAGGCCCACGGGTGGACCGACGACTTCTACCGGAAGATGGTCTTCTACGGCGCGGTCGGCGGGCTGCGCCACCGCGAGTGGGGCCCCGAGGACACCAAGATCCCGACGCCCCCGGAGTGGGCGCTGGCGCGGATCCGCACCCTCGCCGACCACACCATCGCGTCGCTGCGCGAGCAGGGACCCCACGTGATCGGCGACCTGGCCTCGCTGCGGCCGGGTGAGGACGTCGCCGCGCCGGAGAGCCCGCTGGTCGAGTCCGAGACCATCGCCCTCGACGCCGCGGTGGCCGCGCTGGCCGGCGCGGTCGACGCCGGCTGGAAGCTCGAGCAGGCGCAGCGGCAGGGTGCGCAGGGCGCCGGCCCGGGCGGTAAGGGCGGCAAGAAGGGGCGCAAGGGGAAGGGTCGTCGGGCCTCCACCGCCGACTAGGGACTCGCCAGCCGCCCCGCGTAACCTGTCTCGCATGCCACTGCTTCGCCAACCACTCCTGCTGCTGGCCCGCAGCCAGCAGGTCAAGAAGCTCGTCAGTGCCATGCCCGTGTCGTCGGGGATCGTGCACAGCTACGTCCCCGGTGAGTCCACCGAGTCGGCGGTCGAGGCGACCGCCGGCCTCGTCGACGACGGGCTGACGGTGACGCTCGACTTCCTCGGTGAGGACACCCTCGACGCCGAGCAGGCCGATGCGACCGTGGCGGCGTACGTCGAGCTGCTCGAGCAGCTCGCGCACCGCGGGCTGACCCGCAAGGCCGAGGTCTCGGTCAAGCTGTCGGCGATCGGCCAGGCGCTGCCCGACAACGGTCACAAGATCGCGGTCGAGAACGCGCGGACCATCTGCCGCGCGGCGCGCAACGCGGGCACCACGGTCACCCTCGACATGGAGGACCACACCACCACCGACTCGACGCTCGCGATCCTGCGCGAGCTGCGCAAGGACTTCCCCGAGACCGGCGCCGTGCTGCAGGCGGCCCTCCACCGCACCGAGGCCGACTGCCGCGACCTGGCCCACGAGGGCTCGCGGGTCCGGCTGTGCAAGGGCGCCTACCTCGAGCCGGAGGCGGTCGCCTTCCAGGACCGGATCGACATCGACAAGTCCTACGTGCGCTGCCTCAAGGTGCTGCTGGCCGGCCAGGGCTACCCGATGATCGCGACCCACGACCCGCGGATGGTCGAGATCGCCTCCTCGCTCGCGAGCCGCTACGGCCGCGCGAAGGGCACCTACGAGTTCCAGATGCTCTACGGCATCCGGCCGACCGAGCAGCTCCGGCTGGCCGGGACCGGCGAGACGATGCGGGTCTACATCCCCTACGGCACCGAGTGGTACGGCTACCTCATGAGACGCCTCGCCGAGAAGCCCTCCAACCTGTCATTCTTCGCGAAGTCGCTGATCTCCAAGAGTTAGGTGGCGTCATGACCCAGACGGCCATCCTCGGCGCCGGCGTGATGGGGGAGACCCTGCTCTCCGGCCTCGTCCGTGCCGGCCGCCGCGTCGACCACCTGCTGGTCGGCGAGAAGCGACCCGAACGGGCCCGCGAGCTCGAGGAGCGCTACGGCGTGGCCGTCGTCTCCAACGTCGAGGCGGCGCGCAAGGCCGACACCATCGCGGTGGTCGTGAAGCCCCAGGACATGGGCGACCTCCTCGCCGAGATCGCCGGCGAGCTGCGTCCCGGCCAGCTCCTCGCCTCGCTCGCCGCGGGCATCACCACCTCCTGGATCGAGTCCCGCGTGCCCGAGGGCGTCGCGGTCGTCCGGGTCATGCCGAACACCCCGGCGCTGGTCGACCAGGGCATGGCCGCCATCGCCCCCGGCTCCCACTGCGACGACGCCCACCTCGCGGAGGTCGAGTCGCTGATGGCCTCGACCGGCAAGGTGCTGCGCGTGCCCGAGCGGCAGATGGACGCCGTCACCGCCATCTCCGGGTCCGGCCCGGCCTACATCTTCTTCGTGGTGGAGTCGATGATCGAGGCGGGCGTCCACCTCGGCCTCCCGCGCGCCACGGCCACCGACCTCGTCGTGCAGACCCTGGTCGGCTCGGCCGCCATGCTCAGCGAGACCGGCAGCCACCCGGTGGTGCTGCGCGAGCAGGTGACCTCGCCCGGCGGCACCACCGCCGCCGCGCTCCGCGAGCTGGAGGGCCACCGTGTCCGCGCCGCCTTCCTGGCCGCGATGGAGGCCGCCCGCGACCGCTCCCGCGCGCTCGCCGAGGGGTCCTGACCTCTCACCCAGTCAGACCTCGAGTTCGTCGAGGGTCCTGATCCGGCGTACGACGCTGTCGGGATGCTCGTCTCGCCGGTCGAGGAGGACCGCGTCCATGCCCGCGCCCACGGCACCCTGGACGTCGCTGGTCATCGAGTCACCGACCATGAGGACGTCGGCGGGCTCGAGTCCGAGGCGCGTGCAGCTGCCGAGGAACGGCGCTGGGTCAGGCTTGCCGCGAGGGAACTGGTCAGACGTGAACAACGCATCGATCTCATGTGTGAGACCGACCAGACTCAGCTTGAGCTGCTGGTGCGCGCGGTTGCCGTTGGTGAGGACGGCGGCCGTCAGTCCCGCCTCGCGCACTCGCCGCAACGCTGGAACGGCGTCGGGGAAGCAGACCCACGAGGCCTCGTAGAGGTCGAGATAGCCGCGAAAGGCGGCGTCGGCCTGGTCGTCATCCACCAGGTCCAGGTGAGGCAAGAACTCGCGCACCCGGGCCCGTCGTTGTTGGGCGAAGGTCACCTCACGTTGCTGGTAGCGCTGGTAGTGCGGGGTCGAGATTTCTGACCAGCGGCGGAACAGTTCGTCCTCGCTCCCCGACAGTCCGTGGGCGCGACCCCACGAGATCGAGGCAGATCGCGCGGCCGAGCTCTGATCCACCAAGGTGTCGTCGAGATCGAAGAGGACGGCGCGCACGCGAGCATCCGATCACACAGGGATCCATCACGGCGTGTCGGACTGGCCGAAGTCTCGAGGCTGCACCGCGGTCACGCTCAGTGGGACGGCACCCGAGCAGATCTGCATGTTCGGCGCGCCGCCTCGAGTGCCTGCTACAACCCCATGGCCGACCTGGCCGCGGCCAGCACCGGCTCGGTGACCTCGCGGCACCGCTCGGAGCCAGCCTCGAACACCGAGTCGACGTGGCCGGGGTCGGCGGCGAGCTCGCGGTAGCGCGCCTGGAGCGGCTCGAGCACCGCGACCACCGCCTCCGTCACGGCCGCCTTGAGGGCGCCATAGGTCGTGATCCCGTGGGCGGACCCGCCGCACGCGGCCAGGATGTCGAGCAGGTTCGTCACGCCCGGCTTGGCCTCGCGATCGGCGCGGACGGCGTCCGGACCGGTGTCGGAGTCGGTGACCGCACGGCCGACCTTGCGGCGTACGACGTCGGGCGGGTCGAGCAGCAGGACGCTGCCGGGGCCGGAGACCGACTTGCTCATCTTCCGCGTCGGCTCGGCGAGGTCCATCACCCGGGACCCGGCGGCGGGGGTGACGATCTCGGGGACGGTGAACACCGGGCCGTAGGCGGAGTTGAAGCGGATCGCGAGGTCGCGGGTGAGCTCCACGTGCTGACGCTGGTCGGCGCCGACCGGCACCGCGGCGGGCCGGTAGAGGAGGATGTCGGCGGCCATCAGCACCGGATAGGTGAAGAGGGAGACCCGGGTGGTCGGCACGTCGCGGCCCTTCTCCTTGAACTGGATCATCCGGTTCAGCTCACCGGTGTGGGCCGTGCACTCGAGCAGGTAGGCGAGGCCGGTGTGGGCGGGCACCGCGCTCTGCCGGAACAGCGTGCTGCGCTCGAGCCCCGCCGCCAGCAGCAGCGTCATCAGCTCACGGGTGCGCTCCCGCAGTGCGGCCGGGTCGTGGGGGGTGGTCATCGCGTGGAGGTCGGAGATGCCGTAGAACGCCGGCCGGCCGGAGGAGTCCTGGCGCTCGGCCATCGGCCGCAGCGCGCCGAGCAGGTTGCCGAGGGTGAGCCGGCCCGACGGGGTCAGCAGGGAGAGGGTGGTCATGGTGCGCTCCTGGGTCAGGGCCCCCGAGGGTGCGCACGCATGCGTACGACCGCCCGGGGGCGGTCGTTGCGTCGAAGGGTGTGCTCGATCGATGCGGGGTCCGCCGTCAGGCGGGCCACCACATGGTGTTCACGAGAGTGGAACGAGGCGTCGGCACGGCACGAGGGTACAGGTACGTTGTCGTCCATGGTGGCGTGCTCGGGACCGGCGACGGTCGTCTTCGACCCGAGCCTCACCGAGTACGACTTCGGGCCGTCCCACCCCATGTCACCGATCCGCGTCGACCTGACGATGCGGCTGGCGGAGTCCCTCGGGGTGCTCGACGGACTCTCGTTGGTCGACGCCCCGGTCGCAAGCCGAGACCAGCTGCTGACCGTGCACTCCGCCGGCCTGGTCGACGCGGTGACCCGGGCGGGCACGACCGGGGAGCACGACCAGGAGTTCGGCCTGGGGAGTGACGACAACCCGGTCTTCCCCGACATGCACCACGCCGCCGCGCACGTCGTCGGCGCGAGCATCGAGGCGGTCGACCAGGTGTGGTCGGGGCGCAGCCTCCACTCGGCGAACATCACCGGCGGCCTCCACCACGGGATGCCGGATCGGGCCAGCGGCTTCTGCATCTACAACGACGTCGCGATCGCGATCCAGCGGCTGCTCGACTCGGGTGCGGAGCGGGTGGCCTACGTCGACGTCGACGTCCACCACGGCGACGGGGTCGAGAAGATCTTCTGGAACGACCCGCGGGTGCTCACGGTCTCCCTCCACGAGACCGGCCAGCTGCTCTTCCCCGGCACCGGGTTCCCGAACGACGTGGGCGGGCCCGACGCCCAGGGTTCCGCGGTGAACGTCGCCCTGCCACCGGGCACCTCCGACGCGGGCTGGCTCCGGGCGTTCCACGCCGTGGTGCCGCCGCTGCTGCGCGAGTTCCGGCCGGAGGTGCTGGTCACGCAGCACGGCTGCGACTCCCACATCAACGACCCGCTGGCGCACATGATGCTGACCGTCGACGGCCAGCGGGCGACGTACGAGGCGCTCCACGACCTGGCCCACGAGGTCGCCGACGGCCGCTGGGTGGTGACCGGCGGCGGTGGGTACGCCGTGGTCGAGGTCGTGCCGCGGGCGTGGACCCACCTGCTCGCGATCGTCGCCGGCCGGCCGCTGCCGCCCGACACCGAGACCCCCGCGGGCTGGCGCGACCACGTCCGGACCCGGCTGGGCCAGGTCGCGCCGCACCGGCTCACCGACGGCCGTACCCCGGCCTACCGCGACTGGTCGGAGGGCTACGACCCGGACACCTGGCTGGACCGCGCGATCCACGCGACCCGGTCAGAGATCTTCCCGTTCCACGGCCTCGATCCGCTTCCCTGACCCGATTCCGCGGGGCCGCTCAGGTAAAACTTCCCGCCTCGCGCAAGCGGACACGCCGGACCACTCGAGTTACATTGGTGATTTGCTTCCCCACCAATCACACAGGCCCTATCCTTCACGTGCACGTGGCCCACCGGTGGGGAAGCTGGTGGCGTGCCGCAGAGAAAGCCGGTGCACGATGGACAGCAAGCCTGGGGACTACAACGATCCCAAGTTCTTGACGGTGGCCGAGGTCGCCGCGATGATGCGCGTCTCCAAGATGACGGTCTACCGCCTGGTGCACAACGGTGATCTTCCAGCCGTCCGTGTCGGCCGGTCCTTCCGGGTGACCGAGGAAGACGTGGACGAGTACCTGCGCAAGAGCTTCTACAGCGCCGGCTGAGCCACGCGCGCTGACCCAAACCAGACTCACATGGTGGACTTTGTTCCACGCGGTTTCGGCTGCCTCGCCCACGGCGGATAGGCTGATCAACGCTTCCGGGTGCACCCGGCGGCATCGTGAGTTCTGAAAGGTATCCCTGTGGGTTCTGTCATCAAGAAGCGGCGCAAGCGCATGGCGAAGAAGAAGCACCGCAAGCTGCTCAAGAAGACGCGCGTCCAGCGTCGCAAGCTCGGCAAGTAGGCACCGCGCCCCTCCCTCGAGGAATCGCTTCATGAGCGCAGCCGGCAAGGTCGTCCTGGTCACCGGGGTCTCGCGCGACCTCGGTCGCCGGTGTGCGCGTGCGCTGGCGGCGACGCTCGGCGTCGACCGGGTGATCGGCGTCGACGTGGTCCCGCCGCGCGGTGACATCGGCGACGTCTCCTTCGTGCGGGCCGACATCCGCAACCCGGTGATCGCCAAGGTGATCGCCAAGGAGGACGTCGACACGGTCGTCCACATGAGTGTGATCGCGACCCCCGGCACCGCCGGTGGCCGCCACACCATGAAGGAGCTCAACGTCATCGGGACGATGCAGCTGCTCGCGGCGGCCCAGCAGGCGCCCGGGCTGCGCCACCTCGTCGTGAAGTCGACCTCCACGGTCTACGGTGCCAGCAACCGCGACCCCGCGATGTTCACCGAGGAGATGGAGCCCCGGCGCGCGCCGCGCTCCGGCTATGCCAAGGACGCCGCCGAGGTCGAGGGCTACGTCCGGGGGTTCTCGCGGCGCCGGCCCGACGTCCGGGTGACGCTGCTCCGCTGCGCCAACGTGATCGGGCCCCACGTCCAGAGCCCGATCACCTCCTACTTCCGGTTGCCGGTGGTGCCGACCGTGCTGGGCTTCGACCCGAGGCTGCAGTTCCTCCACCAGGACGACCTGCTCGGCGTCCTCCAGCACGTGACGCTCGACGGGCCGTCGGGAGTGTTCAACGTCGCCGGCGACGGCGTCCTGATGCTGTCCCAGGCGATCCGTCGGCTGCAGCGCCCCAGCGTCACCCTGCCGGCGTTCGCGGTCGGCGGCCTCGGCTCCGTGCTGCGGCGGGCCCGGCTCGCCGACTTCTCGCCCGAGCAGCTCAGCTTCCTGACCTACGGCCGGGGCATCGACACCACCCGGATGCGCGCCGACCTCGGCTTCGAGCCGCGCTGGACGACGGCCGAGGCGTTCGAGGACTTCTCCGGCTCGCTGACCCCCACCGGCGGCTACGCGACCCGCATGATCGACGGCGCCTCCCGGCTCGTGGACCCGGCGACCATCGAGCTCACGGAGGCCGGCCGTGGGTGACGCGGAGATCATCCCGATCGGCACCCGTGGCCGTCCGGGGCGCGGCACCGGCAACGCGCGCCCCTCCTCGGCTGCTCGCAACCTCGCCGGTCGTACGCCGGCCAGGCCGACCGCCGAGTCGGAGGCAGACCAGGCCCCGCCGACCCCGCCCCGCCAGGCACCGCCGGAGCACGAGCCGTCCCAGCAGGGTGCCCCCGAGCCGCCGCCGGTCGCGCCCGCCACCACCCACGAGCGGGGGCCGTTGGCCGGCATCTCGGCGGGGGAGTGGCTCGGTGCCTTCCAGTTCGCCGCCAAGGAGCTCTTCGGCGAGCAGTGGGAGCCCCAGCTGGCGCGCTTCCTCGCCTTCATGCGCCGTCGGGTCACCGGCGACTACCTCGTGGACGAGTACGGCTTCGACGCCGAGATCACCGAGCGCTTCCTGATGACCGCGCTGCGACCCATCGCCGAGAAGTGGTTCCGGATCGAGGTCAGGGGCGCCGACAACATCCCCGCCGAGGGCGGTGCGCTGGTCGTCTCCAACCACTCCGGCACGATCCCGCTGGACGCGCTGATGACGATGGTGACCGTCCACGACCACGCCGGGCGCCACCTGCGACCGCTCGGCGCCGACCTGGTGTTCCGGATGCCCGTGGTCAGCGCGTTGGCCCGCAAGAGCGGCGCCACCCTGGCGTGCGGCGAGGATGCCCAGCGGATGCTCGCCGGCGGCGAGCTCGTGGGTGTGTGGCCCGAGGGCTTCAAGGGCATCGGCAAGCCGTACGCCGAGCGCTACAAGCTCCAGCGCTTCGGCCGCGGCGGCTTCGTGTCGTCGGCGCTGCGCACCGGGGTCCCCATCATCCCGCTGTCGGTCGTCGGGGCCGAGGAGATCTACCCGCTGGTCGGGAACGTGCCGTCGCTCGCCCGGCTGCTCGGCGTCCCCTACATCCCGATCACCCCGTTCTTCCCGTGGCTCGGCCCGCTCGGTCTCGTTCCGCTGCCGTCGAAGTGGCTGCTGGAGTTCGGTGAGCCGATCCGCACCGACGAGTTCGACGAGGGAGCCGCGGACGATCCGATGCTGGTCTTCAACGTCACCGACCAGGTGCGCGAGACGATCCAGCAGACGCTCTACAGGTTGCTGATGCAGCGCGACTCGGTGTTCACGCGCAGCGAGCAGCCCGGGCCGCAGCTGCCGGAGTGACCCCCCGGTCGCCGCGACACACCGGCGTCAGGGCAGCTCGGGCAGGACGTCGTCGACGTCGTCGATGACGTCGTCGACCTCGGGGACGCCGGGCAGGTCTCCGCCGCCGGTGGAGGTGTTGCCGCCACCCTGGCCGCCGGTCACCGGCTCGGTGAGCGCGTCGATCGGGTTGGTGGCGTCGTCGTCGGTGTCCCCGGTGTCGGTGTCGGGGGGAGCGTCGGCTCGGTGAGCGGGTCGCCGTCGTCGGACGTGCCGCCCTGGTCGCCCTTCGTGCCGCCACCGGCCTGGCCCTGCTTGTCGCCGTCCGTGGCGGGACCTGCCTGGACCACCGGCGCGGGGACCACGACCACCGAGGGCTCGGTGACCTGACCGGCCGACATCAGCGTCGCCGGGATCTGCGCGATGCCGCCCTCGCACGAGGGGCAGGCCCGTCCGGCCGCCGCATCGATGTCGCCGAGCACCTGGGCCGCGTGGACGAGCTCGTCCTGCGCCTCCTCCGGGAGCAGCGTCTCGAGCTGGGCGAGGGTCTCCATGCTGGTCGCGGTGAACTCGCGCAGCTCCTCGACCGAGCGCTCGTCACCGGTCTCGGCGTAGTCGTCGAGCAGGAGGTCGGAGGCCAGCAGTGCCTGGTCGCTGAAGGTCGCCAGCGTGTCGGCGATCATGACTTCCTCGCCCAGGTCGCCGGTGCGGCTCAGCGCGGCGACCTCGGCCAGCCGGTCGGTGGCGTTGGCCAGCAGCGAGGCACCCTTGCCGCCGTCGCTCATGTGGACGCCGGTCTCGGCGTTCTCCATCGCGCGCTTGAGCGGGTAGAGCATCTCGCCGGGCAGTGCGGTCGAGGCCGCGACGGCCAGCGAGGTGGAGGCGCCGACGATGGCGAAACCACCGACCAGGGCGGCGATCCGGCGGTCGCGGGCGGTCCGTCGGGGCGGGAGGGTGAGGCGCTGCGTGTCGTCGGACGGCAGCAGCAGGGTGTCGGCGGCGTCCATCAGCTGCTCACGCAGCGAGGCGGTGAAGGTGGGGGACGGCTCGACCGGAGCCAGGTCGCGCATCATCGCGACGAGATCGAGGCAGTCGGCGAACCGGGCGTCGCGGGAGCCACCGGCCGAGGTGTCCTCGACCAGGGAGTGGAACTCCTCGGCGCGTCGTCGCACCGAAAACACCGACGTCATTGCTGTGGTCCTGTCTGCTCACTGGTGGCGAGGTCCCGATGACCCCTCGACACAGACCACAACGACACGTCGAGAGGCGAAGTTACGGGGTGTGATGCGACGTACGTCGACATTTTTCGAGCGTGTGCATCAGTCCCGCACCCCTTCCGGCATCAGCTTCGCCAGGTTGCGGACACCGCGCAGCTGGAGCTGCTTGATCGCGCCGTCGCTGCGCCCCAGGATCTCGGCCGTCTCGGCGATGCTCAGCCCCTGCAGGAACCGCATGATCAGGCAGTCGCGCTGCTCGTCGGGGAGCTGCTGGAGCGCCTTCATGAGCAGCTCGTTGGTGAGGGACGCCAGCACCGCGGTCTCCGGCCCCTCGGTCGCGTCGTCGTGCGGTGACATGTCCTCGGTGGTGAGCTCGAGGCGGGTGCGGCCGGCCTTGAAGTGGTCGGTGCAGAGGTTGCGGGCGATCGTCATCAGCCAGGCGCCGAAGTCCTTGCCCTGCCAGCGGAAGTTGTTCATCGACCGGAGCGCCCGGAAGAACGTCTCGGACGTCAGGTCCTCGGCGAGCTGGGAGGAGCGGGTGCGGTAGAAGAGGAACCGGTAGACCGAGCCCTGGTAGTGGTCGTAGAGCAGGGCGAACGCATCCTTGTCGCCGCCGCGGGCCAGCTCGACGAGGGCGATCAGGCGGGTACGCTCCGCCTCGTCCTCCTCCGACGAGGCCGCCAGCGCCGCGTCACCGAAGTTGCCCGCGCCGGGGTCGGGCGCGACGGCGGCCTCGCTCAGCAGCCAGTGGGTGGATCGGCTCGTCGCACGGCTCGCGGGAGCGGTGGCGCCACCGGCGAGTGCCGGCGTCCACTGCTGGAGCATGATCTCGGCGACGGCGGCGCGCAGAGCATCAAGCCCGCGTGCGACGTCGCGTGGAGCCCACTGGGTGTCGATGATGACCCTCCCGGTCACAGCTTCCCCCGAAGCCATCGCCATCGTAAGGGGCGTCACACAGGGTGGGAAGGGCTTGCGGCAAATCGTGGTCCAGACCACGATCGCAAAGATCCGGGGCGGTCAGTGGCGGCGTCGGAAGGCCACGCCGGCGGCCACGGCGCCGCTGACGGCACCCGCCGCCGCACCCACCACGAGGCCGGTCCGGGCGGCCTTGCGCCCGGTCCGGTAGTCGCGGACCCGCCATCCCTGGGCCCGGGCGTGCGCGCGCAGCCGGGAGTCGGGGTTGATGGCGCACGGGTCGCCCACCAAGGTCAGCATCGGCAGGTCGTTGAACGAGTCGGAGTACGCCGAGCAGCGGTCGAGCTCGAGGCCCTCGCGGACCGCCAGCGCCTTGATCGCCTCGCCCTTGGCCGCGCCGTGCAGGAGGTCCCCGACCAGGCGGCCCGTGTAGACGCCGTCGATGTGCTCGGCCACCGTCCCCATCGCCCCGGTGAGGCCGAGCCGGCGGGCGATGATCTGGGCGATCTCGACCGGCGCGGCGGTCACCAGCCACACCCGCTGGCCCTCGTCGAGGTGCAGCTGGGCCATCGCCCGGGTACCGGGCCAGATCCGGTGCGCCATGGCCTCGTCGAAGATCTCCTCGCCCAGCTCCTCGAGCTCGGCCACCGTGTGGCCGGAGATGAAGCTGAGCGCGGAGTTGCGCGCGTCCGCGACGTGCTCGGGGTCCTCGACGCCGACCACCCGGAAGTAGGCCTGCTTCCACGCGGCGCCGAGGATCTCGCGGGTGGTGAAGAACTCGCGGCGGTGGAGTCCCCGGGCGAGGTGGAAGATGCTCGCGCCCTGCATGACGGTGTTGTCGACGTCGAAGAAGGCGGCCGAGGTCGGGTCGGCCGGGGTGCTGAGCGCGGTCTCGACCTCCGCGGCCGCTGCGGCTGCCTCCCCGGCGAGTGTGGAGCGCTGCTGCAGGTTCAGCGGCCGGCGCGGCCTCTCCGGGGTCATGCCCGGATGGTAGACCCCCGTCGACGGCCGATTCCGTGTGGAAGGATCGCCGCCATGCCACCAGCCTCGTCGGACCAGCGGCCGGACCTGGCCGAGCTGGTCGCGACCGCCGCGGCCGAGCGACCAGACGCCGTCGCCGTCAAGGAGGCCACCGGACGCAGCCTGACCTGGGCCGCGCTCGAGGACGAGGTGGCGCGGTTCGCCAGCGGCCTGGGCGAGGCCGGGATCATCGGCGGGCAGCGGGTGCTGATCGCGCTGGGCAACCGGCTCGAGTTCGTCACGACGTACCTCGGCGTGCTCCGCGCCCAGGCCGTCGCCGTCCCCGTCAACCCGACCTCGACGGCCGGCGAGCTGGCCCGGATGGTCGCCGACTCCGGCTGCCGCCTCGCGGTGGCCGACGCCGCGACGCTCGCCGCCGTGCGCGAGGGCGTCTCCGTGGTGGCGCGGGCCCGCGCCGGCGAGGACGTCGGCCTCGAGCCGGAGCTCGTCGAGCGGGCCGCTCCGACGCGGGTGGTCGCCGTCGACGAGGCCCCGGCGGACGGCGAGATCGGCTTCGCCGCGCTCCGGGCCGCGTCAGCCCGGCCCGTCCCGGTGCTGCCCGATCCCGAGAAGCTGGCCTGCCTCCTCTACACCAGCGGGACGTCCGGTCGGCCCCGGGCCGCGATGCTCACCCACCGGGCGCTGCTGGCCAACCTGGACCAGGTGGCCGGCGTGGAGCCACCGATGATGCACGGGGACGACGTCGTGCTGGCCGTGCTGCCCCTCTTCCACGTCTACGGGCTCAACGCGGTGCTCGGGGGCGTGCTCCGCCACCGCGCCCGGCTGGTGCTCGCCGAGCGGTTCGACCCGCGGGGGACCCTCGACCTGATCGAGGACGAGGCCTGCAGCGTGGTCCCGGTCGCGCCCCCGGTGTTCGCCCACTGGCTCGCCGACCCGTCGATCCGGGAGCGACTCGGTCCGGTGCGACTGGTCCTGTCCGGCTCGGCGCCGCTGTCGGCCTCGGTGATCGACCGGTTCACCGACCTCACCGGGCTCCCGGTGCACCAGGGCTACGGCCTCACCGAAGCCGCGCCGGTCGTCACCAGCACCCTGTGCTCCACCGACCTGCAGAGCGGCTCGGTCGGGGCGGCGCTGCCCGGCATCGAGCTGAGGCTGGTCGACGACCTCGGCCACGCTCCCGAGGGCGAGGACCCGGGCGAGATCCAGGTCAGGGGCGCCAACCTCTTCAGCGGCTACTGGCCCGACGGCAGCGGCGGACCCGACGACGAGGGCTGGTGGTCGACCGGCGACGTCGGCTTCCTCGACGCGAGCGGTGACCTGTTCCTCGTCGACCGGCTCAAGGAGCTGGTGATCGTGTCCGGCTTCAACGTCTACCCGGTCGAGGTCGAGGACGTCGTGCGGGAGGTCGAGGGCGTCACCGAGGTCGCCGTCATCGGGGTCGACGACGACGAGACCGGCGAGGCCGTGGTGGCCTACGTCCGCGCCCCGGGGGCCGACCCGGTCGTCGTCGAGGCCGCCGTACGCGCCCGGTGCCAGGAGCGGCTGGCACGCTTCAAGCAGCCCTCCCGCGTCGAGGTGGTCGAGGAGCTTCCGCTGACGGTCACCGGCAAGGTGCAGAAGGGCCGGCTGCGAGGCCTGGAGCGCCGCCGCGCGCTCGGCCTGCTGGAGTGACCATGGCTGCTCGCGTCACCCTCTACGGCCGAGCCGGCTGCCACCTCTGCGACGACGCCCGGGCGGTGATCGACCGGGTCTGCCGCGACCTCGGCGAGGAGTACGTCGAGATCGACATCGACGGCGACCAGGACCTGCGTGAGCGCTACGGCGAGGAGATCCCGGTGACCCTCGTCGACGGGAAGCAGCACGACTTCTGGCGCGTCGACGAGCAACGGCTGCGCGCGGCGCTGGCCCGGTGACCCCGGAGGCCGCGGTCGGCTGGGCCGGCCGGAGTCTCGGCCGGCCGGTGACGGGCGCGACCCGGCTGACCGGCGGCATGACGTCGTTGATGCTGCACCTCACCCACGACTCCGGCCCCGACTCGGTGCTGCGGCTGGTCACCGAGAGCCCGTGGCGGAGGCACGGGGCGGAGCTGGTCCGTCGCGAGGCCGACACCCAGCGGGTGCTGGCGTCGACCCCGGTCCCGGCGCCGCGCAGCCTGGCGCTCGACGCGGACGGTGAGCACACCGGCGACGCCGCCCACCTGATGTCGCACGTGCCCGGCGAGGCCGACGCGATGCGGTGCGACGACGCGGCGCTGCTCGCGATGGCCGGGCTGCTGGCCGCGATCCACGACGTCACGGTGGTCACGCCACCGCGCGAGTTCCAGTCGTGGGCGTGGGAGGAGAAGCGGGTGGTGCCGCCCTTCGCGCACGAGCCGGCGACCTGGCGACGGGCCTTCGACGTGCTCGCCGGCGGCGACCCGGCGTGGGAGCCGTGCTTCCTGCAGCGCGACTTCGGTCCCCACAACCTGCTCTGGACCGGCGACCGGATCACCGGCGTCGTCGACTGGGTCGAGACCTCCACCGGCCCGGCGTGGCTCGACGTGGCCCACGGCGCCTCCAACGTCGCGCTCCGGCACGGCACCGACGTGGCAGGGCGCTTCTCCTCGGCGTACGCCGCCGCGACCGGTCGCCGGCCGGAGCCCTACTGGGACGTCCTCGACGTCGTCGGCTTCCTGCCCGCCCCGGGTGGACGGGCCTTCCGGCTGGGGGAGCACGGCTGGCGGCGGCTCGAGGGTCACCTCGCGCGGGTGCTGCGGGAGGTCGGCTGACCCGCGGCGGCCGCCGGGCACCCCCGGTGGGTGTGCGAATTGTCACCTGTGCTAGCCGGAGGACCCGCTCGATTTGTTCCCCCGTTCACAAACTCCTAGATTGAACGGC
>CAWIKJ010000010.1:0-39730 GCA_963836745.1 uncultured Actinomycetota bacterium
GGCGGGCCCCCGGGACCCGACGCCGTGGTTCTTCGGCGTCGGCCTCGGGATCGTGGCGCTGCTGATCCTGGTCCGGGCGCTGCGGCCACGCTGACGGCACCCATCGGGTGAGGCCGGGACGTCACCCGACCACCTACGCTCCCTGTCATGCCGAGGCTGCGACGCACGTCCCCCGACGACCCGGGCTGGACGAGGAGACGCGCCGGCAAGGGATTCGTCTACCTCGACCAGGGTGGCGAGCGGCTCGGGGACGAGGACGTCCGGCGCTGCCGGGACCTGGTGATCCCACCGGCGTGGCAGGACGTCTGGATCACGCCGTACGCCAACGGACACCTGCAGGCCGTGGGCACCGACGACGCCGGACGTCGGCAGTACCTCTACCACCCAGTCTGGCGCGAGCAGCGCGACAGCGAGAAGCACGTGCGGGTGCTCGGCTTCGGCCGGGCGCTCTCCCGCGCGCGTGAGCAGATCCTCGTCGACATCGGCGCGTCCGGGATGTCGCTGGACCGAGCGTGCGCCACCGCCGCGCGGCTGCTCGACCTCGGCTACTTCCGCATCGGCAATGACGTCTACGCCGACACCAACGGCAGCTTCGGGCTCACCACCCTGCAGCGGCGCCACGTCAGCAAGGACCGGGGCAGGCTCGAGTTCTGCTTCGAGGGCAAGTCCGGCGTGGAGCACTGCATCACCATCGACGACCCCGCGGCGATCGAGGCCCTCGACGTCATGCGCAAGCGGCGCGTCGGGCGAACAGCTGCTCGGGTTCAAGGACGGTCGGACCTGGCGGGACCTCGCCTCCAGCCACGTCAACGACTACCTGCGCGGACCACGGGGGAGGACTACACCGCCAAGGACTTCCGCACCTGGCACGCCACCGTGCTCGCGGCGGCGGCGCTGGCCGAGACCGACGAGCCGGGTGGGACGAAGGCGTCGCGCAAGCGGGCGGTGTCGGCGGCCATGAAGGAGGTGGCGGCGTTCCTCGGCAACACCCCGACGCTGGCGCGGAAGTCCTACGTCGACCCGCGCGTCGTCGACCTCTACGAGGAGGGGGTCACCATCTCCACCAGCCGCCGTCAGTACCGCGACCGCGGACGAACGCCAGGCCGCCCTGGAACGGGCCGTGCTGAGACTGCTGAACTAGGAGGACCCATGGAGATCTCCGTCGTGCAGCGGTGACATCACCGTCCAGGACGTCGACGCCGTCGTCAACGCGGCCAACAACCGGATGCGCGGAGGCGGCGGCGTCGACGGCGCCATCCATCGGGCCGGCGGCCGCGAGGTGCTCGAGGACTGCGTGCGACGGTTCCCGGACGGGCTGGCGACGGGCGACGCGGGCTGGACGACGGCGGGTGCGATGCCCGCCCGGTGGGTGATCCACGTCGTCGGTCCCAACCATGCCGCCGGGCAGACCGACCGCGGCCTCCTCACCTCCTGCTACTCCCGCGCGCTCGCCGTCGCCGACGAGCTCGGGGCGCGCACGATCGCCTTCCCGCTCATCAGTGCCGGGATCTACGGCTGGCCCAAGGACGACGCGATCGCCGCCGCCGTCGAGACGCTGCGGGCGACCGCGACCCGGGTCGAGGAGGCCCGGCTGGTCGCGCTCGACGCGGCGACGTACGACGCGATCGCCGGTGCGCTGACGCGGTAGTCCACGGAGAAGCGGTGGGGTGCTGGCCCGTTCGGGCAGCCACTTCTCCGTGGAGTACCGACGTGTCAGGTGTTGTCGACGACGTAGTCGATGCAGGCGGTCAGGGCCTCGACGTCGGCCGGGTCGACGGCGGGGTACATCGCGATCCGCAGCTGGTTGCGGCCCAGCTTGCGGTAGGGCTCGGTGTCGACGATGCCGTTGGCGCGCAGGGTCTTCGCGATGCCGGCGGCGTCGATCGACTCGTCGAAGTCGATGGTGCCGATGACCAGCGAACGGTGCGCAGGGTCCGCGACGTACGGCGTCGTGTACGCCGTCTTCTCGGCCCAGCCGTAGAGCGCGTCGGACGAGGCGGTGGTCCGCGCGACCATGCCGTCGAGGCCGCCCTGGCCGTTCATCCAGTCGAGCTGCTCGGCCATGAGGAACAGCGTCGCGACCGAGGGGGTGTTGTAGGTCTGGTTCTTGGCGGAGTTGTCGATCGCGGTCGGCAGGTCGAAGAACGGCGGCACGTAGCGGTCGGTGGCGGCGAGCTCCTCGACCCGGGTCAGGGCGCGCGGCGACATGATCGCGATCCACAGCCCGCCGTCGGAGGCGAAGCACTTCTGCGGGGCGAAGTAGTAGGCGTCGACCTCGGTGAGGTCGACCGGCAGGCCGCCGGCGCCGGAGGTGGCGTCGACGAGCACGAGCGCGTCGTCGGCGATGCCGGCGGGCCGGACCACCGGGGCCATCACGGCGGTGGAGGTCTCGTTGTGGGCCCAGGCGTAGACGTCGACGCCGTCCTCCGCGACCGGATCGGGCAGCGAGCCCGGGTCGCTGCTGATGACCGACGGGTCGGCCAGCCACGGCGCCTTCTTCGCCGACGAGGCGAACTTGGAGGAGAACTCGCCGAACGCGAGGTGCTGGCTCTTCTCGCGGACCAGGCCGAAGCAGGCGACGTCCCAGAACGCGGTCGCGCCGCCGTTGCCGAGCACCACCTGGTGGCCCTCGGGCAGGTCGAAGAGGGACGCCAGGCCCGTCGCGGACCCGGCCGACGGTGTCGCGGACCGGCGCCTGGCGGTGGGAGGTGCCCATCAGCGACGAGCCGGTCGCGGCCAGGGCGTCGAGGTGGCTGACCTGGATCTTGGACGGGCCGGCGCCGAAGCGGCCGTCGGCGGGCAGCAGGTCGGCGGGGATCTGGAGTTGCGGGGCGTCGCTCACGAGGCAACCTTCCGGTGGGTTCGGGTGGGTCCTGCCTGACGACGCTGTCAGCCGCGCCTAGTCTGTCACCCGCGCGACACCGACCACGAAACTGGGGGAACCATGAACCACCGTCCCGAGCCCGGGCCTGGCCAACCAGATCGGGATCCGCACCTTCTTCCGGATCGCCGGGCCGCTGGTGCTGCTGGTGGCGCTCGGTCCTCATGGTCGTCGGCGGGCATCGACTTCTTCGGCTCGATCGGACTCCTTCGAGGAGCCCGACGAAGTTCTGGATGTTCTTCGTGGGCATCCCGTTGCTCGCGGTGGGCGGCTGGCTCTGCCAGGCGGGGTACGCCGGGGCGGCGCGCACGCTACGCCTCGGGCGAGCTCTCCCCGGTGGCCAAGGACTCCGCGGCCTACCTCACCGACGGCGAGGGGCTGCTGGGCGTGGGCCGCACCGTCGACGACCACGGTGGCGCCGGACCCTTCTGCCGCTCGTGCGGCGTCCGCAACGACGACGACGCCCGCTACTGCGACGGGTGCGGCCAGTCGCTTGCCTGAGCAGGACCTGCGCATCGACCGGGTGGAGTTCGGCCACCCCGACGCCCTGCTGCTGATCGAGGCGGTGCAGGAGGAGTACGTCGTGCGCTACGGCGGCCGCGACGACACCCCGCTCGACCCGCTGATGTTCGAGCCGCCCGCGGGCAGCTTCTACGTCGGCTATCTCGACGACGTCCCCGTGGTGTCGGGCGCCTGGCGGCGCCGCGGTGACGTGGAGGTCGCCGGCAGCCGCGACGCCGCCGAGATCAAGCGGATGTACGTCGCCCCGCAGGCGCGCGGCCGAGGGCTGGCGCGCGGCATGCTCGCCCACCTCGAGCGGACCGCGGCCGAGGCTGGGGCGCGGGTGATGGTGCTCGAGACCGGCAGTGCCCAGCCGGAGGCGATCGCGCTCTACGAGTCCTCCGGCTACACCCGGATCGAGAGCTTCGGCCACTACAAGTGGTCGCCCGAGAACCGGTGCTTCGGCAAGGTGCTGGGCTGATCCGCTGACCGGGAGCCCGGAACGACCTATCCTTGACGGTGCCTGATCCCCCCACCCCGCACGCCCGAAGGGCACCCCCTCATGTCACGCGTCATCGTGGCCGCCCTCGCGGCCGTCCTGCTCCTCGCCACGGCCGGCACGGGGGCAGCCCACGCCCAGCTGCTCGCGTCCGGGATCGAGGACTACGCCTCCTACCAGCCCCAGACGAAGTGCTCGCCGAAGGCCAAGCCCGGCACGCTCAAGCTGGGTCACTGGCTGGTCAACCGCCAGGGCGGCGGCTTCGGCGGCATCTCCCGCTCGTGCAAGTCCGGTGGCACCTCGGAGCACAAGGAGGGTCGGGCCTTCGACTGGCGGCTCGACGCGAGCAGGAAGGCCGACCGGTTGCGGGCGGCCGCGTTCCTGGCGCAGGTCAAGCAGACCGACAAGGCCGGCAACACCGATGCCCGCGCCCGCCGGATGGGGATCATGTACATCATCTGGAACGACCACATGTACAGCGCGTGGGACGGCTTCGAGCGCGACGACTACCTGAGCTCCTCGTGCAAGACGAAGAAGAAGTGCAGCAAGACCCTGCGCCACCGCGACCACATGCACATCTCGCTGAGCCGCCCCGGTGGCAAGGGCGTCACCAGCTGGTACGACGGGAAGCTCGACTGATCCGTCAGCCGAGCACCGGCGCCAGGTCGGCGAAGTCCGCCTCGACGACGGCCCGGTCCTCGGCGTCTGCCACGACGACCGCGCGCGCCTCGGCCCAGGCGCCGGCAGCCTCGTCGGCGCGGCCGAGGGCGTGCAGCGCGCGGGCCCTGGCCTCCAGCGCGTAGGCCAGGTCGAAGTCGACCAGCCCGTGCTCGCGACAGGTCGCCAGCGCCCGGTCGGCAGAGACCAGCGCGCGGTCCGGCAGGCCGGTCGCGGTGAGGGCACGGGAGACGAGGTAGTCGGCGCGGACCGCGTTCGCCGGACCGGCGCCGGCCGCCCGCTGCCAGTGGTGGGCCGCCGCGTAGGCCAGCCGCAGCAGCTCCTCGTCGGCGGCCGGGTCACGCTCGGCGGTGAGCAGCGCGAAGGCGGCGTTGGTGGCCTCGACGCCCTGCCGTCGGTGCCAGTCCCCGTCGGCCGGGGCCGGGTCGTCCGGCTCGACGGTGGCCCGCGGCAGGGTGCGTCCGGTCTCCAGCACGGTCTTGAGCGCGTCGAGCACCCAGACCCAGCCGTCCTTGACGTTGGCCCAGGTCAGCGGGCTGGCGGCCAGGTCGCCGTGGACCAGCCGCACCCGGGTCAGTCCCTCGCCCGACCTGCTCGACGGTCCACTCGACCCGGCTCGGCGGCTCGGCGGCCATCGCGGCGTCGTACAGCACGTGCCAGGTCTGCACGAACCGGCCCGGACGGCCGTCGGCTGGGCGGGGTCATCTCCTCGACGACCCCGTCGATGGCGTCGCGACCGTCGCGGGTGACGGTGCGGTAGCGGGCGCCGGCGACCGGCCCCTCGGCGTAGGAGGTGCCGTGGAAGTACTCCCGGGTCCACTCCGACTGGGTGATCGCGTCCCACACGGTGGGGGCGTCGGCGGCGATGTGGATCTGGTAGACGTGCGCGGTGATGGTCATGAGGCGGGTCCTTCGACGTGCTCCTGGAGGGTGACCAGGGCGGAGGTGAAGCGGGCGGCGTACTTGCTGATCCAGCGGTTGGCGACCTGCTCGATGGGAACGGGATTGAGGTGCAGCCGCTTGCTGCGCCCCTCCTTGACGGCGACCACGAGATCCGCCTCGGTGAGGACTCCGAGGTGCTTCATCACCCCGAACCGGCTCATCCGGTCCTCGAACGCCTCGCAGAGCTCGCCGACGGTCCGACCGTCACGCTCGAACAGGAGGTCGAGGACCTCGCGCCGGGTGGGGTCGGCGAGCGCCCGGAAGACGGCGTCCTGGGAGTCCATGCCTCGCACTATAGGTGACCATTTGGTCACCTATCAAGAGGTCGAGGCCACCAGGTAGCGGTCGTCGGTGATCTCGCGGCCCCACAGGACCGGCTCCGGCAGCCGCCGCAGCCGGGCGTCGCGGCCGGTGGCGCGGACCAGGTCGACGGTCTGCTCCGCGCTGAGCCCCGCCCCGGTCGACCAGTTGCCCTCGACGAGCAGCAGCCGGCCGCCGGGTGCCAGCAGCCCGATCCAGCGCTCGAGGGCCGCGGCCGGCGACGGCATCGCCCACAGCACGTGGCGGCTCAGCACCACGTCGTACGCCGCCACCTCGAGCGGCGGCTCGGCGGCATCACCCTGCACGAAGGTGGCGACGTGGCCGGCCTTGTCGCGCGCCAGGCCGACCATCGCGGGGGAGAAGTCGAGCCCGTCGACGGCGTACCCCTCCTCGGCCAGCAGCAGCGCCAGGGTGCCGGTGCCGCACCCGAGGTCGGCGACCCGGGCCGGCGCCGGAGGCAGGTGCTCGAGCAGCAGCGAGCGCCACGCGTCACGGCACGCCGGGTCCGCCAGGCCGTGGTCGGCCGCCTCGTCGAAGGTCGCGGCCTCGCGGTCCCACAGCTCGACGTCAGTCATGGCGCCAGCCAATCACGGTGGCTGGCGCACCGCCGTACCGTGGTCGGATGATCACTGCGCTCCACACCCTCGTGTATGCCGACGACCCCGACGCCGCTCGCGCCTTCTTCCGCGACGTGCTGCAGCTGCCGGGGGTGGACACCGGGGGAGGGTGGCTCATCTTCCGCACCGGGCCGAGCGAGCTCGGTGTCCACCCCGCTGCGTGGGAGGGCGTGGGTGGCGGGGTCCAGCGCACGCCTCAGTCCTTCGACGTGTCACTCATGTGCGACGACCTGACCGCGACGATGGCCGAGCTGGCCCAGCGCGGTGCCGAGTTCGACGGTGAGGTGCAGGAGGAGGGCTGGGGCTCGACCGTCCAGCTGGTCGTGCCGGGCGCCGGGAACGTGATGCTCTACGAACCGACCTATCCGCCGCCGGCCCTCATGGACGGGACACCCACGGCCACTCCGCCGCGGTGATCTCGTAGACGACCTCCCCCTGGTCCCAGCCGGGCAGCGGGTCGTCCCACTCGTGCACCTCGGTCCGGAGGTGCTGCATCCCCAGCCGGGCCATGACCCGTCGGGAGCCCGCGTTGACCGCCATCGTCTGGGCCCAGACCCGCGGCAGCGCCAGGGTCCCGAACGCGTGGTCGAGCAGTGCCCGGGAGCCCTCCGTCGCCAGCCCGCGACCCCAGGCGTCGCGGCGCAGGCGATAGCCGAGCTCGGCGGTGTCGGAGTCCCGGTCGTCGAGCTGGAGGGTCCACCAGCCGCGGAAGACGCCCCCCTCGAAGCCGGCCCAGGTGCCGAGGCCCCGCGCCCCCGCGTTCGGGTCGAGCCGCACCTCGGCCCAGCGCAGCGACTCTGCGCGCGTCAGCGCCCGCCCCCAGATGTGACGCAGCACCTCGGCGTCGGAGTCGAGCTCGACGAGCAGCTCGGTGTGCTCGGCGGTCAGCGGCTCGAGCAGCAGCCGCTCGGTGGTGAGCCGCGGCCGGCGGTCGGTGCTCAGTCGGCCCACTCCTGGCGCCAGCCGTCGACCTCCGCGGCCGTGCGCGAGGCCGGGCCGGTGTAGACGGCGGAGGGCCGGATCAGCCGCCCGGTCTTCTTCTGCTCGAGGATGTGGGCGGACCAGCCGCCGGTGCGCGCGCAGGTGAACATCGAGGTGAACATCGAGGGCGGCACGTCGGCGAAGTCGAGGACGATCGCCGCCCAGAACTCGACGTTGGTCTCGAGCACCCGGTCGGGGCGACGCTCGCGCAGCTCGGCCAGGGCCGCCTTCTCCAGCTCCTCGGCGACGGCGTAGCGCGGGGCATCGAGCTCCTGCGCCGTACGCCGGAGCACGCGGGCGCGCGGGTCCTCGGCGCGGTAGACGCGGTGGCCGAAGCCCATCAGCCGCTCGCCGTTGTCGAGCAGCTCCTTGACGTAGCCGCGGGCGTCGCCGCGCTCCTCGACCTGCTCGATCATGCCGAGCACGCGCGAGGGTGCGCCGCCGTGCAGGGGGCCGCTCATCGCGCCGATGGCGCCGGAGAACGCGGCCGCGACGTCGGCGCCGGTGGAGGTGATGACGCGCGCGGTGAAGGTCGAGGCGTTCATGCCGTGCTCGGCCGCCGACGACCAGTAGGCGTCGATCGCCTTGACGTGCTGCGGGTCGGCCTCGCCGCGCCAGCGGATCAGGAACCGCTCGGCGAGCGTGCGGCCCTGGTCGACCTCGCGCTGCGGGACCACCGGCTTGCCGATGCCGCGCGCGCTCTGGGCGGCGTACGACAGCACCATGACGGCGACCCGGGACAGGTCCTCGCGGGCGTCCTCGTCGGAGACGTCGTAGGTCTGGCCCATGCCGAGCAGCGGCGCCAGCATGGCGACGCTGGCCTGCACGTCCGCGCGCACGTCTCCGGTGTGGATCGCGATGTTGTAGGGCTCGGCGGGCGGGAGGCCGGGGTCGTAGCTGCCGTCGACCAGCAGCCCCCACACGTTCTCGAAGGGAACGCGTCCGACCAGGTCCTCGATGTCGACCCCCCGGTAGCGGAGCGCGGATCCCTCCTTGTCGGGCTCGGCGATCTCGGACGCGAAGGCGACCACGCCCTCGAGGCCGTGGTGGACCTGCTGCTCGCTCATGTGACCCTCTCGGTAGACCCCGGGTCATTCTGCACGCGGACTAGTCTCACCGCCATGAGCGGGGACATCGCCGGACTGCGACGCGACTACGCCGACGCCGGCCTCAGCGAGGCAGACCTGGCCGCCGACCCGGTGACCATGTTCGGCCGGTGGTTCGACGACGCGGTCGCGGCGGGTCTCCACGAGCCCAACGCGATGGTGGTGGCCACCGCCGACGCCGAGGGTCGGCCATCGTCGCGGATGGTGCTGCTCAAGGGGGTCGACGAGCGCGGCTTCGTGTTCTACACGAACCGTGCGTCCCGCAAGGGCGCCGAGCTCGCGGCCAACCCCGCCTGCTCGCTGCTGTTCCCCTGGCACCCGCTCGAGCGGCAGGTCCGGGTCGACGGCACCGCGCGGCTGCTCGACCGCGCCGCCGTCGCCAACTACTTCGCCCGGCGGCCTCGCGGCGCGCAGATCGGCGCCCACGCCTCGCACCAGTCGCGGCCGGTCGCCGACCGGGCCGCGCTTGAGGCGGCGTACGACGAGCTGACGGTGCTGTTCGAGGGCGGCGACGTCCCGGTGCCTGACGAGTGGGGCGGCTACGTGGTGGTGCCCGAGGCCGTCGAGTTCTGGCAGGGCAGGCCCGGCCGGATGCACGACCGGCTCGTCTACCGGCGCACCGACCGGGGCTGGACGACGGAGCGGCTGGCGCCGTGAGCGTCCCGCACTGCGGTAAAGCCGTTGATCGGCACCCGGCGGCGACCTACCGTGGGTCGCACACGGGAAAGGAGGTGGTCCGAGGAATGAATTCTTCAAGGACGCGTGAGGTGGCTGCCCGCTAGCAGCCAGTAGCAACGCCGGGGTCGAAGCGCCCCGGTCGGCTGCTGACGAATCCACAGCAGTCACCCGACCCGCAGGTGATCCGGAACCACGTCCTCCGGAGCGGCGCGCGAGCGCCACACCTGCGGGTCGTTCCCATGTGTGCTGCCACCGCGGACCCGACTACGATGCGGTGGTGGCAATCTCGGGCCTCGACCGGCGCACTGACGCGCGCCTGGCGGAATTCCTCGCCCTCGTCTCCGACCTCGATGTCGACGGGGTGCTGCAGCAGGTCGTCGACGTCGCCGCCAGCTGGACCGGTGGTGACTCGGTCGTGCTCGCACTCGGCGAGGGAGGCCGCCACGTCGCGCACGCGATGCCCGACCAGACGTCGGCACGGTCCCTGGCCGAGCGCCACGACGAGGGCGTGATCCGGACCCGGATCGATGCCATGGGGGCGCCGGTCGGCGACCTCGTGGTGGTGCTGCGGGACTGCGAGAGGCGTGAGGAGTACGAGCTCTGGCTGGCCAGGCTGGCCCGGGTCGCCGGCGTCGCGATCCGCAACGCCCGGAGCTTCACCCTCAGCGAGCGCCGCCGCGAGTGGGTCGAGGCCACCGCCCGGGTCACCGAGTCGCTGCACCCGCCGTACGACCTCGTCGAGCCGGTGCAGCGGGTCGTCGAGGGGGCCCAGCGGATCGCCCGGGCCGCCGTCGTGGCCGTGGTGCGCGCGGGGGAGGCCGGGTACGACGTCGCCGCCGCCGTCAGTCCGCACGCCGCCGTGCTCCCCGCGCTGCTCGACGAGCTGCGCCCGGCGATCCGGGCGTCCCAGACCAGCGGTGAGCCGTTCGAGGCGCCGCACGGCTGCGAAGGGACCGTGGTCGGCCTGCCGCTCAACCCCGAGCTCGCCTTCGAGGGCGTGCTGCTGGCGGTGACCGACCACGGCGGGGGCCGGTTGCCGGCCGAGGACCACGAGCTGCTCTCCTCGTTCGTCACCCACGGCTCGCTCATCCTGGACCGCGCGGTGCTGCTCCGGGAACGGCAGCACGCCGTCGTCGCCGCCGACCGCGACCGGATCGCGCGCGACCTGCACGACGTGGTGATCCAGCGGCTGTTCGCCACCGGCCTCAAGCTGCAGGCGACCCGGCACGCGACCGAGCCGGGCCTCCACCACGGTCACGTGGAGGAGGTGGTGCGCGACCTCGACGTGACCATCCGCGACATCCGGTCGACGATCTTCGACCTCGAGCACGGTCGCGAGGCGTCGCTGCGGGCCGGCGTGGCCGCGCTGGTGCGTGAGTACGAGCCGGCGCTCGGGTTCCTGCCCGGCGTCCGGACGTGGGGGCCGCTGAACTCGCTCGTCAGTGGTGGCCTGGCCGAGCAGGCGATGGCGGTGCTCCGCGAGGCGCTGGCGAACTGCGCCCGGCACGCCGGCGCCGACCACTGCGCGGTCGAGGTCTCCGTGGAGGACGGGTGGCTGGTCCTCGTGGTCGTCGACGACGGCCGCGGACCGGGCGACCCCGACGAGCAGCACGGCGTCCACCGCAGCGGCCTGCGCAACCTGCGGCGCCGTGCCGAGGAGCTCGGAGGTGAGCTCGCGGTGGTCCGCGAGCAACCCCGGGGGACCAGGCTCACCTGGCGGGTCCCGGTCGACGGCTGACGGTCCGCCGACGTCAGTGGGTGGGGTCGCCCTCGGCGACCTCGGACGCCTCCTGCTGCGGCACCGCGGTGGTCGGCCAGATCAGGTCGGCGGCGACCGACAGCACCACCCAGCACACCGCGCAGGCGAGCAGGTAGCGGGTCAGCGAGACGTCGAGCGGCATGGCGCCCTCGACGATCCCGGACCACAGCGCGGGCGCCGTGAGCACCGCGGCGACGGCCAGCACCCCGCCCGAGAGCGGCCTCACGCGGACACCGCCAGCCGGTTGCCGGAGACGATGCCCACCGAGCGGACCTGGGTCGCCCCGACCAGCTCGGTGTAGGAGAGGACCGGCAGCGCCGGCAGGGCGGGTTGCACCATCCGGCGTACGGCGGCGCGCAGCTGGGGCGCGCACACCAGCACGGGCCGCACGTCAGTGTTCTCCGCGCTCGTGGTGAGCTCGTTGAGCTCGGTGAGGATGCTCTGCCCGGTCATCGGGTCGAGCGCGATCACACCGCCCTGGTCACCGGTGCGCATCGCCTCGAGCATCCGCTGCTCGAGCTGGGGCTCGAAGCTGATGACGTGGACGGCGTTCTCGACCAGGTACGGCGCGACGATGGCCGGACCGAGCGCCGATCGGGCGGCCTCGACGAGGGCGTCGAGGTCCTTGGTGCCCTGCGCCTTGAGCGAGAGCGCCTCGTAGATGCGGACCAGGTCGCGGACCGACACCTGCTCGTCGAGCAGGTGCTGCAGCACCCGCTGGACCTCGCCGAGGCTGAGGTGGACCGGCGTGAGCTCCTCGACCACGACCGGGTGGTTGCGCTGGACCATGTCGGTGAGGACCTTGACGTCCTCGCGCCCGAGCAGCCGGGCGGCGTGGCGGGTGACCACCTCGGCGAGGTGGGTCGTGACCACCGATGACCGGTCCACGACGGTCGCGCCGCTGAGCTCGGCCTGGGTCCGCAGCTCCGCCGGGATCCACTTGGCCTCCAGGCCGAACACCGGCTCCTGGGTCGGCTCGCCGGGCAGCGAGCCGAGGAAGTCGCCGATGGCGAGGACGGTGCCGGGCGGCGCCTCGCCGCGGGCGACCTCGATCCCGAACAGCTTGATCACGTAGGTGCGGGTCGGGAGGTCGAGGTTGTCGCGGGTCCGCACCGGCGGGACCACGATGCCGAGATCGCCGGCGACCTTGCGGCGCAGCGCCTTGACCCGGTCGAGCAGGTCGCCACCGTTGCTGGTGTCGACCAGGTCGATGATGTCGGCGGACAGCTCGAGGCCGAGCGGGTCGACCTGGATCTCCGCCGCCAGCAGCTCGGGGGAGTCGGGCGAGGGCTGCAGCTGTGTGCCGGGGGTCTCGGCCGCCGAGGGCTCCGGTTCCTGGGGGACACGGGACGAGGCGAGCAGCATCAAGCCGCCGGAGATGATGAACGGCAGCTTCGGCAGCCCCGGGATCAGGCACAGGGACAGCGACGCGAAACCGGCGATGCGCAGCGGCATCCGGTTGGCGGTGATCTGACGCACGATGTCCGAGCCCATGTCGGAGTCGCTGGTCGCGCGCGTCACGACCAGGCCGGTCGCGACCGAGAGCAGCAGCGCCGGGATCTGGGAGACCAGGCCGTCGCCGATGGAGAGCAGGGAGTACGTCGTGATCGCGTCGCCGAACGACATGCCCCGCTGGGCGACACCGACCGCGAAGCCGCCGATCAGGTTCACCAGCGTGATCACGATCGCCGCGATCGCGTCGCCCTTCACGAACTTCGAGGCGCCGTCCATCGCGCCGTAGAAGTCGGCCTCGGCGTGGACCTCGTGGCGACGCCGGCGGGCCTCGTCCTCGTCGATGAGCCCCGAGTTGAGGTCCGCGTCGATCGCCATCTGCTTGCCGGGCATCGCATCGAGGGTGAAGCGGGCGCCGACCTCGGCCACCCGGCCGGCGCCGTTGGTGATGACCACGAACTGGATGACCAGCAGGATCGCGAACACGATGAGGCCGACGATGAGCGAGCCGCCGACGACGAAGTGGCCGAAGGTGTCGATCACCTTGCCGGCGTACCCGTCGAGGAGCACCAGCCGGGTCGCGCTGACGTTGAGGGCGAGCCGGAACAGGGTCATCACCAAGATGACGGCCGGGAAGGCGGCGAACTCGAGGGGCCGGTGCACGAACATCGCGACCAGCAGGATCAGCAGGGCCCCGGTGATGTTCAGCGCGATCAGCAGGTCGAGCATGATCGCCGGCAGCGGCACGACCAGCATCACGACGATCAGCACGATGCCGGCCGGCACCGCCAGCTGGGTGAGGCGCTTGGGATCCACGGGGGCCCTTTCGGAGGGGTCGCTCGAGTCCGCGCCCTCCGTGGCACCGGGTGACGCCGTCCTGGCGTCGTACTCCCTATCGGTCGGTGACGCCCCCGCCTGAGGGATTGACGGCGAGCGTGCGGCGGCGTCGTCCGGCGGGGATCGCGTCCGGGAGCTCGACGGCGGGTCGGGGGCTGCGGTGCTCGCCACCACGCTGGCCCTGGTTGCGCCGGCTCAGCACGAACGCCAGCACCTGCGCGACCGCGGCGTAGAGCTCGGCCGGGATCTCCTGGCCGACCGTGGACGAGGCGTAGAGCGCTCGGGCCAGCGGCACGTCCCGCACCAGCGGCACGCGATGACCGGCCGCCTCCTCACGGATCCTGCGGGCGATCTCGCCGGCACCCCGTGCGACCACGCGTGGGGCGCCGCGCTCGGCCTCGTAGCGGAGGGCGACCGCGACGTGGGTCGGGTTCACGAGCACGACGTCGGCGGTGGGCACGTCGGCCATCATCCGGTTGCGGGCGGCCGCCAGCTGCCGGGAGCGGATCTGCCCCTTGACCTGCGGGTCGCCCTCGGACTGCTTGTGCTCCTGCTTCACCTCGTGCTTGGTCATCCGCGTCTGCTTGCCCATCCGGCGCCGCACGATCGCGTAGTCGGCGACGGCCATCACCAGGCCGGCGACGGCGACGTTGCGGATCATCGCCAGCACCTGCTCGTTCACGGCCGCCAGCACCGCGGGGATCGGCACCAGGCCACCGATCAGCGGCATCAACGCCGAGATCGCGGCGTACGCCAGGAGCCCGACCACGGCGCTCTTGAGGAGCATCTTGGCGCCCTCCCACCACGCCTGCGGGCCGAAGGCTCGCTTGGCTCCCTGGAGCAGGCTCAGCTTCTTGAGGCTGGGCTTCATGCTCTTGGTCGCGAGGTAGAACCCGCCCTGGGCGAGCGCGGCGGCGACACCGACGATCATGACGGCCGTCCCGAGCAGCACCAGCACCACCATGACGTGGGTGGCGCCCTCACCGAGGAGCGCCAGCGCGTCCTCGGCGTCGGTGTCCGGAGGCAGCGAGAAGCAGGTCCGCATCAGCTCGGCGACCGCCCTCAGCTCCCGGGTGAGCAGGCTCGGCAGCACGATCCCGACCAGCAGCAGGGTCGCCCAGCCGCCCAGCTCCTGGGTCCGCGGGACCTGCCCCTCCCTGCGTGACTCCTTGCGCTTCTTGGGGGTCGCCTTCTCGGTCTTCTCCTCGGACACCGCTCACCCCCCGCCCACGAGGGCGGACGCGGCCTGGTTGGCCAGGTCGACCAGCCGCGTCTTGGCCTCGATCAGGACCGGGAACGAGAGGCCGAGCAGCAGCAGCGTGAGCCCGATCTTGGCCGGGAACATCACGTTGATCGCGTTGAGGTGCGGGGCGACCTTGGTGAGCAGTGCCAGCCCGAGGTCGGCGACGAACAGGACCGCGATGAGCGGCAGCGCGATCTGGACCGCGGTCACGAAGAACACGCCGAACGCGGAGATCAGCACGTCGGGGGCGCCGGCCACGTCCGGCAGGTCTCCGACGGGCAGCACGTCGAACGACTTGAGCAGCCCGCCGAGGACGAGCAGGTGGCCGCCGGTGGCGAAGAGCAGCATCGTGGCGAGCAGCTGGTGGAACTTGCCGAAGACGGTGTTCATGTTCATGGCGAGCGGGTCGAAGCCCTGGGCCAGCTGGAAGCCGCCGAAGGTGTCGACCAGGCTCCCGGCGGTGGCGATCGCCGCGAACAGCAGGTAGGTCACGAAGCCCATGGCGGCGCCGATGAACACCTGGGTGGTGGCGGAGAGCAGCAGCCCGGCCGCGGTGGCGGGTACGCCGCCGTCAGCCGGCCCCACCGCGAACGCCAGGCCGAGCGAGAGCACGACCTTCGCCGGCACCGGCACCGAGCGTCCGGCGAACGGCGGCACCAGCGACAGCCAGGCGATGATCCGCACCGACGCCAGCAGGAACGCCAGCAGCGGCTCCCCGGCGACGGTCAGGGTCCCCACGGTCAGGCCAGCAGGGAGGGCAGGAGCTGGAACAGGTCGCGGGTGAAGTCGATCAGCGTCTGCAGCATCCAGCCGCCCGAGATCAGCGAGCGCGATGCCGACGCCGATCAGCTTCGGGACGAAGCTGAGGGTGAACTCCTGGATCTGGGTCATCGACTGGAACAGCGAGATCGTGAAGCCGATGACCAGCGAGGTCAGCAGGATCGGTGCGGAGAGCTTCAGCGCGACCATCATGGTCTGGAGCGCGATGTTGATGACGGTGGTGTCGGTCATGGAGGCACCTACTGGTAGCTGGAGACGACGGAGGTGATGACGAGTCCCCACCCGTCGACCAGCACGAACAGCAGCAGCTTGAACGGCAGCGACACCATGACCGGCGGCATCATCATCATGCCCAGCGCCATCAGGGCGCCGCTGATGACGATGTCGATCACGAGGAAGGGGATGAAGATGATGAAGCCGATGATGAAGGCCTGCTTGAGCTCGCTGAGCACGAAGGCCGGCACCAGCGTGGACATCGTGACGTCCGCCCGGTTCTCGGGGAGCTCCCGGTCCGCGACGTTCGTGAGCAGCCGCAGCTCCTCGTCGCCGGTCTGGTCGAGCATGAAGTCCCGCAGCGGCTCGATGCCGTCGTCGTACGCCGCCGAGGCGACCTTGTCGCCCGCCAGGTAGGGCTGGAGCCCGACGTCGTTCATCTCCGTGAGCACCGGGCCCATGATGAAGAGGCTCAGGAACAGCGCGAGCCCGGCGAGGACCTGGTTCGGGGGGATCTGCTGGAGGCCGAGCGCGTTGCGGGTCAGGCCCAGCACGACCAGCACCTTCGTGAAGCTGGTGCAGGTCAGCAGGATCGCGGGCAGCAGCGACAACAGGGTGAGCGCGATGATCACCGTGACCGACGTGCTCGGCTTGTCGGTGAGTCCGTCGAGGTCGATGGTGACCGAGCCGTCCCCGCCGCGGGGGCCGCGCGGGCCGTCGGGACCGTCGGGTTGCGGAACCGCGGCCGCGGTCGTGGTGCCGACCGTCGTACCGGTCTGCGCCGACGCGGTCCCGGCGGACAGGCCGAGCACCACCACGACGGCGGCGAGCAGCAGACCGAGCGCGCGCAGCGCCCGGCCCAGCACCGGGGTCACGACGCCTTGCCGGTGGCGGCGGCGAGGGCCTGCCGCCAGGTGTCGGGCGAGAGCACCGACCCCGCCAGGCTCCCCTGCCCGGCGGGTCGGCGCGTCGCGGCCGCCCGGTGTGCCCCCGCACGCCGAGCAGCGTCGGGCCTCCCCAGGCCCTCGGTGACCAGCTCCCCGGCCTCCCGCGGGAAGGCGGTCACCACGTCCGGGGCGGCGAGCTCGACCAGGGTCGGCTCCTCGCCCAGCTCGTCGGGGTCCAGCTCGGTGAGGAGCTGGACCTGGTGGTCGGTGGTGCCGACCAGGAGGATGCGCGAGCCGACCGCGAGCACCGCCACCGAGGCGGTGCGCGAGAGCGGCTGCCGGTGCAGCACCTGCACGGCCGCACCCTCGCGCCCCGCGAAGCGGCGTCCGGCGACCCGCGCCAGCAGCAGCAGGAGACCCACGACCACCGCGAGGGACGCGATCAGTCGCATCGTCAGCTCGAGCACGGTCAGCTCGCCACGCTCTCGTCGATGATCTCGGTGACGCGCAGGCCGAAGTCCTCGTCCACGACGACGACCTCGCCGCGTGCGATCAGCCGGCCGTTGACCAGCAGGTCGGCGGGGCTGCCCGCGGCGCGGTCCAGCTCCAGGACGGTGCCGGGCGAGAGCGCGAGCAGGTCGCGGACGGTCATCTGCGTCCGGCCGAGCTCGACCGTGACCTCCATGTCGACCCCGTGCAGCATCTCGATCCCGCGACTGACGACGGTCGCAGGCGTGCTCGCGGCGGGAGTGCCGCCGGCCATGCCCGGCAGCGCGGCGAAGGCCGCGTCGGCCACCGGCGCCTCGGGCCCGGCCACCAGCAGGGTGTCGGGCAGCAGCAGCGCACCCGCGGGGCCGGTGGCACCCACGAGCGGTACGACGGTGAACGGATCCGCCGAGGTCGCCCGCGACCAGCTCCAGCTCGACCACGCGGGCCGGCTGGGCCGTGGTGCCGAGCGCGCCGGCGGCGGCGTCCAGCGCCGGCTGGGCGGCGGCTGCCAGGTCGAGCCCGCCCAGCGGGCTGCCGGCCAGCGCCTCGACCAGGTCCGCGCCGACCAGGATCGCCGACTCGGGGCAGGCCGGGCAGGTCGAGCTCGCAGACGGCGGCACCGGCGAAGGCGGTGGGGCGTGGCCGGCGTGCCGGCCTCGGGGGCGGCGGCCGCGAGCGGCTCGGCGGCGGGCAGCAGGGCGGCGGCCGCGGTGGCAGCAGCGGTGGCGCGCTCGGGGCTGGTCAGGGGGGTGGTCATGCGTTCTCCTCGGGAGTGCCCACGATCAGGGCGGCGAGCCGGGCACCGCGGGTACCCGGGGTGGCGTGGGCGAAGGTGGTGTCGTCGACCGCGATGTCGAGCGGCGCGGAGGCGGGGTGCGCGAGCCGGAGCACGTCGCCGACGGCGAGGTCGCCCAGCGTCTCGGGGCCGACCCGGGTGGGGCGGAGCCGCACGGCCACGCTCACCGGCACCTGCTCGAACTGGCGGTGGACCAGGTCGGCGGCCCGTTCGCGCTGGGCCCGCTCCCGCTCCGAGACCGGGGCCGGGGCGGCGGCCTTGGCGAGGTGGGGCTGCAGGCCGCTGAAGGGCAGGCAGATCGTCATCCGGTGGGCACGCTCGCCGATGCGCAGGTCGAACGTCGCGACCACCATCACGTCGGCGGCGCCCGCGACCTGCGCGAACTGGGGGCTGTACTCGATGCCGGCCAGGGTCGGCACGATCTCGACGATGCCGGCGAGGCTGTACTCCATCTCGCCGAGCAGCCGCTCGACGAGGCCGCGGACGACCGCGCTCTCGATGTCGGTGAGCGGCCGGACCGGCTGCGTGGCCGAGCCGGGACCGCCGAGCATGTGGTCGATCAGGGTCATGGTCGCCGGCAGCGGGATCTCGAGCACGCCGAGCCCGGGCATGGGGTCGGCGGAGAACTTGACCAGGTACGTCGGCGCGGACAGCGAGTCGACGTACTCGGCGTACGACTCCTGCGCGATCGACAGCAGCTGGACGCTGCACACGGTGCGCAGGGCCGAGGTGAACACCGTCGTGGCCTGGCGCGCGAAGCTCGACAGCCCCAGCTGCAGGATCCGCGAGTGCTCGCGGGACAGCTGGATCGGGCGCCGGAAGTCGTAGGTCGTCGGGTCCCCGCCGCTGCGTCCGCGACGGCGCGCCCGGGTGCCCGGGGACGCCGGGCGGGGTGCAGTCGCGGAGAGGGTCACGTGAGGGCTATCGGCCCCTGCCGCCGCGACCTGAGGAGATCGGGCCAGATCGGCCCGGGCCGGAGGTGGTCACTGGGTGACGAACTCGGTGAAGTACACCTCCATCACGTCGCCGTGGTAGTCCTCGTGGAGCCGCTCCTCGAGCTGCTCCTTGAACTCGTGGCGCTGGCCCGCCTTGACCAGCTCGGCCTGGTCGACCCCGCTGAACAGGTCGATCACGGCGTCGAGCGCCTTGCTGCCGTCGGCCTCGTGGGCCTCGGCGGTCAGCTGCAGGGCGACCCCGATCCGCAGGTAGTGGCCGTCGGCGAGGTTGACCTGGATCGGCTCCAGCGTCATCACCTCACCCGGCTCGGGCTGCTTCGGGCCCGACGGCTTGAGGAAGAACCACCAGCCGGCTCCCAGCACCAGCAGCAGCACCAGCGCGATCAGCAGCAGCTTCTTCCTGCCGCCGCCCGGCGGCCTCCGGCTCCTGGACGGGCGCCTCGGCGGGCGCGGTGAGGGTGCTCATGAGGGACCTCCGGTGTTGTGGTTGCGGGTCGGCGGCGACGTCGTCGAGCAGCTCGCGGGTGGCGAGGGGCAGGTCGGACAGGACGACGATGTCGACCCGCTTGTTGACGCGCTGGGAGCCCGGGCTTGGACGGGTCGACGAGCGGCTTCTCGTGGCCGAACGCGGCCGCGCTCATCCGGTGGTTGGCGATGGCGCCGGTCTCGTTGAGGTGACGCAGCACGGTGATCGCGCGAGCGGCGGACAGGTCCCAGTCGGTGTCGAAGTACTTCGGCTTCACCGGGACCTGGTTGGTGTGGCCGTCGATCCGGAGCGCGTCCGGCGACCGACCGCAGCACCGGTGCCACGGTGTCGAGCACCCGTTCGCCGCGGGCGCTGAGGTCGGCACGGTCGGCCTCGAAGACGACGTGGCGCGAGGTCAGGCTCAGCACCAGTCCCCGCTCGTCGATGTCGGCGCGTACGTCGTGCCGCAGCCCCGCCTCGCGCAACGCGCTCTCGAGCCGGGCCATCAGCTCGCGCAGCCGCCGGACCTCGTGCTCGGCGTCGGCGTACCGCTGCTGCTCGCTCCTCGGCCAGGTCTCTCGGCGTGCTGGTCACGCGGGGTGGCGCCCGGGAACACGTCGGCCCGCACCGGCTGGATCGACGAGACGCCCGGCTGCTCCAGGATCGACTCCGACCCGGTCAGCACCGACTCGGACTGCCCGAAGCCCGCCGCGAGTCCCGCCTTGAGCGCGTTGAACTTCCGCTCGTCGACGACGCTCATCGAGAACATCACGATGAAGAGCACCATGAGCAGCGTGACCATGTCGGCGTAGGTCACCAGCCACCGCTCGTGGTTCTCGTGCTCCTCGTGCTCCTCGCGGCGTCCGCGCCTGCCCGCCGACATGTCAGGCCGCCTCGGCCCGGTCCTGCTCGCCGGCCGGCAGCAGGGAGGTGAGCTTCTGGGCGATGACCCGCGGGTTCGAGCCGGCCTGGATGGCGGAGACGCCCTCGATGACCAGCTCCATCCGGGCCGCCTCCAGCTCGCCGAGACGCTTGAGCCGGTTGCCGATGGGCAGCCAGATCACGTTGGCGGACATGACGCCCCACAGCGTGGCGATGAAGGCGGCGGCGATCAGGTGGCCCAGCTCCTCGGGCTGGGCGAGGTTCTCCAGCACGTGCACCAGGCCCATGACGGTGCCGACGATGCCGATCGTGGGCGCGTAGGCGCCGGCGTCGGCGAAGAACTTCGCGGAGTGCTTGTCCTGGGCCTTCTTGGCGTAGAGCTCCGCCTCGAGGATGTCGCGCACCTCGTCGGGGTCGGTGCCGTCGATGGCCATGGTGACGCCCTTGACCAGGAACGGGTCGTCGATCTCCTTCAGCGAGTCCTCCAGCGCCAGCAGGCCCTCGCGGCGGGCGCGCTCGGCGAGCTTGACGACGGTGGGCACGACGTCGCTGGCGGGGCGGACCTTGGCGGTGAAGGCGTACTTGAACGACTTCACGGCCTGCTTGGCGTCACCCATGGTGCCGCCGGCCATCGTGACCATGATCGTGCTGCCGAGCACGAGCAGCATCGGCGGCAGCAGCAGCAGGCTGGCCGGGTTGCCGCCCTCCATCATGTTGGAGACGACGATGATGATGAGACCCAGCAGGATCCCGATCAGGGTTGCCGGATCCATCAGGCGTCACCCTCTCGCGTGCTCGGGTGCACCGTGACCGGCGCGAGGTGGGTCGGTCGCACCTGGTGGCCCTGCGGGTCCACGGCGAGCAGGGTGCTCGCGGCGATGATCCCGCCACGCCACTCGCGCACCAGCTCCACCACGTCGGTCATCGGCTCGGCGACGACGTACTTCTTGCCGTCGACCAGCGTGACGACGGTGTCGGGGGTGCTGTCGAGGCGCTCGATCAGGTCGGCGTTCAGCGCGAACACCGAGCCGGAGAGTCGGGTCAACATGATCATTCCTGGCACCATCCCTGTGCGATTCCTGCGAGGACCGTCCGTGGTCGCTCGACCTCCTCATCGGCCTCCGGGGTGGGGACCTGAGGGAAATGCGCGACGTCCCGCGGGGAGCAGGGGCTCCGCCGCGGGACGTCGTCTGAGGATCAGCGCTTGATGTTGACCAGGTCCTCGAGCACCTGGTCGGAGGTGGTGATGACGCGCGAGCTGGCCTGGAACCCGCGCTGGGCGAGGATCAGGTTGGTGAACTCGGCGGCGAGGTCGACGTTCGACATCTCCAGCGCGCCGCCCATCAGGACGCCGCGGCTGCCCTCGCCGGAGACGCCGAGCTCGGCGTCCCCGGAGTTGGCGCTGACCCGGAAGGCGGTCTCGCCGACCTTCTCGAGGCCCGCCGGGTTGACGAAGTCGGCGATCGCGATCACGGCGATGTCGCGCTGGACGTCGTCGGAGAAGCTGCCGCGCAGGATCCCGTCGCTGCCGATCGAGTACGACGTCATCTCGACCCCCGGAGGCAGGCTGGCCTGCAGGGCGTCGCGGTTGACGTCGCCCAGGGTGCCGGCCGGGGCGGTGCCGGGCGCCCAGCCCTGGACCTTCTTGCCGCTGGGGGCGACCAGGTTGCCGGTCTCGTCGAAGGTGAAGGCACCGGCGCGGGTGTAGACCCGCTCGTTGCCGCTGCCGAGGACGAACATGCCGTCGCCCTGGATCATCAGGTCGGTGGCGCTGCCGGTGACCTGGGAGGAGCCCTGGTTGAAGTTGCCGGTGGTCGCGGCGACCTGGACGCCGAGCCCCACCTGGATCGGGTTGGTGCCGCCGTTGGTGCCGCCGGCGGCACCGGCGCCGGTCATGATCTGGCTCAGCGTGTCCTGGAAGACGACGGTGCTGGACTTGAAGCCGATGGTGTTGGCGTTGGCGATGTTGTTGCCGGTGACGTCGAGCATGGTCTGGTTGGCACGCAGGCCGCTGATGCCGGCGAAGAGTGAGCGAAGCATGGTGGATCCTCTCGGTGTGCCTCAGGAGGAGGCGGGGTCGTCGGGGGTCGGGGTGGTGGGCTGCTGGTCGGTCGGGTCGTCCGGCGTACTGCCGGCCTCGGGGGCGGAGGAGGGCTCGGCCGTCACGGACGTGATCAGCGCGAGGGGCACCTCGGTGCCGTCGATGTCGAACACCGGTCCCTGGGCGCCGAAGGTGACGCCGTCGATGGTGCCGTTGAAGCTCTCACCGGTCTCGTCGACGTAGGTGACGTGGCGGCCCACCAGCGCGCTGGCGCCGAAGGCCATCTGGGCCCCCAGCAACGCACCGGTGCGGTCGGCGACGTCCTGCATCTTCTCCAGCGCCGTGAACTGCGCCGACTGGGCGAGGAACTCACCGGAGTCGGTCGGGTTCAACGGGTCCTGGTAGCGCAGCTGCGCGACCATCAGCTCCAGGAACATCTGCTTGTCCTCCTGGGCCGCGGTGGTCGCCGCCGGGGTGCCCGGCAGGAACGGGTTGCCCGCCACCGGCTCCGTGGCTGTGATCGACACGGTTCCTCCTCACATGGTCAGGTCGACGCCCGCGGTGCGGGTGTGCCTGTCCGGTTCGGGACGGGGCGCATGCGCCCCGTCGCTGAGGCCGTCCCTGGCGCTGCTGCCACCACGCGTCCCTGCGTGCTGGTCCTGGGGGGTGCTGCGGTCGTGACCGGCCGCGGCGGTGTCCCCCCGACCCTCGCCACCGGAGTGGGCGGGGGACGGGGTGGTCGGTGAGGTGGTGCCCGGGGTGACGGGCTGGGCGAGGTCGCGCACCACGACCCGGGTGTCGCCGGCGCCCGCGAGCTCGAGGACCCGGCGCAGCTCGGGGGCGCCCTCGACGAGTGCGCGCTGGGCCTCCTCGCCCGCGGCGAACCGGACCCGGACCTCGCCGTCGCGGACCGTGAGCGTCACCCGGACCTCGCCGAGCGCCTCCGGCCGCAGCGTCATGGTCAGCCGGTGCGTGCCGTTGCCCTGGCTGACCAGCCGGGTGACCTCGGGGATCACCTGCCGGGTGACCGGGTTCGGCTCCGCGACGGTGGGCGCAGCGGTCGTGGTCGGGGCGCTCGTCGGCGCCACCGCGGTGACCGGGCTGACGGTGGGGCTGGGGTTGGGGCTGGGGCTCGCCGGGGCGGCTGTCTCGGCCGGCTGGTGCCCGGCGCGCGACCGGCGTCGCGGCCTCGGGGACGACGGCGACCGGATCGGGCACGACCGGATCGGCACGACCGGTGGCGGGCTCGGGGCCGTGGCATCCAGCGCACCCTGGTGGGGGTGGACCAGGGCCGCGAGGACCGGGAACGGCGGGACGCCGAGGACCGGCACCGGAGCCGCCGCCACCTCGTCGACGGTGTCGCCGTCCTGCTCCGGCACCTCGTCGGTCGCGGTCCCCTCCTCGGCCACCGGCCCGTCGGGTGGTGTGAGCACCACGGGGGCCGGGGCACGACGTTGCCGGCCAGCAGTCCGGCCACCAGGGCGGCGAACCCGGCCGCAGCCGGGTCTCCCGCACCGGGGCCGGTCGACACGGCCTGACCGGTCGGCGCGACCGGAGGGAGCTGGGGGGCGAACGGGGTGACGCTCATGCGGCGGACCTCCAACATCGACATGACGGAACGGACGTAGTTCTGGGTCTCGGGGTAGGGCGGGATGCCGTCGTAGCGCAGCACCGCACCCGGTCCGGCGTTGTACGCCGCCAGCGCGAGGTCGACCCGGCCGAAGCGACCGATCAGGTCGCGCAGCAGCCGGGCGGCCCCGTCGACGGCCTGGGACGGGTCGAACGGGTCGGTGACGCCGAGCCCCTGGGCGGTCGCGGGCATCAGCTGCATCAGTCCCTGGGCGCCGGCCGGGCTGACGGCGCCGGGGTCGAACCCGGACTCCTGCCGCGCCACGGCCGCCAGCAGCGACGGGTCGACGCCGTGGGCCTGGCCGGCCCGGCCGAACAGGTCGGCGTACGGCGTGCCGGCCGGGACCCGCCCGGCGGTGGGCGCACCCACGGCGCCGACGCCGACCGGCCCGTCGGGGATGACCCGGCGGATGTAGTCGGGCGGGGTGGTGACCGGCGCGACCTGGACCACGCCGCCGGGGCGCGGCGCCTCGATCATCTGGCCGTTGCCGATGTAGATCGCGATGTGGTCGGCGCCGTCGTTGCGGCTGGAGTTGTCCCAGGCGATCAGGTCGCCCGGTCGGGCCTCGGCCAGGCTCGCCACCGGCTGCCCGGCCCGCGCCTGGTCGGCGGAGACCCGCGGGAGGTCGATCCCGAACTTCTCGAACACGACCTGCACGAGACCCGAGCAGTCGACACCGCGCTCGGGGTCGGTGCCGCCCCAGACGTAGGGGAGCCCGAGCAGCTTGCGGGCCTCGGAGACGACCGCCTCGCCGGTGGTGCCGCCGGCGGTGGTGCGGCCGGCCCCCGTGGCGTCGGTGAGCGCCCCGGCGAAGCGGGCCGCACCGGTCGTCGAGGCGCCGGACGCGCGGGGGAGCATCGCGAGCTGGGCCTGGATCTGGTGGATCCGGGCGGTCACGTCGGTGACGCTCATGCCGGGCCACCTCCCCGGCGGGCGTGCAGCCAGCGGACCGCGACCAGGTCGTCGATCTCGGCGGCCTCGCGCCGGGTGCGCTCGGCGCGGCGCTCCTCGGCGCGGCGCTCGAGCAGCAGCTCGACGGCGGAGAGCCGGGTCTTGTCGCGCTGCCAGTGGCTGCGGGCGAGGGTCGCGAGGGTCTGGGCGGCGGCGAGCGACTCGCGGGCGAGGGTCGCCTCCGACGCCAGCGCCTGCGCGGTCGTGCGGGTGAGGAGGAAACCGGCCAGGTCGCCGTCGGTGGGCGTCGTCTGCGCGAGCCGGTCCTCGACGGCGGCGAGGCGTCGCCCGGCCTCGCGCTGGTCGTCGGCCGCCCGGCGCAGACCGAGCCGGCTGTCCTGCTCGCGGACGCCGCGCACGCGCGCGACCGCCCGCATCCCGGCGTCGGGGTGCTCGCCCATCAGGCCACCAGCTCCCGGAGTCGTGTCCACGTCTCGGCCGTGGGGGTGCTGTCGGTCATGGCCTGGCGCAGGAAGTCGTCGATCTGCGGCAGCCGGGCGATGGCCAGGTCGGCGTCGGGGTCGGCGCCGGCGACGTACGCGCCGATCTCGACCAGCTCGCGGACCGAGCGGTGGGCCGCGAGCATCCGCCGGAGCCGGGTCGCGTCCGCGCGCTGCTCGGGCGTGGTGACGGCCGAGGTGAGGCGGGAGATCGACTCGAGGACGTCGATGCTGGGGAAGTGGCCGGCGGTGGCGAGTCGCCGTGACAGCACCACGTGCCCGTCCAGGATCGAGCGGGCGGTGTCGCCGATCGGGTCCTGCAGGTCGTCGCCCTCGACGAGCACCGTGTAGAGCCCGGTGATGCTGCCGGTGGGGGAGGTGCCGGCGCGCTCGAGGAGCCGGGGCAGCAAGCGTGAAGACGCTGGGCGGGTAGCCCCGGGTGGCCGGGGGCTCGCCCGCCGACAGCCCGATCTCGCGCTGGGCCATGGCGACGCGGGTGAGGCTGTCCATCATCAGCACCACGTGGCGGCCGTCGTCGCGGAACCACTCGGCGATCCGGGTCGCGACCATGGCGGCCCGCAACCGCTCCACCGGGGGCGCGTCGGAGGTGGCGACCACGACGACGGAGCGCGCCAGGCCCTCGGGGCCGAGGTCGTTCTCGATGAACTCGCGGACCTCGCGGCCGCGCTCGCCGACGAGCGCGATCACGGAGACCTCGGCCTCGGTGCCGCGGGCGATCATCGACAACAGGCTCGACTTGCCGACGCCGGAGCCGGCCATGATGCCGATCCGCTGGCCGCGGCCGCACGGGGTCAGCGCGTCCAGGGCGCGTACGCCGAGCCCGAGCTGGTCGTGGATCCGCGGCCGGCTCAATGCCTGCGGCGATGCGTGGTCGACCGGCACGCTGGGCAGGGCGGCCAGCGACGGACCGTCGTCCACGGGCCGGCCGAGGCCGTCGAGGACCCGGCCGCGGAGCGCGTCGCCCACCCGGATCCGCAGCGGTCCGCCGGTGTGGCTGACCACGTCACCGACCCGGAGGCCGGCGGTCTCGCCCAGGGGCAGGCAGGTGACGCCGGTGGGACCGCTCGCAGCCACCTCGGCGAGCACCGTCCCGGAGCGGGTGCCGGCCCCTCGACGGCGACCAGGTCGCCGACGGCGGCCGAGAGCCCGGAGACGCGCAGGTGCAGGCCGAGCAGCTCGCTGACGCGACCGAGCCGGGTCGGCCCCACCGCCAGCCGGGCGCGGTCCCGCAGCGCCTCGTCGAGGGAGGTCACGACAGCACGTCCCGGAGCCGGTCGAGCGCGGCGCCGACCCGCAGGTCGACGACGTACTCGTCGGCCTCGACGACCGCGTCGGCCGGACCGAGGTCCGGGTCGGGCAGGACCACCACCCCGCGGTCGCGCAGCGCTCCGGCGCAGGCGGCGACGGCAGGGTGGAAGCGGACCCGGACCACGGGGTGGTCCGGCAGCAGGCCGAGCACCCGCTCGACGGCGTGGGAGGCGGCCTCGGGCGCGGCCCGGCCGACCAGCTCGCGGGTCAGCTCCAGGGCGAGCTCGGCGGCCTGGCCGTCGACGGTGCGACACACGTCGTCGACGCGCGCCACCAGCTGGTCGGCGGCCTCGCGCAGCGCGGTCAGTGCGGCGGCGTGCTCGGCCTCCCGTCGTACCTCCTCGGCGGCGGTCCGTCGCGCGGTCTCGGCCGCGGCCTCACGGACGGACGCCTCGGCGTCCCGACGACCGTCGGCCCAGCCGACGGAGTAGCCCTGGGCGCGCGCGGCCTGACGGGTGCTCTCGGCGAGGGTGCTGAGGAGCTGCTCGGTCACGTCGTCGCCGCGGACGGCGCCGTTGCCCCAGCGGGTCCAGCTGCCCGAGCGGAGCTCGGGCATCAGCAGGCCGGTGGCGTCGGTCGAGGCGTCCCCGCGCAGGACCCGGGCGGCGCTAGTCGACGAACTCATCGTCGCCCCCTCGCCGGACCATGATCTCGCCGCGCTCCTCGAGCGTGCGGATGGTGCGGATGACCGACTGCTGCGCCTCCTCGACCTGCGCGAGGCGGACCGGGCCCAGCAGCTCGACCTCCTCGAGGAGGTTCTCGGCGGCACGCTCGGACAGGTTGCCGGTGATCTTGCTGCGCACCTCGTCCGCGACGCCCTTGAGGGCGAGTGCGAGCTCGGCGGTGTCGACCTGGCGCAGCACCATCTGCACCGCGCGGTCCTCGAGCTGCACGACGTCCTCGAAGAGGAACATCCGGCTGCGGACCTCCTCGGCGAGCGAGGCGTCCAACGACTCCAGGCCCTCGACGATCTGCCGCTCGGTGGAACGGTCGGAGCGGTTGATGATGTTGACGAGTGGCCCGAGGCCGCCGACCCGGGAGGTCTCCGCCGGCTGCAGCACCGAGGAGAGCTTGCGCTCGAGGACCGCCTCGACGTTGCGGATGATCTCCGGGCTGGTGCGGTCCATGACCGCGATCCGGTGGGCGACCTCGGCCTGCTGGTCCGACGGCAGTCCCGACAGGACCAGGGACGCCTTCTCCGCGGTCATGTGGGCGAGCACCAGCGCGATGACCTGCGGGTGCTCGTCGGCGATGAAGGAGCGCAGCTGGGCGGGGTCGGCGCGCTGGAGGAACTGGAACGGGAGCTGGATCGCCATCGCGTTGAGGCGCTGCACGACCTCGGCCGCCTTCTCCTGGCCGAGCGACTGCTCGAGGATGTGCTGGGCGAAGTCGAGCCCGCCCTGGACCATGTGGGTCCGCGCGGTCATCAGCTGGTGGAACTCGGTGAGCACGCCCTCGCTCTCCTCGGCGGGGACCGCCGAGAGCTGCGCGATCTCCGCGGAGATCAGCTCGACCTCGGCCTCGCTCAGGTGGGCGAGGACCTGGGAGGCGCGGTCGCGCCCCATCTGGATCAGCACGATGGCGACCTTGCGGGCGCCGATGGCCGTGACGACGGCGCTCATCAGCTGCGCTCCACGAGCCAGCCGCGCAGCAGGGCCGCGACCTCCTCGGGCTGGCGCTCGACCAGCGCGGACAGCTCGTCGCGGAGACCGTCCTGGGCGTGGTCGGCCCGTTCCAGCGCCATGGTGGCCGGGCTGGTCTCGAGCCGGTGCTGGGCGGCGGACGCGACGGCGGCGCGGTCGGCCTGGTCCTGGCGCAGCTGCTCCACGACGTACGTCGTCGCCTGCTGGCGGGCCTTCGCGTGCTTGCGGCCGCGCAGCCAGACCACGAGCAGCAGCAGCGCGACCAGCAGCATCAGCGCGCCGTTGCGGATCCACTCCATCTGTTGCGCGGCGTCGGCGTCGGCCTCGGCCGCCGCCAGCGCCTCGGCGTTGGCCTCCGCCGTGCTGGTGTCGAAGGGGAGGGCTGAGACCTCCACGGTGTCGCCCCGGACCACGTCGATGCCGATGGCGGCCGACACCAGGTCCTCGACCTCGGCGGCGTCCACCTTGATCGGGGCGTTCACGTCGATCACCACCGCGGTGTGCAGCGACTCCACGCCGCCGGGGGCGGTCTCCCGCCGCTCCACGACGGTGTCCACGGGGTTGTCGACCGTGCTCGAGGAGCTGCTGTAGCTGCCGTCGCCGGCGCCGGCGCCGGTGTCCATCTGGCCGTCGGGCCCGACCACGCCACCGGCGCCGCCGGGCGCAGCGCCGCCGGAGTAGGTCTCCTCCTGGGTGCTCGCCGAGAGCGGCGGGTCGTTCTGGTTGCCCTTGTAGGTCGTCGACTCGGTGACGCTCTGGTCGAAGTCGAGGTTGGCCGTCACCTGGACGGTGGAGTGCCCGGGCCCGAGGACCTTGTCGAGCATCTCCTGGATCTTGCCGTTCAGCTCGTCCTGGTACTCCGTGACCTGCTGGGCGCGGGTGCTGGCGAGGCCGGCGGTGGAGTCGTTCGTCGACAGCACCCGGCCGGTCGAGTCCGCGACCGTCACCTTGTCGGGGTCGAGGCCGTCGATGCTGGAGGCGACCAGGTGGACCACCGCCTGGACCTGCTCCGGGCCCAGCTCGGTGCCCGGTCGGGTCGCGACCAGGACCGACGCGGTCGCGGGGTCCTGCTCCTCGGCGAAGACCTCCTGCGGCGGCAGGGCGAGGTGGACGACCGCGGTGTCGACGCCGTCGATCGCCTCGACGGTGGAGGCGAGCTCACCCTCCATCGCGCGCTTGAAGTCGGTCTGCTCCTTGAACTGCGAGGTCGAGATGTCCTGCTCGTCGAGCAGCGCGTAGCCACCCTCGCCGCTGTTGGCCGGCAGGCCCTCGCCGCTCAGCGAGATCCGCGTCGAGTAGACGTCCGAGCGCGGCACCGAGATGGTGCTGCCGCCCGAGGTGATCTCGTAGGGGACGCCCTCGGCGTCGAGCTGCTCGATGACCGCGGACGCGTCCTCGGCCGACAGGTTCGTGAACAGCGGCGAGTAGCTCGGCGTCGCGGCCCACCGGAACACCAGGAAGCCGGCGAGCAGCAGCGCCGCCGTACCCACCACGGCCACCGTCTTCTGGCCGGTGCTGAACGTCGCGAACGAGCGCTGGTAGCGCTGCAGCGCGCGACCGAGTCCCTCCTTCATCCGACCTGCATCCGCATGATCTCGGTGAAGGACTCGATGGCCTTGTTGCGCACGGCGACCGTCAGCTTCGTGGTCACGTCAGCCTCGGTGGCCGCCAGCGTGTAGTCGTGGATGTTGGTGAGGTCGCCCGTGGCGGCCTGGACGGCGAGCTGGCCGGCGCGGTCCTGGATGCCCTCGAGCCGGTCGATGCCGTCGAGCACCATGTCGCCGAACTCGCGGCCCGAGGCGGCGCCCTGGGTGGGAGCGGCGGCCTGGGTGGGCAGGGTGGGGGCGACGTACGGCGTGAAGCCGATCGACTCGATCCCGCTGACACTCATCAGCCACGTCCGATCTGCAGGGCGGAGGAGTAGGTGTCCTGCGCGGTCTTGGTGACCTGCACCGACGCCTGGAAGCCGCGCTGCGCCTGGATCAGCGAGGTCATCTGGGTCGACATGTCCACGTCCGCGGCGCGGACCATGCCGTTCTCGTCCGCGAGCGGGTGGTCCGGCGCGAACTGGAGCACGCCCTCGGCGTCGCCGAGCGCGATCCCGTCGACGTCGACGCCGCCGTCGGGCCGAGCGGAGACGACCACCATCTGCGCACGGAAGGCCTCCTCGTCGGTGCCGACGACGGTGTTGGCGTTGGCGATGTTGTGGGCCAGCGCGTCCAGCCAGGTCTGGTGCATGCCCAGGCTGGTGTTGGCGATGCGCAGCATGTCGAACGCGCCCATCAGGAGGCCCCTGCCGCGGCGGTGATCAGTGCGAAGTGGTCGCTCACCGCGCGGGTCATCATCTGGTACTGGAACTGCGACTGGATCGCCGCGAGCGACTCCTTGCGGAGGTCGACGTTGTTGCCGTTGGGGCCGACCGGGGTGTCGGTCGCGGCCGTCACGCGGGGCGACCCCGCCGGCGGGCATCTCACCGCGTGCGATGGCGGCGGCGAGGGAGGACTCGAAGTCGACGCTGGTCGCCCGGAAGCCGGGGGTGTCGACGTTGGCGATGTTGTCGGCGATCACGCTCTGCCGCAGCGAGAGGCCGTCGAGCGCCGACGCGAGCACAGCACCGACCGGATCGGGCATGGCCAGGGACACGGGAGTCCTCCGAAAGGGGGGATTCGCCGGTCCGTCGGCAAGGGGGGTGAGCGTTCCGTGCTCAGGAGCCCCTTCGGCGGGTGGCGCCCGCGGCTGAGGGAAAGTCCCGAGGTCGAGACCTTCGGCCGCCCGGCATGGCCCGTTCGGGCCATGCCGGGGTGGCCCGGTCAGGCCGAGACGTCGACGTACGCCGGCGCCGGGCCGGTGCTCGCGGCGGGCCGCAGCGCGACGCGCCCGACCTGGGCCCGGTTGACGGCCATCGCGCCGGAGAGCAGCGCCCGGGCCTCGGTCTGGCGGCGGTGGATCTCCCGCGCCCGGTGGAGCAGGTGGTCGGGGAGCGGGCCGTGCAGCTCCGGCGGCTCCCAGGGCGCCGGTTGCGGTGCGACGGCCACGCCGTCGGCGGCGCGCGCCAGCTCCTCGGTGACCTCCACGTCGCGCTCGAGCCGGTCCAGGACCGCCTCCCACGCGCGCGCGTTCGCGTCCGCGGCCTCGCGGCCGAACCCGGTCATCGGGTCAGGCCCCGACCGCGGCACTGGACTGCAGGGCCGCGGCGCGCCACGTCTCGGCGAGGCTCTCGACCAGCTCGAGGCAGTGGGCGGTGATGGTGATGTCCCGACGCACGTTCGCCTCGACGAGCCGGACCTGCAGGTGGCCGTAGAGCGCGGCGAGGTGGGGCCCGCCCTCCCACGCGTCCGACGCGCAGGGTGGAGCGGAGCTCGGCGACGATGTCCTGGGCGTGCACGAGGTGGCCGTGGGCGGCCGGGTGGTCGCCGGCCTGCTGGGCGTCGTGGCCGCGCCGGCAGTCGAGGACCAGCCGGTCCAGCAGCATCACGAGCAGCCGCTCCGGGCTGGCCGTCTTCACGCTGGCGTCGAGGTATGCCGTCCTGGCAACGGGGATCATGGGGTGCCTTCCTTAGCTTCCCGAGCCTGCGTGGGCAGGCTGCTGATTTGTCCGGCCAGCCACGAGGACTGGCTGTTCATCCGGCTCAGGGCCGTCTCCAGGGCCGTGAACTGACGGGTGAGCGGTGGTGCGGCGCGAGCTCGAGCCGCTGGTCCCACGCGTCGATGCTGTCGTTGAGCCGCTTGATCGACTCGGTGCGCCCGGTGATCGCCGTCGTGAGCGTCCCGGTGATCTTGTCGCTGGCGGTGGTCGGCGACCTGCTGGACCGCGGCCGACGAAGCCGGTGTCGGCGGCGGTGAACCGCTGCTGCACCGCCGGCGGGGTCGGCGGTGTAGGCCGTCGTCGAACGCGGCCTCGTCGAGCACCAGCTTGCCGGTGCGGTCGGTCTGGATGCCCGAGCGCGGCCAGGCTGGTCCCGTCGGACGGGGAACACGGTGTCGAGCAGGCGCGCCGCGCAGGCTGCGCACGCCGGCGTCGCCGGCGAGCATGCCCGGTGGCCTTGGTCGCGGGGTTGTACGCCGTGAGGGAGTCGATCTCGGTCAGCACGGCGTTGATCGCGTCGACGAGGCCCTGGACGCTCGGAGACGATCGCTGGTGTCGCGGGTGAGCGCGATGTCGCTGGATGCCGGTGGCGTCGGGCGGCGAGGGTGAGCGTCGACGCCGGGGACCAGGTCGGCGAAGGTGTTGGTCGTCGAGGTGGCGACGATCGAGTCGCCGAGGGTGACCTGGGCGTCCCGCCCGGCGCGGACGGTGGCGCCGCCGAGCAGCGCCGAGCCGTCAGCCGGCGTCGGTGAGGGTGAAGTCGCTGGCCGCGCCCGGTCGTCGGTCGACTCGACCAGCAGCCGGTACTGGTCGGTCGCCGACCTGGACGGCGGTCGCGCGCAGGCCGGTCTGGCGTTGGCAGGGTCGTTGATCGCGTCGACCAGGCCCTGGAGGGTGCCGTCGGTGGTGAGGTCGACGGGCGTGGTGCCGTCGAGCCGGTCGAGCCGCACCGTGGTCGGCACGGTCGCCGGCGGTGTCGAGGTCGGTGGCGGTGGCGAACTCGAGCCGGTGGGCTGAGCGCGGTCCGGTCGACCCGGACCGCGAAGCGAGGTCGGGGCCGCGCCGGTCGTCGGTGGTGATCGCTGACGACCTGGTCGTTGGAGGAGGTGGCGCGTCAGCGGCGCCCAGGCGGTCGGCTTGCGCGAGGTCGGCGGCCTTGGTGGCGAGTGCCGGCGAGCTTGCGCGTTGAGCGTCTGCATCGCGTTGACCGCGAGCTGCTCGCTGCTGACGCGGCTCCTGAGCCGGGTCTGCGGCACGGCCTCCAGCTGCATGAGCTGGTCGATGATGGTGGCGGTGTCGAGCCCGCTGGCGAGCCCGCTGATGCTGGCGGCTCCGCTCATGGCTGTCGCTCCGTCCTCGGGTTCTTCAGAAGGTGAGTACCGGTCGGGCCGGGTGGTCGACCCGGCCCGACCGGTGGCTCGTGATCAGCTGGTCAGGCTCAGCGATCAGCGGAGCAGCGACAGGACGCTCTGCGGCGCCTGGTTGGCCTGGGCCAGCATCGCGGTGCCGGCCTGCGACAGGATCTGCGCCCGGGTGAAGGACATCATCTCCTGCGCCATGTCGGTGTCGCGGATCCGGCTCTCGGAGGCCGACAGGTTCTCGACGGCCACGTTGAGGTTGTTGATGGTGTGCTCGAACCGGTTCTGCAAGGCACCCAGGTTGGCGCGAGCGGTGGAGACCTGGCTGATCTGCGTGTCGATCGCGTCGATCGACGGCCTGGGCGCTCGCGGTCGGGTAGTCTGAGGTCCAGCGGCGCGCCGCGGAGCCCGGCGCCGGCGGCGTAGCCGGTGCCGGCGACGGTGCCACCGGCACGCGCCGCGCGGTCTTGGCCGTGACGACCAGCGTCGCCGTCGGTGTCCACGGATCGCGCGTGAAGTTGTGCGGCGAACGTCGGCGTCGGCGTTGAGCGTGTCGGCGACGTCGCCCGACGGTACGTGTGGCGCCGGCGGCACCCATGGCCACGGTGACCGCGGTGCCGCGCCGTGCGTGAACGTCCAGTTGCCGCGTCGACGGTGGCGCCGTCGACCGTGCCGGCGTCCGTGGCGCAGCTGCCGGTGGTCAGCGCCGTCGGCGACGTCGGTGACGTTGGCCCGGACAGGTCGACCGCGATCCGGCTGTTGGCGTCGCCGTCGGCACCGACCTGGAAGTTCATGGTGCCGGCGCGTGCCGTCGAGCAGCTTGGTGCCGTTGAAGTTGGTCGACGTCGGCGATCCGGTCGAGCTCGTCGCGCAGCTGGGTCGACCTCGGTCTCGATGTTGGCGCGGGCCTCGGCGTTGTTGCAGTCGTTGGCGGCCTGGACGGCCAGGTCGCGCATGCGCTGCAGGATCGAGTGGACCTCGGTGAGCGCACCTTCAGCGGTCTGCACGACGGAGATGCCGTCCTGGGCGTTGCGGACGGCGACCTTGAGGCCACCGACCTGCGAGCGCAGGCCCTCGGAGATGGCGAGACCGGCGGCGTCGTCGGCGGCCCGGTTGATGCGGAAGCCGGTGGACAGCTTCTCGAGCGACTTGGACATCTGGCCCTGCGTGACCGACAGGTTGCGGTAGGAGTTGAGGCGTCGATGTTCTGGTTGATGCGGAGACCCATGATGGTTTCCTTCCTGGAATGTTGGTCACCTGCTGGAGTCCGTCCGTGGACTCCGTCGAGGGGGTGATCGGCGCCGCGGCGCCCCGGGTTGAGGATTCCGCGCGAGATTTCTTTCAGGCGCTGGTGCGGACGCTGCTCCGGGCCGGGACGCGCGCCGGCCGCGTGCCGGGCGGCGACGGCGGCGAAGTAGGCCTCGCGGCGGCGGGCCGCGCACGCCGGTCGGGCGCTCGTGCGGCGCCGACCAGCTCGGGGTCGAGCTGGGAGTTCAGGGCGTCGCGCAGCAGCACCATCGCCTCGGCCCGCAGCTGGGAGACCCGGGACTCGGTGACGCCGAGCTCGTCGGCGATCTCGGCCATCGGCCGCTCGGCGAGGAAGTAGTCCTCGACCACGATGCGCAGCCGCTCGGGCAGCTCGGCGACGCCTCGACCAGGTAGGTCAGCCGCTCGCGGTGCTCGACGCGCCTGCTCGGGGGAGGGGTCTGCGACGTCAGGGTCTCGGCGTACGACGTGTGCTCGTCGCCGGCGTTGCAGGGAGAGGACCTGCGCGCGGGCGATGTCGTCGGCGTTGGCGGCGACCTCCTCCGGCGTGAGGCCCGAGCGCGCTGGCCACCTCGCCGTCGGCGGGGGACGCGGCCGAGGGCCTGGGTGAGCCGGGCCCGGGTCTCGTCGAGGTCGCGGGCGCGGCGGCGGACCGAGCGGGACGCCCAGTCGACGCTGCGCAGCTCGTCGAGCACCGCACCGCGGATCCGGGTGGCGGCGTACCGCGCGAAGGGCACCCCGCGGTCGGCGTCGAAGCCGTGGCCGGCCTGCACGAGGGCGGCCAGGCCGGCGGAGGTGAGGTCGTCGCGGCTCACGTGGGCCGGGACGCGGGACCATGGTCTCGCGCACGACGTGGCCGACCAGGGGGATGTGGCTGGTGACCAGGTCCTCGTCGACGGGGGAGGTGGGGCGTCCGAGGCTTGCTGTGTGGGGGGCACGCGGAGGATCTTGTGGCCGTTCATGCGGCCAGTTCTGAGGGTATACCGGCCGGTTCCGGACCCTCGGCGGACCCGAGCCGGGACCAAGGTCCCGGATGGCCGTGGTCCGTTCCGGGCCATGCCGCGTGGCTGGGCCGGCGTGACGCGGGATGGTCCGGTCCGTGGCCGGCGGTCCGTGATCCGTGCCGAAATCCTCAGGTCGCGCGATCCGTGGCCGATGGGGGAGGCAACACCGAAAGGGGGGCGCCGCGATGGATGCGATGGAAAGGCTGTCGCTGGTGCTGTGGCGCGAGCGGGAGCTGCTCGAGAGCCTGCACTTCAAGCTCGAGGTCGAGCAGCTGGTGCTCGCGAGCGGGCGTTCCCGCTGGCTGATGCACGCGGCCCGCGACGTCGAGGCCGTGCTCGACGACGATCCGCGAGACCGAGGTGCTGCGCGCCGTCGCCGCCGACGAGGCCGCGGCGTCGATCGGCATGCCGTCCAACCCGAGCCTCAGCGCGCTGGCCGAGGCGGCGGACGAGCCGTGGTCCACGATCCTCACCGAGCACCGCGCAGGCGTTCGTCGCCGCCACCGCGCGAGATCACCGCGCTCGCCGACTCCAACCGCGACCTGATCTCCGCCGGCTACCGCTCGGCCCGCGAGACGCTGCTGTCCCTCGGCGAGACCACCGACGGGTACGCCGCGGACGGCACCGCCACCGCGGAGCCCGCCCGGCACCGGCTGGTCGACCGGAGCCTCTGACATGACCGGCACCTTCTCCTCCGTCAACAACGCGCTGAGCGCGCTGCGCTACCACCAGGTCGTCATGGACGTCGGCCAGCGGCAACATCGCCAACGTCTCGACCGAGGGCTACGCCCGGCGCCGCGTCATCGGCGAGGCGATCGGGTGCCCCGACCCAGCCCGCGATGTGGAGCCGGTACGAGGGCGCCGGCGACGGCGTCCGGGTCGGCGACCTCGCAGCGGATGGTGGACCCGTTCCTCGACGCCCGCGCGCGGCGCGAGCACGGCAACCAGGCCTACCTCGACACCCGGCAGGCGGTGCTCGACGCGGGTCGAGGCCGGCATCGGCGAGCCCGGCGACGAACGGCGTCTCCGCCGCGCTGGCCGACTTCCGCCCGCGGCTGGCACGACCTGGCCAACAACCCGCGACTCCGAGGCCGACCCGCAGCCAGGTGCTGGCCCGGGCCGGCACGCTGGCCGACGCGCTCGCCGTCCAGCGACGCAACGTCGACCGCCGAGGAGGGCGACCAGCGGGCACGCGCTGCGTCGCGCACGTCGACGAGGTCAACACCCTCGCCGCCGACCTCGCCGCGACCAACCGCAGCATCGCCGTCGCGCAGGATGAACGGCACCGACGCCGGCGTCCTGCTCGACCAGCGCGACGCGCTCGCGCTGCGGCTCTCCGAGCTCACCGGCGCCATCGGCGATGGAGAACGCCAAGGGCGGCCTCGACATGCAGCGTCGGCGGCGTCGCCCTGGTCTCCGGCAGTGACGCCGGACGGCTCGCGATCGCGACGGCGTCGCGCCGACGGCACCGCCGACGGCGCCCGGTCGCGTTCACCGTCACGCCCGCCGGGCGGCACGGCCGCCGACGTCACCGCGGCGGTGGGCGGCGCGGCCGGCGGCAGTCGCCGACGCTGCTCACCACCACGCCTGCCCGGCCTACCGCGCCGGGCATCGACGCCGTCGCCCAGCAGCTCGCGACGAGCGTCAACGACCGCCCACGGGCCGGCTTCGACCAGGACGGCGACGCCGGGCGGCCGCTGTTCACCTTCGACCCCACCGACCCCGGCGGCCCGCTGGTCGTCGCGCTGACCGACCCGCGCGACGTCGCCGCGTCCGGCCGCGGCGGCGGCGCCAACCCGACGGTGGCAACGCCACCGCCCTGGCGGGCGCGCTCGCCGGTCGCCGGAGTCGAGCTACCAGCGGCTGGTCGACGGGCTTCGGCACCGAGGTCGCCTCCGTTCGCCGGCTCGCCGCGCAACCAGCAGACGCTGACCGGCCAGGTCGACGGCGCCCGTGAGCAGCTCTCGGGCGTCAGCCTCGACGAGGAGATGGTGACGATGCTGCAGGCGCAGCGGGCCTACGAGGCCGCGGCGCGCGTGATGACCACCGTCGACTCGGTGCTCGACACCCTCATCAACCGGACCGGGCTGGTGCGCTGATGACCATCAACCGCGTGACCCAGTCGATGCTGACCGACCGGTCGCTGGGCAACCTCCAGCAGAGCCTGACCCGGCTGGCCCAGATCCAGGAGCACCTCTCCACCGGCCGGGTGCTCAACCGGCCCTCGGACTCGCCGGCCGACGCCGCCGCCGCGATGCGGCTGCGCTCGAGCGATCGCCGCGCAGCAGCAGTACGCCCGCAACGCCGAGGACGGCCTGGGCTGGCTCGAACACCGTCGACTCGACGCTGCAGGGCGTCAGCAGCCAGGTCCGCCGGGCGCGCGACCTCGCGCTCCAGGGTGCCAACGGCGCGCCGAGCCCGGCGGCGCGCGAGGCGCTGGCCGTCGAGGTCGAGCAGATCCGCGAGGGCCTGCTCGCCTCGGCCAACACCACCTACCTCGGCCGGCCGGTCTTCGGCGGCACCACCGCCGGCCACGGTCGCCTACCGCCGAGACGGCCGGCGTGGCGTCGTACGTCGGCGACGGCAGACCCGGTCAACCGCACCGTCGCCGAGGGCGTGACCGTCGACGTCCAGCTGGCCGGCCCGGCGGCCTTCGGTCCCGACGGCGACTCGGTGCTTCGACCACCTGACCGCGCTGGCCGCCGCACTGCGCGCCGGCGACGCCGCCGGCGATCCGGACCGGCATCGGCGCGCTCGGCGCCGACGGCGACCGGGTCACCTCGGCGCTCGCCGACGTCGGCACCCGCACCGCCCGGCATCGAGCAGGCCGCCGCTGCGGGCCGGCGACGCCGAGCTCGACCTGACCAACTCGCTCTCGGAGATCGAGAACACCGACCTGCCCGCAGGCCATGGTCGAGCTGCAGATGCAGGAGGTCGCCTACCAGGCCGCCCTCGCGGCGACCTCGCGCGTGCTCCAGCCGAGCCTCGTGGACTTTCTGAGATGATCGGCCGGTCCATCCCCGACGCAGGAGTGACATGCCCGAGATCCCGGTGATCGAGCTGGTGAACCCGATGCCCGGGTTCCCGGACCGTTCGAAGTTCGCGCTGGTGCAGCTCGACGACGACGGGGTGCTCTGCAGCCTCGCGTCCCTCGAGCGAGCCCGACCTGCGGTTCCTGGTGGTGCCGCCGGGCCAGTTCTTCCCCGACTACGCGCCGGTGGTGGACGACGAGGCGGTCGCCGACCTGGGCATCTCCGACGTCGAGCGACGTGCTCCTGCTGTGCGTGCTGACGGCGGGCGACTCGCTGGCGACGACGACCGCCAACCTCGCCGCGCCGCTGCTGGTCAACACCGCCACCTGCCGGGCGCTGCAGGTCGTCCTCGACGACCCGTCGCTCTCGGTGGCGACTCCGCTGGTGGCGTGATCCGTGCGGGGCGGCGCCTGCGGGCCCGCGGGCTCGCCGGGGTAGCGTGACGCCATGCTGGTCCTGAGTCGCCGTGCGGGTGAGAGCATCGTCATCGGCGACGACGTCACCATCTCGATCCTCGAGGTGCGTGGCGACGTCGTCCGCGTCGGGATCGCCGCGCCGCGCTCGGTCGCCGTCCACCGCGCCGAGCTGCTGCGAGGCGCTGGAGGTCAGCAACCAGGAGGCCGCCTCGCCCAGCGACGACACCGTGGCCTCGCTCAGCGAGGCGCTGCGGCGCCGCCCCTCCTGAGGGGGCTCAGCGCTCGAAGTCGAGCCGGGAGGCCAGCACGGCCGCCTGCGTACGCCGCTGCACGCCGAGCTTGCGAGCAGGCTGGTCACGTGGTTCTTGACCGTCTTCTCGGCCAGGAAGAGACGCTCGCCGATCTGCTTGTTGGTCAGCCCCTCGGTGATCAGCGCCAGGATCTGTGACTCCTGCGCGGTGAGCGACGCCAGGCCGGTCCGGCCGGGGGTGGCGCCGCTGCGCATCCGCTCGATCACCCGGACCGCGACCGCCGGCTCGATGAGGGAGTGGCCGCTGACCACGACCCGGATGCCGTTGACCAGCGCCGTACTCGTCGATCTGCTTGAGGACGTAGCCGGCGGCGCCCGCGAGGATCGCGGTGAACATCGCCTCGTCGTCGTCGTAGCTGGTGAGGATCAGGCCCTTGATGCTCGGGTCGGCGGCGCGGACCTCGCGGCAGACCTCGATGCCGTGGCCGTCGGGCAGCCGGCCGTCGAGGATCGCCACGTCGGGCCTGAGCTCGCAGGATCTCGGGGATCGCCCGGCGACGGTGCCGGACTCGCCGACGACCTCGATGTCGGGCTCGTGCTCGAGCAGGGCGCGCAGACCGCGCCGGACGATGGCGTGGTCGTCGAGCAGGTAGGTGCGGATGGGCAACGGGGGGCGCCTTTCCATCCCGAGTGGTGGCGAACCACACACCCTACGGGGATCGGGCCCACGGGGACGGTAGTCCACGGAGAAATGGTCGGGATCCGGCGCGGAATGACGACCATTGCTCCGTGGACTAACGCGTCAGCAGATCAGCCCGTG
>CAWIKJ010000011.1:0-8199 GCA_963836745.1 uncultured Actinomycetota bacterium
GCGAGGCGTCGGCCGCGAAGTCGTAGCCGTAGAGGGCACGGTGCTCGGCATGGAACCGGCGGGCGACCTCCTCGGCGGCGGCCGCGTCGAACCCGCCGTCGGGGACCCCCACCCGCACCTCGTAGGCCTGGCCGAAGTAGCGCAGGTCGGCGGTGCGGACGAAGCCGTGCTGCTCCTCGGCGAACCCCTCGGTGCGCAGCGCGGCGGCGGCGCGGGCCTCCAGCTCGTCGTACCGGCCGGCGACGTCGGCAGGGTCGAGCGCGTCGGCGAGGGTGACGTGGGTCTGCACGTAGTCGTTCTTCACGTCGACGGTCAGCAGCCCGAACGCCGAGACGTTGCCGGGGTTGGGCGGCACCAGGACGGTCGGGATGCCGAGCACGTCCATCAACCGGCACAGCAGCAGCGAGCCCGAGCCACCGAAGGTGGTGAGCGCGAAGTCGCGGACGTCGAGGCCGCGCTTGACCGTGACCTGCCGCAGCGCGTTGGCCTGGTTCCACGCCGAGATCTCGAGCACGCCGACGGCGGCCGCCTCCGGGGAGAGGCCGAGCCGATCGGCGAGGGCGTCGATCCCGGTCCGGGCCGCGTCGACGTCGAGCGGGATCTCGCCACCCAGCAGGTGCGGCGGGATCCGGCCGAGCACCAGGTGCGCGTCGGTGATGGTGACCGCTCCCCCGTCGCCGCCCTTGCCGTAGCAGAGCGGTCCGGGGTCGGCGCCGGCCGACTGCGGGCCGACCTTGAGCGTGCCCTCGGGCGAGACGTGCGCGATCGAGCCGCCCCCCGCGCCGACGGTGACCACGTCGATCATCGGGATCTTGGACGGGAACGCACCGACGCTGCCCTCGGTGGTGAGGGTCGGCTCGCCCCCGATGACGACGCTGACGTCGGTCGACGTACCGCCGCCGTCGCTGGTGAGCACCCGGTCGAAGCCGGCGACCTGCGCGATCAGCGCCGCCCCGAGGGCGCCGGCCGCCGGCCCGGACAGCACGGTCGTGATCGGCTGGTGGACCACCTCGTCGGCGCTGAGCACGCCGCCGTTGGACTTCATCACGTAGAACGGGACCTCCCGGTCGCCGTAGGCAGTGAGCCGGCTCTTGATGTTGGAGACGTACGCCGAGAGCCGCGGCTTGACCGCGGCGTCGACCAGCGTCGTCATCGCCCGCTCGTACTCGCGGTACTCGCGCAGCACCTCGCTGCTGATCGAGACCACGGCGTCGGGGTGCTCCTCGGCGAGGATCGCCCGCATCCGCTCCTCGTGGGCGGGGTTGGTGTAGGCGTGCAGGAAGCAGACGCCGAGGGTGGTGATGCCGCGGTCGCGGAACCACCGGGCGGCCTCGCGAGCACCGGCGTCGTCGAACGGCCGCACCTCGGCGCCGGTGAAGTCGAGCCGGCCGCCGACCCCACGGACCAGGTCGCGCGGCACGATCCGGTCGGGCTTCACCCAGAAGTAGGAGTTGCCGTAGCCGTCGGGGACCGACTGCCGGGCGATCTCGAGCATCGCCTCGTAGCCGCTGGTGGTGAGGAAACCGAGCCGGTCGACCTTGCCCTCGAGCAGCTGGTTGGTGGCGACGGTGGTGCCGTGGCAGACGGCCGCGATCGCGTCGCCTCCCGCACCCAGCAACCCCAGCACCTTCTCGACACCGGCCAGGAAGCCGTCGGCCGGGTTGGCGGGGGTGGACGGCGTCTTGGTGGTGACCATGTCACCGGTGTCCTCGTCGACGGCGACCACGTCGGTGAACGTGCCGCCGGTGTCGATGCCGATCCGGATCCGCTGCGTCATGGTGACGATTCAAGCGGGGCCGGCCGCGCCCGGCCACGGCGAATCCTGCCGACCGGACCGGTCTTCGTTGTCAGGTGCTGTGGATGACCCGACCGGGGAGGATTGAGACCCGGTCGCAGTGGGGACACTCCTCGACATGACCGACCACGTCGCCGTCTCCCCCACCGGGATCCGGACCCTCATCACGCTCGCGCGGCAGCAGCACGAGCACCACCGCGCCATCTGGGAGTTCACCCGCGACCAGGAGCTCTACGAGAGCACGTGGTTCGACAAGGGCTTCCTGTCCCTGTTCCAGGGCGACTACGACGCCGCGACCGACGACGTCTTCGCCGGGATGAGCGAGGCGAGCACCGGCACCTCCCGGCTGGTCGAGCGGATCAGGCACGCCCGGGACGAGCTGGAGAAGGCCGATCACGACGTCGAGATCAGCCTGGTACGCCTCCAGGAGGTCACCGAGGCCGTGCAGGTGCCGGAGTTCGCGAAGCGCTACGGCGGCATCATGAACCTCGGCGGGACCGAGACCCCCGGGAAGCACCGAGCCCCCAAGCACGAGGGCTCGGCGAGCAACACCATCGACGCGGTCGGCAGCCTGCTGTCCATGGCCCACCACACCGATCAGATCGCCGACGGGGTCACCACCGACGACGAGCTCGACGACTTCGTGGAGGAGCACGGTGAGTGACGTCGCGATCGACCTCCTCGACCCCTCCTCGTCGCTGGTCGCGACGACACGGGGCGGCGGCAGCTACATCGAGCAGCTGCGCGACGACTGCGGCTACGTGATCCAGGGCATCGACTGGGTCGTCCGCCAGATCCGGTCCGACTGGGACCTGATCGCCCTGATCTTCGAGCCGATCGCCGGCGACTTCGACGGCGTACGGTCGGTCGCCGCCAACTGGCGCGCCACCGGCAACGCCCTGGGGTCGCTCGGCGCCAACTACGGAGCGCTGTCGGCGGCGGTGCCCCACGTGTGGGAGGGCCGGGCCGCCGACCGTGCTGCCGACCGCATGCTCGACATGGGACAGGCCTTCGACCTGCAGCGCGAGACCTGCGAGATGATGGCGGAGGCGCTGGACTGCATGCTGACCGCCACCCAGGCCGTGTGCGAAGGGGTCGCGTCGCTGCTGAGCCTCGTCGACGACGCGGTGATCAAGCTGCTCGCCAGCGTCTGGGGGTGGGCCAAGGAGATCGCCACCGGCGGCGCCACGGTGCGCAAGATCATCGCGCTGATCGACCAGACCATCGGCCTCATCAAGACCCTCGACACCCTGGTCCCCAGGATCATCGCCGTCCTCGGCGACCTGCGCATGCTGTTCAAGGCTCTCGACGTCGCCTTCGCCTTCGGCGCCGTGGCCACCAACTCGGTGCCCGGCACCAAGATCGACGACGTCGCCGGCGTGGGGTTCTGATGACCACCTCCCCGGGGACCTCCCGGACCCGGCGGAGCTCCGCACCCTGGTGGCCCGGCTGCGTCAGGAGACCGAGGCGATCCGCGGTGAGGCCGAGGGGATCCGTGACAGCGTGCGCGAGCAGCTGGCGCAGAGCCGCGCGGAGCGTGACGAGGCGTTGCGGGGCCTGGCCCGCGCCGCGCGCGACGGCGAGCTGGGCAGCCCGGCACAGCGGTTGGCCCGACGCGTCGACGACGGAGAGACGACGTGGCTCGACGTCCTGCACGAGCGCGACCCCAGCCCGGAGGCCGCGGCCCTGCGCCGCGACGCCGGCGTCTCGGTCTCGGCCCTGGTCGAGCAGCTCGCCGAGCAGGACCCCGACCTCCGCCGCAGGACCGGACGTGATCAGGGAGGATCCTCACGTGGCCACCAGACGTGAAGCCCTGCAGGAGCTGAGGGCGCTCCCCTTCCGCGACGCCTACCGGGTCACCACCCGTGGCGCCCCGTTCGCCTGGAACAGCGTCACCACCGGCCTCGCGGCCATCATCACTCTCTGGCTGATCCATGGCTGGATCCTCTTCTTCTTCGACAGCTTGCCCTCGCTGCTGGGGGTGTTCCTGCTACCCGTGGGCTTCGCGCTGGTGGCGTGGAGCTGGGTCTACTCGCGCGCGCTGCTGATGCTGGTGGGCGTCGCCGTCGCCTTCGTCGGTGCCGCCGGACCGTTCTGGATCATGAACGCCACCTGACACCCGGCAGGATGGGCCCGTGGTCCAGGCCGTGGAGCTCACCTTCGACCGGACCGGTGACGACCGGGTGCGGGCGGAGTGGCGTGCCCTGCAGGACGCCGGCCTGCCGAGCCTGGCCGACCACACCGGGGTCACCAACCGCCCCCACCTGACCCTGGACGTGCGCGACCGGCTCGACCCGGCCGCCGAGGCCGCGCTGCCCCACGTCGTACACCTGCTGCCGGTGCGGCTCCAGCTCGGCGCCGTGCTGCTGTTCCGCGCCCGGCGCCGGTGGATCGTGGCCCGCCACGTGGTCGTCGACCGGCCGCTGCTGGACCTCCACGACGCGGTCGCGGGCGTGCTCGGCGAGGGCAGTTCCTCGCTGACCGCCCCCGGCTCGTGGATCCCGCACGTGACCGTGGCCCGCGGCGTCGTCGAGGACCACCTGGCCGACGTGCTGGGGCTGCTCGCGCAGACGACGCCGTACGCCGTCACCGCGCTGCGGCTGCGTCGCTGGGACCAGGACGCGGGCGAGGCGTGGGAGGTGCCTCAGCCCTCGGCCGGACGCTCGTTGTAGACGCCCGCCGGCTCCTGACCGGTCAGTGCTCCGATCGCGGCCATGATCTCGTCGGTGACCTCGCGGCGGGCACGGCCGAGGGGCACACCGTCGAAGCGCGCCGTGAAGTCGAGCGGCTCCCCGAACTCGACCGACACCGTCGCCCGCCGCGGCAGGCGCGCGCCGACCGGCTGGATGTCCTGGGTGCCGGTGAGTCCGACCGGGATGACCGGGCAGCCGGCCGTCAGCGCCAGGTGGGCGACGCCCGTGCGACCGCGGTAGATCCGGCCGTCGCGGGAGCGGGTGCCCTCGGGGTAGATCCCGAACGCCTCGCCCCGCCCCAGGACCTCCAGCGCCGTGTCGAGGCTGGCCAGCGCCGCCTTCGTGTCGTCGCGGTCGACCGGCAGCATGCCGATGCCCTCGAACCACCACCGGGTCAGCGCGCCCTTCGCGCCGGTCCCCTCGAAGTAGTCCGACTTGGCCAGGAACACGACCTTGCGCGGCACCACGAACGGGATGACCACGCTGTCGACGAAGCTCAGGTGATTGCTGGCGAGGATGACCGGTCCGGTGGTCGGCACGTGCTCGAGGCCGGCGACTCGCGGTCGCCACAGGGCCTTCGCGACGGGTGGCACCAGGGTGTGTACGACCTCGTAGAGCATGCGCCCATCATGCCCGCCGTCCGGCGCCGCGGCGGGCGCGGTCCGCGGGCGCGCGGGGGTTCGAGACGGCTCGCTGAGGAAATGGATGAAGGGCCCTCGCAGGTATGAGCTGCGAGGGCCCTTCACGGTGGTGAGCGACTCAGCCTGGGCCTTGCCTCTCACCGGGTGGCCGCTGCGGTGACGTCCCGGCCGATGCACTCCTCGACTCCGGTCCCAGCCACCCCGTCACCGGGCGACTGCGGCGATCCCCGGCGAACCGGTGATCCCCGGATGAACCCTCGTCTCCGAGTCATCCCGACCCCCCTTGCGGGAGGTCGTGAGGAGAGTTCTATGTCCTCAGAACCCAGCCCCGCAAGGGGTTTCCCGAACTATTCTTCACATACTCCGGGTTCCGGCGTGTCCTCAACAGAAGTGGCCCGCGTCCTCCCCAGCCCGACCGGATTTCTCCACAGGTCGGCGCCGACCCTGTGTACGACTGCCGGGTCTGGACCTGGGCGCATGCCGGTCCGGCTGCTGCACGACTCGTGGGGTTTCGAGACGCGTCACTCAGTCCCTCGCTCCGCTCGGGTCTGAGTCGACGCTCCTCAACCTCCTCGCCCGACGCGTCCCCCGAGCAAGCTCGGGGGACGCTGGGCTCGGAAATAGGTGAAGGGCCCTCGTAGGTATGAGCTACAAGGGCCCTTCGGTTGGCAGGGGCTCCGGCCGAAGCCTTCGTCCCCACCGGGTGACCGGTACTGGTGATGCTCCCGGTCGATGCACTCCTCGACTGCTGTCCCAACCGCCTCATCACCCGGCGGCTGCAGCGTTCCCCGGACGAACCGGTTCCCGCCGTTCGGACTCTCGTCTCCGAGCCATCCCGACCTCCCTTGCAGGAGGTCGTGAGGAGAGTTCTATGTCCTCAGAACCCAGCCCCGCAAGGGTTTCCCGAACAATTCTTCACATACTCCGAGTTCCGGCGTGTCCTCAACAGACGGCGGCGCCGTTGTCCCCAGAACCGTCCCGGTTGTCCCCAGATCTGCGGCCGACCTGTGGATCACCAGCCGCGGGCGGCCTCGAACGCGGCCGCGATCTCGAGCAGTCGACGATCCTGGCCGTGCGGTGCGACGAGCTGGACACCGACCGGCCAGCCCTCGGGGGTGCGGCCGGCCGGGACGGAGATCGCCGGGCAGCCGGTCACGGTGATCAGGTAGGCCGAGCGCATCCAGTCGAGGTAGGTCGACATCGGCTCGCCGTCGATCTCGGTGGGGAACTCCTGGTCGACCGGGAACGGCGGCACCTGCGAGACCGGCAGCACCAGCACGTCGTACTCGGCGAAGAACCGCCGCATCGTCTCGGCCAGGCTGGTCCGCTGCCGGAAGGCGCGGGCGACGTCGGCGCCGGTCAGGTGCTCCCCCGCCCGGATGTTGTCGGCCAGCGACTCCTTGAAGGCGTCGGGGTGGCTCCGCAGCTGCTCCCCGAACGTCGCCTGGAAGTGCCAGGCCCGCAACGTGCGGAAGGTGTCCTCGCCCACCGACAGGTCGGGATGCGCGTCGAAGACCGACGCCCCGGACCGCACCAGCAGCCGCCCCGCCGACTCGAGGACCGCAGCCACGCGCGGGTCGACGGCGAAGGCCCCGCCCAGGTCGAGGGTGTAGCCGACCCGGAGCCCGGCCAGGGAGCCCAGCACCGGGGGTGCGAACCGCGGGCCGGGGTCACCGAGCGCGAGCGGGACCCGGGGGTCAGGCCCGGCGATGACGGACAGCAGCAGTGCCAGGTCGTTGACGTTGCGGGCCATCGGTCCACTGACCGACGTGGTCTCCCACTGGCTGGGGGCGGGCCAGGTCGGCACCCGTCCGAGGCTCGGCCGCAGCCCGACCACGCCGCAGAACGACGCCGGGTTGCGGAGGCTGCCGCCCATGTCGGACCCCTCGGCCAGCGGCACCATGCCGGCGGCGAGCGCGCATGCCGCGCCACCACTCGAGCCGCCGGCGGACCGGGACGGGTCGACCGGGTTGCGGGTCGTGCCGAAGACGGTGTTGAAGGTGTGGGAGCCGGCCGCGAACTCCGGCACGTTGGTCTTGCCGATCACCACCGCACCGGCGCGGCGGATCCGCTCGACCACCAGGTCGTCGGACTCGGGGACGTGGTCGGCGAAGAGCGGCGAGCCGTACGTCGTCCGCCAGCCCGCGACGGCGTGGGTGTCCTTGAACGCGAACGGCAGGCCGTGCAACGGTCCGGTCGGGTAGCCGTGGGCGAGGTGCTCGTCGGCGGCGGCGGCGCCGGCCCGGGCACGGTCCTCGTCCAGCGACACGATCGCGTTGAGCTGCGGGTTGCGCTCGGCGATCCGGGCCAGGTGGAGGTCGAGCAGCTCGCGCGCGGAGATGTCGCGGCGGCGTACGGCCTCGGCCTGACCGCGGGCGGTCCACTCGACGCTGATCGTCATCGGCGCCGCCCGAGGAGGACGCCGAGCGCCACGAGTGCCGCGCCGACGGCCACCCCCGAGAGGAAGTCGCGCTGGGAGGAGGCAGCCCGCCCCGGGCGGGCGTCGGTGTAGACCGCGGGCATCCCGGGCTCGGGGCCGGCGGCGAAGGCACCCGTCCCGGCGGCGCCGGACAGCACGGCGTCGACGCTGCCGAAGAACTCGCCGGCCATCCGCTTCGACACCGAGGTCAGCATCCGCTGGCCCACCCCGCCGACCATGCCGCCGACGATCGCGTCGGCGTCGTAGGAGATGACCGTGCGCCCCTCGGAGGACGCGAACCGGACGCCGACCGTCGCCCCGATCGTGCCGGGCGCCCCGGCCCCCTCGAGCCGCATCACCAGCGACTCGTGGCGCACCAGGTCCGAGAGTGTGCACGAGCCGCTGTAGGTGCCCTTGATGGCGGCGACACCAGCGGTGACCGTCATCGCGTAGGCGTTCTCCCCGGTCGCCTCGAGCCGCTCGCAGCCGGGGATGGTGCGCACCAGGACGGCCGGGTCGAGCAGCGCGTCCCACACCTCCTCCACCGGTGCGTGCAGGGTGTTCTCGCCAGTGAACTTCATGAGGTCTCCTCGTGGTGGTGCTCGCGCAGGTGGAACAGCTCCGACGGCGAGATCGGCATGGCGGTGATGC
>CAWIKJ010000012.1:0-167397 GCA_963836745.1 uncultured Actinomycetota bacterium
GGGGCGTTCGCCGCCTCCGGCCTTCCTGCCGGCGGAGCTGGCCGGCCTCTACTCCCGGACCCGGCCGGTCTCGTACCCCCACATCGCGACCTCCACCCGGTTCCGGGCGCCGAGCTTGGCCATGAGGCTGCCGATGTGGGTCTTCACCGTGCTGAGGCTGATGTGCAGCTCGGCGGCGATCTCTGCGTTGGTGCGACCCCGCGCGATGGTGAGCAGCACCTGCTCCTCGCGTTCGGTGAGCGGGTCGAGGGGCTGGGCGGGAGGTGCTGCCCGACCCGTGCCCGCGAACGTCGACAGCAGCCGGCGGGTGATGCTGGGCGAGATGAGCGAGTCACCTCGGGTGGCCGCCCGGATCGCCTCGCCGAGCAGCTCGGGTCCGGCGTCCTTCAGCAGGAAGCCGGTGGCGCCGGCCAACAGCGCACCGTGCACGTACTCGTCGAGGTCGAAGGTGGTGATCACGACGACCGCGACCGGGTCCTCGACGCCCGGCCCGGCCAGCAGACGGGTCGCTTCGACGCCGTCGAGGACGGGCATCCGGATGTCCATCAGGCACACGTCGGGACGGAGCTCGCGGGCCAGCCGCACCGCCTCCTGCCCGTCGCGCGCCTCCCCCACGACCTCGATGCCGTCCAGGGTGCCGAGGATCAGCCGCAGTCCGGTCCGCACGAGATCCTGGTCGTCGGCGACCAGCACCCGGATGCTCACGCCGACACCTGCCGCGGCAGTGTCGCGCTGACGGCCCAGCCGCGACCGGGGCAGGGACCTGCCCGGCACGCGCCGCCCAGGAGCAGTGCGCGTTCCACCATCCCGGTGAGCCCGAACCCCGCTTCGTGGGCGGGGTCAGCCGCGCCCGGATCACCGTCGTCGCGGACGACGAGGCTGACCGTCGACTGGTCGCCGGCGACGCGCACGTCGATCAGGGTGGCGTTCCGGGCATGCCGCAGGGCATTGGTGACCGCCTCCTGAGCGATCCGGAAGACAGCGGCGTCGATCGCCGCCGGGAGGGCGGCAAGGTCACCCGAGACCCTGACCTCCACCCGCGGCCCGGCAGGCGAGGCCCCGGACAGCCGCTCGAGGTCGGCAACACCGGGCTGCGGGGCGTAGTCGACGGGTGCCTCGTTGCGCAACACGCGGACCATCGCCCGCATCTCCGCGAGCGTGCGCGATGCCTCCACCTCGATCACCTCCAGTGCCTCGAGCGGCGACGAGGGGCTGGTCGCCGCGAGGGCGCGCCCTGCCTGGGCCTGGACGGCGATGGCAGAGACGTGGTGGGCCACCGTGTCGTGCAGCTCGCGCGCCAACAGGACCCGCTCCTCCGACTTCACCTGCTCCAGCCTTCGCTCCCGGGCGCCGTGCTGGGAACGCACGGCCCAGCCCAGGGCAAAGGCGGACATCAGGACAGCGACCCCGCCGATTGCGTCGGCCACCCCGGTCCAGCTGACGAAGAGCGCCATGGTGGCCGGGACCAGGATGATCGCCAGACCCGCCACCGCCTCTCGCCCGGAACCCCACCGGAAGAGTGCGTAGGGCAGCAGCAGGAAGTAGACCATCGTGTACATGTCGAGCGCCGGTGCGTCGGACGCGATCAGGCCGATGTCCACGACCGCGGTCACGCCGAAGGCGGTCGCGACCACTGCGAGCGGGTGGGTACGCCGCCACAGCAGCAGCGGCGCCAGTCCGACCGTCAACACCACCGACAGCCCCGGCAGCGGCAGGTCCTCACGCAGGACCCACTCCAGCACCCCGGAGACCGTCACGACCGCCAGCAGCGCCCAGTCCCGCCATACCCGAACCGGTGGGGCCGAGGGCCGGGGTTCCTCCAGCAGGGACCGCAGTGGATTGCTCACCCCCTCAGCGTAGGGATGCAGCGCCGCCAGGGGACCGGCCGAAAGTCTGACCCGGCCCCCGGCCGAAGGCACGACCGGCTCGGAGCCTCACGGCCGATGCCTGGCGACCACCAGCGCCGTCACGGTGGAGTCTGGTCCTGCGCACCCGGTGCAGGCCGGCACAGGAGGCCACCATGTCCAGCGCACTCGAACGCCTCGGCCGCTTCGCTTCGCCGCCTGATGTTCGACGCCGCGGCTATCGACGACGCGCGGCGTCGGCCGAACCTACGCCCGAACCCGCGTCATCCTGCTCGTCCACGACCTCCACGTCCGGGTCGTCAACGCCGCCACCGGCGAACTCCTCCGCGAGCTCATCATCGATCCCAGCAAGGACTACCAGCCCAAGAACCCACCCAAATGACAAACAGCCGAACCTGCTTTCGCAGGTCCGGCTGTCCGGGATGTCCTGAGACATCACATTTGTAGCGGGGGGAGTTCACCACTTGCGCCCTTCCTGTTGATCCGTTGCCACTCCCCCGCCGCGGTCGACGCTTGCCAGGGCATCTGCCACCCGTTGGTCATCCTGTGATCGAAGCACAAGGCCGGGACATCCGCGGCGCAGATCCACGAGGTCAGAGTCAATGGCTCTGTCTGTTGCGCCGACGTCCACACATCGAGCGCACCAGAGAAGCCACCCGCCCGGACGGGGTCTGCATCGGACGGCCACCGGTCCCGCGGCGGCAACGACCCGAGACTTCCTGTCGGTGATCGCTCCTGGGGATTGTTCGCCGGTGTACGCGTTGGGATTGGCGGTGCATGGGCCAGCTCACCTCAAGGAGCAGAACCACCAATCCTGGTCAGCGAGCGCAGGGTGTCGGCGGCGTCTCGAGTGTCGCAGTGCATCCGGCAGACCGGGTCCGTGACGGTGAGTCAGTCGGTGAGCTGACGTCGACGGAGAACAGGCCAACTGTGGTCAGCGATTCCGCGTCGAGTGATCCAGCCCCAGGTCATGCGGGCTCCTGCTGGCCCGACGGTCGACGGCAGCGACCGGGGCGGCGGGCAAGCGGCTGCCGCCCGGCGGCGGGGGCACCACACCCGGGCAGCGACGTTCACGGCAGCGCCGGACCAGTCGCCGTCGCGCTCGACAGCACCGGCGGCGTGCATCCGGCGCGCAACCGGGAAATGAGGGTCACGCAGGCGGGCGGACCGGAGGTCCTCGCGTATCAGCGCTCCCACCAGCGCTTCGTTGCCAGGACCGCGAGTCCCGCGTAACCCCAGGTGACGGCGGCAAAGGACCCAACGGCAGCGGCTTGGTAGACAGGACGGTCCTTCCACTCCGGCCTGAAGGCGAGGACGCCGAAGGCGTGTGCGTTGGTCCAGGCTCCTGCTGCGAGCGGCCAGGCGACGCGTCGCGGCAGATCGGGCACCGCGGAGCCGACCAGGACACTCAGACCGCCGAGCGCGATCAGGTCCAGGTGCCACTGGCGAAGCCTGGGGACCGACTGGATCCCCAGTGCGCCGATGCGATCCGGGTTGTTCACCGCAAGTGCGTACGGCCAGCCGGTGAGAGCCCCGACCGCCAGCTCCACGATTCCGGACAGGACGAGCGTCTGGTTGGTCTGGGCACTCAACGTCGTGTTCATGGCAATTCCTTCGGTGCGGTCATCGTCGGGGGTATGGGGAGCGCTGCGGCGAACGACAACAGCTCGGCGTTGAATGCTTGTGGCCGTTCGAGCATGAGCATGTGACCGCAGCCCTCGAGGACGACGGTGTGAGCGTGGGGGAAGTCGCGTTGCAACGTGTAGGTGTCACGCAGCGGGGTGATGCGGTCGGAATCGGCGGCCAAGGAGAGGATCGGGCAGGTCGCTCCTCGGATGTCCACGCGGAGGTTGCTGCGCGCGACGGCGCGCGCGGTCGGGTAGACGCCAGAAGCTCCTGCTCCCTCGATCATCAATGCGGCCGCGTCGGCAGGCAAGGCCGCGGGGTGCAGGACGTACGGGGCGAGAAACACGCGTCGCAGCAGCGATGAGGATGTGGCGCAGCGGCGCAGCCAGCCTGGGGAGCGAAGGCCGGCGGTGAGGACTTCGGCGACGATCGCCGCGGCCTCACGTGGCCGGGTAAGGATGAGACGCAGCACGCCGCGCATGGCAAGCACGTCGCCGAACTGATAGGTCGCACCGCCGACCGAAACGACCGCCTCGGCCAGGTCGGGGTGCCGACTGCCGACGCGCAGTGCGACCTGGCCCCCCAAGGAGTGCCCGACGAAGACCGCGCGACCTATCCCGAGGCTGCGGACGAGCTCGGCTGCGATGTCGGCGAACCCCTCGAGGGTCACTCGGCCTTCAGGAGGCTGGGACTGGCCGAAGCCCGGGAGGTCCAGACCGAGCACGCGGCCGTGCTCGGCCAGCCCGGGGACATTCTCCAGCCAGTGCTGCCATCGTCCGCCCATGCCGTGGATGAGGATGAAGACCCGGTCTCCGGTGCCGACATCGAGATAGTGCAGGCGCCGGCCAGCGACCGTCGCGTCGTGCTCGTAGCGGGACCAGTCACGGTCACGCCATCCCGGCATGGCGGCCTTCGCGTAATCATCGTCGACGGGAACCCAGCGAATCATGTCGCGCCGCCGTCGCTGGCGGCGACCCGAGACCACTTGCCCTCGAGGTACCAAGTTCCGATCCGCACGCGAGCATTCTGGCAGGTGTCGTCCCGTCACACTTCGGCCATTCAGTGACCGACGAGCACAGTGCGTCATCACCGCGAATGGCCGCGATTCACCAGCGCGATGAGCGGCGTCGGGCGCCACATGGTTGCGCAAACTGAAGCGGCCCCCACAGTCACTGTGGGGGCCGCTTCATCTTTGTAGCGGGGGCAGGATTTGAACCTGCGACCTCTGGGTTATGAGCCCAGCGAGCTACCGAACTGCTCCACCCCGCGTCGGTGATCAGAACCTTACGGGACGGGTGGGGCGGACTCAAATCGGGGCGGTCACTCCTCGGGAGCGCTGGGCGGGCCGTCCTCGGAGAGCGCGATGCGCACGCTCGATGAGGCGACGGGCCTGCTGGTTCTTCTCCGCCCAGGTGACGGTGTCGCCCCGGCGGAACGCGGCGTCGGCCTCGTCGAACGCGGCCTGGGCCTGACCCAGGAGCGCCGCGATCTGCTCGGCCTTGGTCCCCTTGTCCGGGGGGTCCTCCCCGTTGTTGCCGCCGTTCCCGGTGTTGTCGGGGGGCGGGTCGACCGGGGTGGTGCGGATCGACGCCGAGGACGTCGCCGAGCGCCTCGACGAGGGTGTTGCCGATGCCGACCTGGCCGCCGTAGGACACGATCACGAACTGCAGGATCGGGTAGCTGGAGTCGGAGAGCTGCCGCACGGCGTACACCGGCTGGACGTACATCAGCCCGTCGCCGACCGGCAGCGTCAGCAGGTTGCCGAAGGTCGGCTTGGTCTCACCGAGGTTGAACGCCTGCAGCTCGCGTCGGACGTTGTCGCTGTTGGCCATCTCGTTGGCGACCAGGCCCGGTCCGTCGACCTGCTCGTTGGGGAGCTGCAGCGCGCGTGATCTGGCCGTAGTCGTCGCTGGTCGCGTCGGAGTTCACCGAGACGAACGACGCGAGGTTGTCCTTGTTGCGCGGCACGTAGACCGAGGTGAGCGACCAGGTGCTCGTCGCCGACCGTGCTCGGGTCGTCGACGAAGAGCCGGTACGGCGGCTGGTAGGTGCCGTCGACGTAGGGGTCCTCGGGCACCTCCCACCGGTCGTTGTCCTGGTAGAAGTCGCCGGCGTCGGTCACGTGGTAGCGCGCGAACTGGTAGCGCTGCACCTTGAACAGGTCCTCGGGGTAGCGCAGGTGCTCCATCACCGAGTCGGGGATCTCGTCGCGGTCCTGCACCGTGCCGGGGAACGCGTTGCGCCACGCCTCGAGCATCGGGTCGCTCTCGTCCCACGCGTAGAGGTTGACCGTGCCGTCGTAGGCGTCGACCGTCGCCTTCACCGCGTTGCGCATGTAGTTGATCTCGTCGGTCGGCAGGGTGCCGAAGGTGGTCTCCGGCGTCAGCGAGTCGTCGAGCATGGTGTCCACCGACTCGCGCTCGGCCAGCGGATAGCGGTCGGTCGTCGTGTAGCCGTCGAGGATCCACACGATGCGGCCGTCGATCACCGCAGGGTAGGGGTCGGAGTCGACCGTGAGCCACGGCGCCGCCCGCTCCACCCGCTCGCGCGGCTCGCGGTTGTAGAGCACCTGGCTGTTGTCGTGGACCAGGTCCGAGAGCAGGAAGTTGGGCTCGCCGAAACGGACCGCGAACATCAGCTTGGAGAAGATGTTGTCGACCTGGACACCGGTCGCGCCGTCGAACGTCGTGAGGGAGCCCTCTTCGCCGCTGGAGGCATTGCCCAGGTCGAGCTCGACGGTCGGCTGCGTCGTCGCTCGGCTTGCCGACCACGGAGTAGCTGGGGCTCTGCTCGCCGAAGTAGACACGGTCCTCGTAGCCGTCGGGGAACAGGCTGCGCAGGGCGTCCTCGCCGGCGCCCTGTCCCTCGGCCCACTGCAGGTCCTGGCGTTCGTCGTCGTCGTCCTCGCCGCGCTGGTTGGCGAAGGCCGCGATGACACCGTTGCCGTGGGTGTAGACGGTGTGCAGGTTCGACCAGTTCTGGCTGGAGTCGGACAGGCCGTCCTGGTCGAGCTCACGGACGCCGAGCACCAGGGCGCGCTCCTGCCCGTCGATCTCGTAGCGGTCGACGTCGAGCACCGGCGCGACGGAGTAGTAGGCGCGCACCTGCTGCACCTGCTCGAAGGTGGGGTTCACCACCTGCGGGTCGACCAGCGGCACCGACGAAGTCTCCGCCGACAGCTGCGCCAGCGAGCCCAGCGCGGCGGAGGTCTCGCCCGTGAAGGGTTCGACCGCGATGTCCTCCAGGTCGTACGCCGCGCGCGTGGCCTCGATGTTCGCGGCGATGTACGGCGCCTCCCGGTCGGGCTCCTGCGGGTTGACCTGGAACTGCTGCACGATGGCCGGCCAGATCATGCCGAGCAGCACCGCGCTGAGCGCGAGCAGGCCCAGGCCCACCGACGGCAGCATCCAGGTGCGGCGCCACACGTTGAGGAAGAACAGCACGGCGCAGATCACCGCGATGCCCATCAGGATGTTCTTGGCCGGCAGCACGGCGTTCTCGCCGGTGTAGGTCATGCCGGTGATCAGCGACCCCTTGTCGTTGACCAGGTCGAACCGGTCCAGCCAGTAGTCGGCGCCCTTGGCCAGCACGAACACCCCCAGCAGCACCGACAGCTGCACCTGGGCCGCGCCCGAGAGGCGGTCGCCACGGGTCTGGAGCTGGATGCCGCCGTAGAGGTAGTGGACCAGTGCGGCCATCAGGAACGCGACGACGGCGAACGCCATCGCGGAGTCGACGAGGTAGTGGAGCCAGGGCAGGTCGAAGACGTAGAAGCCGAGGTCGCGGTCCGAAGTAGGCGTCCTCCGAGCCGAACGGCACGCCGTTGCGCCACAGCAGGTACTCGCGCCACTGGCCCGACGCCGACGTACCGGCGAAGAGCCCCAGCAGGACGGCGGTGCCGATCGTCAGCCACATCCGGATCGGGGTGACGACCTCGCGGTAGCGGTCGAGTCCCGACTGCTCGGGCGACGGCGGCCGGTAGAGCGGGCGGAACCGGTAGGCGAGGTACATGCTGGCGCCGGTGACCAGCCCCATCAGCCCACCGAACACCAGGAACAGCCCGATCCGGGTCCACAGCAGCTTCGAGAACACCCCGCCGAAGCCGAGCGCGTCGTACCAGGCCCGGTCGGTCCAGAACGCCGCGAACGTGGTGAGCGCGAAGAACCCGACGATCAGGATCGCCGCGGTGATGATCAGCGCGCGCGAGCGGCGCGGTTCGGCCACCGGCTGCCGTTGCTCCGCACCCTCGTCGAACAGGTCGCTCACCGGGCCTCCTCAGGCTCGTCAGATTCGTCGGCTTCGTCGAGGGTGGAGACCAGCAGCTGCAGCAGCGCCGGCACCAGGTCGATGCCGGCCACCACCGACTGCGCGTCGTCGTGGGCGCGGAGCCGTAGCGCACAGTACGTCGAGCCGGTGCGGGTCGCGCCGGCCACGATCCGGACCTCCTGGCGGTCCGGGTGGTCGCGGGCGAACTCCTCGGCCGCGACCGGGTCCTCGGGGATGAGCGCGTCGGCGTCCGGCGGCAGCACCAGCCGCTCCACGACGGCGGCGCAACCGGTCACCTCCGGCGGCCACGCGATCTGCTCCAGCACGCTCTCCAGCGGCTGGTCGGGGTGCAGCTGGTCCTGCTCGACCGGCGTGAGCGACCCCTGCGCCGAGGGCTCGCTCAGGCCCATCGACTCCGCCAGCGTCGGCTCCTGGGCGACGAGCCGGGCGGTGTCGACGAGGGCGTAGAGCCGCGCCGGCTGGTCCCAGCCCAGGTCGGCGACGTGGGACTCGATCTCGAGCACGGCGGCCGCCAGGGCGGGGTCGGCGTCGAGTCCGGCCATCAGGTCACTCACCGGCCACCCCCGCGTCCGCGCTGCACTGCGGCAGGTCGGCCTCCGGGTCGGCGGCCCAGGCCTCGATGGCGTCGACCGCCTCGCTCATGGTGGCGACGCGGGTCAGCCGCATGTCGTCGTGGGGTGACTCGTAGGCGTCGTCACAGTTGTCGGCCGGCACCAGGAAGAGCCCGGCGCCGTCCTCGCGCGCGCCGGCGATCTTCTGGTCGATCCCGCCGATCGGCCCCACCGTGCCGTCGCCGGCGATGGTGCCGGTGCCGGCGACCGACTCCCCCGCGGTCAGGGACCCCTCGGTGAGGGTGTCGTAGATGGCGAGGGAGAACATCAGCCCCGCGCTCGGCCCGCCGATGGCGGGGTCCACGCCGACGTGGACGTCGACCGGGAACCGGTAGGAGTTGCGCATCTCGAAGCCGAGCCGCAGCACGCCGTCGATCTCCTCGCGGGTGAGCGAGACGGTGCGCTCGTCCTTGCCGCGCAGGATCCGCAGCTCGACCGGCTGGTCGTCGGGGGTGTCGTCGACGGCCTGGCCGGCGGCCTCGATCGAGGTCACCTCGACCCCGTTGATCGCGAGCAGGTGGTCGTCGACCTCGAGCTCGCCGTCGGCCGGCGAGCCCTCGATGACCCGCGACACCAGCGGCGCCGGGTTCACGTCGTACCCCAGCTCGGTCAGCGCGACCGCGATCGCGTTGTCCTGGGAGGTCGCCATCTGGAAGGCGCCCTCCTCGTCCTCCGAGGTGTCGGTGTCCTCGGGGCCGTAGACCGCGTCGTAGGGGTAGACCGCGTCGTCGTCGTCGATCCACGCGCCGAGCAGCTGGAACAGGTTGACGTCGGTCTCCGGCTGGGTGACCAGCACCGTGGTGAACCGGAGCTGACCGTCGTCCCGGTAGGCCTCCGCCCCCGACACCTCGATGAGCTCCTCGCCGTCCTCGCGTGCCGAGCACGTCCACGGTCAGCCCGGGCGCGTAGATCACGTAGGGAAGCGGCTCGCGCAGCACCTGGAACCACAGCGCCACCAGCAACGGCACGGCCAGCAGGCCGGCGAGGGTGCGCTGGGTCATGGCGCCAAGCCTCTCACCCGTGGAATTCACGTCCCGCGACACCCGAGGAGCGCCCGAAGCGAGCGTCTTGGGGGTCGCAACGAGAGCGGGAGATTGAGCGCGGCGCGTCTCGAGATCAGGAGGTGTGGCGGGCCCGCGAGGGGCGTACGGCGATGCCGGTGCTGCGGTCGCGCGGCGCGACCGGCCGCGCGGTCCGGGTGGCCGGGTGCTCGCGCTGCAGGGCTCCGGCCAGCCGCTCGACGGCGACGTCGCGGTCGACCTCGCCCCGGCCCTCGCGGCCGAGCCAGGCCACCCAGAGCATCGCGACGCACGTCACGACACCGGTCGGCACCAGCCAGAGCAGGATCTCCACGGGTCGAGGGTAGGTGGCGCGGCCGGCGGGCGGTCAGGGCGCGCCGACCCACTCCTCGGTGCCGTCGCCGAACCGCTGGTGCTTCCAGATCGGCACCTCGGCCTTGAGCGTGTCGATGAGGGCCCGCGAGGCGGCGAACGCCTCGCCCCGGTGGGCCGTGGTGGTCGCGACGACCACGGCGACGTCGCCGATCGCGAGCGTGCCGACCCGGTGGACCGCGGCGACCCCGTGCACGTCGTACTCCTCGGCGACGCGGTCGCAGACCTCGTGCAGCTTCGCCAGCGCGGAGGGGTGGGCGGAGTAGTCGAGCCCGTGGACCGACTTGCCCCCGTCGTGGTCGCGCACCCGGCCGACGAAGAGGGTGAGGCCGCCGGACGCGTCGTCGTCGAGCGCGGCGACCACCTCCGCCACGTCGATCGGGGTCTCGCGGAGGGCGACCAGCCGGACCTCGGGCCGGTGCGTGGAGTCGGTCACGACCCCGAGACTAGCGGGGCCGACCCTTGGCGCTTCCGCGTACCGTGGGCGCCATGAGCAACGATCCCGACGAGGGCCAGAACCCCTTCAAGGGCACCCCGTTCGAGCAGTTCTTCAACGCGCTGGGCGGCGGTGCCGGCGGCACCGGCGGCCTGGGCTTCAACGCCGTCCCGGGCCAGGGCAGCGGCGGCGCTCCCGACCTCGGCGCGCTCTTCAGCCAGCTCCAGGCGATGATGCAGCCCTACGACGGCCCGCTCAACTGGGACCTCGCGCTCGACCTGGCCCGCAAGCAGGCGGCCTCGACGCCGGACCCCACGCCCACCCAGCGCCAGCAGGACCAGGTCGCCGACGCCGTCCGGCTGGCCGACCACTGGCTCGACGAGGCCACCGACTTCCCCTCCGGCGTGAGCTCGACCGCGGCCTGGAGCCGGGCCGAGTGGATCGTCGGCACCACCGACGTCTGGAAGGGCCTGGTCGAGCCGATCGCGGCCTCGTCGGTCAACTCGCTCGGCGCGGCGATGCCCGAGGAGGCCAAGGCGATGAGCGGCCCGCTGCTGGGCATGCTGCAGCGCGCCATCGGCGGGATGCTCGCCTCCCAGATCGGCTCCGGCCTCGGCGCGCTCGCGGGCGAGGTGCTCACCGCCTCCGACATCGGGCTGCCGCTCGGCGCGCCCGGCAAGGCAGCGCTGGTGCCGGCCAACGTGGCCGAGTTCGCCGAGGGCCTCGACGTCTCCGAGGACGACGTCCTGCTCTACCTCGCGCTCCGCGAGGCCGCCCACCAGCGGCTCTTCGCCCACGTGCCGTGGCTGCGCGACCACCTGATCGGCGCCGTCACCGCCTACGCGCGCGGGCTCGAGGTCAACACCGCCAACCTGCAGTCGAGCATCGAGGAGCAGCTGCGCGGCCTCGACCTCACCAACCCCGAGTCGCTCCAGAAGCTGACCGAGGGGGGCCTCTTCGAGATGGCGCAGAGCCCCGAGCAGCAAGCGGCGCTGCAGCGGCTCGAGGTCACCCTCGCCCTGGTCGAGGGCTGGGTCGACGAGGTCGTCAGCCAGGCGACCGAGGAGCGGATGCCGGCCGCGGCCAAGCTCCAGGAGGCCGTACGCCGACGCCGCGCGTCGGGCGGCCCGGCCGAGCAGACCTTCGCGTCCCTGGTCGGGCTCGAGCTGCGGCCGCGCCGGCTGCGCGACGCGTCGACGCTCTGGGGATCGCTGCGCACCCGGCAGGGTGCCGAGGCCCGTGACGGCGTCTGGATGAGCCCCCACCTGCTGCCCACCGACGCCGACCTCGACGACCCGCTGGGGTTCCGCGAGGACGCGGTGGCGCCGGAGGAGCTGACCGACGAGGACTTCGAGGCCGGGCTGCGCGACCTGCTCGACGGACCGTCCGACGACCGCCCCCAGGAGTGAGCCCGCTCCACGCCGACGCGCTCGCGGTGCTGCGGGCTGGCAGCCGCCCAGCGACGAGCAGGCCGCGCTGCGCGACCGCTACGTCGCGCACCTGATCGGCCTCGCCGGACGGGATGCAGCGGACGTGCTACCCCGACCACCTCACGGCCAGCACGCTCGTGCTCTCGGCCGACGGCGAGCGGGTGCTGCTGACGCTGCACGCGAAGGCGCAGCGGTGGTTCCAGCTCGGCGGTCACTGCGAGCCCGGTGACGCCACGCTGGCGGGCGCGGCCGAGCGCGAGGCGGTCGAGGAGTCCGGGATCGCCGGGCTCCGCGTCGCCCCGACCCCGGTGCAGCTCAGCGAGCACGCCGTCCCGTTCTGCGACCCGCGCGGCGGCGTGCACCACCTCGACGTGCGGTTCGTGGCCGTCGCCGACGACGGCGCCGAGCACGCCGTGAGCGAGGAGTCGCTCGACGTCCGCTGGTGGCCGGTCGACGCGCTCCCCGACGAGGACCTCGCCGAGCTGGTCGCGCTGCGCCCGTCAGTCGACCTCGTCGTCCCCCGGAGGCGGCTCGAGCCTCGCCGCGGCCGACCAGCCCAGCAGGTAGCCCTTCGCCTTCTCGGCGTGGGGGTAGCGATCGACCCAGGCCCAGAAGTTGGCGTCGTGGCCCGGCTCGAGCAGGTGCGCCAGCTCGTGGACCAGCACGTAGTCGACCACCCAGGCCGGCATGCCCTGCAGCCGCGCGGACAGCCGGATGGTCCGGTCACCCGGGGTGCAGGAGCCCCACCGGGCCACCTGGTTGTCGACCCAGCGCACCGACTCCGGGGCCGCCATGCCGCCGAGGTGGCGGTCGCTCAACCGCCGGGCCCGCTTCATCAGGTCGTCGTCACTGAGCCGCTTGCGGCGCTCGGACTTCTCCAGCCGCTTGACCATCGTCTCGACCCACTCGGCCTCCTGCTTGCGGCTCATCGTGGCCGGGATCATCACCACGATCCGGTCGCCGTCGCGGTAGGCCGAGACCGTACGCCGACGGCGGCGCGAGCGGCGCACCTCGACCTCGGGCGAGGGCGGCGGGTCGGCCATGGCTCGCAATCTAGCGCGTTCGCCCAGGCGAGCAGCCGCTCGCGCGGCCAGGTGTTGACGATCCGGTCCGGCTCGATGCCGGCCTCCTCGGCGCGGGCGCAGCCGTAGTCGAGCATGTCGAGCTGTCCGGGCGCGTGGGCGTCGCTGTCGATGGAGAACAGGCAGCCGAGGTCGCGGGCCAGCTCGAGCAGCCGGGTCGGCGGGTCGCGGCGCTCGGGACGCGAGTTGATCTCGACGGCGACGTCGTGCTCGACGCACGCGGCGAAGACCGCCTTCGCGTCGAACTCGCTGCTCGGGCCGGGTGCCGCGGTTGCCGGTGACGAGCCGGCCGGTGCAGTGGCCGAGCACGTTGGTGAACGGGTTGCGGATCGCGCCGACCATCCGGCGGGTCATCGGCGTCGGCGTCCATGCGCAGCTTGGAGTGGACGCTGGCGACGCGGACGTCGAGCCGGGCGAGCATCTCGTCGGTCTGGTCGAGCGAGCCGTCGTCGAGGATGTCGACCTCGATGCCCTTGAGCAGGGTGAAGCTGCCGCCGAGGTGGTCGTTGACCGCGTCGACCACGCCGAGCTGCTTGGCCAGCCGCTCGGCGCTGAGGCCGTTGGCGACCCGCAGCCGGGGCGAGTGGTCGGTCAGCACGAGGTAGTCGTGGCCGAGCTCGATCGCGGTGAACGCCATCTCCTCGATCGGCGAGCCGCCGTCGGACCAGGTGGAGTGGGTGTGGAGGTCGCCCCGCAGCGCGGCGCGCAGCGTCGCGACCGCCCGGGACCAGCGGCCCGTCGTGCTGCGCCTCGAGCTTCGCGAGCCGCTCGGGGACGCGTGCCGCGCACGGCGTCGGCGATGACCGAGCCGGTGCTGGGGCCGATGCCGGGCAGCTCGGTGAGCGTGCCGGCCTCGACCCGGGCGGCCACCTCGTCGGCGGCCAGCGGCAGGATCGTCGCGGCCGCGGACCGGAACGCCTCGATCCGGCGCGACTCCTCGCGCCCGCGCTCCATCAGGAACGCGATCCGGCGCAGCGCCGCGACCGGCCCGGCGTCGTACGTCTCGGTCACGGGTCTCCTCGCTGGTCGGATCTTTCTTTCGTCCACACCCGGTGGACACCATTGTGGCTGGTCAGCGGCCCCCGCGGCGACGCCGAGCGGGTGTCTCCACAGCCCTCTCCCCCGCCGTTCCACCGCCCAGACGCCCGGCTCCACAGGGTTGTCCACAGGGTTGTCCACAGGCTGTACGGCAGTGGTGGCGGCGACGCGTTGACCCCGTGGCGCGACTGCTCCTAGCGTGGGCGCAGATGAGGCCCCGGGCCCGTCGAGCGACATCCGCAAGGGGAAGGCAGGTGTCGGGAGGCGGGCCAGGGGCCTCTTCTGCTGTCCGTCAGCGGCCGGTGAAGCGCGGCGGCCGCTTGTCCTTCGCGGCGGCGATCCCCTCCTGCAGGTCGGCGGTCGCCAGCGTCAGCGGCTGGGCCATCGCCTCCCACTGCAGGCACGACTCGAGGTCCTGGTGTCCGCCGTCGCGCAGCGCCAGCGTGGTGAGCCGGCTCGCGATCGGTGCGGTCGCGGCGACCTCCGAGGCGGTGGCGAGCACCTCGTCGAGGAAGGTCTCCCCCTCGATCACGCGCGAGACCAGACCCAGCCGCAGCGCCTCGTCGGCGTCGACGATCCGGCCGGTGAGCAGCAGGTCGCGGGCGTGCGCCGGGCCGACCACGTTCGGCAGCAGGTAGGTGCCGGCCATGCCGGCGTGCATCCCGAGCTTCACGAACGGTACGCCGAGCCGGGCACCCGCCGCGGCGTACCGGATGTCGCAGGCCAGCGCGAGGCAGAGCCCGGCGCCGATGGCGTGGCCGTTGACCGCGGCGATCGTGGGCACCTCGAGCCGGCGGATCGAGAGCCAGGCCCGGTAGAAGGGCAGCATCCGGGTGCGCAGCTCGTCGACGGTCGCGTCCGGCTCGCTGGCGATCCACGACGTGTCGCCGCCGGAGCAGAACGCGGAGCCGGCGCCGGTGACGACCACCGCCCGGACCGCGCGGTCGGCGGCGAGCTCGTCGATCGCGGCCACCCACGACGCGGTCATCCGGTCCGACATCGCGTTGCGCTGGTCGGGGTTGTCGAGGGTCAGCAGGGCGACGCCGTCGGAGGTCCGGTCGAGGCGCAGGTGCTCGTAGTCAGCCATGCGGCGCAGGCTAGTCAGGGTGGCCGTGACCGCCGCGACCGGCCTCGCCCGGTCGAGACCGATTTCACGCTCACGCCACGCTCAGGGCGTGCCTCGTGCGCCGGACGCTCACGCGTGTGTAGTGTCGGCAGCGGTTCAGGGGCTCCGGCTCCTGATCCCCGGCGGGCTTCCCCACCATCTCCCGCCGCGACGACCGAACATCGAATAGCAAGGAGGCCGTCATGGCGGAGACCTGGAGCGGCGAGTTCTACTGCGTCAAGTGCAAGGAGAAGCGCGAGGCGGAGGGCGAGGTCAGGGTCAACGACAAGGGCACCCGCATGGCCAAGGCCGTGTGCCCCGTCTGCAGCACCAACCTCAACCGCATTCTCGGCAAGGCCTGAGCACTACCCCACATTCGTTGCGGCGGTACCCACCCGGTTCCCGGGTGGGTGCCGCCGTTCGGATTTCGGGGCTGTGGATGACCGCGGCGGGAGCCGCGACCGTCGGTGGCAGGCTGCGGGCCATGTCCGAGCCACGCCTGCGACTCCGACCCGGGATCCGGGTCAGCGAGCGCAGCGACCGCACCCTCCAGGTCGGCCTCCACCCCGGCCGCCGGCTGGTCCTGCCCGACGACCCCGCCGTCCGCGGCGGCGCTGACCCTGCTGCGGCCACGGCGTCGAGCCCGGCCGGCTCGACCCCGACCAGCGTGACCTGCTCCGCCGGCTCGACCGGGCCGGACTGGTCGCCGACCCCGACGACGACGTGACGCGCTCCCGCGCCTCCGCGCAGGCGCGTCGTCGAGGTGCGGCGCGACCGGCACGGTCCGCGCGGCGCTGGTGCGGCTGCTGGGCGAGGCCGGCGCTGCGCGTGGCGTCCGGGTCCGACCGGCACGGTCGCCGCTCGTGGTCACCATCGGCGCCGAGCCCCGACGGGAGACCGTCGACGAGCTGGTCCAGGCGGACCGGCCCCACCTGCTGCTGACCTCGGTCGCCGGGCGGCTCCGGGTCGGCCCGTTCGTCGTCCCGGGCCTCACGGCCTGCCTGCGCTGCCTCGACGAGCACGTCACCGACCGCGACCCGCGCCACCCGCTGGTCGTGGAGCAGCACCTCGCGCCCGACCCCGCCGACCTCCCGGCCGCGCCCGACCTCGCAGCTGGCCCTCGCCTGGGCGGCGCGCGACGTGGTGTGCCTCCTGCAGCGGCGACCGCCCGACGACCTGGTCGGCCACGGTCGACATCGAGCCGGGCGGCCCGGTCACGCAGCAGTGGCGCCGTCACCCGCGCTGCGGGTGCGCCTGGGGCGACGCGCTGGCCGGCTGACGCCACGTCCGGCGACCTCACCAGTACTCGCTGTCGAGCTTTCCCTCCATCGCGCGCAGGTGCGTCCGCGAGCACTCGTCGCAGTAGGTCCGGCGGCGTCCGTTCTCGACCGACGTGGTCCAGGTGAGGGTCTTGCCCTGCGTCCGGCTCCTGCGCGGCCGCAGAAGTCGCAGGTCGTCACGGCTCCGAGGCTACGCCTGCGCACCGGCTCCGGCCGGACGGACAGGAGCCGGGTACGACGCCTGCTGGCGTCGTACCCGGCTCCTGTTGTCGTTCTACCCAGTTGTTCTCACCCAGCGATCAGGGTGGAGGTGGCCCTGCCCCCTCGGGGACTGGCCGCCGGCTCCCTCAGATCGCGCGAGCGAGAGCGAGGCGTGCCTGCCGCGCGGCCTTCTCGGCCTTGCGGCTCACGCGACGGGCGTGGGCCACGTGGGCCGCCCGACGCATCTGCTGCGCCTCTCCCAGGCGCACGGACATCTGTGCCCGTGCGAGCTCTTCGTGCATGAGTTCCATGTCATTGCTCCGATGTTCGTGATGGTTCGGTGTGGTGGTGCTGTTCCCGGATGGGAGTGGGTGTTCAGGCGGCGTCCTTGCGGGGCCGGCCGCGAGGCCGCTTGCGCGGGATCACGACGCCCTGCAAGAAGAGCTCGCCGCCCCAGACCCCCCACGGCTCCCGGCGCTCCTGGGCGCCGGTGAGGCAGAGGTCGCGCACGGGACAGTCCGTGCACAGGGTCTTGGCGAACTCCACGTCGCTGGGAGACTCGGCGAACCACAGTTCCGGGTCATTCACCCGGCACGGCAGTTGCTCCTCGTCGACCACGCTGGCGGCATCGTGCAGACCGCCGAGCGTGGGGCCATCAGTGCGGTCGAGAACGCTGATGGTCATGTGGTCACCTCCTACTGGACCTGATCGCTGGTGTTGCTCTGGGGAAACAGAAAGGCCGCGGATCCCGGGTTTCGGGTCCGCGGCCTGGAGGTAGCCGATGCTGTTGATGGTCAACAGGTCGGTGGACTCCAGGCGGTGGAACCCGGGCGGGAACCCTGGGCGAGGGCGATGCCGGCCACGTGCCGATCGCGCACGACGTACGTGGGGGCGGGCAGACCGTCGCACCGGTGGCCATGCCGGCACCGGCGCCGAAGGTGGCAGCGGAGATGGGCATGGCGAAGCCGGACGGGGTCTGAGCCGTCATCCAGGTCTTGTTCGTGATCATGTGTGCCACCTCCTTCTCGCTGTCGGGCGCCGGTCGTGCCAGGACCGAATGCGCGTCTGTGTCTGCGTGTGCTCCAGAAAGGTATCCGCTGTTCCGCGTAAGAGGCAAACGATTTAGTGGGTATTTCGTGCCAAATTTCGGCGAACTCGCGCCATGCGTCCGGTTGCTCCGGTTCAGGAGATCAGCTGGAGCAGCTCGTCGCCGTAGCGGTCGAGCTTGGAGCGGCCGACCCCGCTGATCTTCAGCAGCCCCCGCTCGTCGGCCGGCTTGTGCTCGGCGATCAGCTGCAGCGTCGCGTCGGTGAACACCACGAACGCCGGCACCCCGTCCTCGCCGGCGCGGGTCTTGCGCCACTCGCGGAGTCGCTCGAACAGCTCCTCGTCGTAGGACGCCGGGCAGTCGGCGCAGCGGCCCAGCTTCTTCTGGGCCGGGGTCGCCAGCGGCTTGCCGCACTCGCGGCAGTTGGCCGCCCGGCGGCGGCCGGCGCCGGCAGGTCGCGGCTGCTGCTCGCCGGCGGGCAGCAGGCCCGGCCAGGAACGGCGACGGCTGGCGGGTCTGCCGACCACCCGGGTTGCGGGCCCGGCTCCACGACAGCGACAGCACCGAGCGGGCGCGGGTCATGCCGACGTAGAGGAGCCGCCGCTCCTCCTCGAGCTCGGCGGGACTCGTGGCGTAGGTGATCGGCAGCGTGCCGTCCTGGAGCCCGGCCAGCAGCACGGCGTCCCACTCGAGGCCCTTGGCGGCGTGGAAGGTGGTGAGCGTGACCCCGTCGGCGACGGGTGCGTGCTGCTCGGCGGCGCGGCGGTCGAGCTCGTCGACGAAGCCGTTGAGGTCGGTGCCCTCGGCCCGGGCGTACTCGGTCGCCTGGTCGACCAGCGCCTGCCAGGACTCCCAGCGGTCGCGGACCTGTCCGCGCGACGTCGGGCGCCTCCGTCGTCCAGCCCAGGCCGGACAGCGTCGCCCGGACGGTGGCGACCAGGTCTCCCCCGGGCTCCTCCGAGCGGGCCGTGCCCCGCAGCAGCGTGACCGCCTGCCGCACCTCGGGGCGGTCGAAGAAGCGGGCCGCGCCGCGCACGACGTAGGGGATGCCGCGCTCGGTCAGCGCCTCCTCGTGCGCCTCGGACTGGGCGTTGATCCGGAACAGCACGGCCATCTGGCCGTAGGGCGTGCCGGTGGCGGCCAGGCTCCGCACCCGGTCGGCGATGGCGGCGGCCTCGGCCACCTCGTCGGGGTGGCCGGCGTAGGCCACCTCGGGGCCGGCCGGCTGCTGCGCGCGCAGCTCGACGCCCTGGCTGGTGGTGCCGGCCAGCAGCCGGTTGGCGGCCGCGACGACCTGCGGGCGTGGAGCGGTAGTTGCGCACGAGGTCGATCGAGGTCGTGCCGGGGAACTTGGCGGGGAAGTCGATGAGGTGGTCGGCGCGCGCGCCGGCGAAGGAGTAGATGGTCTGCGCGGGGTCGCCGACGACGCACAGCTCGTCGCGGCCGCCGAGCCACAGGTCGAGCAGCGCCGACTGGAGCGGCGAGACGTCCTGGAACTCGTCGACCACGAACCGCTTGTACTGGCGGCGGACCTGGGCGGCGACGCGCTCGTCGTCGGCCAGCAGCCCGGCCGCGAAGAGCAGCACGTCCTCCATGTCCATCCGGCCCTGGCTGCGCTTGCCGTCCTCGTAGGCGGAGAACATCTGGGCCACGGTCCCCGGGTCGTGGCCGGTCGACCGCGCGGCCGCGGTCGCCCGCCACCCGCGCGTAGTCGTCGGGGTGGACGTTGCTCACCTTCGCCCACTCGATCTCGGAGGCGACGTCGCGCAGCAGCGCCTGGTCGGCCGCGACCCGGCACCGGCGGGCCGCGGCCGCGAGCAGCGAGATCTTCGACTCGGTCAGCGTCGGCAGCTCGGTGCCGTAGACGTGGGGCCAGAAGAAGCGCAGCTGCCGCAGCGCCGCGGAGTGGAAGGTCCGCGCCTGCACGCCGCCCGGCCCCGAGCTGGCGCAGCCGGGTGCGCATCTCGCCGGCCGCCCGGGTGGTGAAGGTGACCGCGAGGACCTCGGAGGGCTCGTAGAGCCCGGTGGCGACGCCGTAGGCGATCCGGTGGGTGATCGCCCGGGTCTTGCCGGTGCCGGCGCCGGCCAGCACCCGCACCGGTCCGCGCAGCGCCTCGGCGACCCGGCGCTGCTCCGGGTCGAGCGCGTCGAGCAGCTGGTCGGGTGAGGGCATCGGTGGAACAACTCCGCGGGGATGGTGGTTACGCTCCTGACGGAGCAAACCCTAGACGCGACCGAGGACACCCCCCACGATGACCTTCACCATGTACTCCACCCCGTGGTGCGGCTACTGCCACCGGCTCAAGGGCCAGCTGGACCGCGAGGGGATCTCGTTCGAGATGGTCGACATCGAGCAGCACCCCGAGCACGTCGAGACCGTCGAGCAGGCCAACGGCGGCAACCAGACCGTGCCGACCCTGCTGTTCGCCGACGGCACGGCGCAGACCAACCCGTCGGTCGCCCAGGTCAAGGAGAAGCTGGCCGCGCTCGTCGGCTGAGACCTGCTCACCAGGTGCCGGGCAGCGGCCCGCCGTACCAGTGGGACAGCAGCGACGACGAGATCGAGACGCTGCGCGGGATGTGCACCTCGCCGGCCTCGACCGCCTCGCGCAGCTCGTCGCGGGTGAACCAGCGCGCCTCCTCGATCTCCGCGCCGTCGACCTCGATCCGCTTCGACTCGGCGTGCGCCGTGAAGCCCAGCATCAGGCTGGCGGGCAGCGGCCACGGCTGGTTGCCGAAGTAGGTCGACCTCGCCGACGGGTACGCCGACCTCCTCGTCGACCTCGCGTCGTACGGCGTCCTCGAGGGTCTCCCCCGGCTCGCAGAACCCGGCCAGCGTCGACCAGCGGCCGGCCGGCCACGACGACTGCCGCCCGAGCAGGATCGAGCCGTCCTCGTGGACGACCGCCATGATCACGGCCGGGTCGGTGCGCGGGAACTGCGCCCGGTCGCAGGAGGTGCAGCGCAGCTCGTGGCCGGCGGCACGCGGCTCGAGGCGGCCACCGCAGCGCGGGCAGAACCGGGTCGCGAAGTGCCACTCGGCGAGCCCGATCGCGTGGAACAGCAGCGGGGCCAGGTCGGCGTGGTCGGCGAGCACGGGCAGCAGCGCGCGCAGCGGCACCCACTCGTCCCGGGCACCGGGCGCGTCCTCCGGGTGCGACCAGGCAGGCCAGGTGGGCGACGCCGTCGCGTTCGCCCAGCAGCACCCGGGTGCCGTCGGGCACGTCGGCCGGCGCCTGCCACTCGCAGCCGCGCCGTCGACCGGGCGGAGCCGGTTGCCGGCGACCACCAGCACCCGGGTCGCCGGATCCGCCCAGCGGTCGGCCAGCCAGGCGTCGTCGGTGCGCTGCAGCCCGAGCCGGTTGTGGCGCGTGGCGGGAGAGCGCGACGTGGGGCAGCTGCAGCTGTCGGCCTGGGTCACAGCGATGAGGCTACCCACGCCGCGCCGGCGGTAGGTTCCCTGCCGTGAGCACCCACATCGGCGCCCAGCCGGGCGAGATCGCACCCACCGTCCTGATGCCCGGCGACCCGCTGCGGGCGAAGTGGATCGCGGAGACGTTCCTCGACGACGCCCGCTGCTACACCGAGGTCCGCGGCATGTACGGCTTCACCGGCACCTGGCGCGGCCACCGCGGTCTCGGTCCAGGGCTCCGGCATGGGCCAGCCGTCGATGGCGATCTACGCCAACGAGCTGCTGCGCGAGTACGACGTGCCAGCATCATCCGGGTCGGTTCCTGCGGCGCGCTGCACCGAGAAGCTCGCGCGTCCGCGACCTGGTCATCGCCTCCGGCGCCTGCACCGACTCCTCGATGAACCGGATCGCCTTCGAGGGCCTCGACTACGCCCCGGTCGCCGACTTCAGCCTGCTCCGCGAGGCCGCCGCGGCCGCGCCCGAGGCCCACGTCGGCCTGATCTTCTCCAGCGACTCCTTCTACGCCGCGCGTCCCGAGCTGGTCTCGCGGATGGTCGAGTACGGCGTGCTCGCCGTCGAGATGGAGGCCAGCGCGCTCTACACGCTGGCCGCGAAGCACGGCGCCCGGGCGCTGGCGATCTGCACCGTCTCCGACCACATCGTCACCGGCGAGGAGACCACCGCGCAGGAGCGCGAGCAGACCTTCGGCCGGATGGTCGAGGTCGCGCTCACCGCCGCGCTGTCAGCCAGGACTGAGCAGGCGTCTCGAGCTCGGCGCGGCCGGGCAGGTCGTCGGGCTCGACGAGCTCGCCGTGGCGCACGTAGTAGAACGCCGGCGCGCACCCGTTCGACCGGGACGCCCGCGCAGCTCGGCCCACGCCAGCCGGTAGACCGCCAGCTGCAGCGGGTCGGCGGACTGCTGCCGGTTGGTCTTCCAGTCGACGACCAGGAACCCGGCTCGCCGTCGACCGCTCGGCGTAGACGGCGTCGATCCGGCCCCGGACCACCTGCCCGTCGAGCACCAGCGCGAACGGCGCCTCGACCTGGTGGGGCGCGCGGTCGGCGAACGGGCCCGGCCTCGAACGCGCGCGATCAGCTCGCGCAGGTCGTCGTCGTCGTCGATCGCCGGCGTCGGCGCGGCCCGGGCAGCTCGTCGGGGTCGAACAGGTCCTGCTGCCCGAACCGCGCCTCGACCCAGGCGTGGAAGCGGGTGCCGAACCGGGCCGCCGGCGACGGCGGCCGCGGCATCGGCCGGGCGAGCTCGCGCGGCGAACGCTCGGGGTCGTCGCGCAGCCGGGCCACGGCCGTGGCCGACAGGCTCGACGGCAGCGGCACGTCGACGACGTCGGCGCGGCGCGGCCCGGGCCTCGGCCAGCAGCCGCTCGAGCTCGGCGTCCCACTCGGCGACCATCGGCCGGCGCGACCAGGTCGAGCTCGCGGTCGGCGCGCCGTCGGGATCGCGCCGCGCGACCCGCTCGCGCGGCCGCTCAGCCGGCGCTGCGGCTCGCGCCGGTGGCCGGTCGACCGGCCACGGCCGGGACGGGTCGATCGTCGTCGTAGCGGGTTGGGCGTCGCCCTTGGCCGGCTTGTCGAGCCAGCGCGGCGGGCGGCTCGCCCCACTCGGTCAGCTGCTCGCGCACGCACCGCCTGGTAGGCGGAGGGGCCGAACGGCGTGGCGCGCGCGGCTCCACAGGTAGGACGACACGCACAGCCGGTGCGCGGCCCGGGTGAACGCGACGTAGCCGAGCCGCAGCTCCTCCTCGCGCGTCGTGCGTCGCGGGTCGCCGCGCGGTAGGCGTCGAGCGCCGCCTTGTCCCAGCCGTCGAGCTGCGGCAGGTCGACGGCGTCGCCGCGCAGCGGCGCCGGCAGGACCGCCGGCGACGGAGGTCCAGAGCGTGCGCGAGCGGTTGGTCGGGAACCGCGTCTCGCAGACGCCGACGAGGAACACCGCCGTCCCACTCCAGGCCCTTGGCGCGGTGGACGGTCAGCAGCTTGACCGAGTCGGCGGCGGTCGGCGTCGCGACGTCGAGGCCGTTGCCCTGGTCGTCCTCGGCCGTCGAGGTAGGCCAGCAGCGCCGGCAGCGTGACGTCGCCGTCGACCGGCCTGGAACTCCGCGACCGCCTTGACGAACAGGTCGAGGTTGTCGCGGCGGGCGCGCGGCCGCCGGGCTGACCGACGGACGCCAGCTCGATGTCGATGCCGGTGACGTCGATGATCCGGCGCACGAGGTCGAGCAGCGGCTCGCCGACGTGCCGCACGCAGGTGGCGCAGCTCGTCGGCGAGCAGCGCGAACCGCTCGCGCGCCTCCGGCGAGTAGTCGGCCGTCGCCCGGGTCGTCCAGCGCGTCGCTCAGCGACGGGGATCTCGGTCGGGTCGATGCCGTCGGCGATGCGCGAGCAGCTCGCGTCGCCGATGTCGCGCGTGCTCGACCGCGACCGCGCCGCGGCGCCGGCAGCTCGCGGGCGCGGCTCGCCGAGCAGCGCGCAGGTCGCGCGGTCCGATCGCCCACCGCGGCCCGGTGAGCAGCGTGAGCAGCGCGGCGTTGGCGGTAGGTCGTGCAGCAGCGTGCAGCGTCGCCACGACCTCGGCGACCTCGGGCAGCCGGAGCAGCCCGGACAGACCGACGATCTCGACCGGGATGCCGGCGCCGGTCAGCGCGTCGAAGACGTCCGCGGCGTGCGCGTTGTCGCGGGTCAGCACGCCGATGTCGGACCACGCCGGTCGGGCTCGCGTCGTGCGCGCCGCGCACCGCGCTCGGCCAGCCAGGCCAGCTCGTCGGCGTGCGTCTCGAAGACGTGCGGCCTCGACGACGCCCGTCGTCGGCGCCCGGCTTGGCCTCGAGCCGGCCGACCTGGTCGGCGGACTCGGCGTAGAGCGGCTCGGCGAGCCGGTTGGCGACCTCCAGGATCCGGCGCGTCGGAGCGGCGGTTGACGGTCAGCGGGTAGGTCGGACGGCGCGCCCGTCGGCCGGCGCGGGAAGTCGTCGCCGAAGCCGAGGATGTTGGAGACCGACGCGCCGCGCCAGCCGTAGATCGCCTGGTTGGGGTCGCCGACCGCGGTCACGGGTGGCCCGAGCCCGACGCCGCGTCGGGCCCGGAGAAGAGCCGGGCGAGCATCAGCGGCCTGCGCGACCGAGGTGTCCTGGTACTCGTCGAGCAGCACGACCCGGAACCTCGCCGCGCTCGACGACGCCGACCTCCGGCTGCTCGTCGGCGAGCCGGGCGGCCGAGCTCGATCTGGTCGGAGAAGTCCATCAGCCCGAGGTCGCGCTTGAGCCGGCGGTAGCCCTCGACCAGGCCGCAGCAGCTCGGCCCGGCGGTCGAACGCGAGGATCGCCTTCTCGAGCGGCCTCGCGGTGGGTCTTGCGGTCCTTGCCGGCCAGCTCGGCCTCGCGCGCACGCTCGAAGCCGGCCCGCGCCTCGGCGTCGAACGCGCGCACGTCGTCGGGCGCCGACGAGGTGCTCGCTCATCGCGGCGTCGAGGGCCAGCAGGTACTGGATCGCGGTCGGCGGGTGGTCGGTGAGGTGGCTGGACCTCGCCGGTGTACCGGTCGACCACGCGGGCGCCGAGCTGGTAGCGCGAGGCGTCGGCGATCACCCGGGTGTCGGGCTCGTGGCCGATCCGCAGCCCGTGCTCGGTGAGCAGCGCGGCGGCGTACGCGTTGTAGGTCGCGACCGTCGGCTCGAGCACCTCCTCGCCTCGTCGTCGGCCGGCGCGACGCCGTCGCGGCGCCGAGCAGGCCGGCGTCGGTCGAGCGCGGAGCGGATCCGGTGGCGCAGCTCGGCGGCCGCCTTGGTGGTGAAGGTCAGGCCGAGCACCTCGTCGGGCCGGACCTGGCCGGTGGCGACGAGGTAGACGACCCGGGCGGCCATCAGCGTGGTCTTGCCGGACCCGGCGCCGGCGATCACGACGGCGGGCTCGAGCGGCGCGGTGATCGCCGCCCACTGCTGGGCGCTGGGCTCGAAGTCGGTGCCCATCACCGCCTGCGAGCTCGGCCGGGCGTCTCGATGCGTCGGCGGTCGGCGGTCACTGGACGGTCACCGACCCGGCGCTCTTGACCGGGCAGAGCGGCACGAAGGCGCAGTCGCGGCAGTGCGTGCCGGCGACGGCCGGGAAGTTCTCGGCGCGGAGACGCGGCGGCGCGGCCATCTGCCGCGCAGCGCTCGATCGCGCGGGCCGTCGTCGTCGCTGCGGCGGTCCTGGCGCCTGCACCTTGGCGGCGTCGCCGCCGTCGGGCAGCCCGAGCTGCACCAGCTCGGCACCGCCGGACCGGCCGGCGCCGTCGGCGCAGGTCGTCGACCGCACCGTGCTCGACGGCGACTGGTAGAGCCCGAGCTGCGGGTTGCCGGCGACCGCCGTGCCGGTCGGCGCGGTGCTTGCCGGTCTTGAGGTCGACGACCACGACCCGGCCGTCGGCGTCGAGCTCGAGCCGGTCGGCGTAGCCCGTCGAGCCGGACCCGCTCGCCGTCGGCGAGCTCGACCTCGGCGCTGAACGCGCTGCTCGGTCGCCGACCACCTCGCGCGCGTTGGCGGCGTGCCAGGCAGGAACCGGTCGAGCGCCGCCGCGGACCTCGCTCGTGCTCGCGCGGCCTTCGACCACGGCGTGCGGAACGGGAGCCGGTCCCAGACCTCGTCGACGTGCGCCATCAGCGCGTCGAGGTCGTCGGGCCGGCTCGAGCTCGCCCTCGGCGACCCGGTCGGCGAGGGCGTGCACGACCTGGCCGAAGCCCTGGCCGACTGGTGGGCGCGCGCCGACGCCGCCGGCCTCGCGCTCGAGGAACCACTGGGTCGGGCAGATCGCGCAGCGCCTCAGCATGCTCGCCGAGACCGGCACCGGCTCGTCGCGGGTCGCGCACCGGCTGCGCCGACCGGCGACACGGCGCGGGTGCCCCACCAGCGACGCCGGGTCGGCCTGCGGCACCAGCGGCCGGTCGCCGGCGCGTCTCGCCGGCGAGCCGGGCCAGCCGGCGGCGCGGCGGCCTCGCGGAGCGGCTCGGGCTGGCGCGGGGTCGGCGACGGTACGCCGGAGCTCGGCGACCAGCCCGGCCAGCGACAGCGGCCGCGGCGGCCGGCCGTCGACGTGCGCTCGGCGTCGACGCCCGAGCTCGTCGAGGAACCGCGACGGCTGCTCGCCCTCGTCGTCGGGCGACGCGACGGCGGTGACGACGAGCCGCTGCGCGGGCCCGGGTGCAGGCGACGTAGAAGAGCCGGCGCTCCTCGGCGAGCAGCTCGCCCGGGTCGTCGACCGGCGGCACCAGCGCCGTCGGCTGCCGATCCGGTCGGCGCTGCAGCAGGGTCGACCGGCGGCGCAGGTCGGGCCAGGCGTCCTCCTGGACGTGGGCGACGACGACGAGCTGCCACTCGAGCCCCTTGGCGCGGTGGGCGGTCAGCAGCCGGACCGCGGCGCCGCGGACCCCGCGCTCGGCCAGCGTGTCGGCGGGGATCTGCTGGGCCACGCAGGGTCGTCGAGGAAGCTCGCGGACGCCGAGGTGGTCGCGCTGCTCCTCGGCGCGGGCGGCCGACGTCGAAGAGCGCGCAGACGGCGTCGAGGTCGCGGTGGGCGCGCCGCGCCGGCGCCGCCGCCCCGAGCGTCGACCGCGCGCCGCAGCCGCTCGCGGCCAGCGAGGTGCCGCGACCACAGCGTCCACAGCACCTCCTCGGCCGTGCGCGCCGTCGGCGAGCGCGTCGCGCGGCGCGCGCGCGAGCAGGCTCGGCCAGCGCGCGCGGCCGCCGCGCTCGGCCTCGGGCCCGTCGAGCCCGTCGAGGAACGCCGCGCGTCGAGCACGCGCGCCGGAGCAGCTCGCGGCGACGGGCGCGGCGGCCGCTCCTCGGCGCGCGGCCAGCGTCCTGCTCGCGGTGCGCGCAGCGCCGGGCGAGCGCGCGGACGTCGCCGGCGTCGAGGCCGCCGAGCGGCGACAGCAGCAGGCCTCGGCCCGGCCGGCGTCGACGTAGTCGACGGTGCCGGGGTCGTCGTCGTCGAGGTCGACGACGGCGCGCAGCGCGTCGAGCAGCGGCAGCACCGCCGGCTCGCGCGACCAGCGGAGTGTCGTCGGAGGCGACCTCGACCGGCACGCCGGCGGCGACCAGCGCCCGCCGCAGCGGCGGGATCGGCGCGGCCCGGAGCGGACCAGCACCGCCATGTCGGACCAGGCGATGCCGTCCTCGAGGTGGGCCCGGCGGAGCAGGTCGGCGAGGTGCTCGGCCTCGGCGCGGTCGGTGTCGAAGGTGAGGACCTCGATCCGCCCGCGGCCGCGGGCGGCCCGTCGGCCGCCGGGTCGGCGGAACGCCGCCGCGCGTCGCGGCGTCGAGGCGCCGGTGCTGCGCGAGCCGGCGCGGCGACCCGCTGCGGCGGCGAGCAGCAGCCGCGGCCCGAAGCGCGGGTCGTGCCGCAGCGCGACCACCGGGGCCGGCGCGCCGTCGGCGCTGCGGGAACTCGGCCGGGAACTCGAGGATGCCGCGCACCTCGGCGCCGCGGAACGCGTAGATCGACTGGTGCGGGTCGCCGACCACGACCAGGTCGCGGCCGTCGCCGGCCAGCGCCTGCAGCAGCGCGACCTGGCCGGGGTCGGTGTCCTGGTACTCGTCGACGAAGACGTGGCGTAGCCGCGCCGCAGCTCGTCGCGGTCCGGCGGTCGGCCTGGATCGACGGCGCGGCGGATCAGGTCGGCGTAGTCGAGTGGCGCCCTGGCTGTCGAGGATCGGTGAGGTACTGGTCGAGGAAGCGGCCCGGCCGCGACGAACTCCGGCACGCCGTCGCCTCGCCCGAGCGCGCGCAGCGTCGTCGGCGCCGAGCCCCTTCTCCCGGGCGCGGGCCAGCACGGCGCTGCACCTCGCGCGCGAAGCCGCGGGTGCCGAGCGCGCGCCGCAGCGACGTCGGGCCAGCGCGACCGACTCGGCGTCGTCGGTGCAGCAGCTCGCGCAGCACGACGTCCTGCTCGGGCGCCGACAGCAGCCGCAGCGGCGCGTCGTAGAGCTCGGCGGGCGTGTACGGCCGGATCAGCCCGTAGGCGAAGGAGTGGAACGTCGAGCACAGCGCGGCCGACACGGTGTGCGCCCGAGCCGGGCGGTGACCCGGTCGCGCAGCTGCTCGGCCGCCTTGCGGCGAGAACGTCAGCGCCAGCACCGACGCGGGGTCGGCGCCGCGTCCTCGATCGCGGTCGGCGATCGCCTCGACCAGCGTCGTGGTCTTGCCGGTGCCGGGGCCGGCGAGCACCAGCAGCGGCCCGCCCGGGTGGTCGACGACGCGCCTGCTGGTCGGCGTCGAGCGCCGGCCGCTCGGCGGCCGGGCGCTGCTCGCGCTGCAGGCGGTACGTCGTCATGGGGTCACCCCATCATGCGCCGCCGACAGATCCGCGCGACGGCGGGGCTTGACAGGTCGAGCCCGTGGCGCCACATTTGGTGAGATTCTTTTTCACGCGGATAACCGCATGAGAGGTACGATGGCACCCCGCAAGTACGACATGGACGCGCGGGCCGAGGCGACGGGGCCACCCGCGCCTCGATCGTCGAGGCCGCGATGCGGCTCCACGCGGAGCAGGGCGTGACCACCACCAGCTGGCAGGCCATCGCGCGAGAGGCCGGCGTTTCCACCGCCACCGTCTACCGCCACTTCCCCACCTCCGCCGAGCTCATCGCCGCCTGCGCGCGCACGGTCTTCGACATCGTGGCGCCGCCCACACCGGAGGCCGCGGCGGTCGAGTTCGCAGCGATGACGGACGCCGCGGACCGGTTCGCCCACCTGGCGCGCGAGTCCGCGCACTGCTACCGCCGCGGTGAGGGCTGGTTGCACGCCGCACACCGTGAGCGTGACTTCCACCCGGACCTCGCAGCCGCCAGCACCCTGTTCCAGGCGTCGCTCCACGTCCTCGTCGACGCGGCGGCCGGGCGCCGGCTCCCGCGCACCGCGCACGCGGTGCTGTTCACCCTCTGCGACTACCCGTTCTGGAAGTCGCTGGTCGACTCCGGCCTCACCCATCTCCCGGGCCGAGGACGGCCGTCGTCGACCTCGTCCGCGCCGAGGCCGTCCGTCTCGGCCTGTCCTCACAGGAGACCTCATGATCGCCACCACCACCTCCACAGGTCATCGGACCGACGACCCCGCCCTGCTGATGCTGACCGGCTGGTGCGACGACCGGGCGCAGTTCGACGAGCTGCTGGTGGAGACCGGCCGCTGCCGCCGCACCGTGACCATGGACTGGCGCGGCCACGGCGGCTCTGCCCCGGCCAACGAGGACTTCGGGACCGACGACCTCGTCGCCGACGCCCTGTCGGTGATCTCGCAGGAGGGACTCGGGCGGGTGGTCCCGGTCGCCGTGTCGCATGCCGGCTGGGTCGCCCTGGAGCTGCGTCGTCGGCTGGGCGCGCGGGTGCCGGCGGTGGTGTTGGTGGACTGGATGGTGCTCGGTCCTCCGCCGGGGTTCACCGACGCACTGGCCGCGCTGCAGCGCCCGGACACGTGGCGGGACGTGCGGGACCAGCTCTTCGCGCTCTGGACCGAGGGTGTCGACCACCCCGCGGTCCTGGCCGTCCGTACGCCGGATGGCGGACCACGACCGCGAGATGTGGGCGCGGGCCGGCCGGGAGATCGCCGCCGCCTTCGCGGCCCGGCCCGTACCGCTGCCGGGCTTCGGCGACCTGGGCTGTCCGGTGCTCCACCTGTATGCGCAGCCCGGTGACCCCGACTTCCTGCGCGCGCAGGAGGACTTCGCCGAGGAGCACGAGTGGTTCGAGGTGCGCCGGCTGGAGGCCCACAGTCACTTCCCGATGCTGGAGGTCCCCGAGGACCTGGCTGTCGCCATCGAGGAGTTCGTGGTCCGTCGCGCCTGTCGGGTCGCGCGGTGGCAGGGTGGCGGCATGGCAGAGAACGAGGAGTCCGCCGCAGTCCTCTCCCGCGCGATCGACCAGACGGCCGAGGCGATCGCCGCCGTGCGCGACGACCAGCTCGGCGATCCCGACGCCGTGCGCCGAGTGGGACGTCGGCCAGCTGGTCGCCCACCTCGCCGTGGGCGCCGGCCACCTGCTGGAGCAGGCGCGCGGCGGGTCGCCCGACTGGTCGGCGGTGCCCGACCGGGTCGACGACGCCGCCGGCACCTTCCGGGCGTCGGCGCGGCGCTCCTCGCCCACGTCCGCGACCAGGACGCGAACGCCGACTGGCAGCTGGCCGAGCTCGCCGTCCACACCTGGGACCTGGTGACCGCCACCGGGCAGGCGACCCGGCTCGACCCGGCCGTGGCCGAGCGTGGCTACGCGTTCATGTCGAGCGTGCTCAAGCCGGAGATGCGGGCCGGCGTGTTCGGCCCCGAGCGCCCGGCGCCCGCCGACGCCGACCCCTACCAGCGGATCGCCGCCTTCGCCGGGCGCGAGGTCGGCTGAGGAATCCCCGGGTAGCAAGGGAAACCTCCGCTTCTCGGGTGTTGCAACACCCGAGAACTGAGGGTCCCCGGCTAGCCGGGGATTCCGACAACCCGCCGGCTAGCCGAGGTCGACGATCGCGGCCACCGGGCCGCCGCCGTCGGGGCCCTGGTGGGCGGCCGAGACCGACACGAACACCGCCGGGTCGCCGGTGACCGCCGCGGTGACGCCACCGACCGCGGCCTTGATCTGGCGGTGCCAGTGGACGTCGGAGTCGTCGAGCATGGCGTTGCGGCGGCCGCGGACCTGGCCGTCCTGCGACACCTCGCACTTGAGGAACACGTTGACCAGCCTGCCGTCGAGGTCGGCGGTGCGCGGCCGCTCCGGGAGGTCGAGCCCGGCGGAGCGGATCGCCTCCCAGATGCCGTCCTGGTCGAGCGCGTCCTTCATGACCGAGTGGCCGACGGCGTACCGGCCGCCGACGCCCGGCGCGTTGCCGACCACGACGACCTGGGCCACGTCGAGCTCGACGCCCGAGGAGCACGACGCCACCGCGGAGTACAGCGAGCGGTCGTGCATGACGTCCTCGTCGGTCGGCATCTCGATCTCACCCAGCGCGACCGCGATGCCGAGCGCGGTGCGTGCCGTTGGAGAGGTCCATCGACTCGTGGGTGTGCTCGGTCCACACCGTCTTGCCGCGCGACTTGGCGTCGCGGATCGTGTGCACGGTCAGCAGCGGGGTCTTGGTCTGCACGTAGTGCACGTCGGCGGGGTCGGTGATGCCGGCCCTCTCCATCGCGACCTTCACCGCGTCGGCCACCTTGCTGATCATCGCGACCCGGCCGATGTCCTCGGGCAGCAGCTGCTCGCTCATCGCGAACCCGACGGTCAGCCGCGGCTCGTCGACCGGCTCGGCGTCGACCGTCGCGAAGATCGTCGCGTGCGGGCTGATCACGCCGTCGGTGCCGCCCGACCACACGATCGGGACCTGCTTGACCGCCTCCGGGTCCGCGCCCTTGGCGACCAGCACCTCGCGGAACGCGCGGTCGGAGATGATCCGGGTGTAGTCGTTCACCCCGCCGTTGCCCTCGGTCTTGCCGATGATCGCGATCACGCGGCCGGCCTCCATCACGCCGTCGTCGATCAGCTTCGCGAGCTCGCTGGCGTCGGCGACGGAGTGGATCGGCACCTTGCGGACTTCGATGGCGCTGGGCATGGCGGGCTTCCTCTCGGTGGGGACGTTCAGTCGGGTACGACGACGGTGCCGGCGCGGCCGGCGACGGCGTCGCGGATCCGGGACAGCTCGGTGATGGCGGCGTGCGAGCCGCCCTGCTCGACGAACCGGCAGGCCGCCTCGACCTTCGGGCCCATCGAGCCGCTGGCGAAGTGGCCGGCCGCGAGGTGCTCGCGCATCCGGGCGACCGTCGACCCGGCCCAGCGGCTCGGCCTCGGGGGTGCCGAAGCGCAGCACGGCGTGCGGCACGTCGGTGGCGACGACGAGCACGTCGGCCGACGACGGTCCGGGCCAGCAGCGGCGGCCCCGAGGTCCTTGTCGATGACGGCCTCGACCCCGCGCAGCACGCCGTCCTCGCGCGACGGTCGGGATGCCGCCGCCGCCGTTGGCGACGACGACGTACCCGGCGTCGACGAGCGTGCGGACGGCGCGGCCGTCGAGGACCTCGAGCGGCTCGGGCGAGGCGACGATGCGGCGCCACCCCTTCTCGCCGCGGTCCTCCCAGGTCTCGCCGTGCTCCGATCAGCCGCCTCGCCTCGGCCTCGGGCAGGAACCGGCCGATCGGCTTGGACGGCCGGGTCAGGCCGGGGTCGTCGGCGGCGACGAGGGTGCGGGTCACGACCGTCGCGCTGGGCCGGTCGAGGCCGCGGCGCGGCGAGCTCGTTGTCGAGCGCGTTCATGAGGGTGAAGCCGAGCGTGGCCTGGGTCTGCGCGCCGCACCAGTCCAGCGGGACCGGCGGGCACGACGGCGGCGGCGAGCTCGTTCTTCACCAGGAGGTTGCCGACCTGGGGGCCGTTGCCGTGGGTCACGACCACGTCGGCGCCGGCCTCGATCAGCTCCGCGACGGCCCGCATCGCGACGACCGCGGCGGCCTGCTGGTCCTCGACGCGGGCGCGGCCCTCCGCGTTCGTCATGGCGTTGCCGCCGAGCGCGAGCAGGACCCTCATGTCCGCGAACCTAGTGGCGGGTCGCACCGCCGACACCGTCAGACTCGGCCAACCGCGTCTCGCTTTGCTGGCAACGTTTGCCGAAGGCCGACCGGGACCGACGCCCGCCCTTGCTTGTAACGCCGGGTTACTTGCTGTTCCCCACCGGTTGCAGCCTGGTGGGAACAGTTGCTAACCCGGCGTTACAAGCAGCCGGGCCGCCCGATCAGAGCCGGTCGACCTCGGCGTACGCCGCCCCGTCGGCGAGCCGGGCGTAGCCGGGGCCGCGGTCGAAGAACGGCTCGTCGGCGTCGCGGGCACGGCCGGCCCGCTCGGCGGCGGTGGCGTCCGGCGTCGTGGCCGAGGTCGTCGCCCTCGACCGAGCCGGTGAGCACCACGCCGTAGTCGGCCAGGGCCGCCTCCGGCGAGACCTTGCGCCACACGACGTCGCGTACGACGAGGGCGGGGTCGCGTCGCAGCGGGTCGCCCCAGCCGCCGCCGCCGGTGGTGCGGATCCGGATCACCTCACCCGCCCTCACCGGCTCGTCGTCGGCCAGGGCGTCGACCTCGCGCTCGGCCGGGCCGCCGGGGTCGATCACGACCTGGAACGGCTGGCCGGCCTTGCCGCCGCGGACGCCCCAGCAGGCCAGGATCGAGCGGTCGGCGATGGACATGAAGTGGCCGTCCTTGAGCATCCGGATGTGCTTCTCGTAGCCGAGCCCGCCGCGGTACTCCCCCGCGCCGCCGGAGTCGCACGCCAGCGACAGCGACTCGACGAGGAACGGGAACCGCGACTCGGTGAACTCGCTGGGCAGGTTCCGGGAGTCGGGCACGACGTGGATGGTGTCCTCGCCGTCGGCGTAGTAGCGACCGCCGGAGCCGCCGCCGAGCACCTCGCGCATCAGGTAGGGGCGGCCGTCGCGGTCCTCGCCGTAGACGCCGGTGTAGCGGATCGTCTCCTGGTCGGCGGGCATCCTGCCGTCGACCGCCTTCGCGACCACCCCGGCGAGCACGCCGAGCAGCCGCAGGATCACGAACGTGCGGGCGTTGGTCGGCGCCGGGAACACCGGCGTGAGCAGGGTGCCGGGCTCGGGGAACCGCATCTCGATCAGCGGCACGATGCCCTCGTTGACGTCGAGCTCGGCCATCCGCTCGGGGGTGTCGGCGAGGTTGCGCAGGATCGGCGCGAGCCACTTCTTGAGGAAGACGCCGTCGGAGTAGTCGCCGCAGTGGTTGATCGGCCCCTTGGCCTGCGGGCCGGTGCCGTCGAAGTCGAGGACCAGCCGCTCGCCGTCGGGGTCGTCGGCCGGCGTGCGGGTCAGCGTGATCCGCTGCGTGTGGAGCCGCGGCTCGTCGACGCCGTCGTGCTCGGCGTAGTCCTCCCACGTCCACGAGCCGACCGGGATCTTGGAGAGGATCTCGCGACGGTAGGTCTCGGTGGTGCGGTCGATGATCGCGTCGAAGCAGGACTCGACCGCCTCGACGCCGTAGCGGTCGAACATCTCGCCGAGCCGGCGCGCGCCCATCAGGCAGGCCGAGCACTCCGCGTCGAGGTCGGCGGCCAGCGACTCGGGCATCCGCGAGTTGCGGGTCATGATCGCCAGCGCGCTGCGGTTGGGGACGCCGGCGTCCCAGAGCTTGATCGGGGGGACCATCAGCCCCTCCTCGAACACGCTGGTCGCGTGGCTGGGCATCGAGCCGGGTACGGCGCCGCCGATGTCGTCGTGGTGGCCGAAGGCCTGCACGAACGCGACGACCGCGCCCCGCGAGAACACCGGCACGGTGACGCACAGGTCGGGCAGGTGCCCGATGCCGCCCTCGGAGCGGTAGACGTCGTTGTGGAAGAACACGTCGCCCTCGCGCATCTCCTCGATCGGGAAGTCGCGGGCGACCGGGTGGACCAGCGCGGAGTAGGAGCGGCCGGTGAGCTTGCGCAGCAGCCGGTCGTGGATGCCGGCCCGGAAGTCGTGGGCGTCGCGGATCATCGGGCTGCGGCTGGTGCGCGCGATGGCGGTCTCGACCTCCATCTCGACGCTGGCCAGCGAGCCCTGCACGATCTCGGTCAGCACCGGGTCGGCGCTCGCGCCGGCGTCGGCGGTCAGCGGGCCGAACGGGAACTGGGTGGGGGCGCGGCGGCTCACGACGTCACTCCGGGTGACGATCAGGTTGAGGTAGGCGTCGACCCGGGCGGTGAAGCCGGGGTGGAGCGGCACGGTCGAGCCGAACTCCTCGACGATCGCCGGGCCGGTCACGCTCGCCCCGGGGCCGAGGTCCTCCCGCCAGTAGACCGGCGTCTCGACGTACCCGTCCTCGGGCTCGAAGCAGACCGGCCGGCGTGCCGGTGGGTCGACGGCTCGCGCCGCTCGAGTCTCGACCTCGGTGACGCCGGATCTCGGGGCGCCGGATCGGGCCGATCCCGGAGACCCGCAGGTTGACCCACTCGACCTGCTGCGAGGGGTCGGCCGCGAAGTCGTAGCCGTAGAGCGCGCGGTGCTCGGCGTGGAACCGGCCGCGCGACCTCCTCGGCGGCGGCCGGCGTCGAAGCCGCCGTCGGGGACCGCGCACCCGCACCTCGAAGGCCTGGCCGAAGTAGCGCAGGTCGGCGGTGCGGACGAAGCCGTGCTGCGTCCTCGGCGAACCCCTCGGTGCGCAGCGCGGCGGCGGCGCGGGCCTCCAGCTCGTCGTACCGGCCGGCGACGTCGGCCGGGTCGAGCGCGTCGGCGAGGGTGACGTGGGTCTGCACGTAGTCGTTCTTCACGTCGACGGTCAGCAGGCCGAACGCCGAGACGTTGCCGGGGTTGGGCGGCACCAGCACGGTCGGGATGCCGAGCACGTCCATCAGCCGGCACAGCAGCAGCGAGCCGGAGCCGCCGAACGTGGTGAGCGCGAAGTCGCGGACGTCGAGGCCGCGCTTGACCGTGACCTGGCGCAGCGCGTTGGCCTGGTTCCACGCGGAGATCTCGAGCACGCCGACGGCGGCCGCCTCCGGGGTGAGGCCGAGCCGCTCGGCGAGGGCCTCGACGCCGGTCGCGGGCGGCGTCGACGTCGAGCGGGATCTCGCCGCCGAGCAGGTGCGGCGGGATCCGGCCGAGCACCAGGTGGGCGTCGGTGATGGTGACCGCTCCGCCGTCGCCGCCCTTGCCGTAGCAGAGCGGGCCGGGGTCGGCGCCGGCCGACTGCGGGCCGACCTTGAGCGTGCCCTCGGGCGAGACGTGCGCGATCGAGCCGCCGCCGGCGCCGACGGTGACGACGTCGATCATCGGGATCTTCGACGGGAACGCGCCGACGCTGCCCTCGGTGGTGAGGGTCGGCTCGCCGTCGATGACCACGCTGACGTCGGTCGACGTACCGCCGCCGTCGCTGGTGAGCACCCGGTCGAAGCCGGCGACCTGCGCGATCAGCGCCGCCCCGAGCGCGCCGGCCGCCGGCCCGGACAGCACGGTGGTGATCGGCTGGTGGACGACCTCGTCGGCGCTGAGCACGCCGCCGTTGGACTTCATGACGTAGAACGGGACCTCCGCGGCTCGCCGCGTACGGCGGTGAGCCGGGCCTTGATGTTGGAGACGTACGCCGAGAGCCGCGGCTTGACCGCGGCGTCGACCAGCGTCGTCATCGCCCGCTCGTACTCGCGGTACTCGCGCAGCACCTCGCTGCTGATCGAGACCACGGCGTCGGGGTGCTCCTCGGCGAGGATCTCCCGCATCCGCTCCTCGTGGGCGGGGTTGGTGTAGGCGTGCAGGAAGCAGACGCCGAGGGTGGTGATGCCGCGGTCGCGGAACCACCGCGCGGCCTCGCGGGCGCCGGCCTCGTCGAACGGCCGCACCTCGGCGCCGGTGAAGTCGAGCCGGCCGCCGACGCCGCGGACCAGGTCGCGCGGCACGATCCGGTCGGGCTTCACCCAGAAGTAGGAGTTGCCGTAGCCGTCGGGCACCGACTGCCGGGCGATCTCGAGCATCGCCTCGTAGCCGCTGGTGGTGACGAAGCCGAGCCGGTCGACCTTGCCCTCGAGCAGCTGGTTGGTGGCGACGGTGGTGCCGTGGCTGACCGCGCGTGATCGCGTCGCCGCCCGGCGCCGAGCAGGCCCAGCACCTTCTCGATGCCGGCCAGGAAGCCGTCGGCCGGGTTGGCCGGGGTCGACGGGGTCTTGGTGGTGACCATGTCGCCGGTGTCCTCGTCGACCGCGACCACGTCGGTGAACGTGCCGCCGGTGTCGATGCCGATCCGGATCCGCTGCGTCATGGTGACGATTCAAGCGGGGTCGGCGCGGCCCCGGCCACGGCACATCCTGCCGACCGGACCGCGGCCCGTTGGCAGGTTGTGCCGCAGGTGGGGGTCAGAGCGTCCGCGGGGCGCTCGTTGTAGACCCCGGCCGGCTCCTGGCCGGTGAGCGCCGCGATCGCGGCCATGATCTCGTCGGTGACCTCGCGCCGGGCGCGGCCGAGCGGTACGCCGTCGTACCGGCCGGTGAAGTCGAGCGGCTCGCCGAACTCGACCGAGACCTTCGCCAGCCGCGGCAGGCGTCGCGCCGACCGGCTGGATGTCCTGGGTGCCGGTGAGGCCGACGGGGACGACGGGGCAGCCGGCCGTCAGCGCGAGGTGGGCGACGCCGGTGCGACCGCGGTAGATCCGGCCGTCGCGCGAGCGGGTGCCCTCGGGGTAGATCCCGAACGCCTCGCCGCGGCCGAGGACCTCCAGGGCCGTGTCGAGGCTGGCCATGCGCCGCCTTCGTGTCGTCGCGGTCGACCGGGAGCATGCCGATGCCCTCGAACCACCAGCGGCGTGAGCGCGCCCTTCACGCCGGTGCCCTCGAAGTAGTCGGACTTGGCGAGGAACACGACCTTGCGCGGCACCAGGATCGGGATGACGACGCTGTCGACGAAGCTGAGGTGGTTGCTGGCGAGGATCACCGGCCCGGTGGCGGGCACGTGCTCGAGCGCCGGTGACGCGGGGCCGCCACAACAGCTTGGCGACCGGCGGCAGTCAGCGTGTGCACGACCTCGTAGAGCATGCGCCCATCATGCCGGTCGGCCGGTGGGTCGCGGCGTCTGCGCCACCGGCCACGCGGGTTTCAGACGCGTCACGGCCCTCGCTGCGCTCGGGTCCGAGTCGACGCTCCTCAACCTCCTCGCCTCACCTGACCCTCGCACGCTCGGGACAGGGGCTCGGAAATGGATGAAGGGCCCTCATAGGTATGAGCTACAAGGGCCCTTCACGGTGGTGAGCGACCCAGCCGAGGCCTTGCCTCTCACCGGGTGACCGCTGCGGTGACGTCCCGGCCGATGCACTCCTCGACTCCGGTCCCAGCCACCCCGTCACCGGGCGGCTGCGGCGATCCCCGGCGAACCGGTTCCCACCGGATGGACCCTCGTCTCCGAGCCATCCCGACTCTCCCTTGCGGGAGGTCGTGAGGAGAGTTCTATGTCCTCGGAACCCAGCCCCGCAAGGGGTTTCGCGAACTTTCTCTCACATACTTCGGGTTCCGGCGTGTCCTCCCCAGGACGGCCCTCGTCGTCCCCAGCCTGGCCGCCTTTCTCCACAGGTCGGGTCACTCCTGTGGCTGTGGATCCACGGACGGTCGCGCGGCCAGCATGACGTCGAGCGCGGCGGTACGTGACCCAGCCGCGTCGAACCAGCCGCCTCGTCTGACCGCAGAGTCTCGCGCAGGCGGAGTCGGCGACCACGATCCCCTCGGCGTCGTACAGCGGCCGGCGAGCACGGTCCCGGGGCTCCGGCGCCACGATCGTCGCTCCATGCGTGGATGCCGCGAACTCGACGACCGCCGGGCTGCGGCCAGGGGAAGTCGAGGTGTAGCGGTCCGCGGCGGTACTGCGGCACGACCACCACGAACGCGCCGGCCTCGACCGCGACGCTGCGGATCGCGCGCTCCAGCCTCCGAGGGACCGGGCTCCGTCGAGGGGTCGTCGACGACGGCGTGCGGAGCGCCGCCGCGTGGCCTTGCGGACCGCCGCACTCGTAGCCACCGTCCTCACCGCGCCAGCGGCATGCGGACGGTCATCGCCAGCAGGAGCGCCGCCCGACCGGTGGTGCGCGCCGACGGTCCGGCGCGACTGCCGGCACCGTGCCGTCCGGAGGAGCCGACCGTGGTGTGGTCGGCGACCAGCTCGCGGTGGCGGATGTCGAACGGCCTGGTCCGGCGGACCCGACGCCACCGGCACCGAGCTTGTAGACCGGTCGCCGGGCAGTGGCGCAGGCCGGCTCGCGATCGTGCGGACACCCCGATCGAGGCACGTCGCGGCGCCGTCCTCGGAACACCGCCGCCCAGTGGCGTCCGACGGACCGAGGCCCGTGGCCAGGTGGACGGCTGATCGCGATCAGCTGCCACCGGCCGCTCCCAGAACTCGTCGGCCTCTCGCCGCGGGTAGAGTGGCCCAGGCGTAGGACGGCGTGACGCGAGGAACGTCTCGGGGCACACGACAGCTCGAGCGCCGGCGGCGGCCGCGTCGGGCACGGGACGAGCTGCCATGCGCGAGCGGTCGCGCTCGAGGTCAGCCGACGGCCCGCCTGGACTGCGGAGAGGACGTCGCGAGAGTCTGCAGGCACCGCGCCGAGGGCTCCGCCCGTATGACGGATCGGCGCAGCACTCCGGAAATAGGTGAAGGGCCCTCGTAGGTATGAGCTACAAGGGCCCTTCGGTGGCAGGGACTCCGGCCGAGGCCTTCGTCCCTCACCGGGTGACCGGTACTGGTGATGCTCCCGGTCGATGCACTCCTCGACTCCGGTCCCAGCCGCCTCATCACCCGGCAGCTGCGGCGTTCCCCGGGCGAACCAGTTCCCGCCGTATGGACTCTCGTCTCCGAGCCATCCCGCCCTCCCTTGCGGGAGGTGCGTGAGGAGAGTTCTATGTCCTCAGATCCCCACCCCGCAAGGGGTTTCGCGAACATTTCTTCACATACCTCGGGTTCCGGCGTGTCCTCAACAGGCAGCGGCGCCGGTTGTCCCCAGAACCGTCCCGGTTGTCCCCAGATCGCGGGCGCGACCTGTGGAGGAGTCACCAGCCGCGCGCGGCCTCGAACGCGGCCGCGATCTCGAGCAGCCGCCGGTCCTGGCCGTGCGGGGCGACGAGCTGGACGCCGACCGGCCAGCCCTCGGGGGTGCGGCCGGCCGGGACCGAGATCGCGGGACAGCCGGTGACGGTGATCAGGTACGCCGAGCGCATCCAGTCGAGGTAGGTCGCCATCGGCCGGCCGTCGATCTCGGTGGGGAACTCCTGGTCGGCCGGGAACGGCGGCACCTGCGAGATCGGCAGCACCAGCACGTCGTACTGCGGCGAAGAACCGCCGCATCGTCTCGGCCAGGCGTGGTCCGCTGCTCGAAGGCGCGGGCGACGTCGGCGCCGGTCAGGTGCTCCCCCGCCCGGATGTTGTCGGCGAGCGACTGCTTGAAGTCGTCGGGGTGGCGGCGCAGCAGGTCGCCGAACGTCGCCTGGAAGTGCCAGGCCCGCAGCGTGCGGAACGTCTCGTCGGCCGCCGGACAGGTCGGGGTGGGCGTCGAAGACCGACGCCCCCGACCGCACCAGCAGCCGGCCGGCCGCCTCGAGGACGGCGGCCACCTGCGGGTCGACGGCGAAGGCGCCGCCGAGGTCGACGGAGTAGCCGACGCGCAGGCCGGCCAGGGAGCCCGTGCAGCGGGGGCGCGAACAGCCGGCCCGGGTCGCCGAGCGCGAGCGGCACCCGCGGGTCGGGGCCGGCGATCACGGAGAGCAGCAGCGCGAGGTCGCCGACGTTGCGGGCCATCGGCCCGCCGACCGACGTGGTCTCCCACTGGTTGGACGCGGGCCAGGTCGGCACCCGCCCGAGGGTCGGCCGCAGCCCGACCACGCCGCAGAACGACGCCGGGTTGCGCAGGCTGCCGCCCATGTCGGAGCCCTCGGCGAGCGGCACCATGCCGGCGGCCAGCGCGCACGCCGCGCCGCCGCTCGAGCCACCGGCCGACCGGGTCGGGTCGACCGGGTTGCGGGTCGTGCCGAAGACCCGGTTGAAGGTGTGGGAGCCGGCCGCGAACTCGGGCACGTTCGTCTTGCCGATCAGCACCGCGCCGGCGCGCCGGATCCGCTCGACGATCAGGTCGTCGACGTCGGGGACGTGGTCGGCGAAGAGCGGCGAGCCGTACGTCGTGCGCCAGCCCGGCGACGGCGTGGGTGTCCTTCGCGGCGAACGGCAGGCCGTGCAGCGGCCCGATCGGGTAGCCGCGGGCGAGGTGCTCGTCGGCGGCCGCGGCGCCGGCGCGGGCGCGCTCCTCGTCGAGCGACACGATCGCGTTGAGCTGCGCGGTTGCGCTCGGCGATCCGGGCCAGGTGGAGGTCGAGCAGCTCGCGCGCGGAGATGTCGCGGCGGCGTACGGCCTCGGCCTGGCCGCGGCGCGGTCCGACGGTCGACGCTGATCCGGTCACCGGCGCCGCCCGATCAGGACGCCGAGCGCCACCAGCGCGGCGCCGACGGCCACCCCGGTGAGGAAGTCGCGCTGGGAGGACGGCCGCCGGGCCGCGGCGGGCGCGGTGAAGACCGCCCGGCATCGCCGGGGCACCGCCGGGCCGGCGCGGCCGCGGCCGGCAGCGGCGCCGGTGAGCACGGCGTCGACGTTGCCGAAGAACTCGCCGGCCATCCGCCGCGAGACGCTGGTGAGCATCCGCTGGCCGACGCCGCCGACCATGCCGCCGACGATCGCGTCGGCGTCGTAGGTGATCGACCGTGCCGCCGTCGGACCGGGCGCGAACCGGACGCCGACCGTCGCGCCGATCGTGCCGGGCGCGCCGGCCCCGTCGAGCCGCATCACCAGCGACTCGTGGGGCACCAGGTCGGAGAGCACGCACGAGCCGCTGTAGGTGCCCTTGATCGCGGCGACGCCGGCGGTGACCGTCATCGCGTAGGCGTTCTCGCCCGGTCGCCTCGAGCCGCTCGCAGCCGGGGATCGTGCGGACCAGCACGGCCGGGTCGAGCAGCGCGTCCCAGACCTTCTCGACCGGGGCGTGCAGGGTGTTCTCGCCGGTGAACTTCATGCGGTCTCCTCGTGGTCGGCGTGCTGTGCGCAGGTGCGAACAGCTCCGACGGCGAGATCGGCATGGCGGTGATGCGTGATGCCCTCGGCGTCCTCGATCGCCGCCGCGAACACGGCGGCCGACGGGATCACGCCCGCCTCGCCGGCGCCCTTGATGCCGAGCGGGTTGAGCGGCGACGGCGTCTCGAGGTGGTCGATGTCGATGCCAGCGCGGCACCTCGGTGACGTAGGGCATCAGGAAGTCCATGAACGACGCGTTGAGCAGCTGGCCGGACTCGTCGTAGACCATCCGCTCGTAGAGCGCGCCGCCGACGCCCTGCGCGACGCCGCCGTGGATCTGGCCCTCGACGATCATCGGGTTGATCAGGTGGCCGCAGTCGTGGACCACGGCGTACTTGAGGATCGTGATCTCGGCGGTCTCGGGGTCGGTCTCGACGATCACCGCGTGCATGCCGGAGGCGAAGGTCGAGCGCTCGGGCGAGTAGAAGTCCTTGCCCTCCAGGCCCGGCTCGTCGTCCTCGGCGACCGGCGGCTTGCCGGGGTCGCCGACCGAGAACTGGGTGGCCGCCTTGCGACGCCTCGTCGAACGCGTAGCGCAGCGGGTTGGAGAGCACGGCGACGGTGCCGAGGTCGATCTGCGACTCCGTGCCCCTTCACCCGGACGACGCCGTCGACGATCTCCAGGTCGGCCTCGTCGGCCTCCAGCGCGTCGGCCGCGATCCGCAGCGCCTTCTCGCGGGCGCGCAGCGCGGCGAGGTGGATCGCCGAGCCGCTCATCACGGCGGCGCGCGACGCGAACGTGCCGACGGCGTACGGCATCCGGCGGGTGTCGCCGGTGACGACCTCGACCCGGTCGAACGGGACGCCGAGCGCGTCGGCGACGATCTGCGCGAACGCCGTCTGGTGGCCCTGGCCCTGGGTGGTGAGACCGGTCGCGACCTTGACCTTGCCGGACGTCTCGATGTGCACGTGGGCGCCCTCGTAGGGGCCGACGCCGGTGCCCTCGACGTAGCAGGCGAGCCCGATCCCGACGCGGCGTCCCTCGGCCGCCATCTCCTCGCGGAACGCCGGGAACTCGTCCCAGCCGACCAGCGCCTTGAGCTTCTCCAGCGAGGCGGGGTAGTCGCCGGAGTCGTACTCGAGCTCGCGGCCGTCCTGGAAGATCAGCCCCTGGTCGTAGGGGAACTCGTCGGGCTGGATGAAGTTGGCCGACCGCACCTCGGTGCGGTCCTTGCCGAGCGCCGCCGCGATCGCGTCCATGGTGCGCTCCATGACGAAGCAGCCCTGCGGCCGGCCGGCGCCGCGGTAGGGCGTGACCATCACGGTGTTGGTGAACAGGCTCTCGAAGACGACCCGGTAGTTGGCCGGCTTGTAGGGGCCGAGCAGCTGGGTGGAGGTGATGATCGGGACGATCAGGCCGTACGGCGAGTAGGCGCCGTGGTCGTGCCAGAACTCGACGTCGAGGCCGAGGATCCGGCCCTCGTCGTCGAAGCCGACCTCGACGTGGTGCACCTGCCCGCGCTCGTGGGCCGACGAGATGAAGTGCTCGCGCCGGTCCTCGGTGAACTTCACCGGGCACGCCGAGCGCGCGGGCCGCCATCGGGACCAGCAGCTCCTCGGGCCACGGGTGGTTGATCTTCACGCCGAAGCCGCCACCCACGTCGGGCGTGATCACGTCGACCTGGCCGAGGTCGAGGCCGAGCTTGGCCGCGACGCAGCCGCGGACCCCGGTCGAGGTCTGGGTCGAGGTCCACACCGTCATCCGGCCGAGGTCGGGGTCCCAGCGGGCGACGGTGCCGCGGCCCTCGAGCGGCTGGCAGGCCGAGCGCTCGACGGTCAGGTCGAGGGTGAGCGTGTGGGGCGCCGACGCGATCGCGGCCCGGGCGTCGCCGTTCTCCTGCTCCAGCCGGGCGCCGACGTTGCCGGGCACGTCCTCGTGCACCAGTGCGCTGCGCGGCGCGGGCCGCGGGGATGCCGACCACCGGCGGGAGGTAGTCGTAGTCGACCCGGATCCGGCCGACCGCGTCCTCGGCGACGTAGCGGTCCTCGGCGACCACGAACGCGATCGCCTCGCCGACGTAGTTGACCTCGTCCCTGGCCAGCGCGTACTGGGTGCGGCCGTGGACCAGCGCCGGGTGCGGGATCAGCAGCGGCAGCGGCTCGGCCATCGGGCCGGTCAGGTCGTCGTGGGTCCACACCGCGTGCACGCCCTCGACGTCGAGCACGCCGCTGACGTCGATGTCGACGATCCGGGCGTGGGCGTGGGGCGACCGGAGCACCGCGGCGTGGAGCACCCGCTGGCCGACGAGCACGTCGTCGGCGTACCGGCCCCGGCCGCGCAGGAACCGCTGGTCCTCGACGCGGGGCACCTTGGTGCCGAAGAGCTTGGTCGTCATCGCGCCGCGTCCCGCGTGATCTCGGCGGCGCGCAGCACGGACTTCACGATGTTCTGGTAGCCGGTGCAGCGGCACAGGTTGCCGGCGATCATGTCGCGCGCCTCGTCCTCGGTCGGGTCGGGGTTGTCGCGCAGCCCGGCGGTGATGGTGGTGAGGAAGCCGGGCGTGCAGAAGCCGCACTGGAGGCCGTGGCAGTCGGAGAACGCCTGCTGCACCGGCGAGAGCGCGTCGTCGGCCTCGGTCAGACCCTCGACCGTGGTGATCTCGGCGTCCTGGGCGGAGACCGCGAACATCAGGCACGACCGCACCGGCCGGCCGTCGAGCAGCACGGTGCAGGCGCCGCAGACGCCGTGCTCGCAGCCGACGTGGGTGCCGGTCAGGCCGCAGTCGTGGCGCAGCGCGTCGGACAGCAGCCGGCGGGCGGGCACCCGGACGGTGTGGCTGGCGCCGTTGACCTGCAGCCGGACGTCGTGGAGCTCCTCGGTCATGTCGCCCTCCCCCGCGCGTCCGTCGGTCGCGGCCTCGAGCACCCGGCGGGTCAGCACCCGCACCAGCTGGGCGCGGTAGGCCGCCGTGGCGTGGATGTCGGCGGCCGGTTCGAGCTCGGTCAGCACGTGGTCGACCGCCTCGTCGGGCGTCCGGCCGCTGACGTCGACGACCGTCGGGACGTCGTTGACGGACAGGTAGCCGAGCCTCGCCTCGACGACCTCGTCACCCTCGACGCGGACCAGGCCGGCGACCCCGACCAGGGCGTAGTCGCCGTGGCGGCGGGCGATCTCGGCGAACCCGACGCCCTCCCCCGGCCGCAGCGCCGGGAAGAACGCCTCGGTGGCGATCTCGTCGGGGGCGAGCGTCGACTCCAGCGGGCCGGCGAACAGGTCGGCCGCCGCGATGGTGCGGGTGCCGCGGACCGACGCTGCCTCGACGGAGCCGCCGAGCAGCGCGAGCACGACCGGCATCTCGGCCGCGGCGTCGGCGTGGACGATCGAGCCGACCGTCGTACCGCGGTTGCGGATCGTCGCGTGCGCGACGTGCGAGAGCGCCATCGCCAGCAGCGGCTGGGACTGCGCGGCGGCCTCGTGGGCCAGGACGTCGGCGTGCCGGGCCAGTGCCCCGACCCGGACCCCGTCGTCGCTGACGCGGACGTGGTCCAGGTCGGGCACCGCGTTGATGTCGACCAGGGCCGCCGGCGCGGCCAGCCGCATCGAGAGCAGCGGGACCAGGCTCTGGCCCCCGGCCAGCACCTTCGCCCCCGGCTCGCCGGCCAGGGTCTCCAGTGCTTCTGGGAGGGACCCGGGCCGGCGGTAGACGAAGGGAGCTGGCTTCACGCGGCGCCTATTCCTTGTGGGAGAGGGCCTGGGTCGTGTGACCGGTGCCCGGCACCGCGGCGTCCGTTGACCATGTGGAAGTAGACGATCACCAGGATCGTGCCGAGCGCGATGCCCGACAGCTCGAAGTCGTCGGTGAACACCAGGGACACCCCGCCGACGCCGGCGATGATGCCGGCGGCCAGGCCGACCAGGTTGACGGGGTCGCCGAAGTCGACGCGGTTCTCGACCCAGATCTTCGCGCCCACCAGGCCGATCATGCCGTAGAGCACCACCGTGATCCCGCCGAGCACACCGCCCGGGGTCGCGTTGACGACGGCCCCGAACTTCGGGCACAGCCCGAGCAGGATCGCGACGCAGGGCGGCCACGTAGTAGGCAGCGGTCGAGTAGACCCGGGTCGCTCCCATGACGCCGATGTTCTCGGCGTACGTCGTCGTCGGCGAGCCGCCGAACGCGGAGGCGAACGCGGTGGCGAGGCCGTCGGCGCCGATCGCGCGGCCCATGTAGGGGTCGAGGTCCTCGCCGGTCATCTCGGCGACCGCCTTGACGTGGCCGGTGTTCTCCGCGACGAGCGCGATCACGCCGGGCAGGACCAGCAGGATCGCGGTCAGGGAGAACGACGGGCCGTGGACGACGGAGACGCCGTCGGCCAGCGTGCCGCTCGGCAGGCCGATCCAGTCGGCCTGGCCGATGGTGTCCCACGCCCAGAGACCGGTCGTGCTCGGTCTCGCCGCCGAGCGCCGGCACCACGGAGTTGATGGGGCCGAAGACCGCGTCGAACAGCCACGAGAGCAGGTAGCCGAAGATCAGGGCGAGGAAGACGGCGATCCGCGACCAGAACCCGGGCAGCATCACCGCGGCCGCCACCATGAACGTGGCGGTCAGGAGCGCGACCCACTGGTCCTGGGGCCAGTAGATGCTGGCGACGACGGGAGCGAGGTTGAAGCCGATCAGCATGACGACCGCGCCGGTGACGGCCGGCGGCAGCAGCTTGTGGATCAGCGACGGCGCCGCCGAAGTGGACCAGCAGGCCGACGGCGGCGAGCACGAGGCCGCCGACCAGGATCGCGCCGGTGACGTAGGAGGAGTCGTTGCCCTCGTCGAGCGCCGCGGATCGCCGCGACGCTGGCGACGAACGACGCGCTGGTGCCGAGGTAGCTGGGCACCTTGTTCGAGACGATGAGCAGGAACAGGATCGTGCAGAGCCCCGAGAACATGATCGCGAGGTTGGGGTCCAGCCCCATGACGATCGGGAAGACGAAGGTCGCGCCGAACATGGCGACGACGTGCTGGGCCCCGAGGCCCACGGTCTTGCCCCAGGCAAGCCGTTGGTGAGGCGCGACGGCCTCTCCGGGTGCGGGATCGACCACGTCCCACTTGAACATCGACATGAGACCCTCCCTGGCGCTGGTGTGACCCCGAGGATCCACAAACTAGTGGCCCCCATCACACACCCTCGACGGCGAGAAATGCTGAAGGAACGCCGTCCGCGCTGGCACACGTTGTCGCGCGGCGCAGAGGTGTCAGACGGTGGCGCGTGCCCGCCGGAACGCGGTGATCAGCGGGAGGATCGCGACCGGGCTGGCCGCCACGAGCCACCAGCCCGAAGACGGTGCCAGCCTCGTCGCGCGACGTGAGGAGCGCGAGCAGGCCGAGCAGCAGCCCGGCGAGGCCGGTCAGGGCCGCGAAGACCGCGCCGGTGACGGCCGCCCGTCGGGCGACCACGTCGGACCTGCTGGCGCTCGCGACGACGGCGCACACCAGGGTCGCGAGCACCGGCCAGCTCGCGTAGAGGGCCGTGATGACGACGAAGGCGAAGACGTAGCCCCACGAGCCTGCGCCCTGCTCGAGGCCCGACTCGTCGATGAGGTAGGAGCCGATCCCGATCAGGGTGAGCTGGGTCAGCAGGGAGGCGAGGGAGAGCCAGGCGTGGGCGCGAGGTGCGGGCATGACCCAACTGTCGCGGGCGGCCCTCCCCGCCGTCCTGAGATCCGCTACTCAGCCGCTGATCTCGAGCACCCGCAGCGCGACGGCGACGTCGAGCCGCAGGTGGGGGTCGGAGGAGAGCGGACCGAGCAGCCGCTCGAGCTTCCCGACCCGGTAGCGCATCGTGTTGTAGTGGAAGAACTGGAGGCGCGCCGCCTCGGCGACGTTGAAGTTGGTGTCGAGGAGCACCTGCAGGGTCTCCCGCAGGTCGGCCGCCTCCGGGCGTGGGCTCGGCGAGCGGGCCGAGCACGTCGTGGGCGAAGGTCCGCAGCTCCGCGACGTCGGGCACCAGCGCGATCAACCGGTGCACGCCGAGCTGGTCGAAGAAGGTGGTGGAGCCGTTGCCGGACACCCGCCGGCCGACCTCCACCGCGCGGCGGGCCTGGCCGTAGCAGTCAGGGAGGTCGTCGAGGGAGGTGGCGACCCGGCTGACGCCGACCGAGAAGGACCGGCGGCCGCCACCCTTGTCGCCGGCCACGGCGGCCACCGTCCGGCGTACGACGTCGGCGCCGGGGTGCCCGTCCGCTCCCGCGTCGACGGGCAGCAGCGACGACCACCTCGGAGGAGAAGTCCACCGACGGGATGCCCGGATCGAGGCCCTGGGTGACCTGCCGCCAGGCGGCGGAGAAGCGCTCCTGGTAGCGGCGACGCTGGTGGGCCGGCAGCGTCGCCGCCGCCGGGTCGGACGGGTCGATCTCGGCCGCCACCACGACCACCGGCCGGCCGAGCGTCCAGCCGAAGGCCGCCGCGTGCTCCTCGACGTACGCCGCGTCCCGGGCCCGCTTCGCGAAGACCTCGCGCAGGAAGTCGCCCTGGTACTTGTTCTCGACGGCGGTGATCGACTCCTCGCGCGTGATGAGCAGCGCCGCGACGGTCGCGGCCCGCTCGAGCGCGTGGACGTCGTCCTCCGGCACCGGGCCGTCCCGGCGGACGCCGACGAGGCGGGCCAGGTCGGTGCCGCCGGCCGCCACCCGGAGCGAGCGCACCTCGCCGCCGCCGACCGGTGCGCCGCCGGGACCGATCCGCTCCACGCGCAGCCGCCCGGTCGGGTCGACCAGGTCCGCCTCGGCCAGCGACGTCCGGTCGCTCGGCCTCGAGGTGCGCCGCCCGCTCCCGACCGTCGGTGGAGGTCACCAGCACCCCGCAGCCGAGCACCCCGGCGACCTCGGCGGCGATCCGGGCCAGGTCGCCCCCCTCGAGCACGATGTGGGTGAGGGCGGTGTGGAGGGCGTCGACCCGAGCCAGCGCGGCCGCCGCGTCCCGGGTCTCGCCGGTCACGGGTTATCACCTTGTGTCGCGGATCCGGCCGGACGTTGGCACAACCTCACATCGCGCACCGTATCGAGCGACGACTAGCGTCGGGAAGCATGACCCCGGTCGGCGCACTGGCGGTCGCCGCCCCGCCCCGGGTGCGCGACCGGCTGCGGGCCGCCCCCGACGGGCCGGTCCCCGTGGTGCACGCGGGTCCGCACGCGGTCTACGTCGACCTCGAGCGGCTGGTGCGTGGGCGTGGTCTCGCGAGCAGCGGCCCAGGTGCCCTGCGCACTGCGAGCGGTTACGGAACAGTTGCCTGAACCGGTTTTCCGCGAGCCGATTTCCGCGTACGTTGAAGGCGGGACGCTTCACGTCGGCAGTAGGCCACTGTCGATCGGTCGGATCGAGGGAACGTACGTGCCTCGGCTCGACCACGAAGTCGTCCTCGGCACAGAGGCGTGCTCGGTCACCGTTGAGGCCACCCCCCCGGCCACGGTGGCCGAGCTCGCTGCCGCCCTTCTCCCCCGCCGGCGGATCGACGCCGACGCCGCCGCCCGGCCTGATCGGCCGCGGGCGAGGGACTCACGCCGCTCGGCGACGACCTGCTCGCCGGCTGGCTCGCCCTCCACCGCGCCGCCGGTGTCGCCACCACCGACGTGGACGACGTCGTACGCACGCACGCCCACCGCACCACGCTGCTGTCCGCGACGCTGCTCGACTGCGCCGCCCACGGCGAGGTGCTGCCCGAGTTCGCCGCCTGGGTGCGGGCCTTCGGCTCCGCCGACGCAGCCGCGCCGGGCGACCGCCCTCTCCGCCGTCGGCGCGCACGTCGGGCGCCGGGTTGCTCCACGGCGCCCACCTCGCCCTCACCCAGCTCCAGGAGGCAGCATGACGACCGACCACGTCGAGCTCCGACCCGGCGCCTACGCCGACTCCGTCGCGCTGCTCCAGGTGAGCCGCGACGTCCAGCAGGCACCCGGCGTCGTGACCGCCCAGGTGGCGATGGCGACCCCGCTCAACGTCGAGGTCCTCGGCGAGATGGGGTTCGACGTCCCGGAGGCTGCGACCCCCAACGACATGGTCGTGGCGATCCGGCTGGAGCCGGACGGCGACCTCGCGGCCGCGCTGGCCGCGGTCGAGCGGGCGCTGGCCCCGGCCCGGTCCGACGGTGCGGGCCGGGAGGCCGAGCCGCGGCGTACGACCGCGACCGCCCTGCTCGACCGACCCGCCGTCGCGCTGGTGTCCGTGCCCGGTGCGAGCGCCCTGGTCGAGGCGATGGACGCCCTCGACGCCGACTGCGACGTGATGGTCTTCAGCGACAACGTGCCGATCGAGCAGGAGGTGGCGCTCAAGCGCACCGCCACCGAGCGCGGCCTGCTGGTCATGGGACCCGACTGCGGCACCGCCGTCGTGGGCGGGCTGGGGCTCGGGTTCGCCAACGCCACCCGGCCCGGACCGGTCGGCATCGTCGCCGCGTCCGGGACCGGCTGCCAGCAGCTGCTCGCGCTGCTCGACCACGCCGGCGTCGGCGTCTCGTCGGCGCTGGGTGTGGGCGGCCGCGACCTGTCCGCCGAGGTCGGCGGGCTCTCCACGCTCGAGGCGATGCGGCGGCTCGACGCCGACGACGAGGTCGAGCTCGTCGTCGTCGTCTCCAAGCCGCCGGCGCCCGAGGTCGCCACCCGCATCGAGGAGTACGCCGCCACGCTGGCCACGCCGGTCGAGCTGGCCCTCCTCGGCGACGGCCGGCCGGACCTGACCGCGGCCGCTGAGGCGGTGCTGAGCCGGCTCGGGACCGCGGCGCCGGGCTGGCCGGTCGACGGCCACACCCGGGCCGGCCCCGGCGGGGCGATCCGCGGCCTGTTCGTCGGCGGCACGCTGTGCCAGGAGGCGGCCCTGCTGGCCGGCACGCGACGGCGGACACACCTTCGTCGACTTCGGCGACGACGCCTTCACGCAGGGGCGGGCCCATCCGATGATCGACCCCACGCTCCGGCTGGAGCACCTGCGACAGGCCGCGGCCGATCCGGCCACCGGCGTGCTGCTGCTCGACGTCGTGCTCGGCCACGGCGCCGAGCCGGACCCCGCGGCCCTGCTCGCCCCGGCCGTCGCCGAGGTCGAGCGACCGGTCGTCGTCTGCGTCGTCGGCACCGCCCAGGACCCGCAGGACCGCGACCGGCAGGTCCGGGCGCTGGTCGAGGCCGGCGCCGAGGTCCACCTGTCCAACGCCGCGGCGACCCGCCGCGCGATCGAGCTCGCCGGAGGTTCCCGATGACGTGGCACGTCGAGACGCCCGACCGCGTCGTCGCCGTCGGCGCCGACCTGCTCGCCGACGCCGTGGCCGCGCAGGCGGTCGAGGTCGAGCGCGTCGGCTGGCGGCCGCCGATGCCCGGCACCGAGGCCGACCTGGTCGCGGTGGCCGCCGACCCGCGCCGCCGCGACGCCAACCGGCAGGCCGTCGAGGCGGTGCTCGGGGTCACCGCCGACCTGGTCGACGTGGCACCCGCCCGTGACCTGCTCGGGCTCGAACCCGGCCAGTTCCTCCACGCCGGCCCGCCGATCACCTGGGACCGCGCGTCCGGGCCGCTGCGGGGCGCGCTCATGGGCGGCGCCGCCCTCGAGGGGCTGGTCGACGACCCGGAGGCCGCGGTCGCGCTGTTCGAGTCCGGCGCCGGGGTCAGCCTGGAGCCCTGCCACCACCACGACGCGGTGGGTCCGATGGCCGGGGTGGTCACGCCCTCGATGTGGATGTTCGTGCTCGAGGACCGGGCCACCGGCCGGCGTACGTTCTGCACGCTCAACGAGGGCCTGGGCAAGGTGCTGCGCTACGGCGCCTACGGCCCCGAGGTGCTGGAGCGGCTGCGGTGGATGGCCGACGTGCTCGGTCCGCTGCTGCGCGAGGCCGTGCGCCGCAGCGGTCCCGTCGACGTCACCGGGATCCTGACCCAGATGCTGCAGATGGGCGACGAGGCCCACAACCGCAACCGGGCCGGCACGCTCATGCTGCTGCGCGACCTGGCCCCGTCGATGGTGACCTCCGGCCATCGACAGCGGGGACGTCGCCGAGGCACTCCGGTTCGTCGGCGGCAACGACCACTTCTTCCTCAACCTGGCGATGCCGGCCTGCAAGCTCGCCCTCGACGCCGGCCGCGACGTGCCGGGCTCGACGATGGTCGTCGCGATGGCCCGCAACGGCACCGACTTCGGGATCCAGGTGTCCGGCACCGGCGACGAGTGGTTCACCGGCCCCGCCCAGCTGGCCGACGGGCTCTTCCTCGGCGACTACGGGCCCGACGACGCCAACCCCGACATCGGCGACTCGGCGATCACCGAGACCGCCGGCATCGGCGGCTTCGCGATGGCGACCGCGCCGGCGATCGTCCGGCTGGTCGGCGGCACCGTCCCCGACGCCCTCGCCACCACCCGCCGGATGCGCGAGATCACGCTGAGCCGAGAACCCGCGCTGGTCGGTGCCGGTGCTCGACTTCGCCGGCGTCCCGACCGGGATCGACGTCACCCGGGTCTGCCGGACCGGCATCCTGCCCCAGATCAACACCGGCATGGCCGGCAAGCGGGCCGGGGTCGGTCAGGTCGGCGCCGGACTCGTCACTCCCCCGGCCGAGATCTTCCCGAAGGCGCTGGCGCGGCTGGCGGAGCTGGCGCGTGGGGGCGGGGAGTCGCTCGCGCCGAAGCTCGCGCCGGCTCGCCACTGACTCACGCGCGCCGGTCGAGCACCGGCCTGAAGAACGCCCGGCCGAGGTCGACGTTGCCCGAGGGCCGCAGCGGGGTGGCCTCCTCGAGGTAGGCCTGCCGCGCCTCGTCCTGGTGGCTGTCCGGGAGCGTGCCGTTGGCGCGCACCACCCGCCACCACGGCACCGGTCCGCCGTGGGCGGCCATGACCGAGCCGACCTGGCGGGGACCGCCCCCACCGACCAGCTCGCCGACCACCTCGGCGATGGCGCCGTACGTCGTCACCCGGCCGCGGGGCACCTGCTCGACGCAGCGCAGCACCAGCTCGGCGTACTCCTCGGGGTCGATCCGCCGCTCACGCGTGCCAACCTAGCTGCGGGGCCCCTCGAGTCAGCGGTGACGTCAGCGCACCGAATCCAGCCGGACGATTCGGTGCCTCACTCACCGCCGCCGACACCGGCCGGGCGAGGGTCAGGGAACCGGCGTGAACGCGCCGCCCTTGACCAGGCGGAGCCCGTCGATGCCGGAGTGCTGGCGGGCGAAGGCCAGCTCACGACCCAGGTCGCCCAGCCCGTTGGAGCCGGCCAGCGGCGCGATGGCGACGGTCGACAGGGTGCCGATCGCGCGGCCCCGGTCGTCGAGGAAGCCGCTCCCGGAGTCGCCCGGGATGCCGGGGGTCGCGGTGTAGACGTCGAGGCCCCAGCCTCCGTGGGTGGATCCCAGCGAGACGCCGGTCTTCGGCGAGAGGACCGTCGTGGGCCGCAGGCTGGACTGACCGAACGAGTAGACCTGGCTGCCCGCGGCCGCGCCCGAGCCGAGGCCGGTGGGGCCACCCCAGAACGGCACGGTCGGGTTGACCTTGCCCACGTCGGCCTTGTCGACGCGGACCAGCGCGAAGTCGTTGGCCGCACAGGTGTGGTTGTCGCTGGTGCCGAGCGCCCGCATCGTCCGCCAGGAGCTGTAGGCGAGGGTGCCGTGGCCGAGGGTGGTGCCGCTGGTGGCGACGGTGGCCCCTTCGGCGAACCGCACCTTGGTGCCGAGCGGCAGCGAGCGGGCCTGGCAGCCGTTGGTGTCGGTCGCGGCACCCAGACCGGCGCAGTGGGCGGCGTACCCGACATAGGTGCGGCCGGCGCCGTCGGTGAAGACGAAGTTGGCGGTGCACTGGGCGCCGTCGGTGAACATCTGCACGCCGGGGCCGATCCGGTCGCCCCCGGCCGCCACCGCCGGGGTGGTGCCCGCCGGTACGGCGAGCCACGCGAGGGCACTCAGCAGGGTGACGACCAGGGTTCCGAGAGTCTTGGTACGCATGCCCGGACAACGAGCACCGCCCCGTCCGGTCACGGACGGGGCGGTGCTCGATTGCAGTCTCAGACGAGGTGCGTCCTCGCCGTGGCAGCCGTCAGAGGATCGGGCTGAAGGGCTCGGTGCCGGGCGCCAGGGTCAGGCCGGCGATACCGCCGAAGCTGCTGCGCGTAGGCGAGCTCGCGGGGCAGGTCGCCCACGCCGTTGGAGCCGGCGAGCGGCGCGATGGCTGAGCGTCGAGAGGGTGCCGAGCGCGTTGCCCTGCGCGTCGAGGAAGGCGCTGCCGGAGTCACCGGGGACGCCCGGGGTCACGCGTGTAGACCGGGTGGTTCCAGCCGCTCGCTGTCGGTGCCGAGGCTGATGCCCGGCTTCGGGCGAGAGCTCCTCGACGCCGCCGCGGAGGCTGGAGTTGCCGTAGGAGTAGACGCGGCTCGCCGGCGGCGGTGCCGTCGGTGTTGAGCGCCGACCGGGCCGCCCCAGAACGGGACGCTCGGGTTGACCGTTGGCCACGTCGGCGGCGTCGACCTTGACCAGCGCGAGGTCGTTGTAGTCGCAGGCGTTCTCGTCGGTCTCGTTGCGCTGCTGCATGGTGAGCCAGGAGCAGTAGGCCAGCGTGCCCTGGCCGACCTCCTGCCCTCGGTCACGAGCGAGCCGCCGCGGGCGAAGGTGACGCGGGTGCCGAGCGGGAGCGAACCCGGCGTCGCAGCCGTTGGTGTCGGTCGCGCCGCCGGTGCCGGCACAGTGGGCCGCGTAGCCGACGTAGATGTTGCCGGCGCCGTCGGTGAAGACGAAGTTGGCGGTGCACTGGGCGCCGTCGGTGTACATCTGCACGCCCGGGGTGATGTCGGCGGTGTCGGCGGGCGCCCACGCGACGGCGACCGTCGTGGTCTTGCGCTTGCCGCCCTGGCGGCAGTCGCGGGCTGGGCGACGAGCGCGGCGACGGGCACGGCGCTGATCAGGAACGAGAAGAGGACGGCCGTACGGCGCGCCGATGACGATGCGGGTGCGCTGAGGCATGGGTGAACCCTCCCGGTCAGGTGCCGGCGACAGGGGTCGCCGGCAGCGGTCTGCCACGGGTCCAACGGGCCGACGCCGTGTTGGTTACGCCTGGCAGCCTGTCAGCGGCGTGCTCAGTACGACGGCTGGGACGGGTCGATCTGGTTGACCCAGGCCACCACGCCACCGCCGACGTGCACCGCATCGGCGTACCCGGCGCCCTTGAGCACGGCGAGTGCCTCGGCCGAGCGGACGCCGCTCTTGCAGTGCAGCACGACCTGCTTGTCGGACGGCAGCTCGCCCAGCGCGTTGCCGTTGAGGAACTCGCCCTTGGGGATCAGCACCGAGCCGGGGATCCGGTTGATCTCGAACTCGTTCTCCTCGCGGACGTCGACCAGGACGAAGTCGCGGGCACCCTCGTCGCGCTCCTTGAGCATCCGCTCGAGGTCGGTGACCGAGATCGTCGAGCCGGCCGCCGCGTCCGCGGCCTCCTCGGAGATCGCGCCGCAGAAGGCGTCGTAGTCGATGAGGTCGGTGACCGTCGCGTTGTCGCCGCAGAGGGCGCAGTTGGGGTCCTTGCGGACCCGCAGCTTGCGGTACTCCATCTCGAGGGCGTCGTAGATCATCAGCGAGCCGGCGAGCGGCTCCCCGATGCCGGTCAGCAGCTTGATCGCCTCCGTGCCCTGGATCGAGCCGATGCTGGCGCAGAGCACACCGAGCACGCCTCCCTCGGCGCAGCTCGGGACCATGCCCGGCGGCGGCGGCTCGGGGTAGAGGCAGCGGTAGCAGGGCAGGTCGTCGCCCAGCATCGGCGCGAAGACGGACGCCTGGCCGTCGAAGCGGTAGATCGAGCCCCAGACGTAGGGGATGCCGAGGAAGTACGCCGCGTCGTTGACCATGTAGCGCGTCGCGAAGTTGTCGGTGCCGTCGACGATGAGGTCGTAGCCCTCGAAGACCTGCTTCACGTTGTCGTTCTCGAGCCGCTCGTGGTGGAGCACGACGTTCACGTAGGGGTTGACCTCGGTGATCGAGTCGCGTGCCGACTCCGCCTTCGGCCGGCCGATGTCGGACTGGCCGTGGATGACCTGGCGCTGCAGGTTGGACTCGTCGACCTCGTCGAACTCGGCGATGCCGATCGTGCCGACGCCGGCCGCGGCGAGGTACATGAGCGCGGGGCTGCCGAGCCCGCCGGCCCCGATGACCAGGACCCTCGCGTTCTTGAGGCGCTTCTGCCCGGTCATGCCCACGTCGGGGATGATCAGGTGCCGGCTGTAGCGGCGCACCTCGTCGACGGTGAGCTCGTCGGCGGGCTCCACGATCGGCGCGAACGACACGGTGACACTCCTCGGATCGGCGGGCTGGCGTGACAGGTCAACGCCCGTCACCGGCTCCATGTTCCCCAGCGCGTCGGCCGCCCCCGCTCCGCGTCCCGCGATCCGGACGGGGCGACCAGCATCCGGTCACACCGTGGTCCTCGTGGCCATACCGCAACATTTCCCACGGTTCTGGGGTATTGCCACAGCCCCTCCCGTGAGCGATGGTGATCCGGCTCACATATCTGCTCGGGCAGGGAGTGCGGGGGTGTCTTGTCCCGCATGCCTTCTCCGGGCTCGAGATCGGAAAGGCACCAAGCATCTTGCGAACCTCAACCACAGCACGCCGGCTGTTGGCCGGCGGGACCACGCTGGCCGTGGCAGCCACGCTGGCAGCCAGCCTGGGCGCACCGTCCCAGGCGGCGCCGACGTCAGCCCCGTCAGCCTCGTCACCCGATGCCCGAGCGGACGCCGACCACCGAGGCGACACCTTCCGCAACCCGCTCGCCCGCAAGCAGGCCAAGCTGCGCAAGGAGGCGCTCGAGCTGGTCGCCCGCGGCAAGACCGAGCCCCAGCCGCAGCGTGGCGGCGGCTCGACGATCACCACCCAGAGCGGCGATGCGGTCGAGCTGTTCGACAACGACAAGCAGGCCAACGTCTGGACCGTGCTCTCGGAGTTCGGTGACGAGGTCACCGACGCCGGCGGCGAGGCCGGCCCGCTGCACAACCAGATCCCCGAGCCGGACCGGACGAAGGACAACTCCACGCAGTGGACCGAGGACTTCAACCTCGCCCACTTCGACGAGATGTTCAACGGCGACGGCGAGTCGTTCAGGAACTACTACCTCGACCAGTCCAACGGCCAGTACACCGCCACGGTGACCACCGAGGACTGGGTGCAGGTGCCGAGGAACGGCTACTACTACGGCGACAACGCCAACGAGGCCCAGGGCTCCTGGGACTACGTCAACGACACCGTCGACGCCTGGTACCAGAAGATGACAGCCGACGGCATGTCTGATGCCGACATCGCGGCACACCTGGCCGAGTTCGACCAGTGGGACCGCTACGACTTCAACGGCAACGGCAACTTCAACGAGGCCGACGGCTACATCGACCACTTCCAGGCGATCCACGCCGGCGCCGGCGAAGAGGCCGGCGGCGGCGCGCTGGGCGAGTACGCCATCTGGTCGCACCGCTGGTACGCCGACTACACCACGATCGGCCAGGTCGGCCCGCAGGTCGGCGAGCAGCAGAACCTGATGGGCGGCCAGGAGATCGGCAACACCGGCATGTTCGTCGGTGACTACACCGTGGAGCCCGAGAACGGCGGCCTGGGCGTGTTCGCCCACGAGTACGCCCACGACCTGGGCCTGCCGGACTTCTACGACACCGCGGGCGGCGAGAACAGCACCGCCTTCTGGACGCTGATGTCCTCCGGTTCGTGGATGGGCCACGGCGCGGAGAGCGACGAGGACTCCTTCGAGTACGGCATCGGCAGCACGCCGAACGACATGGGCGCCGAGGAGAAGCTGTTCCTCGGCTGGCTGAACCCGACGGTCGTCGAGGCCGGCGAGGAGGACACGGTCGAGCTGAGGGCCGCGGGCGCGCAGGGCAGCAACGACGCCGTGCAGGTGCTGCTCCCCGACGTCGAGAAGACGACGGTGGTCGGCGACCCGTTCGCCGGCGAGCACGCCTGGTACTCCGACTCGGGCGACGACCTGAGCAACACCCTGACCCGCGACGTCCCGGCCGGCCAGACGGTCGTCGTGGACGCGATGTCGTGGTTCGACACCGAGGCCGAGTACGACTACTGGTACGCCCAGGTACTCGACCGACGGCGGCAACTCGTGGGACAACCTGGGCACCTTCGACGGCCAGTCCGGCGGCTGGGTCCCCCAGTCCTTCACCTACGAGGCCGGCGGCGCTGCGTCGAAGTTCCGGTTCATGTACAAGACCGACGGCGGCGTCAGCAACCCCGGCGTGATGCTCGACGAGATCACCACGACCGTCGACGGGACCGTCGTCGACACCGACGGCGCCGAGACCGACACGAGTGCCTGGACGGCCGACGGCTGGCTGCGCACCACCGGGACGATCACCGAGACGTTCCCGCGGTACTACCTGATGGAGAACAAGTCGTACGTCAGCTACGACGACACGCTCCGCACGGGGCCGTACAACTTCTCCGAGGCCGTCACGCGGCCGGACTGGGTGGAGCACTTCAGCTACCAGAACGGTCTGCTGGTCTGGTTCGTCAACCACTCGGTGGCCGACAACAACGTCTCGCAGCACCCGGGTTCGGGCTATGCGCTGCCGGTCGACGCCATGTCGGACGTGCTGCGCTGGAGTGACGGCGTGGTCGCCCGGAACCGGATCCAGGCGTTCGACGCGACGTTCGGCCTGGAGCGGACCGATCGCACCACGCTCCACCGGCAGGTCGCCCAGGGCAACTCCGGCAGCTGGTCGACGCAGACCCTGACCGTGCCGTCGCGGCGGATGGTCAGCACCTTCGACGACTCGAAGGCCAAGCGGTACTGGACCAACGCCAACCCCGGTGGTTCGGTCAAGGTCGCCGGCGTGGGCGTCGTTGCCCGCGTGCTGAGCCAGACCGACGACACCATCACCCTGCGCGTCACCAACCCGTGACCCGCTGAGGGACGACACGACGAGGGGGTCCCGGTACGCCGGGGCCCCCTCGTACGTGCGGGTAGGGTTCTCATTCGGCACCGCTGGTGCCCCGGACAGGAGGACCACGACGTGACGGCGTACGACGAGGCAGCGACCCGCCCCCGCGGCGCCCGGATGCCGCGCAAGGAGCGACGCGTCCAGCTGCTGGAGTCCGCGCTCGAGGTGTTCGTTGCGCAGGGCTACCACGCCGCCGCGATGGACGACATCGCCGAGCGGGCCGGCGTCTCCAAGCCGGTGCTCTACCAGCACTTCCCCGGCAAGCTCGACCTCTACACCGCGCTGCTCGACGCCTCCTGCGACGCGATCATCGACAACTGCCGGGCGGCGCTGCAGTCGACCCACGACAACAAGCTCCGGGTCGCGGCGGCGATGGAGGCGTTCTACGAGTACATCGCCGGTCACGACGGCGCCTTCCGGCTGGTCTTCGAGTCCGACCTGACCAACGAGCCCGCCGTCCGCGCCGCCGTCGACCGCGTGACCAGCGAGTGCGCCGAGATGATCGCCGCACGTGATCCACGACGACACCGGCCTGCCCGACGCCGCCGCCAAGCTGCTCGCCGTGTCGCTGGTGGGAATGGCGCAGGTCAGTGCGCGGTTCTGGGTGACGGACGCGGGTGGCATCAGCCGACCCGACGCCGTGGCGCTGGTCTCCGGCCTGGCCTGGCGCGGGATCCGCGGCTACCCGCTCACCGACGAGCACTGACCCACCCACCACCCACCCCACACTCTTCGAGGAGCCCGATGGAGATCAAGATCGGCGTGCAGCACTCACCCCGCGAGCTGGTGGTGGAGTCCGGCGCCACGGCCGAGGAGATCGAGAAGCAGGTCGCCGACGCGCTCGCCGGGGACGGCCTGCTCGTGCTCACCGACACCCGCGGCCGCCGGGTCCTGGTGCCCGTCGCCCGCCTCACCTACGTCGAGATCGGCGGCGGCGTCAGCGGTCAGGTCGGCTTCCGCTCCTGACACCGCGACACGACCCGGGCGCGGGGTCTTGCGTCGACCGCCCGGCGGTTCCATGCTCACAGGGACGGTCGAGCACTCGGCCGCGGACAGAAAGGTGCGGGCCGTGGACATCTCAACGATCCTCTTCTACCTGATCGTCGGCACCATCGTCGGGCTGCTGGGCAAGTTCCTCGCCCCCGGGGACAAGGACAACATCCCGTTCTGGCTGGTGATCGTCTGCGGCATCGGCGGCATGCTGCTCGGTGACGTGATCTACCGCGTCTTCGGCGGCGACGGCAGCCGCGGCCTCGACTGGACCCAGGGCCTGGTCACCGTGCTCACCGCGATGGTGCTCGTCATCGGCGCGGCGATCGCGACCGGCCGGGCCAAGAAGGCCTGACCGGGCGCAGTCAGCACGGTCTCGACGCCCGACCCTCGCGGTCAGGCGTCGAGGCCGAGCTTCGCCATCCGGTCGGCGTGCTGCTCGGTGATCCGGGCGAACATCCGGCCGATCGCGGCGAGGTCGAGCGCGGGCCGGTCGACGCCGCCGGCCAGCAGCGCCGACAGCGCGTCGCGCTCGGCGGCCACCCGCTGCGCCTGCGTGAGCGCCTCCCCCATCAGCCGTCGGCCCCAGAGCGCCAGCCGGCCGCCCAGCTTGTGGTCGGCCGCGATCGCGGCCTGCACGCGGACGATGACGAACTCGGAGTGGCCCGCGTCGGCCAGCGAGGCGATCACGACGTCGCGGGTGCGCGGGTCGAGGTAGGCGGCGATCTCGCGGTAGAAGTCGGCGGCCAGCCCGTCGCCGACGTACGCCTTGATGAGCCCCTCGTAGAAGTCCGAGGGCGCGGTGTGGGTGTGGAACAGGTCGAGCGCGGCGGTGAACGGGGCCATCGCGGCGAACGGGTCGGCGCCGAGCTCCACGAGCCGGGCCCGGAGCAGCTCGACGTGGCCGAACTCGCGGGAGGCCATGCCCAGGATCTCGAGCTTGTCCTCGAGGGACGGCGCCAGCTTCGCGTCCTCCGCCAGCCGCTCGAACGCCGAGATCTCGCCGTAGGTGATCGCGCCCAGCAGGTCGACGACCGCCTCGCGGTAGGCGTCGTCCTCGAGAGCAGCCGACTCGGCCGGTGACGCGGCGCCGTCGGCGGATTCAGTCATGCGCGCAGCGTACCGATAAGGTGGCTGCAGGAAACGACGCCTGAGGCGTCGATCGTCGCCGGTCCTCGGCGATCCGGATGTGCGCGGCTGGGCTCTGACATCAGCCGCTGGCTGACTCAGACACGCTCACCGAAAGCGAACAGAACACTTGACTACCTTCCGTGAACTCGGGGTGCTCCCCGAGATCTGTGACTCCCTCGAGCGCGCCGGCATCACCACGCCGTTCGCGATCCAGGAGATGACCCTCTCCGTCGCCCTCATGGGCACCGACCTCATCGGCCAGGCCCGCACCGGCACCGGCAAGACGCTGGCGTTCGGCATCCCGGTCCTGCAGCGTTCGGTCGCCCCGAAGGACCCCGACTACGCCGAGATCCCGCAGGGCAAGCCGCAGGCGCTGATCGTCGCCCCGACCCGTGAGCTCGCGCTCCAGGTCTCGAACGACCTCGCGCTGGCCGGCAAGGACCGCGGCCTCCGCGTCCTCACCGTCTACGGCGGCGTCGGCTACGACACCCAGCTCGACACGCTCAAGGCGGGCGTCGACATCGTCGTCGGTACGCCGGGCCGGCTGATCGACCTCGCCGACCGCCGCGCCCTCGACCTCTCGCACGTGCACGCGCTGGTGCTCGACGAGGCCGACGAGATGCTCGACCTCGGCTTCCTCCCCGACGTCATCAAGCTCCTCAGCAAGACGCCGGAGACCCGCCAGACGATGCTGTTCTCGGCCACCATGCCGGCCGCGATCGTGGCGCTGGCCCGCACGCACATGCGCCACCCGATGAACATCCGCGCCGAGTCGTCGTACGAGAACGCGACCGTCCCCGCGACCGCGCAGTTCATCTACCAGGTCCACGACCTCGACAAGCCGGAGATCATCGGCCGGGTGCTGCAGGCCGAGGACGTCGGCAAGATCATCGTCTTCACCCGCACCAAGCGGCAGGCCCAGCGCATCGCCGAGGACCTCGAGGAGCGCGGCTTCAAGTCCTCGCCGCTCCACGGCGACATGGCGCAGGTCGCCCGCGAGAAGGCGCTGGCGAAGTTCCGCGAGGACAAGATCCAGGTGCTGGTCTGCACCGACGTCGCGGCCCGCGGCATCGACGTGCAGGGCGTCTCGCACGTCATCAACTACTCCTGCCCCGAGGACGACAAGACCTACATCCACCGGATCGGTCGCACCGGCCGCGCCGGCGCGACCGGCACCGCGATCACCTTCGTCGACTGGGCCGACCTCGCCCGCTGGAAGATGATCAACAAGGCGCTCGACCTGCCGTTCCCGGAGCCGGCCGAGACCTACTCGACGTCCGAGCACCTCTTCCACGACCAGGGCATCCCGCCCGGCACCAAGGGTCGCGTCGTCGACCCGGCGCCGCGGGAGAAGTCCGAGCGCTCCGACCGCGGTCGTCCCGAGCGCGACCGCCGGAGCGCCCGGCCCGCAGCAACCGCAACCGCAGCCGCAGCCGCACCCGCAGCGGCCAGCCCGTCGAGGGCGAGGCGGCCGTGGCCACCGAGGCCACGGCAGGCGGCTCCGGCAACCGGAACCGTCGTCGCCGGCGTCGTTCGTCCGGCTCCGGCGGCTCGGCGTCCGCGACCGACTGACGTCGGCGGCGACTGCTGCGCGGGTAACGGACCGTCGGGTCGCTCCTGCGCCGTTGCAACGGGCCGGGAGCGACATCACCGGTCCGTTACCCGAGCGAGCCCGCGGCCTCAGGGCGTGACGACGACGGTCGCGCCGAGCTGCGCGAACTCCCACATCGCCTTCGCGTCGGCGGTCCGCTGCCGGATGCAGCCGTGGGAGGTGGGGGTGCCGAGCTCGTCGACGGTCTGCACGCGCTCGCCGTCGTCGACCGGGATGTCGTGGAAGCCGATGGCGGCGCCGGTGTCGCCCTGGGTGAAGCGGACGAAGTACTTCATGGTGCCCGAGTCGTCGATGCCGATCGCGTTGAGCGAGCGTGAGTAGACCTGGTAGGTGCCGGGGTCGAGGTTGTCGCTGAGGCTGCCCGAGACCAGATAGGTACGCCGGACGGCACCGTTCGCGCCGAGCAGCCAGACCCGCTGCTGACCCTCGCTGAAGACGACCCGACGGCCCGCCCCGGAGTCCGCGGGAAGCAGGTCCGCGGCCGTGACCCGGCGCCGCTCCCCCGGTGTCGAGATCGACCGCTCCGCGCCGGTGGCGGCCGGTTCCCGGGTCGGGACCTCACCCGACGCAGGACGCTGGTCGGCCGCGGCGGGCGCGATCGCGCCGCGCGGGGCCGGCTCCTGCGCCGAGGACGGCAGCACCCCGACCCCGCCCAGCAGCGCCACCGAGGTCACGCCCAGCGACGACAACGCCGCCACCAGCCGCCCGTAGCGGGGGCGGACGTGGTCGGCGGTGGCGGGTCATCGCTCAGCTCCCCGCCCGGGTGATCAGGGCGGCGGCCACCTCGCGGTAGGCCTTCGCGCCCTTGCTGCTGCGGCTGGTGGCCAGGATCGAGCGGCCCCGCGCCGGTGCCTCGGCGAACTTGATCGTCTTCGGGATCGGCGGCTCGATGACGTCGAGCTCGTAGGTCTCCGAGATCGTCTCGAGCACGGTCCGGGCGTGGTTGGTGCGGCCGTCGTAGAGCGTCGGCAGCACGCCCCAGACCTCGAGCTTGCGGTTGGTGAAGCGGCGTACGTCGTGGACGGTGTCGAGCAGCTGCCCCACGCCGCGGTGGGAGAGCGTCTCGCACTGGAGCGGGATCAGCACGCCCTGCGCGGCGGTGAGCGCGGCGACCGTCAGCACGCCCAGCGAGGGCGGGCAGTCGAGCAGCACCCAGTCGTAGCCGGCCTCCGCCTCGTCGAGCAGCTCGAGGGCCGCCTTCACGGCGTGCTCGCGGCCGGTGCGGGTGAGCAGGTCGGCCTCGGCCCGCGCCAGCTCGATGGTCGCGGGCAGCAGGTCGACGCCGTCCTCGGTCTCGATGATGACCTCGGTGGGGTCGAGCCCCTTGGTGAGCACGTGGTGGACCGAGACCTCGAGGTCCTCCGGGTCGATGCCCAGCGAGAACGTCAGGCACGCCTGCGGGTCGAGGTCGACGAGCAGCACCTTCTGGCCGAGCTCGGCCAGCGCCGCCCCGATCGAGGCGACCGAGGTGGTCTTGGCGACGCCGCCCTTCTGGTTGGCGACGGCGAGTGTGGTGGTCATGGTGAGCCCCATCATGCCGGAGCGGGTTGCCGGATTCGGGACGACACCGGTTCGATGGACGCATGAGTCACACGGGCGTCGCCAACACCTGGGCACTGGTCACCGGCGCCACCGCCGGCATCGGCCTCGAGTTCGCCCGGCAGCTGGCCGACCGGGGCCACGACCTGGTGCTGGTCGCCCGGGACGCCGAGCGGCTGGCCCAGGTCGCCGACGAGCTCCGGGCGTACGGGTCGCGAGGTCGAGGTGCTCCCCGCGGACCTGACCGATCGCGACCAGCTCGCCGCGGTCGAGGCGCGGGTGGCCGACCCGGACCGGCCGGTCGAGCTGCTGGTCAACAACGCGGGCTTCGGGCTCAAGGGCCGCTTCCTCGACAACGACCCGGACGACGAGGAGCGGATGCTCGACATCCTCGTCACCGCCCCCATGCGCCTCTCGCACGCCGCGCTGCGCGCCCAGACCGCCCGCGGCCACGGCGGGATCATCAACGTGTCCAGCGTCGCCTCCTTCCTCCCCCGCGGCACGTACGGCGCCGCCAAGATGTGGCTGAACCGGTTCGGGCAGTGGGCGGCCGCCGAGTACGGACCGCGCGGCATCACGGTGATGACGCTGTGCCCGGGCTTCGTGAAGACGGAGTTCCACGAGCGGATGGGCGTCAAGCGCGGCTCCGGCTTCATGTGGCTCGAGCCGGACTTCCTGGTCCGCGAGGCGCTCGAGGACTACGACCGGGGCCGGGTGTTCTCGGTGCCGGGCCGCCAGTACAAGGCGATCCGCGCCGCGACCCAGGTCGTCCCCACGCGCGCGCTGCAGCGGTTCCAGTCGATGGGTCGCCGCTGAGACGTCACTTCGCGGGTTCCGGCCCGTTGGACCCGTCATGCGTGTCCTGCTGGCGATCCCGCTGCTCCTGGCCCTGCTGACCCCACCGGCCGCTGCCGAACCGATACCCGAGTCGCCCGGCGCCGACAACGTCGCGCCCTACCTCGGCGCCCCGGCGGAGGCCCGGCCGATGCGGGACCAGTCGTTCGCGCCGCGGCACCCCTGGATGGCCGGCAACGGCCGCAGCAACCTGCACGACGACGCCTACCAGTCCGACGCCGGCGCCACGCCCGGGCCGCTCGGCCGCGACCCCGAGGTGCTGTCGAACTTCTTCGCGGAGGAGTGCGCCTCCCACACCTTCGACCGGGAGGGCCGGCTGCTGACGGTGTGCGTCGGCCTCGAGGAGGTCACGCTGCGGCTGCTCGACCCGCGCACGCTCGACGTGCTCGCCCGCTCCCGCTGCCGCCGCGGCAGCCCTCGACGTCGCCGTTCGCGACCTTCGGTGGTGGCGGCTACTTCTACCTCGACCACCGGGACCGGGTCGTGGTGCCGACCTCCGCCGGCACCATCGAGGTCATCCGGACCACCGGCAGGCGACGAGGCGCCGGTCCTCGAGCCGGTCCGCACCTACGACGTCTCGGCGACCGTCGGCGACGGGCTGATCCTGTCGGCGCTGCCCGACTGGGACGGCCGGATCTGGCTGGTCACCGACGAGGGCGTCGTCGGCACGCGTCGACCGCCGCAGCGGCCGGGTCCGCTCGCTCGACGTCCGCGCCGGCATCGGCAACTCGATCGCCGTCGACGAGACCGGCGGCGTGTTCGTGGTGTCGACCAAGAAGCTCTACCGGTTCGACGCGGACCGGCGTGGCCGTCCGGTCGTGACCTGGCAGCGGCGGTACGACGCGGGCGACCGGCAGAAGCCCGGCCAGAGCCAGGTCGGGTCGGGCACCACGCCGACGATCATCAAGCACCGCGGGAAGCGGTACGTCGCGATCACCGACAACGCCGACCCGCGGATGCACGTCGTGGTCCACCGCGCCGGGCAGGGCCGGTCCCGGGCGTCGTCCGGTGTGCCGGATCCCGGTCTTCGCCAAGAACCGTGGCGCCACCGACAACTCCCTGATCGCCTTCGGCCGCTCGCTGGTCGTCGAGAACAACTACGGCTACACCGGCCCGGTCGGCGGTGACGCGCAGCGCAACGCGCCCACGACGGAGCCCGGACTGACCCGGATCGACATCGACTTCGAGGCCGGCACCTGCGAGAGGGCGTGGACCAACCGGAACGTCCGGATCCCCTCGAGCGTGAGCAAGGCGTCCACCCGCACCGGCCTGGTCTACGTCTACGAGTACCCCTCGGAGGAGCAGGTCGTCTACCCGGGCGGCGAGCCGCTCACCGGCCCCGAGGACCCCTGGTACCTCACCGCGATCGACGCCCGCACCGGCAAGCGGGCCTGGTCGCGGCTCACCGGCACCGGCCTGGGGTTCAACAACAACTACGCGCCGATCACGCTCGGGCCGGACGGCACGGCGTACGTCGGGGTGCTGGGCGGCATCCTCGCCGTGCGGGACACCCGCTGACCGTCACCCCTCGCCGGCGACGAACGCCCGCACCGAGTCGGCGACGAGCTGGACGGCGATCGCCGAGAGCAGCAGACCGGCGATGCGGGTGACCAGCAGGACTCCCGACTCGCGGATGACCCGCAGGATCGGCAGCGAGTAGCGCATCGCGACCCACAGGCTGACGTGGACCAGGACCACGCCCAGCGCGACCGAGACGAACGGGGCCGCGCTGTCGATGTCCTCGACGAACAGCATCACCGCGACGATGGCGCCCGGGCCCGCGAGCAGCGGCGTGCCGAGCGGCACCAGCGCGACGTTGGTGCCGGCCGCCGCCGTCGGCTCCTGCTCGTTCCCGGTCAGCAGCTCGAGCGCGACCAGGAGCAGGAGCAGGCCGCCCGCTCCCTGCAGCGCCGGCAGCGAGATGTGCAGGTAGCTGAGGATCTGCTGGCCGAAGAAGGCGAACAGGCTGATCACGAAGAACGAGACCGCCACCGCCTGCCAGGCGGCGCGGCGGGCGGCGGCCGGCGAGCGGCCACCGGTCAGCGACAGGAAGATCGGGACCGTGCCGACGGGGTCCATGATCACGAACAGGGTCACGAAGACCTCGACCAGCAGCACGGTGTCGAGCACGGATTCCACGGAGCCAGACTAGGGCGGGGCGACCGGTGGTTGACTGGCGCCATGACGGACGGCTGGGGCCGGGTCGAGCGGCCCGATGCCGAGATCTGGTACCACGACACGGCGTCCGACCTGCCCGTCCTCGTGCTGCTCCACGGACTGGCCGGCTACGCCCTCGAGTGGGGCGCCACCATCGCCGCGCTGCGCGAGGACTACCGGGTGATCTCGGTGGAGCAGCGCGGCCACGGCAGCAGCACCCGGCGGCCGGACGACGTCTCCCGGGCGGCGTACGTCGCGGACGTGGTCGCCGTGCTCGACGACCTCGGCGCCGCGTCGGTGCCGGTGATCGGCCAGTCGATGGGCGGCCACACCGCGATGCTGCTGGCGGCCCACCACCCGGAGCGGGTGAGCCGGTTGGTGATGGTCGAGAGCGGCCTCGGCGGCGGCGACCCGGCCGACGTGGCGGGGCTGGCGGCCTGGCTGCGCGGCTGGCCGGCACCCTTCGCCGACCGCGACGCGTTCCTCGCCTTCTTCGGGGGCAGCCGCGGCGTCGCCGAGGGCTGGGCCGACGGCCTGGAGGAACGTCCGGACGGGCTGTGGCCGCAGTGGGACGCCGACACCCTCGCCGCGGCGCTGGCCGGCGTCGCCGAGCGCGAGCACCTCGACGAGTGGTCCTCGGTGCGCGCGCCCACCCTGCTGGTGCGCGGCGAGCACGGGGCGGTCCCCGAGCGCCAGGTCGAGAGCATGTGCGCGCTGCGGCCGGACACCGAGCTCGCGGTCGTCGCCGGCGCCGGGCACGACCTGCACCTGGAGGTCCCGGACGCGCTGCAGCCGGTGCTGGCGAGGTTCCTGGTGTCCCGCGCGTGAAGTCCTGTGAGGCTGGGCGTACTTACTGGGTGTGTCCCCTTTCAGCCTGACCGCCCGCTCTCGCGAACCGCGCGGAATGCGGTGTGGGCTCAGGCGGTCAAGTACACGCTGACCGAGACGCAAGCCGGACCCTGAGAGTCGCGTCAGAGACCAGGGTTGTGATGTCCCATCACCCGTGCCCAGGTCACCTGCGGGACGGCAGACACGCCACCTTCCGCCATGGCTGCACCCAGACGTGAGGTCATGAAGTCGGCTTGGGCCTGCTGCGACTCCCAGACCTCAATCACGTAGCCGTGGCCGGCGTCCGACACGCCTGCGACGTGGGTGATCAGACCTGCCGGCCAGGCACCAGCGCCGGTGCCCGGATCCAGGCCGAGCTCTCTGTTGACCTTGACGTAATCAGCCTCGTCAAGGCCCTCGAAATCGAGAATGAGTAGTTCAGCCATGTGACCTCCTTCAAGCCAGGGCGCGGCTGCCGCGTCCAGGCTTCGAGCCTGATCGCGGGTCACCGGTCCGGCAAGGGGACAAGGTCCCCACATCGGCGACCGATCAGCGGCAGAAGAGTGCGAGAGGTCGGCGTCGAGAGGGGCGTCTCCTGGCACGTCGTTGCGGGGAGGCGGGACGGGCGAGCCGGGCCGCGGTGGGTGAGGGCGTCAAGGGCGAGCGCGTAGGCCACGGGGTCGCCGAGGATGACGCCGTGCTCGGACGGGTCGGCGTCGCAGACGTCCTGCAGCATCACGTTGGTGGCGCCGGGCAGGCTGGAGGCCTCCGGCTGCGGGCGGACGATCTCGTCGTACTGCGTGAAGATCGAGGTGACCGGCACGCCCTGCGGGAGCGGCGCGTTGCGCAGGGCCGCGACGTGGTCAGCCCCGCGCCTCAGCTGCCAGGCCAGCGGGGCGCACTGACCTGGCGCGCACACCTCGTTGGCGAGCTGGGTGCCGTCGAAGGGTCCGCCGAGGCTGATCAGGTCGGTGACCCGGTCGGCGACGTCGGGCCAGAACTTCGCCGCCCACACGGGCAGCGCGCCGCCCTGGCTGTACCCGATGACCGCGACCGGGTGACCGGCCCGCCTCGACGCCTTGCGGACAGCAGCGACGACGTACTCCGCGGCCACGGCAAAGTCGCCGAGACCGTGGTCGGGCAGCTGCACGGAGCAGGTCGCGAAGCCGTCGCCGCGCAGGGCGGGCTCGTAGCTCCACGACCACGTCTCGTCCTTCTTCTCGCCCGTGCCGTGCACCAGCAGCACGACGCGCCTCGCGGCGCGCAGCTCGGCGCGTGGCTGGCAGTCCGTGGCGCTGCGCAGCTGCTCCTTCGGCTGGGTCAGCGCCGGGCCGGACGGGGCCTGCGGTCCGACGGAGCCTGCGGGCGGCCCGCCTACGAGCACGGCGGCGAGGAGGGCCGCTGTCAGGCCGGCGATCGGGAGCGTGGGGGTTCTCATGCCGGTCCAACGAGCGAGCGCCCGCCCGGTGGGGTGTGACGACTGCCCCTCGTAGGCCGGCCACAGAGGTGAGTAGGTCGGTCGCCGGGTCCAGACACGCCGAGTGGCAGGGTGGGAACGCGATCGGTGCCACACCTGTTCAGCAGCCTCAGAAGGCTTCCTCGCGCGCACCACCGGCTGACTACCAGACCGGCCCGGGGCCCTCGAACGGCAGGTCGACCAGGTGGGGGCCGTCGCCGGAGACGTCGCGCAGGATCCACTCGTCCTTCATCAGCAGCACGGCCGAGGCCGGCAGCAGCACGATCCAGAGCCACCGACCCGCGGCCTCGCCGGCCACGACCGAGCGGTCGAGCTCGCCGTCGGCGGTGCTGGTGGACACCGGCCACAGCGGCACGCCCTGGCTGCCGATCCGGATCCGGACCGTCGGCTGGCCGAGGCCGAAGCCGTGGCCGGGATCGGCGCTCGGCAGCCCGGCGCACCGGCCGCCCAGCCCGACGCCGGCCTCCTCGGCGACCACCAGCACGTCGACCCGGCCGTCCGGCTCGGTGGTGCCGGTGCAGCAGGTGACGGTCGCCGACGGCGCGTCCGGAGGGGCCGGCGACCACGCCGAAGTCGGAGACCCGCCAGCCCGCCGCCATCGGCCACGGCAGGTAGGTCGGGAAGTCGCCGGCGTGCCGCAGGTGGCTCGTGAACGCGTCGTACGACGCCTGCGTCGGGTCGCCACAGCGGCGGCTGCCTGCCGTGGCGAGGACACTCGCCGGCCGGTGACGCCGTGTCGAGGCGCTCGCGGCACCGCGGGCACCAGGCGCTCAGGCTCATGGGTTCACGGTCGTGACGTCGGCGACCGGCGTCAAGGCGGTGCTGGGTGCGGGTCAGGCGTTCCAGCGCAGGATGACCGGAGTCTCGCGCTCGTAGCCGAGCACGGAGACGGTCGCGGTGTCGAGCCGGAAGCCGCGACCGTCACGGACCGGCAGCCCGAGCCAGCGTGCTGTCAGCGCCCGCAACGCGTGGCCGTGGCCGAAGACCAGCGCGCGTCGCGGGCCGGACCGGAGCCGGTCCACCACGCCGTCGAGCCGGGTCGTGACCTCCTCGGCGGTCTCTCCCCCGGGCGTCGGGTGGGTCCACACCGACCAGCCGGGCACGGTCTCGCGGATCTCTGCGGTGGTGATGCCCTCGTAGTCGCCGTACGCCCACTCGACGAGTCGCGTCGTCCACCTCGGCGTCCGGGTGTCCGGTCAGCTCGGCCGTACGCCGGGCGCGCTGCCGCGGGCTGGTGAGCACGAGGTCGAAGGCGACCTCCGCCAGCCGCGGCGCCAGCGCGGCCGCCGCCTCCTCGCCGACCGGGGTCAGCGGCAGGTCGGTCGTGGAGGTGTGGCGGTGGTCGCGGCTCCACTCGGTCTCGCCGTGGCGGACCAGCCACACCTCGCCCGACACGTGTCAGGCCTGCTCGTCGGCCGGGCCAGTTCTTGTCCGGCTGCGGCACCGGCCGGCCGGGCTGCTCGCCGCCGCGCGCCTCGAGGTAGTTGTCCTTCGGCACCATCACCTTGCGGCGGAAGATGCACACGACCTTGCCGTCCTGGTTGTAGCCGATGGTCTCGACGTGGACCACGCCCCGGTCGTCCTTCGACGTCGACTCCCACTTGTCGAGCACGGTCGTCTCGCCGTACAGCGTGTCGCCGTGGAAGGTCGGCGCGACGTGGCGCAGCGACTCGATCTCGAGGTTGGCGATCGCCTTGCCGGAGATGTCGGGCACCGACATGCCGAGCAGGATCGAGTAGACGTAGTTGCCGACCACGACGTTCTTGCCGAACTGGGTCGTCTCGCCGGCGTAGTTGTCGTCGAGGTGGAGCGGGTGGTGGTTCATGGTCAGCAGGCAGAACATGTGGTCGTCGAACTCGGTGACCGTCTTGCCCGGCCAGTGCTTGTAGGTCGCACCGACCTCGAACTCCTCGTAGCTTCGCCCGAATTGCATGGGCTCATCCTTGCGGAGACACCGCACCCGCCGACACCCGTCGGCGCGTGCGGTATCTCACGGGCGGCGCGCTAGACGCCGCCACCCCCCGCCTTGCGTCGGTGCATCTGCGGAGCGGCGCCACCCTCCACCTCGGAGCCGTGCGCCTTCTCGCGGGTCGGGCCGTCCTGGTGGACGCCCTTCTCCTTGGAGTTCTTCTTCTCCAGGGCCTCGCGCATCTTGGCTTTCAGATCGTCGTTCGCCACGTTGTCCTCCTGCCAGTCCTGCCGGGGTCGGAGACCCCACTGTGCCAAACCGGACCACGCAGGTCGAGGAGATATCCGGCCCGATCGCCGGTGCGTTAGTCTCGCCGGGTGGCGAGACGGGTGTTCCTGCATGTCGGGACGCCCAAGTCCGGCACCACCTTCCTCCAGTCGCTGTGGTGGCACCACCACGACGCCCTCGCCGCGCGCGGGCTGCTGCTGCCCGGCGGCGCGATCGCCGACCACTTCCACGCCTCCGCGCTGGTGAGCGAACGACGCGAGGTCGTCGACCGGCTGACACCCGCCCAGCGCCGGACGTGGGACGACCTGCTCCGGGAGGTCGGCGCCTGGGACGGCGCACGGCCCTGGTCAGCCACGAGCTGTTCGCCCAGGCCATCGGCCGACCAGGCCGCCACCGCCCTCGCGCAGCTGGCCGGGGTCGCGGACGAGGTCCACGTGGTCGTCACCAGCCGCGACCTCGCCCGGCAGCTGCCGTCGGGCTGGCAGCAGAACGTCAAGCAGGGCCGGACCGAGACGCTGCGCGAGTTCTGGGAGCTCGCGCGCGACGACCCCGCCGACCCCTTCTGGACCTTCCAGGACGTGCCGGCGCTGCTGGACCGGTGGACCAGGGGCTGCCCGCGCGAGCGCCGCCACCTGCTGGTGCTGCCGCCCGCCGGCGCGCCCCGCGACCTGATCTGGCGGCAGGCGTGCGAGCTGACGGGCGTCGACCCGGAGGGCCTCACCCTCGACCTCGACCGCGCCAACGAGTCGCTGGGACTGGCCGAGGTCGAGCTGATGCGACGGGTCCACGCCGCCGTGCCCGAGGAGCGCCGGGGGCTCGACGTACGCCGGATCGCGACCAACTGGTTCACCCAGCAGGTCCTGGTGCCGGCCGGGACCGGCGACGCCGTTCGTGCTGCCGGCCGACCTCCACGCGTGGGCCGTCGAGCGCGGCACCGCGATGGTCGCGGCGCTGCGCGAACGGGACCTCCACGTGGTGGGCGACCTGGCCGACCTGGTGCCCGGACCCGACGCCTCCCACCGGTCGCACCCCCGACGACGTCACCGAGGCCGAGGTCGCGGAGGTCGCCGTACCCGCCCTCGCGCGGATGCTCCTGCACGAGCTCGACCGGCGCCGTTCGAATCGTGGGCGGCGCCAGTAGCCCGCGCCGACCGCGGTGGCTACGTTGCGCAGCACCGGTGCCTCAGGGCGCGCCGCTGGGCCGACCACCCCGCTCCGGGTCCTTCACGCCCATGCGGTCTCCTTGACAGATCTCCGGTCTCCTCACATCGTTGGAGATCCCTTGCGTCGTTCCGTCCGTCGTGGGCGCTCGACGCGCGAGACCGCGGATCTCGGGCCAGCCAACGGGGAGGCCCACATGCGCACGGCATCGTCCAAGACCGTCCTCGTGACGGCAGCGATGGTCATGGCCCTGATGATGGTAGCCACTGGCTGTGCCGGTGTTCGCCGGTGGCGGAGGAGCCGATGACGAAGAAGCGAACGAGAGCGCGAGCGGTGGCTCTGCCAGGAACGGTCAGATCGTCTTCCGCCGCTACTTCGATGCCGAGCAGACCAAGGGCGCTCTCTTCGTGATGAACCCCGACGGGGGCCATGTCCGCCAGATCACCCACCCTCCCAAGGGCTGGAGGGACAACGTTCCGGCGTGGTCTCCCGATGGAAAGAGGATCACCTTCGAGCGCTTCAAGAGCGACGAGAGCACGAGCCGGATCATGGTCGTCAACCCCGACACCGGCGACGAGCGCACCGTCGTGCCATGCACGGGGAGCGATGCGTGTATGCCATCGATCCCTACTTCTCACCCGATGGCCGTTCCATCGCCTACGCGCGCACGGTCGCCCCGCCCGACGCGCAGGATCCGCCGGAGTGGAAGCTCTACTCGGCGATCTTCGTCGTCGGGCTGGACGGGAGCGATCCTCACCAGGTGAGCAGTACCCCGAAGCGCCACAAGGGACAGCCGGCGCATTCGAAACCTCGGACCCGACGTTCTCGCCGGACGGCGAGCTGCTCGCCTTCATCCGCACTCGCTACCGCCCGGAGGAGAACAGTGCCGTGTTCGTCCAGCCGATCGACTCGCCAGGGGATGCTCGCGGATCACACCATGGAAGATGAACTGCCAGGATCGCCCGACGTTCTCCCCCGACGGCAAGCTGGTGCTCTTCCGCTGTCAGCCCAAGGGCGAGGAGGGTCCCTCCAACCTCTACTGGGTCCACCCCGACGGCACGGGCCTGCACCAGATCACCCACGCACCAGCCGACAAGCAGTACCTGGGCTCCAGCTTCTCACCGAGCTTCCATCAAGGGGAGGGCTGGATCAGCGGCGGGACGCACGGGCGGCTTCGGCGAGGAGGGCAACGCCGACGTGTTCCGCATCCTGATCGAGGACGGCAAGGTGGTGCGCAAGGTGAACCTGACCAGGAGCGAGAAGTGGGACAGCGGTCCGGGTTGGGGCACTCACCCACCCGCTGGCTAGTGCCGCGTGCACGGCCGCAGCGTCACCGGCGTACGTCCCTCTCGACCAGTGCGGCGAGGCCGACCACCGCGGCGTCGATGATCTCGCGGTGGGAGACGTCGCCGGGGTCGATGCCGGGCACGTCCACGGGGTCGAGGTCGCCCCAGTCGCCGATGAAGGTGAGGTCGAGCCCCTGCAGCTCCTCGACCATGAACGTGGAGTGCTTGCGGACCCACTTCGAGACGGGCAGCCCGATCGCCGGCTCCTCCTTCTTGCGGCCGGCCAGCACCTTCTTGGCGAGGTACTGCTTGCGGACCTGGTCGCCGGTGGGGAACTGCAGCCCCGCCTCGTCCAGCAGCTCGTTCATCTGCCGGAGCACGAGGGCGGAGGCGGCACCGATGGACTCGTTGCTGGCACGGGCGTCGGCCCAGCCGTCGGGCGCGACGTCGAGGACCCGGCAGAACCGATCCCACAGCAGGCTCCGCGAGGCGCCCGGGTGCGGCAGCGTGATCAGGGTGACCGGCGCGGCCGCGCTCCAGTCGGTGGCCATCCGCACCACGTTCTGCTGGCGCCAGAAGGTGCGCCCGGCCTTCGGTGCCCCCTTCATGACGCCGCCCGGCTTGGGCCGCCACTCCTCGGCCGCGGCGAGGTACTCGCCGTAGGTCCAGGTCCGGCCGTTCTGGATGGTCTCCTGCCACATCGCGGCCAGGCTGCGGTTGAGGTCGCGCACGCTGATCACGCACTCGGCGTTCTCGACCGAGTCGCAGATGCCCTGGATGATCTTCGGCCCGGCCGGGCCGAGGAACTCCATCGAGATCACGGCCGGGCCGGCGTGGTCGGCCATCTCGTCGACCAGCCGCTGCCACGCCCCGGTCGCCCGCTCCTGTCCGTGCCGCTGGGTCGCGAGGATGTCCTTGACGCCCTGGACCTGGTCGCCCCACTTCTCCCCCGGCACCAGGATCCCGGCGTCGGCGAGCGCGGCCTTGTTCTCGAACAGCCGGCTCTGGATGTGGCTCGTGCCGGACTTCATGGTGCCGACGTGGAGGATCGTGCGCGATGCCATGCGCTGACAGTAACGGCGCGGCGATAGCATCCGCGGCATGACCCCACGGCCGCTCTACCTGCACGTGGGGGCCAGCAAGACCGGCACGTCCGCGCTCCAGCACGGCTTGTTCGACTCGGTGGGCGAGCTCGCCGACCAGGGCATCGGCCTGCCGCTGACGGGTCGCCACGACCACGTCCGGCAGGTGCTGCGGCCCCTGGGGTGGGTCACCGCGTCCGGCTTCACCCGCGACGTACGCCGGGAGCAGCTCGCCGAGCTGGGGCCGGTGCTGAAGTCGGCGGCCGGCGAACGGCTGCTGCTGACCTGCGAGGACCTCTGCGAGGCCGACCTGGAGCGGATCGAGGCGCTCGTCGAGGTCGCCGACCGGGCCGGGCAGGAGGTGCGCGTCGTGCTCACCGTCCGCGGCCTGGCGAGCGTGATCCCCTCGGAGTGGCAGCAGTTCCTCAAGCACCGGATGACGCTGGACTACCCGACGTTCCTCACCCGCATCCAGAACCGCAAGGGCCGCTGGGCGGACCACTTCTGGCGCCGGCAGGACCTGGTCGCGATGTGCGCCCGCTGGGCCGAGGTCGTCGGCCGCGACCGGATCGACGTGGTGGTGACCCCGGACCGCACCGCGGACCCGGAGGGCCTCTACCGGATGTTCGGCCAGGTCGTGGGCTTCGACCCGCACCAGCTCAGCTGGCCCGAGCGCAACGTCAACGCGTCCTGGGGCTACGTCGAGGCCGAGGTCTACCGGCGGGTCAACGAGGCCCTGGGCGACCGGCTGCCCCGCTACGAGCGCGACTACCAGCCCGGGCTGCGCTGGCCGCTGGTCCAGGGGGTGCTCCCCCGCAGCGCCAGCGCCCGGATCCCGCTGCCCCCCTCCGAGCTGGAGTGGGTCACCCACGTCGCCCGCGAGCACGTCGCGTGGCTGCAGGACGCGGGCATCCGGGTCCACGGCGACCCGTCGTCGCTGGTCCCGTCGGCCCCCGACACCGCGGAGCTGCCGCGGCTGGACGAGGAGGCCGTCGCGCGGGCGTCGATCGAGACCCTCGCCAACTTCGCCGTCTTCGCGCACCGGCGCGCGCAGCGGGCCGGGTCCGCAGCCGAGGAGGCCGGGCCGGTGGCCCGCGCCCGGCGGCTCGCGGGCCGGGTACGCCGCCGGCTGCGCCGTTGACGCGTCGTGAGCGGAGCGCCCGGGGTTTCGAGGCTCAGGCGCCAGGGCGCCTTCGCACCTCAACCACCGAGCGCACCGTCACTTCAGCTTGTAGTGCTCCAGCAGCCGGCGACCGATGATCATCCGCTGGATGTCGGCGGTGCCCTCGCCGATCAGCAGCATCGGGGCCTCGCGGTAGAGGCGCTCGATCTCGTACTCCTTGGAGAAGCCGTAGCCGCCGTGGATCCGGAAGGAGTCCTCGACGACCTGCGAGCAGTACTCGGACGCGAGGTACTTGGCCATGCCGGCCTCGAGGTCGTTGCGCTCGCCGCGGTCCTTGGTGCGGGCGGCCTTGACCATCATCGCGTGGGCGGCCTCGACCTTGGTGGCCATCTCGGCGAGGCGGAACAGCACCGCCTGGTGCTCGGCGATCTTCTTGCCGAAGGTCTCGCGCTGCTGGGAGTAGGCGACGCCGAGCTCGAAGGCCCGGTTGGCGACGCCGCAGCCGCGGGCGGCGACGTTGACGCGGCCGACCTCGACGCCGTCCATCATCTGGTAGAAGCCCTGGCCGGGCTTCTCGCCGAGGATCTGGTCGGCGGAGATCCGGTGGCCCTCGAACACCATCTCGGTGGTGTCGACGCCCTTGTAGCCCATCTTCTCGATCTTGCCCGGGACGGTGACGCCCTGGGCGGTCTCGCCGAAGCCCTCCTCCTTCTCCACGAGGAAGGTCGTCATGTTCTTGTAGACGGAGTCGTCGCCCTCGTCGGTCTTCACGAGCACGGCCACGAGGTTGGACGAGCCGCCGTTGGTCAGCCACATCTTCTGGCCGGTGATCTCGTAGCCGTCGTCGGTCTGCTTCGCCTTGGTCTTGATGGCCGCGACGTCCGACCCGCAGCCCGGCTCCGACATCGAGAACGCGCCACGCACCTCGCCGGTGGCCATCCGCGGCAGGTACTTCTGCTTCTGCTCGTCGGTGCCGTGCTGGAGCAGCATGTAGGCGACGATGAAGTGGGTGTTGATGATGCCGCTGACGCTCATCCAGCCGCGGGCGATCTCCTCGACCGCCAGCGCGTAGGTCAGCAGCGACTCACCGAGGCCGCCGTACTCCTCGGGGATCATCAGCCCGAAGACGCCGAGCTCCTTGAGCTCCTCGACGATCTCGGTGGGGTACTCGTCCTTGTGCTCGAGGTCGGTGGCGACGGGGATGATCTTCTGCTCGACGAACTGGCGGATCGTCTTGAGGATCTCTTCCTGGACGTCGGTCAGGCCTTCGGTCTCGCAGAGTCGGCGCATGGGTCGCATCCTTCCACGGCGCGCGGGGCGCCGTGGTTGTTGCGATCGTCACTCGCGTCAGTCGTCGGAGGCGGTACGACGGGCCAGCACCGTGACCGCGTGGGTCAGCGCGGCCAGGGCCGCCTCGAGCCGCTGGTCGACGGTCACGTCGGCCGGGTCGGCGCCCGGGACCGGCGCGCAGCGCAGCTCGTCGAGGTCGCCCGCCACGCGTGGTGCCAGCGCCCGCAGTCGCTCGAGGTCGCGCTCACCGCGCGCGGCGACCCACCCGGCGTCGTACCCCAGCCGCGGGTCGCCGGGGAGCCCGGCCAGGCCGCGCTTCGCGAGGAGCTGCTTGACGATCCGTTCGTACTGCCGCGGGGTGAGCGGGTCGTCCTCGGCGTCGATCCGCAGGTTGAGCTCGCGCAGCACCAGCAACGAGGCCAGCCCGAGCGACGGGTTGGCGCGGACGTCGAGGTCCACCTCGCCCTCGATCGGCACCAGCGCGGCGAAGCGGTCCCACAGCACGTGGGTGGGCGAGCCCGCCGGCGGCACCGTCAGCACCGTGACGTGGTCCGCGCCGGCGGCGGCCTGCCAGGTCTCGGTGATGCCCGGGGCGTCCTGCCGGGTCCAGAACGCCCGGCCGGGTCCCGGTGCCGAGCGGTCCTCGGCCTCGACGCCGGCGAGGTAGTCCGGCCAGGTCCAGGTGCCGCGGTTCTGCAGCGTCTCCTGCCACATGGCGGGGATGGTGCGGGCCAGGTCGCGGACCGTGATCACGACCTCCACCGTCGGCGGGCGCGAAGGCCTCGACGATCTGCCGGGTCTTGGCCGGGCCGCGCGGGCCGAGGAACTCCATCGAGATCACCGCGGTGCCCGGCCAGGCACGGATCTCGTCGACGAGGGCGGGCCAGGGACCGCGTGCCGCCGCCCTGGTCCGATCCTGCGATGACGTCCTTGACCGCCTGCACCTGCCGCTTCCACGGGCTCGGGAACAGCACGCCCTGCTCCCGCAGCAGGTCCTTGTTGTGGCGCAGCACCTGCTGGAGGAAGCTCGTGCCGGACTTCATCAGTCCGACGTGGAGCACGACGCGCTCGGCCACGGGACGCCTACGCCTCCAGCCGGGCGGCGACCAGCGCCATCACGTCGGCCTCGAACCGGTCGAGGTAGGCGTGGAGGTCGGGCGCCTGGCGCAGGTGCTCGGGCACACCGGTCTCGAGCTCGTCGAGCCGGGTGACGACGTCCTCCAGCGACTGCATCCGGATCACGCGGTTGCGGACCAGGGAGACGTACGCCGGGCGGGTGACCGGGCTCATCGCGAACCCACCTGCCCCGCAGGAGCGGGGTCCCCGCGGCGTTGTTCGTCGGAGGAGCGCAGCGGGGGAGGCGAAGAACGCCGTGGGGTGCTCACAGGCTGTCCGACCCGGTAGTCGCGCAGCGCTCGCGCCAGCAGCTCGGTGTCCTGCTTGTCGGCCGGCAGCAGCAGCTCGTTGACCAGGTCGGTGAGCGCGCCGACCCGCTCCTGCAGCCGCCGCCCCTCCTGGAGGTCCTTCTCCGCCACGTCGAGCCGCTCGGAGAGGCTGTCGAGCATCGCCCGGCTCTTGCGACCGGCGACGTCGAGGACGACCGCGCCGCGCAACGCCATCGGCGTCGCCTCGACCTTCGCCCTGCCGGTGCCCCCGCCGGTCGTCCGCGCCTCGCGGAGCTCGAGCAGCAGCCCGGCGATGGTGCGGACCGCGACGTCGAGCAGCTCCTCGGCCGGCACCTCCCCCGGCATCCGGCCCTCGCGGCGGGTCGCCGTCACGTCCGTCGAGGTCGCCGTGGACGGTCCACCCGGCCTCGCCGATGGCCGCGACCGCGTCCCGGGCACGCTCCTCGGCCTCGGCGAGCTGGGCGTCGGTGATGCCCATCGGCTCGTCGTCGAGCGGGGCCAGCACGGTGTGGGCGAGGGTGTCGCGCAGCCAACGTGACTGCTCGCGCGCGCCCTTGATCGGGCCCAGGTCCTGTTCGTTCACCTTGCGCAACACCTCCGCTGCCTTGACGCCCAGCGACTCGTTCGCGGGCGGGATGTCGAGGTCGACCGTGACGTCCTGGAGCGAGCACGCCTCCGCGAACCGGTCCCACAGCTCGCGGCGCGCGGCACCGCGCCGCGGCGCCGTGACGATGTGGACCCGCTCGGGCGGCAGCCCGGCGCCCCACCGGCCCGCGACCGAGGCCGGGTCCATGGTGCGCCAGCCCCACTCGGCCCGCGGCCCCCGCGACTCCGGCGGCGGCTGCCACTGCCTCCAGCGGGACGTCGAGGGCGAACTTGAGCCGCTCCTGCCAGGCCGACGACACCGCCTGGCCCAGGTCGCGGGTGGTGACCACGACGTGCACCTCGAGCCCGGCGAGCGCGGCGATCGCGTCCGCCGCCTGCCTGCGCTTCGCGCCGGCGAACAGCTCGTAGCTGATGATCGCGGTGTGGCCGCGGAAGCCGCGGACCTGCTCGACGATCCGGTCCCACGCGCCGGCGGCGCGCGGCGGGGAGGTTCGTCCAGCCGCGAGTCCTCGCGGACCACGAAGCCGGCGTGCACCAGCTCGACGTGGGTCTTCCCGGCGACCAGCACCCCCTGCTCGCGCCAGCGACGCCTGGTTGTGGCGCAGGATCCGCTGCAGGTAGGTCGTGCCCGACTTGGGGCTGCCGACGTGGAGGTAGACGCGCTCGGTCATCGTGCTCACGACCACTCCGCGACGACGTGCCACGACGGCCGCTGCTTGCCGCCGTCGGGGGCCGGGCGCTTCGTCCGGTCGGCGTGGACGACCCGGGCGCCGAGCCGCTCGAGCCGACGTCGTACGTCGTCGGGGTCGACCTCGAAGCGCAGCGGGTAGAGCCGCTGCGGGTTGTCGCGGTCGGGGTCGTCCTCGTCGGAGAACTCGAGGTAGGCGCGGCCGCCCGCCGCGCAGGGCAGGTGTCGGTGAGCCGCCAGAACGCCTCGAGCCCGCGCGGGTGGATCGACCCGAGCACGAACCGCGCCAGCACCACCTGCGGCGGCCGGGGCCGGCGCAGCTGGAGCGCGCCGAGCGTCATCGTGTCGCGCAGGTCGTAGAGGTTGCAGGACGCCGAACCGGATCGGCAGGTCCGCCCTCGCGGGTCGCCCGGTGGGCGGCGAGGAAGCAGCGGCGGGCGTAGTCGAAGGCGTTGACCCGGTGGCCCCGCTCCCCCAGCCGCGACGGCGTCGGTGCCGTTGCCGGCGCCGATCTCGAGCACGCTCACCGGCTCCGGGTGGTCGGCCATGACCCGCTCGGCCAGCTCGGAGGCCTCGCCGAGCTCCTGCCGGTCGTGCCACCACGCCTCCCAGCCGCGGCGCGCGGTCATCATGTTGCCGAACCAGCCCTCGAACCGCGCCACGGTCCCGTCGTCGGGCTCGTGCCGGAAGGACGGGTCCGGCACCTGCCAGCCGGGGCCGTACGACGCGGCGAGCAGCCGGGCCGGGTCGGCCGGGGCCGGGAGCTCGAGGCCCTCGTAGGGCAGCGTGGTCAGCGGCAGGATCGACTCGCGCGGGATCGGCGCGCGCAGGGTCGCGGTCTCGTGGAGCACGCCGTCGACGTAGAAGCAGGCGTAGACGTCGATGCCGAGCGGGGCGCCGTCGGGGCCGGGGAACAGCACCGTGACGAAGCTGCCCGACTTGAGGGTGGCGACCAGGCCGCGCCGGGTGAAGGCCCGCTTGATCTCGTAGGCCTCGAGGTTGATCTCGGCCGGCGTGGTCTTCTCGCTGAGGTAGAGCAGGTCGGAGTCGGAGTCGTGGCCGATCGCCTTGCCGGCGCGGGCGGCGCCGAGCAGCGTGCCGAACGCCATCCACGCCTCGAGCCCGCAGTCCTCGCGCAGGATCTCGATGACCTCACGGGTGCGCTCGCCGAGCTCGTGGGTGACGTCCTCGCCGCGGCTGCTGAACGGCCGCTGCACGATGCCCCACTTGTCGATGACGACCGGGCGGCCCTCGACGTCGACCAGCCGGACCGGCTCCGACCCGGACCCGAAGCGGACCCGGCCGACCTCGATCTCCGCGGCGCCACCGGCGTCCTCCGGCCCGACCTCGCGCAGCACCACGTCGGCGTACCCGTCGAGCAAGCGGCGCATCGCCCGCGGCCAGCGCACCAGGTGGCCGCGGCCACGGTGGCTGCCGTCGACGGTGAAGGACCAGACCGGCTCGCCGTCGAAGAGCACGTCGTAGGAACCGGCGAGCTTCGGCGGGACGGTGATGCCGTCCTCGTCGGCGCGCACGTTCGTCCTCACAGCGCACGCCTCTCACCGCGCACCCGGTCGGGGCGCTCGTCGCGTGTCCTCGCGCACAGCCTGCGACGTCGGCGCGGACCGGTCGTAACCTGCGCCGCGGTCGCCTGCCGGTCAGGGCACGGACACGCGCGTGCGCAGCACCGAGTGGTCGGTGATCAGCTTGACCAGCGGCGAGACGTCCTCGGTGTAGCCCGAGTAGTCGACGTTCCGGGAGCCGAAGATCCAGTCGATCCGGACCAGGCCGTCCGAGGGCGGCTGGCAGTTGCCGCCGTCGTGGCTGCCGCCCCGCGGCGCGACGAAGTCGAGCTCGCCGGTCACCTCGCAGAAGGCCCGCTGGCGCTCGTTGAAGTCGCCGATCAGGAAGACCGGGTCGCCCTTGCCGGTGACCTTCTTGAGTCGGTCGATCTCGCGACGCAGCGCGACGTTGCGCTGCTCCTGGTAGTCCTGCGGCGCGTTGTGGATGTTCATCACCCAGATGTGTCGCCCGGTCTTGCGGTGCTGCAGCTTCACCAGGGGCATGTCGCGGGTCTGGGTGATGAAGGGGATCGGTCACCAGGTCGGTCTCGACCAGCTCCCAGACCGCCTTCTTCCACGCGATGGTGGTCTGCAGGCCGTTGCCCTTCTCGGTCACGCCCGGCCACACGTCGTACGTCGAGGACGGCGCCGCCCGTGAACCACGTCACCTGGTCGCGCTGGATCTCCTGGAAGCCGACCACGCTGGCGTCGATCGAGCGCAGGTAGTCGATCATCCACTCGGAACGGATCCGGGCCGGGCTGAACTCCCCGGCGTCGCTGCGGGGCGAGGTGTGGTTGCTGCCCAGCACGTTGAAGGTGACCAGGTTGAAGGCGAACGCCCCGGCGCGTGCCGACCGCTCGCGAGCGGCCGGGGCGCCGGTGGTCGTGCCCAGCTCGCCGGTCTCGTTGTTGCCCCAGCAGGTGGGGGTCGTGGTGGTGCCGGTCAGGCCGCAGCCGAACAGCCAGCCGAGGTCGACCTGCGCCCAGGTGGTGCCGTCGAACAGCTTGACCGGGTCGTCGGAGCGCTGGGTGCCGTCGAGCGCGCCGAAGCGGCCGGTCCCCCAGCACCAGAGCGCCTGGTCGGCGTCGAGGCCGCAGGAGAAGTTCACGCCGGTCTGCACGGCCGACCACAACCGGTCGCCGCCGAGCGGTTGCGGGCTGGGAGTGCCACCGAAGCCACCGCCGCCGAGCTGGCCGCCCTCGTTGCCGCCCCAGCAGCTGAGGGCACCACCACCGCGCAGCCCGCAGGTGTGGGTCCAGGCCGGCTGGATGCTGAGCCAGTCGCTGGCCTGCGCCGACCTGGGCCGGGTTGACCCGGACCGTCAGCGTGCCGTCCCCGACCTGGCCCTTGCTGTTGCGGCCCCAGCAGTACGCCGCGCCGCCGCGGGTGATGCCGCAGGTGTGCCAGCCGCCGGCGGTGACCTCACGCCAGGCCATGCCTCGGGTGACCTTGACCGGGTCCTACGAGTCGGTCTGGTTGCCGCGGCCGAGCTGGCCGAAGTTGTTGTCGCCCCAGCACCAGGCGGCGCCGTCGAGCGAGGTCGCGCAGGTGTGGACCCAGCCGGCCGAGACCGTCTCCCAGTCCCGGGCGTCACCGACCCGGCGGGGCTGGACCTGGTCCTTGCGGGTGCCGGTGCCGAGCTGGCCGCGGTAGTTGAGGCCCCAGCACCACAGGCTGCCGTTCTCGCGGACGCCGCAGGTGTGCATGCCGCCGGCGGAGACGTCGCACCCAGTCGTCGAACGGTGCCGACCTGGCGAGGCGTGGGACCGCCGGCGTTGTCTCCGCTGCCGAGCTGGCCGTAGAAGTTGGCGCCCCAGCACCACAGGGTGCCGCTCGGCGCGGATCTCGCAGGTGTGGCGACCGCCGGAGCTCACCTCGGCCTTGGCCCCGGGCTCGATGGTGATGGCGGCCTGGCCGGTCATCGGCCGGGACACGGCCGCGCTGGCTGGTGTTGCGGACGGTGTAGTCGACGGTGAAGGACCCGGAGCGGGTCGGCGTCCCGGTGAGGACAGCCGCGCCGGGTCAGGGTCAGCCCGGGAGGCAGCGGGGCCGTGGCGTCGAACCGCAGGTCGTCGCGTCGCTTCGCGGCGACGTCGACGGCCGAGCCGCTCGTTGAGCAGCATCCCGACCCGGCCGGTGACCTCCTGGCCGACCTCCGGCCGCGGCCACAGCGCGATCCGCTCGCCGTACGTCGTGCCGAGGTTGCCGAGCAGGCCGGCGGAGGCGGTGTCGTAGGTGGCGTGGACGCGCTGGGCGGCGCGGAACCGGGTCGGCGCCGAGGTCGCACCCCACGTCACCGGCCGTGCACACGGAGTGGATCGGGCCGCGCCAGTCGCCGGCCGGGACCGCGGGCAGCGGCTTGCGGGCCAACCGGGCGCTGACGCCCTCGGCCCTGCGGGACGCGTGCGGGTCGCCGGCGATCGGACCCGCGGACCCGGAGACCCGGGCGGGGTCGGCGACGAGCACGACCGCGACGCTGCGGCTCCGCACGTCGGCGTCGGCCCGGGTGGCGAGGTAGCGGTGGACCGCCTCGGCGCCCTGCGAGTAGCCGGCGAGGTAGAGCAGCTGGTCGGGGCAGGCGGGCAGCGTCTCGGCGAGGGCGGCCTCGAGACCGGAGACGAGGGTGGGCACCGGCGCGCGCCAGGTGTTCCACGCCTTGCGGGTGACGGCCTTCTCGGCGTCGGTCCGCTTGGTCCCGCGCCCCTGCAGGCTGGCCGGGCGGAGGGTCTCGGCGTGGACCACGCGGGTGGTGAGGGTGCGGCCCGTGGCCGCCACCTCGGACGCCAGCGGCGCGGTGAGCGCCCCCAGCGTCGTGCCGGGGTCGTCGACACCCCCCTCGCCACCGCCGGTGACGGCGACCAGGAGCGCGTCCTCACAGGTCACCTCGGCCTGCGCGGCGGTCGTCGCGGACGCACGGACACCGGGGCCCTGGGCACCGCACCGGAGGGGTCACCACGAGCGCGCCGGTGAGGGCGAGCGCCACCAGGGGAATGGTGGGGAGGAGCTGCCGCATGGCCACGACCCTTCGTCACTTTGGTCACACGAGTCACAGGGAGGGTACCCCGGCTCGCGCCCGAAGTCAGGTGCTCAGGGTCTGGAGCCCGGTCCCGTGGCACGTGTAACGCCGGGTTGTCCACTGTTCGCCACCTGCTGCAGCAGGTGGCGAACAGCGACTAACCCGGCGTTACAGCGAGGGCGCCGCGCGTCGCGCAGGACTAGCGAGCGGGCAGCCCGAGCTCCTCGCGGATCAGGGCGTAGGGGTCGACGCCCCGGGCGGCGGCGATCCGTGCCGTCGTCTTCGGGGCGACGACCGGCGGGTTCTCGAAGAGGTAGTCCACCCAGCGGGCGTAGACGCCCTCGGCGCCACCGCGCCGGATCTGGAAGCCCTGCTCGTCGCTGAGCTTCGCCAGCCCCGACCAGTTCTCCGAGCCCTGCCACGCCACGCGGGCGCTGCGGTCCTTGCGGTACCAGCCGCTGACGGCCATCGACTTGGAGTGGAGGTAGCGGTCGTAGATGCCGTCCTCGTCGTAGTCGTTGACGATCTGGCGGATCGGGACCGGGCCCCGGGTGGTGTGGCGGAGGATGCCGCGGACCTGCTTGCCCATGAGGGCGTAGACGATCCGGATGTGGCAGCCGGACTGCCACTTGTGGCGCAGGATCTTGGCGATGTCGATGCCGCGCTGGTCGATGATCGCGTCCTGGGCGATCCGGATCCGGGTCTTGCCCTTGAGGCCGGTGCCGCCCTTGGCGCCGTTGCAGGTGATCCGCTTGAGCTCCTGGATGACGCGGTCGCCGCGGGCGTCCTTGCCCTTCCAGGGGTAGACGTAGCCGGTGACGCGACTGGCCCCTGAACTGGCGGTAGGCGCGCCGGACCGGCTCGTCACGCGTCGACTCCTTGAAGGCACTGCACGAAGCCGCGGTAGATCTTCCGGTTGCCGACCTGCGTGTAGAGGTCGTTCCACTGGTAGTTGACCGACACCTCGGTGGCGTTCGCGGAGGTCGACATCACGACCCGCCTCGCCTTGCCGGCCTTGGAGAAGATGAAGAGCTTCGAGTGGGCGATGCCGCGGGCGCCTCGGCAGGAGCCCTCGCAGGTGCGCGCCCAGCTCTTGTACTTCTTGCCGCACCCGCGCCTTGCGGGGACGCTTCTCGCTGCAGGCTCCGCTTGAGCCGCCAGTAACTCGCCGTTGTCCAGGGCCTTGCCGTCCGACATCAGCACCCGCACGCTCACGCCTCGCCGGTGGGCGGCGATCAGCTTGTCGACGAAGCCGTGGCTGGTGACGTTCCAGCTGATGATCCGGATGTGCTGCTTGCGGCGGGTGCCGCCGATGCTCTTGATGATGTGCTCGAGCAGCCGGCGCCGGTCGGCGCTGGCGCGGGTCGTTGGTGATGACGCCGGGCTTGGGCGTGTAGCGCCGGCGGTCACGCTGCTGGGCCACCGCGGCTGCGGCCGTCGGCAGCGCCGCGCTGGTCAGCCGGCCGACCGACGAGACGTCGGTCCGGGTGCCGGGGGTGGCGGTGGCGCTGGGGACGGTCGCCAACGTGGCGGCGACCACGAGAGCGGTGGCGGCGGCGGTGGCCACGAACACGTGTCGTGGCACCGACCGGAACGCTCGGAACTGGTTCTGCACAGTGACCCTTCCAGTGGTTGTCAGGAGTGTGGCCCGGTCGCGCACGACGCGCGGACCGGATGCCGACGGACAGGCCGGTCAGCCGCAGGACCTGAGGGCCCGCTGGTACTGCTTGTCGTCCTCCAGCGGTCCGCCCATGTCGTTCACCACGGCGCCCTTCGCGCCGTAGTAACGGTCGGCGTACACGACGATGACCTGTCCGGACTCGCACCGACGGCTGTCAGCGGCAACCCATGCGGAGTCCTCGACGCATCCCCGATAGCTGCGCGGCAGGTCCTGGCCGTCGGCCCAGACCTCCTCGCACGCAGGCCCGTCGGGGACTGGTGTCGCCCCGGTCGACGTCGCTGTCGACTCGGGGGTGGCGTCGGGTTCCGCGGCCGTGTCGTCGCCACAGCCGCCCAGCAGGAAGCCGAGCGTGAGGACGAGAACGGTGAGGGAACTCCGGCGCACGCCACGACAGTAACAAAGTTGGTGTCAACCACCCGCTTTCCCGCACGGCGGCCGGTCGGTCAGACCTGGCCCCAGAAGCGCTCCGGGACCTGCACCATCGGCTGGCCGCGCATCGCGTTGAACTGGCGCCGGCCGTGGGCCCGGTAGTTGCCGCCATCGCCCTGGCGGATGATGCCGCCGAGCACCTTCTTGCGGGGCTTGTAGGGCTCCACCGACGCGGGGTCGACGTCGCGGACGACCTCGTCGAGGAGGTCGACCAGGTCGTCGCCGGCGAACTGCCACGCGGTCTCCGCGGCGCGGCCCTCCGTGTCGGCCAGCGCCTTGCGGTGGTCGCCGGTGCTGCGGAGGTGCTCCCGCTCGGCGAACTTGAGGTGGAACATGTAGAGGTCCGGCTCGATCTCGAACGGCACCGTGGTGCCGTGGGACCCCGCCACCCACGGCGCGGCGACGCGCTTGATCGCGGGCTTGCACATCAGCGGGATGAACTTGGCCCACTGGCGCTGGCCGAGCACCGGCCGCTCGGGGTCGAGCGGGCCCTCGCGGCGTGGCGTCGTGGACCACGTTGAGCGCCTGCGCGGCGAGCACGTCGACGCCGGCCCGCTTCGACGACCAGGTCGACGCAGCCCGTCGTGCCGCTTCGGGTCGGCGACGAGGAACTCGTCGGCGTCGGCGAACAGCACCGCGTCGTACGCCTCGAGGAGGCCGGCGGCGATGTTGCTCACCAGCTTCATCCGGGTCGTCTCGAAGTGCTTGTCACCCCACGACGGGATCCGGATCACCGAGCACGGCAGCCCGTCGGTCGAGCCGTCGGTGGTGTTGTCGTCGATGACGAACAGGTTGTCGACGCCGCACTCGCGGCCGTAGTGGGCCAGCCAGCGGGGCAGCATGACCCGCTCGTCGCGCACCATGGTCAGCGCGGCGAGCCGGACCGGTGCACTCATCCGAGGCTCAGCCGGCTGAACAGGACGGCGTGGTCGGTGATGTAGGGCACCGGGGCGGCCCGGGTGACCTCGTAGCTGCCGAAGGTGAAGGACGGCGAGGCGAAGATCCAGTCGACGCGCATCGGCTGCGGCGGCGGGTAGCAGCTGCCGCCCCCGATGGCGCTCTCGAGCGAGGTCGGCGCCGTGATCCGTGCAGAGGATCTCCTGCTTCTCGTTGAAGTCGCCCATCACGATCATCGGGGTGCCGTCGGCGGTGAGCTCGTTGATCTTGGCGATCTCGACGGCCTCGGCCCGGTCGCGCTCGCCCTCCATGCCCTGCGGGGAGTTGTGGACGTTCATCACCCAGATCTCGACGCCCGACGCGACGTTGGCCAGCTTGACGACCGGCTGCGGACGGATCTGGCCGCTGAACGGGATGTAGACGACCTGGGTCTCGACGAGCCGCCACACGGCGGTGTCCCAGGCGAGCGATCGCCGGGACGCCGGCGTTGCCGAGCGCGGTGCCCGGGATAGACGTCGTACGCCGGCGCGTTGTTGCGGAAGACCGCGAGCTGGTCGTTCTGGATCTCGGAGAACCCGATGATGCTCGAGCCGCGGGCCAGCAGCATCTGGGTCGCCGTGTAGGCGCGGCTGGTCCCGGAGGCGTAGCCGCCCTTGCCACCGGCGGTGTGCTGGCTGCCGAGGATGTTGATCATCGCGACACCGAAGTCGGCGATGGTCGGCGAGGCCGCCCGCTCGGCCCGCTCGGCGAGCGCCTTCCCGCCGGTCCTGTCGGGGTCCGGCTTCGGTTCCTTCTCGGGAGCGGGGACGATGCGCGTCGCGGCCACCACCCGGAACTCCTCCGGCTCGGCCGGCGGCGCCTCCGTCCGGACCGGTGTCCTCGGCTCGGGCGACGCTGCCCGGCGACCGCGGAGCTACCGCGGGCCCCGGACACCAGGCCGCTCGAGGCGAACGCCACGCCGGCGACCGCCAGCACGACGGCCAGCACCAGGGCCCCCACCGCGAACGGGCCGGTGGGGACGGAGATCCGCAGCTTGTCGGCGTCGACGTGGCGAGGCTCGACACGTTTGCGGGATCCGGGCACGGGGACATCGTACGGGGCTCGCGACCTTCCCGCAGACGCCCCACGATGGTGCCCGGGAACGGTGCGGGAGCGCAGTAGGTTGGCCCCGTGAGCACCGCCCCGACACGCGTGTACGCCGCCCGGTTGGTCGGCCTGCCGATCTTCGACCCCCAGGGGGACCAGGTCGGCAAGGTCCGTGACCTGGTGGTCGCGGTGCGCTCGGAGGTCAACCAGCCGCGGGTGCTCGGGCTGGTCGCGGAGGTGTTCGGCCGGCGCCGGATCTTCGTCCCGATGACCCGCGTGACCAACGTCGACAGCGGGCAGGTCTACACGACCGGGCTGCTCAACATGCGCCGCTTCGAGCAGCGGCCGACCGAGACCCTCGTGATCGGCCAGATGCTCGACCGCACGGTCACCATCCCGGCCACCGGCGTCACCGGCACCGTCTACGACGTCGCGATGGAGCAGGCGCGCAACCGCGACTGGGTGATGTCGCGGGTGGCCGTGCAGGAGCCGAGCAGCAAGTTCCGCCGCCGCGGCCAGACCCACGTCGTCGAGTGGAGCGAGGTCGACGGGCTGACCCGGCGCGAGGAGACCCAGGGCGCCACCCTGCTGATCGCCCAGCTCGCGGAGATGAAGCCCGCCGACGCCGCGCACGTGCTGCACGACCTGCCCGTCGAGCGGCGTACCGCGGTGGTCGCCGCGATGGACGACGAGCGGCTCGCCGACGTGCTCGAGGAGCTGCCCGGAGGAGGACCAGGTCGAGATCTTCGGCCACCTCGACTCCGAGCGGGCCGCCGACGTGCTGGAGGAGATGTCGCCCGACGACGCGGCCGACCTCATCGCCGACCTGCCGCCCGAGCAGGCCGCCACGCTGCTGGAGCTGATGGAGTCCGAGGACGCCGAGGACGTGCGGCGGCTGATGTCGTACGCCGAGGAGACCGCCGGCGGCATGATGACGCCGGAGCCGGTGATCCTCGGCCCGGACGCCACCGTGGCCGACGCGCTCGCCCACGTCCGCAACCCCGACCTGCCGGTCTCCCTCGCGGCCATGGTCTACGTGTGCCGCCAGCCGCTGGAGACGCCGACCGGCCGGCTGCTCGGCTGCGCCCACATCCAGCGGCTGCTGCGCGAGCCGCCGTCGTCGCTGGCCGCCGCGGCCGTCGACGCGTCGCTCGACGCGCTGCGTCCCGAGGCGCCGATCGACGAGGTGGCCGCCCACCTGGCGACCTACAACCTGGTCGCGGCACCGGTGGTCGACGAGGAGGGCCGGCTGCTCGGCGCGGTCACCGTCGACGACCTGCTCGACCACATGCTCCCCGAGAACTGGCGCGACGACGCGGCCGGCAACCAGACCGCCGGGGCTGCGGCCGTGGCTGAGACGCGCCGCGGGCCGCCTCGACACCCCCACCGAGGTCCGCCGCCCCCTGGTCCGCCGGCCGGCGTACGACGCCGACGCGTTCGGCTCGTTCGCCGAGCAGTTCGCGCGGTTCATGGGGACCGCCCGGTTCCTGCTCTACATGACGCTGTTCGTCGTGGTCTGGGTGGCGTGGAACTGGCTGGCGCCCGACGACCTCGGGTGGGACCTCTACCCGTTCATCTTCCTGACCCTGATGCTCAGCCTGCAGGCGTCGTACGCCGCTCCGCTGATCCTGCTCGCGCAGAACCGGCAGGAGGACCGCGACCGCGTCATCGCCGAGCGGGACCGGCAGGCCAACGCGCGCGCCCACGCCGACATGGAGTTCCTGGCCCGCGAGATGGCGTCGCTGCGGATGGCGATCGGCGAGGTCGCGACCCGCGACTACGTGCGCTCCGAGCTGCGGGCGCTGCTCGCCGAGCTCGACGAGCGCAACCGGGCCGACGGCGACCACGGACGAGACGCGGGCCACTCCCGACGCCTGAGCGGCGGCCACCGGGGCGGCCGGCGCACCACCGGCCAACTACGCTGGGCCCATCATGAGTACCTCCCTGCTGGACCGCGTCAACGCCGCCCTCGCGACCGTCAACGACCCCGAGATCAAGCGGCCGATCACCGACCTCGGCATGGTCGAGTCCGTCGACATCTCCGAGGAGGGACTGGTCCGCGTCACGGTGCTGCTCACCGTCGCCGGCTGCCCCCTCAAGGACACCATCAACCGGGACGTCACCACGGCGGTCGGCGCGGTCGACGGCGTGACCGGGGTCGACCTCACCCTCGGCGTGATGACCGCCGAGCAGCGAGCCGGCCTGCAGGAGACGCTCCGCGGCGGCCAGGCCCAGCGCGAGATCCCGTTCTCGCAGCCGGGCTCGCTCACCAAGGTGTTCGCGATCGCCAGCGGCAAGGGCGGCGTCGGCAAGTCGTCGGTGACGGTCAACCTGGCGCTCGCGATGGCCGCCCAGGGCCTCAAGGTCGGCATCGTCGACGCCGACATCTACGGCCACAGCGTGCCGGCGATGCTCGGCGTCGCCGACCACCGGCCGACCCAGGTCGAGGAGCTGATCATGCCGGTGCCGACGGCATCCGGCGTCTCGGTCATCTCGATCGGCATGCTCAAGCCGCGCCGCGACCAGGTCGTCGCGTGGCGTGGCCCGATGCTCGACCGGGCGCTCGTGCAGATGCTCGCCGACGTCTACTGGGGCGACCTCGACGTCCTCCTGCTCGACCTGCCGCCCGGCACCGGCGACATGGCGATCTCGCTGGGCCAGCACCTGCCGGGCGCGGAGGTGGTCGTGGTGACCACGCCGCAGGAGGCCGCCGCCGAGGTCGCCGAGCGCGCCGGCACGATGGCCTCGATGATGCACCAGCGCGTGGTGGGCGTCGTGGAGAACATGAGCTTCCTGGTGTGCCCCCACTGCGGCCCCGAGCACCAGATCGAGCTCTTCGGCTCCGGCGGCGGCGACCGGGTCGCGGCCACCCTGTCGCAGCGGTTCGGCTACGACGTCCCGGTGCTCGGCCGGATCCCGCTCGACACCTCGCTGCGCGAGGGCGGTGACTCCGGCAAGCCGATCGTGGAGTCCGACCCCACCGCGCCGCGGCGGCCGAGGTGCTGGTCGAGGTCGCCACCCGGCTCTCCGGTCGCAGCCGCGGCCTCGCCGGCATGCAGCTCGGGCTGACGCCGACCAGTAAGTTCTGACCCGTGTTCGGAGTCGGGCTCCCCGAGATGGCGGTCATCGCACTGGTGGCGGTCGTCGTCTTCGGGCCCGACAAGCTGCCGGAGTTCGCCCGGCAGGCCGGCCGCTTCCTGCACCGGATGAAGGTCTTCGCCACCGGCGCCCGCGACGACCTGCGCTCCGAGCTCGGCCCCGAGTTCTCCGACCTCGAGCTGCGCGACCTCGACCCCCGCAGCATCGTCCGCAAGCACATCGTCGAGGCGATGGAGGAGGCCGAGGCGGAGGCGAAGCGCCCTGCCCGACGCGGCCTGCGCCCCCTCGGTGACGGCGAGGTCCCGCCGTACGACGTGGAGGCGACGTAGGGGTGGTGTCGGTTTCCCCTACCGGGGACGTGCCTCTCCGGTCAGCCGCGGACTCTGCGACCGCCGGGCGACTCTGGACGGCGCAACCGCGCGAAGGCGACCAGCTCGACCCGGTCGGGGGCGAGCTCGACCTCCGCGAAGTCCTGCCCCACCCGGCGTACGACGCCGTCGAGGGGTGAGCCGTCGACGCGGTGCACCAGGCACCGCTCCCCCGCCTCGCTGAGCCGGCGCAGCGCCGAGCCCAGACCGAGCCGGGTGACCGGCGACCACGCCACCTCGGGCACCGACCGGGCCGAGGCGCCCCCGACGGAGGTGAGGGCGGCCAGCGGGACCACCCACTGCGTGGTGCCGGAGCTCCAGCAGCAGCCACCCGGTCGCGACCCGCTGCAGCCGGCCGACGACCCGACCGACGCCGCGCACGTCCAGCGTGACGCTCGGTGTCGACGGAGGCCATCAGCCGGCTGGCGAGGGTGACCGCGCCGTACTCGGCCCGGCTCCGGTCGGCCACCTCCGCGTCGCGCTCGGCGTCGTAGAGCGCCTCGGCCTGCTGCTCGAGGTCGTCGAGCACCGCGAACAGCTGCTCGTCCCAGTTCATCGAGCGCGAGCCTGCCACGTGCCGCGACCTGTGGAGAAGGGGTTGCCAGCGCGCTTCATCGGGCGTTGACTGTGGCAAACAGATGCAAACGAAAGGTTCGGGCCATGAACAGCATCGTGCGGTGCCTCGTCGTGTGGGGGGCGACGACGGCGGCCGCGGTGCTGCTCGTGGCCTGGCTCCTCCCGCGGCCGGTCGGTGGGCAGGCCGCCGGCTCCGGGGGCTTCGCGCCGGCGCTGGTGACCGGCTGCGCCGCTGGCCGCCGCCGGGCTGCGTGGCCTGGCTGTGGGTGCTGGTCACGCTCGTCGTGGTCGAGGGCCTGCGCGGCCGACCGGCCCGGGCCGGCGTCCCCGCCGTCCGTACGACGCGTGGTGCTCGCCGCGTGCGGGCTCTCGCTCGCCGGCGGGCTCGCCGTGCCCGGCCGCCGCGGACCGGCCCGCTCCCCCGCCCGAGTCCGGCTCCACCCGGGCGCTGCTGGTCGGGTTGCCGCTGCCGGACCGCACCACCACGACCACCCAGTGGGTCGGCGCGCTCGGCACCCGGGCTGCGCCCCGGCGACGTCCCGGCTCCGCGCCGCCCGCCGACGAGGTGCGGGTCGAGCCCGGCGACACGCTCTGGGGCATCGCCCGCGACTCCCTGCCGCCCGACGCCGACGCCGAGGAGATCGACCGGCGGTGGCGCGCCATCTACCGCGCCAACCTCGACGCCGTCGGCGCCGACCCCGACCTGATCCACCCCGGCCAGCGGCTGCAGGCTGCCGCCGACGCGAGGACCACCCACGATGAGAGGAGCCGCCATGTCGCCGTACCACGAGAGGGTCGTGCCGCTGCGACCCGAGCCGCTCGCCAGCGTGCAGGGCACCCTCGCGCTCGACCTCGGGCGCGGCCCGGAGGAGTCGTACGGACCCCCGCCGCTGGCGCCGGTGCTCCGGCTGGAGCCCCGGGAGCGGCAGCGGCTCGAGGCGTGGGCCCACCGGTTCACCCAGGCGGCGGTCGAGATCGCCGGCGGCGACCGCCCGGTGTCCCAGCTGCTGCGCTGGGCGATCCCGACGGTCTACGACGACCTGGCCCGGCGGGCGCAGCTGGTGCGGTCGGCGGCGCTGCGGGAGTCGACGACGACCCGCGTGCAGCAGGTGCGGCCGCAGGTCGAGAGCGTCCACACCTGCTGGGTCGGCGACGAGGTCGTCGAGGTCAGCGCGCGCGTGCGCTACGGGCAGCGCTCACGGGCGGTCGCGGTCCGGTTCGAGCAGCGCGTCGGACCGGTGGCAGGCCACGGCGCTGGAGTTTGCGTAGCGCTCCGGAGGTTTCGAGGCTCGGCTGCAGCTGCGCTGCGCTCGACCACCGGGCTCACCGGGCGCCGGAGCTGCGGTCAACCGTTGGCGCGAGCGGTGAGGCCGGTCGGGCCACCCGGTGCGCCGTGGCACTTCTTGTACTTCTTGCCCGAGCCGCAGGGGCACTCCGCGTTCCGGCCGATGGAGGCGTAGGGGTCGTCGGCGTTGGAGGCCGGCTCGCGTGCGTACGGCGGCGTTGTCGTCGCCCAGCTCGCCCACGCCCTCGTCGGGCCCGGAGTAGGTGAGCTTCTGCGGCGCCTTGGCCGCCTCCAGGCCGCGGGCCCGGATCTGCGGCGCCTCGCGGGTCGCCGCGGCGGCCGCCGCCGAGGCCGATGCCGTGGGGACCTCCGCGCGCAGCGGCTCGGCCACCTCCTGCTCGACCTCGACCTCCTCGTCGTCCTCCTCGTCGACCGAGACCTCGAGGTTGAACAGGAAGCCGACCGACTCCTCCTTGATGCCGTTCATCATCGCGGCGAACATGTCGAAGCCCTCGCGCTGGTACTCGACCAGCGGGTCGCGCTGCGAGTAGGCCCGCAGGTAGATGCCCTCGCGCAGGTAGTCCATCTCGTAGAGGTGCTCGCGCCACTTGCGGTCGAGCACGGAGAGCACGACGCGACGCTCGAGCTCACGCATGACCTCCTCGCCCACCTCCGCGATCCGGCGGTCGTACGCCGCCTGCGCGTCGGCCTGCAGGTCCTCGGTCATCCGCTCGCGGGAGAGGCCCTGGCGGCCGCCGTGCTCCGCGACGTAGGTCGACTGGTCGATGCCGACCTCGTAGAGCTGGCCGAGCGCGCTCCACAGCGCGTCGAGGTCCCACTCCTCGGCGAGGTCCTGCGGTGGTGGTGGCGACGTAGCCGGCGACGACGTCGTTGATGAACTCGCGCACCTGGGCCTCGAGGTCGGCGCCCTCCAGCACCTGGCGGCGCTCGCCGTAGATGACCTCGCGCTGGCGGCTCATCACGTCGTCGTACTTGAGGACGTTCTTGCGGGACTCGAAGTTCTGCGACTCGACCTGGCCCTGCGCGTTCGCGATCGCGCCGGTGACGCGCTTGTTCTCGATCGGCACGTCGTCGGGGATCCGCATGACCTGCAGGATCCGGTCGACCCACTCCGACTTGAACAGGCGCATCAGCTCGTCCTCGAGGGACAGGTAGAACCGGGACTCGCCCGGGTCGCCCTGGCGGCCGGAACGACCGCGGAGCTGGTTGTCGATGCGGCGCGACTCGTGGCGCTCGGTGCCGACGACGTAGAGGCCGCCGAGCTCCTTGACCTCGTCGTGCTCGGCCGCGACCTGGGCCTTGATCTTCTCGACCATGGCCGGCCAGGCGGCGTCGTACTCCTCCGGGGTCTCGACCGGGTCGAGGCCCTGCTTGCGCAGCTCCGCGTCGGCGAGGAAGTCGACCGAGCCGCCGAGCATGATGTCGGTGCCTCGACCGGCCATGTTGGTGGCGACGGTGACCGCGCCCTTGTGGCCCGCGAGCGCGACGACCTTCGCCTCGTCGGCGTGCTGCTTGGCGTTCAGGACGGTGTGGGGGACGCCGAGCTTCTTCAGCTTCGCCGACAGGTGCTCGGACTTCTCGACCGAGACCGTGCCGACCAGGATCGGCTGACCCTTGCGGTGACGCTCGGCGATGTCCTCGACGACGGCGTCGTACTTCGCCTCCTCGGTGCGGTAGACGAGGTCGGGCTGGTCCTCGCGCGCCATCGGCCGGTTGGTCGGGATCGGCACCACGCCGAGGCCGTAGATCTTGTCGAACTCGCTCGCCTCGGTCATGGCGGTACCGGTCATGCCGGACAGCTTGTCGTAGAGGCGGAAGTAGTTCTGGAGCGTGATCGTGGCGAGCGTCTGGTACTCCTCGCGGACCTCGACGTCCTCCTTCGCCTCGATGGCCTGGTGGAGGCCGTCGTTGTAGCGGCGGCCCGACAGGATGCGGCCGGTGTGCTCGTCGACGATGAGCACCTCGCCGTTCATGACGACGTACTCCTTGTCGTTGTGGAACAGCTCCTTGGCCTTGATGGAGTTGTGCATGAACGAGATCAGCGGCGTGTTCACCGACTCGTAGAGGTTCACGATGCCGAGGTGGTCCTCGACCTTGGTGATGCCCGGCTCGAGCACGGAGATGGTGCGCTTCTTCTCGTCGACCTCGTAGTCGACGTCGCGGGTCAGCTTGGCGGCGATCTTGGAGAACTCGCCGTACCAGCGGACCTCGTCCTGGGTGGGGCCGCTGATGATCAGCGGGGTCCGGGCCTCGTCGATCAGGATCGAGTCGACCTCGTCGACGATGGCGAAGTTGTGGCCGCGCTGCACGCAGTCCTCGAGCGCGCTGGCCATGTTGTCGCGGAGGTAGTCGAAGCCGAGCTCGTTGTTGGTGCCGTAGGTGATGTCGCAGGCGTAGGCCTCGCGCCGCTCCGCGGGTCGCATCGACGGCAGGATCACGCCGGTGGTGAGGCCGAGGAAGTGGTGGATCCGGCCCATCCACTCGGCGTGGTACTTGGCGAGGTAGTCGTTGACGGTGACGACGTGGACGCCCTTGCCCTCGAGGGCGTTGAGGTAGGACGGCAGGGTCGCGACCAGGGTCTTGCCCTCACCGGTCTTCATCTCGGCGATGTTGCCGAGGTGGAGCGCGGCGCCGCCCATCACCTGGACGTCGAAGTGGCGCTGGCCGATCACGCGGTTGGCGGCCTCGCGGACCGTGGCGAAGGCCTCCGGCATGATGTCGTCGAGGGTCTCGCCGTCGGCGAGCCGCTTGCGGAACTCGTCGGTCATGCCGCGCAGCTCGTCGTCGCTCATGGCGACGAAGTCGTCCTCGACGGCGTTGACGGCCTGGGAGATCGACTCCAGCTGGCGGATGATCTTGCCCTCGCCGATGCGGAGGATCTTGTCGAAGATGGCAGGCACTGGGGACTGACTCCTGGAGTTGACGTCTGGTCGGCCCGAGCCGACCGGCGCCGGACCATCGGCCATGCTACCCAGCAGCCGAAGCAGGGCCCGAACCCGCGCGACGCACGGCTCAGCCTCGAGACTCAGGCGAGCTCCGCGCCGAGCGGCCCGGCGAGGTCGCCCCGCGGCGCGACCACGACGTCGTCCAGCGCCGAGCCAGCCGGCCAGGCGCCGCAGCTCGACCGCCAGCTCGGCGGCGGTCTCGGCGGGCGCGCCCTCCTCGCCGTACGCCGCGAGCACGAGCAGCCGGCCACCGGTCCGGTCGGCCTTGAGGTCGACCCGGCCGACGATCCGGTCACCGAGCAGGAAGGGCAGCACGTAGTAGCCGAACCGGCGCTGCGGGGCCGGGACGTAGATCTCGATCCGGTAGTGGAAGTCGAACAGCGCCTCGGTGCGGGCGCGCTCCCACACCAGGGGGTCGAACGGGCTGAGCAGCGACCGGGCCCGGACCGCGCGGGGGCGCCGCGCGGTGGTGTCCAGCCAGGCAGGTCGGTTCCAGCCCTCGATCCGGACCTCCTCCAGCTCCCCGGCGTCGACCAGGTCGCGGATCGCGTCCTGGGCGTTCGGCAGCCCGTTCCCGGGGATGGTGCGCATCCGGTAGTAGTCGGCCAGGCAGCCCGCGGTCCCGACGCCGTGGGAGCGGGCGGCCCGCCGGACCAGCTCGCGGCCCGCCTCCTCGGGGGTCGGGGTGGGCGCCTCCAGCACGGCGCGGGGAAGGACCCGCTCGGGGACGTCGTAGAGCACCTCGAACTGGCTGGTGCGGCCGGCGATGGCGACGTCGCCGACCAGGAACAGGTAGTCGAGCACCTTGCGGGCGTCGGACCAGTTCCAGCCCCAGTGCTGCGTGGTGCGGGGACCGCTGAACTCGTGGTCGAGGTCGCGGGCGGTGACCGGCCCCCGGTCGCGGACCGCGGCGAGCACCGCCGGCTCGAGCGTGGGGTCGGCGGTGAAGCCCCACTTGCCGCGCTGGCTGCGGTAGGAGTCCATCCGCCACTGCATCGCCGGCCACAGCTCGACGGGCATGTAGGCCTGCACGTGCGCCCAGTACTCCAGCACCCGCCGCGTCTCGCGGCCGGATCCGGCGCGCGCCAGCAGCGTCTGGTCGTAGGGCCCCATCCGCGAGTAGAGCGGCATCAGGTGGGCGCGGGCCAGCACGTTGACCGAGTCGACCTGGAGCACGCCGGTGCGGGCGAGGGTGCGGCCGAAGGTCCGCATCGTCGGCGCGGAGTGGGGCGGGTCGAGGAATCCCTGGGCCGCCAGCGCGATGCGGCGCGCCTGTGCGCGTGAGAGCGTCTGCGTCACGTACGGAACTCAACCATGTGGCGGTGACAGCCTGGCGTCCAGGGCGTGCGATGGCAAGGCGGAGGAGGGAAGGCGGCCTTGAGCGAAGCGGGCCGTCGACCGACGACAACGCAGCCAGCGTGCGTGCTGGGCGTCAGGGGAGGTCGAGCAGCTTCTCCTTGACGGCATACATCACGGCCTCCATCCGGGAGTGCAGCTGCAGCTTCTCCAGGATGTTGCGGACGTGGTTCTTGACGGTGTTCTCGCTGATGACGAGCTGCTTGGCGATCTCGCGGTTGTTCATGCCGGTGGCGACCAGCCGCAGCACCTCGAGCTCACGGTCGGTGAGCCGCAGGCCCGGGCCGCTGCCCTTCTCGGGGCGCGACATCTGCTTGAACTCGTCGATCAGCTTGACCGCCATCGACGGACTGATCAGCGACTGGCCGTCGGAGACGACCCGCACCGCCTGGGCGACCTCCTCGATCGAGGAGTCCTTGAGCAGGTAGCCCGAGGCGCCGCTCTTGACGGCCTCGTAGAGGTCGGCCTCCTCGTCGGAGACCGTCAGCATGATGATCTTGGCCGACGGCACGCTCTCCTTGATGGCCAGGCAGGCCTCGATGCCCGAGCGCTTCGGCATCCGTACGTCGAGCAGCACCACGTCGGGCGCCATGGACTCGGCGAGCGTCGTGCCCTCGACGCCGTCACCGGCCTCGCCCACGACCTCGATGCCCTCCTCGCTGGCGAGCAGCATGGTCAGCCCACGACGGAAGAGCTCCTGGTCGTCGACCACCAGCACCCGGATCGGCTCGCCGCTGTCGCCTGCGTGATTGTGGGGGTCGTCACGGGCGTCATCATGGCACGGCTGGAGCCCGTGTCCGCGTCATGCGGGCCCGAAATCACGCAGCGCGGCCGACCCGTCGGGTCGGCCGCGCTCGCGTCGTACGGGTCAGGAGCTCCCCAGCTCCAGGGAGATCACGCCGTAGTCGTAGCCCCGGCGCCGGTAGACGACCGAGGGACGCTCGCTCTCCTTGTCGACGAACAGGTAGAAGTCGTGCCCGACCAGCTCCATCTCGTAGAGCGCCTGGTCGAGCGTCATCGGGGACGCGGGGTGGCTCTTCTCGCGCACCACGAGCGGGCCGTCACCGGTGACCGCGATCGGGCCGACCTTGCGCTCGACGACGGTGGGCTCGTCGGCCTCCGTGGCGGGCGGCACGGTCTCCATGCCGGCCAGCGTCTCCCCCACCGAGGCGGGCGGTGCGGGACTTGTGGACGCGGCGCCGGTCGGCGGCCTTGCGCATCTGCGAGGCCATCTTGTCGAGCGCCATGTCGAGCGCGCCCATCTTGTCCTCGGCGGCGGCCTCGGCCCGGATCACCGGACCCTTGGAGAAGGCCGTGAGCTCGACCTTGATCGCACGGTCGTGTTGTCGCGGGTTTCGTTCGCTCTCGACCTCGACCTGCACCCGCATGATCCGGTGATCGTGCTTCTCGAGCCTGGAGAGCTTCTCGGTCACGTGGGTTCGAAACCGGTCCGACAGCTCGATGTGGCGTCCCGTGACAACAACTTCCATGTCAACCTCCCGTGCCTCAGATGAGTCAATGGTTGGGATGTGGCAGGCATGGAGTCCGCCCGGCCGACCTGGTCTTCGTCCCCACAACCGCCTGCTGAGGTTCTCGCAGCTTGCATGCCACTACTGACCTTCTCCCGCGCCGGCCCGCATCTGACGAGCCGGTCGAGGCAGGACTTACTCCTAAGCCGCACCGTGATCCCCCTGCCCCCTGCATGCAGGGGGTGGGGTTACGTGGGCCGCTTCGCCTGCGACTGGCATCGGCTAGTCGCCGCGACGCTCCCGGGAACCGGGGCGTCCCGACGACGCAACCACGGACCCGGACGGACTCCATGCAGAGACGCTAGTCGACCGCTCCTCGCGACGAAAGCCGTGGGGCCGACAATTCGCACCGCGCCGCGTCCGCCGCCGCCGCGGCGTCGCCGCGACCACCGCGATCGCGCGCACGTCCAGACCCGAGGCGGTCAGCGCCCGCTGCGCCTCGCGCGCGGTGGCACCGGTCGTGATCACGTCGTCGCACACCACGACCCGCGCCGGACGGCCCGCGAACCGGCGCAGCCCGGCGGACGGGCACCACAGCGAGCCGGCCAGGTTGGCGGCCCGCTCGGCCGCGGTGAGGCCGGCCTGGTCGAGCACCCCGCCGCGCGACCGCAGCAGCGGCGCCACCGTCGCCGCCGGCACGAGCCGCGCGGTGCGGCGTACGACGTCGAGCAGCGGGTCGTGACCGCGGGCCCGGACGGCGCCGGGCCGGCTCGGCACCGGCACCAGCAGCAGCGGCCCGGGCCCTGAGGCGGCCACGGCCCGCGCGAGCAGCCCGGCGAGCGGGGCGGCCAGCCCGGCGACGTGGCGCTCCTTGTGGGCCAGCAGCGCGGCCCGGAGCGTGCCGTCGTAGCCGCCGCCGGCCCACGGCGGTGACCAGACCCGGCGGGGTGGGGTGGGCCAGGCCTGCCGTGGCGTGCCGCGGCAGCTCCGACGCGGCACGCGGCGCACAGCGAGCGGCCCGGCTCGGTCACATCCCACGCAGACCCCGCCCAGGAGCAGGTCGAGCGCGGCGTCGCGCAGGCCGCCACCGGAGGACGTCACACCGCGGTCCGACACCCGGCGATCGGACCACGCGCCTGCGCGCCTGGCAACGGGTCGCCGGCCCGGCTGTGGAGAGCGTCAGCCGCCGACGTAGGTGAGGAACGTCGAGCTCGGGGTCCGGCGCGGCGGCCCGCGACCCGCTGAGCACGTCGAGCAGCCCGCTGCGGGTCTCGACGTAGACCGGGTCGGTGGTCCGGGGCGACGACACCAGGGACCGCGGCCGCTCCTGCACGGTGGCGGCCAGGCCGGGCAGGCCGGCCGGAGCGCCGTCGACGGTCATGGTGCGCACCTGGTGGAGGTCGCCGGTGAGCCGGTGGGCGATCACGACGGAGGTCGGCGAGGACCAGCCGATGTCGAGCGCCCGGAGCCGGGTCTGGTCGTCCCAGGCGATCTCGCCGAGCCGGCGTGCCGCCGAGGGCGCGGCCGCGCGAGTCGTAGCGGATCCGGCTGACGAGGATCCGGTCACCGCGACGTCGGTCGAGGACGGCCACCAGCCGCGAGCCGTCCCGTGACACCAGGAAGTGGGAGATGTCCTCGCCGGTGACGCCCGCGGACCCGCACCTCCCGCAGCCCGTTCGCGTCGTCGTACGACCGAGACCCTGGCCCCGGTGCCGGTCCGGTTGAGCAGCCACACCCGGTCGGCGAAGTCCCAGACCGGCGGCAGCAGGTCGGTGGCCCCGCTCATGATCGGGGTGACGTCCGCGTCGGTGCGCACGTCGGTCAGCAGCGCCCGGGCGCCGTCGGACGAGACGCCCGCGACCCGGGTGCCGGTCAGGTCGACGCCGACCGACCGGACGCCCAGCCGATCGGTGCCCATCGGGCCGGTGACGGGGTCCAGCGCACCGGGACCGCCGGACACCAGCAGTCCGTCCCGGAGCCCGAAGAGCAGCGAGGTGGCGCGCGGGGCCGCTGGGTCCAGGGCGTCGCCCTGGTCCATGGGGAACGTGGTCAGACCGCCGCTCAGCGTGACGGGTTCCCCGTCGATGTCCACCCGGAAGCCGGCGTAGCGCGGAGTCCTGGGACAGCGTCCGCGCGAGCTGGGCGACCATGAGGGCCGCGTCCTCGTCGGTCGGCATCGCGACCCCGCCGATGAGGTCCACCTCGCCGATGCCCGTCGTCGGTGAGCGAGACGGAGAGGTCGAGCTCGAGACCGGGTGGGACGGCGCTGCGCTCGCACCTGCGCCAGCCGGCCGAACGGGCCCTTGAGGAGGGCATCGACCAGGGAGCTGCCGAGCTGGTCGCCGCGCGGCACGAACACCGGCTCCGGGCACCAGGATGCTGGCGGTCGGGTCGAGGTAGTAGAGCGACACCCGGCGATAGGCCTGGGCGAACCACGACTCCGGCACGACGAGCGCGTCGGGGGCGTCGTCGATGCGCCACTCCCCGTCCTCCCGCGTCATGGTGAAGCCCAGCTCCTGCTCCTCACGCGGCAGCGCACCGAGCCACGATCCCCGCGGGTCGATCTGGTTGGCGCCGTCGAGCTCGACGGAGACCCGGTTGCTGCCCTGCGGCAGCGACGCGGCGGCGTAGGTGATCGTGCGCTGCTCCGGCTGCCAGGTCGCCGCCTCCTCGGTGGTGAGGAACTCCTCGGCGGTGTTGGTCTGCAGCGGGATGGCGGTCTGCGCGTCCAGGAAGCCCTTGACGATGTCGGTCGGCGGCGCACCGGGCGTGGGCGAGGGCGGGTCGTTGTAGAGCGCGAGCTCCTCGCCCGGCCCGACCGCGGTCTCCGCGTCGACGATCGGGCCGTCCTCGCGGGATCCCGACGCAGCCGGTGGTGCAGCGCCGCGACGCACCCCAGCAGCACCGGCCAGCGTACGGCGCCTCACCGGACCGGCTCCGTGGTGTCCTCGGGGACCAGCGGCAGCGGGCTCTGCCGCAGCACGCCGCCCACCCGCCGGGGCAGGGTCAGCCGGAACTGGGCGCCCTCGCCGGGCCGGCCCCACGCCTGCAGCCAGCCACCGTGGAGGTGGGTGTCCTCGAGCGCGATGGAGAGACCGAGGCCGGTGCCGCCGCTGGTGCGGGCGCGCGCCGGGTCGGCGCGCCAGAACCGGTTGAAGACCATCGCCGACTCGCCGACGCCGAGGCCGACGCCGTGGTCGCGGACCGCGATCGCGGCCGCGTGGTCGTCGCTGGCGACCCGCATCCTGATGTCGCCGCTCTCGGCGTGGTCGATCGCGTTGGTGACCAGGTTGCGGACGATCCGCTCGACCCGGCGTACGTCGGCCTCCGCGAGGCAGGGGTGGTCGGGAGCCTCGACGATCACCCGGCAGTCGTTCTGGCGGGCCAGCGCGGACGTGGCACCGACGATCCGGTGGGCGACGTCGACCAGGTTGACGTCGTCGATCTCCAGCACCGCCGCGCCGGCGTCGAAGCGGCTGATCTCGAGCAGGTCGACCAGCAGGCCCTCGAACCGGTCGAGCTCGGTCTGCAGCAGCTCGGCGGCGCGGGCCGTGGTCGCGGTCGAAGCTGGCGCGGGCGTCGTGCAGCACGTCGCCGGCCATCCGGACCGTGGTGAGCGGTGTCCGCAGCTCGTGGGAGACGTCCGCGACGAACCGGCGCTGCACGCGGGAGAGCTCCTCGAGCTGCCGGATCTGGCGTTGCAGGTTGGTCGCCATCTGGTTGAAGGACGTCGCCAGCCGGGCCAGGTCGTCCTCGCCGGAGACCCGCAGCCGCTCCTGCAGCTGGCCGGCGGCGAGCCGTTCCGCCACCCGCCGCGCCATCCGCACCGGGGTCACCACCTGACGGGTCACCAGCCAGGTCACGCCGGCCACGAGCAGCACCAGCAGCCCGGCGGCGGTGAGCATCGCGCGGCCGAGCAGGCCGAGGGTGGCCGCCTCGTCCGTCAGCGGGAACAGGTAGTAGAGCGTGTAGGTCCGCGAGTCGGCCGGCAGCTGGACCTGGGAGCCGACCACGATCGCCGGCTCGCTGGACGTCGAGCCGTCGGACTCCGTCATCCGCAGCTCGGTGTAGGTGTAGGCCGTGCCGGCGTCGGTGCCGTCGAAGCGTGCCTCCATCGACGCCGGCACGCTCGTCTTGTCGAGCCGGGGCGTGTACTGCGCGGAGTCGGCGATCCGCGACTGCCCGGCCGGTCCGCTCAGCACGACGGCGAAGTCACGGGTCGAGCCCAGCTCGATGATCGGCTCGACCAGGTCGGAGAGCTGGGTCGCGACGTCGGTCTCGGTGGGCGGCACCCGGGTGAGCCGGTCGCGGGCCTCGGCGGTGACCCGGGTCGCCTCGCTGACCGCGGCGTCCTCACGCTGCTCCAGGAGGCCGTCGCGGGTCTGCTGCACGAGGAACCAGCCGACGATGCCGACCACCAGCGCCGAGAGCACGACGGTGCTGGCGACCACACGGACCTGGATCGAGCGGCGCCAGAACGTGAGGGCGCGCTTGGCCACCTCGGCGGCGTGCTGGCGGCCCAGCTGATCAAGAGCCACGGTCGTTGCCTAGGACGTGCCGGCTTTGTACCCCACGCCGCGGACGGTGACCACGATCTCGGGGTTCTCCGGGTCGTGCTCCACCTTCGACCGCAGCCGCTGGACGTGCACGTTGACCAGCCGCGTGTCGGCGGCGTGGCGGTAGCCCCACACCTGCTCGAGCAGCACCTCGCGGGTGAAGACCTGCCACGGCTTGCGCGCCAGGCACACCAGGAGGTCGAACTCGAGCGGCGTGAGGTTGATCGAGCGCCCGCCCCGGGTCACGGAGTGTCCGGCGACGTCGATCTCGAGGTCGCCGATGCTGAGTGCCTCGGGGCCGGGTGCGTCGAACCGGCGTACGCGGGCCCGGATCCGCGCCACCAGCTCCTTGGGCTTGAACGGCTTGACGATGTAGTCGTCCGCGCCGGACTCGAGGCCGAGCACCACGTCCACGGTGTCGCCCTTGGCCGTCAGCATCACGATCGGCACGCCGGACTCGGCCCGGATCTCCCGGCAGACGTCGATGCCGCCCTTGCCGGGCAGCATCAGGTCGAGCAGCACGAGGTCGGGCTTGTAGGCCCGGAACTCGTCCATGGCGTGATCACCGCGCGCGCACATCTGGCTCTCGAAGCCCTCCTGACGGAGGACGATCGTGAGCATCTCCGCGAGGGACGCGTCGTCGTCGACGACCAGGATGCGCGCGCGCGGCGCGATCTCAGCTGCCTGGCTCATGTGGTCCATACTGCCCCACCACGGGTGGTCAGTATCGGTAGTGCTCCGACTTGTAGGGACCTTCGACCGCGATACCGAGGTAGCTGGCCTGCTCCTCGGACAGCTCGGTGAGCTTCACTCCGAGCGCGCCGAGGTGCAGCCGGGCGACCTCCTCGTCGAGGTGCTTGGGCAGCACGTAGACGCCGACGGGGTAGTCCTCGGGCTTGGTGAACAGCTCGATCTGGGCCAGCACCTGGTTGGTGAAGGAGTTCGACATCACGAAGCTCGGGTGGCCGGTGGCGTTGCCGAGGTTCATCAGCCGGCCCTCGGAGAGGACGATGATCGTTGTTCCCGCCGGGGAAGGTCCACACGTCGACCTGCGGCTTGACGGTGTTGCGCTCGACGCCCGGGAGGTTCTCGAGCCCGGCCATGTCGATCTCGTTGTCGAAGTGACCGATGTTGCCCAGGATCGCCTGGTGCTTCATCCGCGCCATCTGGTCGACGGTGACGACGTCCTTGTTGCCGGTCGCGGTGATGATGATGTCGGCGATCTCGAGGGCGTCGTCCAGGGTGGTGACCTGGTAGCCGTCCATGGCGGCCTGCAGCGCGCAGATCGGGTCGATCTCGGTGACGATGACCCGGGCGCCCTGGCCGCGCAGCGACTCCGCGCAGCCCTTGCCGACGTCGCCGTAGCCGCAGACGACCGCGACCTTGCCGCCGATGAGGACGTCGGTGGCGCGGTTGATGCCGTCGATCAGCGAGTGGCGGCAGCCGTACTTGTTGTCGAACTTCGACTTGGTGACCGAGTCGTTGACGTTGATCGCCGGGAAGAGGAGCGAGCCCTCCTTGAGCATCTCGTAGAGGCGGTGCACACCGGTGGTGGTCTCCTCGGTGACGCCCTTGATCTCGCCCGCGATCTGGGTCCAGCGGTCCTTGCTCTCGGCCAGCGACGCCTGCAGCACCTCGAAGACGATGCGCTGCTCGGTGCTGGCGGCGGTCGCCGGGTCGGGAGCGACGCCGGTCTTCTCGGCCTCGAGGCCGAGGTGCAGCAGCATCGTGGCGTCGCCGCCGTCGTCGAGGATCATGTTCGCGAACGAGTCGCCGGGCCACTGCAGGATCTGCTGGGTGCACCACCAGTACTCCTCCAGCGTCTCGCCCTTCCAGGCGAAGACCGGGACGCCGGCCGGGGCGTCGACGGTGCCCTCCGGGCCGACCGCGACCGCCGCGGCCGCGTGGTCCTGGGTGGAGAAGATGTTGCAGGACGCCCAGCGGACCTCGGCGCCGAGAGCGACCAGCGTCTCGATCAGCACCGCGGTCTGGACGGTCATGTGGAGCGAGCCCGCGATCCGCGCGCCGGCGAGCGGCTTGTCGACGCCGTAGCGCTCGCGCATCGCCATCAGGCCGGGCATCTCGTGCTCGGCGAGCGTGATCTCCTTGCGCCCGTACTCGGCCAGCGACAGGTCGGCAACCTTGAAGTCCATCAGATGTCTCCTCGTGGAGTTGGAGCCAGGTCTGCGCCGCGCATCTGCGCGTTGTCGGGATCTCCCACGCGGACCTCGCAAGGGTAGGACGACGGAGGCCGGATTCAGGAATCCGCGCGCGCGCGCCTTGCGAGGGACGAGGTGCATCACGGCGACCACGACAGCGCCCACCACGACGCCGACGACGGCCGAGGCGAGGGTGTTGACGACCCAGCCCAGCACGCTGCCGACGACGCCCCCGACGGCGTCGTGGACCGCCACCTCCCAGTCGTGGACCAGGCCGTACGGCGCGTGCAGGCCCAGCTCGTCGAGGCTGACCAGCAGGATGTGGCCGCCGACCCACAGCATCGCGAGCGTGCCGACCAGCGAGATCACCGCGAGCAGCTTCGGCATCGCACCGACCAGCGCGTGGCCGATCCGCTGCGAGCCCGAGGAGTCACGCAGGGTGAGCCGCAGCCCGATGTCGTCCATCTTCACGATCAGGGCCACCACGCCGTAGACCAGCAGCGTGATGAACACGGCGACCACGGCGAGGATGGCGGCACGCATCACGAAGCCGGCGTCGGGCTGGGAGTCGACGACCTCCTTGAGCGCGATCACCATGATCTCGGCCGACAGGATGAAGTCGGTGCGGATCGCGCCGGCGACGGTCTTCTCCTCGTGCTCGGGGGTGAACTCCCCCTGCGCCGGCCAGCTCCTCCTCGGCCTCGTGGTGGCCGGTGAAGCGTTCGTAGACCTTCTCCGCGCCCTCGTAGGCGAGGTAGGTGCCGCCGACGATCAGCAGCACCGGCAGCGCCTGCGGGCAGGAACTGGCTGAGCAGCAGCGCGGCCGGGAGGATGAAGAGCAGCTTGTTGCGCAGCGAGCCGATCGCGATCTTCTTGATGATCGGCAGCTCACGCTCGGCGGCGGACCCCTGGAGGTACTGCGGGGTGACCGCGGTGTCGTCGACCACCACGCCGGCCGCCTTGGCGCTGGCACGACCGGCCGCCGCGCCGACGTCGTCGACGGAGGCCGCCGCCAGCCTGGCCAGTGCGGCCACGTCGTCGAGCAGGGCGAAGAGTCCGCCGGCCATCTCGCTCCTTCGGTGGGTGTGCGCACCAGCCTATCGGCGTACCCGTCGAGGTCCGGTCCTCGGGCGTCGGGGGTTTCGAGGCTCGGCCGCGGGCGGCCTCGCACCTCAACCACCGACCTGACAGCGCAATCCGGAGCTCCGGTCGAGTCGACGGTCCACTGGCGGTCCGGTGGTTGAGGTGCGAGCGGAGCGAGCCTCGAAACCCCCGGACCCTCAGCTGCGCGGACCGGTCCCGGCCAGCCGACGTCTCCGCGCCTGCAGCACCGAGCCGTAGGGGTCGACGACCACGTTCAGCCGTCGCGCCAGCGGGTCCCAGCTGAGCAGCAGGGCGACCGCGATCCCGATCAGCGTGGTGAGGGCCCAGGCGGGGACGCCGTGGGTGTCGGCCCAGTCGCCGAACCCGGTGTAGCCGATGCCCTTCACGAAGAAGCCGTGGAACAGGTAGACCACGAGGGTCCAGCGACCCGCCTCGGCGTACCACCCGGCCCGGCGCGGCACCAGCGCGAGGAAAGCCACCGCGGCCGCGGTCCCCACCGCGAGCAGGCCGAGCCGGATCGCCATGCCGGTCGTGTCGCTGACGCCGAGCGTGTCGTAGCGGGCGCGGTAGTAGAGCCACTCGGTGCCGATGAGGACGTCGGTCAGCCCGGCCAGGGCGAGCACGGCGAGCAGCACGACGCCGCCCACCAGGCTGGCCCGCGGCGTGCGCAGCGCGGCCAGCCGGTCGCTGGTCGTGTGCAGGCCGAGCACGAAGAACGGCAGCAGCCCGATGACCCGGGCCAGGTCGAGCGTCTCCCCGGCGTACGCGCCGCCGACGACGCTGAGTGCGATCGAGGCCGGGATCGCCACCGGGTGGCGCTTCAGGACCGGGGTGGCGAGCCGCCAGAAGAACAGGGCCGCGAGGTACCAGAGCGGCCAGTGCGGGTCGGCGTAGAGGTCGTCGAAGCGCTCGTCACCGACCCGGATCCGGAACAGCGCGTAGAGCGACTCGAAGATCACGTAGGGCACGACCACCGTGGTGAGCAGGCCGAGCAGCTTGGCCCGGGTCCACTCGAAGGAGCGCGAGAGGTAGCCGGTGACGAAGACGAACGCCGGGATGTGCCACAGGTAGAGGAAGTCGTAGAAGTGGTCGTTGAACGTCGTGTCGGGCAGCACCGCCCAGAGATGGCCGATGACCACGAGGGTCACCAGGGTCATCTTGGCGTTGTCCAGCCACGGGTCGCGCGCCATCCGGCGGTCCGGTCAGTCCTCGACCAGGCCGAGGCCGAGGTACTCGGTGGCGTAGCTGCCGCTGGAGCTGGAGCGACGCGTAGCGGGCGACCTCGGTCGGCGCGTCGGTCGTCAGCGTCTCCACGCGTACGCCGCGGGCGGCGGCCGCGGCCTGGAGCCGGCCCCGGGACTCGCGGACCAGCGGCTCCTCGGACGCCGTCGTCGAGCACCAGCAGCATCGGCCGCAGGTCGCGCGGCTCGTCGGCGAACGGGTCGTCGAAGACGTCGCGGGCGCGGGCCGCCTCGAGCACCGGCAGCAGGTGCTCGGCGTCGCCGGCCAGCGCGCTGCGGCCGCTGACCCGGCGCAGCGACTCCGCGATCCGGCGGGCGGCGCGGGCGGCCAGCACGCTGCCGCCCCAGACCACGGGGAGGGTGTCGGCCATCGCGATCGCCAGCATCTTGGCCGGGTTGACGGCCAGGTCGCGGTGGGGCGAGCAGGCGATGGCGACCTCGTCGAGGGCGGTGGCGACCCGCTCGGCGTCGACGCGCGGACCGAGCTGGACCTGCTCGAGGTAGTCGAGCATCGACCACCGCGGTCGCGAGCTGGTCGCGTCCCGGCGTCGGCAGGATCGTGCTCCAGCGACCGGCCGCGTGCTCGGCCACCATCGACCCGGGCGGGCACGCGACCACGACCTGGCAGCCGCGCCGCACCGCCTCGGCGACCGCGGACGCGGAGCCGGCGCCGCCGTCCGGGGCGAGCACGACGACCAGGTCGAGGCCTGCCGGCCCAGCCGGGGAGCGACGGGTTGGGCCACGCCACGAACGGCACCGGGCACCACGGCTCGAGGACCGCGCGCAGCAGCCGGGAGTCCGGTCCGGCCGCGACGACGGCACGCGGTCGCTGCTGCTCGGCCGCCCGGGCCACCGCCTCGGCGTCGCCTCGGCGGCCTCGGCCGCCTCCCGGCGTACCCGCGCGCCGGCCTCGGCGAGCGCGCGCAGCTGGGCGTCCGCGCGCCGCCAGCACCGACTCGTCGTCGAGCCGCGACTCGTCGAACCAGCGTCACCATCGTCAGCGGCCTCACTCGGCACTCACTCGGGCCGCCGGGCCTCGTCGACCAGCAGCACGGGGATGTCGTCGCGCACCGGGTAGGCCAGGCCGCACGCCTGGCAGACCAGCTCCTCGCCGGTCGCGACCAGGTCGCCGCGGCAGTCCGGGCAGACGATGATGTCGAGCAGGGCGGGGTCGAGCTTCATCGGTGGCTCCTGATCTGGCGTGAGGACGGTCGTCGCGGACCTCGGCCATGGTGGCCCGGTCCTTCCCCTCGGCGTTGAGCCGGAGGAGGGGTTCGGTGTTGGAGGGGCGGACGTTGAACCACCAGTCGCGGTGGCTCACGGTCAGCCCGTCGAGCTCGTCGAGCTCCGACGCCGTCGCGTCCGGCGTACGCCGCACGGAGCGTCGTCGAGCACGGCCGCCGGCGTCGTCGACGACCGAGTTGAGCTCGCCGCTCGTGACGTAGCGCTCGTAGTCGGCGCAGCAGCTCCGAGAGCGGCACGGTCGGACTCGGCCAGCGCGGCCAGCGCGTGCAGCGCGGCCAGCATCCCGGAGTCGGCGCGCCAGAAGTCGCGGAAGTAGAAGTGGCCGCTGTGCTCGCCGCCGAAGACCGCGCCGGTCTCGGCCATCGTCGCCTTGATGAAGCTGTGGCCGACGCGGGTGCGGACCGGGGTGCCGCCGAGCTCGGTGACGATCTCGGGGACCGCGCGGCTGGTGATCAGGTTGTGGATCACCGTCGAGCCCGGGTGGCGGCGCCAGCTCGCGCGCGGCGATCAGGGCGGTGAGGGTCGAGGGCGGCACGGCGACGCCGCGCTCGTCGACGAGGAAGCAGCGGTCGGCGTCGCCGTCGAAGGCCAGCCCGACGTCGGCGCCCTCCTCGACGACCCGCGCCTGCAGGTCGACCAGGTTGGCCGGGTCGATCGGGTTGGCCTCGTGGTGCGGGAACTGCCGTCGAGCTCGAAGTACATCGGGACCAGCTCGACCTGCGTCGTCGCCCGAGCAGCGCGGCCACGGCCGGCACGGTCAGCCCGGCCATCCCGCTGCCGGCGTCGACCACGACCTTCAGCCGCCGACCGGTGACCGGCGCCAGGCCCACCAGGTGCCCGGCGTACGCCGCGAGCAGGTCGCGGTCGGGTGACGGTGCCCGCGCCGCGCGGCGCGTGCGCGTCGCACCGGCGGCGACCAGGTCGCGGATCTCGGCGAGCCCGCTGTCGCGCGCCGACCGGGACCGGGCGCCGGCGCGGCAGAGCTTGATGCCGTTGTAGCCGGCCGGGTTGTGGCTCGCGGTGAACATCGCGCCGGGCACGTCGAGGCGTGCCGGAGGCGAAGTAGAGCTGGTCGGTCGCGCACAGCCCGATCGCGACCACGTCGGCGCCGGCCGCGGCCGCGCCCGTCGGCGAACGCGCTCGACCAGCTCCGGGCGAGCTGGGACGCATGTCGTGGCCGACCACGACGGCGTCGGCGCCGGTGACCTCGACGAACGCGGAGCCGACGGCGCGGGCGATGTCGGCGTCGAGCTGCTCGGGGACCAGACCCCGGACGTCGTAGGCCTTGAAGATCGCGTCGAGCGTCTCGACGTCCGCGGTCGTGGGCCATGGCTCCGGAGCCTATGCCGGGCCGAGCGCGCCGCGCCGTTCAGTCGGTGGTGAGCATCCGCAGGTGGCCGCGGCGCGTGACCTCGCGGCCGGTCTCGTCGGCCAGCGACGCGACCGGGCGGCTCGGGGCGCTGCGGGCGGCCCGCCTCGCGCACGGCGTCGGCGAGCGCGAGCAGGTCGTCCTGGGTCGGTCCCTGGGCCGCGGTGTCGGGCGCGAGCCGCAGCACCTCCCAGCCGCGCGGGGCCGAGAGCCGGCTCGCTGTGCACGTCGCAGAGGTCGTAGGCGTGGGGCTCGGCGTAGGTGGAGAGCGGGCCGAGCACGGCCGTCATGTCGGCGTACACGTAGGTCAGCGTGTTGACCGCCGCGCGGTCGCACGCCGTCCGCGAACACCGACGGGATCCACTCACGCGGCCGACGGTACCCACTGACCCGGCGGGTTGCCGATTAGGCTCGCGGTCGTGGAGGAGCGGACACCGTGCCGCGCCGTCGGGACCGGCGCGGTCGCGGGATGCGCGGTCCCGGCGTGCTGCCGCTGGAGCCCGGGGTCCCGGTGCGGCCGGACGCGGGGCGAACGGTTCGACTCGCTGGTCCTCGACATCGTCGACCGACCTCGACGAGCGCTGGTCGGACCGGCTCGGGCTGCTGGAGTACGCCGTCGAGGACGCGCCCCAGATCCCGGACGACTGGCACCCCGAGACGGTCCCGCTGTCGTCGCTGGTGCGCGGCGCGCAAGGGCGCGCCGACCCGGCTGGTGCTGTTCCGGCGGCCGATCGAGCACCGCGCGGAGACCCGCTCCGACCTCGAGGCGCTGGTGCTGACGGTCGTCGTCGAGCAGGTCGCCGAGCTGCTCGGGCATCGACGCCGCGCTGGTCGACCCCCGCTACCGCCCCCGCGACGACTGACCCGCCTGAGCCGCACTTGTGCTGCATCCGACGTCACTGCGGCAGGCCGGGCCGGACGTCGGGGATCAGGGCGTAGCGGACCAGCTCGCGCAGCGGGACGACCGTGGTGCCCCGCTGCCGCGCCCCCGGTCGCGACCACGAGGGCCGCCACGTCGGTGCGGCGCGGGGTGACCCGCACCAGGTCGGTCCCCTCGGGCAGGTCGACGATCGCCGCCGCTGCCGTCGGTCAGCTCGACCCGCTTCTCCTCCAGCAGCTCGCCGTCGCCGTACGCCGCCACCATCGGCCACGCCGGCCCCGCCGGCCCGGGCCAGCACCAGCCGCGCCTCGCCCGCGCGGCACCAGCGCGGTCATCGGCGCCTCGGTGCCGGTCACGGTCGGCGCGTGCACCAGGTCGCTCGTCGACGACCGAGCGGAGCGGCGGCCGTCACCGGCGCGGTGGACGTCACCTGCAGCGCCAGCGCGCCCTCGCGGATCTGGGCTGCGCAGCGTCTCGGTCAGCGTGATCGTCTCGACCGACTCCGGTGACGACCCGGATCTCCTCCTGCCCCTCGGGCACGAAGGAGGCGTCCTCGGTCACGACCCGGAGCTCGACCCGGGCCTCGTCGGCACCGGGGTTGGAGAGCACCAGCGTGTCGGTGCCCTCGCCGCCCGACCAGCCCGAGCAGCAGCTGCTCGGTCGCCGGCTCCGGCGACCGGCGGCAGCCAGCCCGGCGGCGGCGGGACGGCTGCCCAGCGCCGGGATCTCGTCGAGCGCGCTGGCCGCCAGCCGGCCGCGCGAGACGACGACGTGGATCGCCAGCTCGCTGCGCCGCGGGCAGCAGCTCGGCCAGGTCGAGCACCTGGGACTCGCCCGCCGGGCACGGTGACCCCGCGCAGCGCCGGGTACGTCGAGCGGGCCGGTGCGGCCCCAGACGGTGATGTCGGCGACGGCCGGTCCCTGGTCGGGGTTGCTCAGCTCGAGCGACGTGGCGTGGTCGGCGCCGGCGCCGATGCCGGTGAGCCAGTACTCGGGTCGCGGCACCACGCACTCGGTCGCGGCGAGCGTCGGCCTCGGCGGTGCCGGGCGCCGATCAGCTCGGCGGCGATCTGGCCGTTGCCGCGGACGAAGGTCGGCTCGGGGCGGGCGAGGGTCTCGACCGCGTCGGCGACCAGCGAGATCGGCGACGGGTCGATGTCGCCGGGCGAGTAGCGAGCTGACGTCGCCGGTCGGCGCGGCCGGCGGCGGCGAGCGCCAGCCTCGGAGCCGTCGGGGCCGGACGGGCACACCAGGTCGACCCGCGACGGCGAGACCTGCTCGGGGGGCGGCTCGGGGTCGGCCAGCTCGTGCGGGCTGCACCAGGGACAGCGCGCCCACCGTCAGCAGCGGCAGCAGCACGGCGAGCAGCGCGGTCGGGCTCACCGAGCGTCGTACGGCGGATCGGCGACCCTGCTCGGCTCGTGCTCATGCCGCTCCTCCCGTCGCTGGGTCGGGGCGCAGAGCACCGCGACCACCACGATCCCGAGGCCCTGCAGCGCCACCAGCGCGATCCGCCACCAGGCGGTCTCGCCGGTCACGGCGTCCTCCTCGACCGCGGCGCCCACGCGCCAGGCGCGGGTGGAGCGGTCCTCGGCGCTGGCCTGCTCCAGCCCGGTGGTCGCGTCGAGCACCGACGCCACGCTGCCGTCGGCAGGCGAGGGCAGCACGACGTACTCGATGCCGTGGCCGGGCAGCGTCGCCGCGGCCTCCTGCTCGGGCGCCGAGACCAGCGTCTGGACGTCACGGTCGAGGTCGGTGTCGGACTCCAGCAGCCCGACCACCTCGTCCTCGCCGACCGTGAGGCCGTCGCCGCGCTCCACCGACCAGGTGAGCCCGGAGTCGACGTCGCCCTCGATCACGAGGATGCCGTGGGACGGGCCGAGCTCGGCGCTCTGCCGCATGTACGCCGGGATGCCGGTGTCGGCGGTGTCCTCGAGGTCGCCGGGACCGTAGACGACGAACCAGCCGAGCCCGACCAGCGGGCACCACCGCGGCGACCGGCGATCAGCACGCCCAGCCCGCGTCGCCACCAGCCGGCGGAGACGCGCGCGAGCGCACCCTGGGCCGCGACCACCGCCGCGACCACGAACGCCGGCCTGGATGACGAGCACCAGGAAGCCGAGCCCGGCCTTGGTGGAGACCACGTCGCGTCTCGAAGGTCGGGTAGGCCAGCGCGAGCGCGACCAGCGCGGCCGCGAAGACCACGATCCAGCACACCAGCACCGGGATCCGGGTGCGCGGCGGGGACCAGCGCCAGCACCGCGACCGCGAGCAGCAGCAGCCCGAGGAACGCCGGGGCGCCGGCGTCACCGAGGTGGCCGGTGACGAGGTCCTCGAAGCCGACGGTGGCCATCGGCAGCCGCCCGATGTCGAGCACCAGGGCCGTGGCCGGCACCGGTCAGCAGCGCGGGCGCCCACCACGGGGCGAGCAGCAGCGCCGGCACGGCCAGGGCCACCGCCGGCGGTCCCCAGACCGAGCGGTCGCGCATGGCGCGCGAGCTGATCCAGAAGCCGGCACCGACGACGAGCGGCGGCGAGCACGAGGGAGAACCAGAAGGCCAGCGGCGCGAACGCGGCGGCCAGCGCGAGCAGCAGCCCGGTCCGCCACGCGGCCCGCCAGCGGCGGTCGGGCTCGGGGTCGGCGAAGCCGAGCGCGGCGTGGGCCAGCCACGGCAGCACGGTGGCGGCGACCACGACGCCCAGCCGGCCGAGGCCCCACGCGCCGCTGGCCGCGGGGATCAGCGCGTAGGTGGTGGCGCCGAGGAAGAGCAGCCAGGCCGGCGGACCCTGCTCGTCGAGGAGCCGGCCGACCACGCGCAGGAACCGCCACGCCCCCCAGAACGACAGCGGGACGGCGAGCACGAGCAGCAGGCTGACGGCGGCGGTCGGGCTGACGACGGACCCGAGCAGCGCCAGCGGGAGCACGTACGCCGGCGCGGGGACCCCGGTGCCCTGGCCGAGCGGGTGCTGCGACTCGACGTGGAGCCGCCACCACTCCGTGACCGACTCGGGCGCCGGCGACAGGGCGCCACCGGCGACGGTGCCGAACGCCTCGCGGGCGCCGATCAGGGCGAGCAGCACGAACAGCACGCCGCCGAGCGCGACCGGGTTGGTGAAGAACCGGGCGACCCAGCCCTGCTCCTCGGCCCACGGGTCCTCCTCGTCGAGCGACCGGGACCGGCTTGCCGGACGGCGATCCGGCGCCGCTCGGCGACGTCGGCGGCCTGGTTGGTGGCGGCCGCGGCCAGGTCGCTGACGAAGTCGAGGCCGTGCCGGTAGGGCACCCAGGCCGGCGCGAGCATCGGCTTGACGTCGACGGCCTCCGACCCGGTCGCCGCGGCGCGGGTGCGCCGGTCGCGGCGCGCCCGCAGCACCAGTCGCGGGCTTGCCGTAGAGCGACACCAGCGCCGCCAGCTCGTCGAGGGCCTGGCCGACCTGCCGGACCAGCAGCAGCCCCACCATCCGCACCAGCGTGCCGAGCCCGAGCCGCAGCACGCGCCACGGCAGGGACCGGGTGCTGGCGTTGACGAGCAGCGTGTAGAGCGCGGCCCGGCGCTCCTGGTAGTGGATGTGGCGGCCGGTCAGCGGCGTCCGGCGTACGCCGCGGTGGGCGGCCTCGGCGTGGAAGACCACGGCCTGCGGCACGATCAGGGTGCGGTGGCCGGCGGCAGCGGCGCGCCAGCCGAAGTCGATGTCGTTGCCGAAGATCGGCATCTGCTCGTCGAAGCCGCCGAGCGCCTCGAGCACCGAGCGACGGACCAGCATGCCGGCGGTGTTGACGGCCAGCACCGGCCGGACCTCGTCGTGCTGGCCCTGGTCGTACTCGCCGCGCTCGAGGCCGGTCTCGCGGCGGCCGGTGCCCGAGATGGTGATGCCGAGCTCGAGCAGCCGGCGCAGCGAGGGCCACTCGCGCAGCTTGGGGCCGAGGATGTCGGCCGTCGGGTCGGCCTCGGCGGCGGCGAGCAGCTGCCTCGAGGGCGCCGGGGTCGGGGGTGGAGTCGTCGTGGAGCAGCCAGATCCAGTCCGCGTCGCCGGCCTCGCGCGAGGCCGAGCTGGACCGCGGCGGGGTAGCCGGTGCCGCCGGGAGCCGTGACACGGCTCGCCGAACGCCTCGGTCAGCAGCGCCGGGCTGTCGTCGCGGCTCGTCGTGTCGACCGCGACGACCCGGTCGACGGGCCGGCGCTGCGCCCGGATCCCGTCGATGACGGTGGGCAGCCAGCGCGCACCGTCATGGCTGACGAGGAGGGCGACGACCGTGGCAGACACGGTCGATGACCCTAACGGCGACCTGGTGGCACCGCCGAACTCGCGAGTACCCGGTCTGTCCAGGTCGGCGTCGACGGAGTGGGCTCGTGACGCCGACCGGCTCAGACCGCGCTGCTTCTTCAGCTTGCGACGCTCGCGCTCGGACAGCCCGCCCCAGATGCCGAAGCGCTCGTCGTTCATCAGCGCCGTACTCGAGGCAGTCGGTCCGCACCTCGCACGTGAGGCAGACCTTCTTGGCCTCCCGCGTCGATCCGCCCTTCTCGGGGAAGAACGCCTCGGGATCGGTCTGCGCGCACAGCGCCCGCTCCTGCCATCCCGCTTCCTCGGCGCCTCCGTCGAGGAGAAGTAGTTCTCTCACGGCTCTCGCCCTTTCGACCCGGGCTCCGACGCGCTCGCGCCGGAGCCCCCGAATGTGCTCCCTGTCTGGCTCCCCGGTGCTCCGCTGCTCCTCAGCGGGGAAGACCCGCTGCGGAGCAGAAGAACACTGTGGGAATTACACGCCTGTCGTACACCGAAAGTCAAGCGGATCTCTGGTATGCGTGACAACCACCCACTTGGGCTATCTATCTCGTACGGCAGGCTGATGCCATGGCCCAGCTCTTGCGGCAGATCACGGTGCTCTCCGGCGGCGTCGGCGGCGCCCGCTTCGTGCGCGGACTGCGCCACGGCATCGCGGTCGCGGAACCCTACCCGGCGTCGCCGCGGACGCCGAGGTCACGGTGATCGCCAACACCGCCGACGACTGGTGGCTGCACGGCCTCAAGATCTGCCCCGACCTCGACACCCTGATGTACACGCTCGGCGACGGCATCGACACCGAGCGCGGCTGGGGCCGGCGGGACGAGACCTGGCACGCGCGCGAGGAGCTGGCGGCGTACGGCGTGGACCGGGCCTGGTTCGGCCTCGGCGACCGCGACCTCGCGACCCACCTGGTGCGCACCCAGATGATGGACGCGGGCTACCCGCTGTCCCAGGTGACCGAGGCGCTGTGCCGCCGCTGGCTGGCCCCGACGACCGGGCGGCGGTCCGGCTGCTGCCGATGACCGACGACCGGGTCGAGACCCACATCGCGATCACCGACCCCGAGTCCCCCAGCGGTCGCCGGGTCGTCCACTTCCAGGAGTACTGGGTGCGGCTGCGGGCCGAGGTGCCCGCCGAGGCCGTCCTCGTCGTCGGGCAGGAGGACTGCTCCCCCGCGCCCGGCGTGATCGACGCGATCACCGACGCCGACCTGGTGATCGTGCCGCCGTCCAACCCGGTGGTCTCGGTCGGCACCATCCTCGGCGTGCCGCGGGTCCGCGAGGCGCTGTCCGCCACCCGCGCGCCGGTCGTCGGCATCTCGCCGATCATCAGCGGCCGCCACGTCCACGGCATGGCCCAGCAGCTGCTCGACCACGATCGGCGTCGAGGTCAGCGCCGGCGGCGTCGGCCGCCACTACGGCGCCCGCTCCGGCGAGGGCGTCCTCGACGGCTGGCTGGTCGACGAGAGCGACGAGGACCAGCTCGACGGGCTGCGGGCCGCCGGGCTGGCCGCGGCCGCCGCGCCGCTGCTGATGACCGACGACGACGCCACCGCCGCGATGGCGGCCGCGGCCATCGAGCTGGTCGCCCGGTGACCCGGTGACCCGGCTGACGCGTGCTGGCGCCCGACGGCGTCGGGGAGGTACGCCGCGGCGACGACCTGGCCGCGCTGCTGGTCGGCCTGCTGGGGACGCCGTCCCGCTCGCCGACGGCGACGTGGTGCTGGTGACCAGCAAGGTCGTCAGCAAGGCCGAGGGCCGGGTCGTGCCCGGGACCCGGGAGGAGGCGCTGGCCGGCGAGACCGCCCGGGTGGTCGCCCGGCGCGGCCCGACCCGCATCGTGCGCACCCACCACGGCCTGACCCTCGCCGCCGGCGGGATCGACGCCTCCAACGTCGCCCCCGGCCACGTGGTGCTGCTCCCGGTCGACCCCGACGGCTCGGCCCGCGCGACTGCGGGCCCGGATGCGCGAGCTCACCGGCCGCAACGTCGCGCGTCGTCGTGACCGACACCGCGGGCCGGCCGTGGCGCGAGGGCCAGACCGACCTCGCCGTCGGCGCCGCCGGGCTGCGGGTCCTCGAGGACTTCACCGGCCGGCAGCGACGACTACGGCAACGACCTGGTGGTGACCGCGCCCGGCCGTGGCCGACGAGCTGGCCGGCGCCGCCGAGCTGGCGCAGGGCAAGCTCGGCGGCACGGCCCTTCGCGGTGGTGCGCGGCCGCGCCGACCTGGTGCTGCCCGAGCGACGACGACGGCCCGGGTGCGGCCGCCCTGGTGCGGCCGCGACGGCAACGACATGTTCGGCTGGGGCGCCCGCGAGGCCGTGCTGCGCGCCCTGCGGGGCGACCCGGCCGACCGGACGCCGTTCGGCGCTCCCGCGTCCGTGGCCGAGATGGCCGAGGCGCTCGCGGTCCTCACCGGCGACCGCGCCGCGAGCCCGACGGCGCCGGGCCTCCGGGTCGCCGGCGGGCGCCTCGCCGGAGGCGGTGCGGGCGCTCGCGTTCGCCCACGGCTGGACGGTCGCGACCGGCCACGACGACGGCCTCCTGCGGCTCGCGACCGGGCCATCCGTAGAATCCCCCTGCGTAGCACCCCGTTCCACCCCCACCCGCTCGACGACGAGGAACCGATCGTGGCCAAGGCCAAGACCCAGAAGAACGAACGCCAGGCGAAGATCGACGCCATCCGCGGCCAGCAGCAGAGCGCCGAGCGCCGCCGCGGGCTGATGATCGTCGGGGTCTGCGCGGTGGTGGCGCTGCTGATCATCGCCTTCCCGGTCTACTCGATCCTCAAGGACCGGCAGGAGCTCTCGCAGTTCAACGACCTCGACCTGGCGGCCATCGGCGCCCCCGCCTCGTCGTGCCAGGACATCACCACCGAGGCGGCCACCGGCAACGCCGAGCACGTCCCGACCGGACGAGCAGGTCACCTACGAGGAGTCGCCGCCGGCCTTCGGCCCCCACTGGAACGAGGCCGGGGTCGCACCCGCGCCGTTCGACCGGAAGTTCTACACCGCCGAGGACCGTCCGGAGCTCGAGTCCCTGGTCCACAACCTCGAGCACGGCTACACGATCCTCTGGTACGACGAGACCATCGCCGAGGACGACGACGGCCGTGACCGAGATCCGCGGCCTGGCCAACAAGTTCGCCGACAGCGACAACCAGCGCTCCAAGTTCATCGCCGCGCCGTGGACCTCCGAGGACGGCGACGCGTTCCCCGACGACCCGCACGTCGCCTTCACGCACTGGGGCGTCGGCGGCGACGGCGACCCGAGCGGCGAGCAGACCGGCGTGTGGCAGTACTGCTCGGAGACCAGCGGCGAGGCGCTCGAGGACGTTCATGACCGAGTACCCCTACACCGACTCGCCCGAGCCGAACGCCGGCTGACCTCGGGACCGGCTACGCCAGGTCGGCGTGGCCGGTCTCACCGAGGCCGGCCACGACCTCCTTCACCCGCTGGGCGTGCTCCCGGCTGGTGACCAGGAGCGCGTCCGGGGTGTCGACCACGACCACGTCGTCGAGGCCGACCACGGCGACCACCCGGCCCGAGCCCGGGCACGACGAGGCCGGTCGACGCCGACCGAGCGCACCAGCGACTCGTCGCCCAGCACGCTCACCCGGCCCTCGTCGGCGCCGAGCAGCGCCGGCCAGCGCGTCGAAGTCACCGATGTCGTCCCACCCCGGGTCGACGGGTACGACGGCGACCCGGCCGGCCGCGGCGGCGGGCTCGGCCACGGCGTGGTCGACGGCGATCCGGGGCAGCAGCGGCCACAGCTCGTCCATCCGCTCCGGCTCGGCCGCGATCGTGCGCAGCCGCTCGGCGAAGCCGGGGTCGCCCTGGGCCAGCAGGTCCAGCAGCACCCCGGGCCGGGCCACGAACATCCCGGCGTTCCAGCGGTGCGCGCCGCCGTCGACGTACGCCTGCGCGACGTCGGCGTGACGGCTTCTCGACGAACTCGGCGGCGCGGTGGACCCCCGGGTGGCCGGCGAGCGGCTCGCCGAGGTGGATGTAGCCGAAGCCGGTCGCGGCGTAGGTCGGGGTGATGCCCGAGGGTGACCAGCCACCCCTCGCGCGCCACGTCCACCGCCCGCGCGACGGCTTCCTCGAAGGCGGCCGGGTCGGTCGACGACGTGGTCGGCGGCGAACGAGCCGATCACGGCCAGCGGGTCGGCGCGCTCGAGCATCGCCGCGGCCAGCCCGATGGCGGCCATGGAGTCGCGCGGTGACGGCTCGGCGACGATCGCGCCGGGATCGAGCTGCGGGCAGCGCGGCCAGCACGGCCTCCCGGTGGAGCGCGCCGGTGCACGACCAGCATCCGGTCCTCGACCAGCGGGGTCAGCCGGTCCACGGTGTGCTGCAGCAGCGAGCGGCCGTCGCCGGTCAGGTCGTGGAGGAACTTCGGTGCCGCGGCGCGCGACACCGGCCAGAGCCGGGTGCCGGCGCCACCGGCCGGGACCACGGCCCAGAAGTGAGCGAGTGCGGAGCCGGGTTCAGCCATGGTGGGACCCTACGTCCATGACCACCTTCGCGACGATCCTTTCCGGACTGCTGCAGCGCGATCCGGGCCGACCGCTGGTCACCTTCTACGACCACGCCACCGGCGAGCGCACCGAGCTCTCGGTGACGACGTACGCCAACTGGGTGGCCAAGACCGCCTCGCTGCTCGTCGAGGAGTACGACCTCGAGCGCGGCCAGCGGGTCCGGCTCGACCTGCCGGTGCACTGGTTGGGGCCGGTGCTGCTCGGGAGCCGCCTGGAGCGTCGGCCTGGTCGTGACGCAGGACGACGACGCCGACCTGGTCGTGTGCGGGCCCGACGCCGTCGCGACGTGGGCGCGACCGCGCGGCGGAGGTCGTCGTGCTGGCGACGGCGCTGCACCCGCTGGGGCGCCCGTTCGACGAGCCGCTCCCGGCCGGCGTCCACGACCTCGGGGTCGAGGTGTGGTCGCAGCCGGACGCCTTCCTCCCCTACGACCCGCCCGGGCCCGGGGACGCGGCGACCGACACGGCCAGCCACGCCGAGCTCTGGGAGGTGGCCGCCGCCGGGAGTCTCCTCACCGACGGCGGCCGCCTCTTCAGTGAGGCGAACCCGGCTTCCCCTTCCGGTCTCGCCTCCTTCACCGAGCCGCTCGTCCGAAGAGCGGCTCCGTGGTCCTGCGTGGCCCGTCCGGACCCGGCTCGCGTCGAGCAGACCTACGACGCGGAGCGGGCGACGGCGCGGGCCTGAGCTCGACCCCGGTCGGCTGAACCCCATGCTCAGCCGGCCAGGTCGTAGATCCCCATCCCGTCCCCCAGGATCCGGCGCGCGGTGAACCCCTTCGCCGCGGTCGCCTGCAGGGCGTAGAGCAGGCCGGTGGCCTTCTCGCGGACGATGACGTCGGAGTGGCCGGTGACCCGCAGGTCGCTCACCCCGATCACCCAGTCGTAGTCGCTGACGTCGAAGCCGAGCCGCTTGGCCGCCGGTGAGCCCGCCCGGGCCGTTGCCCGGGTAGAGCGAGAGCGTGTCGCCGGTGCGGAACAGGCTGTCCGGGGCACCGTCGGTGTCCCAGCGGCCGACCGGCACCTGGCGGGCGGCGTCGATCGCGCTGTGCGCGACGTAGCTCGCCCGCAGCCCGTCGAGCCCGTTGCCCGGGTAGATCCGCATCGACGCGCCGGCCGGCTGGCCCATCAGGTCGGGCAGGCCGTCGCCGGTCATGTCGCCGACGGCGGCGAGCAGCCGGACCTTGCCGAAGCCTCCGGCCGAGCCGCACCCGGTCGCCGAAGGCGCCGGTGCCGTCGCCGGGCCGCAGGAACAGCGCACCCTTCCGGGTCCGGTAGACGATGTCGCCGTCGCCGTCGCGGTCCCAGTCACCGGCGTTGAACACGGCGTCGGCGCGGGACAGGTTGACCCCGCGTCCGGATCGGCGGCAGCAGGTCGACGGTGCCCGAGGTTGGGGTAGGTGAGGACGTCGTCGCCGCGCCGCGAGACGACGTCGGGGAGCGCGTCGCCGGCGTACTGCGCGGCACCGACTGACGGTGCCCGGCCTCTTGAGGCGGCCGATCGGGCCGAGCGGCTCACCGAAGGTGAGGTCGCCGCGGCGAGGGCACGATCCAGGCGGGCTGCGCCCGGCTCCGCGCGGACCACGAGGTCGGGGAGGCCGTCGCGGGTGAAGTCGCCGAAGCCGGAGACCGTGCCCCACGCCTTCCACGAGCCGGCGCACCCGTGACGGCGGTGCCGAAGCCGGTCCTGCCCGTGCCCGGCAGCGCCCACAGGGCGCCGGCCGCGTCGCGTGCCAGCAGGTCGGCGTGGCCGTCGCCGTCGAGGTCGCCGGTCGCGGCCAGCGAGGTGTAGCCGCCCCACTCGCCGGCGACCCGCTCGCGGGTGAAGCCGCCGGCGCCGTTCCCGAGGTAGGCGTGCAGCTGGCCGGCCGCGGGGTCGCGCGCGACCAGGTCGTGGTGGCCGTCGCCGTTCAGGTCGCCGACGGCGGTGAGCAGGTCGCGGTCGGCGAAGGCCGCGTAGGACCGCGGACCGCCGCGCCGTACCCGCCGGCACCGTCGCCGGGCCGGAGCTCGGTGGTGCCGTCGCGTGCGCCGGACGAGCAGGTCGGCCGGCCGTCGCCGGTGAGGTCGGGCGAGGGGACCACCGCGTCGGCGTCGGCCGCGAGGCCCTTGCTGACGACCGGCTTGCCGAAGCCGCTGAGGCCACCGGTGGGCAGGACGAAGGCCTGGCCGTCGCTGGCCCGCCGCACGATCAGGTCGGGGTGGTCGCTGCCGGCGAGGTTCGACTGGAGCTCGCGGCCCGACCAGTCCTGCTGCGCGCCCTCGGCGAGCTCGCGGATCTTGTCGAGCCTGGCGTAGAGGTAGCGGCCGGGGCAGGCGGTGCTGCCGGCGTCGCGGTGCCCGTTGATCGCCGGGAAGGTGTCGGGGCCGACCACCTGGCGGGGGGACTGGGCGTCGATGCCGTGGAGCGAGAGCTTCCACGCGAACAGTGCGCCGTAGGCCTGCACCATCGCGCTGCTGGGTTCCTTGATGTCGAAGTTGCCGATGGCCGACATCGCGAACGCGTAGTCGTTGTAGCCGAGGGTGTGGGCGCCGACGACGGGGCGGTCGACGCCGCCGTACCGGCCCTCCCAGATCCGGCCGAACCGGTCGACCAGGAAGTTGTAGCCGACGTCGCTCCAGCCGCGCGACTGCGTGTGGTAGGCGTAGATGCTCCGCAGCAGGCCGGGGACCTCGTCGCGCGAGTAGTCGTTGGCGTTCACGGTGTGGTGGACGAAGCCGGCGTGCACCTCGAAGTAGCGCAGCGAGCCCTTGTCGCGCAGGTTCTCGTTGGCGCCCCACTGGGCGCGGGAGTAGATCGTCGGCTTGGGGGTGACCGACGCCAGCGTGGCGCCCGGCTCCTCGACCAGCGCCGTGGTCCGCGCCGGCGGGGAGCTCGTCGGTGTCGATGCGCCGGCGCCTCGCGCTCGGTCTCCTCGGCGTGGCCGGGGGCGACCACGGCCATCCGCATGCCGGCCGGCGGGAAGATGCCCTCGGACGTCGGCCCGGACCTGGACGTCGTCGACGCGCCCGACGAACAGGACGTCGGTGCCCGGCCGGGCGCTGGCGTCCCTCGGCGGAGTCGGGGTCGGGGGCGTGGTCGTCGTGGTACTCGAGGTCCTGCCACGCGCGACCAGGTGCCGTCGGTGCGGGTGCGGACCTGGAAGGACAGCTGCTCGTCGTCCGCGGTCGCGCTCGGGTCCCAGGTGACGCCGACGCCGCCGTACCCGACCACGGGCTCGGGGCGGCTGAGGACCGACATCGCCGGCTCGCCGTCGGCGTCAGCGATCGTGCGGGACGCGACCTCCGGCGTCCGACGACCCCGGGGTCGCCGGTCATCGCGTACTCGGTCAGCTCGGCGTCGACGGGGGCGGTGGGGACGCGGGAGGTCCGGTGGGACTCGCGGGTGTAGGCGGTGAGCTCGACGGCGTGTCCACTGCCGGCGCCGATCCCGCCCGGCGACTGCGAGGCGGGGGCCTGGCGGACGACGTCGAGGCTGATGATCGAGGCGGCCGGCGTGAGCACGGCCAGCACCGCACCGAGTGCCAGCAGCTGCTGGCACGAGGTGACGAAATGATCCTTGCTCGGGCGCATGGGGGGCTACTCCTGTGTGGGGGAAGATTCACACGAGTCGCAAGTTTCACACTGGTCACAGGGGTGCCGGAAGGGGAACTGAGTAACTACAAATGTGTAATTTCCAGTCGACACGCCGGTGGGATCGCCGACGGTTTCCCCGCTCAGGCGGGGAACCAGTGGCTTCGCGCCGCGAAATGTCGCACACGAAGCCAGCGACTCGCCCACGAAGTCCGGCGCGCGGCAGGGCCTGCCGGGTCCCGGCCGGGGTCAGGCGGCGACAGCGGGCCGGTCAGTCGTCCTTGCCGAAGCCCTCGTCGTCGTCGCCGTCGCTCGTCCGTCGTCGTAGTGGAGGTACTTGATGCCCTGCTCGACGTCGCCGTCGAAGCCGAGCTTGCCCTTCTCGAGGACGAGCACCCGGTCGCAGAGCTGCCGGACGGCGCCGGGGGCGTGGCTGACGAAGAAGATCGTGGTGCCGTTCTCCCGGATCTCGCGCATCCGCTGCTTGCACTTGCGCTTGAACGGCCGGTCCCCCACCGCCAGCGCCTCGTCGGCGATGAAGATGTCGGCCTCGACGTTGATCGCGACCGCGAACCCGAGCCGGGCCTTCATGCCCGAGCTGTAGTAGGTCACCGGGCTGTCGAGGAACTTGCCGAGGTCGGCGAAGTCGACGATCTCGTCGAGCTTGCGGCGGGTCTCGGCCTCGCTCATCCCGAGGATCGCGGCGTTCAGCCACAGGTTGTCGCGACCGCTCAGCTGCGGCTGGAAGCCGGCGCCGGTGGCGATCAGCCCGGCGACCCGGCCGCGGGTGAGCACGCTGCCGCTGTCGGGCTGCATCACGCCGCTGATCATCTTGAGCAGCGTCGACTTGCCCGAGCCGTTGAGTCCCATCACGCCCACCGACTCGCCCTGCCCGACGGTGAACGACACCTCGTCGACCGCGTTGAACCGGTCGTGGGTCTTCAGCCCGCGCATCCGGGCGAGCGCGATCTGCTTGAGCGAGCGGTGGTACTGCATCGTGAACGTCTTGGTGGCGTTCTCCACCTCGATGTAGCCGTCATGCGGGGTCCCTGCGGAGTCGTGGGGCTCATCAGAGGCGCTCCGGGACCCGGCGCTCGAGCCGCGTGAACCACAGCTGCGCGAACACCAGGAAGACCAGCGAGAGCACCAGCATCACCGCGCCCCGGGGGAACAGGTCCGGCGGCAGGTGCTCGAGCGACGGTGGCCTCGGGGTCGGGCGTGGTCCCGACCCAGAAGCAGCGCTGGAACAGCAGCACCGCCTCGGCCAGCGGGTTGAGGAGGTAGTACTCGCGCCGCATCGCCGAACCTCTCCTCCACCAGCGAGAAGGGGTAGATCATCGGCACGCTGAACGTGACGAACTGGGTCAGGGTCTGGGTGATCTTGCCGAAGTCGCGGAAGAAGACGTTGGCGACGCTGAAGATCAGCGCCAGCGCCAGCCCCAGCGAGGCGATGATCAGGAAGCCGAGCAGCCCGGCCAGCAGCACCCATCGGGTCCGGGGTCCAGCCCAGCAGGAGGCACACCGTGGTCAGGATGACGAGCATCGGGCCGGTGTGCCACAGCGCCACCAGCATCGTCGACACCGGGAACAGCTCCCGCGGCATCGCCAGCTTGACGATCAGCCCGCGGTTGTTCACCAGTGACTTGGTGCCACCGTTGAAGGTCTCGGTGAAGAAGTGCACCACGACCATCCCGGCGAAGAGGTGGATGGCGAAGTTGTCGATGTTCGAGCCGCGACCGATGAACACCTGGAACACGAAGTAGTACAGGCAGAACCGGACCCCGGGCTGGATGTAGCTCCAGAACCAGCCCAGGGCGGTGCCCTGGTAGCGCGCCTCGATCGTGCTCCGGACCAGCAACCGGAGCAGGTAGCGGCGTCGGAACACCTCGAGCAGCCCGTTGTTGCCGCTCGGCGGTGCGAGCGGCGGGAGCGTCCACCTCCTGGCTACTGCTCATCCGCCCCGCCGTCCATCCACGGCCGGAACGTCTCCTCCCAGGCCTCCGGGGAGGTGATCTCGGGGAGCGCGGCGCGGTAGCGCTCGGCCAGGTCGTCCCAGTCCGCGGCCAGCTTGCGGTGGATCGCCACCGTGCGCTTGAGCTGGTCGACGAACTTGTCGCGGTCGCGGCGGTAGAACGCGGCCGAGGTCTGGTCGGGCAGCGACACGATCGCCGAGTCGTAGCGGGCGATCTTGTGCCACCGGGTGTCCTGGGCCATGATCTCGGCCTCCGGGTGGGTCTGCGACGTCTCCCGCGGCTTGCGGAGCTGGCGCAGCGGCTGCAGCAGCGCCTGCACGGTGGCCGCACGGCCGGAGATCACCGGCGAGGCCTCCTTGCCCTTGCGGGGCAGCTTGTGGCGCTTCACCTCGGGGAAGACGCTCGGGTCGCTGACCAGGGTCGCGTCGTCGTACCCCTTGATCAGCTCCTTGATCGCCGGCAGCGTCGTCGGCAGCACCTCGTGGAGCCGCTCGGGGCCGGCCAGCACGTCCTCGAGCGCCTTGTGGCGCAGCTCGACGGTGGAGTACTGCATCGAGACCATGTGCTTGATCTGGTGGTTGAAGCTCTCGCGCATCAGCCGGCCGCCGCGCGGGTACTGCGAGTGCAGCAGCGCGGCGATGAAGCGGTTGCGGACGTGGAAGTAGGACTGCCAGTCGAGGGCGTCGTTCTTGTCGGTCCACGGCACGTGCCAGACGGCCGCGCCGGGGAAGGTGACGGTCGGGTAGCCCGCGGTCTTGGCGCGCAGGCCGTACTCGGAGTCGTCCCACTTGATGAACAGCGGCAGCGACAGCCCGATGTCGGCGAGCACCTTCGCCGGGATCAGGCACATGAACCAGCGGGTTGTAGTCGACGTCGATCCGGGCGTGCAGCCAGCGGGTCGAGCGCAGGTTGCGGTTGGCGAAGTCCCAGCCCGGCGAAGACGCCGGGCGCCGAGCCCCACCAGAAGGTGTACGGCGAGACCCGCTCGCCGAAGCAGTGGAGCTGGGTCTTCTGGAAGATGCTGAACATGTGGCCGCCGACGATGGTCGTCTTGCGGCACAGGTCGCCGAAGGTGACGCGCGCGGACGATGCCCTCGGTCTCGCACTCCGTGTCGTCGTCGAGCATCATCACGTAGTCGGAGCGGCCGGCCTTGAGGCCCTCGTACTGCGCCCGGGCGAACCCGCCGGAGCCGCCGATGTTGCCCTGCTCGATGACCCGCAGCTTGTCGCCGAGTGCCTTCTCGGCCGCGGGGAAGTACTCGGAGTCGACGACCCGGTCCTTGCCCTGGTCCATGACCACGACCTCGTCGAGGTAGTCCTCGAGCGTGGCCGGACTCGCCGAGCTGGGCCAGCAGCTTGGCGCAGAAGTCCGGGCGGTCATGGTCGTGATGCCGATGGTGACGGTGCCGTGCTGGGCGCGGTCCTCCGGCACCTCGGCGGTCCACTCGGCCGACTCGACGACGGCGTCCTCGTCGGCGGCGATCACGTCGTACCAGTACCAGCCGCCGTCGACGAACGGCTTGAGCGGCAGGTCGAAGGAGAACTCGCCCGACGACGCCCTCGACCGAGGCGGAGTCGACGCGCTGCGAGCGGCCGTTGGCCATCGAGCGGTAGACGGTGACGGTGGCGCCCTCGCCCTGGAGCCGGACCGTGAGCCGGACCTGGCTCGACGATGGTGTGGCGGCGCCAGTACGACGCCGGGAAGGCGTTGAAGTAGGTGCCGAACGAGACGCTCTCGCCCTGCTCGACGCGGTAGGCCGTGCGCGAGACGATCTGGTCGGGGTGGATCTGCGAGACGCCCTTGGCGGCGTTCTGGATCCGGGTGCGCGATCGCGTTGGCCTCGTGGGCGGCGCGGGTGTGGCCGATCTCGAACTTGTCGGCGTCGAGCGCGGCCGGGTCGGGGTCGACGTAGAGCTTGATGACGTCGGTGTCGCGCTCCGCGGGCATGATCTGCCGCATCAGCAGCACGCCGCTGCGGTGCCCGGCGCCGTGGAGTCCGGGGCTTCGCTGGTCTGGGTGTGGGTGACGGTCATTCGTCGACTCCTCCGCTCGTGAGCTCGGCGCCGTCAGCGAAGTGGGGCTTGAGCTTGTTGTCGAACATGGAGAGGGCCGAGCCGATCGCCATGTGCATGTCGAGGTACTTGTAGGTGCCGAGCCGGCCGCCGAAGAGCACCATCGGCTCCTTCGCGGCGAGGTCGCGGTACTTCAGGAGCTTCTCGCGGTCCTCGGCGGTGTTGATCGGGTAGTACGGCTCGTCGTCCTCCTCGGCGAAGCGGCTGTACTCGTGCACGATCACGGTCTTGCCGGGCAGGTGGGTCTTCACCCGCTCGGGGTGGAAGTGCTTGAACTCGATGATCCGGGTGTAGGGCACGTCCTGGTCGTTGTAGTTGACCACGCCGGTGCCCTGGAAGTCGTCGACGTCCTCGACCGAGGCCTCGAGGTCGACGGTGCGCCAGGAGAGCCGGCCCTCGGAGTTGCCGAAGTACTCGTCGACGGGGCCGGTGTAGACGATCGGGACCTTGCCCTTGAACTCGTCGGCGACGTCGAAGAAGTCGGTCTCGAGCCGGACCTCGATGTTCGGGTGGTCGGCCATCTTGGTCAGCCAGGCGGTGTAGCCGTCGACCGGCAGGCCCTCGTAGGTGTCGTTGAACCAGCGGTTCTCGAAGGTGTAGCGGACCGGCAGCCGGGTGATGATGTCCGCGCTCAGCTTGGTCGGGTCGGTCTGCCACTGCTTGGCGGTGTAGCCCTTGATGAACGCCTCGTAGAGGGGGCGGCCGATCAGGCTGATCGCCTTCTCCTCGAGGTTGGAGGCGTCCTCGGTGGCGATCTCGCTCGACTGCTCCTTGATCAGCGCCCGCGCCTCGTCCGGGGTGTGGGACTTCCCGAAGAACTGGTTGATCAGGCCGAGGTTCATCGGCAGCGAGTAGACCTGCCCCTGGTACTTGCCGAAGACCCGGTGCTTGTAGTCGGTGAAGGAGGTGAAGCGGTTGACGTACTCCCAGACCCGCTCGTTGGAGGTGTGGAAGAGGTGCGCGCCGTACTTGTGCACCTCGACCCCGGAGGTCGGCTCCTTCTCGGAGTAGGCGTTGCCGCCCAGGTGGTGGCGGCGCTCGAGGACGAGCACGTTCAGCCCCAGCTCGCTGGCGCAGCGCTCGGCGATGGTGAGGCCGAAGAAGCCGGAGCCGACGATGACGAGGTCAGGACTGGACAACGAGTTCTCCTTCGAGGGTGGTCGCGCAATGGGTCAGTCTACGGATGACGGCGGGTGCTGCCGCATTCCGCGTGCGGCGCGTAGGGCGCGGATCACATTGCCAGCCTCGCCCCGCCCGCCGCGCAGCGGGCTGAGCAGGACCACGATCGCGGCGATCAGCCACGGCTTGAGCCGGACCAGCGCGTTCTCGCCGTACCGCAGGTGCACCACGAAGAGGTTGCGGTACATGTAGAAGCCCTTCCACGAGCCCAGGTCGTGCTGCTGGTCGAAGTCCAGCTGCCGCACCAGCACGGCGTCGCGGATCGCCCAGATGTGCCGGCCCGCCCGGCGGCAGCGGATCGCGTAGTCGACGTCGTCGTAGAAGATGAAGAACGTCGGGTCGGGGAAGCCCGATCTCCGCGATCACCGAGCGGTGGACCATGAACCCCTCGAAGGCGACGTTCTCCAGCTCGACCCGCTCCGGCATCGCCGCGCGGGTGCCGTAGGTCGTCTCGACCATCGCGGTCTTGGGCTTGATCGCCAGCGGGTTGGTGAGGTCGAAGCGCACCGCCGCCTTCTCGACCAGCCGGCCCGCCGTGTCCTCCCGGACCGACATCAGGCACTCCTCGTCGCGCGCCATCAGCACGGCGAGGCAGTCCGGCGCCGGCACGACGTCGTCGTCCATCAGCCAGATCCGGTCGAAGCCGTCGGCGTACGCCCGCCGGAGACCGAGGTGGAAGCCGCCCGCGCCGCCCAGGTTGTCCGGGCTGTGGGTGACCTCGAGCGGCAGGTCGCCGCCGTGCCAGCGCTCCAGCACCTCGCGGGTGTGGTCGGTGCTGGCGTTGTCGACGACGTAGACGGCGTCCGGGCGGTGGGTCTGCGCGGCGAGCCCGTCGAGCATCCGGCCGAGCAGGTCGGCGCGGTTGTAGGTGACGACGACGACGGCGACGGTCTCGGTGCGGGTCACGCGAGGAACCGCCGGTGGCCGGTGAAGTCTCCGCGCAGCGCGGCCCGGATCGCCTGGACGCTGAGCCGCAGCCGACCGCGCGTCGGGGCGGGTCAGCGTGTAGAACCACACCGTCTTGGCCCAGAACATCAGCACGTGCGGCCAGCCGCGGTAGTCGCGCAGGTTGAGCGTGTTGTTGCGGGCCATGCAGTAGTGCTTGAGGTCGCTCGGGCTGTGGTTGTACGTCGTGCGGCCGAACATCATCGGCGTGCCGAGGTCGCCGACCGAGGGGTGCCGCACCCGCGCCGCCGCGACGGTCGCGATCCGGGCGCCGGCGCGCTCGGCGCGCAGCCGGTACTCGTGGTCGTCGCCCCAGATGAAGAACTCCTCGCGGGGGTAGCCGATCTGCTCGGCCAGCGCCCGGGTGACGAGGACGCCGTTGAACGGGATGACCACGTCGCGGACCAGTCCGGCCACGGCCGCCCGGTCGACGGCGCCGACGTCGTGGACGACGCGGGTGCCGCCGGGGAGCCGGATCGGGAAGACCAGCCGCTCCGGGTCCGCCTCGTCGACGACGACCGGTCCCCAGAAGTCGAGGTCGCCGCGGTGGGCGAGCAGCAGGTCGAGGCAGTCCGGGTCGGGCAGGCCGTCGTCGTCCATCAGCCAGACCAGGTCGGCGCCCCGCTCGACGGCGAGCCTCAGCCCCTCGTGGAAGCCCGCCGGCGCCGCCGACGTTGCGGGCGAGGGTGCGCGCGACCACGTCCTGGGTGGCGAGCCACTCCCCCGTGCCGTCGGTGGAGGCGTTGTCGACCACCACGACCTCGTCGAGGCCGTGGACCTCGGCCAGCCGGCCCACCAGGCGTCGTACCAGCTCGAGCCGGTTGAAGGTGACCACCACCGCGACGATGCGCGCGGCGCGCGGGCGATCTGGCTCGGTCACGGCGCACACCCTACGGGGGGCTGGGCCAGCCCATGTAACGCCGGGTTAGCAGCTGTTCTCCACCTGTTGCAGCGGGGGTAGAACAGCTCGACTAACCCGGCGTTACAAGCAGACGCCGGGCACGATCAGCAGGAGGCGCCGAGGTCGGCGGACTGGTTGGCGGCGTACCCCTCGGCCATGCTGCCGATGGAACCGCCGGTGGTGCCGGCCGGCGCCGCGCGCTTCTTCTTCGGCGCCTCCGCCGGCGGGGCGTCGCCCTCGGCGCGGTCGATGGCCAGCGCGACCAGGTCGTGGACCTCGTCGATGTCGGGGTCGCCGGTGTTCACCAGCGGCGGCACCAGCGAGAGGGTCGCGATCTTCTGGTCCTTCGCCTTGAGCGCCAGGTCCATGAACCGGCCGACCTCCGAGCCCGGGATGCTCGTGGAGACCATCGCGGAGCTGGCGCTCGCGATCTTCTGGAAGTTGCGCAGCGCGACCTGCGGGCTGATCTGGTTGAGCATCGCGGCCATGACGCACTTCTGGCGGGCCATCCGGGAGTAGTCGTCGGAGCCGTAGCGGGCGCGGGCGAACCACAGCGTCTCCACGCCGTCGAGCTTGCGGGTGCCGGGCTCGATGTAGTGGAAGTAGGACTCGTGCGGCAGGCCGACCGGGATCGCGTCACGGACCTCGAGCGTCACCCCGCCGAACGCGTCGACGAGGTCCTTGAAGCCCTCGAGGTTGACCATCGCCCAGTAGTTGATCTCGAGGTCGGTGATGCCCTCGATCGCCATCAGCGTGGCGTCGATGCCGGGGTTGTCGGACTTGTGGAACAGCTCGGGGTGGTCGCCGGCCCAGGTGCTGACGCCGTTGAGGTAGTCGGCGTCGAAGCCGTCGGGGAACTGCTCGTCCATGACCGAGCCCTCCTCGAACGGGAAGTTGGTCATGTTGCGCGGCAGGCTGATCAGGACCGTCTTGCCGGTCTCGGCGTCGATGCTGGCGATCGTGATCGAGTCGGGTCGCAGCCCCCAGCGGCCGGCGCCGGCGTCGCCGCCGAGCAGCGCCACGTTGTAGCGGCCGGCCGACGCGCCGACCGCCTCACCGTCGCCGAACATGGTCGTGATCAGGTCACGCTGCACCGCGACCAGGTGGGAGCCGAACAGCAGCGCCCCGGCCACGGAGAAGCAGAGCAGGCCGTTGACGCCGACCACGGCGCGTCGGTGCTGGTAGGTCAGCGTGAGCGGCTGCCCGATCCGCCAGGCGTCGACGATGAGGAACGCCCAGCCGAGCGCGAGCACGATCAGGCCGAAGCGCAGGGCCGCGAGCACGTTGGTGTCGGAGACCAGCCAGAACGCGAACGGGTGCCAGAGCAGCGCGGTGACGACCGCCGCGACCCCACCCAGGACCAGCAGGAACCAGGTCCGCATCGCGATCCGGCCGACGTCGCGGCTGCCCGCGACGAGCTGGGCCGATCCGGGCAGCACCAGCGTCATCAGCATCAGCGCGATCGCGCGGCGGAAGCGGACGCGCGCGGCGCGCTCGGTGGCGTCGCGTCGCGGGTTCGGCCCGGGGGAAGGAGCGGGCATGGGGTCGTGCCTCTCGGTGCTCGGGGAAGTAAGCAGCGTGAGAGTCAGTATCACCAGTCACACCCGTCACACGGCGTACGACGCGCCGTCGTGCTCCACTCCGCCCGACCGGGGGCGGCCGTCGGGAAGCGAGCGGCGGTCAACGACTTCGAGACGGCTCGCGGTCAGGGCTCGGACGTTCCTCGCTCATGGGGGCACGGTAGTTTCTCCGCCATGGCTGACCGTCCCCAGGGTGGACCCGAGAAGGGCACGCCGGAGTACAACTGGCTCTACGGCTCGAAGGGGCAGCAACCCTCCGGCGAAGAGACCCGGGCCGTCCCCCAGCAGCCCCGGCCCGACGAGACCCGGGTGATGCCCGCCGCCCGCCGCGACGAGCGCGGCAAGAAGTCCAGCTCCGCGCCGCCCCCGAAGAAGCCGGTCGCCACCTCGTCGTCGAGCAAGGGCCGGCGGCCGAAGTTCCGCCTCAAGTGGCTCTGGGCGCTGCTCGCCCTGTGGCTGGTGTTCCTGGTCGCGATCCCCCTCTGGGCCTGGTCGAAGGTCGACAAGGTCGACGCGTTCCCGACCAGCGGACGCCCCGACGACCAGCCCGGCACGACCTACCTGATGGTCGGGTCCGACTCCCGCGACGACCTGACCGCCGAGGAGCGCAAGGAGCTCGGCACCGGCGACGCGTCCGGCCAGCGCACCGACACGATCATGGTGCTCCACACCGGCGACGGGCCCAACCTGCTGATGTCCATCCCGCGGGACTCGCTGGTGGAGATCCCCGGCTACGGTTCCGGCCAGAAGATCAACGCCGCCTACGCGTACGACGGAGCGCGGCTGCTGGTGAAGACGGTCGAGAACGAGACCGGCATCAAGATCGACCACTTCGTCGAGGTCGGCTTCGGTGGCTTCGTCGACCTGGTCGACGCCGTCGGTGGCATCGAGGTCTGCCCGCCGTTCGACATGGTGGACCCGCTGGCCAAGATCAACCTGAAGGAGGGCTGCCAGGAGGTCGACGGCCCCACCGCCCTGGGCTACGCCCGGTCGCGCAAGACCGACGAGAAGTTCGGCGACCTCGGTCGCGCCCAGCGCCAGCGCGAGGTCGTCTCGGCGATCGGCCGCGAGGCGATGTCGCCGTGGTCGGTCCTCAACCCGGTCCGCTACTACAAGCTGAACATGGCCGGTGCCCGGGCGGTGCGCGTCAGCGAGGGCACCTCGCCGTTCGCGATGGCGCAGTGGGCGCTGGCGATGACCCGGGTGAACGGCGACGACGGCCTGACCTGCGGGGTGCCGGTCGCCGACTTCGCCGTCAACTGGGACGAGGAGCGCTCCAACCAGATGTTCAGGTACATCATCGAGGACGACACCTCGAGCATCCCCGACAACCTCTGCACGCCGACCGGCTTCCCCCGATGACCGGCTTCGAGACGCTGCGCGTCTCGACCGACTCCGACGGCGTCACGGTGCTGACGCTCCACCGCCCCGACGACCTCAACGCCTTCGACCTGACGATGGCGCGCGAGCTGGAGCGCTTCTTCCTCGACGCCGCCGACGACGACGCGATCCGGGCCATCGTGGTGACCGGCGAGGGCCGGGCGTTCTGCGCCGGCATGGACCTGACCGTCGAGGGCAACGTGTTCGGGCTCGACGAGTCGGTCCGGCCGACGCCCGCCGAGTTCCGCGCCCACCACGACCAGCCGCCCCACCACGACGGCGTCCGCGACACCGGGGGCCGCGTCACGTTGGCGATCCACGCCTGCCCCAAGCCGGTGATCGCCGCGATCAACGGGGCCGCCGTCGGGATCGGCGCCACCATGACCCTGGCCATGGACCTCCGGCTCGCCTCCACCACCGCCCGGATCGGGTTCGTGTTCGGCCGGCTGGGCATCGTGCCGGAGGCCTGCTCGACCTGGTTCCTGCCGCGGATCGTGGGCCTCCCCCAGGCGCTCGAGTGGATCTACTCCGCCGAGGTCCTCACCGCCCGGGCGGCGTACGACGGCGGGCTGGTGCGCTCCCTCCACGACCCCGGGACGCTGGTCGAGGACGCCGTGGCCCTCGCCCGCTCCTTCGTCGTCGACCGCTCCCCGGTGGCGCTCGCCCTGGCCCGGCAGCTCGTCTACCGCAACGCGGCCGCCGACCACCCGCTCGAGGCGCACCTGACCGACTCGCTCGCGATGTACTGGACCTCGCTGGCCGACGGCAAGGAGGGCGTGGCCGCCTTCCGGGAGAAGCGGGCACCCGTCTTCACCGGCCGCGCCTCCGACCTTCCCGACATCGGCTGACCGGGTTGCTCACCGCTCGTCGCTGATCCGCCTCGCCTTGCCGAGCGACCGCTCCAGCGAGCCGGGCGGCAGCACCTCCACCCGGGCGGTCACCCCGATCCGGTTCTTGATGCGCTCCGCGAGCCGTCGCCCGAGCTCGTCGTCGACGCGCTCGGCGGCCTCGACCCGCACCGTGAGCTCGTCGAGGTTGCCGGGACGGGCGAGCACGCAGAGGTAGTGCGGCGTCAGTCCCTCGATGCCGAGGATCTGCTCCTCGACCTGGCTCGGGAACACGTTCACCCCGCGCACGATCATCAGGTCGTCGGTGCGGCCGGTCACCTTCGCCATCCGCCGGAACGACCGGTAGGCCGTGCCCGGGAGCAGCCGGGTGAGGTCGCGGGTCCGGTAGCGGACGACGGGCATCGCCTGCTTGGTGAGGCTGGTGAGGACCAGCTCGCCCTCCTCGCCGTCGGGCAGCACCTCGAGCGTCACCGGGTCGACGATCTCGGGCAGGAAGTGGTCCTCCCACACGTGCAGCCCGTCCTGTGTCTCCCCGGCCTCCTGGCTGACCCCCGGACCCATCACCTCGGACAGGCCGTAGATGTCGACGGCGCGGATGCCGGACCGCTCCTGGACCGCGCGACGCATCTCGTCGGTCCACGGCTCGGCCCCGAAGATGCCGATCTCCAGCCCGGTCGCGCGGGGGTCGATGCCCTGCGCATCCATCTCGTCGAGCATCGCGAGGAAGTACGACGGGGTGACCATCACGATCCGCGGCCGGAAGTCCGCGATCAGCTGCACCTGTCGCTCGGTCATGCCGCCGCTGACCGGTACCACCGTGCAACCGAGGCGCTCGGCTCCGTAGTGGGCGCCCAGCCCACCGGTGAAGAGCCCGTAGCCGTAGGCGACGTGGACCAGGTCGCCGGGTCGGCCTCCCGCGGCCCGGATCGAGCGCGCCATCAGCTCGGCCCAGGTGTCGAGGTCGTCGCGGGTGTAGCCGACCACGGTCGGCTTGCCGGTGGTGCCGCTGGAGGCGTGGATGCGCGCGACCTGCTCGCGCGGCACGGCGAACATGCCGAAGGGGTACTGCTCGCGCAGGTGCGACTTCGTGGTGAACGGGAACCGCGCGAGGTCCGCCAGCGACCTCAGGTCGTCCGGGCCGACCCCGGCGTCGCGGAAGGCGGCCGCGTAGTGGGGCACGGTGGCGGCCCGGGCCACGGTCTCGCGCAGCCGCTCGAGCTGCAGCGCCTCGAGCTCGTCGCGGGTGAGCGAGGGGACGTGTCCGCTCATCCCGGCTGCTCCCACAGCGCGCCGCCGATCTCCCGGGACCGGCCGACGAACTCGGCGACGACCGTCTCGCCGACGGTCACCGTCACGTCGTACACGCCGTCGCGTCCCTCGCTGCCGCGCTCGACCGCGGTGGCGACCAGCTCGTCGCCGAGCCGGGTCGGAGCGCGGAACCTGATCTCGGCGCCGGCCGCGACCGCGCGGCGGTTGCGGGAGTTGCAGGCGAAGGCGAAGGCACTGTCGGCGAGGGCGAAGGTGAGACCGCCGTGACCGATCGCATGACCGTTGACCATGTCCTCGCGCACGGTCATGGCCAGCACCGCCCGGCCCGGGCCGACCTCGAGGATCCGCATGCCGAGGGCCCGGCTGGCGGCGTCGCCGGCCCACATCGCGTCGGCGCTGCGGCGGGCGATCTGGTCGGGGGTCACCTCACCCACGGTAGCGAGCGGCTCAGTCGCTGGCCGGGTGCTCGCCGTCCGGAGGGCCTGCGCTCCCCGACGTGGTAGATCATCGCGCGGGCGACGTCGACGAGACGGACGTTGGTGTCGTTCGAGAGCCGCACCAGCATCTGGAAGGCGGCGTCGGGATCGATCCCGTGCTGGGCCATGAGGATGCCCTTGGCCTGGTCGATGGGGGACCGGGAGGTGAGCGCCTCACGCAGCTGAGAAGTCTCCGCGACCGCAGTGGCGTAGGACCGCAGGCTCCAGGCCATGGCCTCCACGACCTGCCTCAGGAGGCCGTCGTCCGGGTCCCGGGCCTCGCTCAGGGCGTCCCGCAGCGGGCGCAACACCTGCTCGGCCCCGGGAGGAAGGTCGATCTCCCCGGCGCGGATCAGGCGATCGACGAGGGCGAGGGGGAGGGGGCCGCGGTGGCTCCGTCGTCAGGAGACGGAGCGGTGAGGTCAGCATCGCCGAGCACGTGAGTTCCCTCTGGGAGAGGTCGGGGCGCTCACTGCTGAACGGCGATCATCCAAACACACGGGGCTCCGCGCCCTCATCATCGACGCGCGCCTGGGTACGAATCCGACGATCACTTCCACTGCCGACCACAGAGGAGAGACATGTCCGACCCCGTGAAGCTCGCGATCGTCTACTACTCGTCCACCGGGACGGTCGACGAGATGGCCCGTCGTGCCGCCGCCGCCGCGGAGAAGGCAGGCGCCGAGGTACGGCTCCGGCACGTGGCAGAGCTGGCCCCCGATGAGGCCATCGACAGCCAGGACGCGTGGCGTGCGCACGTCGAGGAGATCCGGGACGAGCCGCGCGCCACCCCCGACGACGTGGTGTGGGCCGACGCGGTCCTGTTCGGGTCACCCACCCGGTTCGGCAATGTCGCCAGCCAGCTCAAGCAGTTCCTCGACTCCCTCGGTCCCCAGTGGGGGCAGGGTCTCCTGGCAGACAAGACCTACGCCGGATTCACCGCCGCCCAGACCGAGCACGGCGGCCACGAGAGCACCCTGCTCGCTCTCTACAACACGATGCACCACTTCGGTGGCATCGTGGTGAGCCCCGGCTACACGGATGCGGTCAAGTTCGTCGACGGCAACCCGTACGGCGTGTCCCACGCCACCGGTGCCGACAACGACGAGCCGCTGGGCGACGCGCAGGAGGAGGCGCTGGACCACCTCACCGAACGCATCGTGCGGATCACCGGCGAGCTGCTCCGGGGCCGCGCTTCCGGCTGAGCGTCAGGAATCCAGCCGCAGCACCGAGATCAGGGTGCGTGCGGCCTCGCCGCCGTGCTCCTCCGCCAGGGCCGCCGCGGTCGGCACGTCGAGGTCGTCGAGCAGGGCCGTCAGCACCGCCTGGCGGCCCTCCGTCGACCCGGCTCGTCCTGCGGCGGCGCGGAGCCGGCCGAGCCGGTCGGCCGCGGCCGTCAGGGCTGCGGCGTCGTACTCCCAGGGCTCGGACCAGGGGCGGTGGAGCAGCAGCAGGCGTACGGCGGCGCCCTCGTGGTCGGCGAGGAGGTCGCGGACCAGCACCAGGTTGCCGGTGGACTTGGCCATCTTGGCGCCACCGGCGTGGACCGTGCCGACGTGCATCGTCCGCCGCGCGAAGGGACGGGCGCCGGTCGCCGCCTCGACCATCGCGGACTGGTAGGCGTGATGGGGGAAGGTGAGGTCGGCTCCCCCGACCAGCACGTCGACACCGGCGCCGAAGACGGTCATCGCCATCGCGGCGCACTCGACGTGCCAGGCCGGACGGCCCCAGCCCCAGGGGCTGGGCCAGGCGGGCTCGCGGTCCCCGGACGGCTTCCAGAGCGGGACGTCCCACGGCGGCCTCACGTCCGTCCTCGGCGCGATCCCCGAACTCGTCGAAGGCGGCCAGCGCGTCCGCCTCGGCGAGTCCGCCGCGGTCGAGGTCGGCCGGCGCCCGGAAGAACACGGTGCCGTCACGCTCGTAGGCCCGGTCGAGCCGCAGCAGGGCGTCGGCCAGCTGCACCACCTGGCCGACATGGGCGCGCGCTCGCGGGGTCGCGTCAGGACGGGCGACGGCGAGGTCGCGCATGTCTCGGTCGAACAGGAACTCCTGGGTCACCGCGACGTCGTCGTAGTGACGGTGCCGCTCCTGGGCGGCCGCCGTCAGCACGTCGTCGACATCGGTGACGTTGCGGCACGTGACCGTCGCGACCTCGACCGCCCGCGCGACGCTGGCCAGGACGTCGGACCACACGAACGTGGCGGCGTGACCGAGGTGCGTGACGTCGTACGGCGTGATGCCGCAGGTGTAGATCCGCGCGGCGCCGGCCAGGGGTAGCGGCGCACCGGCGAGGGTGAGGTCGGCGGCCCGTGGCCCGCTCGGGTGGAGCGGGTACCGGCCGCCGGAGCTCACGTGGTCAGGAGTGCTCGCCGCCATGGTCCGATCATGCCGGACCGCGTCGCATGTCGGGCACGGCCGCGGGTACGAACCGGGCATGACTGACCGGCTGGCCCGTTTCGACACCGTCGTCTTCGACCTCGACGGCACGCTCGTGGACTCGACGTTCCACCATGCCCTGGCTTGGCACCGCGCGTTCCTCACCGTGGGCCACCACATCCCCTGCTGGCGGCTGCAGCGCCACATCGGGATGGGCGGGGACCGCCTGGTCGCGGCCGTGGCCGGCGACCCGGTCGAGCGGCAGCTGGGAGACCGGGTCCGCGAGGCGTGGGAGAAGGAGTACGACGCGATGCTCGACGAGCCGGCGCTGCTCCCCGGCGCCCGTGAGCTGTTGGACGCGCTGCGCGAGCGCGGCCTGCAGGTCGTGCTGGCGAGCTCCTCGATCCCGCGGCACGCCGCTCGGGTGCTGCGCCTGCTCGACGCCGAGGAGCGGGCGGACGCGTCGTTGACGAGCGAGGACGCCGAGCAGACCAAGCCCGACCCGGAGCTGCTGGAGAAGGCGATGGCCCGCGTGGACGCCGGTGCCACCCTGCTGGTCGGCGACTCCGTGTGGGACGTGGAGGCGGGCCTGCGGGCCGGCATCCCGACCGCGGCGGTGCTCTCGGGCGGCTACGGCGAGGACGAGCTCCGCGCCGCAGGCGCGACCTGGGTCTTCGAGGACCCCGCCGACCTGCTGGCCCACCTCGACCAGGTCGTGGCTCCGGCGCTCAGCAGGACCTGACGGACATGGAACGACCGGCCCGTGTGCTGCGTGAGTCACGGACCGGCCCCCCAATGTGGTATCCGGGGCACGTACCCCGGTCCGTCGCGGTCATGCGCGGGTGAGCAGCTCCCCGAACTTCTCGTTGAACGCCGGGAGGTCGTCCGGCTTGCGGCTGGTCACGAGGTTGCCGTCCACGACGACCTCGGCGTCGACCCAGTCACCGCCGGCGTTGCGGACGTCGGTCTGCAGGCTCGGCCAGGACGTCAGCCGGCGCCCGGACACGGCGTCGGCCTCGACCAGGCTCCAGATCGCGTGGCAGATGGCAGCGACCGGCTTGCCGGAGGCCACGAAGTCACGCACGAAGCCGACCGCCGCCTGGTCGGTGCGCAGGGTGTCCCCGTTGGCCACGCCGCCGGGCAGCACCAGGCCGTCGTAGTCGTCGACGGTCGCCTCCGAGACCACCCGGTCGACCTCGAAGGTGTCGGCGGGGTCGAGGTGGTTGAACGCCTGGACCTTGCCGGTCGCGGTCGAGAGCAGCACCGGGGTGCCGCCGCCGTCCTGGACGGCCTGCCACGGCTCGGTGAGCTCGACCTGCTCGATGCCCTCGGTCGCCACCAGGAAGGCCACGGTTCGTCCGGTCAGGTGTGTCATGTGTCTGCTCCTCTCGTCGGTGTCCCCGCGTCGTACCCGCCTGGTCGGGAAGCATCCGTGCATGTCCGGCCGGGTGCGCGGGTACGACAGCAATCCCGATGAGAGGAGTGGACATGCCCAGCAAGTCGGCCAACGTCAAGAACGAGAAGCAGTACGAGGCGCTCAAGGACAAGGGGATGTCGAAGGAGCGGGCGGCGAAGATCGCCAACAGCCCGGATGCCTCGAAGCACGGCGGCGAGAAGAGCGGCTCCGGGGGCGACAGCTCCCAGGGCGGGACCACGGCCCAGAAGAAGAAGGCCGGTCGCAAGGGCGGCAAGGCGTCCGGCGGGAGCTGACGCCGATCTGTTCGCGGCCGCCCGCCAGCAGGGCATCCGCTCGCTCGACGAGGTCGAGCTCGCGGTCCTGGAGGCGGACGGCCGGATCTCGTGAGGCGTCAGGCAGCCGCCGGCGTGCCCTTCCCGGTCAGCTGGTTGCGCAGCCGGGTCAGCAGGGCGGACAGCAGCCGGGAGACCTGCATCTGGGTCACCCCGATCTCGGCACCGATCTCGGCCTGGGTGGCGCCCTGGACGAATCGCATCTCGAGCATCCGCCGCTCGCGGCGGGACAGCCCTGCCATCAACGGCTTGAGCGTGACCCGTGCCTCGGCCCGGGCGTAGCCGGGGTCGGCCTCACCCAGGCGGTCGGCCAGCTGACCGGCGTCGTCGGAACCCGTCTCGAGGGCGCCGTCGAGCGACGTGGGAGCGAAGCAGCCGTTGGCGGCCAGCGCGTCGTGGACGGCATCGAGCTCGACCTCCAGGGCGGAGGCGATCTCGTCCGGCCGGGCCGGACGGCCCAGGTTGTGCACGAGTGAGTCCTGGGTCGCCGTCACCCTGGCCTGCAGCTCCTGCACGGACCGGGGCGGACGCACGACCCACCCGGCGTCGCGGAACCAGCGCCGCAGCTCGCCCCGGATGGTCGGGACGGCGTAGCTGTGGAAGTCGGTCGCCTTCTGTGCGTCGTAGTTGCGGACCGCCTTGCACAGTCCGACGTAGGCAACCTGCTCGAGGTCGTCGGCCGAGAGACCCCTGCCGCGGTAGCGGCGGGCGACCTCACGTGCGACGACCATGTTGGTGCGGATCAGCTCGTCCTCGATGGCGGCGGTGTCCCCTTCGCCGCGGGCGAGCTGGGAGAGAAGTCGGGCGGTCTTGGCCACCCTCGTGGAACGGGGCAGCGGGGGGCTGCTCCCGAGAGATCGTGACTGAGTCACGATGGACACCTCCTGGAGAGGAAGCGGAGCGGCGTTTTCTTAGCCGCGTTCATCTACCAAACCACTGTCGAGGTGGTCTGGACAACCACCCTTTGTGATGAGGCGCATAGGGAGCCCCGTCTCGGGGTACGGGACAGGAATGCAGCCCTACCCCTCGCAGCATCGACCTCTCCGCGTCACCCTGGCCTACGAGTCCGAGCTGGTGACGCACGGATTCGCCGACATGCTCTCGCCGTACGCCGCCCGGGTGACCGTCGTCCCGGCCGACCGTGACGGCGCACCGCCCACCGACGTGGACCTGACCCTGCACGACTCGCTGGCCGGCCTCCACCTGGTCCCGGCTCCACAGCCCTCGGTGATCCTGCCCCCCAGCGGGCAGCTGGTGACCTACACCTGGAACCCGCGGCCCGACCTGGTCGAGCTCGCCCTGGCCAGCGGCTCGAGCGGCTGCCTCAGCAAGAGCCTGCCCGCCGCCAACCTGGTCGCCGCCCTGGAGGCCATCCACCGCGGACAGGTGGTGGTGGAGTACGGCACCCGCGCGCATCCCCGGCGGCCTCGCCCCGGCTCCGGCCCGGAGGGACTGCTCACCCCGCGCGAGGCCGAGATCGTCACCCTGATCACGCGCGGACTGGACAACTTCAGCATCGCGCGTGAGGCCTCACTGAGCATCAACTCGGTCAAGTCCCACATCCGCGCCGCGTATCGAAAGATGGGCGTCGGCTCGCGGTCGCAGGCCGTGCTCTGGGGCGTCCGCAACGGCTATCTCGAGGAGCACCTGCTGCCCGAGGAGCCGGCCCTCACCGGCTGACCCGACCCGGATCAGCGCACGGCGGAGCGCACCAGCGCCGCGGCCAGCTGGGCGACCCGACCTCGAGGCGCCAGCGTCGCGAGCTCGTCGGGATCCCCCGGCAGGCCGTGGGCCCGGGCCGAGGTCAGCGCCTTCCGGTCGAAGTAGGGGCGCACCGACGGCCACACGACCTGCACCTCGCGACAGAAGATGGCAGCGCCCGTCGGCCCCAACCGCGGGAACTGCGTCAGCGCGTGCTCCAACGAGGCGACGTCGGCGTGGTCGCTCGGCCGCAGCTCGCGCAGGTCACCTCCGTGCCGGGTGAGCAGCTGTTCCGCGCTCTCGCCGAGCGTGGTCGCCGTGCTCTCGTCGTAGCGCCGATAGCCTCCGCGGCCCAGCGCGCCGACCCGCTCCTGCCACCTGGCGTCCCGCATCCTCTCGGGCGTGTCGAGCCCCGCCGCGAAGAGCTCGCGGGTGGCCGCGACGGCGGTGTCCGCCCGGATCCGGGTCGCCGAGAGGGTCGCCAGCACGAGCAGCTGGAACAGCGGCGCCGGCTTGTCGCGCAGTCGGATCCCTGCGCTCTCGGCGTACGTCGTGCCGTGCTCGGCCAGCAGCTGCCTGACCACCTCGCGGGACGTCATGACGCGGTCGTACCCAGGGCGCGGAGCCGCATCCGCGCATGGTCCGCTCGGACGAGGGAACGGACGCGGCATGAGGATCGGATACTTCCTGTCGTGCGAGGAGTACCTGCCGCACGAGCTCGTCGACCAGGCCGTGGCGGCGGAGCGTGCCGGGTTCGAGGCGCTCTGGATCAGCGACCACTTCCACCCGTGGAACGACGAGCAGGGGCAGAGCCCGTTCGTCTGGAGCGTGATCGGCGCGCTGTCACGGGTCTGCCGACTGCCCGTCACGACGGCGGTGACCTGCCCGACCGTGCGCATCCACCCCGCGATCATCGCCCAGGCGGCCGCGACGTCCGCGAGATGCTGCCGCGGCGGCTTCACCCTCGGCGTCGGCACGGGTGAGGCGCTCAACGAGCACGTCCTGGGCGATGCCTGGCCCTCGATCGACGTCCGGCTCGAGATGCTCGAGGAAGCGGTCGCGCTGATGCGGCAGCTGTGGGAGGGCGGCTTCGTCACGACGCGGGGCGGCACTACCAGGTGGACCACGCCCGGATCTACACGCTGCCGGAGGACCCCGCCGCGCGGTCTACATGTCGGGCTTCGGCCCGAAGGCGACCGACGTCGCCGCCCGGATCGCCGACGGCTACATCTCGACCAGCCCCGACCGCGACCTGCTCGAGCGCTTCCGCGAGGGCTCCGGAGGCAAGCCGACCCAGGGCGGCACCAAGGTGGCCTGGGCGCCGACCGCCGAGGAGGGCTGGGGCCATGCACACCGACTGTGGGCCAACGCCGGCGTTCCCGGCGAGCTCGCCCAGGTGCTGCCGTCGCCTCGTCACTTCGAGCAGGTCTCCGCCCTGGTGACCGAGGAATCGACCCGCAGCAGTGTCCCGGCGGGGCCTGATCCCGAGGTGCACCTCGCGGCTCTGCGCGAGTACGAGGACGCGGGCTACGACGAGGTCTACGTCGCCAACATGGGCCCCCACTGGAAGGAGATGATCGAGGGGTACGGCGAGCACGTGCTCCCGTCGATGCGGTGACGACCGGGGGTCAGCCCGGGAGCGAGCGCGTGGCGATCAGCTTCGCGGCCACGTCGTGCAGCCGCAGGTTGTTGTCCTGGGAGTAGCGCCGCAGCACGGCGAACGCCTGCTCCGCATCGACGCCGAACCGCTCCATCAGGATCCCCTGCGCCTGGCCGACGAGGTTGCGGGCATCGATGGCCCTCCAGAGCTGCTCCGAGCCGCGGGCGGCGTCCATGGCGACGGCTGCGTGCCGGGCGAGCATGTGGGCGATGTCGACGTCGGCCTCGTCGAAACGGCCCGGCTCGGGGTCGTAGAAGTTGAGGCTGCCGATCGTCGCCCGGGTGGTGTAGAGGCGGGTCCCGACCATGCTGCGCACCCCGGCCGCCGCGACCTGCTTCGACCACGCGGGCCACCGGTCGTCCTGCTCCACGTCGTGGATGTGGACGCTGGGACGGTCGCGGATCACCTCGAGGTCGGGCCCCTGGCCACACTCCATCTGGATCTTGTCGAGCTCGGCGACGAGTGGGTGCGTGGCGGCCACGGTCTCCACGCTGTTCCTTGCCGTGCACCAGGATCACGCCGGCGTACGCACAGCCGAGCGCCTTGAGGGCGAACTCCAGGACCCGGTCGACCGTCTCGTCGAAGGACTCGACCTCGTGGAGGTCGAGCGCGAGGTCCGCGAACTCCTCGGCATCCGGGCGTCCCGCCACCAGCCCTCCTCGCATCGCCCCGCTCGCCGGCTCGCACCGAGCCGGGCACTCCAGTGTGACACGTCCGCGGACCGGCTCCGAGACGGTCTCGTGGCACCTGGACGCGAAGGGGGGACGTGTAAAGAGCTCGAGGACGGGCACGAGGAGTTCAGGGCCGGGGAGTTCAGCAGCGAGCTCCCCGGTCCATCCTCCCCCGCCCGGACCTCTGCGCGGCTACCGTGTCCTCGTGGACCTCCGCGACGAGAACAAGATGTGCTCCTTCTGCGCTGCACAGGGCGGTGGGTCCACGCAGCTGGTAGGCGGGCTCGGCGCGATGATCTGCTTCGACTGCGTCGAGAACTACCACGCGATGATCCAGTCCCCCGACGAGGTCCGGGCCCGGTCGAAGCCTCCGTGGGAGTCGATGTCCGATCTCGAGCTGCTCGAGGTCCTGCCCCGACTCCAGCGCTCGGCCGCCCAGGCCCACACGTTCGCTGGCGAGTGGGTCGCCCTCCTGCGCGAGCGGGGTATCTCCTGGGCCGCGATCGGCCAGGCGCTGGGTGTCTCCCGTCAGGCGGCCTGGGAGCGCTTCGCCAAGCGCCCGGACCGGCGCGACGGCACCGCCGGCTGAACGACAGCCGGCGACACCCGTCAGGCATGTCTTGACGATCGCTGCATAGTTACGGATAGTGGGCTACACCGGGGTCCTGGCGCCCGCGGGGGCACGCCAGGCCACCGGGGAGGACGGCGTCGTCTGTGGTCGGACCGGAGTCGACCACAGGCGTGCGCCGTGACGCCGGCCGGGGTCAGGTCCCCAGGGAGACCAACCGCTTCAGGATCGAGGTGCTCGGGTAGGTCTCGTTCGCGACCTTCTCGAACAGGACCTCGCGGTAGGCGTCGAGGTCCTCGGGTGTCAGCAGCTCCTCGATCAGGTCCAGGTGGGTCGCGGACGGGTAGTGGTCCTCACGGACCTTGTCGAGCAGCAGCTCGAGCACGCTCTGCCGCTGACGCTCCTGCGGGTTCTCAGCCATGGCTCCTCCTCGGATGGATGACATTGGTCGGTCTCACGGGTCGGTGTGGGTCACAGCAGGGACCCGAGGGGTCCCAGGTCGATGTTCAGGTCCTCGGTGGTCAGGTCGTAGCGGCCCTTCAGCTCCTCCATGGCGCGCTCGAGGTGCATCAGGCCCAGGCCGAGCCCCTCCACCTGCTCGTCGGTGAGGTCTCCCTCGTCGACCCGCCGCAGCGCCTGCTTCTCCATCAGCTGGCGGACCAGCTCGACGATCGTCAGGACGAGCCGGAGCAGGTCCCGCTCCACGTTCTCGTGGTCGGTCTCCAGCCGTCGCTGCAGGCTCCGGTGCTCGGTCACGGCTGCCTCTCCGCCATCTCGGCACGGACCGAGGTGATCATCGCGCGCAGGCTCACCTGCACCAGGTCCACCCCGGCCAGCGAGATCACGACGTCGCCCGAGATCACGACCCCGCTGCCGAGCAGCCGGTCGAGCAGGTCGACCAGCGCGACCTGCTGGGTGACCTGGGCGCGGGTCTCCACGGTGGTCGTCTGGCTCATGACGGCTCCTCCAGGACGGCGAACGAGTACGGCGGCCACGGGCCGCCCACCTCGAACGTCATGTGGCCGAACCGGTCCTGCAGGTCCCCGAGGCACTGTGCGAACCGGTCACTGTCGGCCTCGGGCACCAGGTAGGCGCCGTTGAGGACCATCGGGCCCGCGTAACCGGTCAGCTGCGGGTCCTGGGGCTGCAGGAGCCGCGTGTCCTCGGCCACCTGCGAGAGCTCGTGGTGGGCGTCCTCGGCGACCCGCGCCGCGCTCTGCTGGTGCTCGGCGTCGCTCCCCCGCCTGTGCCTTCCGCCGGCGGAGGAACTCGGTGCCGGTCGTCGGTTCCGGCTGCGGCGCGGCGTCCCGAGCCGGCGGCGGCGGGGCGATGACCTTGACGCTCCACTCCGCCCGGCCGTCCACCCGGTCCAGGACGTCGACGAGCGCGTCGCGCCACTCGGCGACCCGGCGTCGTACGGCGTCGTCGTCGTGGAAGATCGTGGCCAGCCGCAGCGGGGCCGTGGGGCCGTGGGTGGCGACGCCGCGCACGACCTCGTCGTGGGTGCGCGCCACCTCCTCGAGCCACGGCAGCTGCTCGAGGTGCTCCCGCAGCCCGTCCTCGCCGAACTCCGGGAGCGGCACGTCGCTGACCACGGCATCGAGGCCCTGGTGCCGGACCACGTCGAGCCGGGCGCCCCGGAGACCGGTCAGTCCCGCCAGCATCGGCGTCGTCGAGCGCGCGACTGACGGCGTAGGCGTAGCGCGCTGTCCCGGTGTCGATCACTGCTCGCCGTCGCCCGACTCGAGCTGCTGGAGCCGCTGGCGCAGCTGCGTCGTTCTCGTCCTGGAGGTCCTGCGCCCGCGCATTGAGCATCGGGTCGTTGCGCCACCAGTCGATCCCCATCTCCTCGGCCTTGTCGACCGAGACCACGAGCAGCCGGATCTTGATCGTCAGCAGCTCGATGTCGAGGAGGTTCACCCGGATGTCGCCGGCGATGATGATGCCCTTGTCGAGCACCCGCTCCAGGATGTCGGCGAGGTTGGCGGGCTGCGGGCGGGCCATCTGACCGGCGCCACCGCCGTAGGGGCGCGAGGTCGGCAGGCCACCCTGCTCGCTCACGACGCTCCCTCGGCCTTGCCGCGCACGTAGCGGCGGGTCCGCCGGTAGCCCTGGAGGTCGCCGGAGGCGTCCACGTCGACCTCGTAGGTGGCCAGGACGTCGGTCGTCGTCGGCACCCGGCGCAGCTCGAGGAGCTCCACCTCGACCCGCCAGCCGTCGTCCTCCTTCTGGAGCCCGGTGACGCCCTCGACGTCCTTGCCGGTCAGCTCTGCGAGCTGCCGGGCCGCCTCGGACGCGATCCGCGTCCCCGACGCACGACGGTTCGGTTCGGCGCGCGGTGTGCTGGCCCGCTTCCGCGGGCTGCTCTTCCGGGCCGACGTCTTCTTGGCCGTGGACTTCCCGGCGCTCGACTTCTTGGCGCTCGACGCGGCTTCCTGCTCGCCCTCAGCCATGTGGCTCCTCCCGTGCTCGTTGCTGTCCGATCATGAGCCGCTCCACCAACACGTCCTCCCAGGCGGTGGCTTCGTCATCGGAGAGTGTCCCCTCCTCACGCAGCCGGGCGACCTCCTCGAGCTCGGCCCGGATGCGACTCGGGTCGTAGAACTCCTTCTCGGCCTGCCGCAGCACCTGCTCGGCCACGCTGATGGTGCCGGTGAGCGGGGCCACCGGAAGCTTCAGGATGCCGGTCAGGAGACCCATCATCCACCCCCGACGAAGTCGTACGGCGCCATCGGGCCCCGCAGCTGAAGGCGGATGTGGGGGTGGAGCTCCTCGGCGAGGCGTTCGAGCCGGAGCTCCAGCTCCTCGCGTCGCGCCTCGGCCACCAGCAGTGCCGCGTCGAGGACGCGCTCCAGACCGGACACCGGCCGTTCGACGATGGCGTCGCAGAACTGCGCCACCTCGTCCAGGACCAGGCTCGCGTCGCTGAGCTGCCGGTCCTCGACGGCCCGGGCCACCAGCTCTCCGAGCCGGACCCGCTCCGCGTAGGCGACGTCCTCGGGCAGGTCCTTGGTCAGGCGGCGCAGCTCGGCGATCTCGGGATCCGCCTCGATCACGGCGCTGAGCAGCAGCTGCTGCTCGTAGACCCCCTGCACCACGAGCTGGCACCGTCCTTGCAGACTCTCGAGCAGGTCGGCGAAGTAGTCCTCCTGAGGTGCCAGCAGGTCGTGCGTCAGCGCGTCCTCGTCGTCGAGCACGGAGCCGAAACGGACCGGGGCCACCGGAGTGCCGAGCTCCGCGACCGTGTCCAGCACCTTCAGGTAGGCCTTCAGGTCCGCGCCCCGCCCCGGTGGGCGATCGAGGCTCACCGGGCTCACCAGCACCGCGACCCGTCCGTGCGCGTGACAGCGCACCGGCGCCTCGTCCAGGCCGGTGAGACCGGCCTGGACCGAGGTGCGGGCATCCACCACGCCGTACACGAACCACCCGGTGTCGGGGTCGCTGTCCGGCGTCGTACCTGCCGGGGACATGGCGGTGCTCGTCATGCAGTGGACCGCCGGCGCGACGACGTCTTCTTCGCAGGCCGGCGGCCCTCGTCGTCATCGTCGTCGCCGCTGGTCAGCGCCTTCTTGGCGCCGCTGACCGCGCCCTTCACCTTGCGGCCCGCTCCGCTCTCCTGCATGTTGCCGATGAACTCGTCCAGAGGCTTGCCGCCGCCCTGCTCGAGCAGGTCGAGCCGGTTGGTCGCCTCCGCGAAGCGCAGGTAGGTGTCCACGCTCGCGATGACGATGCGGGCGTCGATGGTCAGCAGCTCGATGCCGACCAGGGAGACCCGGACGTAGGCGTCGATCACGATGCCCTTGTCCAGGATGACCTCGACGACGTCCGCGAGGCCGCTCGGGGCAGGACGTTCGAGGTAACCGCCGGAGCGGCGCTGGGTCTGTGCAGTCATGGATGGTCTCCTCGTTCGGGTCGGTCAGCTGGCTCGGCGCTTGCGACGGGGGCGGGGCTTCTCCTCGGGCTCTTCCTCAGGCTCGGGCTCGTCCTCAGGCTCTTCCTCGTACTCGGCCTCGTCCTCGTCGTACTCCTCCTCAGGCTCCTCGGCTCCTCCTCGGCTTCCTCCTCGGGCTCGTCCTCGGCAGGCTCTTCAGCCTCCTCGTACTCGTCCTCGGGCTCCTCCTCGGGCTCGGGCTCCTCCTCAGCCTCCTCGTACTCCTCCTCGGCCTCGTCCTCGGGGGGCTCCTCACCCTCCTCGTACTCGTCCTCGGGCTCGTCCTCGGCAGGCTCCTCGCCCTCCTCGTACTCCTCCTCGGCCTCGGGCTCCTCGTCGTACTCGCCCTCGGGCTCCTCCTGCTCGGAGGACTCGCCCTCGGACTGCTCCTGCTCCTGCTCCTCGCGCTCCACGGCGTCCTCGTGCGACTCGACGACCTCGCCGTCCTCGATCGTGCCGCGCCAGCCCTCGACCTCGTCGGGTTCAAGCAGCGTACGAGTCATCACGTGCCGGCGGAAGTGGCGGAGCTCGGCGCGGGCCCGGCGACCCTGGGCCTCCCAGATGTTGCCGGTCTTCTCGAAGAACCCCTTGGGGTAGTACTCGAGGACGACCAGGATCCGGGTCAGGTTGGGCCCGATCTCGTGGAACGTCACAGCACCGTCGACGTGGCCCTTCTCGCCCTTGGAGCGCCACACGATGCGCTCGTCGGGGATCTGGGACTTGATCGTGGCCTCCCAGCTGCGCGTGGACCAGAAGATCTTCGCCTTGAACTCGATCTTGTTCTCGTCCGGCGCCTGGACGCTCTCGACCTTCTTCATGAAGCTCGGGAAGGCGCCGAACTCGGTCCACTGGTTGTAGGCGACCTTGAGGGGTACGCCGACATCGATGGTCTCGATGATGTTCGTGGAGTCGGTGGGCTTGCCGCCGCCGCTGCTCTTGCCGCCGCCACCACCGGTGACCTTGTCCTTGAGGCCGGACGCCGCTCCCTTGAGCGCGCCGCCGACGCCGGAACCGCCCTCGGCCTTGGCCTTGCCGCCCTCGACGACGGCCTTGCCCACGGGTCCCCCGTCCGCGACGTCCTGCAGCTTGTCGGTCAGCCCGCAGATCCGGTCGGTGAGGGTGCTGACGGTCTTCTCTCCCAGGGCAGACAGCACGTCCCGGCCTGCGCCCTTGAGCTTGTCCATCGGGTCCGTAGCCATGGCGCGTCAGCTCCTCGACCGGCTCGAGCGCGACCGCGACGAGCTGGACTTCTTGGTGGTGGACTTCTTGGCCGGGGACTTCTTGGCGGGACTTCTTGGCGGGGGCCTTCTTGGCGGCCGCCGTCTTCTTGGCGGGCGCCTTCTTCGCGGCCGCCGTCTTCTTGGCCGGGCGCCTTCTTCGCCGCCCGCCGCCGTCTTCTTGGCCGGGGCCTTCTTGGCGCGCCTTCTTGGCGGCGGCCTTCTTGGCGGGGGCCTTCTTCGCCGCCTTCTTCGTGGCCGACGAGCGCGCGACCTGCTCCTGCGGCGGGGCGGTTCCGGCTCCTCCTCGGGCTCCTCCTCCGGCTCCTCCTCGGCGGCGTCCTCGGGCTCCTCCTCGGGCTCCTCCTCCGGCTCCTCCTCCGGCTCCTCGCTCCTCGGGCTCGTCCTCGTACTCGTCCTCGGCGTACTCGTCCTCGTCCTCGTACTCGTCGTCGCCGCCGGAGTCACGCAGCGAGCTGCTCAGCAGCTCCAGCCGGCTGGTCGCCGTGTTCATCGCCGCAGTCTTGGCGGTCTCCAGCAGCTTCCCGGTGACCTGGTCCTGCAGCTTCTTGAGCTCCGGGTTCTTGTCGATGAGCTGAGAGCCCTGCGCGAGCAGGGCCTGTGGGTTCGTGGCGACCTTGCGGCCGGCCAGGAGGCCCGCGACGGTCACGGCGAGCCTCAGCTTCTTGGTGCGGCCCAGCAGGTACCCGCTGGCCACCCCCATGGCGATCTTGGATGTAGCTGACATCTGTTTGGTTTCCCTCCTGGACGCCGATGGGCGTCGTTGCGGTCACGTTCCTCCCCAGAACGTCCGGCGGGGTGCACGGTGGTGCGGCGTCCGCCGGAGCCTCCACGCAAGCAGAGACTGTCAGGACTGTCCTCACCCCAAGGGGGGTGCGCAGGCGCACCGGGTCGAGGGCACTGGATGTGTCCCACGTGTGGTGACTGCCTTCACCAGCGTAGTCAGCCCGGTGTAGGTGCCGTGCGTGTGATGGTCCTACGGGTGCCGGTCATGCAGCTGCGTGCGCGGCCGCGCCGATGCGGCCGCGGGGGTCGTCTCAGAGCTGCGACTGGATCCCGGCGAGGAGCTGGCGGGCCATCACGATCCGCTGGACCTGGTTGGTGCCCTCGTAGATCTGGGTGATCTTGGCGTCGCGCATCATCCGCTCGACGGGGTAGTCGCGGGTGTAGCCGTAGCCACCCAGCACCTGCACCGCGTTGGTGGTGACCTCCATCGCGACGTCGGAGGCGAAGCACTTGGCGGCGGCGCCGAAGAACGTGAGGTCCTTGTCGCCGCGCTCGGAGCGGCCGGCGGCGGCGTAGGTGATCTGGCGCGCGGCCTCCACCTTCATGCCCATGTCGGCGAGCATGAACTGCAGGCCCTGGAACTCCGCGATCGACCTGCCGAACTGCTGGCGCTCCCGGGCGTAGCCGAGCGCGTAGTCCAGCGCGCCCTGCGCGACGCCGACGGCCTGGGCGGCGATGGTGACCCGGGTGTGGTCGAGGGTGCGCATCGCGATCGAGAAGCCCTCGCCCTCCTCGCCGATGATCCGGTCGCCGGGGATCCGGACCTTGTCGAGGTAGACCTCCCGGGTCGGGCTGCCCTTGATGCCGAGCTTCTTCTCCGGCGCCCCGAAGGAGACGCCCTCGTCGGCCTTCTCCACCACGAAGGCGGTGATCCCGCCGCGGGTGCCCTTGTCGGTGTCGGTCACCGCGAGGACGGTGTAGAACTCCGACTCCTCGGCGTTGGTGATCCAGCGCTTCACACCGTCGAGCACCCAGTCGTCGCCGTCGCGCACCGCCCGGGTCTTCATGCCGCCGGCGTCCGAGCCGGCGTCGGGCTCGGAGAGGCAGTAGGAGAAGCCACCCTCGCCGGCCGCGAGCTTGGTGAGGTAGGTCCTCTTGAGCTCCTCGGACCCGGCGATCTGGACCGGCAGCGACCCCAGCTTGTTGACCGCCGGGATCAGGCTCGAGCTCACGCAGGCGCGCGCGACCTCCTCGATGACCAGGCAGGTGGCGAGCGCGTCGGCCCCGGCTCCGCCGTACTCCTCCGGGACGTGCGGTGCGTGGAAGTCGGCCGCCAGCAGTGCCTCCGCCGCCTCCCGCGGGTAGCGGGCCTCCTCGTCGACCGCTGCGGCGTACGGCGCCACCTTGGCGTCGCAGACGGCGCGCACGGCCTCGCGGATGGCCTGGTGCTCCTCGGACAGCGCGAACAGCGGAACGTCACTCATGCGACGAATCCTACTGACGGGTAGCCCGGCGGGGGCTAGCGGCGTCGCTTGACCCGGAGCACGACCGTGTCCTTGCTGCCGCTGACCAGCGGGGGCTCGCCGAGGTACTTGACCTTGAGCGTGTAGCGGCCCGGCTTCTTGAACGCCTTGGTGCGGATGGTGACGGCTGCCCGACTCGCGAGCGTGCCGCGTGCCGATGGTCTTCTTCCGCTTCTTGACCACGACGTCGCCCATGCCCGGGGCCGGGATCGGCGCCAGCGTCACCGTCGCGGTGACCTTGGCCCTCTTGCCCTTGAGGATCCGCTTCTTCGCGAGGGTGGCCTCGGTCGTGGACTGGCTCACGCCCGGCTCCTCGCCGAGCACGGTGAGGGTGCCGAGCACGGCCGGCGCGTCGGTCACGCACGGGCGCACACCGGGGTCGGGAGCCGGGATCCCGGGCAGCAGCCCGCTGAAGGTGAAGGAGTCGGGCATGGTCACGTCGTAGTCGCCGGGGGCGTCGGGCGCGGTGAACGCGCCGCTGGTCGCGCTGGCCGGGAGCGAGGCGCCGCTGGCGTGCCGAAGGCGAAGCCCTGGAGGGGGACCGGCTGGTCACCCACGCCCAGCGCCATCCCGGTGGCCGAGGGGTCCGTGACGAGGGCCAGCACGCCCGCGATGCTGGTGGCGTCGAAGACGAACGACGGGGTCGAGGGACCCCGCCGGGACCGGCGCACCCGGGGGGCATCGGAGGCAGGTCCGGGACGGTGGTGGAGACCGGGACCGGGGGTGCCCACGGACGCCGGGAAGTCGCAGGTGTAGGTCGGTGCCTCCGGCCCCGGCGCCGCGCCGAGGAGCGGTGGCCGCCACGACCGCGCTGGTGGCGAGCACGGCCTGCCGGCGGCGGCGACCCGGGTGAACAGGGTGGTGGATGACGACATGCGGAGAGCGTCCTTTCACGACGGCGAGCGCCCACCCTCGGGGCACGTTTCGGACATTACGCGCCGGTCCGACCGTGCCGGGGCAGAACACGGATTCCCCGGACATGCAGACCGGCCGACACCCCTCCCTCAGGGGTGCCGGCCGGTCGACGGTCGTGCGTCAGGTGTGGCGTGGGGTCAGCGGGTGACCTTCACGACGAGGCTGTCGTTGCTCTTGTTGGTGTAGCCGTCGCCCTTGTAGAGCGCCTTCAGCTTGTTCTTGCCGACCTTCTTGGCGGTGTACTTGAGCTTCGCGACGCCCTTGGCGTTGAGGTTGGCCGAGTCGACGGTCTTCGTGCCGAGCTTGAGCACGACCTTGCCGCCGGGGTCTCGTTCGGGGCGCGTGACCTTGACCTTGACCTTGACCGGGTCACCCTTGGCGACCGGCGACTTCGCGGTGGCCTTGGACTCCGAGTCGTTCTTGGTGACCACCGAGCGGCACGTGGTAGGACGCCGTTGGCGCTCGCGAGCGTGCACGGGACGGTCAGCACGGGATCGGTGCTGCTGTCGTTGTAGGCGTCGATGGTGAAGGCCGTCGGGCCGACGACGTCGTACGAGCCGGCTGCCGGCACCTCGAAGGCGGCGTTGGCTGCCGTTGGCGTCGAAGGAGTGCGTGCCGTTCGCCGTTGTCGGCCGCGTCCGCGACAGCGGCTTCCACGCCGTCCACGCCGACCGCGTTGTCACCAAGGCTGCCGGCGAAGTCGGGCGACTCGAGGCGGGTGATGCCGTAGCCCTCCATGGTGCGTGATCACGGCCGAGGGCACGGTGAAGGTGTTGAGGACCTCCAGCGTCCGGCGGGCACGTCGAAGCCGGCCGTGATGACCGTGCGCGTCGAAGTCGCCAGAGGTCGGGATGTCGCTGTCGAGCACGACGGGGAACGGACCGCTGGTGCCCTGGCAGCTGTACGTGTTCTGGATCGGTGCGGCCTGGGCCGCGGTGGTGGTCGCGCCGACCAGCGCGCCGGCGACCAGCGCGGACGCGGCGCCCGCCGCGGCGGTACGGCGAGACAGGGTGTTGAACTTCATGGGTGCTCCCTCCGAGCAACGCTGAACGTGAACGTGGCCGACCCCCTCCGGGACGGACGCACGGCACGTTACCCCGCGGAAACATCGGGAGGGACCGAAACACGGCGAACGCTCGCTTGCGTCGCCGGGTGAGGATGGTCTCGTGACCCCCTGGCGAGACCCCGAGACCGTCCGATCCCTCCTCGACGGCAAGACCTGGGCCGTGGTCGGCCTGTCCGGCAACCCCGACCGCACGGCCTACCGGATCGCCGAGCTGCTGCAGCACCGCGGCAAGCGGATCGTCCCGGTCCACCCGGACGCCCCGACCGTGCTGGGCGAGCAGGGCTACGCCACGCTGGCCGACGTCCCGTTCCCGATCGACGTGGTCGACGTGTTCCGTCGCTCCGAGGCGGCCGGCGAGTTCGCCGACCAGGCGGTCGCGGTGGGCGCCGGCGGGGTCTGGTTCCAGCTCGGCGTGGTCGACCACGACGCGTTCCGCCGTACGACGGAGGCCGGGGTCGCCATGGTCATGGACACCTGTCCGGCGATCGAGTGGGGGCGCGGGTGACCGACCTCCGGGTCCCGCCCGGTCCCGGCCTGCCCGAGGGGCTGGTGATCCCCGAGACGGAGCTGGTCGAGCGGTTCAGTCGCTCGTCCGGTCCCGGCGGGCAGTCGGTCAACACGACCGACACCCGGGTCGAGCTGGTCTTCCACGGCTCGGTGTCGTCGGTGCTGACCGAGGAGGAGCAGCAGCGGGTCGGCACGATCCGGGTCGTCGCCTCCGAGCACCGGTCCCAGCACCGCAACCGCACCGCGGCCCGGGAGCGGCTCGCCGAGCAGATCCGCGCCGCCCTGGCTCCCCGCGCGCCCCGGGTGCCGACCAAGCCGTCGAAGTCGTCGCGCCGCCGCCGGGTCGAGGCCAAGAAGCGCCGCAGCCAGACCAAGGCCCTCCGCGGCCGCGTCCGCGACTGACCGCAGGGTCCGGGTCGAGGCTCAGGCGTTGCACGCCTTCGCACCTCAACCACCGGACGTCGCCGGTGGTTGAGGTGCGAGCGCAGCGAGCCTCGAACCCCCGGCGCAGCCGGCGCGGTAGAGCAGGGTCGTGCCGCCGCGGGAGAGCCGGAGCTGGTCGCCGTCGACCGACCAGCCGAGTCCGTCGCCGAGGACCGACAGCTGCAGCCGTTCCTGGTCCATCGCGATGCCGTCAGCGCAGCCACGCTCGGTCACCAGGATCTCGTTGAACTGCAGGCTGTCGTCGTCGACGTGGACCGTCGAGGAGGCCGAGTTGCAGCCGGTCTCCATCCGGAAGCGGGTCCCGGTGATGTCGACGGTGGCCACGGTCCCCTCGACCACGGGCATCATCGAGACGGCGTCGCCGTCGGTCTGCTCGATCCCCGTCAGCTGCCACACCACGCTCCCGAGCCGGACGTCGTCGGGTCCGGCGCGGCCTCGGGCGAGAGGAACGCGACGGTCGTGCCGTCGTGGGTCAGGTCGAAGCCGTCGTCGTGCACGTCGACCGTCAGCCGGCCGGGACGTGAAGAAGTCGACCAGCCACTCGTCCTGCTCGAAGCCCGCGCCCGGACAGCCCATCTCGGTGCCCCCGACGCTGTCGACCACGAGCACGTCGTCCTCGAGCGTCGCGTCGCCGGACATGGTGTTGCAGGTCGCCTGGAACGAGACCTCGCCCTCGCGGAAGGTCACCCGCAGCGAGTCACCCTCGCTCGAAGGGAGCGGGCAGACCGTCGGACGACGTAGTCCCCCGTCGGCATGTCACCGGCCGCGCGGGAGCCGCGGCGTCGGTGCCGCACGCCGCCAGCAGCGGCAGCGTCAGCAGGGCGGCGAGCGAGGCGGCGGGTCATGACGTTTCGACGTACGCCGGAGAGGGGCGGTTCCGCCGCAGCAGCCGGGCCGGCAGCCCGACCGCCAGCTCGAGCGGACCGCGCCACCGCAGCAGCACGAACACCGCCCCGATCGCACGCCAGCAGCACGACGTGCCGGGTGAAGGCACCGTCGTCGGGCGGCCAGAACCGGTCGGTCCGCAGCACGGCGTGCAGGGAGTAGAGCGTCAGCGTCATGGTGCCCGCGCCGAACACGACCGCCAGCGCACGCACGCCCGGCCGCGGCAGCGCGCCCGCGACCAGCAGGCACAGTCCGATGACCGCCAGGGAGCTGCCGATCGTGGCCGCCAGGTCGAACGGCGTCGCGCTGTGGGGCGCGTCGACCAGCAGCCACGCCCAGCGGTCGGTCGGGGTGGTGCCGTAGAGGCCGAAGTCGGCCGTCAGCAGCGTCTCGCGGCTGAACTGGTCGGCCGTCGCCTCCCGCGAGAGGAAGGTGGCCAGCCCGGCCAGCAGGGCGCCGCCGGCCAGCAGCCCCGCCTGCACCCCGCGCCGGCCGAGGTCGCTGCGGCCGACCGCCATCCCCGCGAAGACGTAGGCCAGCCACGGCAGGGCCGGGTAGTAGCCGGTGACCAGCAGCTCCCACAGCAGCAGTCCGGGCTGCTCGAGCTGCTCGAACATCGGGTTGTCGTAGCGGCGCGGAGGCAGCTCGGGGCGCAGCCAGTGCGAGACGACCGGCACGACGACCAGCCAGGCCGCGGCCAGCAGCGCCAGCGACCGGGCCCGCAGTCCCGCGAAGGGGATCGCCAGCAGGAACATCACGCCGTAGTAGGTGAGGATGATCGCGAGCCCGGTCTCCTGCGTCGCCAGCGCCAGCCCGAGCAGGGCGATCAGCAGCGCCCGCGCCGCCAGTCCCACCGAGGCCCGCACCCGGTCGCTGCCCTGCAGCGGCGTACGACGGCCGGTCATCAGCGCGAGGGCGACACCGGCCAGCACCGCGAACAGCGCCGCGGCCCGGCCACCGGCCAGCTCGTGCGGCCAGGTCTGGGCGCCCGAGGCAGAGACCGACGGCAGCATGTGGGTCGCGATCATGCCCAGCAGGGCCAGCTGCACGCGCGACGTCGAGGCCGACGAGGCGCGCGCGGGTGGGCATCGTCAGAAGCCGAGCCGTCGCTCGCCGCGCACCACGGCGCCCTTGGCGTGGGCGGACTCCTTGAGCGACTGCTGGAAGTCGACCATCCGCTGCTGCAGCGCCGGGTCGGTCGCGGCCAGGATCCGGACCGCGAGCAGGCCGGCGTTGCGGGCGTTGCCGACGGCGACCGTGGCGACCGGCACCCCGGCCGGCATCTGCACGATCGAGAGCAGCGAGTCGAGGCCGTCGAGGTGCTTGAGCGCGACGGGTACGCCGATCACGGGCAGCGGCGTGACCGCCGCGAGCATGCCGGGCAGGTGGGCCGCTCCCCCGGCACCGGCGATGATCACCGAGATGCCGCGGCCGGCGGCCGCCTTGCCCCAGGCGAGCATCTCCTCGGGCATCCGGTGGGCGGAGACGACGTCGGCCTCGAACTCGATGTCGAACTCGGCGAGCGCCTCTCCCGCGGCCTGCATCACCGGCCAGTCGGAGTCGGAGCCCATCACGATGCCGACGCGCGGGCTCCCGCTCGTGCTGTCACTCATCTGCTCACTCGCTCTCGTTGCCCAGGTCGCCGCGGAACCACGCCGCCGCGTGGCGGGCGCGCTCGAGGCAGTCGTCCAGGTCATCACCGTAGGCGTTCACGTGGCCGACCTTGCGGCCCGGCCGCAGGTCCTTGCCGTAGAGGTGCACCCGCAGCCGCGGGTCGCGCGCCAGCGCGTGCGGGTAGCCGTCGTACAGGTGGCCGGCGTCCGGCGTCGTCGCCGCCGAGGATGTTGACCATCACCGTCCAGCGCTCGCGCGGCGCCGGCGAGCCGAGCGGCAGGTCGAGCACCGCGCGGAGGTGGTTCTCGAACTGCGAGGTGACCGCGCCGTCCTGGGTCCAGTGGCCGGTGTTGTGGGGTCGCATCGCCAGCTCGTTGACGAGCACCCGGCCGTCGTTGGTCTCGAACAGCTCGACCGCCAGCACACCGGTGACGTCGAGCGCCTGGGCGACGGTCAGGGCGATCCGCTGCGCCTCCAGCGCCAGGCCGTCGGTCGAGGTCGGGAGCGGGCGCGACCACCTCGAGGCAGATGCCGTCGCGCTGGGTCGAGGCGACGACGGGGTACGCCGCGGCCTGACCGCTCGGCGAGCGGGCCACCAGCGCGGAGAGCTCGCGGCGGAAGTCGACCCGCTCCTCGGCGAGCAGCCGGACCCCGGAGGACGTCGGCGACCGCGAACGGCTCGGCGCAGTCCGCTGGTCCCTCGACGAACCACACCCCCTTGCCGTCGTACCCGCCGCGGGTGGTCTTGAGGACGCACGGGAACCCGAACGCCTCGACGTCGGCGACCGAGGCGACGACCGCGTTGCGGGGGCAGGGGACACCGAGGACGGCCAGCCGCTCGCGCATGACCGCCTTGTCCTGGGCGTGCACCAGGGCCTCCGGGCCCGGGCCGGACGGCGAGGCCGTCGTCCTGCAGCGCGTGGAGGTGGTCGGTCGGGACGTGCTCGTGGTCGAAGGTGACGACCTGGCAGCCGGCGGTCGCCTCGCGCAGCGTGGCGAGGTCGCGGTAGTCGCCGACGAGCGTGGTCGGGGACGACCTGCGCCGCCGAGACCCCCTCGGCCTCCGCGAGCAGCCGGAGCGGGACCCCCATCGCCGCGGCCGGCTCGGCCATCATCCGGGCCAGCTGACCGCCGCCGATGACGGCGACGCGAGGGGCGGGTTCAGGCACGGACCGAGGTTAGAGCACGCCGGGTCAGGGTCGGACGGGGCCGGGACCGGAGCGGTCCTCGGCCTCGAAGCGGAGCCCGCGGCCCCGGACGGTCGTGATCAGCCGGGGGCGGCGGCTGTCGTCGCCGAGCTTGCGGCGTACCCACCCGAGGTGGACGTCGATCGTCTTCGACGAGGTCCAGAACGTGGTGTCCCAGACGTCCCGCATCAGCTCGTCGCGGGTCACCAGCTCGCCGGCGCGCGCCATGAGGGCGTGCAGGAGGTCGAACTCCTTGCGGGAGAGCTCGATCTCCTCGCGGCCACCCACACCCGGCGGGTCGCCGGGTCGAGGCGCACGTCCTGGACGGTCAACACGGGATGAACCGTAGGAATCCGACGCGCCTCGCGGGCGAGAACGCCGATAATTCATCCGTTCGGTTGGGCGCGACTAGTGACGTCGCACGGTGAGCGGCTCCACGAGGCCGAATCCGCGCACCGGGCGGGCGGGCAGCCGCCGGGTCTCGAACTGGTCCTCCGGCAGCAGGTCGGCGGTGTCCTGGTCGACGATGATCCGGTTGCGACGAGCGACGCGCCGTCAGCCGGGCGGCCATGTTGACCGGCGGACCGAAGACGTCCCCGAGCCGCATCACGACGGCGCCCGTGGCCAGTCCGACCCGGACCTCGGGCATCCGGGGGTCGCGCCCGACGACGTTGATGATCCCCGCGGCCATGTCGTACGCCGCGATCGGGGTCGTCGTGCACGAACAGCACCGAGTCGCCGAGGCTCTTGATGACGCGGCCACGCTGGCCGGCGACCACGTCGGCGCACCGCGACTCGAAGATCTCCACGATCTCGCCGATCCGCTCGCGGGAGACCTCGTTGGACAGCGCGGTGAAGGCGACGATGTCGGCGAAGCCCGACCGTGAGCTGGGTGGTGTGGAGGTCCTCCTCGTTGGCGCCGAGCGCCTCGATCCGCGCCACCGCCGCGGCGAGGTGGCGCCGCCAGGCGTAGATCAGCAGGTCCTCGAACGGCGGGTTGACCTGCCGGACCATGCGCATCGCCGAGTCGGCCCGCGACCCGGTGGCCTCGTCGCCGCGCTCGACCTCCTCGATCCGGTGGACCAGCGTCGCGACCTCCCAGTCGGCGAGCCGGGCCATCGTCTGGCCGACCGCGCGGGTCAGCATCACGCCGACGTCGAAGTCGATCGCACCCGACTCGACGATCCCGTTGAGGGTCGAGACGGCCTCGGCGTCGGAGCGGGTGAACGCGACCTCGGCGCCGTGCTCCGGGAAGCCGAGCGCGCGCCACAGCCGGCGCAGCTCGTCGACGGTGACACCGGTCTCGGCCGCCACCTCGAACGCGCTGTGGACCGGCTCCTCGCCGAGGATCGCGCGCTCGAGCGAGACCGGGTCGTGCGGGCTCTCGTCAGGTGCCATCGTCCGCGCGGTGACCCGCCTGTCGGTCCAGCTCCGCCGAGACGGTCTTCTGGACCTCCTCGACGTGCGGGATGTCGTCGAGCAGGACGTGGCCGTGCTCGCTGGCGTCGGTGACGACGAGCGTGCCGCAGCCGAAGACCCGGTCGATCAGCGCCGATCTCGAAGTCGACGCCGCTGATCCGGTTGAGCGGGATCGTGCGGCCCTCCTTGGCGATCAGGCCCGAGCGCTTCATGAACCGGCGGTTGGTGAAGGTGTAGGTCGTGGTGGCCCACGCGACGACCGGGCGGACGACGAACCAGAGGATCGCCGTCGCGGCCAGCACCCAGACCACGATGTGCATGACCTCGGCCCGCGCTGCCGGAGCCGACGCCCTGGAAGAGGACCCCGACCGCGAGCAGCACGATCAGGACCAGCACCGGCAGCAGCAGCGCCTTGGGGTGCGTGCGCGTGGAGACGACGACGTGCTCCCCCTCGTTCAGGAGCTTGCTGTTGAAGGCCACGGACCGATCATGGCACCTGCGCGGGCCGCACGTGCAGCACATCGCCCGCCGCGACCGGCGTGCCCGCGACCACCAGCCGACCGGTCTCGTCGACGTCGGTCGCCTCGCCCGTCACCTCCCCCCCGCCCGGGAGGCTGACCCGCACCTCCTGACCGAGCGTCACGCAGGCCTCGAGGTAGTCGCCGCGCACCCGCGCACCGCCGCCGGCCGACCAGGCGTCGTACTCCTGGCGGAGCCGGGTCGAGCAGGCTGACCAGCAGCGCGGTGCGGTCGGTGGGCGCGCCGGTCGCCAGCCTGATCGACGTCGCCGTGTCGACCGGGAGCTCCTCGGCGGTCTGGCTGACGTTGAGCCCGATCCCGACCACGGCCGCGTGGCCGTGGGGCGACTCGATCCGCTCGGCGAGGATGCCGGCCAGCTTGCGGCTCTGCCCGTCCCGCCGGCCACCATCACGTCGTTGGGCCACTTCAGCCCGGCCGGGACGCCGTGCTCGCGGAGCGCGCCGACGGCCGCGATGCCCGCGACCAGCGGCAGCCACGGCCACTCGACGCCGGGCCGGCGCGGGCGCAGCAGGGTCGAGAAGGTGAGCGCCGCGCGGTCCGGGGTCTCCCAGGTGCGGTCGAGCCGGCCGCGGCCGGCGGTCTGGTGCTCGGTGACGACGACCAGCCACTCGGCGGCGCACCGTCGCGGGCCCGGTCGGCGACCAGCGCGTTGGTCGAGCCGGCCTGCGCGACGACCTCCACGCCGTACGGCGCCAGGCGCTCGGCGTCGAGAGGTGGGCGCGGGTCGGCGGCATCGGTCACGGGCACTAGATTGGCACGGGTGAGCGCACAGGCGAGCCCCGGAGAGGGCACGGACGTTCCCGAGGACATCGACACCCACACCACCGCGGGGAAGCTGCAGGACCTCGAGCGGCGGCTCGACGAGGCGGTGCACGCGGGGTCGGCCAAGGCCGTCGAGAAGCAGCACGCCAAGGGCCGCAAGACCGCCCGCGAGCGGATCGAGATCCTCTTCGACGAGGGCTCGTTCGTGGAGCTCGACGAGCTGGCGCGGCACCGGTCGACGGCGTTCGGGCTCGAGGACAAGCGCCCGTACGGCGACGGCGTGGTCACCGGCTACGGCACCATCGACGGCCGCCAGGTGTGCGTGTTCTCGCAGGACTTCACGATCTTCGGCGGCTCGCTGGGCGAGGTCTACGGCGAGAAGATCACCAAGGTCATGGACCTCGCGATCAAGACCGGCTGCCCGATCATCGGCATCAACGAGGGTGCCGGCGCGCGGATCCAGGAGGGCGTGGTCTCGCTCGGCCTCTACGGCGAGATCTTCCGCCGCAACGTGCACGCGTCCGGCGTCATCCCGCAGATCAGCCTGATCATGGGCAACTGCGCCGGCGGCCACGTCTACTCCCCCGCCGTCACCGACTTCACGATCATGGTCGACCAGACCTCCGCGATGTTCATCACCGGACCCGACGTCATCAAGACCGTCACCGGCGAGGACGTCACGATGGAGGACCTCGGCGGCGCGCGCACCCACAACACCAAGTCCGGCAACGCCCACTACATGGGCGCCGACGAGGAGGACGCGCTCGAGTACGTCAAGGGGCTGCTGTCCTTCCTCCCCCAGAACAACCTCGACCCGGCGCCGTCGTACGACGAGGTCGCGGACCCGGAGGTCACCGACCTCGACCGGTCGCTCGACATGCTGATCCCCGACGGCGCCAACCAGCCCTACGACATGCACGACGTGATCACCGCGGTGCTCGACGACGAGGACTTCCTCGAGGTGCAGTCGATGTTCGCGCCCAACATCGTGGTCGGCTTCGGCCGCGTCGAGGGCAGCTCGGTCGGCGTCGTCGCCAACCAGCCGCTGCAGTTCGCCGGCACCCTCGACATCGACGCCTCCGAGAAGGCCGCCCGGTTCGTGCGGTTCTGCGACGCCTTCAACATCCCGGTGCTGACCTTCGTCGACGTGCCCGGCTTCCTGCCCGGCACCGACCAGGAGTGGGACGGCATCATCCGCCGCGGCGCGAAGCTGATCTACGCCTACGCCGAGGCGACCGTCCCGCTGATCACGGTCATCACCCGCAAGGCCTACGGCGGCGCCTACGACGTGATGGGCTCCAAGCACCTCGGCGCCGACATGAACGTCGCGTGGCCGACCGCCCAGATCGCGGTGATGGGCGCGCAGGGCGCGGTCAACATCCTCCACCGCAAGACGCTGGCGGCGGTCGAGAAGGACGGCGGGGACGTCGAGGCGAAGCGGGCCGAGCTGATCGAGGAGTACGAGCAGACCCTCGCCAACCCCTACATCGCCGCCGAGCGCGGCTACGTCGACGCCGTCATCAGCCCCCACGAGACCCGGCTCGAGGTCGTCAAGTCGCTGCGGCTGCTGCGCTCCAAGCGCGAGGTCCTGCCCGCCAAGAAGCACGGGAACATCCCGCTGTGAGCCGACCGAGCCCGAGCGAGCAGCCGCCGCTGCTGCGGATCGTCACCCCCGACACCACGCCGGAGGAGGTCGCCGCGATCGTCGCGGTGTTCTCGGCGCTCGGCTCGGGCGACGCACCCGCCCCGCGTCGTACGCCGGAGTGGAACCGCCCCGCCCGGCTCACCCGCACCACCCACCGCCACGGCCCCGGCGCCTGGCGCGCCAGCGGCCTGCCCCGCTGACGGCCCGACGCTGTGGCGGTCGGAGTCACCGCCGATCACCGGTCGTTCCGCGATCCGGCACGATCCCACGGCGATCGGCAGTCGGCGGTCCGGATGCCGCTCCGATGGACGGAGTCGAGCCTCAGGCGTCGACTGCTGCGGCACCGGACGCAGTCGTCGCACGCGCGGTACCTGCCCGTGCCGGAACGCCGCGCGCAGACACCCGAGGTCGCATGGCGACGCCGCCACGGAGCTTCGGGAGCCGCCGTCCAGCGAGGACGGGGTCCAACAGACCATGCCGCTGACCTGCGGCACCGGTCCTGAGCGACGACGCTGACCGTGGCGACTGCTGGAGGCCGCCACTGCGCTCGCCTGCGGCGCCGGGCCACGGACGTCATCGCGCGCCCGCTGCCGCGAGTCTCGCCATGAGGCCGCGACAGAGCGCTGACTCGTGGACACGGCCGCCGAGGGCACGCTCGATGGCCACGTGTCGCGTCGGGCCGCCGCGCCGAGGTCAGCCCCTCGCTCGAGCTGCGATTTCGGGAGCGTGTCGACGCAGGCCGAGTGGGACACGGAGCGCCACGCCCTGACCGTGGTCGAGCTGGCAAGGCTGAGGCCGGCGGAGCACGCAGCCACGAGCTGCTCGGCCGACGTCGACGTCGTGGACCTCGGCTGACGGCGACCTGACAGCGCTGGCGAGCGTCGGTACCTTCGTCGCTGCGGTCGACGTCCGCCCGGGAGTGCCGGATCGGAGGGGTGGAGCTTCACGGCTGACCGGCTCGCGCCGTCAGTTGATCTGGGGCCGGCTCGACGCTCACCTCCGCCAGACCGGTCGCACGATCATCGCCGGGTCTGCCGCTCGATCCGGCAAGCTCGCTGGCTGCGACTGAGACTTGCGCCGGGCTCGGCACCTGGCTGGTCGCAGCCGCAGCGAGGCTGGCGTAACGCGGCCTGCAGGTGCGCAGTCCTGCGCTGTTGCGGACGGCGCAGGAGCGCGACCTGCCGTGCGGCCAGTGTACCTGGCACCGGATCCGGCCACGGGCGACCCGGACGACGCGGCAGACGTGGCACGCATGCGCAACGCGATCACGGACGTGCCGGGGATCAGGGTCGGTCAGGCGCAGCGGGTCGGGGACGGCTGGCTGACCGGCGTCACGGTGGTGCTGCCGCCGCCGGAGGGCGCGGTCGCGGGCGTGGACGTCCGCGGCGGCGGGCCGGGCACCCGCGAGACCGACCTGCTCGACCCGCGCAACGTCGTCGAGCGGGTCCACGCCATGGTGCTGACCGGCGGGTCCGCGCTGGGCCTGGCCGCGGTCGACGGGGTGGTGCAGCGGCTGCTCGAGCGAGGGCATCGGCTTCCCGGTCGGGCGGGCCGGGCGAGGTCGTGCCGATCGTGCCCGCGGCGGTGATCTTCGACCTCGGCCGCGGCGGCGCGTTCGCCCACCACCCCGGACGCCGCGCTCGGCGCGTGCGGCGTACGACGCCGCGACCAGTCGACGTCGGCTGAGGGCGACCACGGCGCGGGCACCGGTGCCCGGGTCGGCGGGCTCAAGGGCGGGGTCGGTACCGCGTCGACCACGCTGCCGGACGGCACGATCGTCGGCGCGCTCGCCGTCGTCAACGCGGTCGGCTCCGCGGTCGACCCCGACACCGGCGAGCTCTGGGCGGCGCGCCACTGCCTCGACGGCGACCTGCCCGGCCTGCGGCGGCCCGACCCCGGCGACCTCGACGCCGCGCGGCAGCGGGCCGCCGAGCAGCCCGAGCCGCAGCCGCCGCTGGCCACCACGCTGGTCGTGCTCGCGACCGACGCGACGCTGACCAAGGCGCAGTGCCAGAAGGTCAGCGGGATCGGCCACGACGGGCTGGCCCGCGCGATCAACCCCGTCCACACGATGTACGACGGCGACACGGTCTTCACGCTCGCGACCGGGTGCCGGCGCGGCGCCGGACCCGGCGGGCTTCCACGCGCTGCTCACCGCCGGCGGCGACAGCGTCACCCGGGCGGTCGCCCGCGGCGTGGTCGCCGCCGGGTCGGCCGGCGGGATGCGCAGCTACCGCGAGGCGTTCCCGAGCGCGTTCGGCTGACGCGGTCAGCCGAGGCGTCGCGGCAGCCGGGCGGCCTGCCGGGTCAGGTGGTGCCGCTCGGCCTCCGAGGTGGCCTGTCGCCGCGGCGTCGGCGTAGAGCGTCCGGGCCGACGGCCAGGTCGCCGGCGCGCTCGTGCAGCCAGGCGGCGGCGGCGGTGCGCCGCGGCACCGACACGGGCACGTCTCGAGCGCGCGCAGCCCGGCGAGCGGCGCCGTCGGCCTCGCCGACCGCGACCGCACGGTTGAGGGCGACGACCGGGCTGTCGGTCAGGCGGAGCAGCTCGTCGTACCACTCGAGGACCTGGGCCCAGTCGGTCTCCTCGGTGGACGGCGGCGTCGCAGTGGAGCGCGGCGATCGCGGCCTGGGCCTGGTACTCGCCAGCCGGTCGCGGGCCAGCGCGGCCTGCAGGATGTCGACCCCCTCGGCGACCAGCGCGGTGTCCCACCGCGACCGGTCCTGCTCGGCGAGCGGCACCAGCGAGCCGTCGTCGGCCCAGCGGGCCGCGCGCCGCGCGTGGTGGAGCAGCATCAGCGCGAGCAGCCCGGCGACCTCGGGCTCGTCGGAGGAGACCGCGCAGCTGGCGGGTGAGCCGGATCGCCTCCGCGGCCAGGTCGACCTCGCCGGCGTAGCCCTCGTTGAAGATCAGGTAGAGCACCTTCAGCACGTCGCGCAGGTCGCCGGGCCGGTCGAGCCGGTGCTCGCCGACGGTGCGCTTCGCCCGGCTGATCCGCTGCGCCATCGTCGCCTCGGGCACGAGGTAGGCCTCGGCGATCTGCCGGGTGGTCAGGCCGCCGACCGCCCGCAGCGTGAGCGCGACCGCCGACGCCGGGGTCAGCGACGGGTGGCAGCAGAGGAACAGCAGCAGCAGGGTGTCGTCGGCGTGCTCGGACGGCCCGGGGGTCGGCTCGTCGTCCACCC
>CAWIKJ010000013.1:0-16822 GCA_963836745.1 uncultured Actinomycetota bacterium
GATCGCATTGTCTATTCTCGAACGACGTTGAGCCGCTGGTGACCCGAGACGCCAGCGGCTCGACTCATTTCATGGGGAGGCCCCGATCCGCGGCTTGCGAGGGGCGCGACCCGTGTCGCAGACCGGCTCCCGGGCCGGCCGAGGTCTCGCGTGCCACTCCCGTAAAGTGACGCCGCGTCCGGGCGTATAGCTCAGCGGTAGAGCGCTTCCCTTACAAGGAAGATGTCGGGGGTTCGATCCCCTCTGCGCCCACGATCTCGGGTTGCCCCTTGCGATGCCCGGTCTCACTCGGTTGGGTGGAAGCCCTATCGGGAGGAGCGCATCGCATGGGGGAGGGCGACGGCATCGCCGCACGGCTCGACGGGCCGACGGGTCCTGCTCACCGGCGCGACCGGCTTCGTCGGGGAGGCGCTGCTGCACCTCCTGCTCAGCGAGGTGCCCGGGCCTCCACGTCAGCCTGCTGGTCCGGCCGCGCGGCTCGACCACCGCCGAGTCCCGGGTCGCGCAGCTGCTGGGCAAGCCGATCTTCGCCGGCGTCGTCGAGGCGGCGGGTGGGGTCGAGGCGCTGATGGCACGACGGGTGCGGGTCGTCGCGGGCGACCTCGCCGACGTCCCGCCGCTGCCCGACGACCTCGACGCGGTCGTCCACTGCGCCGGCGACGTGTCCTTCGACCCGCCGATCCAGGAGGCCTTCGCCACCAACGTGCTCGGCGTCCAGGCACTGCTGGAGCGGGTCCGCGCGGCACCCGGCCGGGTGCCCCTCTACCTGCACGTCTCCACGGCGTACGTGTCGGGCAACCGCCGCGGCATCGTGGCGGAGGCGCCCTGGTCGAGCACGACGCCGACTGGCGCACCGAGGCCGCGGCCGGGGCCGCCTCGCTCCGACCGTCGCCGAGGACGCCTCGCGCACGCCGCAGGTGCTGCGCCGGCGCTCGCCGCGCGGCCGAGCGCGAGCACCGGCGAGCGGGTCCGCTGACCTCGGCCGCGGCCAGCGCGGAGCGCCGGCGCCGCGAGTGGGTCGTCGACCAGCAGAAGTGCGGCCGGGGCCGAGCGGGCCCAAAGCCTCGGCTGGACCGACGTGCTACACGTTCACCAAGGCGATGGGCGAGCGGGTCGTGGAGGAGTACGCCGGGGGGCCGGGCAAGCCCGGCGTCCCGGTGCGCATCATCCGGCCGAGCAATCATCGAGTCGGCCCCGGAGTTCCCGGAGCCCGGCTGGATCGAGGGCTTCAAGATGGCCGAGCCGATCATCATGGCCGACGGCCGCGGCGAGCTCCCGGAGTTCCCGGCGGCCCCCGACTCGGTGGTCGACATCGTGCCGGTCGACCACGTCGTCAACGCCATCCTCGCCGTCGCTGCCGACGGACTCGCCGCCCCGCCGTCCGACGAGGTGGCGGCGGGACTCGGCTGACTACTTCCACGTCTCCTCCGGCCACCGCAACCCGCTCAGCTTCCGCCGTCTCTCCTACGTGGTGCGCGAGTACTTCGACGCGCACCCGTTCGACATGAGCGAGCGGGGCGCCGTCCGGCTGCCCGACGTGGGGCTTCCCCGGCGCGGAGGCGGTCGAAGCGGTGCTGGTGCGCGGCGAGCGGGCCCACCGGCTGGCCGACCGGGCGCTCGGCCTGGCGCCGCGCAGCGACCGGGTACGCAGCCTGTCCCGCGACCTGGACCGGCAGCGCCGGCGGCTCGAGTTCCTCCGCCGGTACGCGGACCTGTACGGCGCCTACGCCGAGGCCGAGTGGTCTTCCCCGATGCCCGGATGCTCGCGTGCACCGCGCGCTGGCCCGGTCGACCGGCGGGGGGGGATTCGACCCCGGGGTCATCGACTGGGAGCACTACCTCCGCGGGTGCACTGCCCGGCGGTCACGGAGCCCATCCGCCAGTACGACGAGGCACCCGCCGGCGCCGGACCAGGCGGCGGGGCCGGCCTCGCAGCGTCGACGGTCGACCGCGGGACGAGGTCGTCGCGGTCTTCGACATCGAGGGCACGCTGAGTCCTCCAACGTCGTCGAGACGTACCTGTGGCCGCGGCTGCGGAGCTCCCCGGCCGGAGCGGGCCGGCGAGGTCGGCCGGACCTCCGCCGGGTGCCGCGCCGGGCCCGGCCGAGCGGCGTGACCGGGGGGAGTTCCTGCGCTCCGTGCACCGGCGGTACGCCGGCGCGGAGGTGGCCGAGCGGATGCACCGGCTCGACGCGGACCATCCCCGACCTCCTGGAGCGGGTGCGCGCGCGGCCGTCCGCCGGGTCCGCAAGCACCGGGCCGCCGGGCACAGGACGGTGCTGATCACCGGCGCGGTCCGGCCGTGACCCGGCCGCTGCGGCCGCTGTTCGACGAGGTCGGGCCGCCGACCTGGGTCCACGAGCGCGGCAACTGCACCGGCTTCCTCCAGCCTCGCCGCTGGTCGGCGAGGCGCGGGCGGCCTGGCTGCGAGCGTTCGCCGCCGGCACGGCGTCGACCTGGCCGGGTCCTACGCCTACGCGGACAGCCACTCCGACCGGCCGCTGCTCGCGGCGGTCGGCCAGCCGGTCGCGGTCAGCCCGGACGTGGCTCTGTACCGGCACGCCCGGCGGCCCGGTGGCCCGGTCGACGGGCCAGCCCCGACGCCACCGCACGGACCTCAACCCGCGGGGGGCTGCCGATGATGCTGGCGCTGGAGCTCTACCGCTCCCTGCCGCGGGCGGCGGCCGGCCGGGCGTGGGCGGCCGAATGCCGGGGCTGCTCTCGGGCTCGCGGCCCCGCTGCGGCTGGTCACCATCGACGAGCCGCGGGTGCGCGCCCGGCTGGGCCCGGGTCCGGCCCCGGCTCTCGGGCATCTGCGGTTCCGACCTCGGCGCGTGCGGGCCACCAGCCTGTACTTCTCGGCGCTCGTGTCGATGCCGTTCGTGCCCGGCCACGAGGTGGTCGGGCGAGCTGCTCGAGGACTGCGGGGACCTGCCGGCGGGCACCCGCGTGGTCCTCGACCCGGTGCTCTCCTGCACCGCCCGCGGCTCGTCCGTGCGAGCGTGCACCGCCGGTGCCACCAACCGCTGCGACCGGGTCACCGTCGGGCACGTCGCGCCCGGCCTGCAGACCGGCTACTGCCGTGACACCGGCGGCGGCTGGGGCGAGGTCGGTCTGGCCCACCGCTCGCAGCTCCACGCCGTGCCGGAGCTGGACGACGACGAGCCGGGCCGCTCGTGGAGCCGCTCGCCTGCGCGGTGCACTCGCGCAGCTCGCGGACGCCGCCAGCCGCCCGGGGTGCCTGGTGTCGGGCGCCGGGGCGGTCGGCCTGTTCGCGGTCCTCGCGCTGCGCGAGCTCACCACGCCGGGCGCATCACGGTGGTCGCCAAGCACGGCCGGCAGGCCGACCTGGCCCCCGAGCTCGGAGCACCGACGTGGTCGCCCCCGCCGAGGCGATGCGCGCGGTCCGCCGCGCCACCGGGGCGATGGTCCCGCCGACCCGGCGCGCGGCTCGAGAGAGCTGCTGGGCGGGGTCGACGTGGCCGTCGACTGCGTCGGCTCGGCCGCTCGCTCTAGACGGCGCTGCGGTGACCCGAGGCGGCGGCCGGGTGGTGCTCTCCGGGATGCCCGCGGCGCCGACCTGTCCCCTGCCTGGTTCCGCGAGCTCCAGGTCGTCGGGACCTACGCCTCGGGGCGACCGGCTGGCCGGTCCGGCGTTCGAGGTCGCCACCGCTCGTGGCCGGCGACGCCCCGTCCCCGGCGCTAAGGACGTCGTGCGCTACCCGCTCCACCGCTGGCGGGAGGCGCTCGACCACGCCCCCTCGGCCGGCCGCCTCGGTACCGTCAAGGTCGCATTCGACCCGAGGAGAGTGATGCCGTGAGCCGCCCGGATTCGTGCTGGAGGTCGACGACCGGACCCCGCCGCTGGTCGTCCACGAGGGACAGGGCTTCCGGCTGGAGGAGTTCCCCCACGGCACCCGCGTGGTCTACCCGCCCGAGTCGTTGCCGACCGTGCCGGACGTCGAGCAGGCGATCCGCGACGCGCTGCTGCACCCGCTCGACTCCGAGCCGCTGCCGGAGCTGCTGTTCCCGGGGATGCGGCTGACCATCGCCTTCGACGACCTGTCGCTGCCGCTGCCCTCGATGCGGCCCCCCGACATCCGGCAGCGGATCATCGAGCAGGTGCTCACCCTCGCCGCCGAGGCGGGGGTCGACGACGTCGAGCTGATCGCGGCCAACGCGCTGCACCGGCGGATGACGCCGACGGAGCTCGAGCACATCGTGGGGGAGCGGGTCTTCCGGTCCTTCCACCCGCAGGGGGCGCTCTACAACTTCGACGCCGAGGACCGCGACAACCTCACCCACCTCGGGACCACCGAGAAGGGCGAGGACGTCGAGATCAGCAAGCGGGCGGCCGAGTCCGACCTCCTGGTCTACGTCAACGTCAACCTCGTCGCGATGGACGGCGGCCACAAGTCGGTCGGCATCGGGCTGGCGTCCTACAACAGCCTGCGCCACCACCACAACGCCCACACCATGGTGCGGTCCCACTCGTTCATGGACCACACACGCAGCCACCTGCACCACTCCGCGTGGCGGATGGGACGGCTCATCAAGGACACCGTGAAGGTGTTCCAGATCGAGACCACGCTCGACAACCACGTGTTCCCACCGCCCTACGACTTCCTGATGAAGCGCGAGTGGGAGTGGTCGGTCCGCGACCAGGCCACGATGCTCGGCGTACGGCGCGGGCTGGCGGTGGCGCCGCGGCGGCTGCGGCACAAGATGTTCCACGGCATCCGCGCCCCCTACGGCCTGACCGGCATCCACGCCGGCGAGGTCGAGGCGGTGCACGAGCAGACCATCGCGACCGTGCACCGGCAGCAGCTGGTCGAGGTCCGGGGCCAGTCCGACGTGCTGGTGATGGGGGTGCCCTACCTCGGCCCCTACAACGTCGGCTCGACCATGAATCCGATCCTGGCCACCTGCATGGGGCTCGGCTACTACTTCAACTCCTACCGCGGCGCCCCGGTGGTGCGGCGCGGGGGTGCGGTGATCCTCTACCACCCGCTGGACGAGGGGTTCAACCAGCTCCACCACCCGTCCTACGTCGACTTCTACGAGGAGGTGCTGGCCGAGTCCACCGACCCGGCGGTGATCGGGGAGAAGTACGAGCAGCAGTTCGCGACCGACCCCTGGTACATCCACCTCTACCGCACCTCGCACGCCTACCACGGCGTCCACCCGTTCTACATGTGGTACTGGGCGGCGCACGCGATGGACCACGTCGACGACGTGATCTGGGTGGGCGCCGACCGGCGGGTGGCGGCGCGGCTCGGGTTCCGCGCCGCGACGACGCTCGCCGACGCGCTGGAGATGGCCTCCGACACGGTGGGTACGTCGCCGTCGATCACCTACCTCCACAACCCCCCGCACCTCCTCGCGGACGTGATCCGGTGAGGGTCGTGCGCGGCGGGATCGACGACGTCCGGCAGGTCGCCCGGGGCTGGCGCTGGGGCCGCAGGCCGCAGGTGCCGCGGTCGGCCGAGCCGTGGGTGCTGCCGGCCGAGTCGTCGGTGTTCCGCACGGAGTGGGCGCGCCGGCGACCCGGCCGCGCCGCCCGCGAGGTGGCGCAGAAGGCCGGGCTCGAGCCGGTGTTCCGCTCCCAGGTCCGCACCCACGTCGAGGGGCTCGACGTGCTGGAACGGGTCGAGGGGCCGGTCATCTTCGTCGCCAACCACGCCTCCCACCTCGACACCCCGTTGGTGCTGCTGTCGCTGCCCGACGCGTGGCGGCGGCGTACGGCGGTGGCCGCCGCGGCCGACTACTTCTTCGACACCTGGTGGCGAGCGGTCGGCTCGGCGCTGCTGTTCAACACCTTCCCCATCGAGCGGCGCAGCGGCTCGATGTCCGACACCCCGGGCGACGTGCTGGACGACGGCTGGAGCCTGCTGATCTTCCCGGAGGGCACCCGCTCGACCGACGGCTGGGTGGGACGGTTCCGGCTGGGGGCGGCCCACCTCGCGTGCGAGCACCGCGTGCCGGTGGTCCCGGTCGCCCACCGCGGCACGTTCGCGGCGATGCCGCGGGGCCAGGGCTGGCCCAGCCCCGGCCGGCGGCAGCTGACGATCCGGTTCGGCGAGCCGCTGGTGCCCGGGCACGACGAGACCCCACGCAGCTTGGCGCCGCGGATCAGGGACGCCGTCGCAGGGTTGCTCGACGAGGACTCCACGACCTGGTGGGAGGCCCGGCGCCGAGCCGCGGCCGGGACGACCCCGGACCCGGGTGGGCCGGACGTCGCGCCGTGGCGGCGGGTCTGGGAGCAGACCGCCTCGCCCGACCCCGAGCCCGGCAGCCCCCGGCTCGCCGCCTGGCGACGCTGACTCGCACCCGGTAAGAGCGGTCTCATCCGAGCCTCATGGGGGCCTCACCCGGCGAGGGCAAGGTTCTGCTCAGTACGCAACAGATCCCATGAGAGGAACCCGACATGAGCTCCAAGATCCATCTCCCCGCCGCGGCGTTCGCCGGACTGGTCACCACCGGCCTGCTGGCGCTGCCGATCTCGTCCGCCTTCGCAGGTGACGACGTGGCCATGAAGCGGCAGGACGACGGTGCCGACCTGGTCCTGGTCGCCGACGACGATGACGACAACGACCTCGGCACCGGCACCGGCACCAACTCCGGTGGTGGCGACGGCACCAACAGCGGCACCGGCAACAGCAACGACGGCACTGGCAGCGGGTTCACCGGCGTCAGCCGCGACCGCGACCAGAGCCGCGGCGACAAGACCCGGGACTGGACCCGCGACGGTGGCGACCGGACGCGCGACCACTCCGCCAACCAGACCAACGACCGCTCGCGCAACGACACCCGCCGCTGAACGCGACCTGGGGTTGATGGCGTGAGCGAGAGCGACAGCTGGCACCTGGCCGACGGCGACCTGATCACCCCCGAGCTGACCGTGCTGCGGCGGCTCGGGGGCGGGTTCGCCTACGAGGTCTTCCTGGCCTTCGACGAGGTGACCTACGTCCCCGTCGTGGTCAAGGTGGTGCGGCCCGGTCAGGTGGCCGACGAGAACACCCTGCGCGGCCTGCGACGCGAGATCGAGGGGCTCGCCCTGGTCAACCACCCCGTCGTGGCACGCGGCCTGCGCTACGACCTGGACTGCGAACGGCCCCACGTCGTGCTCCAGCACATCGAGGGCCCGCGGCTCTCGTCGCTGATCCGACGGCACGGCCGCCTCCAGGAGCAGCAGTACCTGCCGCTGGCCATCGAGGTCGCGGCCGCGCTCCACTACTTCCGCGGCGTCGACCTGCTGCACCTCGACGTGAAACCCAGCAACATCATCATGAGTGCCCCGGCCCGGCTGATCGACCTTTCGATCGCCCGGACCCCCGAGTACGCCGCCCGCAGCAAGCGGCTCGGCACCGACTACTACATGTCGCCCGAGCAGGCCGACCCCGACACCCACGGCCACCCCGGCTTCGCCGCCGACGTGTGGGGGCTGGGTGCGACCCTGTTCCATGCGGTCGCCGGCTACCGCGCCTTCGACAAGGGGTCCGTCGACGCCCCCGACCTGCCCGGCCGGTTCCCGCAGCTGGTGGACGCGCCGTACGACCTGCCCGGCCAGGTGCCGGGTCCGGTGCGCGAGGTGCTGCACGCCGCGCTCGACCGGGATCCGGACAAGCGGCCGCTGCCGTCCGAGGTCGTGGACGCCCTCGAGCCCGTGCTCGGTGGGCTGCCCGCCCCACGGTTGACCTTCAAGGTCAGGGGCTGAACCGGTAGCCCATACCGCGCACCGTCGAGATGACGCCGGCGCCGAACTTCTTGCGCAGGTAGCCGACGTAGACGTCGACGACGTTGGAACCCGGGTCGAAGTCGAGCCCCCAGACGTGGTCGAGCAGCTGCTCGCGTGACAGCACCTGGCCGGGGTTCAGCATGAAGATCTCGGCCAGCGTGAACTCCCGGGCCGACAGGTCGTGCTCCGCGCCGCCGACCGTGGCGCGGCGGGTGCGCAGGTCCAGCCGTACGCCGCCCGCCTCGAGCACGTCGCGCACGCCGCTGCCGTCGCCCTCGTGGGTCTGACGCAGCCGCAACCTCACCCGCGCCAGCAGCTCTGCGAACCGGAACGGCTTGGGCATGTAGTCGTCCGCGCCGCCCTCCAGGGCGCTGACCGTGTCGGTGACGGAATCGCGGGCGGTCAGCACGATGACCGGCATCCGGGAACCCTGGGAGCGCAGCTGGTCGAGCACGTCGAAGCCGTCGAGCCGGGGGAGCCCGATGTCGAGCACCATCAGGTCGTAGTCGCCGCTGAGGGCGTGGTCGAGCCCGTCCTTGCCGTCGGGGACCACCGTGGTGGCGTGCCCCTCGGCCCGGAGGCCCTTGGCGACGAAGGAGGCGATGCGCTGCTCGTCCTCCACGATCAGGATGCGGGCCATGGGTGCTCCTGTGGGAGGTGGAGGGTGAAGACGGCGCCCCGGCGGGTGCCGCCGGGGTGCGCGTCGGCGACGGTGACGTGTCCGCCGTGCGCACTGGCGATGGCGCGGACGATGGAGAGCCCGAGGCCGAAGCCTTCGTCGTCGGGCATCACGTCTCCGCGTCCGAACCGCTCGAAGATGTGGTCCTTGAGCCCGTCGGGCACCCCGGGACCGGAGTCGCTCACCCAGATCGCGACCCAGCTGTCGGCCACGGTCGAGCCGATGCTGATCCGGTCGTCCTCACCGGTGTGCTTGACGGCGTTGTGGGCAAGCTGCAGCACGGCCTGGGTGACCCGCTGCTCGTCGAGCTGCGCGATGCCCTCACCAGCCCCGTCGAAGTCCCAGCGACGGTCGGCCAGACCACGGACCTTGGCGTGGAGGGTGTGGGTGAGCCGCTCCACCGACACCGGGGACGGCGTCACGAAGTCGGGGCGGTCGTGCTTCGCGAGCAGGATGAGGTCACCGACCAGCCGCGCCATGCGGTCGACCTCGTCGAGCAGCAGCTCACGGGTGTCCGCCACCTCCACCGCGTTGGTGGTGTCGAGGAGCTCCAGGTGGCCCTGCAGCACGGTGAGCGGGGTGCGGAGCTCGTGGCCCGCGTCGTCGAGGAACTGTCGCTGGTCGACGAACGCCGCCTCCAGCCGGCCGAGCATCCCGTTGAGGGTCCGGGTGAGGGCGGTGATGTCGTCGTTGCCGACCTCGGGCAACCGCCTCGCCAGGTCGGTCTCGCTGATCTCCTCGGTGGTCTCGCGCAGCACGCGGAGCGGGGCCAGCAGCCGCCCGGACTGCCACGCGGCGATGCCGGTGATCAGCACGAGGGCCAGGAGGGACACCAGTGCGTAGGTCTGCATGGTCGCTCGCAGCTCGGCCCGGTCGCGCTCGAGGTAGGTCACCACGACAAGTGCCCCCAGCTCGCGGCCGTCGCGCACGGGCTGCGCAGTGACCATGGCCTCGCCGTAGACCGGCGCCTCGACGTGACGGGTCCCACCGTCGGCCACCATGGTGGCGACGAGGTCTTCGAAAGGCCCGTTGCGCTGCACGAACCCGTCCTCACCGGGCAGCGCCTCCTGCGGGCGGCCGTTGAACCAGGCGACCAGGACCTCGTTCTCGTCGGGGACGTTGCGAGCCAGGAACGTGGTCAGCAGGGACTCCACGTCCGCGAAGTCCTCGCCGGTGGCAGGGTCGATCCCCTCCTCGTCGAGAGCGGCGAACTCGTCGAGCTCCTGCTCCACCCGCGCGACGGCGCTCTCCTGGAGTCGAGCGTTCTCCACCGCGTAGACGATCGACCCGGCGGTCCCGAGGGCGAGGGCGACGAGCAGGGCCACGGCGGTGACGATCCTGGTCCGGACCGACCAGCCCGAGCGCCGACCGTGGTCAGTCCTCCCCGTCTTCCCCGCCGCCGTCCCGGCTGTCGTCGCGGGACCGGTCGTCGGAGGAGTCCTCGACGTCCCCCCGGTCGTCGAGGCGGTCGTCCCGGGCGTCGTCGAGGTCGTCCGGCTCGACCCGGGCTGTCCGGATCTCGTCGTCCTCGTCATCGTCGTCCTTCACCTCGTGGGACTTGTCGTCGCCCCGGTCCTCGGCCGGGGAGCGGCTCTCGGAGTCCTTGATCACGATGGCCTCGCGAGGTGCTGGGTCCTCCACCGAGGAGGCGGCCACCACGCCAGTGGCGACGGCCGCCACGACCAGCGCAAGGGTCAGGCCCAGCAGGACCTTCCAGATCAGGCTCATGGTCCCACCATGATCCTCGTGCATGGGTGTTCCATGAAAGGGACATGAGAGCACTCTCATCGGGCCAACGTGGTGCCAACGTCGGGTGTCTAGGGTGTCGGGGAGACACGAGGAGGAGCCCATGTTCGTTCCGTTCAGCATCTCCGACTTCCTCGACCGTGCGCGCACGGTCTACGGCGAGCGCATCGGGGTGGTCGACGAGCCCGACCAGCCGGCACCGTCCCTCGGCGACCTCACGTACGCCGAGCTGGCGGACCTCGCCGCCCGGCAGGCGGCCCACCTCGACCGGCTCGGGGTCCGGGTCGGCGAACGGGTCGCGGTCGTGTCGCACAACAGCGCCCGGTTGCTGGCGTCGTTCTTCGGGGTGGCCGGCTCGGGGCGCGTGCTGGTCCCGGTCAACTTCCGGCTGCGACCCGACGAGGTCAGCTACATCGTCGAGCACTCCGGCGCGAAGGTGCTCTACGTCGACCCCGAGCTCGACGAGGCGCTGGAGAAGGTCGACGCCGAGCAGCGGTTCGTGCTCGGTCAGGACGAGCACCTGTTCGGCCCCGACGGTGGGACTCCGACCCCGAGCGCGTGGGAGCCGGACGAGAACGCCACGGCGTGCATCAACTACACCTCCGGCACGACCGCGCGACCCAAGGGCGTCCAGATCACGCACCGCAACATCTGGGTCAACGCGGTCACCTTCGGGCTCCACGCGGGCATCACCGACCGCGACGTCTACCTCCACACCCTGCCGATGTTCCACGCGAACGGGTGGGGCATGCCGTTCACCATGACCGGGCTGGGCGTGCCGCAGGTCGTGCTGCGCAAGGTCGACGGCGCCGAGATCCTGCGCCGGGTCGAGCGGCACGGCGTCACCGTGATGTGCGCGGCACCCGCGGTCGCGGCTGCCGTGCTCGAGGCCGCCCAGGAGTGGGAGGGCGAGATCCCCGGCCGCGACCGGGTGCGGATCATCATGGCCGGCGCCCCGCCGCCGACGAAGACCGTGGTGCGGGTGGAGGAGGAGCTCGGCTGGGAGTTCGTGCAGATCTACGGCCTCACCGAGACCTCGCCGCTGCTGACCATCAACCGCACGCGGGCTGAGTGGGACGGCCTGTCCGGTGAGGAGCGGGCCCAGAAGCTGGTGCGGGCCGGTGCGCCCGCGCTCGGCGTACGGCTGAAGGTGGACGAGTCCGAGGACGGGACCGGTGAGCTGCTGGCCCGGTCGAACGTGGTCCTCGAGGGCTACTGGGACCAGCCCGAGGAGTCGGCCCGGGCGTTGCGCGACGGCTGGTTCCACACCGGCGACGGCGCGGTGATCGGCGACGACGGCTACGTGACGATCCAGGACCGCAAGAAGGACGTCATCATCACCGGCGGCGAGAACGTCTCCTCCATCGAGGTCGAGGACGTGCTCTTCTCCCACCCCGCGGTCGCGGAGGTCGCGGTGATCGGCGTCCCGAGCGAGAAGTGGGGCGAGACCATCAAGGCGCTGGTGGTGCTGGCCGAGGGCGCCGAGGCCTCCGAGGCCGACCTGATCGCCTGGTGCAAGGACAAGGCGGCCGGCTACAAGGCCCCCACCACCGTCGAGTTCCGCGACGCGCTGGCCCGGACCGCGACCGGCAAGCTGCAGAAGTTCAAGCTGCGCGCGCCGTACTGGGAGGGGTACGACCGGCAGGTGAACTGAGGCTGTGGGCTGCTGCTGGTTCCCCGGATATCCGGGGAACCAGTCATCTCGCCGTGCTGGATGGGTCAAGAACCTCATGACTCGCTCAAGAACCTCGGGCGGACACGGCTAGCCTGCGGGCATGCCCCGGCTCGGTGACCTCGTCGATCTCCTGCACACCTGGTACCCCCCGGCGACCGCCGACTCGTGGGACGCCGTGGGCCTGGTGTCCGGTGACCCGGACGCCGAGGTCGGCCGGGTCATGTTCGCGGTCGACCCGACGCTGGAGGTGGCCCGCGAGGCTGTCGCGTGGGGCGCCGACCTGCTGGTCGTGCACCACCCGCTGTTCCTCTCACCCGTCCACGGAGTCGCCGCGACCACGCCGAAGGGCCGCACGCTCCACGCGCTGTCCGCCGGCGGGTGTGCACTGCTGACCGCTCACACCAACGCCGACCAGGCGCTGGGCGGGGTGTCGGAGGCCATGGCGGCCGCGCTCGGGCTGGCCGACGTCGCACCCCTGCTGCCGGCGCCGCACGATGCGATGGACAAGCTCACCGTCTTCGTGCCGATCGACACCGCCGACGCGGTGCGTGAGGCCCTCGCCGAGCGCCGGGGCCGGGCGGATCGGCGACTACGACCACGCGTCGTTCTCGACCCCGGGCGAGGGCCGGTTCCGGCCGCTCGACGGCGCCTCACCCACGATCGGTTCGGTCGGCCGCGTCGAGCGGGTCGAGGAGGTGCGGGTCGAGGTCGTGGTGGCGCGGCGGCTGCGGTCCGCCGCGGTCCGGGCGCTGCTGGCGGCGCACCCGTACGAGGAGCCGGCGTACGACGTGGTCGAGCTGGGCGACCCGGGCGTCGGCCCCACCGGCACCGGCCGGATCGGCACCGTCGAGCCGACCACGCTGCGTCGGTTCGCCGAACGGGTGGCCGCCGCGCTGCCCGAGACCGCGCACGGAGTCCGGGTGGCGGGCGACCCCGACCGCGTCGTACGACGGGTGGCGCTGTGCGGCGGGGCGGGCGACTTCCTGCTCGACACCGTGCGCGGCACCGACGCCGACGTCTACGTCACGAGCGACCTGCGACACCACCGGGCGGGGGAGTTCGTGGAGCACGACGGCCCCGCGCTGGTGGACGTCGCGCACTGGGCGGCGGAGTGGACCTGGCTGCCGGTGGTCTCGGCGCGAGTGGCCGATGCGCTGGGCGCTACGGTGGAGACCCGCGTGAGCACGATCAACACCGACCCCTGGCAGTTCCGTATCTGAGGAGCCGACGCTGAAAGCCGACCCTTTCGTCCAACTGAGGTTGCTCGACCTGCAGGAGCTCGATGCCAAGGCGGACCAGCTGCGCCACCAGCGCAGCCACCTGCCCGAGCTCGCCGAGGTCGACCAGCTCCGTGCGACCCGGACCGAGGTCGACAACCGGGCGCGGGACGCCCGCATCGTGGTGGACGACCTCAGCGAGGAGCAGACCAAGATCGACGCCGACGTCGAGCAGGGCCGCGCCCGCCGCACGCGCGACCAGGAGCGCATCGACCAGGGCCTCATCACCAACCCCAAGGACCTGCAGCACATGCTCTCGGAGCTGGAGTCACTGCAGCGCCGGATCACGACCCTGGAGGACCAGGAGCTCGAGGTCATGGAGCAGGTCGAGACCGCGCAGCGTGAGCTCGACTCGCTGACCGAGCAGGTCGTCGCCGCCGATGAGCGGCTGGCCGTGCTGACGGTCTCGCGTGACGAGAAGACCCAGGAGATCGACCAGGAGCTGGAGCGGGTCGCCGCCGAGCGTGCCCCCATCGCCGACGGTCTCCCCGCCGACCTGCTGGCGCTCTACGACAAGCTGCGCGCGCAGAAGGGCGGCGTCGGTGCGGCCGCGCTCCGTGCGCGCACGTGCGGCGGCTGCCACATCTCCATCGATCCCGCCGAGCTGGCGCAGATCAAGGCGGCCGGCAGCGACCAGGTGATCCGCTGCGAGGAGTGCCAGAGGATCCTGGTCCGTACCGCCGAGAGCGGGCTGTGACCGCACCCACCACGCTGGTGCTGGTGCGGCACGGGGTCACCGCGCACACGACCGAGAAGCGGTTCAGCGGCGGTCTGGCCAGCGCCGACCCCGGGTTGTCGGAGGAGGGCCGGGCCCAGATCGGGGAGGTCGCCGAGTGGCTGGCGCCGATCGCGGACCGGATCGACGCCGTCGTCACCTCGCCCGTACGCCGCACCCGCGAGTCGGCCGCGCTGCTCGCGGACGCGCTGGGCCACACCGTCACCGAGGAGCCCGGCTTCGCCGAGATGGAGTTCGGGGCCTGGGACGGCCTGACCTTCGTCGAGGTCGCCGAGCGGCACGCCGACGACCTCGAGACCTGGCTCGGCTCGGTCGACGCCGTCCCGGGCGGCTCGGGTGAGTCCTTCCGCGCCGTCGAGCAGCGGGTGCTGGACGCCCTCGGCCGGGTGCTCGCCGAGCATGCCGGGAGCACGGTGGTCGTCGTCAGCCACGTCACCCCGATCAAGACACTCGTGGCCCACACCCTCGACGCCCCGCTGCTGTCGGTGTTCCGGATGGAGCTCACGCCTGCGTCGGTCACGGTGATCTCGTTCTTCGACGCCGACCACGGACCTCGCGCGACGATGCGGCTCTACAACGCCTCGCCGCCCGGCCAGCCGCCCTTCGGGGACCCCGCCCGCTGGTAGGTGGGGTCAGACCTCGCTGACGACCACGTCGAGCTGGGTGCCGCGCGGCCCGGGTGCCGCTTCCACGGTCCAGCCGAGGTCGCGCAGGGTGTCGGCGAGGGCGGCCGGTGTGCGCGGCTTGCGGCCGTCCTCGAGCAGCGCCCGGACGATCCGGCCCTTGGTGGCCTTGTTGAAGTGGCTGACCACGGTCCGCTTCCCGTTCGCCTCGTGCAGGACCCGCACGGTCGCCACCCGGCGCGCCAGCTCGACCGGCGGGCGCCAGAACGCGGCGTACGTCCCCGACCGGAGGTCGACCAGCAGCCCGTCGCCGAGGGCGTCGCGCACCGCGTCACCGAGCACGGACCGCCACACGCCCGCCACCGGGCCGAGGCCGGGGAGGGTGGTGTCGCCCGAGAGCCGGTACGCGGGGATCCGGTCGGCCGGCCGGACCAGGCCGAACACCGACGACGTGACCCCGACCCGGGTGGCGGAGCGGCGGCGAGCGGCGGGGGAGAGGGAGTCGAAGCCGAGCGCGTCGTAGAGGACGCCGGTGTAGACCCGGTCGGCGCGCGCGGACGGGGCCACCGCGAGGTGCGGTTGCGCTCCAGCAGGTCGAGCTGGGTGTGGCCGATGCCGAGCAGCTCCGCCGCGTCCGGCCGGTCGCTGGCCTTCGCAAGGGCGTCGACCATGCAGCGGCGTACGTCGGTAAGGACAGGGTGGGAGAGGGAGGAGAGGTCCAGCGGCTTGCCACGGGCGGGAGCGGCCTTGCCCTCGCTCGAGGCAGGAGGATCAGCACGGCGCAAGGCTAGGGTCATCGACATGACGAGCAGTCGAGTGGTCCGGGTCCGCACGCGCGACGACAGCGGCGTCGCGGCTCAGCTGCGCGAGGGCATCGAGGCGATCCAGCAGGAGCTGGGCGTGACGCCGCGGTTCCCCGCCGAGGTCGAGGAGGCCGCAACCAGGGCGGCCGCGCCCCTCGGCTGCCCGAGCTCGACCGCACCGACCTCGAGCTGGTGACGATCGACCCGGCGTCCGCGATGGACCTCGACCAGGCGCTTCACGTCGGACGGGCCGGCGACGGCTTCGTCGTGCACTACGCGATCGCCGACGTCGCGGCCTTCGTCCAGCCCGGCGATCCGGTCGACCACGAGGCGCACCGCCGGGGCGAGACCCTGTACGGCGCCGACTCCAAGGTGCCGCTCCACCCGCCGGCGATCTCCGAGGACGCGGGGCCGTTGCTGCCGGACCAGGACCGACCGGCGCTGCTCTGGACGATCCGGGTCGACGACACCGGCGAGGGCACGGACGTCACCGTCGAGCGTGCCCTGGTCGCTCCCGCGAGAAGCTCGACTACGCCGAGGCGCAGCGCCGGATCGACGACGGCGGCGCCTCGGAGTCGTTGCAGCTGCTCAAGACGGTCGGCGAGCTGCGGCGGGCGCGGGAAGCGGCACGCGGCGGGGTCTCGCTGCCGCTGCCGGAGCAGGAGGTGGACCTCGACGGACGACGTCGCGCTGCACTTCCGCTCGCAGCTGCCCGTGGAGCAGTGGAACGCCCAGATCTCGCTGCTGACCGGCTTCGCCGCCGCCGCGCTGACGGTCTCGCCCGGGAGGGGGTGCTCCGGAGCCTGCCCGCCGGACCCCCGCGAGGTCGCCCGCCTGCGCCGCCCCGCGCGCGCGCTCGGCATCCCGTGGCCCGCAGAGCAGCCCTACCCCGACTTCGTCCGCAGCCTCCACCCGCCCGCCCCAGCACGCCGCGATGGTCTGGCCTGCACCAGGCCGCCGCCGGGGCGCGGGTACGCCGCCCTCGACGGCGAGACGCCGACGAGCCGCACACTCCGCACTGGCCCGGCGTACGCCCACGTCACCGCACCGTGCGCCGCCTCGCCGACCGCTATGCGGGCGAGGTCTTGGTGTGGTGCTGTGCTCCGGCGAGGAGGTGCCCGGCGGGGGCGCCGAGAAGCTGCACGACCTGCCTGACACGCTGCGCGAGTCGGCGCAGCGGGCGAACCGCTACGAGTCGGCCGTCCTCAACCTGGTGGAGGTGGCGTTGCTCCAGCACCGCGTCGGCGAGACCTTCCCGGGCGTCGTCGTCGAGGTCGACCACGACGACCACTCCCGCGGCACCGTCACCGTCCAGGACCCCGCCGTCGAGGCCCGGGTCACCGGTTCGGGGGACCTCCCCCTGGGCGATGACGTGACGGTCACCCTGTCGACCGCTGACCCGGCTACCGGGCGGTCGGTTTCACGCTCCCCGGACGGCCTCCGAAGCGCTCGCGCCCGGCCGGGCCCTGAGCAAAGTTTGTTCACAACGGACTCACAATCGGGTAACGGGCGACCTACACTGCCTGCAAGTCCCCCCGACTTCGA
>CAWIKJ010000014.1:0-354035 GCA_963836745.1 uncultured Actinomycetota bacterium
TGAGCGGATCTTCCGCGGCGACGTCACCGTCAGCGTGCTCAACGCGGGCACCCGCAACGGGCTGGCGGGCCTGACCATGGAGTACTTCGTCGAAGCCGGCTTCGGCGAGGGCCAGGAGGGCAACGCCGAGGATGGTCCGAAGGTCGAGGTCGTGGAGATCTGGACCGAGCAACCGCGGCACCCGGCGGTGCAGCTGGTGGCGCAGCAGCTCGGCGACGCCGTCGACGTCGTACGCCGCGCGTCGACCACGGCCGGCGTGCAGGTGGTCGTCGGCGACGGGTTCGAGGACCTGGTCGACGGGCCGCGCAAGATCATCGCGCGCAGCGCGGTCGAGGTGTGCGGACCGCCCACCGGCCTGGGCTGAACCGGAGCCGAGGTCAGCGCCGGTCGGGCCGGTCGAGCCACTGCGCCAGCCGGCCGCCGGTCGACACCTGGCGCAGCCGCGCCTCGGTCTTCTCGCGGAGCCGGCGCGGGGTGACGATCAGGAGGTCGTCACCGTGCCGCAGCACCGTGCGGCGCTCGGGGATGAGGGTCTCGCCCTCGCGGATGATCATGGACAGCGACGCCCCCACCGGCAGCCGCAGCTCGCCGACCTCCACGCCGTGGAGCTTCGAGACCGGGCTGATCGCCACCTGCAGCAGGTCGGCCGCGATCCGGTCCAGCGGCGCCGCCTCGACGTCGAACCCCCGGGGCTCGGAGCGGCGGGCGACCTTGAGCCACCGGGACACCGACGGCAGGGTCGGGCCGGTCAGCAGCGTGTAGAGCACGACCATCACGAAGACCAGGTCGAAGAGCCGCTCGGCACCGTCGACCCCCTCCGCCAGCGGGATCGTGGTGAGCACGATGGGCACCGCACCGCGCAGGCCGGCCCAGGAGAGGAACGTCAGCTCGCGCCAGGACATCCGGGCGCGCGCGGCACTCACCCACACCGAGATCGGGCGCGCGACGAACGTCAGCACGAGGCCGGCCACCACGGCGAGGCCGACCGTCGAGAGCGTGATCCGGTCGGGTGACAACAGCAGCCCGAGCATCACGAACAGGCCGATCTGGGCCAGCCAGGCGACACCCTCGGCGAAGGAGCGGGTCGCCACCCGGTGGGGGAGCTCCATGTTGCCGAGCACCAGGGCGGCGACGTAGACCGCGGCGAACCCGGAGCCGTGCACGGCCACGGAGGCGCCGTACGCCAGCAGGGTCAGGGAGAAGACCGCGAGCGGGTAGAGGCCCGAGGAGGGCAGCGCGGCCCGCCGCATCAGCCACGCGCCGCCGAACCCGAACCCCAGCCCTGCGGCTACGCCGACGACGAGCTCCCAGGCGACGATGCCGGCGGCCCCGAGCAGGCCGTGATCGGTGAAGGCACCGGTCGAGATCAACGTCACCAGCACCACGGTGGGCGCGTCGTTGAGACCGGACTCCGCCTCCAGCGGGCCCACCAGCCGCTTGGGCAACGGCACCACGCGCAGCACCGAGAAGACCGCCGCGGCGTCGGTCGGCGAGGTGACCGCACCGAGCAGCACGGCCAGCTCCCACGGGAGCCCGAGCAGGTAGTGGGACGCGAGCGCGACGACGGTGATCGACACCGCCACGCCCACCGTCGCGAGCGAGACGCCGAGCCACATGGAGGACTTCACGTCCCGCCACGAGGTCGTCAGACCGCCCTCGGCCAGGATGATCGCGAGTGCCGCGAAGCCGAGCGCGTGCGCAACCTCGGCGTTGTCGAACTCGATGCCGACGTACTGCTCCCCCAGGACGACGCCCATCAGCAGGTAGATGAGCAGGCTGGGCAGTCCCGCGCGCGAGGACACCCGGACCGCGAGGATCGCGAGGAGGGTGACGGCACTGCCCACGAGGAGGAATACATCGAGCGTGTGGACGTCGAAGGTCAAGCGTCACCTCGCTCGTGCAGGGGCGGCGGATCCGCAGTCTACTGGTCCCCCACCCTCCGGATTTCCGCTGCCGGGCGGGCACAATCCCCCACGTGAGCCGCTTCGAGGTCGCCAGTCGCGCGAACGTCCCACCGTTCCACGTCATGGACCTGCTGGCGGCGGCCGACCGGCGGCGGCGTGAGCACGGCGACCTGGTCAACTTCGTGGCCGGCCAGCCGTCGACCGGCGCACCGGAGACGGTGCGGGCGGAGGCGGTGCGGCTGCTGAGCGGCACCGACCCCCTCGGCTACACGGTCGCCACCGGCATCCCCGAGCTGCGCGAGCGGATCGCCGGCCACCACCGCCGGCTCCACGGGATCGACGTCACCGCGGACGACGTCGTCGTCACCACCGGTTCGAGCGGCGGCTTCCTGCTGGCATTCCTGGCGGCGTTCGAGGTGGGCGACCGGGTGGCCATGGCCCGTCCCGGCTACCCCTGCTACCGCAACGTGCTCACGGCGCTCGGCTGCGACGTCGTCGAGCTGCCCACCGGTCCCGAGAACCGTTACCAGCCGACCGTCGCCCAGCTCGAGGCAGCCGCCGGCGACGGGCCCGGCCTGGCCGGCGTCGTCGTCGCCAGCCCCGCCAACCCCACCGGGACCATGCTCCTGCCCGAGGAGCTGTCCGCGATCGCGCGGTGGTGCGAGGAGCACGGTGTGCAGCTGGTCTCCGACGAGATCTACCACGGCATCGAGTACGCCGAGCCGCCGCTGTCCCGCTCCGCCTGGGAGACCTCCCGGGAGGCGGTCGTCTTCTCGTCGTTCTCCAAGTACTTCTCGATGACCGGCTGGCGGATCGGCTGGATGCTGGTGCCGGAGCGGCTGCGCCGGCCGGTCGACGTGCTGACCGGGAACTTCACGATCTGCCCACCCGCCATCGCGCAGCACGCGGCGATCGCGGCCTTCGACGACGCCGCGTACGCCGAGCTGGAGGGCCACGTCGCCCGCTACGCCGACAACCGGGCGACCCTGCTCGCCGGGCTCGGCCGGCTCGGGATCACCGACCTCGCCCCGGCCGACGGCGCGTTCTACGTCTACGCCGACGTCGGTCACCTGACCGACGACTCGATGGCCTTCGCCCACCGGCTGCTCGCGGACACCGGCGTCGCCCTCGCCCCCGGCATCGACTTCGACACCGAGGCGGGCCAGGCGGTTCGTCCGGCTCAGCTTCGCCGGCCCGCGGGCCGACGTCGACGAAGGTCTGGCCCGGCTGGCGGCGTACCTGGGATGAGGGTCAACCGAGCGGCAGCAGCGGCGGCATCGGCTCGTAGGGCTCGAGGTCGCCGGGCATCGGCAGCCCCGCGAGGAGGTCGCGGGCGACGAAGCCGTTGCGGATCCGCTGCGGGTGGTCGCCCACGCGCTTCTCGTCGACGACCTTGCCGGTGCGGTAGCTGATCCGCGCGATCTCGTCGGTGCCGCTCCACGAGATGTAGCAGGAGCGACCGTCGGCAGACGGCGTCACCCAGTAGGGCTTGCCGTCCTGCTTCTTCACCAGCGGCGTGCGCCGGTAGGAGTCGACGTCGACCACGGTGAGGTAGTCGCTCATCGTGCCGGCGACGCAGATCCTGGTGCCGGCGGCGTTCATGGCGATGCCGTGGTGGGCGGAGTCGAGGAGGTACTCGCTCCTTGCGCAGGTCCTTGACCAGGTTGGGCAGCCGCTTGAACGCGCTGGAGCTTCCCGGTGCTGCGGTCCATCTCGATGAAGCCGTGGAAGAAGCGAGACCTGGAAGTAGACCTTCTTCTCGTCCGGCGAGAGCGTCATCGGCCGCACCGCGGTGCTCTTGCCCTCGCGGCCCACGAGCGTCGAGCGCGGCCCGCAGGTCGTAGGTCCGCAGCACCTCGAAGCGTGTCGGCGTCGACGATCTGGAAGACCCGCTCCCCCTTGGCGGGGTCGGCCAGGTCCTCGTCGGTCGGCGTGTAGACGTAGCCGATGCTCGCGTGCAGGATCTTGTCGCCGTCCTCGATGTAGACGCTCTCGTGCGGGGAGCCACCGGACGGGAACTGTGCCGACCTCCTCGCCGGTCCGCACGTCGATGGCGTGCACGACGTTGGCGGTGGAGGCGCTGACCACGACGGTGGTGCCGTCGGGCGAGATCGCCATGTGGTCGGCGCGCTGCCCGGCCACCGGGAACCGCCACACCACCTCACGCGTCTCGAGGCTGATCGCGACCACGTCGGCGTACGACGGGCGCGACGCGATCAGCAGCTTGCCGTCGTTCGAGGTGTACATGTCGTCGACGAGCTGGTCGTTGCCCTCGCCGATCGCCTCGCGGATCGCGAGGTAGTAGGCCAGTCGCTCGGGGTTGGTGGCGATCTCCGCCATCCGCTCGTCCTGGTCGGGGATCATGTTGATCCGGCCGAGCCGCTCGAACGTGCCGGGCGCGAGCAGGTCGACCGTGCCCTCCCAGTTGTTGCCGACGAAGACCACGTTGCGCACGTCGCCGACCGGGTGCTGCTCGTCGGTCGCGGCAGCCGGGGCGCCGGTCCCCAGCAGCATCGCGGCGAGCGCGACCATCAGGGCTCTGGCGGTCACCGTCGGTCCTCCTCGTGGTCGTGGGCATCAGGGATCCAACGACGGGCGTGACCAGCAAGTTATGCCACGGAGGTTTGGAACCGCGGCGGTCCGGGAAGGAGAGGCTGCATGTACGGCGACACCTCCGTGATGCGCAAGCGCGCCTCCCAGCTGCGCGACCAGGGCGCCGACGTCCGGGCCACCGCCGACCACCTCGCCGGCCAGGCGGAGCAGGTCACCTGGGCCGGGCGGGCAGCCGACGCGATGCGCGAACGGGTGCGCGACCGCGCCGCCCAGCTCCGCGACTGCGCCTCCCGCCACGAGGGCGCCGCCGACGCCCTGGAGCATCACCTCCAGGAGGTCGATGCCACCGTGGACGCCATCGCCCAGGTCGAGCGCAAGGCCGCCTCCCTCGTCGCCGACGCCCGCACCCGCGTCGCCCGCGTCGACTCCTACGACGATCCCGAGGGCGTGCACCGCACCGCCTCTGACGAGGACCAGCAGCTGGTGTCGTTCAGCCCACCCCCGCCCGGTCACCGCGACTGGCTCACCGTCGAACTCCCAGGACTCTGACGTGCCCACGATCGACCTCTCCACGCCCCCGCCCGCGCCGGCCACGCTGCTGGACGGCCTGCCGCGCCGGGTGACCCTCACGCTGCCTGAGCTCCGGCTGGTCGCCGAGCGCGCCGGCGGCGCGCCGTTGCCGTTCGAGCTCGCCCAGCCCCGGCAGGCCCACGCCCTCGAGGACCGGCTCGGCAGCAGCCGTGCCACCGCCGAGGAGAGCGCGTACGCCGCCGCGCTGGCCTCGCTGCACGACGCCGAGGAGTCGCTGGCGCGCCGCGGCCTGCTCGGTGAGGTCGGCGAGGACACCGGCCTGGTCGGAGCCGTCGGGCTGCTGGCCACCCCGCAGACCGCGCTCGACCTCGACGTGACCGCCGCCGGTGTCCACGCCCGCGCCTGGCACCGTCGCTCCGGTGACGCCGTCGCCGCCCTGTCCACCGTGGACGGGATCGTCTTCGAGCTCGCCTGGTTCCACACCTCGCGGTGGGCCGAGGAGCTGGGACGCGCCGGCATGCTGCCCGAGGAGTGCCCGCTGACCGACTCGGACGTCCCGGCGTACGTCGACCTGCCCTACGACCTCGCGGACGCCGCGAGCGAGGCGGCCCGGACCGGACGCAGCGACCTGGTGCCGGTGCTGAGCGACCAGGCCGACGGCGCCGTGCTCGGAGCCGACGGCGAGCCGCTGGGCGACGGCGCCACGACCCGCGTGCTGAACGCCCTGACCGCCGAGTCCCGCGGCCGGCTGCGGGTGCTGGTGGCCAACCTGGCCGGTGACGAGACCACGGTGGTCGGGGTGGTGTCGTGGACGCTGCTCGCCGACGGCTGGCACGCGCTGCGTCCCCGGGAGGTCGGCGGCCGACCGCGGATCCAGGTGGCGGCGGTGACGCCGGAAGACCTCGCGCCCGAGCTGGCCCCGGTGCTCGCGGAGGTGGTGGTCGCATGACCGAGTCGCCCCGGACCCCCGTGCAGGCCGCCGACCTCACCGACAAGTACGACCAGATGTTGCGACTGGCCGACCTGTTCGACGCCGCCGGCGACGACCTGCGCAGCCGCGCCCGGTTGGGCGACGAGGTGCTGCGCGACGAGGCGGTCGCCGCATCGGCCGAGCTGTCCTACCTGACCTTCCGCACGGCCGAGGACGAGATCCGCAGCGCCACGACCGGCAAGCACGGCCTGCTCACCCGCGGGGTCGAGCTCGACGCCGACGCGCTGATGGTCCGCGCGACCGTGGTGACCTACCGCTGGATCGACGACCTGGCGGACGCCGCCTACCGCACCATGGGATCGATCGCGAGCCGGGCGATCGGCTACCTCGCGCCCCAGGTCGAGCTCGGTGGTGCGATCGTCGCCGCCGGGCTGATCGAGACAGATGCGCTCGACCGCGACGACGTCACCGGCTACCTCAACGAGCTGGCCGAGCACAACCCGGACCTGCTCAACCACGTCACCAGCGGCGGCGGGCTGCTCGAGGGCCTGCAGCTGCGGGCACTGCTCACCGCGAGCGTGTTGGCGGGCGACCACGGCCGGATGGCCTCGCTGGGCGGGCTGCGCGCCGTCGGCGTCGAGGCCCTGGCCCCCGACTTCGGCTCGGCGCTGCGCGACGCCGCCGGCGGCTTCGCCGCCGCACCCCCCGAGATCGAGGCGCCGGGCGTCGCGTCGTCCACAGAGGCACCGAGCGGGCTCGAGGAGCTGATGGCGACCCTCGCGGCGTCACCGGGCAGCATCAGCGTCCGGCGGATCTCGCCCCACCGCTACATCGCCTACCTGCCCGGTCCGACGGGCGGCGGGCAGGGCCGGCTGCGCCTGGTCGGCGGTGACCACTCGGCGTACGCCGCGGGCGTGGTCAGCGCGATCGAGCAGGCCGTCGACGGCGACCCCGACGCGCGCGTGATGCTGGTGGGGTCGGCGCAGGGTGGCGTGACGGCCGCCGAGGTCGCGGCGACGGTGGAGACCGACGCCTTCGTGATCGACCAGGTCGTGACCGCGGGGGCTCCCTCGTCGCAGGTCCCCCACATCCCCGAGCGGACCCGGGTGCTGTCGCTGGAGGACCGGGCCGACCCGGTCGCGCTGCTCGGCTCGCTCATCAACGCGGGCGCCCGCAACCGCGTGACCGTGGTGTTCGACGGCTCCGCGGCGCACGGCGAGAACGTCTACGTCGCCGGCGCCCGTGCTGCCGACGCCGCCGGCCACCCCGAGCTGCGGGCCGAGATCGAGCGGCTCCAGGACGAGGGGTACTTCGCCGGCTGAGTCGGTCCACGCACCGTGACGAGCGCCACACTCAGACCAGGTCGTGCACGAACTCGCCGAGCTGGGCGAGGTTGCGGCACTCCACCATCGGCACGATCTCCCCGTAGGGACCGGCCGCCGAGTCGCCGGTGTCCCAGTGCCGCGGGTGCTCGGGGTTGAGCCACCACGCGTGCCGGGCGGCGTCGGCGAGCCCGCGCAGCGCGGGGAGCGACAGGTCGCTGTAGTTGGAGCGGGCGTCGCCCAGGATCAGCAGCGACGTCTTCGGACCGACCGCGTCGGCGTACGTCTCGGCGAAGGTCGTGAGGGCGCGGCCGTAGTTCGTGCGGCCCCAGAGCGCGGCGTGGGCCGTGCTGGCGGCGAGGTCGGCCATCACGTCGACGACGTCGGCACCCGGCCTGAAGTGGTGGGTGACCTCGTGGACGTGGTCGATGAAGGTGAACGCCCGGACCTTGGTGAACTGCTCGCGCAGCGCGAAGACCAGCAGCAGCGTGAACTGGGCGAAGTTGGCGACCGAGCCGCTGACGTCGCAGAGCACGACCAGCTCGGTGCGGCGGGCGCGCTTGGGCCGGTGGTGGGTGGTGAGCGGGACGCCGCCGGTCGACAGGGAGGCGCGGACGGTACGCCGGACGTCGAGCGGGCCGCGGCGCAGCGCGTGGTGCTCCCGGGTCAGCCGGGTCGCGAGCCGCCGGGCCAGGGGGTAGATCTCGCGGCGCATCTCCTCGAGGTCGGCCCGCCGCGCCGACGTGAAGTCGAGCCGGTCGATGGCCGGCCGGACGGCGACGTCGGCGACGTGGTCGGGGCCCTTCTCCTCCGCGATCCGGCGCCGGGCGTCGTCCTCGGCCGCCCTGGTGAACGCGCCGATCCGACGGCCGGCCGCGCGGCGGGCCTCGTCGTCGGCGCGTCCGCGCGCCAGCAGTGCCGCCACGATGCGTCCGGTCAGCTCGGTGGGGTCGACCCGGCGCAGCGCGGTGTACGCCGACCAGCCGGACAGCCCCGGCGCCCGGCCCGGCATCGCGCCGAACCGGCCGATCGCCTCGACCGCCAGGTCCTGCAGGGCCCGCTGGTCGTCGTCGACCAGCGCCGCCTCCAGCCGCTCGCGGAGGTCCACCAGCGCCTCGGCGTTGTCGCGGACGCCCGGGTGACTCGTCGTCGCCCGGCTCCGCCCGGCCCCCGGCGCCGCGGCCGACCAGCCGCGGGAAGTAGAGGTCGAACAGCGCGTCGAAGGTCGGGCGCTGCACCTGCCGCTTCACCACCGTCGCGGCGTACCCCGCCCGGACCGTCTCGCGGTCGTGCCACGGCAGCGCGCCCAGCGCGGCGAACGCGTCCAGGTCCTCCGCGAGCGAGACCGGGAGCCCCGCCCCGCGCAACGCCTCGAGGAAGTCGATGTGGCGACCGACCAGCCCGCTCATCGGTCGAGAGCCGCCAGCTCCTTGACCGCGCGGTCGTGGTCGGAGGAGTGCTTGAGGACGGCGCCCAGGGTGCGGCCGATCGTCTCGTCGTCGAGGCTGCCCACCTGCAGCGCCACCAGGGTGCGCGCCCAGTCGACCGACTCCGCGATGGAGGGCGCCTTCTTGAGGTCGAGGTCGCGCAGCCGGCCGATGGTGTCGACCAGCTGCTCGGCGATCCGGCGGTCGAGGTCGGGGACCTGGCCGGTGACGATCTCCCGCTCGCGCTCGGCGTCGGGGTAGTCGAGGTGCAGGTAGAGACACCGCCGCTTGAGCGCCTCCGAGAGCTCGCGGCTGGCGTTGGAGGTGAGCACGACGTACGGGCGGCGGACGGCCACCACGGTGCCGAGCTCGGGGATCGTCACCTGGAAGTCGCTCAGCACCTCCAGCAGCAGCCCCTCGACCTCGACGTCGGTCTTGTCGACCTCGTCGATCAGCAGGACGGTGGGCGTCTCGCGCCGGATCGCCGTCAGCAGCGGCCGGGTCAGCAGGAACTCGTCGGTGAAAATGTCGTCGTGGGTCTCGCTCCACGCCCGGTCGCCGCCGCTGGCCTGGATGCGGAGCAGCTGCTTCTTGTAGTTCCACTCGTAGAGCGCCCGGGCCTCGTCGAGACCCTCGTAGCACTGGAGCCGCACCAGGTCGGCGCCGGTGGCGCGCGCCACCGCCTTGGCCAGCTCGGTCTTGCCCACGCCGGCCGGGCCCTCGACGAGCAACGGCTTCTCCAGCGCTCCGGCGAGGTACGCCGTGGTGGCGGTGGGGCTGTCGGCCAGGTAGCCGGTGTCGCGGAGGGACGCCGAGGCGCCGGTGGGCGAGGAGAACCAGGTCACCGGGCCATCCTCGCGCACACCGACGCGTCGTTCCCCGCGGGAATGGTCCCTGGGCGAGTGCGTCTCCCTCGTGCCGGGCAGCCTGCCACCTCGGACACCGTTGCGTGACCGCCGTGGAGGCCCCATCTCGAGGGGCCCGACCTGACCATGGGCATGGCCCGATTTCGGGCCATGCCGCCCGTCTGTCCCTCAGTCGTCGGCGGGTCGGTCGGCCGCGCCGCCACGACCGGCACCGCGCGCGAACCGGGCCGCGCCGACCCGCGCGTCGTCGACGGCGAGGGAGTCGAGACCGAACCGGAACTCGGACCGGATCGCCTCCTCCTCGCCGAGGCCCTCGGCGGCCAGCAGCGAGAGCCGGTCGTTGCGCAGGCACCGCTGCGGCAGGCCGGCCAGCATGAACGCGACCGACAGCGCCTCGTCCAGCGCGGCACCGGGCTCGACGACCCAGTTGACCAGCCCCATCCGCTCCGCCTCGGGCGCGCCCACCTCGCGGCCGGTCAGGATCAGGTCCATGGCACGGCCGGTGCCGACCAGCCGCGGCAGACGCACCGTCCCGCCGTCGACCAGCGGGACCCCCCAGCGCCGGCAGAAGACGCCGAGGCTGGCGTCACGCGCGGCGACGCGCAGGTCGCACCAGATCGCCAGCTCGAGGCCACCGGCCACGGCGTAGCCCTCGATGGCGGCGATCACCGGCTTCGAGAGCCGCATCCGGGTCGGCCCCATCGGGCCGGGGCCGTCGGGCTCGAGCCGGTGGTCCATCGCCTTCAGGTCGGCTCCGGAGCTGAAGGTGCCGCCCTCGCCGTAGAGCACCGCGACGGACTGGCTGTCGTCGGCGTCGAACTCCTCGAACGCGGTCCGCAGCAGGTCCGCCGTGGCCCGGTCCACGGCGTTGCGCGTCGCCGGCCGGTCGAGGGTCACCACCGTGACCGGTCCGTCCTTCATGGTCCGCACGGTCACAGGTCGGGTCCCTCCCAGTAGTCCAGGTCACGCAGGCGGGCCATCACACCAGCTTCAGGAAGTGCACGTCGGACTCGCCCGTGACCGGCAGGTCGGGCGACCGGGCGAACTCGACGTAGCCGTGCCGCCGGTAGAACTCCGGGGCCTGGAACGTGAACGAGGAGACCAGCACCTGGCGGCAGCCCCGCTCGCGGGCGACCTCCTCGGCGGCGGAGAGGAGACGACCGCCCCAGCCGTCGCGGCGGGCGTCCTCGCGCACCCACACCATGCCGATCCCGGCGCAGGTGCCCCACGTCCAGCCGCTCAGTCCGGCCACCAGCTCGCCGTCGTCCTGGACCTTGACGGTGAACTCGCGCAGGTCGTCGCGGCCGACCGCCGCGAAGTTGAAGGAGTCGAGCTCGGCGCTGAGCCGCTCGTCGAGGGCGGAGTCCCCGTCGCCGACGGTGAGGTGCGCGGTCATGGCGGGCAGGCTATCTAGGGTGGCGCCATGTCCCACCACCGGCACGACTCCCCGTCCGACCCAGCAGCGGAGCGGCGGGTGCGGGACAGCTTCGAACGGCAGGGGCTGATGCGCCACCTGGGTGCGCGGCTGGGCGAGGTCCAGCGGGGCCGGGTGACGATCACGCTGCCGAGGCGGCCCGAGCTCACCCAGCAGCACGGGTACTTCCACGCCGGTGCCACCAGTGCGATCGCCGACTCGGCCGGCGGCTATGCGGCGTACACGGTGTTCGCGGAGGGCACCGAGGTGCTCACGGTGGAGTTCAAGATCAACCTGCTCGCGCCCGCCCGCGGCGACCACCTCGCGGCGGTCGGGGAGGTCGTGAAGTCCGGGCGCACGCTCACGATCTGCCGGTTCGAGGTGCACGGGGTGACCGGCGACGAGCAGACGCTCGTCGCGGTCGGCCAGCAGACGCTGATCAGCGTCGCCGCCTGAATCAGACGACGACCTCGTCGCCGAGGTCCTCGTCGAGGTCGGCGACGTCCCACCTCAGCTGGAACTCGATCTCCTCCTGCTCGTCGTCACGCTCGTGCTCGATGGAGAACTGGGCACGCGCAGGCACCCGGATCCGCTCTCCCTCCACCTGGATCCGGAAGGTGTTGCCCTTCTCCAGGGAGTCTGCGAGCCGACGCAGCTTTGCGACGACCTCCGCGGTGGAGTAGATCTTCTCGACGTCTCTCTCAGCAGTGGCCATCCGGCCAGCATGCCAGCAACGCGGTCATGAGCAGACGCCCAAACGGGTGCAATAGTCGGGGGATGGACTCCCGCCACGCCCTGGTCCGACGTCCCTCCGCACGGTTGGCGGACGGCCTGGTCACCCACATCGAGCGCAGCGACGACGTGGACGTCGAGCTGGCCAGGCGGCAGTGGCGGGGCTACGTCGACGCGCTGGAGGAGGCCGGCTGGACGACCCACGAGGTCGATCCGGCCGACGACTGCGCCGACTCGGTCTTCGTCGAGGACACGATGGTCGTCTACGACGACCTCGCGGTGATCAGCCGGCCGGGTGCCGACGAGCGGCGGTCGGAGACCACGGCCGCGGAGGAGGCGGTGCGGGCCCAGGGCTACCGGATCGCGCGGATCGAGGAGCCCGGAACGCTCGACGGTGGCGACGTCCTCAAGCACGGCGGCGTCGTGTGGGTCGGGATGGGCGGCCGCACCAACGCCGAGGGCGTCGCCCAGCTGCGCGACCACCTCGAGCCGCTCGGGGCGAGGGTCGTCGGCGTCCCCCTCACCAAGGTGCTGCACCTCAAGACGGCGGTCACCGCGCTGCCGGACGGCACCGTGATCGGCTACGAGCCCCTCGTCGACGACACCGCCCTGTGGGCCGACCGCTTCCTCGCCGTGCCCGAGGAGGCCGGGTCGCACGTGGTGCTGCTCGGCGACGACACCGTGCTGATGTCCACCTCGGCGCCGCAGACCGCGGCCCTGCTGGAGGAGCGCGGCCTGCGGGTCGTGGCCGTCGACATCTCCGAGTTCGAGAAGCTCGAGGGCTGCGTGACCTGCCTGTCGGTGCGGCTGCGCGGGCGGCCCGGCGGCGACTGATGACGAGACCCCGCCCAGAACTGCTGGACGGGGTCTCGGCATGGCTGGCGGTGGCGGAGGGATTTGAACCCTCGGTGGACTTGCGCCCACAAACGCTTTCGAGGCGTTCTCCTTAGGCCGCTCGGACACGCCACCGCCGGGAAGGCTACCGGAGCGGGTCTGGGCGGCAGAAATCGGACGCGATCAGGCAGTCCAGTCGGGGCGGCGGCCGGTGGCGCCGGTGAGCCGGTCGAGTGCCGGCGCGCCGGTGGGGACGGCGACCGGCGGGCCGAACAGCGCCGTCGTCGTCGGCGGGGGCCTCGAAGGTGGCGACGAAGCCCAGGCACGCCTCGATCGCGGCGGGGTCGGGGTCGTAGGGCTGGCCGGTGGCGACCGGCGAGGTCCCAGCCGTGGACGACGACCTCGTTGAGGGCCACCAGGGCCGCGACCTCACCCGGCAGCTCGACCGGTCCGGCCTGCGTCATCCCGTCGAAGGCTGCCGGGGTCGCGCCAGGCCTCGGCCAGCCCGGCCAGCGCGGCCGGGATCGACTCCCGCCAGTCGCCGGGAAGCCGGCCGGCGTCGCCGGAGGGATCGCCCCCGCCGCTCGAGCCGCTGCTTGCGGGCGGCGGCGGTGAAGGCGGCCGACAGCCCGCTCACGTGTTCCACCAGGTCGCCGACGGTGTACGCCGGGCAGGGGGTCGGGTCGCCGAGCTGGTCGTCGCCCACGCCGGCGACCACGTCGGCGGTCGCACGGGTGGCCGGTCCGAGGTCGAGGATGCTCATGCTGGTGACGACCCGCCACGTGGCCCGAACTCATCGGTGGGCGCGGAAGAACTCCTCCAGCAGCGTGGTCGACTCGGCGGCCAGCACGCCGGCGACGACCTCGGGCCGGTGGTTGAGCCGCCGGTCGCGCACCACGTCCCAGAGGCTGCCGACCGCACCGGCCTTCTCGTCGTACGCCCCGAAGACGACGCGGGCGACCCGGGCCAGGACCGCGGCGCCGGCGCACATCGTGCACGGCTCGAGGGTCACCACGAGCGTGCAGCCGTCGAGCCGCCACTCACCGCGGGCGGCCGCCGCCTCACGCAGCGCGACGACCTCGGCGTGGCCGGTGGGGTCGGCCCGCTGCTCGCGGACGTTGCGGCCGGCGCCGACCACCTCCCCCTCGGGGGAGAGCACGACCGCGCCGACCGGCACGTCGCCGGAGGCCAGGGCGGCGCGCGCCTCGTCGAGCGCCGCACCCATCGCGGCGTCCCAGGGAGTGACCACGTCAGGCCGAGGCGAGGCCCACGGCCTCGTCGAACAGCGAACCGAACCCGAGCCGGCGGGCGACGTCGGAGAGCATCTCGTCGGGGTAGAGGTCGAAGTCGTCGAGCAGGACGCCCATGTCCATGGCATGCATCCCGAGGTCGCCGAGCAGGTCGAGGTCACCGGCCGGCTGCTGCTCGTCCTCCTCCTCCGGCTCGGGCAGCCCGAGGAACTCCACCGCCGAGGCGGCCAGCTCCCACTCGTCGGCGGCCGTGATGTCGGAGAGCAGCACCCGGGTGTGGGAGCCCGCGACCCGCACGATGACGAAGAAGTCCTCGTCGACCGCGATCATGCCGAGGGCGCCGCCGTCACCGGGGAACCGGCGCAGCGCATGGGTGAGGGCGTCCACGTCGACGAGCACGTCGTGCGCCAGCTCCTGGACCTGCCACATGCCTTCCTCGCGGTAGGCAGCCAGGGCGAAGTCGACTCCGTCCTGCTGATCGGCCATGACGAGACTCCCTTTCCCTGCTGGTCCTGCCGTGCTGCTCCGGACGTCCCCAGCGTGACAGAGCCCGCCCAGAACGGTCCAGTGGCTTCACGTCCCCTCCCGGTGAACACCCAGTGGGGACTAGGGTTCCTGGCTATGCGCACCCACGTCGTCGACCACCCGCTGGTCTCCCACAAGCTGACCTACCTGCGGGACGAGAACACCGACTCGCCGACGTTCCGGCGCCTGGCCGACGAGCTGGTGACGCTCCTCGCCTACGAAGCCACCCGCGAGGTGCGCGTCGCGCCCAAGGACATCAACACCCCGGTCTCGCCCACGACCGGCGTGAAGCTGGCGCGGCCCAAGCCGCTGGTGGTGCCGATCCTGCGGGCCGGTCTCGGCATGCTCGACGGGCTGATGCGGCTGCTGCCGACCGCCGAGGTCGGCTTCCTCGGCATGATCCGCAACGAGGAGACGCTCGAGGCCTCGACGTACGCCGAGCGGCTGCCCGACGACCTGTCGGGGCGCCAGTGCTACGTGCTCGACCCGATGCTCGCCACCGGCGGCACCCTGGCCGCAGCGATCCGGTTCCTGGTCGACCGCGGCGCCAACGACATCACCGCCATCTGCCTGCTGGCGGCCCCCGAGGGCTGCGCCCGCCTGGAGCAGGAGCTGGCCGACCTCGACGTCCCGGTGACCATCGTGACCGCGGCGATGGACGAGAAGCTCAACGACAAGGGCTACATCGTGCCCGGCCTGGGTGATGCCGGTGACCGGTTGTACGGCGTGGCCGACTAGCGATCGGGTACGCGCTCCTGTGAGCACCGACTACACGATCTACCTCGTCGCCGGGACCGGACTGTTCCTGGCCGGCGCCATCCCGCTGCTCCGCTTCCCTGCGGTCTCCACCGCCATGGCGTTCGTCGCCACCGGCGTGGTCGCGGGACTGCTGCCGCTGCCGCTGCCGGGCTTCCTGCCCGAGGACAACCGTGAGCTGATCGAGCGGCTCACCGAAGTGACCGTGATCGTGGCGCTGATGGGCGCCGGGTTGTCGATCGACCGTCGGCCCGGGCTGCGCTCGTGGAGCCCGACCTGGCGGCTGCTGGCGCTGACGATGCCGCTCTGCATCGCGTCCGTGGCGCTGCTCGGGTGGTCCCTGCTGGGGCTGGCACCCGCCGCGGCGGTGCTGCTCGGAGCCGTGCTCGCCCCCACCGACCCGGTGCTGGCCGCCGACGTCCGCGTCGCCGGGCCGAACTCCGACGAGGAGGACGTCACCCGGCTCACCCTCACGTCGGAGGCCGGGCTCAACGACGGTCTGGCCTTCCCCTTCGTCTACCTCGCCCTGCTGATGGCCGCCGGTGACATGGAGACGCTGGCCGACGTCGGCCAGTGGCTGGCGTGGGACCTGGTCGGCAAGGTCGCCATCGGGGTCGTGGTCGGCGTCGTCGTCGGCCGGCTCCTGGCGCTGCTCGCCTTCCGCAGCCCCACCGGCTGGCTGCGGCTCTCGGAGTCCAACGAGGGGATCCTGGCGCTGGCGGCCACCTTCACCAGCTACGGCGCCGCCGAGGCGCTGCACGGCTGGGGGTTCATCGCCGTCTTCGTGGCCGGGCTCTCGATCCGGGCCGTGCACAACGAGCACGACTACCACGCACAGCTCCACGACTTCACCCACCAGATCGAACGGCTGCTGACCCTGGCCGCGCTGCTGATGTTCGGCGTCGCCTGCGGCTCGGGCCTGCTGGAGGCCCTCACCTGGGAAGGCTTCGCGATCGCTGTGCTGCTGGTCGTCGTGATCCGCCCGGTGACCGGCATGGTGGCGCTGGTCCGCTGCTCCGGCACCTGGCCGGAGCGCATCGCGAAGGCGTGCTTCGGCGTCCGCGGCATCGGCTCGTTCTACTACCTCGCCTACGCGTTCGGGCAGGAGTCGTTCACCGACGAGTCGCTGCTGTGGTCGACGGTCGCCGCCACCGTGCTCGTGAGCGTCGTCGTCCACGGCGCCACCTCGACGCCCGCGATGCGCTACCTCGACCGGACGCGGGAACTCAGCCGGCCGACGAGCCCCGACCGACCGCCCGCGGGATCTCGACCACCTGCGCCAGCTCCTTCGGGAGACTGACCGAGACCGTGGTCCCGATGCCCTCGCTCGAGGACACCGAGATCTCCCCGCGGTGCAGGTCGACGATCGCCTGCACGATCGTGAGGCCGAGGCCGGTGCCCTGGATCGCCTGCGCGGTCGCCGTCGACGAGCGGAAGAACCGGGTGAACAGCTGGTCCTGCTCGTCGGCCGGGATGCCCATGCCGGTGTCGAGCACGACGATCTCGACGCTGTCGTGGCGGTCGGCGACGACCAGCTCGATCCGGCCGCCGTCGGGGGTGAACTTCACGGCGTTGCCGAGCAGGTTGACCAGCAGGCGCTCGATCTGCTCCGGGTCGCCGACGTGTCGGACCGGCTGCTCGGGCAGCCGCAGCACGACGTCGAGCTGGCGGGTGCCGAGCAGCGGGCCCAGGGCGTCGTACGCCGTCCGCGCGGTCTCGCACAGGTCGGCGCACACCGGTTGCATGCTCATCTGGCGGGACTCGATCTGCGACAGCAGCAACAGGTCCTCGACCAGCAGCAGCAACCGGCGGCCGTTGCGCTGCACCCGGTTGGCGACCGCACGCTGCTGCTCGCTCAGCTCGCCGATGTCGCCCTCCTCCAGCAGCTCGACGTAGCCGATCATGCTGGTGAGCGGGGTGCGCAGCTCGTGGCTCACCGTCGCGACGAAGTCGGACTTCACCTGCTCCAGCTCCCGGAGGCTCTCCACCGCCTGCCGCTCGTGCGAGAGCGCCGTGACCAGGGCCCGGTGCATCGCCTCGCGCTCGGTGACGTCCTCGGCGACGCACAGGTAGCCGGCCACCGCACCCCGCTCGTCGCTGACCGGGGTGATGGCCATGAGCATCGAGCGCTGCTCGCCGTCGGGCCGCTGGAACTGCCAGGACTGGCGCTCCTCCTCGGTGGCGACCGCGGCGGCGCAGATCTCCGCGAAGACCGGCCGGCTCTGGAGCCGGGCGCCCTGTCGCAGCAGCTCGGCGTCGGGGAACAGCCGGTCCGCCTCGACGCCGGTCGCGGCGGCGGCGGTCACCCCCATCACCGCCTCGGCGCCGGGGTTGAACACCTCGACCCGGCCGGCGAGGTCGACCGCGATCACCGCCGACCCGGTGGCCGCGTCGACCAGCCGCTGCAGGGTCTCCCGGCCGGAGGTCGCCCGGGCCGCGGAGATCCGCTGCTGGGTGGTCACGACCGACAGCGGGAGCAGGATCAGGGCGCAGTCGAGCAGGAACAGCTGGAGGAAGCCGATCACCAGCTCGGGCGCGAGGGAGTAGCGGACGGTCAGCTCGTGGATCGGGCCGTAGCCCGCGACGGTGGCCAGGGTCGCGACGACCCCGACGTCGGTCAGCATGAGCGAGGCCTCGCGCAGGGTGCCGCGGAAGGCCAGCCACGCGAACATCGGCATGATCGCGAACACCAGGGGCGGGGCGGCGGCGTAGCTGAAGATCAGCGCGGTCACCCCGACGGTCAGCAACGACTGCACGACCCGCTCGCGCACCGTGGCCAGGGGCGGGAACAGGAGCCCGTGCAGGAACAGCGGGAGCAGCATCAGCTGGGCTGCCGCGTGGGTTCCCCACGCCGCGAGCCCGGCCAGCCACGGCGAACCGGTCCCCGACGCGGCGACGGTGGCCGCGGTCACGAGCGCCGCGACCGTCGCGCCCTGCGTGGCGGCGGCGATCAGCCGCGAGACGTCGCCGTCCTCGGCGAGGCCCACCCGGGGTCGGGCCAGACCGCGGTGCAACCGGCGCAACGCCACCCAGCTGCCGGCGACGGAGCCGAGGGCGAAGCCGACCGCGGTCATGGCGTCGTAGCCGGCGAACAGGTGCGCCAGCACCAGCAGGACGCCGGCCAGGGCGGTGGTGATGTCGCGGCGGGACGCGTCGACCAGGAGCAGCAGCCCGGTGAGCAGGCCGGCGGCCGGCCACGCGGCCGGCACCCGGCTCTCGGCACCGACGGTCTCCACCGTCAGCAGCAGCACGAGCGACGACCCGAAGATCACGGCGAGCAGGACCGCGGCCGCGTGCGACCGCACGAGGGAACCGAGCTCCCTCGCGCGCGACTGCTCTCCCCGTACCCGAGACACCGGGCCCTCCTCGATCGACTCCGGTCAGTATGACCAGCAGTCGACCCGGAAATCGGGGAAATCGGGTGAGTTCAGAGAGCCTTCACCGCGCTGAGGAGCTTGCCCATCGTCTCCTTCGCGTCGCCGAAGAGCAGCGTCGTCGTCTCCTCGAAGAGCAGCTCGTTCTCGATGCCCGCGAAGCCGGGACGCATCGAGCGCTTCATGAAGATGACCTGCTTGGCCTCGTCGGCGTTGAGGATCGGCATGCCGTAGATGGGCGCCCCCGGCGTGGTCTTGGCGGCCGGGTTGACGACGTCGTTCGCGCCGACGACCAGGACGACGTCGGCGTCCTTGAAGTCGCCGTTGATGTCGTCCATCTCCTTGAGCTGCTCGTAGGGCACCTGCGCCTCGGCCAGCAGCACGTTCATGTGACCGGGCATCCGGCCCGCCACCGGGTGGATCGCGTAGTCGACGCGGGTGCCGCGCTCGGCGAGGACGTCGACCAGCTCGCGCAGCGTGTGCTGGGCCTGCGCGACCGCCAGCCCGTAGCCGGGCACGATGATGACGCGGTCGGCGTACCCGAGCATGATCGCGGCGTCGGCCGGCCCGGCCGAGCGCACCGGTCGGTCGGAGGCCTCGCCGCTGCCGAGGGTCGAGCCGCCCCGGAGGGCGCCGAAGAGGATGTTGGCCACCGAGCGCCCCATCGCCTTCGCCATCAGCAGCGTGAGGAACGTGCCGGCGGCGCCGACGAGCGTGCCCGCCACGAGCAGCAGGGTGTTGGACAGCACGTAGCCACCGGCGGCGACGGTCAGGCCCGTGAACGCGTTGAGCAGCGAGATCACGATCGGCACGTCCGCGCCGCCGACCGGCATCACGAGCAGTACGCCGAAGGCGAGCCCGAGCAGCGCGAGCACGATCCCCGCCCACAGCACGGGCTCGGCGACCAGCAGCCCGGACAGCACCAGCCCGCCGAGGAGAGCGCCGCCGAAGGCGACCGCCAGCCCGGGGAAGACGACCGGCCGTGACGTCATCAGGTCCTGGAGCTTGGCGAAGGTGACGACCGACCCGGCGAAGGACACCGAACCGACGAAGATCGTGAACGCGGTGGCGACCAGCACGAACCAGCCGACCGCGTCGCCCGGCCCGTCGGACACGGCGACGATGACGTCGAGCTCGAGCAGCGCGACGAGCGCGGCCGCGCCGCCGCCGACGCCGTTGAACAGCGCCACCATCTGCGGCATCTGCGTCATCTGCACCTTCTGGGCGCCGTACACGCCGCCCGCGGTGCCGATCGCGATCGCCAGCAGGATGAGCGGCACGTTGTCCATGCGCTCGAGGTAGAAGAACGGGAGCGCGCACGCGACCACCGCGGCGGCGGCGCCGATCAGGTTGCCGACGCGGGCGGTGCGCGGTCCGGAGAGCCCCTTCAGGGCGAGGATGAACGCGACCGCGCAGAGCAGGTAGACCAGCTGTGCCCAGGTGGGGATCACGCGGCCGCCTCCTTCTTGGGCGTCTTGCGGCGCGTGAACATCTGCAGCATCCGGTCGGTGACGACGAAGCCGCCGACCATGTTCACCGCCGCCAGCACGATCGCGACGAGCCCGACCACCAGCGCGACGCCGGACGCGTGGGCGCTGACGATGATCGCGCCGAGCAGGATCACGCCGTGGATGGCGTTGGCCCCGGACATCAGTGGCGTGTGCAGGGTCGAGGACACCTTGGAGATCACCTCGATGCCGACGAACACGCTGAGCACGAAGATCGTCAGCCAGATCGACGGACTCGCTCATGCGGGGTCTCCTTCCAGCGCCTGCCGGGTGGGTTCGTGCACGATCGCCCCGTCGCGGGTGACGCAGGCGCCGGCGACGATCTCGTCGTCGGGGTCGGGCGCGAACGACGTCCCGCCCTCCTCGTCCTTCGCGGTCATCAGGGTGACCAGGTTGACGATGTTCTGCGCGTAGAGCCGCGACGCCGGGCCGGGCATCTGGCTGGGCACGTTGCGCCCGCCCCAGACCTGCGCGTTGCCGATCCGGACGACCTCACCGGCGACCGATCCCTCGACGTTGCCGCCGGTCTCCGCGGCCAGGTCGACCACGACCGCGCCGGGGCTCATCTCCTCGACCATCGCCCGGGTGACCAGCAACGGTGCCGGCCGGCCGGGCACGGCCGCGGTGGTGATGAGGGCGTCGGCCTGCGCGATGTACGGCGTGAGCAGCTCGCGCTGCCGGGCCGCCCGGTCCTCGGTCATCTCGCGGGCGTAGCCGCCCGAGCCCTCCAGCGTCTCGAGCTCGAGGTGGATCGGCTTGGCGCCGACCGACGCGATCTCCTCGGCGGCGGCCGCGCGGACGTCGTACGCCGAGACGACCGCGCCCAGCCGCTTCGCGGTGGCGATCGCCTGGAGGCCGGCGACGCCCGCGCCGAGCACCACGACCTGCGCCGGCTGGACGGTGCCGGCCGAGGTCATGTTGAGCGGGAAGAAGCGGCGCAGCATGCCGGCGGCGACGATCGCGCAGCGGTAGCCGGCGACCAGCGCCTGCGACGACAGCGCGTCCATGGACTGGGCGCGGGAGATCCGCGGCACCAGCTCCATGGCGTACGCCGTGAGCGCCGGCGTCGCGGCAGGTGGCGACCAGCTCGCCCTCGGCGTTGGTCGGCAGGAACGAGATCAGCGACGTTCCCGCGGCCAGGCCGCGCGCCCGCGGCGGGTCGAGAGGTTGCACGGAGACGACGAGGTCGGCGCCGTCGAAGGCGGTGTCCTCGATGCTCGCCCCCGCCGCCGCGAACTCCTCGTCGGAGATCAGGGCGTGCCGCCCCGCATCCGGCTCGACGGCCACGTCGTACCCGAGCCCGGTCAGCTTCTCGACCAGCTCGGGCACCATCGCGACCCGGGACTCGCCGTCCCTGGTCTCCCTCGCCACTGCGATCTTCACGGGGCGAACCTACGAGAGATACGGCGTGAGGCACAGGCATCTCACGGCACGGCGTGGTGAGTCATGCCACCCCGGGCGTGTCTTTCAAGTCTCGGCCCGTCGCGCAGCAGGCCATGGACTTGGGAGACACGCCTAGGCCGCCCGACCGGGAACGTCTCGACCCGCTCGTGGCGTGGGCGGCGCCGCGGCCCCTCCCCCAGGTGGGAGGCGATCAGCGCCCACTCGGTCGGTGCGCCAGGCGCGGCCCCTCGTAGCCGTCGAGCAGCCGCACCCAGGACGAGACCTCGGTCGGCCTGCCGAGCCGGGCGAGGGTGACGTGGGGCCGGAACCGCTGTCCGGTCACGTCGATGCCCGCCTTCGACGCGGCCGCCCGCGCGCCGGTCGCCATCCGCGACACCTCGGTGCGGCCCGCGTCGTCCAGCCCGAGCCCACCCCACAGCACGCGTGCGCGCGACGGGTCGGGGAAGGCACCTCCCCCCGCGAACCTGGTCGTGACCGGCGTACGCCGCCGGGCGGCCCGCTCCAGCCGCTCGACCAGGTCGTCGAACCGCCGGTCGGGAACCTTGGCCAGGAACGCGAGGGTCACGTGCAGCTGCTCGGCGAGCGTCCACCGGAACGGCGCCGCCTCCCGCCGTACCTCCAGGAACTCGTCGAGGTGCTCGACCGCCTCCTCCGGCGGCACGAGCGCGACGAACATCCGCATGGTCCGTGACGGTAGTCCACGGGGAACTGGTCGGGAGCCAGACCGAAACCCGACCATCTGTCCGTGGACTACCGCACCACGTCGTCAGCCGACGTGGGTGCCGAGCAGGGTGCCGACGGCGTAGGTGACCGCCATGGCGAAGGCGCCACCGCCGACGTTGCGGAGGACGGCCCGCCGCGCGGGGGCGTAGCCGAAGCGGGCGCTGGACCAGCCGGTGAGGGCCAGCGCGACGACGACCGCGCCGACGGTGACGGCGACGCGGAGGCCGGGAGTCACCAGGGTGATGGTCAGCAGCGGCAGCAGCGCGCCCAGCGTGAAGGCCAGCATGGAGGCCCACGCCGCGTGCCAGGGGTTGGTGAGGTCGTCGGGGTCGATGCCCAGCTCCGCCTCGGCGTGGGCGCCGAGCGCGTCGTACTCGGTCAGCTCCTGCGCGACCTGCAGGGCGAGCTCCTCACTCAGGCCCTTGCCGACGTAGATGCCGGCCAGCTCGGCCAGCTCCTCCTCGGGCTCCTCGGCCAGCTCACGCCGCTCCTTGGCGAGCAGCGCCCGCTCGGAGTCGCGCTGGGTGCTGACCGAGACGTACTCGCCCGCGCCCATGCTCAGCGCCCCGGCCACCAGCCCCGCGACACCGGCGATCGCGATGGTGCCGTTGTCGTCGGTCGCGCCGGCGACACCCATCACGATGCCGGCGGTGCTGACGATGCCGTCGTTGGCGCCCAGCACGCCGGCCCGCAGCCAGTTCAGCCGGCTGTTGATCCCCGTCTGGTGCGGCTCGTCGTCGTGCGGTCCCGGGTCGAGATCCACACCGGGTACGTCGGTGGTCACGCCTCAATCGTGTGCGTGCCCCCGCCGCCCCGCAAGCAAGGTCAGGCTGCCCTCACCGGGGGTGTCCCGGCCGACGTGAGGCGGCGCGCCGCGGGTCGTCCAGGACCGCCGCTACCCGGAGAGCTCCGGCACCGGCCAGGGCGCCGACGAGTGCGCCGGCGGTGTTGAGGAGCACGTCGTCGATGTCCACCCAGCGCTCCCCCAGCGCCAGCTGCGTCAGCTCGATGCAGGCCGAGAGGGCAGCGGCACCGAGGGTCACCTGGGCGATGCGCCGCCCGGTCAGGATGGTGGCGAAGAAGCCGAGGGGGAGGAAGAGCAGCACGTTCCCCACGACGTTCTCCGCGGCGTTGCGGTAGTCCGCGCTGAAGAGCTCCAGGATGCTCGCGCCCGGGACGAGGTTGACGCGCCCCGTCGGTGCGCTGGAGCCCCGGAGCGTCGTGGACAGCACCGTGAGGATCCCCCCGACCAGCAGCACGGCGCTGGCCACGCGCACCGCCCGCCCCCACTGGCGCTGTCGCAGTGAGGGCAGTGCGGCCACCAGTGCGGCCGCGCACGCGGCGTACGCGATCAGGGCGTGGTCCGACAGGAGCAAGCGGTGCACGGCTCGATGGTGCCATCGACGCGCGGTTCGAGTCATCGCCGCTCGGCGGCGCGCCGGTGCGTCCGCCCCGCCCGTGAGAGGGTTGCGGTCATGGCAGGTGGAGCGACTCCGGCCCGCGAGGTCGCGCTCGAGACGGACCGCCTGCTGCTCAGACGGTGGCGGGTGGCCGAGGCCGTCGTCCAGCGTGAGCTGTGGACCGAACGTGATCCACGAGTGCCGCCGCACCGCCGGATCGACGAGGACGGACACCCGAGCGTGGCAGACCTCGCGGAGTCGATCCGCACCGAACAGCCCTCGTCGATCGGGTTGCTGGCGGTCGAGCGGAAGGCCACCCGTGACGTCATCGGCTACTGCGGGCTGGTCGACAGCGGACGGGGGTCGGCCGGCGAACCGGAGCTGGCGTTCGAGCTGCTGCGCCGGGTCTGGCGTCAGGGATACGCGACCGAGGCCTCGTTGGCGGTCCTGGACTGGGCGAGATCGGCCGGGTACGAGCGGCTGTGGGCCACGGTCTGGGACTGGAACACCGCGTCCCGCCGGGTGCTGGCCAAGGTCGGGTTCACCGAGACCGACCGGACGGAGGTGGACGCGGTCCACGGGACCACCCTGTTCACCACGACACGGCTCTGACGCCCGGTCAGAGCCCCAGGTCGCGGGCGATCAGCATCTTCATGATCTCGTTGGAACCGGCCCAGATCTTGGTGACGCGGGCGTCGCGCCAGGCCCGGGCGACGCGGTACTCGTTCATGTAGCCGTAGCCGCCGAACACCTGGACGCAGTGGTCGAGGACGTCGTTCTGGACCTGCGAGGTCCACCACTTCGCCTTGGCGGCGTCGACCGCGGTCAGGTCGCCGCTGGTGTGGGCCATGACGCACTGGTCGACGTAGGCCTGGCTGACCTCGACCTGGGTGACGAGGTCGGCGAGCAGGAACTGGGTGTTCTGGAAGGAGCCGATCGGGACGCCGAACGCCTTGCGCTCCTTGGCGTACTCGACGGTCTCCTCGAGGATCTGCGCGGCGTGGGCGAGGTTGGTGATCGCCGAGCCGAGCCGCTCCTGGGGCAGGAACCTCATCATCGCGATGAAGCCGGTGTCGAGCTCGCCGATCAGGTCGTCGTTGCTGACCCGGACGTCCTCGAAGGCCAGCTCTGCGGTGTCGGACTCGTCCTGGCCGACCTTGTCGAGCACCCGGCCGACCGAGAAGCCCTCGGCCTTGGTGTCCACGCCGAACAGCGAGATCCCCTTCGCCTTCTTCTCGGGCGAGGTGCGGGCGGCGACGACCACCAGGTCGGCCGAGCCGCCGTTGGTGATGAAGGTCTTCGAGCCGTTGATGATCCAGTCGTCGCCGTCGCGGACGGCCGTGGTCTTCAGCGCCGCGAGGTCGGAGCCGCCGGACGGCTCGGTCATGCCGATCGCGGTCAGCAGCTCACCGGAGCAGAAGTCGGGCAGCCAGCGCTTGCGCTGCTCGTCGTTGGTGAGGTGGACCAGGTACGGCGCCACGATGTCGGCGTGGATGCCCACGCAGCTCGGCAGCGTCATGTTGACCTTGGCGAGCTCCTCGGTCAGCACCGCGTTGAAGCGGTAGTCGCCCGCCTCCGAGCCGCCGTACTCCTCGGGGACCTCCAGGCCGAGGAAGCCCTGCCGGCCGGCGGCCGTCCAGAACTCGCGGGGCAGGCCGTGGTTGTCGGCGTGCTCCTCGAGGTGCGGGACGACCTCGCGGTCGAGGAACTCCTTGACGGAGCTGCGGAAGGCCTCGTGGTCCTCGTCGTAGATCGCGCGCTTCATGCCGCCATGTTACCCGCGGGTCACCTCCCGCTTCCGCCGTGACCAGGAAAAGTCGTGGACGGCCAATGGGGCAGAATCTGTCCGAGCCCCCCGGATCCTTGGCACCCTGTACACGTCTTGCGATTCAGGGGAGGGTCATGGACGGCGATCAGGTGACCGCGCCGTCGCCCGAGCACGTCCGCAGCAGCAGCTGGGGCGGACCGGAGGCACGCGCCGAGCTGCGGCGCATCGCCGACGATGCGCGCCTCCGATCCGGTTTCGTGATCGGCTCGTTCGAGGTGTTGCGCGCGGACGGCTTCCTGGAGCTGGTCGCCTTCACCGGCCGACCCGAGGAGCACGCCTCCATGGGCGGCAGCTTCTCCCTGGCCCTGGCACGGCGGGTGCTGCGCGAGGGGACCGGCTACGGCGCGTTCGTCTTCCTCCGGGAGGAGGACATGGCCCCCGACCTCCAGGAGGCGATCCGCGGCTACGGCTACGTCCCGACGATGCCCGAGACCGACGACCCCCGGCGCTGGCGCTCCCTGGACATGCTGACGGCCCACCTCACCGACGACACCGGCCGGACCCGCGCCCTCTTCCACCTCGACGAGCCGGTGGACGGCCTGCGCCCGTCGCCCGAACGGCTGGCGGAGATCGCGGCCGACCTCGAGCTGCTGCTCCAGGCCGCGGTGACGACCGTGGACCGCGAGGAGCTCACCCGCCACGCCCGGCTCGACGAGACGGCCCGTGACGTGGTCCGCGCCGCCTCGCTCCCGCTCGACCGGCGCGAGCTGCTCGACGCGGTCAACCCGCGGCTGGTGGCGGGGTTCCGCGCGATGGTGGTCCGGGTGCACCTGTACGGCGAGCCCGCCGGCGAGAGCGACCCCGGAGCGCCGTCCGCCGAGCTGCTCGCCGCCCTGGAGGCCGCCACGCGCCGGGCCTGGGAGTCGCACACCGTGATCGTGGTCGAGCCCGACCACGTGTGGGGCGACGACGAGCTCGACCGCGACCACCGGGTGGGTCTGGGCCGCTACCTCGGGGAGCAGTCGGCGCGGGAGATGCTGCTGGTGCCGATCGGCGCAGGTCACGAGGACATGGGCATGCTCGTGGTCGTCCGCGGCACCCGCGACCGCTGGACCGAGAGCGAGAGCGCGGCCGCGCTCGGCGTCGGTCACGACCTGGGCCGCGCCCTCCTCAGCACCCGGTCCCACGAGCGGGAGCAGCAGCTCATCGAGGAGCTGCAGCGGCTCGACGAGTACCGCCGCCAGCTGATCGCGACCGTCGCCCACGAGCTCAAGAACCCGCTCGGCGTCATCGCCGGGCACGTGGAGATGCTCGACCAGCTGCCCGACCTCCCCGCCGAGGCCACGCCCTCGCTCCGGGCGCTGACGCGGAGCATCTCGCGCCTCGACACGCTGGTCCACGACCTGCTGCTCCTGAGCCGGATCGGCAACCCGGACAACCCGCTGGTGCGGGTGCCGGTCGACCTCGCCGCCGTGCTCGCCACGGTGACGGAGGACGAGGCGCTGCGGGCCGAGCAGCACCACGTGAAGCTGCAGGCGGCGTACGACGGGAACGCCGTGGTCCCCGGCGACCCCGAGGAGCTGCTCCAGCTGTTCGCGAACCTGGTGAACAACGCGGTGAAGTACTCCCACGACGACGGGGTGGTCGACCTGGCCCTGCGAGGCGACGGCGACCAGGTCGTCTTCACCTGCGCCGACCAGGGCCTGGGCATGTCGACGGAGGACCGGGAGCGGCTGTTCGGCGAGTTCTTCCGCTCCCCCGACCCCGCGGCACGCCGGCGGCCCGGGACCGGGCTGGGGCTGGCGATCGTGGCGCGGATCGTGGCGCGGCACGAGGGCCGGATCGAGGTCGAGTCGGAGCTCGGCAGGGGCAGCACGTTCACGGTGACGCTGCCCGGCGCCCGCCTGTGAGACCGGGCGCGGTCGACTGAACCCGCCCGGGAGCCGGTCCGGGTGCGGAGTACGGCGCGTGGACCTTCGTCCGGCAGGAGTGGCTCACCCCAGCAACGCCGTGAAGTACTCCGCGTCGCGACGGGGCCGTGGACCTCTCCCTGGAACGGGTCGACGACGAGGTCGTGCTGACCGTGCACCGACGACGGCCTCGGCATCTCCGAGGCCGACCAGGCGCCACGCTCCGCGTCACGCTCCCCGTCTAGCCTCGACGGCGTGAGGGCACGACGGTCGACCGCGGTGGCGCTGATGCTCAGCCTGGCCCTGGCCGCGGGCTGCGCCACCGAGTCGTCCCCACGACCGGCCCCGGACGCTCCCACCACGCCCCCGGCGCCGAGCCGCGACCACGACCACGGCCCCGGAGGAGCCGCCGACGCCGCGCGGCCCCGGCCCGGCCAGCACCGACGGCACGCTCGACCGGGCGGCGTACGGACCCGGCAGCCGTCCGCCGGACTGGCTGTTCACGCGGGTGCTGCCCGAGACCGCGGAGGGGTACGGCGTGATCCGGCCGACCCCGCCGGTGCTCCGGCGGCGGGCGTTCACGCTGCCCGACCAGGTGCCGATGCTGCCGGGCCGCGGCTACGCGTCCCGCCTGGTGTCGCCGGCGCCGGACGAGGTCGTCGACCGCTCGACGTGGGAGCCCGGCTGCCCGGTGCCGCGCGACGGGCTGGCGTGGCTGCGGCTGACGTTCTGGGGCTTCGACGCCCGCCGCCACACCGGCGAGCTGCTGGTCAACGCCGCCGCCGCCGAGGACCTCGACCTGGTCTTCCGGCGGCTGTGGGAGGCGCGGTTCCCGCTCGAGCAGGTGCTCATCGTGCGCTCGATCGACGAGGAGGCGCCGCCGACCGGCGACGGCAACGGCACCGGGTCGTTCGTCTGCCGGGCGACGACCGGCGGCACGTCGTTCTCCCAGCACGCCTACGGGCTCGCGGTCGACGTCAACACCTTCCAGAACCCCTACGCGAAGGACGGCCTGGTGCTGCCGGAGCGCGCCTCGTCCTACCTCGCCCGCGACCGGGTGCGGCCCGGCATGGTCACCGCGGGCGGCCCGGTCGTCGCCGCGTTCCGCGAGATCGGCTGGTCGTGGGGCGGCGACTGGACCACCCTGAAGGACTACCAGCACTTCAGTGCGAACGGCCGCTGAATGCGACCGGACCCTGAATGGCGGTAGGGTTAGAACGTTCCAATCCCGCGCTCAGCGCACCCCCTCTCCCACCGGAAGGACATCCGTGGAGGTCTGGCCAGGCACCCCGTACCCGCTCGGAGCGACGTACGACGGGCGCGGCACCAACTTCGCCCTCTTCAGCGAGGCCGGGGAGAAGGTCGAGCTCTGCCTCTTCGAGAGGGGCCCCGACGGCGCCCTGGTGGAGGAGCGCGTCGAGCTCACCGAGGTCGACGCCTTCGTGTGGCACTGCTACCTCCCGCAGGTCCAGCCGGGCCAGCTCTACGGCTACCGCGTGCACGGGCCCTACGAGCCCGAGCAGGGCGTGCGCTGCAACCCGAACAAGTTGCTGCTCGACCCCTACGCCAAGGCGACCAGCGGCGAGATCGACTGGGACGAGTCGCTGTTCGGCTACTCCTTCGGTGACCCGGACAGCCGCAACGACGCCGACTCCGCCGCCCACATGACGCTCGGCGTGGTCATCAACCCCTACTTCGACTGGGAGGGCGACCGCCGCCCGCTCACGCCGTACAACGAGACGGTGATCTACGAGGCGCACGTCAAGGGGCTCACCCAGCTCCACCCCGACGTCCCCGAGGAGCACCGCGGCACCTACGCCGGCCTGGCCCACCCGTCGGTCATCAGCCACCTGCAGCGGCTCGGGGTGACCGCCATCGAGCTGATGCCGGTCCACCAGTTCATCCAGGACAGCACCCTGCTCGACCAGGGCCTGCGCAACTACTGGGGCTACAACACGCTGGCGTTCCTCGCCCCGCACGCGGCGTACGCCGCGAACGGCGAGGGCCAGCAGGTCCAGGAGTTCAAGTCGCTGGTGAAGGCGATGCACGCCGCCGACATCGAGGTCATCCTCGACGTCGTCTACAACCACACCGCCGAGGGCAACCACCTCGGCCCGACGCTCAGCTTCAAGGGCATCGACAACGGGGCGTACTACCGGCTGATGGAGGACGACCCCCGGTACTACATGGACTACACGGGCACCGGCAACAGCCTCAACGTGCGCCACCCGCACTCCGTGCAGCTGATCATGGACTCGCTGCGCTACTGGGTCACCGAGATGCACGTCGACGGCTTCCGGTTCGACCTCGCGGCGACCCTCGCCCGCGAGTTCTACGACGTCGACAAGCTCTCGACCTTCTTCGAGATGGTGCAGCAGGACCCGGTCGTCAGCCAGGTGAAGCTGATCGCCGAGCCGTGGGACATCGGCCCGGGCGGCTACCAGGTCGGCAACTTCCCGCCGCTGTGGACCGAGTGGAACGGCGCCTACCGCGACACGGTCCGCGACTTCTGGCGCGGGGAGCCCTCGCTCGGCGACTTCGCGTCACGGCTCGCCGGCTCGGCCGACTACTACGAGCACTCCGGCCGCCGGCCGTTCGCCTCCATCAACTTCGTGACCGCCCACGACGGCTTCACGCTGCGCGACCTGGTGTCCTACAACGAGAAGCACAACGACGCCAACGGCGAGGACGGCAACGACGGCGAGAGCCACAACCGCTCCTGGAACCACGGCGTCGAGGGCCCCACCGACGACCCCGGCGTCCTCGAGCTGCGGGCACGCGCCCAGCGCAACTTCCTGGCCACCCTGCTGCTCAGCCAGGGCGTGCCGATGCTGCTGCACGGCGACGAGCTCGGCCGCACCCAGGAGGGCAACAACAACACCTACGCGCAGGACTCCGAGCTCTCGTGGGTCCACTGGGACAAGGCCGACCAGCCGCTGGTGGAGTTCACCGCCGCCGTGATCCGGCTCCGCAGCCAGCACCCGACGTTCCAGCGCAAGCGGTTCTTCACCGGCACCACGGCGCGCACCGGCAACGGCGACAGCCAGGAGAGCCGCCTCAACGACATCGTCTGGCTCGACGTCGACGCCAACCCGATGGAGGGCGACGACTGGCACGCCGAGGGCGGTGCCGCCATCGGGATGTACCTCAACGGCCACGGCATCCCCGGCACCGACGCCACCGGCAACCCGATCACCGACGACCACTTCCTGCTCTACTTCAACGCCGGCGCCGACGGGGTCACCCTGACGCTGCCGCCGGAGGAGTACGCCGCCGCGTGGGACGTCGTCATCGACACCGGCGCCACCGCGTCCGACACCGGCCCCCGCACCGCCGGGTCCGAGCTGACCATGGCCGGCCGCAGCGTGCTCGTGCTGCGCGAGCACTCCACCCCCGAGGTCACCCCCGACAGCTCGGTCGCCGCCTCCATCGCGGCCCAGGCCCGCTGACGGCCGGTGGTCGCGGTGCGAGGCGCCAGCCGTCCGGTGGTTGAGGTGCGAGGAGCGCCAGCGACGAGCCTCGAAACCCCCGGACGGCACGAGAGTGCGTCGTAGCCTGACGTCCATCGCCGCGGGGGTGTGGCGTCCCTTCTGAACCTGGCCGACGAGCAGGTGCGCAACCTCGGCCGGCAGGGCTCACGCTCACCGGTCTCGGCGCTGCCCTGAACTGCCAGTTGGTGGCGGATCGTCCGGCGTCGTACTCACCCCGATGGGGGGCCGGTGGCCGATGGGAGGATCGAGACCGTGCGCACCCCTGCCAGTACCTATCGGCTGCAGATCACCGAGGACTTCGACCTGCTCGAGGCCGCGCGGACGCTTGTCTACCTGCACGAGCTCGGCGTCGACTGGGTCTACCTCTCGCCGGTGCTGGCGTCGGAGTCCGGCAGCGACCACGGCTACGACGTCTCCGACCACTCCGCCATCGACCCGTCCCGCGGCCGCGGTTCGGGACTGTCGGCGCTGTCGAGCGAGGCCCGGCGGCTCGGGATGGGCGTGCTGGTCGACATCGTCCCCAACCACGTCGGCATCGCCCGGCCCTGGGAGAACCAGTGGTGGTGGCACGTGCTGACGCACGGCCGCCGAGTCGCCGTACGCCGGCGCCTTCGACATCGACTGGGAGGCCGGTGACGGCCGGGTGCTGGTGCCCGTCGTGGGCGACGACGACCTCGGCGAGGACGGCAAGATCGCCCACCTGCGGCTGCTCGCCGGCGAGCTGCACTACCACGACCAGCGCTTCCCGATCGCGCCCGGAACCTTCGGTCCCGACGAGCACGACGCGGACGCCGTGCACGCCCGGCAGCACTACGAGCTGATCTCCTGGCGCCGGGCGGACAGCGACCTCAACTACCGCCGCTTCTTCTCCGTGAACACCCTCGCCGCGATCCGGGTCGAGGACCCGGAGTGGTTCAGCCGCTCCCACGAGGAGATCGCGCGGTGGTTCGAGGAGGACCTGGTCGACGGCCTCCGGATCGACCACCCCGACGGGCTGCGCGACCCCGGCAAGTACCTCGCCGACCTGGCCGACCTCACCGGCGGCAGCTACGTGCTGGTCGAGAAGATCCTCGAGCCCGGCGAGCGGCTGCCGGACTCGTGGGCCACCGCCGGCACCACCGGGTACGACGCGCTCGCGCTCATCGACCGGGTGCTCACCGACCCCGCGGGAGCGGGTCCGCTCGGCGACCTCGAGGACCGGCTCCGGGGCGGGCCCGTCGACTGGCACGCGATGATCCACGACACCAAGCGCGGCATCGCCGACACCACGCTGCGCACCGAGACCCGACGGATCGCCCGCGAGCTGGCACCCCTGGTCGGACGGGAGCCCGCCGAGCTGGAGGATCGCGGTCGCCGAGCTGCTGGCCTGCACCCCCGTCTACCGCTCCTACCTGCCCGAGGGTCGCGAGCACCTCGACGCGGCGTTCGCCGCCGCCCGCACGCACCGGCCCGACCTCGCCGACGTGCTCGACGAGCTGGCCCCCGTCCTCGGCGACGGCGCGGCCGACGCCACCCAGCGGTTCCAGCAGACCAGCGGCATGGTCATGGCCAAGGGCGTGGAGGACCAGGCGTTCTACCGCTGGGCCCGCCTCACGTCCCTCAACGAGGTCGGCGGCGACCCCTCCGTCTTCGCCGTGTCGCCCGACGAGTTCCACGCCGCGATGGCCGAGCGGCAGGCCGACTGGCCGCACGCGATGACCGCCGCCTCCACCCACGACACCAAGCGCGGCGAGGACGTCCGGGCCCGGATCGCCGCACTGGCCGAGGTCCCCGACCTGTGGGCGGACGCGCTCGACCGGCTGCTCGCCCTCGCCCCGCTCCCCGACCCCGGCTTCGGCAACCTGCTGTGGCAGGCCGTGGTCGGCGTCTGGTCGGACGACCCGGCGCTGCGCGAGCGCCTGCACGCGTACGCCGAGAAGGCGATGCGCGAGGCGGGTGACCGCACCACCTGGACCGAGCCCGACGACGGCTACGAGGCCGCGGTCCACGCCGCCGTGGACGCCGCCTTCGACGACCCGCGCGTCGGCGCCGTGCTCGACGAGGTGCTCGCCGCGGTCACCGCCGCCGGCTGGAGCAACGCCCTCGCCGCCAAGCTGGTCGGCCTCACCGTCCCGGGCGTGCCCGACGTCTACCAGGGCTCCGAGCTCTGGGAGCAGAGCCTGGTCGACCCCGACAACCGCCGGCCGGTCGACTTCGCGGTCCGCGGCGACCTGCTCGCGCACGAGCGGCCCGAGCACCCCAAGTTCGCCCTCGTCCGCGAGGCGCTGCGGCTGCGCCGCGACCGGCCCGAGCTCTTCACGTCGTACGACGCCGTGGAGGCGAGCGGCGAGGCGGCCGACCACGTGCTGGCCTTCGACCGCGGCGGCGCGGTCACGGTGGCGACCCGGCTGCCGATCGGCCTGGCCCGGCGCGGCGGCTGGGGCGACACGACGCTCGCACTCCCGGCCGGCGGCTGGCGCGACCAGATCACCGGCGCCGTCGTCTCCAGCGACGGCTCGGTCGCCGTCGCCGACCTGCTGACCGAGCAGCCGGTGGCGCTGCTGGTGCCGATCCCCGAGCAGCCCCGCACCCGCGGCCGGTTCGACGTCTGGGCACCACTGCCGCAGCGGCTGCGGCTTGTCGGTGGGCAACGAGGTCGTCGAGATGACCCGCGGCAGCGGCGACTGGTGGCGCCCGTCCGGTGCCGTGCCCACGGGCGAGGTCGACTACGGCTACCTCGTCGACGACGCCGACACCCCGGTCCCCGACCCGCGTTCGCGACGGCAGCCCGATGGCGTCCACGGCCGGTCCCGCACGTTCGACCCGGCGGCGTACCCCTGGTCCGACACCGCCTGGCACGGCCGACCGCTGGCCGGCGGCACGATCTACGAGCTGCACGTCGGCACCTTCACACCCGAGGGCACCCTCGACGCCGCGGCGGAGAAGCTCGACCACCTGCGCTCGATCGGCGTCGACTTCGTCGAGCTGATGCCGGTCAACGCCTTCAACGGCCCGCACGGCTGGGGCTACGACGGCGTGCTGTGGTCGTGCGTCCACGAGCCCTACGGCGGCCCGGCCGCCTACCAGCGCTTCGTGGACGCGTGCCACGCCGCCGGCATCGGCGTGATCCAGGACGTGGTCCACAACCACCTCGGCCCCTCCGGCAACTACCTGCCGATGTTCGGGCCCTACCTCGTCGACGGCGACACCCCGTGGGGCGACCAGGTCAACCTCGACCGCGACGGGTCGCCCGAGGTCCGGCGGCTGATCCTCGACTCGGTCCGTGGCTGGTTCACCGACTTCCACGTCGACGGACTGCGGCTCGACGCCGTGCACGCGCTGGTCGACGACTCGGAGACCCACCTGCTGGAGGAGATGGCGACCGAGGTCGCCGCCGTGGCGGCCCACGTCGGCCGACCGCTGTTCCTGATCGCCGAGTCGGACCTCAACGACCCCCACCTGATCACCCCGCGCGAGGGCGGCGGGCTCGGCCTCGACGCCCAGTGGAGCGACGACTTCCACCACGCGGTCCACGTGGCGCTCACCGGCGAGACCGCGGGCTACTACGCCGACTTCGAGCCGCTCGGTGCGCTCGCGAAGGTGCTGCAGCGCGGCTTCTTCCACGACGGCACCTGGTCGTCGTTCCGCGGCCGCGACCACGGCGTACCGCTCGACGTCGACCGCGTCCCGGGCTGGCGGCTGGTCGTGGCCAACCAGAACCACGACCAGGTCGGCAACCGCGCCCGCGGTGACCGGCTCAGCGAGGCGCTCGACGACGACCAGCTCGCGGTCGCGGCGCTGCTGACCCTGGCCTCGCCGTTCACGCCGATGCTGTTCATGGGTGAGGAGTGGGGCGCGTCCACGCCGTTCGCGTTCTTCACCTCCCACCCCGAGCCGGAGCTGGGCCGCGCGGTCTCGGAGGGCCGGCTCGGCGAGTTCGCGCAGATGGCCTGGGACACCGCGACCGTGCCCGACCCGCAGGACCCGGCCACCTTCGAGGCCTCGCGGCTCGACTGGTCGGAGCCGGAGTCGCCGCGGGGCCGGGCCCTGCTGGAGTGCTACCGCACGCTGGCCGGGCTGCGCCGTACCGTCCCCGCGCTCACCGACCCCGACCTGCGCCGGGTCTCCGTCTCGTTCGACGAGGAGGCGCGCTGGTTGCTGCTGCGGCGCGGCACCGGCGGCGACTCGGCCGTGGTGGTGGTCAACCTGGGCGACGCCCCGGTCGAGGTGCCGCTCGACGACGACCTCCGCTACGCCGTGGCGTTCGCGACCCCGGGCGCCACCCAGGCGGTCGGCAGCGTCAGTCGACTCCGTGCCCGGCGGGCAGACCCTCGAGCTCGCCCCCCACACCGGCCTCCTGCTCCGCCCCGATCTCACCTGAGGCGAGCCGTCACTTGTGCAGGCTGCAGGGGTGCCGAGCCGTCACTTGTGCAGGTTGCAGGCGTACCGAGCCGTCACTCCTGCCCGTTCCCAGCCTGCACGAGTGACGGCTCAGCAGGATCCGAACCTGCACGAGTGACGGCTCGCGCCAGGTCCGGGTTCTCGCGGAAGCCGTGGCGCTCCCACCAGCGCGCCATCGGCGCGGGCGCCCACCAGTTCCAGCGACCGAGCAGCTTCATCGTCGCCGGCACGAGCAGCGCCCGGACCACGGTGGCGTCGATGAGCAGCGCCACCAGCATGCCGACGCCGATCATCTTCATGAAGAGGACGCCGCTGAAGGAGAAGGCACCGATCACGACGGCGAGCAGCAGCGCGGCCGAGGTGATGATCCGGCCGGTCTTCTGCACGCCGACGGCGACGGCCCGGTCGTTGTCGCCGGTGGCGTCCCACTCCTCGCGCACCCGCGACAGCAGGAACACCTCGTAGTCCATCGACAGCCCGAACAGGATCGCCAGCATCAGGATCGGGTTGGTCAGGTCGAGGAACCCCTGCGAGGAGAAGTCGAGCAGCCCCTCGAGGTTGCCGTCGCTGAAGATCCAGGTGACGATGCCGAACGAGGCGGTGATCGACAGCACGTTCATGAGCACCGCCTTGAACGGCAGCACCAGCGAGCCGAACGCCACGAACAGCAGCACGACCATGACCAGGATCACGACCACGCCCATCCAGGGCAGGTGGGAGGCGACGGAGTCCGCCAGGTCGACGGTGTCGGCGGACATCCCGCCGACCAGCGCCTCGCCGCTCGCCGGGGTCACCTCGCGGATCTCGCGCACCAGCTCCTGGGAGGCCGGGCTCTGGCCCGAGCCCTCCCACGTGGCGCGGAGCAGCGTCACGCCGTCCTGCGCCCCGGCCGGCTCGACCGACGACACGCCGTCGACCGCCGCCACCTCACGGGAGTACGCCGCCACGTCGGCGCGGTCGGTGCCGTCGAGCAGCAGCGTCGCGGTCGCGGTCTCCGGCCCGAACTCGGTCGCGAGCTTCTCGGTCGCGACGTAGGCCTCGGAGTCCGGCGGCAGGATCCGGTGGTCGATCGATCCCCACTTCGCGCCCAGGAACGGCGAGGCCAGGACCAGCAGGCCGAGGGTGACCGTGACCAGCACCAGCACCGGGCGGCGCATCACGCCGGCGGCGATCCGGGCCCACGCGCCGTGGTCGGAGTCGACCCCCGATCGACCACGCCGCAACACCCGCCCCTTGTCGATCCGGCGGCCGAGCAGCCGCAGGGTGGCGGGCAGCACGGTGAGCGCGGCCAGCATCGCGACCAGCACGGCCGCGATCCCGCCGTACCCCATGGAACGGAGGAACGCCTGCGGGAAGACCAGCAGCGACGACATCGCCGCGGCGACGGTGAGCCCGGAGAACAGCACGGTCCGGCCGGCGGTCTGCATGGTGGTCGTGAGCGCGGCGCCGACCGCGCCGGGGTCGTCCTCGGGGCGGGCGGCCAGCTCCTCACGGAACCGGCTCACCACGAACAGCGCGTAGTCGATCGCCAACCCCATCCCCAGCAGGGTGATGACGTTGACCGAGAAGATCGACACCTCCGTGACGGTGGTGATGAGCCGGACCACGGCGAGCGCCCCGACCACCGCGAGGGCTCCGACCAGGACCGGCATCGACGCGGCGACGAGGCTGCCGAAGATGAGCACCGCCAGCACGGCGACGACCGGCAGCGAGACCGCCTCGGCCCGCTGCAGGTCCTCCTCGGTGCGCTCGTTGACGTCGTCGTAGATCGCGAACGGCCCGGCGAGGTCGGTCTCGAGGCCCTCCACCTCGAGGGCGGGAGCGAGCGCGTCGTAGCTGACGAGGTAGTCGTCCTGGGATTCACCGGCGAGCGAGATCAGCACCTGGGCGGCGTGCCCGTCGCGGCTCACCAGGTCGGGTGGTGCCTGCTCGGCGAACCAGGGGACGACCCGGGTCGTGGTCCCGGCAGGGAGGTCGTCGAGCGCGGTCGTGACCTCGTCGCGGAACGCGGCGTCGTCGGCGGTGAGCTCGTCACTGGAGTAGATCGCGATCACGTCGACGCTCTGGTTGCCCAGCACCTCGCGCTCGCGGTCCAGGGCCTGCGCGGACTCGGAGTCGGGGTCGTCGAAGCCACCCTGCGACAGCGAACCGAACACGCCGCCGCCGTACGCCCCGGCGGCGATGGCCAGCACCAGGCCGGCCAGCAGCACGGCCAGCGGCCGACGGACCAGGACCCGACTCCAGCGATCAAGCATCCAACTCACACCCTTCAGGAAAGTGAACGGTGTTAACCGTAAACAGTGTAAACTGTTGGTGTCAAGAGCGAGGAGGCAGCGTGACCCAGGAGACGATGACCCGCCGCGAGCGCCAGCGCGAGGCGACGTACACCGAGATCGTGGACAGCGCGCGCGCCCTGCTGCGCGAGGGTCAGGAGCTCTCGCTCCGCGCGATCGCGACCCGGATGGGCGTCACCGCGCCGGCGCTCTACCGCTACGTCGCCAGCTACCAGGAGCTGGTCGACCTGGTCGCGTTCGAGATCGACAAGGCCGCCACCGACGAGTTCCGCGCGGCCGCCGAGACCCAGCCGGAGGACGACCCGATGGCCCAGCTCATCTGCGCCTCCGTCGCGTTCCGCCGCTGGGCGCTGGGCAACCACGCCGAGTTCTCGATGGTCTTCGCCAACCCGGTCGCCGAGTCGCACTGCCACCGCCGCGAGGTCATCACCGCCTGGACCTCGGGCCTCTACTTCCACGCGTTGCTGCTGCAGCTCTGGCAGGCCGACCCACTTCCCCCACCCGGCCCTCGACGAGCTCGACCCGGTGGTCGCCGAGTCGCTGCACGACCCGCTCTTCCCCGTCGACATCACCGCCGTGCCGGAGGACCACCTCGGGCTGCTGTGGGTCTTCATGGAGGCGTGGGCGACGCTCTACGGCACGGTCACCCTGGAGGTCTTCGGCCACATGGATCCGCGCATCATCGAGAGCGGCTCGCTGTTCGCGCACAAGCTCTCCGAGTGGCTCCCGCGCCTCGGCGCCCCCGACGACGACGGCCGCTACCGCGCCCTGCTACGGGCCGAGCTCGCGCGCACCCAGTAGCTCCTCGACCCACGCCGGGACCAGCGCGGTCGCCGGCCCGCGTCGCGAGACGTCGAAGTCGCTGCTGGTGTCGCTGGCGTCGAGGTTGAGCTCGAGGGTGGCCGCACCGCGGGCGAATGCGTACTGCACGAACGCGGCTGCGGGGTAGACGACGCCCGACGTGCCGATGGCGACGAAGAGCTCGCAGTCCCACAGGGCGTCCTCGATCACGTCCATGTCGTAGGGGACCTCGCCGAACCACACCACGTCCGGGCGCAGCCGCTCCGCCTCGCAGGCCGGGCACGGCGGCAGGTCGAGCAGCGTGCCGGTCCACTCGTGGCGGGCATCGCAGGCGGTGCACCACGCCGCCCGCAGCCGGCCGTGCATGTGGACCACGCGGCGCGACCCGGCCCGCTCGTGGAGGTCATCGACGTTCTGCGTCACCAGCAGCAGGTCGTCACCGAGCGCGTCCTCGAGCCGGGCGAGAGCCCGGTGGGCGGCGTTGGGCTCCGACCCGTGCGAGCGCGGCCCGCCGCTCGTCGTAGAACCGGTGGACCAGGTCGGGGTCGGCGGCGAACGCCTCCGGCGTCGCCACGACCATCGGGTCGTGGCCCTCCCAGAGCCCGTCGGCGTCGCGGAACGTGGCCAGCCCGCTCTCGGCGGAGACACCGGCCCCGGTCAGGACGACGACGCGCACCGTCGAGGCGCCTACGCCGTGGTCTCGGCGAAGTCGAAGCCGATGAGGAAGCCGTCGACGGAGGTGACCGTCGCCTCGACCTCGATCTCGTCGCCACGCGTGTTCGTGACCGAGCAGAGCTGGGTCTCGTCCTGCTCGCCGATCAGCTCGCCCTCGCAGGACACCGCCTCGACGGGGTAGTCCTGGCCGGCCAGCGTCTCCTCGATGCTGGTCGCGACGTCCTCGGCCTCGACCACCGGGGTGAGCTCGTACGCGACGTCGGTGCCGTCGACCTCGGTCACCAGGACCCGCACGGTCACCGGGTCCTCGCCGATGGTGGCGGGGCAGTCGACGGTCGCGTCCATCTCACCGGCGAGGTCGCCCTCGCACTCGACGGTGACCTCGTCCTCGGGGTTGTCGGGCGTGATCTGCTCGGTCAGCTGGTCCTCGAGGTCCGACTGGGAGACGGTCACCTCCGTGGAGCAGGCCGCGACGGCGAGGACGGCCACCAGCATCGGGATCGCTCCGAGAGCGCGCTTCATCACGGCGTCAGTAGTACCACGGGTGGTGCCGCACCGGGCCGAGGCCGGGTCGAGCCGACCAGGTCACCCCGAGCCGGCGGCTGGCTCGACGCTCCCGGTCTCGGAGAGCTCGGCGGAGAAGAACTCGAGCGCGGTCTTCGTCTTCGTCTGCTGCTCGCCCGAGATGTCCAGACCTTTCGTGGCCAAGAAGGCCCGCAGCTCCGCCGCAGCCTGGAAGGCCTCAGTGGGAGGACACTTGGCCGACAGCTCGAGGATCCGCGACCCGTCGGGATAGAACCAGAGCTCTGCGACGAGTCGCATGCGCAACTCTGGGGGAGAGAGCTTCAACTTGAAGACGGTGATGGGACCGAGGATCGACAGGTCGTCCAGCTCAACCCCCTCGGGTGCATGCGCCTTGTAGAACAGCCGCTGCTCCTTGGAGAACAGCTTGCGGATGGCTCTCCGCCCCGCAGCGACCTCCTTCACGTCCCTGGTGCCCAAGGTGGCCCGCATGGACGCCGAACAGACGAAGCCACCCGGCATCGCGTCGACCTCGACCCCCAGGTTGTCGGAGCTCCACGCCTCCTGGACGTCGGCAGGTACGACGGGCCGCAGCTTGATCACGGAGTCGTCGCCGCGCTTCTGCACCCGGCGTGCCCGGACGACCACACCGTGCTCGTTGAGCTTCAGGTCAGGGGTGTCGAAGAAGTACACCTGGCGGATCTGTGCGTCGAGCGGGTCCGCCCCCAGAGCCACCGCGGCCGCACGTCGATATGAGTCCGGCACCGTCGTCTTGAGCTCGACGCTGTCCGCGTCTCTGGTGAGCGCGAGCATCTCGGCAACCTGGGCATCTGAGAGTCGAGCCTGTGGCTCGCTGGTCGTGCTCGGCATCGTGCGCTCCCCTCCCTCGGTGGAGGTCCCGCCACCACGACACCCCGCTGTGCCAGCCACGGTGCCTCGTCGCGCAGCGCTCGACATCACCCGCGAAGCATGAGGCGGTTCAGGCAGGTGGAGGCGGGAGCCCCGCAGGCGAGATCGTTGCTTCTGCTCGAGGTCCGAGGAGGTCGAGCAGTTCCTCCTTCGCCTGCTTCCGGACCAACAACGGCACGAAGTCCCGGACCGCAGCGCCGTCGAAGTGCGACCACAGGCACTCCACGAGGATCCTCACCTGACCGATGGGCACCGACGGGAACTCGGCGTGCAGCTCGAGCTCGACCGATCGCATGGCCTGCCCATCGTCCTCCGGAACGTGCTGCAGCGGGATCCGCGCACCCGAGTCGTCGACCTCAACCGTCATGGCGCAGATCCCTCTCGGCTCACAGTGGTGGCCTCCAACAATGAGCACCCCACGCCGACGTCGCATCCTCCGGTGCGGATGAATAGCCCGGCACGATCCGCCCGCTCCGCGCCCGGCAGCTGGAGAACGAACGGCGGTGCTCCCCAGCCGCTCACGGGGCTAGCCTCGTGGTGTGAGCGAATCGGATCCGCCGACACCGGCCGGGAGCGACGCGGACCCTCGCATACCTTCGATCCTGGAGCCGGAGAAGACCTCCCCCCGGCAGCGCATCATCCGGATCACCCTGACCCTGCTGCTGCTCTATCTCATCTTCGGGGTGCTGATCCCGAGCTTCGCCTCCTATGAGGACGTCTGGGACGCACTCACGTCGCATCGATCCGGCCACACTGCTCCTGCTGACCGCGTTGACCCTGGTGGTGGAGGGGTGCAAGGCCGGCGCGTTCGCCCTGATCATCGAACCCCTTCGCTTCCCGGACGCCTTCATGGCGCAGGAGGCGGCAGCCGTGATCTCGAACACCGTGCCGGGACCCTCCGGCACGGCAGCGCGCTACGTGACCTACCGCAAGCTCGGCATCAGCACGGAGGACTTCGCCACGTCGTACGTCGTCAACAGCTCGGTCAGCAACGTGCTGCCACTCGTCCTGCCCTCGATCGGGCTCGCCCTCCTCTCGACGCAGGAGGACGTACCGGGAGCGGTCTGGACGCTCGCCCTGGTCGGCCTCGGCGTCTCGCTCGCGCTGCTCGTCCTCGCCGTCCTCATCGTGCGCAACGAGCAGTTCGCCAGGCGCTTCGGGGCGCGCCTGGGTCGATTCCTCAACTGGCTCCGGGGGTTGGCCCGCAAGCCCCCGGGCGAGGAGCTCGGGGAGACCGTCGTGAAGTGGCGCCGCGACGTCGTCGACATCTTCCGGCAACACGCGCTGGGCCTGGTCGGCCTCTTCATGCTCCGCGAGCTCGCCACCTACGTGATCCTCCTCGCCTCGCTCCGCGGGCTGGGGGTCGACGCCCAGGTCCTCACTGCCATCGAGGTCTTCGCGGTCTACACCGTGGTCCGCCTCGCGACGCTCGTGGAGATCACGCCGGGAAACGTGGGCATCACCGAGGCGCTCTACATCAGCGCCCTGAACTGGGCTGCCGGTGGGCGCGACGCCGACGCCATCGTCGCGGCCGTGTTCGTCTTCCGGATGTTCACCTACCTCGGGCCGATCCTCATCGGTGGCGTGTGCACCGCCCTCCTGTCGCGCCGGTTCCGCAGGGCCGGAGCGGGATCCGTCTCATGACCGGACGCCCGACGACGAGCAGGTGCGGGACACGCAAGAACTCAGTAGTACCAGGGGTACGGCGACCAGTCGGGGTCCCGCTTCTCCAGGAACTGGTCGCGCCCCTCCTGCGCCTCGTCGGTCATGTAGGCGAGCCGGGTGGTCTCGCCGGCGAACAGCTGCTGGCCGACCAGGCCGTCGTCGATCAGGTTGAACGAGTACTTCAGCATCCGCTGCGCCGTGGGCGACTTCGCGTTGATCTTGCGCCCCCACTCCAGCGCCTCGGCCTCGAGGTCGGCGTGCGGGACGACCTTGTTGACCATGCCCATCCGGTGGGCGTCGTCGGCGGTGTACTCGTCGCCGAGGAAGAAGATCTCGCGGGCGAACTTCTGCCCCACCTGGCGGGCGAGGTACGCCGACCCGAAGCCGCCGTCGAAGGACCCGACGTCGGCGTCGGTCTGCTTGAACCGCGCGTGCTCGGCGCTGGCCAGCGTGAGGTCGGAGACCACGTGGAGGCTGTGGCCGCCGCCGGCCGCCCACCCGGGCACCACGCAGATCACGATCTTCGGCATGAACCGGATCAGCCGCTGGCACTCCAGGATGTGCAGCCGGCCCAGCTTCGCCCGGTCGACGGTGTCCGCGGTCTCACCCTCGGCGGCGGCGTCAGACTCGTACATGTAGCCGGCGCGGCCGCGGATCCGCTGGTCGCCGCCGGTGCAGAACGCCCACTTCCCGTGCCGCTCGCCCGGGCCGTTGCCCGTCAGCAGCACGCAGCCCACGTCGGAGGTGATCCGCGCGTGCTCCAGCACCCGCAGCAGCTCGTCGACGGTGTGCGGCCGGAACGCGTTGAGGACGTCGGGCCGGTCGAAGGCGACCCGGACCGTGCCGTGGTCCCTCGCGCGGTGGTAGGTCAGGTCGGTGAGGTCCTCGAACCCGGGGACGGCCTCCCACGCCTCGGCGTCGAAGATCTCCGAGACTCCGTCGATCGCGGTCATGCCGAGACCCTAGCCGCGCCCGCCGCTGCAGGAATCGGGGCCGCCCCCGTGGTGTTGTGGGGGCATGGCACTGAGCGGAGAGTACGAGCCGAGTCCCGAGAAGTGGGTGCGTGACCAGGTCGCCGAGTTCGAGGCGTCCGACGGCCAGCGCGCCAACGTCCTCGCCCGCACCGGCGATCCCATCGTGGTGATCACCTCGGTGGGGTCCACCAGCGGCAAGCTGCGCAAGAACCCGGTGATGCGGGTGGAGCACGACGGCTCCTACCTCGCGGTCGCGTCGTACGGCGGCAGCCCGGAGGACCCGGTCTGGGCCCACAACTTCCGCGCCCACCCGGAGGTCGAGCTCCAGGACGGCGCCGACCGGGCGACGTACGACGTGCGCGAGCTGCCCGAGGGGCCGGAGCGCGACGAGTGGTGGAAGCGCGCGGTCGAGACCTGGTCGACCTACGGCGAGTACCAGCGCAGGACCGACCGGCTGATCCCGCTGTTCCTGCTGGAGCGCCGCACCTGATGGGTTGAGTTGGGCGTGCCTCAAGGTCGAGTTGGGCCTGGCTGCGGAGTCGCGCCCAACTCAACGCCGAGCGAAGCCCAACTCAACATGTCGGTCAGCCGGCGATGGAGCGGGCGAGGGCGGTGAGGTGCTGGAGCCGGGCCATCTCGGAGTCGAGGAAGGCCGGGCCGCCGCGCCGTCCGATCAGCACGATCTCGTCGGCGTCCAGCGGGCACGCCACCACCAGGTCCTGGCCCTGCTCGTCGACCTGGGCCGGCCCGTCGAGCTCGACGAAGACCAGGTCGTCGGGGGCCGCCTCGGTCGCGCGCCGTACGCCGGAGCTGCGGTGGAGCCGGGCACCCCAGTCGGACCGGAAGACGACCGGCAGCAGGTCGATCAGCCGGTCGAGCGCCGTGCTCTTGTGGGCGGTGAGGTCCTCGACCGCCTCGAGGTCGAGGAAGACGTTGCCGCCGGCGGCGTAGCGATTGATCCAGAGCACCTCGACGCCCTCGACGCCGGTGCACGCCGAGACCACGGCGTCGGGCATCGTGCCGTCCACCATCTCGAGGAACACGTCGTCGACCGCGGTGCCGTCATGGAGCTTCTCCACGATCTCGATGGCCTCGATGTCCCCGCCCGCCTCACCGATCGCCGTCGCCAGCCGCCCCAGCGATCCGGGGATGTCGGGCAGGCTGACGCGGAGCAGGTACGGCATGCCTCGACAGTAGTGCGACTCCGCTGCGGCGAGGTTTCCGCCGTCCGGCGGGTGAACCGGCTCAGCCGAGCCGCTGACCGACGCGTCGTCGCAGCCCGGTGGCGCGCTGCGCCCGGGTCGCGACCGCGGCCCGCACCGCCGCCTCCGACCCCACGACGCGCAACCGGTCCTGGGCGCGGGTGACGGCGGTGTAGAACAGCTCGCGCGTCAGCAGCCGCGAGCCCTCCTCGGGGAGCAGCACGGTGACCGCTTCGGCCTGGCTGCCCTGGCTCTTGTGGATGGTGAGCGCGTGCATGGTGTCGACGGCGTCGAGCCGTCCGGGGGCGAGGTCGGTGAGGCCGCGCCGGGCACCGTCGATGCGGGCCCGGAGCCGGCCGCCGTCGAGCACCGCGACGCCGGTCTCGCCGTTGTAGATCTCGAGCGGGTGGTCGTTGGCCGTGACCAGCAGCGGCCGGCCGACGTACCAGGTGCCGTAGATCGGGTCGCCGGTCTCCTCCCCCAGCCACTGCTCGACCTGCCGGTTCCAGAGGCGTACGCCGCGGGGGCCCTCGCGATGGGCACAGAGCAGCCGATGGCGACCGAGCGCCTCGATCGCACCCTCCGCGTCACCCGGCGAAGGCGAGCCGTCGCACCGCCGCCGCCTGCTCGACCAGCGGCGCCCGCAGGATCTGGGCCGGGTCGTCGGTCTCGACGAACTCGACCTGGTCGGAGCCCGAGCGCAGCGCCGCGAGCACCGCGTCGGCGTCCTCGGCGTCGCGCAGCGCGTCGGCCACGGCCTGGATGCCGGCGGCGGAGCGGTAGTTGGCCGACAGCCCCCGGACCATCGCCCCGGGGAGGCCCTCGACCAGGTCGGACAGCACCGCACCCGCGCCCACCGAGGTGAGCTGGCGCGGGTCGCCGACCAGGACCAGCCGGGTCTGCGGCCGCACCGCCTCCAGCAGCCGCGCCATCATCGTCAGGTCGACCATCGAGCACTCGTCGACCACGATCACGTCGTACTTGAGCCGGTTGCCCCGGTCGTGGCGGAACCGGGTGGTGTTGTCGGGTCGCCAGCCGAGCAGCCGGTGGAGCGTCATGGCGTCGGGGCGACCCACCCGCTCGACGTACGCCGCCGGCATCTCGTCGCCCACCGCCTCCGCCAGCCGCGCCGCCGCCTTGCCGGTCGGGGCGCTCAGCGCGATCGAGAGCGGTCGGTCCGACTGCGACGAGAGCAGCGCGAGCATCCTCGCCACCGTCGTGGTCTTGCCGGTGCCGGGGCCACCGGTGATCACGGTGGTCCACTGCCGGCAGGCGGCGACGGCCGCGGCCTCCTGCTCGGGGCTGAAGTGGGTGTCGCGGACGACCTCGAGCGCTGCGGTCAGCGCCGCCTCGTCGACCGCGGGCGGGGGCTGCTCGGTGCGGGTGAGCACGTCGTCGGCGATCTGCTGCTCGAGCCGGTGGTAGCGGTCGAGGTAGACCAGGCCCAGCTCCTGCCGCAGCACGCCGGCCCCGGTCAGCGGCGACGCCGCGACCGCGTCGGCCCAGCCCGCCGGGTCCGGCCACGGGAGCTCGGGAGCGATGTCGCGGATCGTGGCGAGGTCGACCCCGACCGACCCGTTGCGGACCGCCCGCACCGCGAGGGCGGCGGCGAGCAGGACGTCGTCGCGCGACTCGCCGGCCAGGTCGCCGGTGCGGGTGGCCACGTGGAGGTCGCCGGCGGACAGCACGCCGGCCCGGTTCATGTCGCCCAGCAGCCCGGTGGCCCCGGCGACGAGCCGCCGGTCATGGTCGCCGGCCGGCTCGAAGATCTCGGTCATCGCGCCCCCTCGGCCACTCTGCCGTCGAGCAGGTCGGACAACGCCTCGACCAGCGCGACCGGCGGTCGCCACGCGAACACGCCGCACGGCGCTCCGTCGACCAGCGGGGTCGCCGGGCCGCACATCCCGCGCAGGTAGAGGTAGAGGACACCGCCGAGATGGGTCTCCGGGTCGTAGCCGGGCTGCCGCCAGCGCAGGAACCGGTGGAGCACGACGGCGTAGAGCAGCGCCTGCAAGGGGTAGTCGGAGTGACCCATCGCGGCGTCGAGCGCCTCGGGGACGTAGGCCGCGGCCGTCAGCGGCTCGTCGCGCGGGCCGAGCCAGTTGGTCTTGTAGTCGACGACCAGGTAGCGCACGGCGTCGCTCGCGTCACGCACCCGCAGCACGACGTCGATCGACCCGGTGAGGTAGCCGCGCAGGCTCTGACCGCCGAGCTCGGGCCGGTCGAGGGCGTCGGCGAAGCCGCGCACCGGGTCGCCCTCGGGCAGGTGCCGTCGGAGCAGCGGAGCCAGGTCGCCCAGCGTCACGTCACCGGTCAGGCCGAGGTCGCCGCCGGCCAGCGGCAGCTCGAAGTCGAGCTCGCGCAACCGGTCGCGCAGCGGCACGTCCCGCAGGGTCATCCCACCGGCGAGCGGCCCGAGGGGGGTGTCGGTCACGGCCACCAGTGCGGTGACCAGCAGGTCGGGGTCGACGGCGACCGGCCACTGCACCAGCTGCTCGTCGAGGTGGCTGCGCAGCTCGGCGGCCAGGTCGCCGGCGTGGTCGGGCGCCTGCGGATCGGCGTGCTCGAGCACGCCGTGGACCAGGGACCCGAAGTCGGCGCCCACCGGCAGCTCGGCCATCGGCGAGGGTGTCGCCAGGGCGGGATCGCCGGCCGCCGCGTCGCCCACCGGCAGCGGGGACTCGTCGTCGAGCGGCACGCTCCTCCGGCTCACTGCCCACGGCCGGGACCACGGCCGGCTCGACCCGGGTCAGCGAGGAGTACGACGTACGCCGCCAGGCGGTGTCGACGTCGCGGTCGAAGGTCCGCACCGCGAGCCCGGTGGGCGCCTCGAGCGGGACGTCGTCGCCCAGCGGGGCCGGGACGGCCGGCTCGGGGACCGGTCCGCCCGCCGCCCGCCAGTGCTCGAACACGGCGGCCGCCTCGTCGTCGGTGCGGTTGTCGAAGGCGTCGGGCACGTCCGGCGACCCCGGTCGCCGTCCCTGCAGCAGCCGGTGGAGCGGCGACGCCGGGGTGTTGCGGGTGGGGGCCCACCACGCCACGACCTGGGACTGCGCCCGGGTCACCGCGACGTAGAGCAGCCGCAGCCACTCGCCCGCCTCCTCCCGCTCCCACCGGGCGACGTGGTCGCGCCACCCCTCGCCGGCGCCGCCGCCGACGTCGACGCAGCGCCGGCCGTCGGCGTCGTGGAACAGCGGCATCGACGGCTTGGGGACGTTGCGGTCCGCCAGCGCGGGCAGGTAGACGACGGGGTACTGCAGTCCCTTGCTGGCGTGGATGGTGACCAGCTGGACCGCGGCGGCGTCGGAGTCGAGCCGGCGGGTGCGCTCGGTGCCGCGGCCGGCCCGGCCCTCGGCGACCTGGCGGCGCAGCCAGGCCAGCATGGAGGCGACGCCGAGCCGCTCGGTGAGGCCGACCTCGTGGAGCGCCTCGCCGATGTGGCGCAGGTCGGTGAGGTGGCGCTCGCCACCGACCACGCCGAGCACCCGCGACGGCAGACCCTCCGCGGTGGCCGCCTCCAGCACGGCTGCGACTCCCCGGGTGGCGAAGACCTCGGTCCAGGACCGCAGCCGGTCGGCGACCTCGTCGGTGAGCCGCTCGCCGTCGGCGTCGAGCCGGGCTGCGGTGTGGCCGAAGAAGGTCGTGAGGGCGGCCGAGCGGACCCGCTGGCTGCGGTGGGGCTGCTCGAGTCCCTCCAGCAGCTGCAGCCACTCGACCCCGGCAGGCGTGGCGAACACGCTGCCGCCGCCCGCGATCACGGCGGGCACGCCCACCGCGTGGAGTGCCTCCTGGCTGCGGGCGAGGTCGGCGTGGCGGTAGCTGATGACCGCGACGTCGCGCGGCTCGATCGGCCGGCCGTCGAAGGTCGCGCCGGAGGCCAGCAGCTGCGCGGACGTCGCGGGCCAGGTCGTCGGCGATCAGCGGACGCACCTGGCCGACCGTGAGCGGTGACGACCCCGCCCTGCGGAGCTGGTCGCGCCGGACGACCCGGAGCCGGAACGGGTCCGGGTGGGGCGCGCCGACGAGCCGGCACTCGTCGTGGTGGGCGGTGACGTCGTGGACCACGATCCGGTCGTCGCCCAGGGCGGCGCCGCGCAGCATCGTCTGGAACGACGCCAGCAGCGCGTCGTCGCTGCGCCAGTTGACGTCGAGCGTCTGCTGGGTCGCGGCGGTGCCGGCGGCCTGCAGGTAGGTGACGACGTCGCCGCCCCGGAAGGAGTAGATCGCCTGCTTCGGGTCACCGATCAGCACCATCGTGGCGTGACCGCTGAAGGCCCGGTCGAGCACCTGCCACTGCACCGGGTCGGTGTCCTGGAACTCGTCGACCAGGACGATCTGCCAGCGCTGCCGCATCCGGGCGCGGGCCGGGGCGTCCGGGTCGGCCAGCGCGTCGGCGAGCTGGCTGAGCAGGTCGTCGTAGGAGAGGATCCCGAGCCGCCGCTTGCGTCGGTCGAGCTCTCGCCGCACCTTCTGCGCGAAGGCGACCCGCCGGCCGTGGGGGGTCGTGGCGTCGGCGTCGGCCGGCTCGAGCCAGGCCTGCGGGTCGCCCACCGCGGTGCGGGCGATCGCCATCGCCTCGGCGTGGCTGAAGGCCGGGCCCGCCTCGTCGTAGGCGAACCGGCGCAGGTAGAGGTCGGAGACGACCTCCCCCAGCAGGTCGTCGAGGTCCTCGACCAGCCGGGCGCGGGCGTCGGTGTCGCCGGCGACCCCGAGCGAGCCGAGCACCAGCGAGCAGAACTGGTGGGTGGTGGCGATGGTGGCGCCGTCGAACGACGCCAGCGCCGCGACGACCCGGCGGTGGCGGAGCCGTCGGGTCTCGTCGTCGCAGTCGAGCAGCAGCTCGAGCAGCTCGGACGGCGGCAGGTCGTCTGCACCGGCCAGCGCCCGCTCGGCCTCGACCAGCTGGGTGCGCACCCGCTCCCGCAGCTCCTGGCTCGCCGCGCGGCCGAACGTGACGATCAGCATCTGGTCGAGGGTCGCGACGTCCTCGGCGACGTAGCGCGTGACCAGGGCGCCGATGGTCCAGGTCTTGCCGGTACCGGCGCTGGCCTCGAGCACGGTGGTGCCGGTCGGCAGCGGCGCCCGGATGTCGAACGGCTCGATCACAGCATCCCCACCCGCTCGGCGCCGGTGAGCAGCGGCTCCCAGACCTGCCAGGCGTACGCCGCCAGGCCGTCGTCGAGCAGCCGCTGCAGCGGCGCGTGGTCGCCGTAGACGCGGACGTGCGCGGCGTCGGCGTCCTCGCCCGGGATGCCGAGCGGGCTGTTGCGGTCGGTCTCCCACGTCCGGGTCGCGGCGGCGACCGGGTCGAACGGCGCGCCCACCAGCTCCTTGGCGTGGGCCTCGGCCCAGGCGCAGCCGGTCTGGATCGGGAGCGGCAGCGGCCGGGTCAGCCCCAGGTCGCGGAGCTCGACCAGGTCGCGCAGCCAGCCGACGGCGCGGTGGTCGAGCGGGCCGGCCAGCGCCCGCTGCGGGCCGGCGCGTCCCCAGCCGACGGCGTGGGAGGTGACGTGGAGGTCGGGATGTGCGGCGCTGAGCGCCAGCAGGTCGACCCAGGCCAGCAGCCGCTGCCGCGGCTTGAGCCGGGAGTAGCCGAGCGAGACCAGTCGCGACCCGAAGACCCCGGACACGGTGCCGGTCAGCCGGCGGCCGTCCCCGAGGTCGACGTCGACGTCGAGGCTGCGCCGCTCGCCGTCGCGCAGCTCGGCGGTGCCGGCGTAGAGGTCCTGCGCCTTCTTCGCCACCGGCTTCGAGGGCACGGGTCGCCGAGTCCGCCCGGGCGGGAGGGTGCCGCTCAGCTGCTCGGCGGTGAGCACCGCGACCGCGTCGTGCCCGGCGAGCACCTCGCGCAGCAGCCGGTCGCCGATGTCCCACTGCTCCAGCGCGTCGAGGTCGACCGGGATCGCGTCTCCGACCTCGTCGGCCTCCCAGCGGCGCACCCACGTCGAGCCGGCCGCGCAGGAAGGACCGGACCGGGTGGGCGAGGAAGTCGCGCAGGTCGGCCAGGTTGACGTCCTCACGCGGGGTCGGCGGGAGCGGGCCGAGCAGGAACGGCGCCGGTGGGACGCCGCTCGGCCGTGGCCGCCCGGGCACCCGCCAGCGCGGCCGCGTCGAAGCTGAACGGACGGTCGCCGACCAGCGCGCCGGGCAGCAGGTTGCGGGCGTCGTAGGGCTGGAGCGGGTGGTGGACCAGCACGTCGCCCGTGCGTCGAGGCGGTCCGGGCGGCGGCGTCGAGGATCTCGCCGAGGGGGACGGCCGGTGGGCGGGACGCGCCGGTGTGCTCGTTGGCGCCGGTGTAGGTGACGACGAGGGTCTCGGTCGCGGCGAGGACGGCGTCGAGCAGCAGCTGGCGGTCCTCGCTGCGGGCGTCGCGCTCGCCGGTCAGCGGCCGGCGCAGCAGCGCGTCGTCGCCGTCGACCGACGCCACCCGCGGGAAGACGCCGTCGTCGAGGCCGACCAGGCAGACCACGCGGTGGGGCACCGAGCGCATCGGGACCATGGTGCAGACGGTGAGGGTGCCGGTGCGGAAGTTGGCGCGGGTCGGCCGGCCGCCGAGCCGGGAGTGGAGCAGCGCGCGGACGTCGGGCAGCCGCAGCGCGACCGCACCTCCGTCGGTCGCGGACTCGAGCGTCCGGGCCAGCTCGCGCTCGAACTGGGGCGCCTGCCACGGCTGGTCGGGATCGACCTCGGCCAGTCCGGCGACGCCGGCCCGCAGCGCGACCACCCACTCCTCGAGCGGACCGGCCGCCGAGAGCGCGGCGACGCAGCGGTCGAGGCGGTGGACCAGCTCCGCGAACCGGCCGAGCAGGTCGAGGTCACCGCTGCCGACGTCGTCGACGGGCAGGCCCGCGCCCGACGTGGCGGTGGTCGTCGCCGCTCATCGCGGCACCGAGCAGCAGCCGGTCGAGCCCGGCGCGCCAGGTGTTGTGGGCGAAGCCCTGCATGTCGAACCCGCCCCGCTGCTCGGCGTCGAGGCCCCAGCGGATGCCGGCCGCGCCCACCCAGTCGGTGATCCGGGAGAGGTCGTCGTCGTCGAGGTCGAACCGGCGGCGGACGACGTCGGTGCCGGCGAGGTCGAGCACCTCGCTGGCGGTGACCCGGCCGCCGGCCAGCTCGACCAGCCGGGCGGCGACGCCGAGCAGCGGGTTGGTGCTCGACAGCGCCCGGTCGGCGAGCCGCACCCGCAGCCGGTGGGCGGGGTGGCCGTCGTCGACCACGCCCTCGAGCCCGAACCCGGCCGCGATCAGCGGCGCGTAGGTCTCGATGTCGGGGCACATCACGAGGATGTCGCGGGGCTCGAGGGTGGGGTCGTCGTCGAGCAGCCCGACCAGCACCTCGCGCAGCACGTCGACCTGGCGCGACGCGCCGTGGCAGGCGTGGACCTGGAGGCTGCGGTCGTCGGCGGCCGGCACCCGGCTCGCCCGCAGCGACTCGTCGGGGGCGCGGTTGGCCCGCAGGTCGTGCTGGAGCCAGCCGAGCAGGGTGGCCCGCTCCTCGACCGCGTCGGGTGGCGGCACCTCGACCCCGACGCCGTCGAGCACCCGGCTCAGCTCGCGGGTGTCGCGGCCCAGCGACGCGAGCAGCGGGTGGTGGACCCGCTCGGCGGAGCGGGTCGTCGTCGCGGGCGACGACCCCGCCGACGCCGCGCAGCGCGTCCCAGAGCGCCGGCGAGGGCTGCGGCAGCCAGAGGTGGACGTCGCGCTGCTCGCCGAGGGCCGCCAGCAGCTCGACCTCGGTCACCGGCAGCCGGGTGTGGCCGAACAGCGACAGCCGGTCGGGCAGGTCGAGCCCGAGGATCGCCGTCCCGCAGCCGGGCCAGCGGTCTCGGCGTGGCGCACGTCGGGCGGCGGCCTCGCCGACCCGGACGAGCAGCCGGCGCCAGAGCTCCGGCTGCCAGGCCAGGTCGCGGTCGAGCGGCGAGCCGGCGCCGTCGGTGTCGCGGCCCTCGCGCCAGTCGGTGACCAGGCGCGGGCCGTTGCACGGCGTACGACGCGAGGATGCCGGCCAGCCGACGCGCCACCGACCAGCGGCGGGCCCGGCGCAGCTCGCCCTCGTCGCCGGCGAGCCCGTGGCCGAGGTGGGTCGCGAGGGTGGCCGCCCACGGCTCGTCGAGGGACGCGTCGAGGACCTCGAGCAGCGGCCAGACCAGGCGGTCGGGGTCCCAGACGTCGTCGCGCTCGCGCTCCAGGAGCAGCGAGACCAGCGACCGCGGGCTGAGGAACTCGACGCCGGCACAGACGCCGTCGCCGCCGCGCCGGCCCGGCACCGAGCCGGTGGGAGAGCCGCTGGGACAGCCAGCGCTCGACCCCACGGGCGGGGACCGCCACGACCTCGGTGGCGAAGGGGTCGGGCAGCGGGGTGGAGAGGAGATCGGCGAGCTGGTCGGCGAGCAGGTCGGCGCGCGGCGCGCGGTGCAGCTGCAGGGCCACCGCGGCGTCCTCCTCTCACCGGTCCGTCGCGAAGCCGCCCCGGACGTGCGGCGGCGACGGACCCCAACATAGGGCCCGCCGCCGACACTTCCCCCGCCGCTACTTCGTGAAGATGCTGACTCCTCCCGGGCCGACCAGCAGCCCGACGATGATCAGCACGACTCCCCAGAGCACGCCCCCGCGGATCAGCGTCACGATGCCGCTGATCGACGAGGATGACCGCGAGGATCCACAGCAGGAACGTCATGGTTTTCCCTCTCCTAGTCCGGCCGCACGTCTGGCGACCGGCCGTCCTCCAACCTGCCATCGGCCACCCGGCGCGCCACACACCCGATCAGGTGAAGCCCGCAGGAGCGCCCCGTCTCACTAGGCTGCCGGATGCATGAGCGCAGGACGACGGCCGCGACGAGACCGACCAGGAGCGGCTCGACCGCAAGTGGGAGGACCAGCTCCAGGAGCTGCGCGTCATGCAGACCGGCGTCCAGCTGCTGGCCGGCTTCCTGCTGACGCTCCCCTTCCAGTCGGCGTTCGCCGACCTCGACTCCTTCCAGCGCGGGCTCTTCCTCGCGCTCGATGGTCATCGCGGCCCTCACCACGCTGTGCGTCGTGATGCCGGTGTCGGTGCACCGGCAGCTGTCCGGGCGGCACATCAAGCACCGGGTCGTGCGCCGCCGCGCAGGTCGCGCTGCTCGCGGCGGTCACCGGCGTGGCGCTGCTGGTGGTCGGCATGCTCGACGCTGATCTTCGACGTCGTCGTCGACCGCACGGCGGCGCTGCTCGTCGGCGGCGGCGCCGCTGGTGGCTGGCCGTCGTCCTGCTGCCGTCGTACCCCAGGTCCTCGAGCGCGAGGAGTGACGACCCGAGGCCCTGTCCCCCGGCCCGCCGCAACTTGTACGGTGCGATCCAACGACGGAGCCCCTCGGTCTCGCGGCCGACGGCTGGAGAGGCGGGCTCGACATGGCCGACGTCGACGGCGCCCTGGACGCGGCGGGACTGACCAACGAGGCGGTGCGCGACTACGTGCGCCACTGGGCCGAGGTCACCGGCGCCGAGCGGATCGAGGTCGTCAGCGCGGCCGACGACGCCCGGCTGGTCCAGGAGGCGCTGGCCGCCGACGAGATCCAGCCCGCCGGCGAGGGTCGCTACTACTCCCGCAGCTACTACAAGGACACCGCGCGCTCCGAGGAGCGCACGATCGTCGCCACCAGCAACGAGTCCGACAAGGGCGTCTACAACAACTGGCGCCCCGCCTCGGAGATGAAGCCGCTGCTGGAGGACCGGATGCGCGGCCAGCTCGCCGGCAAGACGATGTACGTCATCCCCTACCTGATGTCGCCGCCGGGCTCGCCGCTCGAGCGCTACGCCGCCGGGGTCGAGCTGACCGACAACCGCACCGTCGTGCTCCACATGATCCGGATGGCGCGGGTCGGCATCGACCTCATCAACGACCTCGCCGAGCCCGACATGTTCGTGCGCGCCGTCCACGTGACCGGCGACCTCGAGAAGCTCGGCCAGGGCACGCCCGACGACCAGCGGATGTTCGTCACCGTCGCCGACGAGCGGACCATCCTCCACTTCGGGTCGTCGTACGGCGGCAACGCGCTGCTCGGCAAGATCGCCCACGGCCTGCGGCAGGCCGCCTACGACGGCTGGGCGAGCCGGGAGTTCCTCTCCGAGCAGTTCATGCTGATCGGCATCCACGACAAGGAGACCGGCCGCGACTACCACATCTGCGGCGGCTTCCCGAGCGCGTCGGGCAAGACCAACCTGGCGATGATGCTGGCGCCCGACGGGCTCGGCGACCGCTACTACGTCTCCTTCTACGGCGACGACATCGCGTGGCTGTGGGTCAACCCGGAGGACGGCCGGCTCTACGGCATGAACCCGGAGTTCGGCGTCTTCGGCGTCGCCAAGGACACCAACGAGTCGACCAACCCGACCGCGCTGACGAGCGGTCGAGGAGGGCACCCAGGTCGTCTTCACCAACGTGGCGTGGAACGACACCACCCACGAGGTGTGGTGGGAGGGCAAGACCAAGCAGCCCCCGGCCGACCTCGAGGGCTGGCACGACTGGAAGGGCGAGAAGATCTCGGACCGGTCCGAGCGCGACGACTCGCCGTGGGCCCACCCCAACAGCCGCTTCACCACCACGCTGGCCAACGTCCCGAACGTCGCCGAGGACTTCGAGAACCCCGCCGGCGTCCCGATCGACGGCATCATCTTCGGCGGCCGCACCCGCGACCGCGAGCCGCTGATCCGCGCCATCACCGACCTCGCCGAGGGCGTCTACGACGGCCTGACCCTCGGCGCGGAGGCCACCGCCGCCGCGGACGGCAAGGAGGGGCTGCTGCGCTACGACCCGATGTCGATGCGGCCGTTCATGTCGTACGCCGAGGGCGACTACGCCGCCCACTGGATGCGGATCGTGGGGGCCGCCACCGACCAGCCGATCTTCGCCCACGTGAACTGGTTCCAGAAGGACCCCGACGACGGCCACTTCCTGTGGCCGGGCTACCGCGACAACCTGCGCCCGCTGCTGTGGCTGATGCGGCTCAGGGCCGGCGAGGTGACCGGCCGCCAGACGCCGGTCGGCATCATCCCCACCGAGGACGAGCTCGAGCTCGACGGCTGCGGGGTCGACCCCGCCGACCTGGCCAAGCTGCTCGACATCGACGTCGAGCGCTGGCGCCAGGAGATGGGCTTCCGCGAGGAGCACCTCCGCGCCTTCGACCACCTCCCCGAGGAGATCTGGGAGGCGCACCGCCGGGTCGCCCGGGCCCTCGACGAGGCGTAGGCGGGCTGCTGGTTCCCCGGATATCCGGGGAACCAGCACCAATCCCGTGCTGGTTGCCCCCAGAACCTCACGACTCGCTCAAGAACATCTGCGGCGGTCAACCGGCGCCACGGGCCCGCTAGCAGCGGCGTCAGCCGCACCATCGCGACCGAGCCCAGCAACGGCCCGACGCCGAGCATCGCCACCGCGGCCGGCCAGCCGACGGCCTCGGCCACCACCGGCACCAGCTGGATGGTGACCACGGTCAGCAGGAAGCCGAGCGCGGTCTGCAGGGTGAGGGCGGTGCCGACGTACCGCTGGTCGACGACGGTGCCCAGGCACGCCGAGAACATCGCGGAGTCGGCGATGACCGCGGCGCCCCAGACCATCAGCAGCGGCACGAGCAGGTACGCCGGGCCGCCGTACGCGAACGCGGCGAGGACGCAGCAGGTACCACTGACCAGCATCGCTCCGGCGGCCGCGCGGGCCCGGCCGAACCGGTCGCCGACCCACCCCGCGAGCAGGCAGCCGAGCGCGCCGCAGAGGCCCAGGGACACGAAGACGACCAGCCCGACGGTGCCGCGACCGGGCTCCGACCCGCGCGAGGCGAGGCTGGCGGTGAGGAACGCCGGCGCCCACGCCCACAGCGCGTAGAGCTCCCACATGTGCCCGAGGTAGCCGAGGTTGGCCAGCCGCGGCGCCCGGTCCCGCCACAGGTCGAGCACGACGCCGGGGTGGAAGCCGGTGGAGCGGGTCACCAGCGGACCGACCACGATCCAGCGCTGCAGCACCGCCGCGACCAGCGCGAGGCCGGCCGAGACGACCAGGGCGGTCCGCCACGCGGAGCCCAGCGACCCGGAGATCAGCTGCGGGAGGATGCTGCCGAGGGTGAGCGAGCCGACCATGATGCTCACCGCGAGACCGCGGCGGTCGGCGAACCAGCTGACCACCAGCTTCATGCCGACCGGGTAGACCAGGGCCAGCGCCATGCCGGTGACGACGCGCAGCGCTGACCGCACCGACGACCCCGTCGACCAGGGTCGCCGTGGCCAGCGTCGCCAGCGCCGCGACCGCCGCCCCGGCGCCCATCAGCCGCGGCGGGTCCACCCGGTCCGGCAGGTTGGTGACGGCCGAGGCGAGCGCGCCGACGACGAAGCCGAGCTGGACGCCGATGGTCAGCAACGCCTCGCCCAGCGGGCCCATCTCCCACTCGTCGCGCAGCGCGGGCGCCGCTGCCGAGGCCGCGAACCAGGTGGCGACCGCGAGCACCTGGACCGCCGACACCAGCACCAGCTGGCGTACGGCGACCGGCCCGTCGGGCTGCGCGGAGGTCTCGACCGGGATGGCGGTCACCGGCGCCGCGGTTCCAGCCGCACCAGCTGCGTGACGTGCTCGGGCGTCAGCTCGTCGAGGGAGGTCACGCCCAGCAGCCGCATCGTCCGCTCGACCTGGCCGCGCAGGATCTCGATGGTGCGGTCGACGCCGGCCCGGCCACCGGCCATCAGCCCGTAGAGGTAGGCCCGGCCGACGAGGGTGAAGGTGGCGCCGTGGGCGATCGCGGCCACCACGTCCTGGCCGGACATGATCCCGGTGTCGAGATGCACCTCCACGTCGTCGCCGACCTCCGCCACCACGTCGGGCAGCAGGTGGAACGGCACCGGCGCCCGGTCGAGCTGACGGCCGCCGTGGTTGGAGAGCAGCACCGCGTCGACGCCCACCTCGGCGCAGCGGGCGGCGTCGGCCACCGACTGCACCCCCTTCACCACGACCTTGCCCGGCCACTGCTGCCGGATCCACGCCAGGTCGTCGTAGGTGACGGTCGGGTCGAACATCGTGTCCAGCAGGTCGGCCACGGTCCCCGACCAGGAGTCCAGGGACGCGAACGCCAGCGGTTCGGTGGTGAGGAAGTTGAACCACCACGCCGGCCGGGCGACCGCGTTGGCGACGGTGCGCGGGGTCAGGGTCGGCGGGATGGTCATGCCGTTGCGGACGTCTCGCAGCCGGGCGCCGGCGACGGGGACGTCGACGGTCACCAGCAACGTGTCGTAGCCGGCGGCAGCGGCGCGGTCGACCAGCGCCATCGACCGCTCACGGTCCTTCCACATGTAGAGCTGGAACCAGTGCCGCCCGTGCGGGCTGGCGGCGACGACGTCCTCGATGGAGGTGGTGCCCATGGTCGAGAGCGCGAACGGGATGCCCGCCGCCTCGGCGGCGGTGGCCCCGGCGATCTCGCCCTCGGTCTGCATCATCCGCGTGAAGCCGGTCGGGGCGATCCCGAACGGGAGCGACACCCGCTTCCCGAGCACCTCCCGCGAGGTGTCCACGGTCGAGACGTCCCGCAGTACGCCGGGGTGGAACTCGACATCGGCGAACGCCTGCCGCGCCCGCGCCAGCGAGACCTCGCCGTCGGCGGCGCCGTCGGTGTAGTCGAACGCGGCCCGCGGCGTACGACGCCTCGCGACCCGCCGCAGGTCCTCGATCGTCAGCGCCGAGGCCAACCGGCGCTCGGTCCCCGACCACACCGGCTTCTTGAACCTCATCAGCGGCGCGAGGTCCCGTCGGCGGGGTAGCTGGCGTCCGGTCACGACCGCAGCCTCGGCGGGATCGGGTCCGGCGGCTCGTGCGGCACGACGTCCTCGTGGGCGCGCATCCGGACCGCCTCCTTGATCTGGTCGAGGTTGTTGCGCAGCAGGTCGCTGATCAGCTCGTCGGTGCGCGGGTCGTCGAGCATCTCGATCAGCACCCGCAGCGTGGTCTCGGTGACCTCGCCGACGATCGTGTCGTAGCCGGGCAGGCGTCCGATCAGCCGCACGTTCGGGTCCTGGCGGCACCTTCTCGGCGACCAGCGCCTTGAGGTCGTCGTGGTTCTCCTTGAGCGCGTCGGAGATGTTGCGCGTGTAGTGGCCGGTCTGGATCACGGCCGCCACCTCGTCGAGCACCACGAGCGTGAGCGGTCGCTTCACCAGGCTGAGCGCCCGCTCGGCCAGCGTCGAGGCGCGGGCGACGACGGTGGGTCGACGCATCCCCATCCGCACCAGCAGCGCACCGACCACCGCCGCCGCCACCGACAGCCCGAACAGCAGGGCGAGCACGAGGAGCAGGACCTGCAGGGTGCTGAGCCCCTCGAGCCAGTCGGACATGGGCCCATCCTCCCCGACACGCGCCCCGACGCCGGGACTTGACCCTCGTCCGTCAACTGTCTAATCTCTAGTTGTTCAGTAGTTATGACAGGGTCAAGCAAGAAACGGGTCAAAGCCATGCGCAAGCTCATCGTCCTCGGATTCGTGGGCCTCCTCGCCCAGCTCGTCGACGGCTCCCTCGGGATGGCGTACGGCGTCACCTCCTCCACGCTGCTGCTGGCCACCGGCATCGCCCCGGCCGCCGCCTCCGCCGCCGTGCACTTCTCGGAGATCGGCACCTCGCTGGTCTCGGGCTTCTCCCACCACAAGCTCGGCAACGTCGACTGGAAGACCGTGTCGATCCTGGCCGTGCCCGGCTTCGTCGGCGCGTTCGCCGGCGCGACGTTCCTCGCCAGCCTCCCGGCCGACACCGCCAAGCCGTGGGTCGCCGGCCTGCTCCTGGCGCTGGGCCTCTACGTCGTCTACCGCTTCCTCGTGCTCGGCGGCCGCCGCCCCACCTTCAAGGCCCGGCCCGGCGCGAAGTTCCTGGTCCCGATGGGCCTGGTCGGCGGCACCCTCGACTCGATCGGCGGCGGCGGCTGGGGTCCCGGTCGGCACCACCACGCTGCTCTCCTCGGGTCGGCTCGAGCCCCGCAAGGTCGTCGGCTCGATCGACACCTCCGAGTTCGTGGTCGCGGTCGGCGGTTCGCTCGGCTTCCTGTTCGCGCTCTCCAGCGCCGGCATCCCGTGGGACTACGCCCTCGCGCTGCTGATCGGTGGCGTGATCGCCGCGCCGGTCGCCGCCTGGCTGGTCCGGCACCTCCCGGCCCGCGTCCTCGGCGTCGCGGCCGGCGGCCTGATCGTCCTCACCAACACCAAGACCATCGCCGAGGCGCTGGGCGCCAGCGGCAACCAGGTCGCCCTCCTCGCCGCCGCGGTCGCGGTGCTGTGGATCTCGGGCATCGCCTGGGCGGTCTCCCAGGAGCGCAAGAGCCGTGCGATCGAGCAGCGCGAGGAGGCGTACGCCGAGGTCTGAACCACCCGGGCCGTGCGCATGAACCCGCGGACGAACGGTCACGAAGAGGCATGGGCACCACCATCCGCACGCGCAGCAAGCAGGTCCGCTACGGCCCCCTCGCCATCGAGTACGACGAGCGGGTGCTCCGGCCGCGCCGCTGGACCACGCACCAGGCACGGTGGGGGGCGGAGCTGCTGGCGTGCGCACCGGCCGGACCCGTGCTGGAGCTGTGTGCCGGAGCCGGCCAGATCGGCCTGCTGACCGTGGGCGCGACCACCCGCCACCTGGTCTGCGTCGACGTCGACCCCGTCGCCTGCGAGTTCGCCCGGCGCAACGCGGACGCCAACGGGATGCGGAACCGCGTCGACGTACGGTGCGGCGACCTGGCCGAGGTGCTGCAGCCCGAGGAGCGGTTCGCGTTCGTCGTCGCCGACCCGCCGTACCTCGGGCCGGAGGACGTCGCCCGCTACCCGGAGGACCCCGTGGTCGCGATCGACGGCGGCCCCGACGGCCTGGCCGTCGCGTGGTCGTGCGTGGACGTCATCGGTCGCCACCTGGTCCCGGGAGGCCGTGCCCTGCTCCAGCTCCAGGGCGTCGACCAGGCACACCGGATCCGCGACGGTCTCGCCGCACGTGGCGCGCTCGCACTGACCGCGTACCGGTCCCGGGGTCGCGGGCTCATCGCGCTCCTGGAGCGGACCTGACCGACTGCCGGAAATGACCGACGGCGGCCACGATCGATGATCGTGGCCGCCGTCGGCGGAAGAGCGGGTGCGGTCAGACGCCGCGGACGTTCTCCGCCTGCGGGCCCTTGGGGCCCTGGGTGACGTCGAACTCGACGCGCTGGTTCTCGGCGAGCGACTTGAAGCCGGTGCCCTGGATCGCGGTGTGGTGGACGAACACGTCCGCGCCGCCGCCGTCCTGGGCGATGAAGCCGAAGCCCTTGTCGTCGTTGAACCACTTCACGGTGCCCTGAGTCATGTCTTTTCCTTCGTTTCGGTGAACCGACGCGGTGGGCACTGTGCCCACCGCGGAGCTGAACCATCTGCACTACGCCTGATGTCCAGCTGACCGAAAAGACCAAAGGAACCACGTGACGGATGTGCGGCGCCCATCTGCGAACGCCGGAGGATGAAACCTCAACAGCGACCCAACCGTACCGCTCCTCGACCAGATGTCGAGCATCGGTGCCCCGACCGCTCGGCGTGACGTCCGCCGCACCCGTGCACACGCGGCCGCGGCCCGCGGACGAGCCGTCACGAGAGCCCGTCGAACAGGTCCGTCAGCATCGGCGCATCGCGGCCGCGTCCTGGCCACGCGATCGTGTACCACTCACGGCGCACACGTCGCTGCCACTGATCGGTGTCGGCGGGGTCGTCGGACATGACGTGCAGCTGGCTCCGGTGCTCGCGGAGACCGGCGACGATGCGACCGGTGACGTCCCCGCAGTCGACGGTGATCCCGATCTGCTCGTCCGGCACGCCTCGCATGTGGTAGGTCTGCGTCGGATCGAAGACGGGGAGACCGAGCTCGGCCCGCTGACGGTTCCACCGTTCGAACACGCTCTGTGGCACCGCGCCGTGCGCGAGGCGCTGGAACCCGGGCCTGTCCTCGGATCGCAGCCGCGCGAACGCCTCGTCGGTGGCCGCCCCGATCGCGATGTGGTCGGGATGCCCGAAGATGCCGTCCGGGCCGAACGTCACCACCACGGCGGGCTCCTCCTCGTCGAGGATCCGCGCGACCTGCGCGACCACCTCCTCGAAGGGGACGTCGGCGACGCCTCCGTCAGGCAGACACAGCCACTCGTGACGGTCAGGAACCCGACCGAGCGCTCGCCACGCGGCCTCGTCCTCGGCCCGGCGGACAGCTCCGAGGGTCTGCCGGGTGGCCGCGAAGCCCTCCCGGATGTCGCCCTGCTCGCCCGAGGTGGCGTGGACCAGGACGAACCGGAAGTCCGGGTCACCGATGTGAAGCGCCACGCTGCCAGCGGCGCCGTACGCGTCGTCGTCCGGGTGGGCGAAGACGCAGGCGAGGGTGCGGTTGCGCATACCCCGCAGTATCGGTCAGGAATCCGCCCTCCGCGGATACCCGGTCGTCCCCGTCCACCCTTGACAAGTTTTCTTGTCAATGGCAGGGTGGCGTCATGCAGGACGTCGAGGTCATCGAGAGCGCGGGGGCAGCAGCCGCCGCGCTGGATCCGGTCCGGGCGCGGCTGCTCGGCGAGCTGGCCGTCCCGGCCTCCGCCGCCGGGCTCGCCGCCCGAGTCGGCATCGCGCGCCAGAAGGTCAACTACCACCTCAAGGCGCTCGAGGCGCACGGCCTGGTGGAGCTGTCCGAGGAGCGCCGGCACGGGGGCATCACCGAGCGAGTGCTGCAGGCGTCGGCGGCGTCGTACGTCGTGTCGCCGGCGGCCGTCAGCGCGTCCGCGGCCGACCCGGACGCCAACGCCGACCACCTGTCGGCGGGCTACCTCGTCGCGCTGGCCGGCCGGCTGGTGCGCGAGGTCGGTGCCCTGGCGCGCCGGGCCGGCGCGACTGGCAAGCGCCTGCCGACGCTGACCATCGACACGCAGATCGGCTTCCGGTCGGCCGACGACCGGGCCGCCTTCGCGGACGACCTGACCGCCGCCGTGCTCGACCTGGCCGCTCGCTACCACCACGACGACGGGCGCCCGCACCGGCTCCTCGTCGCCGCCCACCCACTTCCTGAGGAGAGCACATGAGCACGACCCCGAACGTCCCGTACCGCCTGGAGTTCAGCGTCGAGGTCCCGGGCACCCCGGAGCAGGTCTGGCAAGCCATCGCCACCGCCAAGGGCATGAGCGCCTGGTTCACGCCGACCGAGATGGAGGAGCGCGAGGGCGGCTCCCTGCACTTCACCATGGGCCCGGACATGGGCTCGGACGGCCAGGTCACCGGCTGGGACCCGCCGCGCCGCATCGTCTACGAGGAGGACTGGGCCGCCCTCATGGGCAAGGACCCGGATGCGCTCAGCCCGCTGACGTCGGAGTTCCTCGTCGAGGCGCAGTCCGGTGGCACCTGCGTCGTGCGCGTCACCAGCAGCGGCTTCGGGACCGGAGCCGCCTGGGAGTCGGAGTTCTGGGACACCATGGGCCCCAACTGGATGCCGTTCTTCGACAACCTGCGCCTCTACCTGTCGCACTTCCCCGGCCAGGAGGCCACGCAGCTGGAGGTCGCCGCCTCCCACCCCGGCGACGCGAAGGCGCTCTGGTCGACCATGCACAAGGCGCTCGGGCTGGGCGACGAGGGCGCGACGGTCGAGGTGCGCGGCGCCACCGGCACGGTCGAGCGCATCCACGAGCGGCAGACGCTGGTCCGGCTCACCGCGCCGGTGCCCGGGATGCTCAACGTCTTCGCGTTCGACGAGGGTGACGGCAAGGCGACGGTGGGCGTCCGGGCGTACCTGTTCTCCGCCGACGCGGCGGACTACGTGCGGCGCGAGGAACCGGCCTGGCAGGCCTGGCTGAAGGGACTCTTCGTCCCGGCCTGATCTCTTCGTCCCGTTCGGCGTTGTTGCAGTCGCCGTTGCAGTCAGGTGAGTCGCACTCTCAATGCCTGCGAGACGGGTGCGTCGTGACCGCCGCGACGTGGAGGGCTTCCGCCCCAGATTCGAGTCACCCGGTGGCTTGGATCTGGGGCACTGTCATGGCGATGAGCGGACCGCCCGGTCGGACTCACTCTTGGGGGTCGTCTCCCGTTCGAGCCGAGCGCTCGCGACTCAGATACCGAACCGGCTTGCCGAGCGACTCCGCGTAGGCAATCTCCCGTCGGGTTGACTCACCTACGTAGCCGCCTGGATCCACGATGTCGCCCTGGCGCTCATGTCGGGGTGCGGTCGTCTGGCTGCCGTACCGCTGGTCACACCATGTGACGCCAGAGGGGCCTGCTGCGTGGACAGGTGACTGCCCAACTCCTACTGTGTGACGTCCGCCGCCGGGGGCGGTCCAGCTCTGAACCCTTCCAGCCAGGACACCAGGTTGCCGAACGGCTCTAAGTCATCGCGGGCGAGATTCTCCTCGGGCCGCGTGTTCCGCCACCCTGCCCAGGTCATCGTGTTCGCGTTCGCGGTGGCGGTGCTGGTCGGTACCGTGTTGTTGATGTTGCCGGTCGCCCGCGTCGGCTCGGACGGGGCCCCGTTGTTGACGGCGCTCTTCACCTCCACCAGTGCGGTCTGCGTGACCGGCCTGGTCACGGTCGACACCCCCACGTACTGGAGCGGCTTCGGGCAGGCCGTCATCCTTGGGCTCATCCAGGTCGGCGGGTTCGGCATCATGACGCTGGCCTCCCTGGTCGGGTTGCTGTTGTCGCGCCGGATGGGGCTGCGCACGCGGCTGACCGCGGCCGCGGAGACCAAGAGCATCGGAATGGGTGATGTCCGGACGGTCCTGGTGGGTGTGGCCAAGGTGAGCCTGTTGTTCGAGACGGCCACCGCGGTCCTGCTGACCGGCCGGTTCCTGATCGGGTACGACGAGCCGTTCGGCCGTGCGCTCTACCACGGCGTCTTCCACGCGGTCTCCGCGTTCAACAATGCCGGGTTCGCGCTCTACTCCGACAGCCTGATGGGGTTCGCCACCGATCCCTGGATCTGCCTACCCATCGCCGTGGCCGTGATCTTCGGCGGGCTCGGGTTCCCCGTGATCCTCGAGTTGCGGCGCCACCTGCGCCGCCCTCGCCAGTGGAGCCTCCACACGCGGCTGACGGTCGGCACCTCGGTCGTCCTGCTGGCCTTGGGCACGTTGTTCGTCACGGCCAGCGAGTGGAGCAACCCCGGCACCCTCGGCGCCTTCGACACCCCGGGCCGCCTGCTGGCCGGGTTCTTCCAGGCGGTGATGCCGCGCACGGCCGGCTTCAACTCCCTCGACTACGGCCAGATGCGCGAAGGCACCCTGTTGGGTACCGACGCGCTGATGTTCATCGGCGGCGGTTCCGCCGGTACGGCGGGCGGCATCAAGGTCACCACCTTCGTCATCCTCATGTTCGTCATCGTCGCGGAGGTCCGCGGCGAGAAGCACGTCCACGCCGCCGACCGCCGGATCGGGGAGCGGGTCCAGCGCCAGGCGCTGACCGTGGTCCTGCTGTCAATCGGCATGGTCGCGGTCGCGACGCTGGTGCTCCTGTCGATCACCGAGTTCACCACCGGGCAAGTCCTGTTCGAGACTGTCTCGGCGTTCGCAACCGTCGGCCTCTCCACGGGCATCACCGCCGACCTCCCCGGAGCCGGGCAGGTCGTGCTCGTCGTCTTGATGTTCATGGGCCGGCTCGGACCCATCACCCTGGTCTCGGCGCTCGCCCTGCGCGAACGTCAGCTGCGCTACACGCTCCCGGAAGGCAGGCCCCTCATTGGCTAGGCAGAAGAACACCCGCAACAGCTCGCCGGTGGTCGTCATCGGGCTCGGCCGCTTCGGCAAGTCCCTCGCGCTCGAGCTCGAGAAGGAGGGCGTCGAGGTCCTCGGCGTCGACGCTGACCCCAAGGTCGTGCAGTCGCTCGCCGGGAGGCTCACCCACGCTGTCGAGGCAGACACCACCGACGAGGAGGCGATGCGCCAGCTCTCGGTCCACGAGTTCGACCGGGCCGTCATCGGAATCGGCAACGATCTCGAGGCCAGCATCCTGTCCGCGTCGGTCCTGCTGAACTGCCAGGTTCGTCACGTGTGGGCCAAGGCGATCAGCGAGTCCCACGCACGCATCCTGACCCAGATCGGCGTCCACCACGTCGTACGCCCCGAGCACGACATGGGCAAGAGGGTCGCGCACCTCGTCCGTGGTCGCATGCTCGACTACATCGAGTTCGACGACGGCTACGCCATCGTCAAGACCCGCCCACCCCAGAGCCTCTTCGGCAAGTCACTTGGCGAGTCCCGACCGCGCACCGAGTTCGGCATCACCATCGTCGGGGTCAAACGGACCGGCGAGGACTTCACCCACGCCACCCCCGACACCGTGATCGAGGAAGGCGACCTGATCATCGTCTCCGGCCCCCAGGACAGGGTCGAAGGCTTCTCCGAGCTCGCCTGACTCGCCGGGGTCCCGGCCCGTGCGGGCCTCCGGTATCGCCCCCTCCGCCGGCGGGGAACGGTGGGGACGCCGATTGAATGACCCTCGGGACGACTGCCTCGCGGCACCTGTCGCGACATCAGAAACACGTCGTGGCGACGCACGGGACTCACGCAGGCCCGCACGTCGCCCACCACGGGGTGGGTATGAGTCGCTCGGGGAAGAGCGGAGGCCCCCCGGCGCCTGTTAGCAATCCGTTAGCAGATCTTCCCATCACCACGCGATGACAAGGGGCCCCGTCCTGCATATCTGCAGGTCAGAGGCATTCGGGACTTGCGCGCCTGTAGGGATTCGAACCCCAAACCTTCTGATCCGTAGTCAGATGCTCTATCCGTTGAGCTACAGGCGCCCGTCGAGCAGCAGCGCTGAACGACTGGTCGAGGATAGCCGAGTGCATGTGGGCGTGCCGAATCGGAGGGCCCGGGGGTTTCGAGGCTCGCTGCGCTCGCGCCTCGACCACCGGGGGTCGTCACCGGGCTGCGACGCGGGTCACACGCCGTAGATCGATCCAATATGCGCCGATGTGGGGCGTCGGTAGCCTCCGGGCAACCAGTCGCCGCCAACGATGCCGCGCGAACTCCATCAGCGCCGCGCGGGTTTCGAGGCTCGCTCCGCTCGCACCTCAACCACCGGAGGTAGCCCCATGACCGCCACCACAGTCACGAACGCCCCCACCACCCACCAGGGCATCCTCGACTTCGTCGCCGAAGTCGCCGAGATGACGCAGCCGGACCGCATCCAGTGGTGCACGGGCTCCGACGAGGAGTGGGAGGAGCTGACCCGCGCGCTCGAGGCGACCGGAACCTTCACCCGGCTCAACCCCGCGATCAAGCCCAACTCCTTCTACGCCGCCTCGGACCCGACCGACGTGGCGCGCGTCGAGGACCGGACCTACATCTGCTCGGTCGACGAGAAGGACTGCGGCCCCACCAACAACTGGATGGACCCGTCGGAGATGAAGGACCTCATGCGCGGGCTGTACGCCGGCTGCATGCAGGGCCGCACCATGTACGTCATCCCGTTCGTGATGGGCCACCTCGAGGCCGAGAAGCCCGATGTTCGGCATCGAGCTCACCGACTCGGCGTACGTCACCGCGAGCATGCGGGTGATGGCGCGCATGGGCAGCCACGTGCTGGAGCGGATGACCGAGCTCGAGGCCGCCTTCGTGCCCGCGATCCACTCGGTCGGCATGCCGCTCGAGGACGGCCAGGCCGACGTCGCCTGGCCCTGCAACGACACCAAGTACATCGTGCAGTTCCCCGAGGAGCGGGCGATCTGGTCCTTCGGCTCCGGCTACGGCGGCAACGCGCTGCTCGGCAAGAAGTGCTACGCGCTCCGCATCGCCAGCGTGATGGCGCGCGACGAGGGCTGGCTGGCCGAGCACATGCTGATCCTCAAGCTCACGTCGCCCGAAGGCGTGCGCAAGTACGTCGCGGCCGCGTTCCCGAGCGCCTGCGGCAAGACCAACCTGGCGATGCTCCAGCCGACGATCCCGGGCTGGAAGGTCGAGACCCTCGGCGACGACATCGCCTGGATGCGCGTCGGCGAGGACGGTCGGCTGTGGGCGGTCAACCCGGAGTACGGCTTCTTCGGCGTCGCGCCCGGCACCAACGAGCACACCAACCCCAACGCGATGAAGACCATCAACAAGGGCAACTCGGTCTTCACCAACGTCGCGCTCACCGAGGACGGCGACGTCTGGTGGGAGGGCCTGGAGAACCCGCCGGCCAAGGCCACCTCCTGGAAGGGCGAGCCCTGGGGTCCCCAGTCCGAGCACCTCTCCAGCCACCCGAACAGCCGCTACTGCACGCCGATCAAGCAGTGCGACATCCTCGCCGCCGAGTACGACGACCCGCGCGGTGTCCCGATCGACGCGATCCTGTTCGGTGGCCGCCGCAAGACCACCGTGCCCCTGGTCTTCGAGGCCCGCGACTGGACCCACGGCACGTTCCTGGGCGCGACGCTCTCCAGCGAGACGACCGCCGCCGCGGTCGGCGCGGTCGGCGTCGTACGCCGTGACCCGATGGCGATGCTGCCCTTCATCGGCTACAACGCCGGCCACTACTTCACCCACTGGATCAACATCGGCAAGGACAACGACGAGTCCAAGCTGCCGCGGATCTTCTACGTCAACTGGTTCCGCCGCGACGACGAGGGCGGCTTCCTGTGGCCGGGCTTCGGCGAGAACAGCCGCGTGCTGAAGTGGGTCGTGGAGCGCATCGACGGCCAGGCCGCCGCCGTGGAGACCCCGATCGGCCACGTCCCCGCCCCGGGCGCCCTCGACACCGACGGCCTCGACGTCACCGACGAGCAGCTCGCCGCGGCGCTGCACGTGGACGCCGACGAGTGGCGCGCCGAGATCCCGCAGATCCAGGAGTGGTTCGAGAAGTTCGGCGACGACCTGCCGGCGGTGCTCTGGACCGAGCTCGACGGTCTCAAGGCCCGACTCGACGCCTGACCCCACCTCCTCGCGTGGCCCCGTCCCTTCCCCGGGACGGGGCCGCGCGCATTTCGGGCAGGTGTGGGATTCTGTGCCCGGCGGGGAGGAAGGAGCGACGTGTCGGAGCTGGAGGCGCAGGACCGGGAGCTGTTCGAGCGCGCGGCCACACCGCTCTACGAGGAGATCGTCGCCGCCGGCGGGATCGGCAAGGACGACACCCGCATCGCGCCGCGGCGGCCCGGACCGGCCGGCGTTCGACCTCCTGATGCGGATCGGCCTGCTCACCGAGGAGCCCGGCGCGCACCGCTACGTCGCCCTCGACCCCTCCACCGTCCAGTCGCGGGTGGTGTCGCCGCTCAGCCAGGCCGGCTCCCGGCTGCTGGAGGAGTCGTCGAGCTGGGCCAACGCCTTCTCCCCGCTCGCGCAGGCCTGGCGTCGCTCGCCCGACACCAACCACGGTCCGTTCACGATCCTGCACGCCGCGCGATCGACCCGTTCATCGCCGGCCTGGTCGCGGAGTGCGAGGAGGAGGTGCTCACCGCGCAGCCGCAGACCGGCCGCGACCCGGAGACGCTGGCAGCGGCCGCCAAGCGCGACACCGCCATGCTCGAGCGCGGCACCCGGATGCGCACGCTCTACCAGCACAGCGCCCGGCGGAGCGCGATCACCCACACCTACGTCGCCGCGGTGACGGCCCGCGGCGCCGAGGTGCGCACCCTCGACGAGTTCTTCAACCGGATGATCGTCGTCGACCGTCGGGTGGCGATCATCCCCGGCAAGCAGGAGGACCTGCTGACCGCCATCGCGGTGCACGAGCCGTCGGTCGTGGACTACCTCGTCGACGTCTTCGAACGGGCCTGGGAGCGCGGCCGGCCCTTCGCCAACCGGGAGACCGGCCTGCTCAAGGACATCGCGGTCGAGCAGCGGGCGATGACGATCCGGATGCTGATCGAGGGCCACGCCGACCCGGTCAGCGCCAAGCGGCTCGGCGTCAGCCCGCGGACCTACGCCGGCTACGTCGCCGACCTCAAGAGCGAGTACGAGGCCGAGACCCGGTTCCAGCTCGGCTACGTGATGGGCCAGCGCGGCGTCTCCGGCCGCGAGCGCGGCACCGGCCCCGACCCCGACTGAGACGTGCACGAGGGCAGTGACCAGGTCACTGCCCTCGCGTTGATGAGACGGGCCGGGGGGACGGCGCTGGGACCGCTGGGGTGGTGAAGGGGGGGTCGCGGTCCCCGTCTCAAGTATTCAGGTGTGCACGATGCCGACGCCGTCGGCAGCCGGGTCAGCGGGGGACGCTGATGCAGCCTCCGCAGCCCCAGCTGGTGTCCTTGGCCTGCGCCGGGCTCCCGAGAAGACCGATGCCCATCACCGCAGCCGTCGTGACGACGATGGCGAACTTCTGAACGATCTTCATGTCAGTCTCCGTTGGTCACTCATTCGCTCACGGCCCACGGCGCGGGGCCTGTGCCACCAAGTCTCCGCGCGCCGGCGCGGAGAGGACACCGTTTGGTTGGGTCAATTAGTTGCATTGCAGTTTTGTGCAGTCTGGTCCGGATCCGGAAGATCGCCGGCTTCCTCCCGGTTCGACCGAAAGGAAGCCAGCGGATCACGGCGGAGGCGGAGGGATTTGAACCCTCGATGGGGTTGTAGCCCCAAACCCGCTTAGCAGGCGGGCGCCATAGACCGGACTAGGCGACGCCTCCTCCGCAGTCGCGCACCGAGGTGGTCGGTGTCGACGGCCCGGACAGGTTACAAGGCCCGGGGCGGGCGGGCCGAATCGGGTCGGTCTCAGAGCGGGCGCAGCCCTTCGCCGCGCGAGAGGTACGCCCGGATCGTCGGCGGCGAGCTCGTCGCGGTCCCCGGCCACCGCGTCGACCGGGATGCTCGTCGTACGACCGTCACGCAGTCGGAGCACGACGCAGTCGATGCCGCCGGGGCTGGCCGCGACGGCGTCGGCGACCTCGCGCCACGCGGCCGCCTTGGTGCCGGCACCCCGGACCCAGCGGACGCGGTAGCCGACCTCATCCAGCCTCAACAGAGGGGTTCTGCGGGTCGCGATCGCCAGCGCGGCGGTCGTCCCGAGTGCGAGCAGGCCGACGGCGACGAGCGATCCACGACGGCCAGGCGAGGACCGCGATCAGGATCGTGGTGAGCAGGACCAGGCCGCGGCAGCACCGACCAGCGCGAGCACCCACCAACCGGGCGGCCAGGGCGGGTGCGAGCCGATATCCGGACGACATGACCATGATTCTCCCGAACGGCCCGAAACCGTGCCCCCGTGGGGGTTGTGGCGAGCCCCGGACCGGGGCGACACTCGTATTCCTGCCGGACCCTGCTCCCCTTCCGGAGGCGCCATGTCAGCCCTCACGACGCACCACCTGCACGTGCCCCTGGCCGACACCGGCGCGCCCGCCGCCGGGCTCCCCGACAGCTGGCGCTGGCGGGCCCGCGAGCTGCTCGCCGACCTGCGCGACCTGCTCGTCACCGACTCCCCCGCGGCGTCCGACGGCTGGCTCGCCGCCCGGCGGCGCCGGCATGCTCCGCGAGCGCGACGCCCTGCTGGCGCGGCTCGGCACCCTCGGCCTCCAGCTGCTGCAAGAACCTGCGGTCGGTGGCGTCAGGTCCCAGCTGGACCGGCTGGTGGTCGACGTCGAGCACCACCTGCAGCGGCGCCGCGACCTGGCGTGGGACGAGGTCGAGCTCGAGCTCGGCGGATCCGAGTAGCGCACCGTAGACTCCACCGGTGCCGTCCCTCGGGGCGGCTCGGAGGGGTGCCGGAGTGGCCGATCGGAACCGCCTTGAAAGCGGTCGCTGGCAGAGATGTCAGCCGCGGGTTCGAATCCCGCCCCCTCTGCCGGTCAGGCCGTGATGGAGAGCAGCACGTCGCCCTCCTGCACCACGTCGCCCGGGGTGACGAAGATGCCGCCGACGGTGCCGGCGTGCTCGGCGATGACCGGGATCTCCATCTTCATCGACTCCAGCAGGACCACCGTGTCGCCCACCGCGACCGGGTCGCCGGTGGCGACGTCGATGCTCAGCACGTTGGCGACCATCTCCGCCACGATCCGGATCTCCTGCGCCTTGGCCATGGCGCCGACGCTAGCCGTTACCGACGCGTACGCGCGCACCGGCACTCGCCCCGCCCGGCCACGCCGGGGTGGTCAGAGCAACGCCTCGATCCGGGCGGGCTCGGGACGGACCGCCGTGGCCTCCTCGGCGCGCCGGGCGCCGCGGCCGCGCTGGCCGGTGACCGCGAGGTCGCCCCGGATCAGGAGCGACGCCGACGGCGAGGCCGATCAGCACTCCGTAGCCGATCGCGAGAGCGGACTCCTCGCGGGTGACCGTCGGGTCGACCAGCGCCTGCGCGATGGGTGCGGTGGCGCCGACACCGAACGCGCAGACCCACCAGCCCTGCCGGCGGCGTGCCCGCATGTGGGTGCCCCAGACGAGCGCCGGGATGCCGAGCAGGGCGACGATCGGGCGCGGCGAGGCACCGACCGTCTCGCGCAGCCAGCGAATCGCGTCGAAGACCCACTCCACGAGCGCCGGCGTCCCGTAGCGGGCCAGCAGCTCGGCGTACGCCAGGGTCAGGCCGAGCACGACGACGCCGACGACCACGATGAAGATGCCGCGGCGGCCGAGCCCGTGGAATCCGGCGCCGAGCCGGTAGACGACGCCGAAGGAGCCGACCAGGGCCAGCCCGAGGCTGACGTAGTCGAAGCGCACGACGTCGAGGCTCGGTTGCAGGCCGACCGTGGCCAGACCGCCCAGGGTCGCGATCAGCACGGCCACCACCACCTCGCGCACCGCGTGGCGCAGCTTCACCGCCGGCACCGTCGCGACGACCGCGAGCACGGCGGACACCACGCACACCATCACCGCGGCGCCGCTGCGCAGCACGTCCCGGTCCGCGCACGAGGGTCACGGCGCCGACCGCGGCGGTCAGCAGGCCGAACACGAACGGGCGCCCGCCGGTGCGCGCCGCGAGCGCCCAGACGTACGCCGTGGCCACGACCACCGAGCCGATCTGCGGCAGCCACGGGGAGGTCAGGTCGATCGGCGCGCAGCCCTCCGGGCAGCTCCAGCCGGTCGGTCGGCAGCAGCTCGGACCCGAACAGCCCGACGACGAGCAGGGTCGCCCCGGCGAGGGCCACCAGCACCCAGAGCGCCGCGAGCAGCCGGGACTGGACCCGCGAGCGCGGCGGCGGGGTCAGCGGATCGACCTCCGCGGCGGCCGGAGGGGACGCGGCCGGGGTCGGCTCCGGCAGCGGGACCGGGTCGGCACTGAGCCGCAGCGGCCGGTCACGACGCGACCACGGACGCGTCGGCTCGGCGCGTCGTCGGGGAGTGCTGCTCTTGGCCACGGGGGCGAAGGCTACCGTCGCCGGTTGGCCAGGGAGGGGTTGGTCCTGCGGGCCTGCTCGACGACCTCGCGGTCGAGCGTCGCACGCAGCGTGGTGGCCTCGACGCCGGCCTCGACGAGCACGTCGCCGAGCGGGTCGACGACCATCGAGTGACCGGTGTAGCGGGGTCCGGGCTGCCCCACGGCCACGACGTACGCCGTGTTCTCGATCGCCCGGGCGCGCACCAGGGTCCGCCAGTGATCGACCTTGCGCTCGCCGGCCACCCACGCCGCCGGCACGACGATCACGTCGGCGCCCGCGTCGACCAGCGCGCGCGCCTGCTCGGGGAACCGGAGGTCGTAGCAGGTCATCAGCCCCAGCGTGAACCCGTCGAGCCCGACGGTCACGGCGCTGATCTCGCCGGCCGAGAGCCGGTCGGACTCGCGGTAGCCGAACGAGTCGTAGAGGTGGACCTTGCGGTAGTCGGCCGACGCGGCGCCGCGCATCACGAGCGTGTTCCACGGCCGGGCCGGGTCGTCGGAGGACTCGAACATGCCGGCCAGCACGGTGGTGCCGTGCTCGGCCGCCACCCGGGCGACCTCGCGTGCGAACGGGCCGTCCACCGCCTCGGCGTACGCCGCTCACGTCGGAGCCGGCCTCGCCGAAGTCGCGGGCGAACGCCTCGGGCAGCACCACCAGGTCGGCGTCGGCCGGGACCAGGTCGTCGAGCCGTCGGCGGTTCGCCTCCGGGTCGAGCCCGGACGCGTGCTGGACCAGGGAGACCGTCAGCGTCACACCGCCCACCCTGCCACCGACCGCTCCGGGTTGGGAGACTGGCGCCATGTTGCTCGCGGCGGTGGTCCTGGCGGGTGGCACCGCTGCCCGGATGGGAGGCGCGGACAAGGCGGCCATCGAGCACGCGGGCCGGACGTTCCTCGAGCACGCGCTGGCCGCGGCGGCAGCGGCCGCGGAGATCGTGGTCGTCGGCGAGCAGGTGCCGACCAGCCGGCCGGCGACGTTCGTCCGGGAGGACCCGCCACTCGGCGGTCCGGTCGCCGGCCTGCTCGCGGGGCGGCAGGCGCTGGCCCGCTCCCCGGAGCTGCTGCTGGTGCTCGCGGTGGACATGCCGCGGGTGACCGAGGAGACCGTCGACCCGGCTCGCTCGCCGCCGCGAGCGGTCACGACGGCGCGGTGCTGGTCGACGACGACGGCCGGCGTCAGCTCGTGCTCGCCGTACGCACGGAGCGCCTGGACGCCGTCGCCCCGCGCGAGCCCCACGGCCACTCGGTCCGCGCGCTGCTCGCACCACTCGACCTCGCCGAGGTGCCTGCACAGGGCGAGGAGGCGCGGGGCGTCGACGACTGGGAGGACCTCCGCGACCTGGGCCGATGAGGCTCCCTACAGGCGTGAGTGGTCTGGACGAGGGATGTCGGGGTTGCGAGCCGGGGCCGGAGTGGGAACTGTGGGTCCTGTGAACCTCCACGACTGGATCGACGAGCTGTGCGACGTGCTCGACATCGAGACCGAGGTGGACGAGGCCCTCGTGCTCGACCTGGCGCGCTCCGCGGCCCACAACGTGACCAAGGTGGCCGCCCCCATCACGACCTACCTGCTCGGGGTCGCCGCCGGCGCCCAGGACGCCAACCCGGAGCAGATCGAGCGGCTGGCCGCCAAGGCCCAGCAGCTCGCCGACCACTGGGACCGGCCGGCCGACGCGCCCGACCCCGACGACGTCGACGACGAGGTCCCCGACGACAGCGGGGTCGACCACACCGGCGAGCGCTTCGACGCGTGAGGGCCATCGTCGCCGCCGGCACGGGCGGCCCCGAGGTGCTCTCGCTGGGCGAGGTGCCCGACCCCGAGCCCGGACCCGGCGAGGTGCTGGTCGAGGTCGCCGCGACCGCGGTCAACCGCGCCGACCTCCTGCAGCGGCAGGGGTTCTACCCGCCACCGCCCGGCGCCTCGGACGTCATCGGCCTGGAGTGCAGCGGCACCGTCGCGCGCCCTCGGCGACGGCGTCGAGGGCTGGGCGGTCGGTGACGAGGTGTGCGCGCTCCTCGCCGGCGGTGGGTACGCCGAGCGGGTGGTCGTGCCGGCCGGGCAGCTGATGCCGCTGCCGCCCGGCGTCGACCTGGTCACCGCGGCCGCGCTGCCCGAGGTCGCGTGCACCGTGTGGTCCAACGTGTTCATGGTCGCGGGGCTGCGGCCGGGCGAGCACTTCCTGGTGCACGGCGGGGCCGGCGGCATCGGCACCATGGCCATCCAGCTGGCCCACGCGCTCGGCGCGCGGGTCTACGCCACGGCCGGCACGCCGGAGAAGCTGGCGCTGTGCGCCGACCTCGGCGCGGACGTGACCATCAACTACCGCGACGACGACTTCGTCGAGGTCGTGAGGCGCGAGAGCGACGGCCACGGGGCCGACGTCATCCTCGACAACATGGCCGCGAAGTACCTCTCCCGCAACGTGGACACCCTCGCCCTCGAGGGCCGGCTGGTGGTGATCGGGATGCAGGGCGGCACCAAGGGCGAGCTCGACCTCGGCGTACTGCTCCGCAAGCGCGGCGCGGTGATCGCGACGTCGCTGCGGTCGCGGCCGGTCGAGGGCAAGGCCGCGATCTGCGCGGCAGTCGCGGAGCACGTGTGGCCGCTGGTCGGCGCCGGCCTGGTGCGGCCGATCGTCCACCGCACCATGCCGCTGGCGCAGGCCGGCGAGGCCCACGCGTTGCTCGAGTCGGGGGAGACGGTCGGCAAGGTCCTGCTGACGCTGGGCACACCGGATGGGCCACAGCCCGGCCCGTAGGCTGGAGCGCATGAGCGAGCCCTCCCCGCAGGACCAGGCCGACCAGGAGCAGCACGTCGTCGTGATCGGTCCCGACGGCCAGCCGGTCGGGTCCGTCCCGGTCTCCGCGGTCGCGGCCGCGCAGGCGGCGGCGAAGGCCGACGACGACCAGGAGCACAGCGTCCACCGACCTGGTCGAGCAGCCCGCGAAGGTGATGCGGATCGGCAGCATGATCCGGCAGCTGCTCGAGGAGGTGAAGGCCGCTCCGCTCGACGAGGCGAGCCGCAACCGGCTCAAGGAGATCCACCGCGCCTCCATCAAGGAGCTCGAGTCCGGGCTCGCTCCCGAGCTGGTCGAGGAGCTGGAGCGGCTCTCGCTGCCGTTCACCGAGGAGGGCACGCCCTCCGAGGGCGAGCTGCGGATCGCCCAGGCGCAGCTGGTCGGCTGGCTCGAGGGCCTCTTCCACGGCATCCAGACCGCGATCTACGCCCAGCAGATGGCCGCGCGCGCCCAGCTGGAGCAGATGCGCCGCCAGCTGCCCGCGGGGATGAGCCTCGCCGGCCGGACCCGACGGCGACCGGGCGACCCCGAGCAGCAGGAGCAGGAGCGGCCCGGCCACGCCGGCGGGATGTACCTGTAGGCCCTGGCTCAGGTCCGCTTGCGGAACAGGACCAGGCCGAGCAGGCCGAGCAGCACCATCGCGCCACCGGGGGCGGCGAGCCGGGTGAACTCCGGCGGGTCGGCGTCCTCGACGCGGGTGTACTCCGGCTTCGGCGGCTCCTGGCCGGGCGGGGGCGGCTTCGGGATCGCGGTGCCGGGGCCGAGCACCCGCTCGACGTCGGCGACGTACGCCGGGGTGGCGCGGTCGGTGCCGGTGCAGCCGCCCGACGTCAGCCGGGGGCCGTCCTCCCGGGCGAAGAGCACGTAGTCGCGGTCCGAGCCGGAGCTCCACGCCGCAGGCGAACGGCTTCCTCGCCACCACCTCGACGGGCGTGTCGTCGACCCGGCCCTGGTAGATCCGCTCGACGTCGAGGGTGTAGAGGTCGCGCTTGCGGCCGGCCTCGGCCTGGGTCGACCACGCCGCTGAGGACGACGTCGGCGCCGCGCGCCTGCTCCCTGGATCCCTCGGCCGCCGCAGGTGCACGCCTGCGCCGGTACGCCGGTCAGGACCAGGCCGGAGCAGGCCAGGGCCAGCGCCAGCAGCAGGCGTCGAAGGGAGGCGGACACGCCTCCATCGTCACAGATCACGCGTCGAACAGGCCAGCCAGCACCCGTGCGACGCCGTCCTCGTCGTTGGTCGGCGCCACGTGGTCGGCCGCGGCGAGCAGGTCGGGGTGCCCGTTGGCCATGGCGTACGACGTGCCGGCCCAGCGCAGCATCGGCAGGTCGTTGGGCATGTCGCCGAAGGCGACCACGTCGGCCGCGGCGACGCCCAGCTCGTCGGCGATCCGCGCGAGGGCGGTCGCCTTGGTCACGCCGACGGCGCTGATCTCGACCAGGCCGTCGACGGTCCAGGTCGGGGATCGCGGCGTCACCGACGGCGGCCGTCACCCGACTCCGGAACTGCTCCGGGTCGGCGGCGTCGTGCTTGACCAGCACCTTGAGCGCCGGGTCGGTCCACAGCTCGGCGAGCTCCCCCACCGGGCTGCCGTCGGGAAAGGGGTCGTGCTCGAGGTAGCGGTCGTCCCGCACCAGGCCGCTCACGCACTCGACGGCGTACGACGCCTCGGGCACGGCCCGGCGGACCGCCTCGATCATCCGCAGCCCGTCGGCCGGGTCGATGCCGCGCACGTCGCGGACCTCGTCGCGGCCGAGGTCGACGACCGCGGCGCCGTTGGACACGACCGCGAGCCCGTGCTGCCCGACCATCGACCAGAGGTCGTCCATCCAGCGGATCGGCCGGGCGGTCACGATGACCACCGGGACGCCGCGCCGGTCGAGCTCGGCGAGCACCTCTCGGGAGTAGTCGGAGACGGTGCCGTCGGTGCGGACCAGGGTGCCGTCGAGGTCGGTGGCGACCAGCCGCGGCGTCACCGCGGGCGCACCATGACCAGCTCGCCGTCCTCGTTGCTCCCGCGCAGCTCGGTGAAGCCGCAGCGGGCGAGCACCCGCAGGCTGGCCTGGTTGTCGGGCGCGACGCTCGCGCGCAGCCGGACGCCGGCCCGCCCGGCCTCCGCGACCAGCGCCCGCAGTGCCTCGGTCGCGATCCCCTGCCCGCGCACCTCCGGCACCAGCCCGAACCCGACCTCGGTCTCGCCGTCCTCGGGCGGTCCGAAGCAGCCGATGCTGCCGACCGCCTGGTGGCCGAGCACCACGTGCCGCGGTCCCCACGACGCGCCCTCGTGCGCCCTCGCGGACGAGGGTGGCCGCGTCGACGTCGTCGCGGCGGGGGTACGCCGGGTGCCACCGGTCCTGCCGGCGTCCGGCCCGCATGTCGGCGGCGTCGGCGGCCGTGACCAGGATCAGCCGCAGCCGCTCGGTCTCGATCCGCTCGGGGAGGGACACGGTCACTCCCCCCGGAGCGACAGGGTGACCGTGAGGTCGTCGCCCTCGCCCACACCTTCGGCCACCCGGACCGCCTTCTTCACCGGGAGCACGAAGCACCCCGACCCCTCGGAGTCCGGGAAGACGCTGGTGTCCCAGCGTGAGCTGCCGGCCTCCACCCGGACGCGCACCGAGCCGAACCCGCGCGGTTCGCCGGCGCGCTCCCGCACCTCCTCGCTGACCTCGAACGGAACGGTGACGAAGACCCACGAGGACGGGTCGGTCGTCTCCTGGCGTGCCGACCACCGCCACAGCGGTGCCGTGAAGGTGAAGGTCCCGGTCACGGGAACCACCGCGCGAGCTCGACGACCACGCCGTCGTCGTAGACGGTCCCGGTGACGGCGTCGGCGGCCTCCCGGACCTCCTCGACCGCCTGGCCCATGGCGACGCCGCGTCCGGCCCAGCGCAGCATCTCGATGTCGTTGCGGCCGTCGCCGATCGCGAGCACGTCGGCCTGCGCGACGCCCAGCTCGCTCGGCCACCAGCGCCAGGCCGGAGGCCTTGGAGACGCCGACCGGCGACAGGTCGAGCCAGGCGGTCCAGCCGACGACGTAGTCGGTGCCGTGGAGGCCGAGCCGCGCGGCCAGCGCCACGAAGTCGTCGGCGGTCGCCTCGGGGTCGCGGATGATGACCCGGCTGACCCGCTCGGCGACCATCTCGTCGACGTCGGTCTCGATCAGCTCGACCCGACAGCTCGCCGTCCGGGAACGGCCGGTTGACCCGGTAGCCGACGCCGCGCTCCTCGACCGCGACCAGCGCGCCGGGGTGCTCGCGCAGCACGGCGGCCACCGCCGGCCGGGCGTCGAAGGTCTCCTCGTGGACGACCTCGAGGTCGGGGTAGCGGAACACGACGGCGCCGTTGGACGCGACCACCCAGAGCCGCTCGGCGCCGTCGGGCGGCAGGTCGAGCAGGTCGGCGATCCGGGTCATGCCGTGCGGCGAGCGGCCGCTGGCCAGCACCACGTGGCAGCCCGCGTCGTAGGCGCGGCGGACGGCGGCGTACGTCGCCTCGGGGATCTGCTCGTAGGTCGTGCCGGCGCCCTCGACCCACTTGAGCAGCGTGCCGTCGATGTCGAGGGCGACCAGGCCCGGCCGCCAGGCCTCGGCCGCTGGCTCACCCAACGGGCTTCAGCACTTCCGTGCCGGCCATGTAGGGGCGCAGCGCCTGGGGCACCACGACCGAGCCGTCCGCCTGCTGGTGGGTCTCCAGGATCGCGACGATCGGCGCGCGGGATCGCGGTGAGCGTGCCGTTGAGCGTGGCGACCGGGACGGTCTGCCCGTCCGCCCTGGCCGCGGATGTTGAGCCGGCGGCTCTGGAAGTCGGTGCAGTTCGAGGTCGACGTCAGCTCGCGGTAGCGGCCCTGGGTGGGGATCCACGCCTCGCAGTCGAACTTGCGCTGCGCGGAGAGACCGAGGTCGCCGGCGGCGGTGTCGATCACGCGGTAGGCGAGCTCGAGCTTGTCGAGGAACTCCTTCTCCCAGCCGAGCAGCCGCTGGTGCTCGGCGTAGGAGTCCTCGAGCGTGGTGTAGACGAACATCTCGACCTTGTCGAACCAGTGCACCCGGATGATGCCGCGGGTGTCCTTGCCGTGCGAGCCGGCCTCCTTGCGGAAGCAGGGGCTGAACGCGGCGTAGCGCAGCGGCAGCGAGCGGGACGTCGAGGATCTCGTCGGAGTGGTAGGCCGCCATCGCGACCTCGGAGGTGCCGACGAGGTACAGCTCCTCGCCCTCGATCCGGTAGACGTCGTCGGCCGCCTGGCCGAGGAAGCCGGTGCCCTCCATGGCGGCGGGCTTGACCAGGGCCGGGGCCACGACCTGGGTGAAGCCGGCCTCGCGGGCCTGGTCGAGCGCCATGTTGACCAGGGCGAACTCGAGCTGGGCGCCGACGCCGGTGAGGAAGTAGAACCGCGACCCGGACACCTTGGCGCCGCGCTCGAGGTCGATGGCGCCGAGCATCCGGCCGAGCTCGACGTGGTCGCGCGGCTCGAAGTCGAACTCGCGCGGCGTGCCGACGTGCTCGAGCACGACGTAGTCGTCCTCGCCCCCGGCGGGTGCCTCGTCGGCGGCGAGGTTGGGGATCGACAGCAGGGCCTCGCGCCACTCCTGCTCGGCCTCGCCCTGGGCGGCCTCGAGCCGCTTCACCTCCGCGGCGAGGTCCTTGACCTGGGCGAGCAGTGCCTGCTTCTCCTCGCCCTGCGCGGCCGCGACCTGCTTGCCCATCTGCTTCTGCTCGCCCCGCCGCGCCTCGAACTCGACGATCGCCCGGCGACGGGCCTCGTCCGCGGAGATCGCCCGGTCCACGACGTCGTCGGAGAGGCCGCGCTTGGCCTGGGCGGCACGCACGCGGTCGGGGTCGTCTCGCAGGATGCGGGGGTCGATCATGGAGTGCAGCCTATGCGGCGGCGATGCCGGGGCGCGCGGGTGTTCCCGGCATACTCTCGGCTCGTGATCGAGCGCTCCAGACCCCGGCTGCTGACGTGGGCCGGCCTCCTGCTGGCGCTGTTCGCGGTGATCGGCGCCCTGGTGCTCCGGGACCGGGCCCCGATGGGCGTCGTCGACGACCTGGGCCGCCGGGCCGAGGACTGGGCCGACGGCTACGGCTGGGTCCAGGAGCCGTTGCGGTGGCTCGAGCTGGTCACGGCGACGATCGGGATGACCATCGCCAGCCTCGTGCTGGTGGCCGTGCTGCTGCTGCGCAAGCAGCCGCGCGCCGCGCTGTTCACCGGCGCGGTGATGCTGGCGGCGTCGCTGACGACGACGGGCTTCAAGGCGCTGTTCGCCCGCGGCCGGCCCGAGTGGCAGGACAGCGTCGACCTGCTGTCCAGCGAGTCGTTCCCGTCGGGCCACGCGTCGTCGGTCGCCGCGTTCGCCGGCGATCCTGGTGGTGCTGTCCCGGGTGTTCGTACGCCGCAGCTCGATGCGCCGCACGATCCTGGTCGTGCTGGTGGCGGTGTGGGCCGCGGTCTGCCTCGACCGGGTGCTGCTGGGTCGTCACTACCCGACCGACGTGGTGGCCGGCACCCTGCTCGGCCTCGCACTGGTGCTGCTCGGCCTGGTCCTGCTCGACCCCGAGCCCCGCGGCCACGCCGTGAAGTCCGAGCCGCTGCCCGAGGTCTACGCGACCGAGCGCCGGCTCGCGGTGATCGTCAACCCGATCAAGGTCGAGGACGTCGGCCAGTTCCGCGCGATCGTGTCGCAGATCGCCGCCGAGTCCGGCTGGTCGCCGCCGACCTGGCACTACACGACCGTCGAGGACCCGGGGACGGGCATGGCCGAGGCCGCGTCCGTCGCGGGTGCCGACCTGGTCCTGGTGTGCGGCGGCGACGGCACGGTCCGCGAGGTCTGCGCCGAGCTCGCCGGCACCGGCATCCCGGTCGGCATCGTCCCGGCCGGCACCGGCAACCTGCTGGCCCGCAACCTCGACATCCCGCTCTACCTGCGCTCGGCCGTCGACGTCGCGCTCAACGGCCAGGACCGAGCGATCGACCTGGTGAAGGTCGGCGGCGACGGGATCGAGGGTGACACCCACTTCCTGGTGATGGCCGGGATGGGTTTCGACGCCGCGATCATGGAGGGCGTCAACGAGGAGTTCAAGAAGAAGGTCGGCTGGATCGCCTACGTCGTCTCGGCGCTCAAGTCGCTGATGTTCCCGGCGGTCCGGATCGACATCTCCGTCGACGGCGGTGAGTTCACCCGCCACCGGGCGCGGACCGTCGTGGTCGGCAACGTCGGCTTCCTGCAGGCCGGGATGCCGCTGCTGCCCGACGCCGCGATCGACGACGGCGTGCTCGACGTCGTGATCCTCCACCCCCGCAACTTCTTCTCCTGGATCCCCCTGGCCTGGCGGGTGCTGCTCAAGCTCAAGCACACCGACGAGCTGGTCGACCGCAAGGTCGGCGCCTCGGTCGTCCTCCGGGCCGCCACCGAGACCCCGCGCCAGCTCGACGGCGACTCCATCGGCCCCGGCAAGGAGCTCACCATGGAGTGCCTCCACGGCCGGCTGCTGGTCCGCGTCCCCCGCTGACCCCCGGAGGGCGGCTCAGGCGGGTACGGCGATCCGGAGGTCGTCGAAGCGACGGAAGTCGCGGTCCAGGGTGGCGACGGCCGCGCCGAGGCAGCGCGCCACGGCGGCGACGTAGGCGTCGGGGACGAAGTCACCCGTCGCGTGGCCGTCGCGGCAGAGCCGCTCGAACTCGTCCATGCCGTGCGGGAGCGGACCCATCGGGACGTACGTCGGCTGCGCGGTGACCGCCTTGACGAAGCCGAACGCCTCGTCGACCGTCGCCGGCACCCGGAAGATCCGCGAGCTGGTCACGATCCGCACGAACCCGGTCCACACCAGGTCGGGCGCGGTGACCGAGACGCCCGCCTCGCCGGTGCGCCGCCACCACCGGGCGACGACCTCGTGGTTGTCGTGGTCGGCGCGGAACAGCGCGACCAGGACGTTGACATCGGGGACGATCACCGGTCCAGCGCCTCGAACAGGCCGCGGTTGCTCGACCAGTCGACGCCCTCGACGAACCCGGTGCCGCGGTCGAAGACCGGCAGCTCCGGCACGCTCGTCGCGGGCTGGTGGGCGCTCAGGTAGCGCTGCAGGGCGTCCTCCACCAGCTGGCCCAGGGTCTGGTGCTGCTCGTGGGCACGGGTCTTGGCCAGCGCCAGCAGCCGGTCGTCGATCGTGAGCGTCGTCCGCACGGTGATGACGCTAGCATCACGCGCCGCGCATCACCCGCATCATCCGCCGGGCGCGGGTCAGGCGCGGGCGTGGGTGATGGCTTCCTCCTCCTCCGGCGACAGCTGCTGCTCGCAGCTCCAGCCGGAGACGTTCTTCGCGTAGGTGCGGGCCTCGCTGCGGCCGTGGATCGAGGTCACCACGACGCCGTGCCCGCCGTCGTCGAGCAGCGCCAGGGACCACGAGAGGTGGCCGCCCATGTCGCCGAACGCGTCGTAGCGGACCACCGCGAGGTGGCGCAGCGCGTCTCCCGCCTCCCGCTTGAGGGCGGCGACCTCCTGCCGCAGTCCGTGCACGTCCTCGGGCAGCTCCTCGACGCTGCCGCCGCGCGGTCGCTGGGTGCGTCGGAGTGCGATCACGGTCAGGACCAGGGCGAGCAGGGCGACCACGAGGGCGGCAACGGACAGGGTCTCCACGCGCCGACCCTACGATGAGCCGGTGACCTCGACACGGACGACACGGGAGGCGCCGCGCATCGCCTACCAGGGCGAGCCGGGCGCGAACTCGCACCTGGTGTGCCGCGAGCACTACCCGGACCACGACCCGCTCCCGTGCGCGTCCTTCGAGGACGTGTTCGCGGCGGTCGAGAGCCGCGAGGCCGACCTGGCGATGATCCCGATCGACAACTCGATCGCGGGCCGGGTCGCCGACATCCACCACTTCCTGCCCGACTCCGACCTGCACATCGTGGCCGAGCACTTCCTGCGCATCCAGTTCTCGCTGCTGGCCGTGCCCGGCGCCTCGCTCGACACGATCCGGACCGTGCACAGCCACGTCCACGCCCTCGGCCAGTGCCGCAAGGTGATCCGCGAGCTCGGCCTCAGCCCGGTCGTCTCCGGCGACACCGCGGGCGCGGCCCGGGAGGTCGCCGAGATGGCGGACCCGACCCAGGCCGCGATCTCCCCGCCGCTCGCCGCCGAGATCTACGGCCTCGAGGTGCTCCGCACCGACGTCGAGGACGAGGACCACAACACCACCCGGTTCGTGGTGCTCGCCCGCGACTACGCCGAGGCCGCGGCCGGCAGCGGCCCGGTCGTGACGTCGTTCGTCTTCAACGTGCGCAACCTGCCGGCCGCCCTCTACAAGGCGCTCGGCGGGTTCGCGACCAACGGCGTCAACATGACCAAGCTCGAGAGCTACATGGTCGGCGGCCACTTCACCGCCACCCAGTTCCTCGCCGAGGTCGACGGCCACCCCTCCGACCCCGGCCTCGCCCGGGCGCTGGAGGAGCTGGCCTTCTTCACCACCGACGTGAAGGTGCTCGGCGTCTACCCCGCGGCCCGGGAGCGTGGCGAGTGAACGACATCCCCGGACCGGACCCGCGCACCGAGGACCTCGGCTTCGCGCGGGTCGACGTCGACCGGGCGATCGCGCACCGGCGACGCCGAGGTCGTGTACGGCGCCGGCAAGACGCCCGAGCAGGTCGTCTCGATCCTGCGCACGTTGCACGAGCACCACCCCGACCGCGCGGTGATGGCGACCCGGCTCTCGGACGACTCGATGCAGGCTGCCGCGGCGGCCGGCGCCGAGGTCGACCGGGTGGCGCGGGCCGCCACCCTCGGCCCGATGCCGACCGCCCGCGGCACCGTCGCGATCGTCAGCGCGGGCACCTCCGACGCACCGGTCGCGGCCGAGGCGGCCCTGACCGCGCGGGTCCACGGCGCCGGGGTCGACGTCGTCACCGACGTCGGGGTCGCCGGCCTCCACCGGCTGCTCGGCGTCCGCGACCGGCTGGAGCGGGCCGACTGCCTGGTGGTCGTCGCCGGCATGGAGGGCGCCCTGCCGTCCGTGGTCGGCGGCCTGGTCGGCGTACCGCTCGTGGCGGTGCCGACCAGCGTCGGCTACGGCGCCTCGCTCGGCGGCGTCGCGGCGCTGCTCGCCATGCTCAACTCCTGCGCGCCCGGGGTCACGGTCGTCAACATCGACAACGGCTACGGCGCGGGCGTCTTCGCCGCGCGGGTCGCCCGGCAGACCGCCCGATGAGCGTCACGTCTGGGTCGACGCCTCCTCGGGCGCGTCCGGCGACATGCTGCTGGGCGCGCTGCTGGGCGCCGGCGTCCCGGTCGAGGTGCTGCAGGCCGCGGTCGACGCGATCGCCCCGGAACCGGTCGCGCTGCGCACCGAGCCGGTCACCCGCAACGGCTTCGCCGCCACCCGCTGCCACGTCGACGTCGCCGACTCGGTCCACCACCGCACCTGGCGCGACATCCGGGCGCTGCTGCTCGGCCGCCGACCTCGACCGCGCCGTGCGCGACCTGGCCGTCGCGGTCTTCGAGCGGCTCGCGGTCGCCGAGGCCACGGTCCACGGCAGCGACCCGCTCGACGTCTCCTTCCACGAGGTCGGCGCGCTCGACGCCATCGCCGACGTGGTGGGGGTCTGCGCCGGTTTCGTCCACCTCGGCGCGGGCACGGTCACCGTCAGCCCGGTCGCGGTCGGGTCGGGATCCGTCCGCGGCGCCCACGGCACCCTCCCGGTCCCGCCGCCGGCGGTGGCCGAGCTGCTCCGCGGCGTCCCGTCGTACGCCGGACCGGCGGGTGCGCCCGCCATGGAGCTGTGCACGCCGACCGGTGCCGCGCTGCTCACCACGCTCGCGACCGGGTGGGGGCCGCAGCCGGCCGATGACCGTCGGCGCCATCGGCGTCGGGGCCGGTGGCCGCGACCCGGAGGGGCACGCCAACGTGCTGCGGCTGCTGGTGGGCGAGGACCAGCCCGCCGCCGACCGGCGCCGCCGCTGCTGATCGAGTCGAACGTCGACGACCTCGACCCGCGGGTCTGGCCGCAGGTGATCGCCGCGCTGCTCGACGCCGGCGCGAGCGACGCGTGGCTGACGCCGATCCTGATGAAGAAGGGCCGCCCGGCGCACACCCTGTCGGTGCTGGTCGCGGGCGAGCCGCGCGGCCGTCGTCCGCGCCGCGATCTTCCGGCACACCTCCTCCATCGGCGTCCGCGAGATCCGGCTCGGCCAAGCACGCCCTCGACCGCGAGATGACCTCGGTCGAGGTCGGCGGCGAGACGATCGCGGTCAAGCTGGCCCGCCACGACGGCGTGCTGGTCAACGCGATGCCGGAGTACGACGACGTGGTCCGTGCGGCCACCGCCCTCGGGCGGCCCGTGGGCGACGTGCTGGCCGACGCGATCGGCGCGAGCCGGCCCCTCCTCGACGGTGGAGCCTCTCCTGATGGACCCCGTGGTGATGGCGGTGGCCTTCGGCGCGATCTTCGTCGTCGAGCTGCCCGACAAGACGTTCATCGCGACGCTCGTGCTGTCGACGAAGTTCCGGCCGCTGCTGGTGTGGATCGGGGTCGGCCTGGCGTTCGCCGTCCAGACCACGGTCGCCGTCGCGCTCGGCCACGCCGCCTCGTTCCTGCCGCCGGACATCGTCCGGAGCGTCTCGCTGCTGATGTTCCTGGCGGGCGCGGTGATCCTGTTCCGGGAGGGGCGCAGCGCCCACGTCGCCTCCGGCGACGAGTACGCCGAGAAGGCGCGCGACGTCACCGGCGTCCGCGCGATCGGCGCCAGCTTCCTGGTGCTGTTCGCCGCGGAGTGGGGCGACCTCTCACAGCTGCTGACCCTCACCCTGGTCGCCCGCTACGAGGACCCGGTCTCCGTCTTCGTCGGCGCGCTGGGCGCACTGCTGGCCGTCAGCGGTCTGGCGGTGCTGATCGGCCGGGCGCTGCTGCGGGTGGTGCCACTGCACGCGCTGCACTACGTCGGGGCGGCGGTGTGCCTGGTCCTGGCCGGCTTCACGGCGTACGAGCTGGTGTCGTGATCGACACGATCGCTGGACAGCGCTCCGCTCGGTTCGGGAGGATCACCGCGGGAGGACCGACGACGAGAGGCACCCAGCACCATGGCGATCTTCGATGGATTCACCGACCAAGAGGTCGACACGATCAAGAACACCGGGACGCACGTCACCCTGCCGGCTGACTGGTCACCGATCTGGGAGAAGACCGCGGCCGACAAGGCCTACATCATCGTCTCCGGCGAGGCCTCCGTCCGCCGCGGCGGCGAGGAGATCGCGAAGCTCGGGCCCGGCGACATCTTCGGCGAGGGCGCGATCGTGAACCACAAGCTCCGCAACGCCTCGATCGTCACCACCACCAAGGTCGAGCTGATCCACTTCACGCGCGACCAGGTCAACGAGCTGCGGGACCAGATCCCGGCCTTCGCCGAGGCCCTGGACCGGACGTCCCGAGGATCGTCTGGGCCAGTGACGCCTTGACCGGTGACGGACTGCTCGACGACGTCGAGAAGTACCTCCTCGGCGCGCGCCGCTCGCTGACCCGCCGCCAGGTCGCCGACGCGTCCGGCGTACCGCTGGACGTCGCCGAGGAGCTCTGGGGCCAGCTCGGCTTCCCGCACACCGCCGACGACGACGTCGCCTTCACCGAGCACGACGTCGAGGCGCTGCGCACGACCGCCGAGCTGGTGGCGTTCGGGATCCTCGAGCCCGACTCGCAGGCGGCGCTGGTCCGGACGTGGGGACGCAGCTTCGCGCGGCTCGCGGAGTGGCAGGTCAGCCTGCTCGCCGGGATCGCCCTCGCCGACGAGGACCCGCAGGCACGGCTGGACCAGCTGGTCACCGACGTCCTGCCACGGGTCGGGGCCCTCCAGGACTACATCTGGCGCCGGCACCTCGAGAACGCCGCGCAAGCGGCTGCTGCCCACCGTCGAGTCCGGTGCGGACGACGCGCCCGCGGCGGTCGTGTTCGCCGACATCGTCGGCTACACCAGCCAGACCAAGAACCTCGACGAGAGCGAGCTGGTCGACCTGATCGAGGTCTTCGAGGACGAGACGACGCGGGCGGTGGTGGCCGCCGGCGGGCGGGTCATCAAGACGATCGGCGACGAGGTGCTCTTCGTCGTCGACGACTGCTGGGCGGCGATCGAGGTGGCGCTGCTGCTCACCGGTCGGGGCGAGGACGACGAGGACGACTTCCCCCGGGTCCGGGCCGGGATCGCCTACGGCCCGATCACCCGCCGGCTCGGCGACGTCTTCGGTCCCACCGTCAACATCGCCTCGCGACTCACCTCGGTCGCGCGGCCGGGCACCGTGCTCGTCGACCGGGGCGCCTTCGACCTGCTCTCCGGCCAGGACCTGCCGCCCGACACCGCCCCGGACGGCACGCCGCTCTCCAAGCTGATCGACCGTGCCGCCGACGAGCTGGCCGACCTCTCGCCGTTCGCCGAGCACGGCGACCTCAAGTTCCGCCGGCTGCGCCGGGTGTCGGTCAAGGGCTACCGGCACCTCGAGCCGTGGGTCGTACGGCGGCGGTCGGCCCGGAACCCGGAGGAGGAGTGAGCGACGCCGACCGTCTGGTGACGCAGGCCGACGAGTCGCTCGCCAGGCTGGCGGAGGACCCGTGCGACCAGGTGGCTCGCGGCGCGCTCCACGAGGCGGTCACGGAGCTCGAGAAGGTGCTCGCCGACCAGCCGGAGCTGAGGCGCCGGCTGGTCGACGAGCCCCGCCGGGCACACCTGTCGACGAGCGAGCCCCCACCGCTGCCGATCCACACCGACCGTCTCGTGCTCCGTCGGCGCGAGCCGCGCGACACCCCCGACCTCCACGCGATCTACGGCCGGGCGGACGTGACGACCTACCTCCTGCACGAGGCGTTCACGCTCGCCGAGCTGGAGGAGCGGTGGGCGCGTCAGGCGAACTCCGACGACGAGGACGCGATCGGCTTCGTCGTCGACCTCGACGGCCGAGTCGTGGGCCAGGTCGCCCTGATCTTCCACGGGCCGCTGCAGGGCGAGCTCGCGTGGACGATCCATCCTGACGTCGGCGGGCGCGGGATCGCCACCGAGGCCGCGCGGGCGCTGCTGGACATCGCCTTCGACCACTACCGCCTCCACCGGGTCAAGGCCGAGCTCGACGCCCGCAACGACGCGTCCCGACGCCTGTGCGAGCGGCTCGGGATGCGGCAGGAGGGCCACCGGCTCGCGGACTTCTGGTCGAAGGGCGAGTGGACCGATACCTACGAGTACGCCCTCCTCGCCTCGGAGTGGGCGGCCCGGAAACACTAGAGTTCCCACATGACGCACCCCACCCACGGCGCCGACAGCGAGGTCGGCCGGCTGCAGACCGTGATGCTCCACCGCCCCGGCGACGAGCTGAAGCGACTGACACCGCGCAACAACGACCGGCTGCTGTTCGACGGCATCCCGTGGGTGGCGCGGGCCCAGGAGGAGCACGACGCGTTCGCCGAGGCGCTGCGCGCCCGCGACGTCGAGGTCCTCTACCTCACCGAGCTGCTCACCGAGACCCTCGAGAAGGCGGACGCGCGCAACCACGCGATCACCACCGCGCTCTCGGGTCTCCACCTCGGCGACACCATGCGCAGCTACCTCGCCGGCGCGCTGCGCGACGCGTCCCCGGCCGAGCTCACGGCGTACCTCACCGCGGGCATCCGCAACGACGAGGTCCGCGGCGGCCACGGCCTGGTCACCTCGCTGCTCGACCCCCACGACTTCCTCATCGACCCGCTCCCCAACCTGCTGTTCACCCGCGACTCCAGCGTGTGGGTGCGGGACCGGGTCGCGGTCACCTCGCTGGCGATGCCGGCGCGGCGCCGCGAGACCCAGCTGACCGAGCTCATCTACACCGAGCACCCCCGCTTCGCCGGCACCCGCAAGATCCACGGCTGGCACCACGAGCACGTCGAGGGCGGCGACGTGCTGCTGCTCGCGCCCGGCGTGATCGCCGTCGGCGTCGGCGAACGCACGACGCCCGCCGGTGTCGAACGGTTCGCCCGCCAGGTCTTCCACGCCCGGCTGGCCCACACCGTGCTCGCCGTACCGATCGCCCAGGAGCGGGCGACCATGCACCTCGACACCGTCTGCACGATGGTCGACGTCGACAAGATCGTGATGTACCCGAACATGGCCGACTCGCTGCAGGCCTTCGCGGTGACCGCTCCCGACCCCGACGAGGCCGAGGACACGCTGACGCTCCGGGTCTCCGACGCCGAGCCGTTCCTGGTGGCGGCCGCGAAGGCGATGCAGATCGACACGCTGCACCAGATCGACACCGGCCTGGACCCGGTCACCGCCGAGCGCGAGCAGTGGGACGACGGCAACAACACCCTGGCCCTCGCACCCCGGGTCGCGGTCGCCTACGAGCGCAACGACGGCACCAACGACCGGCTCGAGGACGCCGGCATCGAGGTCGTGCGGATCGCCGGGTCCGAGCTCGGCTCCGGCCGGGGCGGGCCGCGCTGCATGAGCTGCCCGATCGCGCGGGAGCCGCTGCCGGTGGGGGGCTGAGCCGGGGGGTTCCGGGCCTGTCGGAATCCCCGGCTATGTGCGGAAACTGGGGCTTCTCGGGTGTTGCACCGCCCGAGAAGCCGAGGTTTCGGTACTGAGCCGGGGAATCCGACGACCGGCCCGTCCGGTTCAGGGCATGAAAAGGCCCGGCCGTTGCCGACGGGGGAGACAACAACGACCGGGCAGGTAAAACTTACCGCCCGACACCCCCGCGCACAACAGGGAGAGGGTGTGTCGTACTCAACGTCTGGTCAACGGATCGTGACCTGCCGGTTGGCCAGCCCGTTGCGGGCGGACCGCTGCTCGGTCGTCAGGTCCGACCCGTCGGCCAGCGCCTCGGCCAGGTCGGCCGCGAACCGCTCGGCCGGCTCCTCCAGCGCCTCAGCGCCGGTGCCGAGCGGGAGGTCCCACACCGGGGTCAGCAGGCCGTGCGCGCGGAACATGCCCACGAAGCGCGACTCGGGCACCAGCACGTCCTGGCCGGCGGCGTGCAGCCGCGCCAGCGCGTCGAGCAGCGGGCCCTCCGGCTCGGGCATGACCCAGCGCAGGTGCTCCTTGGTGCCGACGTCGGTCCAGTACGCCGCGGTCACCGAGGTGAGCCGGTCGGTGGGGTTGACGGCGCCGTTGGCCTCCTCGAGCGCGCCCATCAGGTCCGGCGCGTCCGGGACGTCGGCGACCCAGAAGTCGAAGCCCTCGTGGACGGTGATGTCGAGCGGGGCGTCGGCGACCAGGTCCTGCAGCCGCGGCCCCTCCCCGGGCGCCTCGGTGAGGCCGACGATGCCGGCCTCGTCCTGCCGCAGGGCGGCGAGCAGCACGGCGCCGAGGTCGCGGGCCGGGTCGCCGTAGTTGTGGACCACCTGCAGGCCCAGCCAGATGTCGCCGCTCTCGCGCACCATCGCCGGCGCCGCCGTGGGCAGCAGCGTGCACAGCTGGACGGTGCGGTCGGCGTGCTCCGCCGCCACCTCGGCCCTCAGCGGCAGCGGCGCGGTGGCCGACGGGACGAGCTCGCGCAGGGCGACCAGGTCGCACTCGGAGGGCAGGCCCTCGAACGGGCGGGCCACGAACACCGCGGCCGCCCCGCCCGGTGCGCCGTGGCACGCCTTGTAGCGGCGACCCGACCCGCACGGGCACGGCTGGCGCGGGCCGACCTCACCGGTCCTGGCCTGGTCGCGGGTCTTGGTGCGTGAGCTCTTTCCCATGGTGGGGAGGCTATCGACCGAGCTTCCCCAGGAGGTACGCCGGTCGGTCGGTGATGACCGCCTTCACGCCCAGGTCGAGGCAGAGCTGCAGCTGCGCGTCGGTGTTGACGGTCCAGACGTGGAGCTCGCGGCCGGTCCGGGCGAGCCTGGGGCCGAACGTCGGATGCTTGGCGAGCTGGCCGATGCCCGGCCCCAGGATCCAGCCCTGCCCGAGCACCGGCTTGATCACCGGCCAGTGCCGGGCCTTCTCGATCAGCATCACCAGCCGCAGGTCAGGCGCGAGACGCTCGACCCGCTGCAGCGCGGTGTAGGAGAAGCTCATGACCCGCACCGGACTGTCGCCGCGGTGCCAGCCGAAGTGGCGCAGCTCCTCGACCAGCCTCCGCTCGACCAGGCCGGCGAAGCGGGTGGGGTGCTTGGTCTCGATCGCCAGCTCGACGCGGCGGCCGCAGTCGGCCACGGTCTCCAGCAAGCGGCGCAGCGTCAGCATGCTGACCAGCCGTTCGTCGGTGTCGGCCGCCTCGTCGTCGAAGTCGGCCCACGGGTTCTTCCACGAGGCGAACTCGAGCTGGTCGAGCTCGGCGAGCTCCATCGCCGACACCAGCCCCTGGTGATGGCCGGTACGCCGCAGGTCCCGGTCGTGGTAGCAGACCAGGTGCCCGTCGGCGGTGAGCCGGACGTCACACTCGAGGCCGTCGGCCCCGGCGTCGAGCGCCTCGAGGTAGGCGCCGAGGGTGTGCTCGGCGCGCTCGTGGCTCGCCCCCCGGTGGGCGACGACCTGCGGACCCGTGTCAGCGCCCATGCCGGCATTCTGTCCGACCGGGCACCGCAGGTCACCCCCGCCGGCCGAGATGGCGGGTTGGAGGGTGAACCCCGAGACCCGGATCAGGGTGCAATCCGATTGCGGGCACCGCCACCCAGCCGCGAGGCTTGGCCCATGGCCATCACCACGGGGGAAACCCGGACCGTCGCTGCCAGCGCCCACGACCTCGTGAAGGTCTACGGCAAGGGCGAGACCGAGGTCCGCGCCCTCGACGGCGTGACCATCGACCTGTACGCCGGCGAGTTCACCGCCGTGATGGGCCCCTCGGGATCGGGCAAGTCGACGCTGATGCACTGCCTGGCCGCGCTCGACACCCCGTCGGGCGGCGAGGCCGTCGTCGGCGGTACGGCGCTGGGCAGGCTCAAGGACAAGGACCTCACCCAGCTGCGGCGCGAGCAGATCGGCTTCGTCTTCCAGGCGTTCAACCTGGTGCCGACGCTGACCGCGCAGGAGAACATCACGCTGCCGCTCGACCTGGCGGGCCGCAAGCCCGACCAGGCGTGGTTCGACCGGGTGATCGACGCGGTCGGGATGCGCGACCGGCTCGGTCACAAGCCCAGCGAGCTCTCCGGCGGCCAGCAGCAGCGTGCCGCGTGCGCCCGCGCGCTGGTCAGCCAGCCCGCCATCGTCTTCGCCGACGAGCCGACCGGCAACCTCGACAGCACCTCCAGCGCCGAGGTGCTCGGGTTCCTGCGACGCAGCGTCGACGACTTCGGCCAGACCATCGTCATGGTCACCCACGACCCCGGCGCCGCGGCCTACACCGACCGCGTCATCTTCCTGGCCGACGGCCGGATCGTCGACGAGCTGCACCGGCCCGACCGCGACTCGATCCTCGAGGCGATGGCCCGGCTGACCCCGAAGGCGGGCTGACGTGCTCCGGTTGACGCTGCGCAACCTGCTCGCCCGCAAGGTCCGGCTGCTGATGAGCGCGCTGGCGATCGTGCTCGGGATCGGGTTCCTCGCCGGCGTGCTCACCTTCAGCAACGGCCTGGGGTCGACGTTCGACGGGATCATCAAGGGCTCGACCCCCGACGCCCTCGTGCGCCCGGCCGGCACGGAGTCCTTCGAGCAGTTCGGCATCGGCAACACGACCACGCTGACCCCGGAGGTCGTCGACGAGCTGGCCGCGCTGCCCGAGGTCGCCCAGGCCGACGGCAACGTCGACGGGCTCGGCATGTACCTGCTCGACCAGGACGGCAAGCTCGTCGGCGGCGGCGGCGCCCCGACCATCGCCTTCAACTACTCCAACACCCCCAACCTGCTCGACGAGCCGTCGCTGGAGCTGGTCTCCGGCGACTGGCCGGAGGGACCGACCGACGTCGTGCTCGACACCGGCGCCGCCGAGAACGCCGGGTACGCCGTGGGCGACGACGTCGCCGTCATCGCCCCGTCCGGCGACTCGATCGACAACGTGCGCAAGACGCTGACGATGACCGGCACCGCCGAGTTCAACGGCGGCGGCACGGCCGGTGCGACGCTGCTCGTCTTCTCCACGCGGGGCGCCCAGGAGCTGTTCCTCGAGGGCCGCGACGTCTTCACCAGCGCCGCGCTGACCGCCGCCCCCGGCGTCACCCAGGCCGAGCTGGTCGAGGCGGCGGGCGCGGTGCTGCCGGCGACCTACGAGGCGGTCGAGGGCGACACCGTCGCGAAGGAGTCCCAGGACGCGGTCGGGGAGTTCCTCGACGTGATCTCGACGTTCCTGATCGCGTTCGCGGTGATCGCGATCCTGGTCGGCGGCTTCATCATCGCCAACACCTTCAACATCCTGGTCGCCCAGCGGGTCCGCGAGCTGGCGCTGCTGCGCGCCATCGGCGCGAGCGCCTCGCAGGTACGCCGCAGCGTGCTCATCGAGGCGACGCTGATGGCCCTGATCGGCTCCTCGCTCGGCATCGTGGTCGGGCTGGGGCTGGCCCGCGCGCTGGCCGGCCTGTTCCGCTCCTTCGGCCTCGACATCAACTCCAGCGCGCTCGAGCTCACGCCGGGCACGCTGGTGCTGGCCTACGGCGTCGGCCTCGGGGTCACCCTGGTGTCGGCGTACCTCCCCGCCCGGAGGGCCTCGCGCATCGCGCCGGTCGCGGCGATGCGGGAGGAGAACGCCACCCCGGCCGAGGGGTCGCTGCGCCGCCGCGGGCTGATCGGCGCGGCGGTCGCGCTGCTCGGCGCGATGCTGGCCGCGCTCGGCCTGCTCGACGCGCCCCGGCCCGGCCGCCGCGTGGATCGGCGCCGCCGCCGTGCTGTGGATCCTGACCGCCGCCGCGCTGAGCCCGGTGCTCGGCCACCCGGTGCTGGTCGCGTGCCGCGGGGTCTTCGGCCGGCTCTTCGGCACCACCGGCCGGCTCGCGGCCGAGAACACGCTGCGCAACCCGCGCCGCACCGGCGCCACCGCGTCGGCGCTGATGATCGGCCTGGCGCTGGTCTCGGCGGTCGGCACCCTCGCCGCGTCGATGAGCGCGACGACCGACGCGCTGGTCGAGGACCAGTTCGCCGCCGACTTCCTGGTGCAGTCGGCGAACTTCCAGACCTTCCCGACCGGCATCGGCGACGACATGGCCGAGGTCGACGGCGTCGGGGTGCTGACCCGCGACCAGTACACCCCCGCGCTGATCGAGGAGCAGCCCGACGTTCATGGCCGGCGTCGACCCGGCGTACAGCCAGATCTACGACCTCGACGTGGTCGCCGGCACCCAGGAGCTCAGCGCGGACCAGCAGGCCGTGATCTCGCGCGACGCCGCCTCGGACTACGGCGTGTGGGTCGGCGACCCGCTGGAGATCGCGTTCCCGGGCGAGCGGAAGGCCACGGTCGAGGTGGTCGGGGTCATCGAGCCGACGCCGGTGCTCGCCGGCGTCAACGTGCCGCTCGACCTGCTCACCGACCTCGGCATCAAGCGGACCGACACCTCGCTGAGCATCAACGTCGCCGACGGCGCGGACCCGGCGCAGGTGCAGGAGCAGCTCGAGAAGGTCATCGACGGCCTGCCGATCGTCACGGTGCAGGACAAGCAGGAGTTCGCCGACAGCCTCAAGGGGCAGATCAACCAGCTGCTCTACATGATCTACGGCCTGCTGGCGCTGGCGATCGTGATCGCGGTCATCGGCATCGTCAACACGCTCAGCCTCAGCGTGATCGAGCGGACCCGGGAGATCGGGCTGCTGCGCGCGGTCGGGCTGTCCCGGTCGCGGCTGCGGCGGATGGTGAACGCTGGAGTCGGTGACGATCTCGGTGATGGGTGCCGTGCTGGGCATGGCGGTCGGGCTGCTGATCGGCGTGCTGCTGCGGCAGTCGCTGGCCGACGACCTCACCGAGCTCTCCATCCCGCTGTCCAACCTCTTCGTCTTCCTGGGGATCTCCGTCCTGTTCGGCGTGATCGCCGCGATCATCCCGGCGGTCCGGGCGGCCCGGATGAAGGTGCTCGAAGCCATCGCAACCGAGTGAGGAGCTCCCATGTCCATCGTCCAGGTGGCGCAGCGCGCCGAGGACCTCGAGCGGGCCACCCGCTTCTACACCGACCTGCTGGGTCACGGCCCGCTGGCGACGTACGACCCGCCCGGGCTGGTGTTCTTCGACCTCGGCGGGACCCGGCTGATGCTGGAGACGCGGGCGCCCTCGGCGGTCCTCTACCTCCGCGTCGACGACATCGAGGCCGAGGTCGCCCGGCTGGAGGCCGCCGGCGTCACCGTCACCGGCCGGCCACACGTGATCTTCCGGCACGAGGACGACACCCTCGGCCCGGCCGGCACCGACGAGTGGCAGGCGTTCATCGTCGACAGCGAGGGCAACTCCGTGGGCCTGGTCGAGCTCCGCGATCCGGACGCGTAGCGTCCGGAATCGGCGCTACCGTCCTCGCATGGCCGAGATCCTGCTCTTCCACCACATCCAGGGACTGACGTCCGGAGTCCACGCGTTCGCCGACCGGCTGCGCGCGGCCGGGCACACCGTCCACACCCCTGACTCGTTCGAGGGCCGCACCTTCGGCTCGATCGAGGACGGCGCCGCCTACGTCGGCGAGATCGGCTTCGAGGCGATGCGGGACCGCTCCGTGCGCCACGCCGAGGGACTGCCCGACGACCTCGTCTACGCCGGCTTCTCGCTCGGCGTGATGCCCGCGCAGACGCTGCTCCAGAACCGCCCGGGCGCCCGCGGCGGGCTCTTCCTCCACGGCTTCGCCGACCCGTCCTACTTCGGCGAGTGGCCGGGGCTGCCGGTGCAGGTGCACGCGATGGCCGAGGACGAGTTCTGGCTGGAGGACCAGGCGGCGGCCGAGGCAGCCGCCAAGGCGCACGAGGAGATCGAGATCTTCGTCTACCCCGGCAGCGGCCACCTCTTCACCGACGACAGCCTCGCCGACCACGACCCCGCTGCCACCGACCTCGTGGTCGAGCGGTCGCTGGCGTTCCTCGAGCGGCTGTGACCCGGTGGCTTCCCCACACCGCGATCAGTTCGAGCCGGACGCGTAGGTGCTCACGCGGCCGCCCGCCTCGCGAGTCCCAACTGATCGTCCTCGGGGGCACCTCAGGTCCGCTCGCGGAGGTAACGCCCGAAGTGCGGCACCGTGAACGCGATCCGACCCCGCTCGCTGGCGTAGATCAGGCCCTTCTTGAGCAGCGCGTCGCGGGCGGGTGAGAGCGACTGGGGCTTCTTGCCGAGCACGGCGGCGACGTCGGCGGTGGGGACGCTCTCGATCTCGTCGAGCTCCTCCTCGCCGGCCTCGGCGATCTGCACCGCGGCGTCGGCCATCGCGCGCAGGTAGTCCCGCTCCCCCGGCGTGGCCCGCTCGTAGCGCGAGCCGAAGAAGCCGACGGCCAGCTCCGACTCGGCCTCGGGGGCGGCGACGACCACGTCGGCGGCGGTGATCGGGGTCCGCGGGGCGCGGTCCCAGACCGCCTTGCCGTAGGCCTGGATGAAGTAGGGGTAGCCGCCGGTGGCGGCGTACATCGCGTCGAGCGCGTCGGCGTCGTACGCCGCGTCCTCGTCGGCCGCGGGAGCGGCCAGCGCCCGGTCGGCGGCCTCGCGGGGCAGCCGGTCGATCCGCTGGTAGCGGAACAGCCGCTCGGAGTAGGACTTGCTGGCCGACAGCACCGCCGGGAGGTGCGGGAGACCGGCGCCGACCACGATCATCGGCAGCCCGGACTGGCTGATCTCGTGGCAGGCGGCGCAGAGCGCGGAGACGTCGTCGGGGCCGAGGTCCTGCATCTCGTCGATGAAGACCGCGATGCCCTTGCCCTCGTCGGCGGCGAGCCCGCCGAGGTCGGTGAACAGCTCGACCAGGTCGATCTCGATGTCACCGGAGTCGGCCCGGCCCTTCACCGCCGGTGCGTCGATGCCCGGGTTCCACTGCTCGCGCAGCTTGGCGTTCGGGCCGGCCTCGCGCTGGGCGAAGGAGCGGACCACGCCGAGCACGTGGGAGACGGAGTCCTCGTCGCGGTGGCCGAGCTCGCGCACCGCCTGGTGCAGCGCCGAGGCGAGCGGGCGGCGCAGCGACTGGTCGGGTCGCGCCTCCAGCTTGCCGGTCCCCCACTGCCGGCGTACGGCGGCGGAGCGGAGCGCGTTGAGCAGCACCGTCTTGCCGACGCCCCGCAGCCCGGTCAGCACCAGGGAGCGCTCGGGCCGCCCGGCCGAGACCCGGGCGAGCACGACGTCGAAGGCACCGAGCTGCTCGTCCCGGCCCGCGAGCTCGGGCGGGCGCTGGCCGGCGCCGGGCGCGTAGGGGTTCCGGATCGGGTCCACGATGGGACCGTATCCGCATCTCTAGCCGAAACCGTAGATTTCGACGAGCCTCGCCAGCTCGGCTCTCCTCAATCAGGATTTCGGGATCAGCCGGCGGCGTCGCGGCGCCGTTGCAGCGCCACGTCGTACGCCGCGTCGAGGCCGGCGCGCAGCGTCACGATCAGGTCGGGCACCTCGTCGATGGGCAACCGGAACGACCCGGCGCAGACGTTCTCGCGCCACAGCGACAGCACGACGAGGCCCTTCTCGTGGTGCCAGGAGACCCGCAGGGCGCGGTCACCACCGCGGGCGTCGAGGAAGATCGACCCCGTCTCCGGCAGCGGGCGCGCCTCGGGCATGCCTCATTCTGCGCTGGGGCCGGGCATCCTGTCACTGATTCTGCCTACACTCGAGCCGTGCCCGAGCTCCCCGAGGTGGAAGCGCTGGCCCTGGACCTGCGGGGCCGGTTCGCCGATCGTGCGATCGCGAAGGTCCACGTCGTCGCGTTCTCGGCGCTGAAGACCTTCGACCCGCCGGTGACCGCGCTGGAGGGCAGCTTCGTCGACGACGTGACCCGGCACGGCAAGTTCCTCGACATCTCGGCCGGCGGGCTCCACCTCGTCTTCCACCTCGCCCGCGCCGGCTGGATCCGCTGGCGCGACGAGCTGCCGCCGGTCCCGCCGCGGCCGAGCAGCAAGTCGCCGCTCGCGGTCCGGGTCGTGCTCGACGACGACACCGGGGTCGACGTGACCGAGGCCGGCACGAAGAAGAGCCTGGCGGCGTACGTCGTCCGGCAACCCGCTGACGTGCCCGGCATCGCCTCGCTCGGCCCCGACCCGCTGGCCGACGCGTTCGGGGTCGACACCCTCGCGGGGATCCTGGCGAAGGCCGGCCGCGCCCAGGTCAAGGGGGTGCTGCGCCACCAGGGCACCATCGCCGGGATCGGCAACGCCTACTCCGACGAGGTGCTGCACGCGGCGAAGATGTCGCCGTTCAAGCCGGCCTCGAGCATGACCGACGACGAGGTGCAGGCCCTCTACGACGCGATCCGGTCGGTCATCGGCGAGGCCGTCGACCGGTCGCGCGGGGTGGCCGCAGCTGCGCTGAAGGGCGAGAAGAAGTCGCACCTCGCGGTGCACGGCAGGACCGGCGAGGAGTGCCCGGTCTGCGGTGACACGGTGCGTGAGGTCAGCTTCGCCGACTCGAGCCTTCAGTACTGTCCGACCTGTCAGACGGGCGGCAAGCCACTCGCCGACCGCCGGATGTCCCGACTCCTGAAGTGAGCCCGCACATGCACCCGGATATCCCCAGCACCACCGTGGACGACCTGCCCGACCCGCTCCCCGACGGGGTGACGGTGCTCGACGTGCGTGAGCCCGAGGAGTGGGCCCACGGGCACATCGAGGGCGCGGTCCACGTCCCGCTCATGCAGCTGCCCGCCCGCCGCGACGAGCTCCCCGCCGGCCGGGTGCTGGTGGTCTGCAAGATCGGCGGCCGCTCCATGCGCGCCACCCACTACCTCACCCAGCAGGGCATCGACGCCGTCAACCTCGACGGCGGCATGGTCGACTGGGCCTTCGCCGGCCGGCCGATGCTGAGCGAGACCGGTCGGCCGCCGCAGGTGGTCTGAGGCTTCAGCGCCAGAGGGCCGGCAGCGGCACCGTCAGCGCGCGCCGCAGCCGCTGGAGGTACGTCGCGCGCGGGATCTCGGTGACGCCGAGGCTGGCCAGGTGGTCGGTGCTCCACTGCACGTCGACGAGCCGCTCCGCGGCGTGCTCGTCGGAGAGCAGGTCGACCAGGCCGACCAGGGCCACCTTGGAGGCGTCGCGCTCGCGGTGGAACATCGACTCGCCCGCGAACAGGCCGCCGACGGCGACGCCGTACAACCCCCCGGCGAGCCGCCCGTCGCGCCAGGCCTCGACCGAGTGCACCCAGCCGAGCTCGTGGAGGCGGAGGTAGGCCGCCCGCACGTCGCCGTCGATCCAGGCGCCGGTCCGCGACGGGTCGGCGCAGCCGTCGATCACGTCGGCGACCGCGGTGTCGACCCGGATCTCGAGCCGCTTGACCGAGGCCCGCAGCGAGCGGGTCACCCGCAGCCGGTCGAGCGGCAGCACCCCGCGCTCGACGGGGCTCCACCAGCCCGGCGCCGCGGCGCCCTCGAACGGCATCGGGAACAGCCCGGAGCGGTACGCCGCCAGCAGCGTCCCCGGTCCGAGGTCGGCGCCGATCGCGACCAGGTCGTCGTCCTCGGGCCACCGCTCCGGCGGCGGGAACGCCCACGTGCGTCGGTGGTGGCTCCACGGGCGGCATGGGGCTGAACCTAGTCGGCGAGTCCTGGGCGTGCGCACGGGTGCCATCGCGGTTCCCCGGTCGCGAGGAAACCGCCATCCATCCGTAGGATCGCCCATGGGTGCGATGAGTTCGATGTCGAAGCGGCTGGCGCCGAAGGTGGCCGAGCTGGCGCCGGGGTTGACCACGACGTTCGTGCGGGAGGCGCTGCGCCGCGCCATCGAGGGCGTGGGGCCGCTGCCGCCCGCCGCGCCAGGCGGCCGACAAGCAGCTCGCGGAGCAGAAGGGCGACGTCGAGCGGGCGGTGCACGAGGTCATCGAGAACCACGTCCGCTACGCCGGCGCGCAGGGCTTCGTCACCAACATCGGCGGCGCTGGTCACCGCGGCCGTCGCCATCCCCGTCAACATCACCGGCCTGGCGCTGGTCCAGTGCCGGATGATCGCCGGCATCGCCCACCTGCGCGGCTACGACCTGGCCGACCCGCGGGTGCGCAACGCGATCCTGGTCTGCCTGCTGGACGAGGACATCGTGTCCCGCCTGGTGAAGAAGAAGCAGCTCCCGGCGCCGCCGATGGCGCTGGCCACCGCGCCGGCCCACGACCCCGAGCTCGACCAGGTCGTCTCGGCCGTGGTGGCGAGCGAGCTCATCACCCGGATGGCCGGCAAGCGGCTGGCGACGACGGTCGGGCGGCGGATCCCGGTCGTCGGTGGCGTCGTCGGCGGCGAGCGCCGACGGCTACTTCACCTGGCGGGTCGGGCGCTACGCCGACCGCGAGCTCCTGCCGCGCGCCGCGCGGTAGACCCGCAGCGCGAACCGTCCCGCCCGGCTGTCCTGCAGCCGGCGCACGGTCTTCTCGCGCCAGCGGTAGGTCGGCCGCAGGTGGGCGCGCTCGAGGTCGCGGTGGGCGTCGTCGAGCCGGCCGGCGGAGGTCGTGCTCGAGGTGGACCAGCCGCGCGTTCTCGACCAGCAGCGCGGTGATCGCGTCGACGGCCGCGTCGGCCACCTGCGCCTCGTCGGGTGAGTCGGGGTCGGCCCAGTCCTCGGGCGGCGGCGCGCCCACCAGGTCGTCGAGGTCGCCGACCACGTCGTACCCGCGCTCGCGCACCACGTCGGTCCACGACTGCTGCAGCGGCGCGACCCAGGCGTGGTCGTCGGGCGGCAGGGTCAGCCGCGGCGAGTCGACCCGGCGCGACAGGGTCTGGTGGGCGAGCAGCTCGCGCACCAGGGGCCGGTACGCCGACGGCGGCACGATCTTGTTGGCCTTGACGTTGATCCGGCGCACCATCGTGGTCTCGGGGACGCCCGAGCGAGGGGTTGGCCCGCTCCGCCTCGACGTCGAGGTCGAGGTCGTCGAGGCCGAAGGTCTGGCTGAACCGCTGCCACAGCACGTCGCGCGGACCGCCCGGCCGGGGCACGGTCACCACGTGCACCCGCTCGGGCGGCAGGTCGGCGGCCCAGCGGTCGAGGATGTCGGGGATCTCCTGCACGCCCCAGAACCACGAGCCGATGGCGCTGTCGCGGGCCGGGTCGCGCAGCTGGGCGAGGAAGCGCGCGTAGGGCAGCTCGCGGCGGTGCTTGACGTTCTCCTGCCACTCGGCCGGGATCTGCCGCACCAGGTCGCGGACCGAGAGCACCACGTGGATCTCGGTGTCGGGGTGCCCCAGCGACGCCAGCGCCCGCTGCGCCTGGCCGCGGGAGGCGGTGGCGAGGATCTCGTGGCTGATGATCGCGGTGCCGTCGCTGTGCGCGTCGAAGTGGGCGCGCACCTGCGTCGGCCAGCGCGTCCCAGGCGCCGACGGCCTCGTTCTCGAGCCCGCCCCACGGCAGCTGCATCAGGTCGAGCGCGGCCAGGAAGTGGGCGTCGAACCGGTCGGCGGGGTAGAGCACGCCCTGCTCGCGCAGCCGCTCGCGGTTGCGGAACAGCACGTCCTGCAGGTGGCTGGTGCCGGTCTTCGGCGTACCGACGTGGAGCAGGACCCGACGGACTCACGGTCCCTCCTCCTGGATCGACCTGTCGGTCTCGAGCAGCAGCCGGATCGCCAGCGCGAGGGTGTCGGACACGTCGGGCGCCTCGACTCCGGCCCGGTCGACCGGCAGCACGAGCGCCGGATCGCCGTGCACAGGGTAGCGACCGCGGCCGAGCTGCCGGTGCAGCCGGTCGGCCTCGTCCCGCACCCAGTCCCGGTGCCGCGCGGGGACCACCAGCGGCAGCCCCGGCTCGTCGGCCAGCCGCGGCCGCAGCACGTCGGTCAGCAGCACCGCGCGCCGCTCCGGCGTCGCGAGCGGGCGCAGCGCGGCCGCGACCCGGCGTCCCAGGTCGACCGCCGACGCCGCCATCGGCTGCGGCGTGCCCGGCCCCCGGCGTACGCCGAGCAGCCGGGGTGCGAGCGCGGGGTCGGTGACGACGTGGACCCGGTTCGGCACCGGCCGGTCGATCTCGCGGCGGGCGAGCAGGTGGAGGTCGAGCGGCGCCGGCAGCGTGCCGCGGCGCACGCACACGGCGATCCAGTCGCGCCACGGCAGGGCGCCGTGGCGGAAGCAGTGGGCGGTCCAGAGGTCGACCAGCATCCGGCCGGTGTCGGTGCCGAGCACCAGCACCCGCCCGCCGTACCCGCCGGGCGGCCGGCCGCGGGCGGTGAGGTGGCGCCGCAGCGGAGCGGCGTGCTCGGGGTCGCCGAGCAGGTGGTAGCGGATCCGCCACGGCCGCCGCCATCCGGGACGCGGCGCGGCCACCGGCCGGGTGGCCAGGTCGCGGGCCAGCAGCACGGCGGCCAGCCGGGTCAGGTCGTTGTCACCGAGCTCGGCCGGGTCGACGGGTCGCGGGCCGTGGCCCGGCACGTCGGGACCGCCGGCCAGGGGCAGCGCCGGCATGGTCCGACGCGGCGGGTCGGCGGCGAGCACGGCCTCGGCGAGCTGCGCGGTCGGCCGACCGGCCAGGTTGACCCGGCGCAGCAGCTCCAGCTGCTGGGCGCCGGGCAGCACGGGTCGCTGCGGCTCGGCGGTGCCGGACCACTGGGCCCACGGCGTCGTACCGCCGTCGGTCAGGTGCGCCGTCCAGCCCCAGGCCGCGGCTGCGTCGGTCATCGACCGGTCACCGCGAGCGCAACCGCTCGGCGTTCTTCCGGAACCGCGCGCCGAGCTGCTGCTCGGGGTCGGGCCGCGACGCCGCCTCGGAGGTCATCGCGGCCAGCGCCTCCATCGCGACCGCGAGCCGCTTGCGGGGCCGGACGTGGTCCGGGTCGTGCCAGACCGCGTCGTCGGCCGGCCGCGTCGGGGTCAGGTCGGCGACGTCGCCGACGACGTCGACCCCGGCCTGCTCGATCCACTCCAGCCACTGGTGGCTCCGCTCCTCGACCCAGTCGAAGGCGGTCGGCGGCAGCGTGATCCGCGGCGAGTCCGCCGCGCACCAGCTCCTCCTCGGCCAGCATCTGCCGGATCAGCCCGTCGTACGCCGACTCGCGGCGGGTCTCCCGGTCGAGCCGCTTGTTGAGCTGGCGGAGGACGGCGGTCTCGGCGACACCGAGGGACTCGTTGGCGCGGGTGCTCTCGGCCGGCGCCCAGCCCGGGTCGATCCCGGTGGCGCGGCAGAACCGGTCCCACAGCGACTCGGGGCCGCCCCGTGGCGGGACGGTGACGAGGTGGATGTGCTCGGGCGGGACGTGCGCCCCCCAGGTGCCGAGCACCTTCGGCAGGTCGAAGGCCCGGGCGAACCAGGTCCTGCCCCGCTGCGACTTGCGCAGGAACCGGGCGTAGCGCCACTTCCGGCCCTGCTTGATGCTCTCCTGCCAGGCCGCCGGCAGCTGCCGGGCGAGGTCGCGGGCGGTGTAGACGACGTGGACCTCGGCGTCCGCCAGGTCGTTCATCGCGCGGGCGACGTGGTGGGACTGCGCCGGCGCGAGGATCTCGTGGCTGATCACGACCGTGCCGCTGCGGCGCTTCACCTTCTTGACCAGCGCGTCCCAGCTGCCCACGGCGTGGCCGGGCTCGCCGCCCCAGTCCTGGCCGAGCAGGTCGAGCGCGGCCCGGAAGTGGAACAGCCCGGGGCTGACCAGCGGCGACTTGGTCGGGACGTGGACGTCGTGCGCGCCCAGCGTCGCGGCGTTGCGGCTCAGCCGGTCCTGCAGGTAGGTCGTGCCGGTCTTGGGGGCTCCGATGTGGAGGTAGACCGTCCGGCTCATGCAGGAGATTGTGACAGGGCGCGGACCACCGCGGACGGACTGGGCCGTCCCAGCACCCCGGCCATCCAGGTGCTGGTCGCGACCACGGCGTCGAGGTCGACCCCGTGGTCGATGCCGAGCCCGGTGAGCATCCAGACCAGGTCCTCGGTGGCGAGGTTGCCGGTCGCGCTCTTCGCGTAGGGGCAGCCGCCGAGGCCGCCGGCGCTGGCGTCGAAGGTGGTGATGCCGCACTCCAGCGCGGCGTAGGCGTTGGCGAGCGCCTGGCCGTAGGTGTCGTGGAAGTGCATCGCGAGCCGGTCGACGCCGACCCCGGCCTCGGCGTACGCCGCGACCAGCCGCTTGACGTGGCCGGCGGTGCCGACGCCGATGGTGTCGCCGAGGCTGAGCTGGCTGGCGCCGAGGTCGAGCAGCCGGCTGCCGACGTCGACGACCTGCTCGACGGGGACGGCGCCCTCCCACGGGTCGCCGAAGCACATCGAGACGTAGGCGCGGACGTCCAGGCCCGCGTCGCGGGCCCGCCGCACGGTCGGCTCGAACATCGCGAACTGCTCGTCGAGGCTGCGGTTGAGGTTGCGCTGGGCGAAGGTCTCGGTCGCGGAGCCGAAGATCGCGATGTGGCGCAGCCCGAGCTCGAGGGCGCGGTCGAGGCCGCGCTCGTTGGGCACCAGCACCGGCAGGTCGCGGCCGGCGGCGCCGAGCTCGGTCATCAGCTCGGCGGCGTCGGCGAGCTGCGGGACCCATGTCGGGTGGACGAAGGACGTGGCCTCGACGACCGGCAGCCCGGCGGCGACCAGCCGCCGCACGAACTCCGCCTTCGCCTCGACCGGCACGATGGCCGCCTCGTTCTGGAGCCCGTCGCGGGGCCCGACCTCGTAGATCGGTGACCCGCTCGGGCAGCCCCTCCACGCCGTACGCCGTCACGACTCCTCCTCCGCAGGCTCGACCACGAACAGCGTGGCGCCGAGCGCGACCTGCTCACCGGCAGCCGCACCGACCGTGGTGACGGTGCCGGCGAAGGGAGCGGTCAGGCTGAGCTCCATCTTCATCGCCTCCATCGCGCCGAGGACCTGGCCCTCCTCGACGGCGTCGCCCTCGGCGACCCGGACGTCGAGCAGGGTGCCGGGCATCGGGCTGGTGATCGTGCCGTCGCCGGCGGCCGGGCCATGGTCGGCGAACACGTCGGGCCGCTCGAAGACGTGGCGGTGGCCCTCCCAGGCGACCTCGAGCACGTGCGGCTGGACGTTGACGACCGCGCGCACCCGGCGCCCGTCGACGACGGCGTCGAGGACGTGGTCGTCGGCCGAGAGCTGCTGGACGGGCGTGCCGTCGACGGTGCCGGCGGCGCGGTCGACCACGACCACGCGGTCCAGCTCGACGACCGTGGGCGCGGGGGTGGCACCCAGCCGGAACCCGTCGGCCTGGAACGGGTGGCCGGAGTCCATGGCGGTCACCATGGCGGAGATCCAGGCGACGAGGACGCGCGGCAGGTCGGGGTCCGGTGCCGGGATCTCGGCGGTGTCGAGCCAGGCGGTGTCGATGGTCGCGTCGCGGAACTCGTCGCTCGCGGCCAGCGCCCGCAGGAAGCCGGTGTTGGTGGTGAGGCCGAGGATGGCGGTGTCGTCGAGCGCGGCCACCAGCGCCCGCCGGGCCTCCTCACGGTCGGCGCCGTGGGCGATCACCTTGCCGAGCATCGGGTCGTACGACGTGGACACGACCTGGTTCGGCGCCAGCGCGTGGTCCACGCGGACCCCGGTGGGCCACCGCACGATGCTCGTCGTGCCGGCCTGCGGCAGGAAGCCGCGGAAGGAGTCCTCGGCGTAGACCCGCGCCTCGATGGCGTGGCCGTGCAGCCGGACGTCGTCCTGGGTGAACCCGAGCGGCTGCCCCTCGGCGACCCGGAGCTGGAGGGCGACCAGGTCGAGGCCCTGCCCCGAGACCTGGACGGCCAGCTCGGTGACGGGGTGCTCGACCTGGAGCCGGGTGTTCATCTCCAGGAAGTAGAACTCGCCCGTGGCGTTGTCGAGCAGGAACTCGACGGTGCCGGCGTTGACGTAGCCGACCTCGCGCGCCAGGTCGACCGCCGCGGTGGTGATGGCGGCCCGCTGCGCGTCGGTGAGGGTCGGCGCGGGCGCCTCCTCGAGCACCTTCTGGTGGCGCCGCTGCGTCGAGCAGTCGCGCTCGAAGAGGTGGAGGACGGTGCCGTGGGCGTCGCCGATGACCTGCACCTCGATGTGCCGGCCGGACTCGACGTACTTCTCGACCAGCATGGTGTCGTCGCCGAAGGCGCTCAGCGCCTCGCGCCGGGCCGCGGCCAGCGCCTCGGCCATCTCGGACTCGGCGCGCACGATGCGCATCCCCTTGCCGCCACCGCCCGCGGCGGCCTTGACCAGCACGGGATAGCTGGCGTCGTCGCCGGTGGGCACCACGGGCACGCCGGCGGCGACGGCGATCTCGCGGGCGGCGTCCTTGCGACCCATCCGATCCATGACGTCCGCACTCGGACCGACCAGGGTCAGCCCGGCCTCCTCGACGGCGCGGGCGAAGGACGCGCGCTCGGACAGGAAGCCGTAGCCGGGGTGGACGTGGGTCGCGTCGAACACCCGGGCTGCGCGCAGCATCTCCTCGGCGTCGAGGTAGCTCGTCACCCGCACCGCCTGGTCGGCGTCACGGACGTGGGAGGCGCCGGCGTCGAGGTCGGTGTGGACCGCGACGGTGCGCCAGCCCTCGGCGCGGGCGGTGCGCACGATGCGGCGGGCGATCTCGCCGCGGTTGGCGATCAGGAGCGTCTTGGTCATGGGGTGATTCACATCCGGAAGATGCCGTAGGAGGGCTCCGGGATCGGCGCGTGCGCGGCGGCGGCCAGCCCCATCCCGAGCACCCGGCGGGTGTCGGCCGGGTCGATGATGCCGTCGTCCCAGAGCCGCGCCGTCGCGTAGTACGGCGAGCCCTGCGTCTCGTACTGCTCGCGGATCGGGGCCTTGAAGTCGTCGTCGTCCTCGCGTCCGGCGACGGTCGCCAGCACGTTGGCGGCCTGCTCGCCGCCCATCACCGAGATCCGGGCGTTGGGCCACATCCAGAGGAAGCGCGGGTCGTAGGCGCGCCCGCACATGCCGTAGTTGCCGGCACCGAACGAGCCGCCGATGACGACGGTGAACTTCGGGACCACGCTGCAGGCGACCGCGGTGACGAGCTTGGCGCCGTCGCGGGCGATGCCGCGGTTCTCGTACTCGCGGCCGACCATGAAGCCGGTGATGTTCTGCAGGAACACCAGCGGGATGCCGCGCTGGTTGCAGAGCTGGATGAAGTGGGCGCCCTTGAGCGCCGACTCGCTGAAGAGGATGCCGTTGTTGGCGACGATGCCGACCTCGTGGCCCCAGATCCGGGCGAAGCCGCACACCAGCGTCTCGCCGTAGAGCTGCTTGAACTCGTGGAACCGGCTGCCGTCGACGACCCGCCGGATCACCTCGCGCACGTCGTACGGCGTGCGGGTGTCGCTGGGCACGACGTCGTAGAGCGTCTCGGGGTCCTCGTGGGGCTCCTCGACCGGGCCGGCGGCGCGGGGCGAGGCGGGCGGGAGGGTGTCGATGACGCTGCGCACGATGGCGAGCGCGTGCGCGTCGTCCTCGGCGAGGTGGTCGACGACGCCGGAGGTGCGGGCGTGGACGTCGCCGCCGCCGAGCTCCTCGGCCGTGACGACCTCGCCGGTGGCGGCCTTCACCAGCGGCGGACCGCCGAGGAAGATCGTGCCCTGCTCCTTGACGATCACGGTCTCGTCGGACATCGCCGGGACGTAGGCGCCGCCGGCGGTGCACGACCCCATGACGCTGGCGATCTGCGGGATGCCCGCGGCCGAGAGGTTGGCCTGGTTGAAGAAGATCCGGCCGAAGTGCTCGCGGTCGGGGAAGACCTCGTCCTGCATCGGCAGGAACGCGCCGCCGGAGTCGACGAGGTAGAGGCACGGCAGCCGGTTCTCGGCGGCGACGGTCTGCGCGCGCAGGTGCTTCTTGACCGTCATCGGGTAGTAGGTGCCGCCCTTGACCGTCGCGTCGTTGGCGACCACCACGCACTCGCGGCCGCTCACCCGCCCGATGCCGGTCACGACGCCCGCGCTCGGCACCCCGCCGCCGTACATGTCGTAGGCCGCCAGCGGGCTCAGCTCCAGGAACGGGCTGCCCGGGTCGAGCAGCCGGTCGACCCGCTCGCGCACCAGCAGCTTGCCGCGGTCGGTGTGCTTGCGCCGGGCGTTCTCCGAACCACCCTGCCGCGCGGTCGCGAGCCGCTCCCGCAGCTCCTCGACGATCTCCCTCATGTCCGCCACCCTCACAGGTTAGCGATCGTTAACCACCGGCGCCAGCGGCCCCGGCGTCCACCTCTCACGACGAGAGCCGCCCTCGGTTAGCGACCGCTAACCTTGTGGCCATGACCACCGAGGCCGTCACCCGCCGCGACCAGCTGCTGGCCACCGCGGCCGAGCTGTTCGCGACCCGCGGCTTCCACGGCGTCTCGGTCGCCGAGCTCGGCAAGGCCTGCGGCATCTCGGGCCCGGCGCTCTACAAGCACTTCCCGTCGAAGGACGCGATCCTGGCCGAGATGCTGGTCTCGATCAGCGAGGAGCTGCTCGGGGTCGGCCGCGAGCGCGTGGCCACGGCGGACGACGCGGCCGGCGCCGTCCGCGCCCTCGTCGACTGGCACGTCGGGTTCGCCGTGCGCCACCGCGCGCTGATCGTGGTCCAGGACCGCGACTGGGAGTCGCTGCCGCCCGAGGCACGCGAGCGGGTCCGCACCCTGCAGCGGGAGTACGTCGACGTCTGGGCCGACCAGCTGCGGCAGATCCACCGCGGGCTGCGCCCCGACCGGGCACGGGCGATGGCGCACGTCGCGTTCGGGCTCATCAACTCCACGCCCCACAGCGGGCTGCTCGCCGACGACGCGATGCGTGACCTGCTCTCCGGCATGGCCCTCGCCGCCCTCGGGGTCCCTCAGGACTGACGAGGCGTGCTCGCACACCGGATGCAGGTGCGCGCCTCGGGCCGGGCCTCCAGCCGGCCGGCGGCGATCGGCCGGCCGCACCGCTCGCACCGGCCGTAGGTCCCGTCCGCCAGCCGCTGCTCGGCGGCGTCGACCTCGGCCAGCCGCTCGCGTGCCTGCCGGACCAGCGCCCCGACCTGGGACCGCTCGAACGCGATGGTGGCGCCCTCGGGGTCGTGCTCGTCGTCGGCATTGGTGTCGAGCGAGGCCGCCACCACGCCGTCGAAGTCGTGGGTCAGCGCCGCGAGCCGCTGCTCGGCCTGCCGCCGCACCGCCGCGAGTGCCTCGCGCGCGTCGGTCACCACGAGAGGTCCAGGGGTGCGTCGGGGTCGTCGAGCGCGGCCAGCAGGCGTCGCGCCCGCTCGGCGGCGTCGCGGGCGACGTCGGCGTCCGAGCGCGGCGCGCTGCTCTCGGTCGACACCGTGTGGAGCAGGGCCAGCAGGTCGTCGCGCTCCAGGCCGCGAAGCGCGAGCAGCACGAACGGGTCGGCGTCGAGCAACCAGGTGAGCTGGTAGAGGACGGCCAGCGCGTGCGGGCACGGGTCGGTCCACGGCTCGCAGCTGCACCGGGTCGCCAGCTCACCGCCGAAGGGCAGCAGCTCGACGCCGGCCTCCTCGGCGTGCTCGACCAGCCCGTGCGGCAGGTCGCCGGCCATCAGCGCGCCGATCCGGCCCGCCTCGGCGGCCACCGTCTCGGCGAACGCGTCACGCTCGCGGGGCTCCAGCATCGGCACCGAGCCGCTGACCGTGAACGCGTCGTCACCCTCCTCCACCGCGGCCAGGAACCGGCCCGGCTCGACCGTGATGCCGCCGACCAGGCCCGACCGGGCCAGGGTCCGGCCGCGGACCAGGTCGCGCTCGCCGTACGCCGCCTCCTCGACGGCCCGCACCCACGCCTTGCCCCACCAGGTCGTGGCCCGGGCGCCGCGGCGCGGGGCGATCCGGGGATGGGTGGCCATCAGGCCTCACCGTCGGCCGGTCGCAGCGTCACCAGGTCGCGCAGCTCGTCGTTGCTGAGCTCGGTGAGCGCGGTCTCGCCGCGTGGTGAGCACGGACTCGGCGAGGTCGCGCTTGCGGCCGAGCAGCTCGGCGATCCGCTGCTCGATGGTGCCGGTGGTGACCATCCGGTGCACCTGCACCGGCCGGGTCTGCCCGATCCGGTAGGCGCGGTCGCTCGCCTGGTCCTCGACGGCGGGGTTCCACCAGCGGTCGAAGTGGACGACGTGGTCGGCGCCGGTGAGGTTGAGGCCGGTGCCGCCGGCCTTGAGCGACAGCAGGAAGACCGGCACCTCGCCCGCCTGGAACCGCGCCACCAGTCGCTCGCGCTCCCGCACCGGGGTGGCGCCGTGGAGGAACAGGTGGGGCACGCCGGCCCGGGTGAGGTGGCCCTCGAGCAGCCGCGCCATCGCGACGTACTGGGTGAAGACCAGCACCGCGCCCCCCTCGGCCACGACGGTGCCGACGATCTCGTCGAGCAGCTCGACCTTCTCGGACAGCTGGCCGAGCGACCCCTGCTTCAGGAAGTGGGCCGGGTGGTTGCAGATCTGCTTGAGGCCGGTCAGCAGCGCGAGCACCAGGCCGCGGCGGGTGGTCTCGTCGGCGCGCTCGATCTTGTCGAGGGTGTCGCGCACGAACGCCTCGTAGAGCACGACCTGGTCGCGGGTCAGCGACAGCAGGTGGTCGGTCTCGGTCTTCGGCGGCAGCTCGGGCGCGATGCCCGGGTCGGACTTGCGGCGTCGCAGCAGGAACGGCGCGACCAGCTGCTGGAACCGCGCCGTGACCGCCGGGTCGACGCCGGCCTCGATCGGCGCCGCCCACGTACGCCGGAAGGCGTTGCGGCTGCCGAGCAGCCCCGGCGTCGCCCAGTCGAGGATCGCCCACAGCTCGGTGAGCTCGTTCTCGACGGGCGTGCCGGTGAGCGCGACGCGGGCCGTGGACGGGATGGTGCGCAGCTCGCGGGCGGTCGACGAGCGGGGGTTCTTGACGTGCTGCGCCTCGTCGGCGACGACCAGGTCCCACCCGACTCCGGCCAGCGTGGCCGCGTCGCGCCGCATCGTGCCGTAGGTCGTGAGCACGAAGCCGGGACCCGTCTCGTCCAGCCCCGCGAGGCCACGCGCCTGGCCGTGGAACCGGCGCACCGGCAGCTCGGGGGCGAACCGGCGGATCTCGGCCTCCCAGTTGCCGAGCAGCGACGCCGGGCACACGACGAGGGTCGGCCCGGAGCCGTGGCCCTGCTCGGAGCGGTGCAGCGCGAGCGCGATGAGGGTGACCGTCTTGCCGAGGCCCATGTCGTCGGCCAGGCACGCGCCGAGCCCGAGCGAGGTGAGCTGGTCGAGCCAGGTGAGGCCGTGGCGCTGGTAGTCGCGCAGCGTCGCCCGCAGCCCGGCCGGGGGGTCCAGCGGCTCGCGGGTCGCGGCCGTGAGGAGCTGCTCGCGGACCCGCAGCAGGCTGGCCCCGACGACGACCTCGGCCTCGACGCCCTCCTCGACCCTCACCACGCCGGTGAGGGCGGCGGCCACGGCTGAGACCGGGTCGACGGTGCGGATCAGCCGCTTCTTGGCGCGCCGCGCGAGTGCGGGGTCGACGACCGTCCACTGCCCGCGCAGCTTGAGGATCGGGGTGGCCGCGGCGGCCAGCCGGTCCATCTCCTCGGGGGTCAGCGGGTCGCCGTGCACCGCGAGCTGCCAGTTGAAGGAGAACAGCGCGTCCGGGGTGAGCAGGCCGGTCTGCAGCGGCTCCTCGCGCGGCCCGGCGTCGCGCCGGTCGAGGACGGCGCGGGCGGTGAGGTCGCGGCCGAGGGTGCGCGGCCAGAGCACGTCGATGTCGCGGGCGGCCAGGGCACTGACACCGTCGTCGAGCAGGCTGACCAGCTCGTCGGTGTCGAGGGTGATCCGGTCGGGGATGCGCAGCTCGAGCAGCCGGTCGAGGACCGGCCACGCGTCGGCCGCACGGCGCAGCGCCAGCACGGCGTGCGTGCGGGCGCGTTCGCCGAAGCCGTGGGCGGCGGCGTCGCCGGTCCACAGCAGCGCGGCGTCGCAGAAGCGGAGCGGGTCCTGCTCGTCGTGCACCTGCGGCACGACCCGGACCGACCCCGCGACCAGCTCCTCCTCGTCGGCCTCGATCCGCAGCGCGATCCGCACCAGGTTTCGGGACGGGCCCTGCGTCGTACCGGGTGGGCGCTCGGGGAGTGCGTCGACCACCGCCGCCGCGAACGGCGGGGCGTCCGGCTCGCTGGGCCGCCAGTGACCGTCGGCCGGCTCGAACCGACCTCCCGCGACCATCCGCAGGCCGGCCAGGGCAGCCTCCGCCAGCGCGTCGACCGTCGGGTGCGCGTCGTCCCCGGCCCGCAGCAGCACGGGCAGCGCCTCTCGCACCGACAGCGCCACCGCGTCGTCGCCGGCCCCGAACCTCACCGTGCCCTCGCGCGGTGGGTCGGCCGTCTCGAAGGAGGCCGGGCCCACCGTCAACGACATCACCCGACGCTAACGCCAGGCGGTGACAAGACGTTCCCCCGATGGTCGAGGGGCGAGCGCAACAAGCCGTGAGATCAGTGAGAAGGCTCGGCGCATGATCGACGTCTCCTCCCTGCTCGCCCGCCACCCGGTGATCGACGGGCACAACGACCTGCTCTGGGAGGCCCGGCAGCGGGTCGGCTACGACTTCGACCGGCTCGACGTCGGGGCCGGCGGCACCCCCACCCACACCGACCTGCCGCGCCTGGTCGAGGGCGGGGTCGGCGGCCAGTTCTGGTCGGTCTACGTGCCGACCCACCTGGCCGGCGAGGCGGCGGTCGACCGCGACGCTGGAGCAGGTCGACGGCGTCCACCGGCTGGTCGAGCGGTACGCCGACCGGCTGGCCCTGGCGACCACGGCCGACGAGGTCGAGGCGGCCTGGCGCGACGGCCGGATCGCGTCGCTGCTGGGGGCCGAGGGCGGCCACTCGATCGACTGCTCGCTCGGGCACGCTGCGGATGCTGTTCGACCTCGGGCGTCCGCTACCTGACGCTCACCCACAACGACAACACGCCCTGGGCCGACTCGGCGACCGACGACCCGGGCGTGGGCGGGCTCTCGGCGTTCGGCGTCGAGGTGGTCCGCGAGATGAACCGGCTCGGGATGATGGTCGACCTCTCCCACGTCGCGCCGACCACGATGCGGGCCGCGCTCGACGCCACCGAGGCGCCGGTGATCTTCAGCCACTCCTCGGCGCGCGCGGTGACCGACCACCCGCGCAACGTCCCCGACGACGTGCTGGCCCGGCTCGCCGGCAACGGCGGCGTCTGCATGGTGACGTTCGTGCCCGACTTCGTGAACGCCGAGTGCGCCGCCTGGCGGCTGGACGCTGCGCGCGGCGGGCGAGGCGGCCGGGTCTCGACCACAAGGTCGACGACCGGCTGGACAGGCCTTCCGCGCCGACGTGGGCAGCCGACCACCCCGCGCCCGACCGCGACCCTGGCCGACGTCGTCGCCCACTGCGAGCACGTCCGCGAGGTCGCCGGGCATCGACCACATCGGGCTCGGCGGCGACTACGACGGCGTCGAGGCGCTGCCCGACGGGCTCGAGGACGTCACCGGCTACCCGCGGCTGCTCGCCGCCCTCGCCGAGCGCGGCTGGTCCGAGTCGGACCTGGCGCGCGCTCACCAGCGGCAACATCCTGCGGGTGATGCGCGGCGTCGAGACCGCCGCCGCCCGGCATCCGCACCGAGCGCGGCCCCAGCCTGGCCGACCGCTCAGCCGCTGACCCCCAGCGCCAGCGGGAGCACCGCGGTGGCGCCGGCCTCGCGCAGCGCCCGGGCCGCGAGGGTGAGGGTCCAGCCGGTGACGACGAGGTCGTCGACGAGCAGCACCCGGCCCGGCCGGGACGTCGCCCTGCACCGCGAAGCGCCGGGTCACCGCCGCCACCCGCTGCGCGGAGTTGGCCGCGCCGCGGCCGGGGTCGACGGAGGGGTCGACGATGGCGAACCGCGCCGAGACGGGTACGCCGAGGTAGCGCGACAGTCCCTCGGCGAGGTCGCGCGTCAGGGTCGGCCGGGTGGCGGACTCGACGTAGACGATGGCGTCGGGCGCGGGCTGCCAGTCGCCGAGCACCTCGACGACGGCGCGCGCCAGCGGGACCGGGACCGGGCCGTCGCCCTGGGCGAACAGCGCCCGCAGCGCCTGGCCGTGGCCGAGGTCGGTCAGCCGGGCGACGGCGCGCCCCTCCCCGGCGCCGTCGGCGATCTTGCCCTTGAGGTCGAGCCCGAGGTTGGCCAGCCCGGTCGGCCACATCTTGCGCGGCTCGACGCACCACGCCGGGTCGGGCGAGCCGCTCCTCGGCGGCCTCGATCGAGGCGGCGCTGACGTCGGTCGAGAGGTCGAGCCCGCCGCAGTTGTCGCAGCGGCCGCAGTCGGCGGCCTCGGGGTCGTCGAGCTGCTCGCGCAGGTAGCGCATCCGGCAGGCGTCGGTGTCGAGGTAGGCCAGCATCGCCGCCTGCTCACGCTCGCGGGCCTCGGTCACGCGCTGGTAGCGGTCGGCGTCGTAGGTCCACTCCCGGCCGGTCGACTCCCAGCCGCCCTTGATCCGCCGGACCGCGCCGTCGACGTCGAGCACCTTGAGCATCGCCTCGAGCCGGGTGCGGTTGAGGTCGACGTACGTCTCGAGGACGGCGGTGGAGAGCGGCCCGTGGGCGGCCAGCGCGTCGAGCGTCTCGCGCACCAGCGCCTCGCGGGGGAAGGCCAGCGAGGCGAAGTAGGCCCAGATGTCGCGGTCCTCGATCGCGGGCAGCAGCACGACCGTGGCGCCTCCGCGGCAGTGGTGCCGCGGCCGGCGCGGCCGACCTGCTGGTAGTAGGCCACCGGTGACGCCGGCGCCCCGAGGTTGACCACGAAGCCGAGGGTGGCGTCGAACCCCATGCCGAGCGCGCTGGTCGCGATCAGCGCCTTGACCCGGCCCTCGAGCAGGTCCTGCTCGAGGGAGAGCCGCTCGGTGGCCTCGGTCTGGCCGGAGTAGGCCGCGACGGCGTGGCCGCGGGAGCGCAGGTAGTCGGCGACCTCCTGGGTCGCGGCGACGGTCAGGCAGTAGACGATGCCGGAGCCGGGCTGCTCCGCGAGGTGGTCGGCCAGCCAGGCCAGCCGCTGCTGGGCGGTCTTCAGCCGGACCACCCCGAGCCGCAGCGACTCGCGGTCGAGCGAGCCGCGCAGCACCGCGACGTCGCGGCCGAGCTGGACGGCGACGTCGTCGGTCACCCGCTGGTTGGCGGTGGCGGTCGTCGCGAGCACCGGGATGCCGTCGGGGAGCTCGGCGAGCAGGGTCCGGATCCGGCGGTAGTCGGGCCGGAAGTCGTGGCCCCAGTCGGAGATGCAGTGGGCCTCGTCGACGACCAGCAGCCCGCAGGTCGCGGCCAGCCGCGGCAGCACCTCGTCGCGGAAGCCCGGGTTGTTGAGCCGCTCCGGGCTGACCAGCAGCACGTCGATCTCGCCGGCCGCGATCGCCGCGTGGATCGGCTCCCACTGCTCGATGTTGGTGGAGTTGATGGTGACCGCGCGGATGCCGGCGCGCTCCGCGGCGGCGATCTGGTTGCGCATCAGGGCGAGCAGCGGCGAGATGATCACCGTCGGCCCGGCACCCTGCGCTCGCAGCAGCAGCGTGGCGACGAAGTAGACGGCCGACTTGCCCCACCCGGTGCGCTGCACCACCAGCGCGCGGCGCCGGTCGAGCACCAGCGCCTCGATCGCGGTCCACTGGTCGTCGCGCAGCCGCGCGTCGTCGCTGCCGACCAGCGCGCGCAGGTGCTGCTCGGCCGCGGCTCGTGCGTCGCGCCGTACGTCGCCGGTCGTGGTCGTCATGGACCCTGTCTACCAACGTCCCCCGACACGGGCCGGCACGGCATGTTGGCGAGCTGCCGGAGCTGCTGCCACGTGGGGAACGGGTGATCGCTGAAGTCGCCTGCGTAGTAGCCGTTGTGCGGGTGCACACTGCCGACGTAGGTGCCCTGCTCGTACTCGGTGTTCATCGCTGCCTCCGGGATGGGTGCGGGTGGCTGGTGGGCATGTGTCGGACGCTAGGCGCGTCCGGGCGCCCGCGCGTCGTCGGATGGCCGCGACCTGGTGGGCACCAACCGATGAGCCGTTGTCGTCCCTTTGGTGGACGAAGGACGGAGGCGCGCGTCGTACCTTGAAGACGTGAGCCGGATCCGGCGGTTACTCACCAGGCACGGCCTGGACTTCCTGATCGTCGTCACCGCGGTGGTGACCGCGACGGCGACCGCGTTGCGCGACGACCTGGTGCACCCGAGCGGGCCACGCTTCGCGCTCGGACTCGTCGCGATCACCGCGGCGGTGCTGGTCCTGCTGGCCCGGCGAAGGGTACCCTTCGCGGCGCCGGCGGCGACGTGGCTGGCGTGCGCCGGCCTCTCCTTCCTGGACGGGCAGCTGATCGTCAACGAGCCGGCATCTTCATCGCCGGCATGGGTGCCGCGGTGCTGCTGGGCACCCATCGGCAGCCTGGCTCTCACGCCTGGGGCTGGTGATCGTGCTGGCGGGTGCCGTGACGGTGGTGCGCAACGGGCCCGAATCCACGACCGACGACTACTTCTCCGTCCCGGTGGTGTTCGGGCTCGGGTGGCTGATCGGCTACGCCCTGCGCGAGCGCACCGAGCGCACCGAGGAGGCCGAGGACCGCGCCGCCCGGGCCGAGCGTGAGCGCGAGGCCGCGGCCCGGATGGCGGTGGCCGAGGAGCGGGGCCGGATCGCCCGGGAGCTCCACGACGTGGTGGCCCACGCGGTGAGCATGATGCTGCTCCAGGTGGGCGCGGTGCGACACCGGATGCCGGAGTCCGCGGCGGTGGATCGCGAGGCGCTGCGCAACGTGGAGCATGCAGGTCGTACGGCGCTGGCCGAGATGCGCCGCCTGCTGAACGCGATGCGCGAGGAGGGGGACGACGCGGAGCTGATGCCCCACCCCGGGCTGGCGGACCTCGACCGGCTCGTGCGCGATGTCGGGGCGGCGGGGCTGGAGGTCGACCTGCGGGTGCTCGGCGAGCCATCGCCGCTGCCCCCGGGGCTCGACCTGTCGGCGTACCGGATCGTCCAGGAGGGACTCACCAACAGCCTCCGGCACGGCGGAGCCACCCGGGCCGAGGTGACGGTGGACTACCGGCTCGACGAGCTGCGGCTCGAGGTCCGCGACCACGGCGCGGGCGGCGGTGCGGCCTCCGACGGTCACGGCCACGGACTGGTCGGCATCCGTGAACGGGTGAAGCTCTTCGGCGGCGAGATGTCCGCGGGCGCGGCCCCGGGCGGCGGCTTCCTCGTCCGCGCCCGGCTCCCCGTGGGAGGTGAGGAGGCGTGACCACCCGGGTGCTCGTGGTCGACGACCAGTCGATGGTGCGCGCCGGGTTCCGGCTGCTGCTCGCTGACGAGACCGACATCGAGGTCGTGGCCGAGGCCGGCAACGGCCGCGAAGCGATCGCCTGCGCCGCCCGCTTCCACCCCGACGTCATCTTGATGGACATCCGGATGCCCGAGCTGGACGGGCTGGAGGCCACCCGGCGGATCCTGGCGACGGACACCACGACGCGGGTGCTGATCCTCACCACGTTCGACCTCGACGACTACGTCTTCGAGGCGCTGCGGGTCGGCGCCAGCGGGTTCGTGCTCAAGGATGACCCGCCCGAGCAGCTGCTGGCCGCGGTCCGCACCATCGCCGCGGGCGAGGCCCTGCTCTCCCCGGCGGTCACCAAGCGGGTGATCCGGCACTTCGCCGGCGTGCACCGACAGGCCCCGCCGCCGGGGCTGTCGGAGCTGACGACCAGGGAGCACGAGGTCTTCGAGCTGATCACCCACGGTCTGTCCAACGCGGAGATCGGGCAGGCGCTGTTCATCAGCGACACCACGGTCAAGACCCACGTCACGCGGCTGCTCCAGAAGCTCGGTGTCCGCGACCGCGCGCAGGCGATCGTGCTCGCCTACCAGACCGGCCTCTTCGACGAGTCGTAGGGCAGCACCTCCTACCAGCGGATGACCTCTCGTCGTCGGTACGTCGCAGCACGGTCGCGACCTCGCGACGACGCGCGGACCACGTCGGCGTACCTAGCGTCGGAGTCAACCCACCCACACGAGAGGAGCACCACATGATCACCCTCGACAACCTGTCGAAGAAGTACGGCCACACCGTCGCCGTCGACGAGGTCAGCTTCGTCGCCCAGGCCGGCCGGGTCACCGGCTTCCTGGGTCCCAACGGGGCCGGCAAGTCGACGTCGATGCGGATGGTCGTCGGGCTCACGGCGCCCACCTCGGGGACGTCGACGATCGCCGGCCGGCCCTTCGCAGAGCTTCCCAACCCTGGCCTCGAGGTCGGCGTGATGCTGGACGCGTCCGCCCAGCACGCCGGCCGCACCGGGCGGGAGATCCTCACCATCGCCCAGTGGTTGACCGGGGTACCGGCCCGGCGCGTCGACGAGATGCTCGACCTGGTGAGCCTCACCGGGGCCGAGGCGGACCGTCGGGTCGGCAACTACTCGCTGGGCATGCGGCAACGGCTCGGGATCGCGGCCGCCCTGATCGGCGACCCCGGCGTCCTCATCCTCGACGAGCCGGCCAACGGCCTCGACCCGGCAGGCATCCGCTGGATGCGGGACCTGCTCCGGGACTTCGCGGACGGGGGCGGGACGGTCCTGCTGTCCTCGCACCTGCTCCGTGAGGTGGAGATCATCGCCGACGACATCGTGATGATCGGCGGCGGCCGGATCGTCCGCCAGGGCTCCAAGGCGGAGCTGCTCCGCGGCGTGGGCAGCATCGTCCGGGCCGCGGACCTGAGGTCGCTGCGGCGAGCGCTGCACGCCTCCGGCGCTGGACACCACGGTGGCCGACGACGGCGCCCTGGCAACGGACGCGGACCCGACGCGCGTCGGCCGGGTGGCCCTGAGGCCGGCGTGGCGCTCACCGAGCTCCGTGCGGCCGAGGGCGCCCTGGAGGACATGTTCCTCCAGCTCACCGCGGACACCCAGCGAGAAGGCACCCGCAAGACCAAGCGTGAACTCAAGCGAGAAAGGAAAGCGGCATGACCACCACCACCGCCGGCACCACCGCCGTCGAGCAGCACCCGGCCCGCGTGGCCGCGGTCCCCCTGGGCCGCGTCGTCCGGGTCGAGCTGCGCAAGATGTTCAACACCCGATCGGGGTTCTGGTTGATGGCGAGCATCGTCATCATCGCCCTGCTGACCATGGTGGCCACGGTCTTCTTCGCTCCCGAGGAGGACCTGACCTACTACACCTTCGCCAAGGCGATCGGCTTCCCGATGACCGTCGATCCTGCCCGATCATCGCCATCCTGTCGATCACCGGGGAGTGGAGCCAGCGCACCGGCCTGACCACCTTCACCCTGGTCCCGCACCGCGAGCCGCGTGCTCTGGGCCAAGACCGTGTCCTCGGTGATCGTCGGCGCGGTGGCGATGTTGTTCGCGCTGGCGGTCGGCGTCGTCGGCAACATCGTCGGCACGGCGATCGCTGGGACCGACCTGGTCTGGGACGTCTCCGTCGCCGAGGGCCTCAACATCGTGCTCGGCAGCCTGCTGTGCCTGCTGACCGGGACGATGCTCGGCATGCTGTTCCGCAGCTCGGCGGGCGCCCTGGTCGCCTACTTCGTGATCGCCTGGTGCTTCCGACCATCGCCGGGATCCTGGCCGCCAGCCAGGCCGGCGTTCGTCGACATCCAGCCTTGGGTGGACCCGAACTGGGCACGGTCGTTCCTCTTCGAGGGGACACCTACGGCCGAGCAGTGGGCGCAGACGTCGGGGTCACCACGGCGGCTTGGCTGGTCCTGCCGGCCCTCCTGGGTCTGCGGCTGGTCATGCGGTCGGAGGTGAAGTAGTCCGCACCGTCGAACAGTCGGCCGGACCCGTTCGGCCGGGCCCGTGCGCGGGTCAGCTGTTCTGCGAAGCCGCCGCCGGTCAACACCGGGACCCCGTCGCTGGTGTGCAGCCGTCCCGCGATCGCCACGTCGTCGCCGAAGCCCTTGTCGACCAGCTCCCGTCCGCTGGCACACGTCGTGAGGTGCTCGAGCGGTCGCTCGGCGAAGCCGGCGTACGCGTCGCGCGCCAGCCGGGCCTCCGGGCTGAGCAGCGTCGGGTCGAGCGCGTCGAGCAGCGCCCCGGCGCCCCAGAAGTCCTCGACGGCGGGCCGCAGCGACCCGTCCGGCCACCGCTCACCTGCGGGTACGACGGCGACGACCCGGCCCGCCTCGACCTGCGGCCGCAGCCACTCCCCGACCGCGCGGGCGTTGCGGAGGCAGGCGGCGACGACCTCGACCCCGGTCTCGGCCAGCACGGCACAGATCGTGGAACCGTTCGGCGAGGGCAGCACCAGCCGTTCCAGGCCGCGGGCGGTCTGCAGCGACACCGGCGACAGCGACACGGCGCCCGCCCGCCACCGGGCGTCGAGCCGGTTCAGGGCGAGGTTGGCGTCGCGCTCCTCGGCGTACTCCGCCGCCCCCTCGTCCCCCCAGCGGTAGGGGAAGACCGTGATGCCGCGGTCGACGGCGACCGAGACCGCCGTGGTGAACGACAGCACGTCGATGACGACGGCGACGTCCGCGGTCCGGGCGATCGCGGCCGCGCCGGTCGGACCCCACTCGAGGCGGACCCGGTGGTCGTGCTGGGTGTGGGCGTCGGTGAGGTCCTCACCAGATCCGGACGCGGTCCTCCGGGGCGAGCCAGAGCCCGTCACCCTCGGCGGTGCCGAAGACCTCGTGGAACTCGTCGAGGTTGCGCACGATGTTGGCGCGGAACTCGACCGGGCTGTGCGGGTCGGTGGTGAGGAACTGGCGCGCCAGCTCGACCCGCCGCTTGGTCCGCCACACGTGCGACCAGTTGAGGAAGACCTTCTCGCGGTCCTCGACCGACGCCTCGCCGCCCCGGCTGAGGAGGAACGCCTTGTGGCCGATGGTGAGGCCGCCCAGGTCGCCGATGTTCTCGCCGACGGTGAGCGCTCCGTTGACGTGCTCGCCGGGGAGGTCGCGCGGTTCGAACGCGTCGTACTGGGCGATCAGTGCCGTGCTCTTCACCTCGAAGGCGGCCCGGTCGTCGGCCGTCCACCAGTTGTTGAGGTTGCCGGCGCCGTCGTACTGCGAGCCCTGGTCGTCGAAGCCGTGGCCGATCTCGTGGCCGATGACCGCGCCGATGCCGCCGTAGTTCTCGGCCTCGTCGGCGTCCGGGCTGAAGAAGGGGCTCTGCAGGATGCCCGCGGGGAAGCAGATCTCGTTGGTGCCGGGGTTGTAGTAGGCGTTGACCGTCTGCGGCAGCATGAACCACTCGTCGCGGTCGACCGGCGACCCGATCTTCGCGAGCTGGCGGTCGGTCTCGAAGGCGGAGGCCGCCGCGGCGTTGCCCATCAGGTCGTCGGGGTGGACGACCAGCGCGGAGTAGTCGCGGAACCGGTCGGGGTAGCCGATCTTGGGTCGGAAGGTGCCGAGCTTGTCGAAGGCGCGCTGCTTGGTCTCCTCGGTCATCCAGTCGAGGTCGGTGATGGAGCGGCGGTAGGCCTCCAGCAGGTTCGCGACCAGCTCGTCCATCAGCTCCTTGCTGCGCGGCGGGAAGTGGCGGGCGACGTACTCACGTCCGACCGCCTCCCCGATGGCGCCCTCGACGAACCCGACCGCGCGCTTCCAGCGGGCCCGCAGCTCGGGGGTGCCGCTGAGGGTGCGGCCGTAGAAGTCGAAGTTCACGTCGACGAAGTCGTCGGTGAGGTACGGCGCGGCCGAGCGGAGCACCCGGCTGTGCATCCAGGTCTTCCAGTCGTCGATCGGCGTCCCGGTCAGCTGCTCGGAGAGGTGGGAGAGGTACGACGGCTGCTGGACGTTGACCTCGGCGATGGTGTCGTCGCTTGCCGCCGAGGTTGCGCACGTAGGCGTCCCAGTCGAAGGCCGGGCACAGCTCCTTGAGCTCGTCGCACGTCATCAGGTTGTAGGTCTTCTGGATGTCGCGGGTCTCCGCGCGCTCCCAGTGGCCGGCGGCCAGCCGGGAGTCGATCGTCATCACCGTCGCCGCGGCGGCCGCCGGGTCGGGGTGCTCGCCGAGCTCGAACATCCGCTGCAGGTAGGCGACGTAGGCCTCGCGGATCTCGGCGAACTTCGGCGTCGCGGTAGTAGGACTCGTCCGGCAGCCCGAGGCCGCCCTGGAGCACGTTGAAGAGGTAGCGGTCGGAGTCCTTGGCGTCGGTGTTGACGTAGGAGCCGAACAGTCCGTAGCCGCCGACGCGCTCGAACTCACCGAGGAACGCGGCCAGGTCCCGCACGTCGCGCAGCCCGGCCACCGCCTCCACCAGCGGCTTGAGCGGCCGCGTCCCGCGGACGTCGATGGTCTCGGTGTCCATGAACGACGTGTAGAGGTCGCCGATCTTGCGCGAGTCGTCGTCGAGGCTGTCCCGGTCGGTCGCCGCGAGGTCCTCGATGATGGCGCGGACGTGGGCCTCGGCGTCGTCGGCCAGCTGGACGAACGGCCCCCAGCTGGACCGGTCGGCGGGGATCTCCTCCTCCACCAGCCATCGGCCGTTGACGTGACCGAAGAGGTCGTCCTGCGGGCGGATCGAGGGGTCCATGCCCTCGCGGGCGTCGTCGAGCATGCTCACGGGTCCGACACTAACCGGCCCGTGAAGCCTCGCTCAGTCCCGCACCCGGACGACGGCCTTGCCGAGGACCCGCCGGTCCTCGAGGTCGGCGAGGGCGCGGCCGAAGTCCTCGAAGGCGTACGTCGTGCCGATCGGGGGGTCGATCGTGCCGTCCTCGAGCAACGGCCGCAGCGCCGCCCACTGCTCCTGCATGTAGCCGGGGCGGACCATCGCGTAGCCGCCCCAGCCGACGCCGCGGACGTCGACGTTGTTGAGCAGCAGCCGGTTGACCTTGACCTCCGGGATCCCCTGCCCCGAGGCGAACCCGACGACCAGCAGCCGTCCCTGCGGGGCCAGCGAGCGCAGCGAGTCGGTGAAGACCTGGCCGCCGACGACGTCCATCACGACGTCGACGCCGCGACCGTCGGTCAGCGAGGCGACCGCGTCCTTGAAGCCGTCGAGCAGCACCACCTCGTCGGCGCCGGCGGCGCGGGCGACCTCGCCCTTCTCCTCGGTGCTGACGACGGCGATGGTGCGGGCGCCGAGGCCGCGGGCGACCTGGATCGTCGCGGTGCCGACACCGCCGGCGGCACCGTGCACGAGGACCGTCTCCCCCGACCGCAGCGCGCCGCGCTCGGCGAGCGCGAAATGGGCGGTGAGGTAGTTCATCGGGATCGCCGCGCCGGCGTCGTACGACACGGAGTCGGGCAGGGGGAAGGCGAAGCCGGCGGGTACGGCGACCCGCTCGGCCGCCCCGCCGTGGGGCAGCACCCCGGCGACGCGGTCGCCCGCGGCGAACCCCTCGGGACCGCTGACGACGGTGCCGGCGAAGTCGACGCCGAGCGTGAACGGCGGCTCCGGCTTGAGCTGGTACTCGCCCTTGCTCAGCAGCAGGTCGGGGAACGAGACCCCGACCCGGTGCACCTCGACCAGCACGTCGTCGGGTCCGGGCGTGGGCTCCTCGACGTCGCGGATCTCGACGGCGGCGGGTCCGGTGGGCGTGACGACCTGGGCTGCGCGCATGCCCGGCACGCTACCGATCGCCTGCGCTACCGCGGGCTCCACGACCGTCGCCAGCTCGAAGTGCATCGGGTCCGTGTAGCTCCAGTCGCCGCCCCAGGCGAAGCCCCAGTACTTGAAGATCGTGACGACGCTGCGATCCATCTCGCCCACGGTGCCGCGCTGGTTGCCGCGCGTGTTGAGGTCGAGCGCGAGCCCGAAGGAGTGGTTGGAGAGCGTCGTCGAGCCGGCGATGAAGCGCGGGTAGTAGCAGCCGGCGTACTCGTCGGGGTTGATCTCGTCGGCCAGCCCCTGGTCGACGACGTCCTGCAGCGCCGCGCGCAGCTGCGGCATGATCGCGCGGTGGCAGGTGACCGCGCCCGAGGATCGGCACCTCCTCGGTGACGATGTTCGCCGCTGTCCACGCCGGGTCGGGTGCGATCCGCCCACCGCCGAGCACGGTGTAGTTGAAGGTGCCGACCACGTCGGCGATCGAGCCACCGGTGAGGAAGGCGGTCTGCTTCACGTTGGGGTCGAGGCCGAGTCGGGAGGCGATGTCGAGGTCCTGCACCGAGGCCCGGTTGCCGACGATCCGCTGGACCGGCTTGCGGATGGTGGACGGATCGAAACCTTCTGTCGAGATCAGCAAGCCGTTGCCGAACACCATGTTGTCCAGGTCGTCGACCCAGGCCTTGTTGACGACCATGTCGATGGTGGTGGCCTGCGGCGCGTAGGCGCCGACGTGGGCGACCGGTGCGTTCTCGCCGTTGCCGAGGGTGATGTTGCCCCGCTTGTCCTGGAGCCGCTTGGCGAGCTCCTCCGGCACCGCCAGCTCACCGCCGGCGACGCGGTCCCAGACATCCTGCGTCTGCGCGGACCCCTGCGGGGTGAACCGTCGGTAGGTCGCGCTGTCGACGGCCGCGATGGTGAGCGCCTGGTTCTCGATCGTGACCTGGCCGATGCCGATCCGCTCGACGGCCGCGACCTGCTTCAGCCGCTTGACCTGCGCGACCATGTCGTCGCTGAGCTGCTCGCGGGAGAAGATCAGCATGTCCGGCCGGTAGAGCCGGTCCCGCAACGGGCCGGGCGGCGCCACGGCGTTGTCGGCGGCGGCCGGGGCGGCGGCGCCGGTCGTGGTCGCCTCCCCGGGCCCGGTCGGCGCGGGGGTACCGCCCGGTCCCGACTCGGACGTCTCGGTACAACCGGTCAGGAACAGGGCACAGAGGAGCGCGGTCGCGAGCGCACGCGTCCCGCTGGTCGGCATCCCGCCAGCGTAAGTCGCGGGCGCAACTCAGGGCGCCGGCTCGGCCGAATCGTTGCGGAGGACCCCGGGCGGGATCGTCAGCCACGACACCAGGCGCGCCGGCCACCAGCAGTCCCGCGCACGCCAGGATCGCGGTGTCGTACGCCGCATCGAGGGCGAACGGGTCGGCGTACTCCTGCCCGCCCAGGCCCACCAGCGGCGGGAGTGCCGCGACCGCGAGCAGCGAGCCGGTGCGGGCCACGGCGTTGTTGACGCCGCTGGCGATGCCGGCCGCCGGTCCGGGGCCGCGGCCAGCACGGTCGCGGTCAGCGGCGCCACCATCAGCGCGAGGCCGAGGCCGAAGCCGGTCAGGCCCGGCAGCACGTCGAGCCAGTACGACGCGTCGCCGTCGACGCGGACCAGCGTCGCCACCGAGAGGCCCATCACGAGCGGCCCGACGGTCATCGGGATCCGCGGCCCGATCCGCGCCCCCAGCCGGCCGCCGCGGGCGGCGAGGAACAGCATGCAGACGGTGATCGGCAGCGTGGCCACCCCGGCCTCGAGCGCGCTGTACCCGACCACGGTCTGCAGCTGCAGCACCAGGAAGAACAGCACCGAGCCGAGGGCCGCGTAGACGAGCAGGGTCATCGCGTTGGCGGCCGAGAACACCCGGTCCGTGAACAGCCCGAGCGGCATCATCGGCTGCGCCACCCGCGACTCCACGAGCAGGAACGCCGCCGCGGCGACCACCCCGACGAGGCCGGCGACGGGCGCGACCGCCCCGCCCCACTGGATGAGGGCGTAGGTGATCCCGCCGAGCCCGATCATCGCCAGCCCCGCGCCGAGCGCGTCGAAGCGCGCCGCGGGCGTCGAGGAGCGGGACTCCGGGACGTGCCGCAGCGCGATCCAGACGGTGACGACGGCCACCGGCAGGTTGACCAGGAAGATCCAGCGCCACGAGGCCGCGTCGATCAGCACACCGCCGAGGAACGGCCCGATGGCGGCGGCGACACCGCCGAACCCGGCCCAGGCGCCGATCGCCGGCGCCCGGTCCTCACGGACGAACGCCCCCTGGATCATGGCCAGGCTGCCGGGCGTCAGCAGCCCGCCGCCGATGCCCTGCAGCAGCCGCGCCACGACCAGCGTCTCGGCGGTGGGAGCGATCCCGCACAGCAGCGACGCCACGGCGAACCAGACCGTGCCGACCACGAACAGCCGGCGCCGCCCGAACCGGTCGCCGAGCGAACCCCCGAGCAGGATCAGGGAGGCCAGCGTGAGCAGGTAGCCGTTGTTGATCCACTGCAGCTCGGCCAGCGACGCGTCGAGGTCCTCGCCGATGGTCCGCAGCGCGACGTTGACCACGGTCCCGTCGAGCAGCGTGATGCCGGACCCGAGGGCGGCCGCGGCCACCACCCAGCGACCGGTCGGCGTCCCCATCCGGACCGCCGAAGTGGCTGACTCGCTCACAGCTGGCAGCGTAGGCTCCCAGCGTGTCGCCGCCGCGATCTCTCGACCAGCGGCTCCGGGACCACGTCGATCGACTGGGGCGAGGAGCACCCGCCGATCGACCTTGCCACCGTCGACTTCACGGTCGTCGATCCGACGACCACCAACGCCCGGTTCGGTCACGTCCTCGACTACATGGCCCGGGTCGAGCTCGAGGTCGACCGCAACGTGCTCGAGCTGACCACCATGCTCCCCGACCCGCCCGAGGTCGATCGGCACTTCTACGCCGACGTCTGGCACCCGCAGGAGATCCGGCACGGCCAGATCCTCGACGAGCTCCAGCAGCGACTCGGCCGGCCGGCGGCGACGCCCGACCTCGACACGGTGTCGGTGAAGATCCACGTCCTCGGCGCCCTGGCGCACCTGGCACCGATCCAGGACGTGGTCCGGATGCTCTACTACCTGACCGGCCAGTCGACCGAGCGCTCGGCGGTGCTGGCCTACAACCTCCTCCACGGGGGCCTGACCGAGATCGGGGAGACCGCCGTCGCGGAGACGATCGTGGCCCAGATCAAGCGGCAGGAGCCCGGCCACCACGCCTTCTACTCGATGTCGGCCCGCGGCCTGGCCGGGCAGCTCGCACCGTGGCAGACGTGGCTCGTGCGACGACTCCGCGCGCTGTCCTTCGCGCCGGTCGGCGCCGACAACGCCGAGCAGCGCGCCGACTTCGGTGACCTGATGGACGCCCTGGGCATCGCCGGTGCGGTCGAGTCCTTCGCCGAGCAGACCTCGCGCGTCGAGCGCGAGCTGTTGTGGGCCCACCGGCGGGGCATGCGGATCCCGCCGTACGTGCTCAGGGCCTTCCACGACGCGGTCGACGCCGCCTACAGCCGACGGCACGGCGACCCCGGCTGATCAGCCGCGCAGCACCCGCTGGGCGATCCAGGCCAGGTCGGACGCCGTGGCCTCGGGACGGGCGGTCGGCTGCATGACGTGACTCAGCACCACGCGCACGACCATGTCGATCGCCGCCTCCAGCCTGGCCTCGTCCAGCCCCACGTCGTAGGGCGCGACCCGCTCGGCCACGACCAGCTTGGCCGCCGCCAGCAGCGACTCGGAGTGGGTCGTCAGCAGCGGCAGCAGCTCGGTGTCGGCACCGTGGGTGGCGCTGACGACCGCCTTGAGCAGGTCGTTGCCCTGGGCCAGCACGAGCACGTCGCGGGCGGCCTCCTCGATCGCCGCGACCAGGTCGGCAGGATGCCGGTCGAAGGCGTCGCCGACCACGGAGAGGAACCGGTCGAGCTCGGCGAGGATCATCGCCTCGGCCAGGGCCGGCTTGGTCCCGATCTCGTTGTAGACGGTCTGCCGGCTCACGCCGACCTCGGCCGCGAGCCGCGCCATCGTCACCTGCGCCCAACCCTGGGCCAGCGTCATCTCGACGGCCGCGGCGACCAGGCGCTGGCGGAGTGGGGAGGCCATGACCTCAGCCTAGGAGGCCGAGGCCCGCCCGCGGCTCACCCGGTCAGTCGTAGCGCCTGCACCGGGCACGACGCCACGGCGGCGGCGACCTGGCCGCGGTGCTCCTCGCCGGGCGTCTCCTCGAGCACGTGCATCTCGTCGTCGTCGTCGAGCTCGAAGAACTCGTGCGCCATCGACTCGCACATCCCGACGCCCTCGCAGACGTCCCGGTCCACCTCGATCCGCATCACGCCTCCACCCTCTCGACGGGGACGAAGTCGACCTTCTCGCGCACGCCGCAGTCGGGGCAGCACCAGTCCTCGGGGATGTCGGCCCAGGCGGTCCCGGCCGCGAAGCCCTCGTGCTCGTCGCCGGCCTCGACCTCGTAGACGTAGGCGCAGCCCGGGCAGCGGGCGGCCAGCACCTCGGCCGGCGCCGCCGGTCCCGCGTCGCCGGCGATCGAGGTGCGAGCCGAGCGAGCCTCGGAACCCCCGGCGCCGCCGTACGTCGCCAGGATCCGCTCGCGCTTGCGCGGGCTGATGTTGGCCAGCGTCACGTCGCCGTCGAAGTGGGCGAGCACGCGGGGGTCCATGACCCGGCGCCACACGGCCGGCACGATGGCGAGCACGATCATCCCGGCGTACCCGGTCGGCAGCACCGGGCTCTCCTCGAAGTCGCGCAGCGCCTGGTAGCGCCGGGTGGGGTTGGCGTGGTGGTCGCTGTGGCGCTGCAGGTGGTAGAGCAGCACGTTGGTCGCGATGTTGTTGGAGTTCCAGCTGTGGCTGGGGTCGACCCGCTCGTAGCGCTGCCGCTCGCCGACGCCCACCTTCTGCCGCAGCATCCCGTAGTGCTCCATGAAGTTGACGACCTCGAGCAGCGAGAAGCCCACGATCGCCTGGATCACCAGGTAGGGCAGCAGCCCGACGCCGAGCCACGCCACCATCGCGCCCCACAGCACCAGCGTCATCAGCCACGCGTTGAGGACGTCGTTGCCGATCCGGAACGGGTGCCGCTTCCTGCGGGCGTACCGGCGCTTCTCCAGCCGCCAGGCGCTGGTCAGCGAGCCCCAGACGGTGCGCGGCCAGAACTGGTAGAAGTTCTCGCCCAGCCGGGCGGACGCCGGGTCCTCGGGGGTGGCGACCCGGACGTGGTGCCCGCGGTTGTGCTCGATGTAGAAGTGGCCGTAGCAGACCGGGGCGAGCGCGATCTTGGACAGCCAGCGCTCGTGCGACTCCTTCTTGTGCCCGAGCTCGTGGGCGGTGTTGATGCCGATGCCGCCGATGGTGCCGATCGAGATCGCCAGGCCGACCTTCTCCCAGAGCGACGAGCGACTCACCGCCGAGCGGGTCGCCGACCGCGATCAGGTACATCGCGCCGACGAAGGCGGCGTACTGGATCGGCAGGAACAGGTAGGTGATCCACCGGTAGTACCGGTCGTTCTCCAGGGCCTCGATCACGTCGTCGGGCGGGTTGGAGCGGTCGAGGCCGGCGACCAGGTCGATCGTGGGGACGATCACCAGGATCACCACCGGGCCGATCCAGAACCAGACGCCGGACCCGGTCAGCTGCCACCCGCCGTACCCCAGGAACGCCAGGCTGGGGACGACCAGCCCGATCAGCCAGAGGTGGCGCTTCCGGTCGCGCCAGTGCTCGGTGGAGCCGTCGGGGACGGTGCTGTTCGCGATCGCGGACATGGGGACCTCCTCGGGTCACGCTTTACAACACCATGGCATTTGTAAAGCGCGGCCGCAAGGGGTCCGGCACGGCAGGATGGGGCACATGAGCGGTCACCCCTTCGGCATCGACTTCGGCGGCACCGGCATCAAGGGCGCCCCGGTCGACCTCGAGCGCGGTGACTTCGCGGCCGAGCGCGTCCGGGCCACGACCCCGAAGCCGGCCACGCCGGCGGCCGTCGCGGCGGTCTTCGACGAGCTGCTCGACCACTTCCCGGACTCGACCGGCGCGGTCGGGGTCACGGTTCCCGCCGTCGTCCGGCACGGGGTGGTGGGCTCGGCCGCCAACATCGACCCGTCCTGGGTCGGCACCGACGCCGACGCCCTCTTCTCCGAGGCGACCGGTCGCGAGGTCCACGTCGTCAACGACGCCGACGCCGCCGGTCTCGCCGAGGTCACCTACGGCGCTGCCCGCGGCCAGCGCGGGCTGGTCATCGTCACCACGCTCGGGACCGGCATCGGCTCGGCCCTGATCCACGACGGCGTCCTGGTGCCGGGCTCCGAGCTGGGCCACCTCGAGATCGACGGGTACGACGCCGAGAGCCGCGCCGCCAACAGTGCCCGCCAGGCCGAGGACCTGTCGTGGGAGCAGTGGGCCGAGCGGCTGACGCGCTACTACTCCGTCGTCGAGCGGCTGTTCTCCCCCGAGCTGTTCGTCGTCGGTGGCGGAGTGAGCAAGGACTCCGACCTCTTCCTGCCCCTGGTCGACATCGCGACGCCGATCGTGCCGGCCACGCTGCTCAACCGCGCCGGCGTCGTCGGTGCCGCCCTCCACGCCACCCGGGCCGGGTGACTCACGCCCTCGGGTGGTCGGTGCCGGCGATCGCCGCGGCGACCCGCTTCGGGACGTCGGGGTGGAACACGGTCGGGATGATGAAGTTGGGGTTGAGCTCCTCGTCGTTGACCACGAGCGCGATCGCCTCGGCCGCGCGCAGCAGCATGTCGATGGTGACCTCGGACGCGCGGGCGTCGAGCAGGCCGCGGAAGACACCGGGGAACGCGAGCACGTTGTTGATCTGGTTGGGGTAGTCGGAACGACCGCTCGCCACCACCGCGGCGTACTTGTCCGCCTCGGCGGGGTCGACCTCGGGGTCCGGGTTGGCCAGCGCGAACACCACCGCCTCCTCGGCCATGTCGGCGATCCACTCCGGCTGCAGGATCCGCGGCGCGCTCACCCCGATGAACACGTCGGCGCCGCGCAGCACGGTCTTGCAGGTCGCCGCTGACCCGGCGCGGGTTGGTGACCTCGGCGAGCTGGCGGTGCGCCTCCGAGAGCGAATCGTCGCCGGCGCAGATGGCGCCGTCGCGGTCGACCACGACCACGTCGGTCACCCCGGCCGCGAGCAGCAGCGTCACGATCGCCGTGCCGGCGGCACCGCCGCCGGAGACGCACGACGCGCACCGCCGTCATGTCCTTCTTCACCACGCGCAGCGCGTTCGTCAGCGCGGCCAGCACCACGATCGCGGTGCCGTGCTGGTCGTCGTGGAAGACCGGGATGTCGAGCGACTCCCGCAGCCGCCGCTCGATCTCGAAGCAGCGCGGGGCGGCGATGTCCTCGAGGTTGATGCCGCCGAAGCCCGGCGCGATCATCTCGACGGCCTTGACGATCTCGTCGGTGTCCTGGCTGGCCAGGCAGATCGGCCACGCGTCGATGTCGGCGAACCGCTTGAACAGGGCGGCCTTGCCCTCCATCACCGGCAGCGCGGCACCCGGACCGATGTTGCCGAGCCCGAGCACCGCCGAGCCGTCGGTGACCACGGCGACGCTGTTGCCCTTGATCGTCAGCCGGCGGACGTCGTCGGGGTTCTCCGCCAGCGCCATGCTGACCCGGCCGACCCCGGGCGTGTAGGCCATCGACAGGTCGTCGCGGGTGCGCAGCGGGACCTTGGAGGCGACCTCGATCTTGCCGCCGATGTGCAGCAGGAAGGTCCGGTCGCTGACCTTGTGGACGGTGACGCCGTCGGATCTGGTCGACCGCCTCGACCAGCCGCTCCGCGTGGTCGGAGTCGGCAGCGGAGCAGGTCACGTCCACGACCAGCCGCTCGTGGCTCGACTCGGCCACGTCGATCCCGGTGACGATGCCGCCGTGCTCGGAGATGCCGGTGGCGACGTGCCCCACGATGCCGTGGTCGGGCGCGGTGTGCAGCCGCATCGTGATGGAGTACGACGAGGGGGTGGCGGCCATGGGCTCACCCTTCCCCCCCGACTCGGTTACCGGCAAGTCGCTAGCGTGGCGCCATGGCCCCGGTGGTGAGCGACAACCGTGAGCAGTCCCGCTTCGAGATGCGCGTCGGCGACGAGATCGCCGGCATCGCGGAGTACACGTTGCACGGGGACCACATCACCTTCACCCACACCGAGGTCGACGACGCCTTCGAGGGCGAGGGGCTCGGTTCGACGCTCAGCCGCCACGTCCTCGACGCTGCCCGGGAGGCCGGACTGGCCGTCCACCCCGCCTGCCCGTTCGTCGCGCGCTACATCAAGCGCCACCCCCGCGCCTACCTCGACCTGGTCCCCGAGGCGAGCGGGCGACGTACGGGCTCTGAGTCACCGCCGGTCATCTGCCAGCCCGATCCGGCGGTCGAACCCGCCGGGGGCGTGGACGTTGAGGAAGCGCACGTCGGTCGGTCCGTCGTTGACGATCGCGTGGCAGGTGCCGGACGGGCACCAGCACGAAGGTGCCCGGCCCGGCCTGCACCACCCGGCGCGTCGTCGCCGACGGTCACGCGTGAGCGTGCCCTCGACGCACCAGGAACGAGTCGTCCTCGCCGTCGTGGACGTGGCCCTCGACCCCCTGGCCCGGCCGCGAGCACGACCATCGCCAGGTTGAAGAAGGGCGTGTCGTCGGTGCGGGCGAGGAACTCGACGTTGCCGACCCGGTGGCCCTGGCCCGGCTCGACGACCACGACCTGCCGGCTCATCGCGCACCCGCCGGCGCAGCCGCGGCGGTGGTGAGCCCGCCACCGAAGAGGTTGCTGCGGGTCCACCGTCGCCTTCACCCGCGCAGCCGCTCGAGCACGTCCGGGGCCCAGGCCGCGCTCGGGTCCGCCGCCGTGGCCGGCGAAGTTGACCAGGGACGTGCCCGTCGACCAGGGCGCCAGCGCGTCGACCACACCGCGCGGTCACCGCGTGGGCGGTGCCCAGCAGCGGCGGCGGGCGGGTGCGACCACGGTCAGCGAGAAGGCGCCGTCGCGACCCGCCACCGCGTTCGGGACCGCGCGCGGGGCGGCCGAGCGCCCCGCCCATGAGCCGCAGCTCGACCATCGCCAGCGGCACCTCGACGTCGGGTCCGGCCACCGCGAGCAGCGTGTCGACCAGGTCCGCGGGCATCGAGTGCAGCAGCCCGCCGCGGGTGACGGCCGGCATCGGCTCGGGGGGGTCCATGTGGATGCCGTCCACGGCGGCGTACGACATCGGGCCGACGGAGTCCAGCACCGGCGCTGCGATCGCGCGCATCGGCGCGAGCAGCGCCTCGCCCTGCTCCGCGGAGCCGGTGAAGCCGAAGCGCAGGGCCAGGCTGACCACACCGCGCAGCGGCGGCGGCACGTCGTCGATCGGGCGGCAGCCGCAGCAGGGCGACCGAGGTGGTGACCTCCTCCGGGAGCGTCGGCGCCCAGGCGGCGAACGCGTGCAGCACGTCCGCGACGGCGGGACCGGCGAAGATCAGGGCGCCGCCGAAGAACCGCGGCACCGGGACCAGGTCGAACTCGAGGGCCGTCACGATGCCGAACCTGCCCTGACCGCCGCGGACCGCCCAGAACAGCTCCGGGTCGCTCTCGGCGGTGACCGTCCTGATCTCTCCGCTCGCGGTGACGAGCTCGACCGCGCGGACGTGGTCGGCGGCGAAGCCGTGCCGGCGGGCGAGGTGGCCCATCCCGCCGCCGAGGGTGTAGCCGACCACCCCGACGCCCGAGGACGACCCGGACAGCGGGGCGAGCCCGTGGGGTACGGCGGCATCGATCACGCGCCGCCAGCGGACCCCGGCCTCGACCCGCGCGACCCGGGCGACCGGGTCGATCCGCGACGCCCTGCATCCGCCTGGTCGAGACCAGCACCGCCCTCGGCCGGAGCGGCCGCGCCGTGGCCGGTGGCCTGGACCGCGACCGGCAGACCCTCGTCGCCGGCGAGGCGGACCGCGGCGGCCACGTCCTCGGCGCTGTCGGCCGCGACGACCACGGCGGGTCGGTGCGTGACGGCGGTGTTGAAGCCGGCCGCCTCCGTGATCGCGGCGGGGTCTCCCGCCGTCGTACGTGCGTGACCCGATGTCATGTTCCTCCTCGACGCCTCCGCCCGGTGCGGATCGGCATGGCATCGACTCTGGGACTAAGGGCCCGCCTCGGACATGAGGAATTCGCGCAGTCCGTCAGAGGACGTCGAGCAACCCGCGCCGCTGGGCGACGGTGACCGCCTCGGTCCGGCTGGAGACGTTGAGCTTCGCCATCAGGTTGCTCAGGTGCACGCTGGCGGTCTTCTCGCTGATGAACAGCCGGCGGCCGATCTCGCGGTTGGTCAGCCCCTCCGCGACCAGCGCGAGGACCTCCCGCTCCCGGCCGGTCAGCACCGCGTCGCCCGCGGCGACGCGGCGCCGGCCAGCCGGGCGCGGCTGATCGTCGCCGCCACGGCCCGCTGGAGCGGGACGGCCCGCATCCGCTCAGCCGCGGCCGCCGCGGCCTCGGCGTGGGTCCGGGCCGCCGCGCGGTCGCCGGCCGCGAGCCAGGCCTCGGCCAGTCGCCAGTGGCACCGGGCCTGCTCGTAGACGTGCCCGTAGCCGAAGGCGTCGAGCGCCTGCTGCCACTGCTCGACGGCCGGCTCGCCCTGCAGCCGGGCGTGCTCGGCCACGGCGCGGGCGTGCCAGGCGCGGCCCTCGGGTCCCAGGTCGCCCGGCCGCCCGCGGCCGCCCTCCGACGATCCGCTCGACCCGGTGCAGGAACACCTCGCCCCGGCCGACGCCGCCGCCGCCCCGGCCGTCGTCGCGGCGCTGGCGGCAGGACGACGCCTCGTCGGCCAGCGCCGCCAGCGCGAGCGCCGACAGCCAGAGCCCGCCGTACATCCCCTCACCGGCCACCGTGTCGAGGTGGGTCTGCGCGCGCTCGGCCATCGCGACCGCAGCCGCGAGCTCGCCCTCCCACGCGAGGTGGTCGGCCTCGCAGCCACCGGCCACCAGGCCGACCTGCGGATCGGCGTCCCAGCTGTCGGCCAGCGCGGCCGAGCCGGCGCTCCGCGTCCGGAAGCCCCCGGCGACGGCGGCGTAGCAGCCGACGGCCGCGAGCCGCGCGGCCGCGACGTCGGGCGGCCGGCTCTCCGGCGCCTCCACCACGGCCAGGCTGCCGTCGAGGTCGCCGGAGACGTAGAGCGCGACCGCCTGCAGCAGCCTCAGCTCGACGCCCGGCTCGCTCCACCGCAGCCCGCTCTCGGTCACCCGGGCCATCGCCGTGCGCAGCACCGGGAGCGACCCGCTGACGTCGCCGTTGTAGTAGTGGAGGGAGGCCAGCGCGTAGTGCGCGCGCAGCTCCGCGGCCAGCTCGCCCTCGGCCCGGGCCAGCCGCAGGGCCGTGCCGAGGCGCGCGGCGGCGGCCTCCCGGTCGCCCGTCGATCTCGTCGAGGAAGGCCGCCGTCGCCAGCGCCTCCACCTCGAGACCGGGCGCGCCGGCGGCCCGGGCCTCGGCCAGCGCCCGGTCGGCGTGGGGGCGGGCCTCCTGCGGTGCGCCGGTCCGCGAGCAGGGCCCGCGCGAGCACGACGTGCGCGAGTGCCGCGGTGCTCGGCGTCGACGCCGGCCGAGCCCGGCGAGCGCCACGGCCTCCTCGGCCGGGCCGACGGCCTGGTCGGTGGCGTCGGCGGCCAGGAGCTGGCGCACCAGCTCCGCCCGCGCCTGCACACCGCCCTCCTCGTCCACCGTCGGCGTCGCAGAGCCGGACCGCACGGCGGGCCCACTCGACGGCCCGGGCCGGCTCGCCGGCCAGTCCGGCCGCGCGGGCCGCCCGGACCGCCACCGGCCCTCCGGCTCCCGCGAGGGCGGCACGCGACGCCGCTGCCAGTGCTCGTTCCAGGTGCTGCAGCGCCTCGTCCGGGGCCAGCAGCCGCATCCGCCTCCGCGGCAGCCCGGGCCGGGACCACACCAGCACCTGCGGCGCGTCCTGGGCCTGCGCCGACGTGGTGCGCGACCTCGGCCGGGCGCGGCTGGCCGGCGGTCCCCGCCTCGAGCGCGGCCGCGTACGCCGCGTGCAGCCGCGCGCGCTCACCGGGCAGCAGGTCGTCGTACACGGCGCCGCGCAGCAGGTCGTGGCCGAAGACGTAGCCGGCGCCGTCGGGCACCAGCAGCCCCTCGGCCACGGCGACCCGCAGCGCCTCGTCCGTCGCGTCGTCGGTCAGGTCCCACCACCTCGCGCAGCAGCCGGTCGGGGACAGCCTGCGCGACGACCGGCGGCACAGCGCACCACGGTCCGCGCGTCGTCCGGGAGCCCGTCGAGCCGGCCGACGAGCAGGTCGGCCAGCGCGCGTGGCAGCCCCTCGTCCACGGCCGGCTCGGCCCGACCGCCGCCAGCGAGCGTCTCGCACGTAGTACGGGTTCCCCCGCGTACGCCGGAACACCTCGGCCGCGACGTCCGGGTCGCCGTCGCCGCTCGACCGCGCGAGGTACTCCGCCACCTCCGCGCGTCGAACGGCTCGAGGTCGAGGCGGTCCACCGAGGGCAGCCGGCCCAGCTCGCTGAGCAGCTGCCGGACCCGGGGCGCGCCGCCAGCCCGTCGGTGCGGACGGTCGCCACCACCAGCAGCCGTTCCGCGTGCATCCGGCTGAGCAGGAACCGGAGGAAGTCGGCCGAGGAGGCGTCCACCCACTGCAGGTCCTCGATCGCGACCACGACCGGGCCGCGGACGCGGCCGACCTCGGCGAGCAGGGCCGCCGTCGCGTCGAAGAGCTGGAGGCGGCGCGACTCGTCGACCGGGGCGTCGCCGGAGACCGCCGGGTCGGTGAGGCGCGACGACGAGCGGGAACGCGGTCGAGGACCGCGGCGACCTCGGGATCGGCCGCGTCGCGCCGACCGCGCGGACCAGGTCGACCATGGCCAGGTAGGGCAGGCCGGGGTCGCCCAGGTCGACGCACTGCGCCCGCAGCACGAGCGGCCCCGGACGGCGGCGGTCCGTCAGCAGCGCGCGGACCAGCCGGGACTTCCCGCCACCGGCCTCGCCCGCGACCAGGACCGCACCGGGCGTGCCGTCCGCGGCGCGGGTCACGGCGGCGCGCAGGACCGCCAGCTCGCGCTGCCGACCGACGAGCGGCACGTCGTCCCGGGACCCCACCACGGGGTCATGATGGCACCGCTCAGGCGGCGAGCGCGGCCTCGATGTCGGCCTTGATGTCCTCGGGCTCGGTGGTGGGGCTGTAGCGGCCGACCACGCTGCCCTGCGCCGTCGACGAGGAACTTGGTGAAGTTCCAGTTGATCGCGCCGCCCGAGCGACCGGACTTCTCGCTTCTTGAGCCACGCGAAGAGCGGGTGGGTGTCCTCGCCGTTGACGTCGACCTTGGCGAACATCGGGAACGTCACGCCGAAGCTGCGGTCGGCAGAACGACCGCGATCTCGGACTCGTCGACCGGGCTCCTGGCGCCGAACTGGTTGCACGGGAAGCCGAGCACCGTGAAGCCGCGGTCGCCGTAGGTCGTCGTGCAGCTCCTGCAGCCCGGCATACTGCGCTGGTGAAGCCGCACTGCGACGCGGTGTTGACGACCAGCACCACCTGTCCGTCGTACTCGCGAGGTCGGTCTCGGTGCCGTCGATGGCGCGCGCGGAGAAGTCGGCCAGGGAGGTCATGGCGGCCAGTTTCCCAGACCTGGGTGACGGGCGGTCCGCGCGTCTCAGGTCCGGCGGGCGCCGGCCGAGGCGGGCGCGGGCAGCACGCCCGGCGCCGGCCAGTCCCGGTCGGCGAAGGCGGCCCCGATCGCGGCCGGCGATGCGGTCGGCGTCGTCGGTCGGCACCAGCGCGATCGCCGAGCCGCCGAACCCGCCGCCGGTCATCCGGGCACCCAGCGCGCCCGCCGCGACCGCGGTCTCGACCACCACGTCGAGCTCGTCGCAGGAGATCTCGAAGTCGTCGCGCATCGAGGCGTGGGACGCGACGAACACCTTGCCGACCGACTCCCAGTCGCCTCCGGCGAGCGCGTCGACCGCCTGCTGGACCCGACCGATCTCGGTCACCACGTGGCGGGCCCGCCGACGGAGGCGGTCGTCGTCCAGCCTGTCGACCCCCTCCTCGGTCACGTCTCGCAGGCTGGCCACTCCCAGCCGGTGGGCCGCCGCTTCGCAGTCGGCCCTCCGGGAGGCGTACCCGCCGTCGACGAGGGCGTGCTCGGACCGGGTGTCGACGACCAGCAGCGTGAGGCCGGCGTGCGCCGGTGACCACGGCACCTGGTGTGTGCTGTGGTCGGCGAAGTCGATCAGCAGCGCGTGCCCGGCCGTGCCGAGCAGCGACACCGTCTGGTCCAGGCCCCCGGTGGGGGCGCCGGCGACCTCGGACTCCGCGCGCATCGTCGGCCCCACGAGGTCCTGCGGGGACAGGTCGAGGCCCGCGGCCGCGGTCATGGCCAGCGCGCTCGAGCACACCAGCGCGGCGGAGCTGGAGAGACCCGCCCCCAGCGGCACCCGGCCGTCGACCACCAGGTCCATCCCCGGCAGGTCGTGGCCGGCTTCGCGCAGCGCCCACGCCACGCCGGCGACGTACGACGCCCACCCGGTCACGGCGCCGGGGGCGATGTCGTCGAGGCGACGCTCGAACCGGTCGTCCTGCTGCACGCTGGTCACGGTCAGCCGGTCGTCGTCCCGGCGGGCCACGGCGGCGTAGGTCGCGTGCGGGAGGGCGATCGGCAGGCAGAGCCCGCCGTTGTAGTCGGTGTGCTCGCCGATCAGGTTGACCCGGCCGGGAGCGGCGAAGACGCCGACCGGATCGGTCAGCCGGGCGGCCAGTCCGGCTGCGATCTCGGCCGGGTCGCCGGGCCCGACGTGGTCGACCTGCATGGTCGCGACCCTAGACGACTGATCGTCTAGTGCCAGCGACGGAGCCGGAGGCTGTTGGAGACCACGAAGACCGAGCTGAAGGCCATCGCGGCGCCGGCGATCATCGGGTTGAGCAGACCGGCGGCGGCCAGCGGCAGCGCGGCGACGTTGTAGGCGAAGGCCCAGAACAGGTTGCCCTTGATCGTCGCCAGCGTGCTGCGGGAGAGCCGGATCGCGTCGGCCGCGGCCCGGAGGTCGCCCCGCACCAGGGTGAGGTCGCTGGCCTCGATCGCCACGTCGGTGCCGGTGCCCATCGCCAGGCCGAGGTCGGCCTGGGCCAGCGCCGCGGCGTCGTTGACGCCGTCGCCGACCATGGCCACCACCCGGCCCTCGGCCTGCAGCCGCTTGACGACGTCGACCTTGTCGGCCGGCAGCACGCCCGGCGATCACGTCGCCCTCGTCGATGCCGACCTCGGCCGCGACGCTGCGGGCCACGGCCTCGTGGTCGCCGGTCAGCAGGATCGGGCGCAACCCGAGCTCGCGGAACCGGCGTACGGCCTCGGCGGAGGTGGGTTTCACCTGCGTCGGCGACGGAGAGCCAGCCGCGGGCGGCGCCGTCCCACGCCACCTCGACCACGGTGTGGCCCGGGCTCGCGGTCGACGTCGCCGGTGGGCCGGCCGACAGTGACCTCACGGCCCTCGACCACGCCGGTGACGCCGTGTCCGGCGGTGGCGCGGAAGTGGGTCGACCGCCGGCAGCGGCCCCTCGCTCGAGGGCACCGGCCGTGATCGCCCGACCGATCGGGTGCTCGGAGGCGGCCTCGACGGCTCCGGCGAGGCGGAGCACCTCCTCGGCGTCCACCCCCTTCGGCGGCGACCACCGTCGGTCAGCGTCATCACGCCCGGTGGTGACCGTGCCCGTCTTGTCGAGCACGATCGTGTCGACCCGGCGGGTCGACTCCAGCACCTCAGGACCCTTGATCAGGATGCCGAGCTGGGCGCCGCGACCGGTGCCGACCATGAGCGCGGTCGGCGTCGCCAGGCCGAGCGCGCACGGGCAGGCGATGATGAGGACCGCGACCGCGGCCGTGAACGCCGCGGCCAGCCCGGCCCCGTTGCCGATCCAGAAGCCCAGCGTGCCGACGGCCAGCGCGATCACGATCGGGACGAAGACGCCGGAGATCCGGTCGGCCAGGCGCTGCGCCTCGGCCTTGCCGTTCTGGGCGTCCTCGACCAGCCGGGCCATCTGCGCGAGCTGGGTGTCGCCACCGATCCGGGTGGCGCGGACGACCAGCCGCCCGCCCGCGTTGACCGTCGCGCCGATGACGACGTCGCCGGGTCCGACCTCGACCGGGACCGACTCGCCGGTCAGCATCGACGCGTCGACGGCGGAGCTGCCCTGCTCGACGACACCGTCGGTCGCGATCTTCTCCCCGGGCCGTACGACGAACCGGTCGTCGACGGCGAGCTGGTCGACGGGGATCCGCAGCTCGGAGCCGCCTCGCAGCACCGCGACGTCCTTGGCGCCCATCTCCAGGAGTGCCCGGAGCGCGGCGCCGGCCCGTCGCTTGGAGCGGGCCTCGAAGAAGCGGCCCGCCAGGATGAAGGTGGTCACGCCCGCGGCGGCCTCGAGGTAGATGTTGCCGGCGCCGTCGCCGCGTTCGATGGTGAGCTCGAAGGGGTGGGTCATGCCGGGCTCCCCGGCGGTGCCGAGGAACAGCGCGTAGACCGACCAGCCGAGGGCTGCGAGGGTGCCGATCGAGACCAGCGTGTCCATCGTCGAGGTGCCGTGGCGCAGGTTGACCCAGGCGGCGCGGTGGAACGGCCAGGCGCCCCACACCACGACCGGCGCGGCCAGCGTCAGTGAGAGCCACTGCCAGTAGTCGAACTGCCACGCGGGCACCATCGCCAGCGCCACGACGGGGACCGTCAACGCCAGCGAGACCAGCAGCCGCTGCCGCAGCGGGTCGTGGATCTCCACCGGCGCGGCCTGCGCCGCGGGCAGCGTCGCGCCGTACCCGGCCTGCTCGACGGTCGCGACCAGGTCGTCGGGGCTGACCGACTCCGGATAGCTGACCTTGGCCTTCTCGGTCGCGTAGTTGACGGTCGCGACCACCCCGTCGAGCCTGTTGAGCTTGCGCTCGATCCGGTTCGCGCAGGAGGCGCAGGTCATGCCGGTGATCGCCAGCTCGACGCCCCTGAGGTCGGACTCAGTGCTCATCGAAGGCCTCCACCGTGAAGCTGGCGGTACGGACCACGCCGTCGTGCCGGAAGTCGAGGAACAGCCGGTAGCGACCGGTGCTCGGGACCTCCGCGAGGAAGGGGATCTCCGGGCCGGCGTCGGACTCCCCGGGATGGACGTGGAGGTAGGCGAGGTCGCCCTCGCGCAGGGCCACCAGGTGCCCGTAGGCGCCGAGGTAGGGCTGCAGGTCGGTGACGGCCCGACCGTGGCGGCGCACGGTCACGGTCAGGGGCGACGACTCGCCGGCCTCCAGTGCCCCCGACAGCCTGACCCGGTAGCCGTCGACGCGGTCGACCGCCCTGATCGGCGGCGGCTCCACCGGCTCGTAGGCGCCCGCCACCTCGACGTCGGTACCCAGCACCAGCTCCGGCCCGTCGGTCGGGGTGAAGTCCGCGAACAACCGGGTGCTGCCGGGGAGCAGGGTGAGCGGGGCCGTCCACGTACCGTCGGCGGCCATGGTCGGGTGGACGTGCTCGTAACCGGCTCCGTCACGCCGGATCTTGACCAGGTGGAGCGGCTGGTCGTGGACGACGTCGAAGTCGCTCACCGGGCGTCCGTCCGGGCCGTCGATGGCGAACTGCAGCGCCTGGTCGGGATCGGGCGCGGAGAGCACCCGGAACGTGTAGCCCTGCTCGGAGACCTGCAGCCCGCCGGGCGCGTGGGAGGCCGCTTCTTCCGCGGGGGTGCCGTGATCGCCCTCGCCGGTCTCGTCGTGCGCCATGGGCTGGCGCCGGGTCGGCGACGGGGCCTGTCACCGCACCCACCCCGCGGGCGGCGATGAACACCACCAGCAGGGCCAGCAGGAAGCCGACGAGCCTGACCGGGCCACTCATCGGCAGACTCATGTGAGCTGGTAGCCGGCCTCCTCGACGGCCGCGCGTACGGCGGCGGCGTCGACGGGATCGGCGCTGGTGACGGTCAGGGTGCCGGTCTCGAGGGCGACGTCGACCCGGTCGACGCCCGCGATCTCCGAGACCTCCTCGGTGACCGAGGCGACACAGTGGCCGCAGGTCATGCCGGTGACGGTGAAGGTCTGGCTCAGGGACATGGGGTCTCCTTCAGGATCGGACGAGGCGGGCGATGGCGTCGGAGGCCTCGCGCACCTTGCGGTCCGCGTCGGGTCCGCCCTGCCGGGCGGCGTCGACGACGCAGTGGGTCAGGTGGTCGTGGAGCAGCGTCAGGGCCACCGACTCCAGCGCCTTGGTCGCGGCGGAGACCTGGGTGAGGACGTCGATGCAGTACTTCTCGTCCTCCACCATCCGCTGCAGCCCGCGCACCTGGCCCTCGATGCGGCGCAGCCGCTTGAGGACCTTGTCCTTGTCGTCGTGCGCGAGGTAGCCGTGCTGGTGGGTGGTGGTCTCCGACATGACGGAACCATACCCCCCCATGGTATCTATGGCAACTAGGCTCGCCCCGTGGTCGTACGTCGAGCGCTCGGCGCCCTGCTGGTCATGGCCTCGCCGTGGCTGACGGGCTGCGAGGCGTCGCCGACCCCGCCGCCCGATCCCTCGGTCACCCTCGGCTTCACCCAGCTGCTGCCGAAGGAGGGCACCCGGCAAGCGCTGCTGCGGGTCACCAACACCGGGGACTCCGCGATCGAGGTGACCTCGGTCGCGATCGAGTGGCCGGGCTACCCCGACGGCACCCCCTCCCCCGCCGACCCGACCATCCCGGCCGGGCGCACGCTCGACATCCAGCTGGAGCTTCCCGATCCCACGTGCGAGCCGCCCGGCGACGATCCGGTCGTCGGCGTGGTCGAGACGGCCCAGGGCACGATCCGTCACCAGCTCGAGCCCACGGGTACGACGTACGTCCGCCGCCTCTGGCGCACCCAGTGCGAGGACGTCGCTCGTGCGTGGTGCCGTCGCGATCTCCTACTCCACTGCCTGGCGGGTCGTGGGCGCCGGCGTGGACGCCCGCGCCCTCGGCGACCTGGTGCTGCGCCGGCGCGAGGGTGACGAGCCGATCGTGGTCGAGGGCGTCGACGGCAGCGTGCTCCACGGCCTCCGCCTCCCCGGTCGGACCACCCTCCCCTCCGGCGAGGACGTCGCCCGGATCCCGCTGGAGGTCACCCCCGGCAACCGTTGCGACGAGCACGCCCGCGGCCAGGCCACCGCTCCCTTCGACTTCCTGATGCGGCTGCGCATCGGCGACCGCGCCCCCATCGGCTACGCCCTCGAGCTCCCGCTCCCCGCGATGGAGGCCGCCACCGAGGCGCTGGACGTGGCCTGCCTGGCGCGAGCGCGCTGAACGTCCACCCGGGCGCCGGGGCATCGCCAGCCGGCGAGCCGGGTCGCGGGATCGCCGGTGCGACGCGGAAACGGTCTGGTCGGGCACGTCTCGCAGGCAACCGTCCCACGGTGGCTCCGTGTGGGTCGAGCGCGGTGTCACGTCGCGCGTGCCTCCGGGGTCTCGGAGGAGCTGGAGGCCGTGCGGGGTGGACCAGAGGAAGGTGCCGGGTTCGATCACCGTGTAGCGGTAGCCGCGATGGGTCTTGAGCCGATGATGTCGCCGGCAGAGCGGAGCGAGGTTGCAGTCGCACGAGGCCCCGCCCTCGTCGTAGGGCACCCGGTGGTCGACGTCGCAGCGGTGGGAGGGGCGGGAGCACCACGGGAAGACGCAGGTCGGATGGGCCAGCTGGACGCGCTGGCGCATCCGGCCGCTGATCTCGTACTGCTCGACCCGCGCGTGGTCGTCGAGGTCGATCACCGGTACGACGGTCAGCCCGCGGTCGGTGCGACCGCACCAGTCACGCACGGCCTCGGCCAGCAGCGGACGGTCGAGGTGGCCGTCTCGTGCGAGGAGGCCGTTGCGGGCCATCGAGTCGAGGCTGAGGTGGAGGACGAGCTGGGTGCGGCGGTTCGGCGACGGCGCGGGTCGCCCGTCCAGCAGTGCCAGGGCACGGGCGGGGTCGGCGAGCACGCCCAGTGCCCGCGAGCGCCGTACGTCGAGGGAGTCCGTCGGCAGCTCGGCGGCCGCGTCCTGCTCGGCGAGCGCAGCGGCCACCGCGGAGAGGGTCTCGTCGAACGCGGCGAGGTCGTCCCAGTCGGCGCGGGCGGTGAGGTCGGCGACGCCACTGTGGTCGATGGACGAGTCGTCGATCGTGACGTGGCGCGTCTCCAGGGCGGCGAGTCGGTCGAGCTCGACCTGATCCTCGTGGAGCAGGATCCACGCCTCCTCGAGCACACGCTCGAGCCGGACCTGACCGATCGTCGCAGCCACCGGGGCCACGTGCTCGTCGACGTAGGCGCAGATGTCGTCCGGACAGCCCGCCACCGCGTCGGCGATGCGACGGGCGCGGTAGGCCTCCAGCGACCCGTCGAGCACCAGTCCCCAGTGGCGCGGCAGTCGGTGCCGCAGCGTCAGCGACTGCCGGACCAGCCGGTCGGCGGCTGCCGTCGACCGGCCCAGGGCGGTCCCCAGACCGGCCGAGGCGTCCCAGGCGACCGCGGGGATGCCGCGCCACTCGTCGAACTCGTCGGCCCCGTCGCCGTCATCAGCCACAGCCGGCGGCCAGGCGGGGTCCGGGTGGGCATCGGCCCACAGCGCGGCCAGCTGCAGCAGCTCCAGATCGGCCGCGCGGCGTACGGCGTCGACCTCACGCACGCGCGTCAGCAGCGCGGTCGGCGTGGTGAAGGACGAGTGCATGCCCCATTCTCTCTCGAACACCTGTTCGAGTCAAGGGCTTGGCCGACGTCACTGTGCACGATGCTCCGTCAGGGGAACAGGCACCGGTCGAGCATCACGACACCTCCGGCGGCACGACCCTGCCGGGTCGCGGGGAGACGTCCAGGACGAGTTCGGCGGGCGAGCCGTGGGTCGGGCACGTCACCGACCGAGCTCGACGACGAAGCGCGAGTCCCTCGACGCAGTAGACCGCGCCGGCCACCGTCGAGTCCTCGCCAGCCGCAGGACCACGGTGTGGTCGTCGCATGAGCTGAGGCCCCGGAGGCAGGTCGGTCCGTGCCGGCTCGGATCTCCACCAGCAGCACCACGAGCACTGCCAGCACCGCCGCGAGGACGAGTCTGGATCGCATGCCGGTCCGACGGACGCGCCGGCGTCCGGGTTCCGTCAGGAGAGCTCCAGCAACCGCGCCCGCAGCCGCGCGAGCTCGTCGGCGGTGAGGTTGGCGCCGAGCCGTGCCATCAGGTCGGGGAGCTCGTCGAGGACGAACGGCCGCTGGGTGCTCGGCCTCCCCGCCCGCCGCGACGTCACGCCGTCGAGGGTCACCGTGGTCTGGGTCGGGGTGCCGTCGTCGGCGAGGCCGTGGCGGGCGACGGTGAAGGTGTGCCGGAAGTGCGACGTGGGGGCGGTGCTGGTCCAGTGGTGGCCCATCGCCACGTCGACGTCGCGCACCGGCAGCTCGTCGGTGGTGTGCATCAGCTCCCATCCCGACGACCGCCGCCGCCACAGCTGCCAGCCCGGCCCGCTCGGCCCCTCCGCGACCTGCCGGACCTCGTGGTCCCAGATCCCGCCCGGCAGCACCGCACCGTCGACCAGCGGGACCGGCGCCAGCGGGGGTACGCCGATGCCCGGGTCGGCCAGGTGCCGCACCCCGTCGAGCGTCACCACGACGCCCAGGTGGGTCCGCGGCGCAGCCTGCGGGTCACCGACGCGAGCGAGCCGGAGGGTGGCGTCGTACCCGAGCGTGCGCACCACGGCGTGGAACAACGTCGCGTGCTCGAAGCAGTAGCCGCCGCGGCCGCGACCCACGAACTTCTCCACCACCGCCGGCAGCGCCACTCCCGGATGCTGCTCGAGCAGCACGTCGACATGGTCGAACGGGAACGTCCGCGCGTGGGCTGCCTGCAGCCGGGCCAGCGCGTCGTACGACGGCGGCTCGGCGTCCACGCCGACGCGGGTCAGGTACGACGCGAGGTCGGGTGCTGTCAGCGTCACGAGGTCAAGCATGCCCGGGTCCTGAACCTTTGGCTGCGCTCGATGCGTCTCATGGGTGGAGGATCAGAAGTGGTCGACCGACCAACATCGAGGTGACGAGATGGCTCCAGCACCGAGGAGGGACACGGAGCTGTTCTGCGAGTTCGTCACGTCCCGGTCGTCCGCACTGTTCCGGGTGGCCTACCTGCTCCTCGGCGACCACCACCTCGCGCAGGACCTGTTGCAGGAGTCGTTGGCCAAGACCTACGTCGCCTGGCCCAAGCTGCGCGACGTGGCCAACGCGGAGGCGTACACACGGCGCGTGCTGGTGACCACGACCATCTCGTGGCGTCGGCGGCGTTCGTTCCACGAACGCCCCCTGGAGCTGTTGCCGGAGCCGATCGGGGTCGACCCGACCTCGACGCTCGCCCTCCACGACGCACTGTGGGGCCTCCTGATGGAGCTCCCACCGCGGCAGCGCGCCGCGATCGTGCTGCGCCACTACCAGGACCTGTCGGAGGCCCAGACCGCCGAGGCCATGGGCTGCTCGGTCGGCGCGGTCAAGAGCAGCGTCTCCGCCGGGCTGAAACGGCTGCGACAGCGCGTCGGCCCGGACCTCGAGCTGATGCCCTCCGACGACCAGGTGGTGTCCCCATGAACCTCGACCTGCGCGACCTGATGGCCAGCAGGGCCGACGCCGTGGACCCGCCCGTCCTCGACCCCCTGGCCGTCGTGGCCGACGGTGAGCGGAGGGTCCGGAGCCGGCGCCGCCTCACGGCCGCCGGCGCCGCGCTGGCACTCGTCGTCACGGTCGGGACCGCCACGGTGGTGGCGGATCGCGGCGACGAGCGGCTCGCTCCGTCTGGTCCGATCGAGTGGGCGCCCGGCACCCGGCCACTCACCTGGGGCGAGGGGCAGACCATCCACCTCGGTGACCGTGAGGTCGACACCGGCATGGACTTCCTGTCCCTGGACGTCACCGACGACGGCGCGGCGTTCACGACCCTGGACGGCGGCATCTGGTTCACCGACGGCAGCGGCATCGAGCAGATCGGCACGACCCAGGGCGGCATCGGCTTCACAGCCATCCGGCCACGCGACCGGGTGGTCAACGACAGCGCCGGATCGTTGCTGGCCTGGTTGGAGTACCCCACCGGTCGCAGCGGCCGGACCGAGCTGGTCGTCTTCGACTCCGGGCAGGGCGCCGTCCTCGGCAGGGCCCCGGTCGAGAACGAGAGCGGGGTGATCGACGGTGTGGCAGCCGTGGTGGGCCGCCAGGTCTTCACGTGGATGGACTTCGGACTCACCCTGCTCCGGTACGACCTGGATTCCGACAGGGTCGATGAGGTCCGACCGGCGGTGCTGGAGGCCGCCCGACGTGGCGGCCCCCGAGCCCTGGTCGTCGGCGCGTCCGCACCCGAGGACGGACGGCTGATCCCCGACGACGACTACAGCACGATCCCGGTGGACAACTCGCGACTCGATCAGCTCTTCGTCGCGGACACCGGCGAACGGCTCGACCTGCAGGTGTCCCTCGGCGACGACACGGGCCACGCGAACGTGTACTTCCTGCAGTGGCTCGACGACGACCGGTTCACCGTCGGGTCCAGCGGCGACGGGAGCGGCGACCTGCACGTGTGCGAGATCAGCGCCGGCCGCTGCACCGTGACCATCGACTCGGGAACCTGGACGTCCAACGTGTACCCGGGGAGGAAGGCGCCGCTGCAACCCGGCGATGGCGGCGTCGGTGCCGAGCTGGCGATGGGCCGTGCGATGCAGGCCGCACGCGACTAGCCAGCCAGCGACCCCCGTCCGCCGTCCTGAGGGTGGTCGGTGGCGCGTTGTCTCCGGTCCTCTTCCGTTGCATCGGGGGTGTGCACCCCAGGGGTGCACACCCCCGATGAGCCAAGGTCCGCGGGGACACACTCAGTCAGCGTCGGTGCATCAGTGCGCGTTCCTCGCGGTTGGTGCCGGGGAACAGTCCGGACTCGCCGGGCACGCCGCCGGTGATGTCGGGTGCTTCGGTGATGGAGGCCGGGGCCTCGTCGAGGACGAGGCTGGCGGCGCCGTAGCCGGCGCCGACGGCGAGGACGGCTCCGGCGAGGGCGAGGCCGGCGGTCTTGGTGGTGATGTGGTGGCCCGGGTGGGCGGTGTGGACGGTCATGACGGTGCCTTTCTCGGTGTCGTGGTGTGTCGTCATGTCCCAGTTGTCGGTCCTCGCGGTGTCGTCGCGGTGCGGGCGCGGTAACACCGCGGTAATGCCCCCGTTGACCATCCCCACGAAGGGGTTCACTGTCGGGGTATGGGCATCGCGGTGCTGGGCCCGTTGCAGGTCGACGAGGGGATCGACGCGCTGGCGCGTCGGGACCGGGTGGTCCTTGCGGTGCTGGCGATGCGGATCGGGGAGCCGGTCTCCGCGGACCAGCTGGCCGACGCGCTGTGGCCCGAGGGTCCGCCCCCCACCTGGAGCAAGGCGCTGCAGGGCACCGTGGTCCGGCTGCGCAAGCTGCTGGGCGCCCACACCATCGAGACCGTGGAGCACGGCTACCGGCTGGCGGTGCCGCCCAGCGAGGTCGATGCCCACGAGTTCGAGCGGCTGATGGGGCGGGCCCGGGAGCTGCTGGAGCTGGGGGAGCCCGAGCGGGCCGGGTACGGCGTGGCGGAGGCCCTGGCGCTGTGGCGCGGTACGCCGCTGGCCGACCTCGAGGAGTGGGGGCCGGGCCGCGCCGAGGCCGAGCGGCTCGAGGAGCTGCGCCGCGACGCCGAGGAGCTGGGGGTGGACGCCGCGCTGCGCAGCGGCCGGCACCGCGACGTCCTCGGCGACGCCCGGCGACTGGTCGAGCAGGCGCCGCTGCGGGAGCGTCGCTGGGAGCTGCTGGCGGTGGCGCAGTACCGCTCCGGGCAGCAGGGTGACGCGCTGCGGACGCTGCAGCAGCTGCGCCGGGTGCTGGTCACCGAGCTCGGCCTCGACCCCGGCCCGGACGCGCACCGCCCTCGAGCAGGCGATCCTGCGGCAGGACCCCGACCTGGTGCCGCTGATCGACGTGGCGGAGCCCAGCGAGACCTGCCCCTACCTCGGGCTGGTGCCGTACGGGGTCGCCGACGCGGAGACGTTCTTCGGCCGCGAGGCCGAGGTCGAGGCGTGCCGACGCCGGCTGGCGAGCGCGGGGGTGCTGGCCGTGGTCGGCCCCTCGGGGTCGGGCAAGTCCTCCCTGGTCCGGGCCGGGCTGGCGGCCGCGCTGGAGCGGGACGGGGAGCGGGTCGTGGTGATCACCCCGGGGCGCCACCCGCTGGCGGCGCTGAGCGCCGATCCCCACGCGGGGTCCGCCGGTCGTCGTGGTCGTGGACCAGGCCGAGGAGGCGGTGTCGCTGTGCGAGGACCCGGCGGAGGTCGCGCAGTTCTTCGCCGCGCTCGCCGGGCACGCGACCGGGGGTGGACTCGTGCTGGCGCTGCGGGCCGACCGGTTGGGTGACCTGGTCGCCTACGGCGAGATGGCCCGGCTGGTCGAGCAGGGGCTCTACCTGCTGACCCCGATGAGTGCGGACGTCGCTGCGGGCCGCGATCGAGGGACCGGCGCGGCAGGCGGGGCTGCGGCTCGAACCGGGCCTGGTCGAGCTCCTGATCGCCGAGGTGGAGGGGCAGCCGGGTGCGCTGCCGCACCTGTCCCACGCGCTGCGGCAGACCTGGGAGCGCCGCGAGGGCGGGGTCCTGACCCTGGACGGCTACCGGGCCACCGGCGGCATCCGGCAGGCGGTGGCCCGGTCGGCCGAGCGGGTCTACGACGAGCTACCGCCGAGCAACGGACCATGCTGCGCGACGTGATGCTCCGGCTGGTCACCCCCAGCCCGGAGGGGGCGCCGATGCGCAGCCGGGTGCCGCGCCGGCTGCTGTCCACCGACCCCGCCCACGACCAGCTGATGGAGCGGCTGGTCGCTGCCCGGCTGGTGACCAGCGACGACGGCGTGGTGGAGCTGGCCCACGAGGCGATCGCCCGGGCCTGGCCGCGGCTGCAGGGCTGGCTCGACGACGACGTCGACGGCCAGCGGATCCTGCACCACCTCACGGCCGCCGCCGACGGCTGGGATGCCCTGGGGCGGCCGGAGACCGAGCTGTATCGCGGAGTACGCCTGGCGCGGGCGCTGGCGTTGCAGGACCAGCGTCACGCCTCACTGAATCCGGTCGAGACCGACTTCCTCGCGGCCTCGCGCGAGGCGGAACAGGTGGCCGAGCGGTCGGCCGCGGAGCACGCCAGGCGGCAGGCCGTGCTGATCCGGCGGCTACGGCTGGTCCTCGCGGGCGCGGTCGTGCTGCTCGGGCTCGCGCTGGGCGCGGGCGGGTACGCCGTGGTGCAGTCGGAACGCGCGGCTCGCAACGCAGCCGAGGCCCGCCAAACCGCCGTCTCGGCGGACGCACGGCGGGTCGGAGCCCGGTCCCAGCTCACCGACGACATCAGCCTCTCGCTCCTGCTCGCGGCCGCGGGAGCCCGCCTGGACGACTCCCCGGAGACCCGGGTGAACCTGCTCACCGCGCTTGCCAAGCAGCCGCACCTGGTCCGGTCGGCGCCGCCCGGCGGCGGCTACCTGGAGGTCCTGGACGTCAGTCCAGACGGCCGCTGGATCGCCTCCTCCGACGATCAGAACCGGATGCACCTCTACGACGCCGCCACCAACCGGCTGCTGCGCAGCTACGACGCGGGCCGGCCTCCCGGAGACGAGCCGGCGTCGATGCTCGGGGCGTTCAGCCCCGACAGCAGCCAGCTCGCCGTCCTGCCGTGGAGCGCGGAGTCCACCGAGCCGGTGCGCCTGCTGGACCCGGACACCATGGAGCTCTCGGCGACCCGGCTCGCCTCCCCGGCTGCCGAACCGGTCAGCGGGGTCGATGTCCAGTTCAGTGCCGACGGACGATACCTCGCGGCCACCCTGCTGACATTCCCCTGGTCAGGGATGACCGACGCTCTCACTCCGGGCTACGCGGTGGTCTGGGACCTGCGCTCCCCGTCCACGCCCCCCATCCGGGTGCCGACCGGCACGGGCCCTCCAGGCGCTGGCGCTCAGCCCGGACGGCCAGACCCTGTACACCGGCGGCCCGCTGACGGCGTACGACGTCGCGTCGGGCGACACGATCTGGCGCGAGCCCGAGCTGTTTGCAGGCCTCCTCGAGGTGAACCGCGCGGGGACCCTGCTCGCACTCACGTGGACGAAGAGATCGAGAAGGATGTGTTGCTGGTGGACGCGGCCACCGGCGACACGGTCGACACGCTGCGGGGTCACCGGGACGTGGTGCGCGACGTCCGGTTCTCCCCCGACGGCTCGCTCGTGGGGGCTGCCCCCGGCGACTACGAGCTCATCGTCTGGGACACCGCCACCGGCCGGCTGCTGGAACGGTGGGACACCTTCGATGACTGGGGCGTCGGCTTCAGCCCTGACAACGACCTGGTCTACGGCGGCGGCGGCAGCGGCGGCAGCACCGATGCTGCGCACCTGGGACCTGTCCGTGGAGGACACCTACCTGCAGCAGACGACCCAGGTCGGCGACGCCGAGGTGTTCACCCACGCCGACATCTCCCCGGACGGGCAGCAGGTGGCCTACAGCTGGCTCGACGACCAGGACAGGGGATGGGTCAGGTTCGTCGACACCGTCACCGGGGACGCCACGTCTCCTGTCCGCTTCCCGGTGTGGGATGAGCTCTTCTGGGTCAACGCCGTCGACGCCTGGCATCCCGACGGAGGCCAGTACGTCGGGTACTGGTGCGACAGCGTTGAACCGTGCGCGAGGCCCGGCACCGTGACCGTCCTCGACCCCGCCACGGGCCAACCCCTCCGGAAACCCCGAGACATCGTCGATGGCGACGGCGACGTCCGTTTCACTGGGGTACGTCGACGAGGGTCGCAGCCTGCTCGCGGTCGACTCGGACGACCGGATCCTCGTCGTCGACGCCGAGACCCTTCAACCACGGGGCGAGCCCTTCGACGTCCTCGACGGAACTTCCCGAACGGAAACTGCTGCACCACCTCGATCGGGGACGGGAGCACGGCGATGGTCTACGAGTGGGACGGCACCGGGGAGACCACGCACTGGCGGGTGGTCGACATCGGCGACGGTGAGGTGCTGTCCGAGGGGGACGTGGACCTGTTCGCCCAGGCATCCGTCGCCTCCCCGGACGGCTCGACGGTCGCGGTGGCGGGCGACACCGGCCAGATCGTCACCATCGACGTCTCGACCGGAGCCGAACAGGGTCGATCCACCGGTCTCGGTGCCGTCGTGCTGTGGCTCAACTACTCCGACGACGGTGAGCTGCTGGTCTCCGGCGCCGACGACGGCGGGGTCAGCCTGTGGGACGCCACCACGCTGGACCTGCTGGGCACCGTGTACCCGCCCCACCGCGGGGAGCCGGTCCCCGCCGGAGCGCAGTTCATCGGCGACAGCCACGACGTGGCGATCGCGTCGTACGACGGCCACGTCTACCGGTGGGAGACCGACCCCGCCCGGGCCCTCGACTTCGCCTGCCAGATGGCCGGCCGGAACCTGACCGAGGACGAGTGGGCAGAGTTCCTGCCCGCCCAGCCCTACCGCGAGGTGTGCCCCGGGCTCTAGCCGAAACGCGGAGGCGGCTCTGGTGAGGGATGGTCGAGGCCCCGGATCCGCGACCCGAGACCACCTGCACCACGTACGTACGTGCGCGAGGGGGGAGTTGAACCCCCACGTCCTTTCGGACACACGGACCTGAACCGTGCGCGTCTGCCTATTCCGCCACTCGCGCGAGAAGCGGGGCAAGGCTAACCCAGCGCCGAGATCTTCCCCAAACCGGGCGGCACCACGCTGACGGGTGGCTCGCGGGCAGAGGTGCTGCACCGATAGCATCCCTCGGGGGGCCAGGTGGACGGACGAGATCGGAAGGAGGCGACGCGTGGGCGCACTGCAGAACTTCGAGCGGCGTCTCGAGCAGGCCATCTCCGGCGCGTTCGCCAAGGCGTTCCGCAGCGCGGTGCAGCCGGTCGAGATCGCCGCCGCCCTCCAGCGCGAGTGCGACAACAACGCGCAGATCCTCTCCCGCGACCGCCGGATGGTGCCCAACCGGTTCCACGTGGAGCTCTCCCAGACCGACCTCGACCGGCTCTCGCCGTACGACACCGCGATGGCGAGCGACCTGCGCGACCAGCTCCAGGACCACGCCGAGAACCAGGGCTACGTGTTCCCCGGCCCGATCAGCATCGGCTTCGAGGCCGCCGACGACCTGACCACCGGCCGGTTCCGGATCCGCAGCGAGGCGCAGGCGCAGGTGCGCAGCAACAGCACCCAGACCCAGGTACGCCGGGCGACGGCCCTCGTCGAGGTCAACGGCACCCAGCACCCGCTGCACCCGCCGGCGATGGTCGTCGGCCGCGGCACCGAGGCCGACATCCGGATCAACGACCCGGGCATCAGCCGCCGGCACATCGAGTTCCAGGTCGGCGGCTCCGGTGGCGAGCTCGAGCTCCGGGTGCGCGACCTCGGGTCGACCAACGGCATGCTCGTCGACGGCCACCGCATCGCCTCCACGGCCGTCCGCAACGGCACCGAGGTGAAGATCGGCAACACCACGCTCCTCGTCCGGATCGTGGCGGAATCCGATCCGAAGGGGACGCCGATGTCTGAGCTGACGCTGTTCCTGATCCGGCTCGCCTACCTGGCGATCCTCTGGATCTTCGTGCTGTCGGCGATCTCGGTGGTCCGCTCCGACATGTTCGGCGCCCGGGCTCCCGGCCGGCGAGCGGGGCGACAAGCGCGCCGAAGAGCCGTTCGTCCAAGCCGACCAAGGCCGCCGCCCAAGCGGCGCGGCAGCCCCACCCACGTCCTCGTCGTGGAGGGCTGGCAACGCCGGCGAGCGGGCCGACCTCGACCAGGCCCCGATCCTCATCGGCCGCGGCACCGACGCGGCCATCCGGCTCGACGACGACTACGTCTCGACCCGCCACGCCCGGATCGCCTCGTCGGCCGACCAGTGGTTCGTCGAGGACCTCGGCTCGACCAACGGCACCTACGTCGGGCACCGCCCGGATCACCCAGCCCACGACCCTCACGCTCGGCACCCAGGTCCGCATCGGCAAGACCATCCTCGAGCTGAGGAAGTAGCGCCGCATGCGTCTCGACTACGCCGCGATCTCCGACGTCGGCCGGGTCCGCAAGGACAACCAGGACTCCGGGTACGCCGGACCCCACGTCATCGCCGTCTGCGACGGCGTCGGTGGCGCGGCCCGCGGCGACATCGCCTCCAGCACGGCGATCAGCCAGCTGCGGCGGCTCGACGACGGGCCCGGCCCACGGCGAGGACGAAGCCGACCTGCTCGGCCAGGTGGCCGGCGCCCTCCACCGCGCCCACGACCGGATCGGCGAGCTGGTCGACGAGAACCCCGCGCTCTCCGGCACCAGCACCACCGCCACGGTGGCGCTCTTCGACGGCAACAGGCTCGCGATGGGCCACGTCGGCGACAGCCGGGCCTACCTGCTCCGCAAGGGCGCGCTCTCCCAGCTGACCAAGGACCACACGTTCGTCCAGACCCTGATCGACGACGGTCAGATCACCGAGGAGGAGGCGCGGCTACCACCCGCACCGCAACCTCATCCTCAAGGCGATCGACGGCATCCACGACCTCGAGCCCGACCTGTTCCAGGTCGACCTCGAGCCCGGTGACCGGCTGCTGTTCTGCAGCGACGGCGCCTGCGGCGTGCTGGAGCCCGACCGGCTCGGCTCGACATCCTGGGCGAGGGCAACGCCGACTACGCCGCCGTCGAGCTGGTGCGCGCGAGCCTGGCCGCCGGGAGCACCGACAACGTGACCTGCCTGGTCGCCGACGTCGCGCGAGGGTGACGTCGACCTCGTCGGTCGAGCCGATGCTGGTCGGGCGCCGCCGCCGAGCTGCCGCGCCGCGGCCGGGGCGTCAGCGGCCTGTTCCGCGGCCACCGCGCCGGCGACACCGGCGAGCTCGAGCCGGTGCAGGCCGAGATCCCCGACGACCTCCCCTTCGCGATCTCCTCCGACCCGATCGACCCCGAGGACGCCCGCTACGCGCCGCAGCCTCCCCGCCGCTTCACGTGGGTCCGCCGGATCCTCGCGCTGCTGGTCGCTGGTCGGCCTGCTCTGGGTCGCCTGCGCCGCCGCATGGTCGTGGACCCAGCAGCAGTACTACGTCGGCGAGTACGACGGGAAGGTCACCATCTACCGCGGCGTCAACGCCGACCTGCCGGGCGTCGACCTGTCCTCGCCGTACGAGGTCACCGACCTGGAGATGGAGCGAGCTCAGCGAGTACGACCGCGGCCAGGTCGAGGAGGGCATCGGCTCCGGTGACCTGTCGAGCGGCCCGTCTACCGTCGAGAACCTCGTCGCCGAGCCGGCGCGGGGCGGCGGGCACCTGATGTCCGCAGACCGGAGCATTCCTCGGCTTCGTGCACCGCCGTCGGCGCGGGGCGGAGCTGTTCCTGCTCGTCCTCGCGCTGGCCGTCGGCGCGGGGCCTACGCCGCCGTCGGCCTCGGCGTCGAGGGGACCATCCCCGCCAACATGGTCGGGTACGCCGGCTGGCTGGCCGCGCTGGTCGATCGCGGCCCACGTCGTGATCCGGATCGCCGCGCCGTACGCCGACCCGGTGCTGCTCCCGGTCGTCGCCGCGCTCAACGGCCTGGGCCTGGCCGTCATCCACCGGCTCGACCTGGCCGACGGGCACCACGTTCGCCCGCCAGCAGCTGATCTGGATGACGCTCGGCGTCGCCCTCTTCATCGTCACGCTGCTCGTTCCTGCGCGACCACCGCGTGCTGCAGCGCTTCACCTACACGCTCGGCCTGGCCTCGATCCTGCTGCTCCTGCTGCCGCTGGTGCCCGGCCTCGGCGCGACCATCAACGGCGCCCGGATCTGGATCCGGCTGGCCGGCTTCAGCTTCCAGCCCGGCGAGGTCGCCAAGGTGCTGCTGGTGATCGCGTTCGCCGGCTACCTCGTGCTCCACCGCGACGCCCTCGCGCTCGCCGGGCGCCGGGTGCTGTTCGTCGACCTGCCCCGCGGCCGCGACCTCGGCCCGATCCTCGCGATGTGGCTGGTCAGCCTCGGCATCCTGGTCTTCCAGCGCGACCTCGGCTCCAGCCTGCTGTTCTTCGGGCTCTTCCTGGTCCTGCTCTACGTCGCCACCGAGCGGCCCGGCTGGCTGGTCGTCGGCGGCTCGCTGTTCCTCGGCGGCGCCGGCGCTCCTCTACTACATCTCCTCGACCACCGGGAAGCTCGGCCACGTCGCCGACCGCGTCGACATCTGGCTCAACCCGTTCGCCCACTACGGCGAGGGCACCGACGACCGCGCCTTCCAGCCGGTGGAGGCGATGTTCGGCATGGGCTGGGGCGGCCTGATCGGCCGCGGCTTCGGCGAGGGCAGCCCCGAGCGGGTGCCCTTCGCCAACTCCGACTTCATCATCTCCTCGATCGGCGAGGAGCTCGGCCTCACCGGCGTCATCGCCGTGATCCTGCTCTACGGCTTCATCGTCGAGCGCGCGCTCCGCGCCGCCCTGGTGTGCCGCGACGGCTTCGGCAAGCTGATGTGCGTCGGCCTCGCCGGGCGTCTTCGCGCTGCAGGTCTTCGTCGTCATCGGCGGCGTCACCCGGCTGATCCCGCTCACCGGCCTCACCACGCCGTTCCTGTCGTACGGCGGGTCGAGCCTGGTCGCCAACTGGGTGATCATCGCGCTGCTGCTGCGCGTCTCCGACCAGGCCCGGCGGCCGGCGCCCCAGCTGAACGCGGACGACGACGCCGACTCCGAGGCGACCCAGGTCGTCAAGGCGGTGCGCGCGTGAACAAGCCGATCCGCACCATCTCGACTTCTGCCTGCTGCTGTTCCTGGCGCTGATGCTCAACGCCACCTACCTGCAGTACTGGCGCGCCAGCAGCCTCGACGAGAACCCGCTCAACCGCCGGGTGCTCGAGGAGGCGTTCTCCAGCGAGCGCGGCGCGATCCTGGTCGGCCGCACGCCGGTCGCCGAGAGCGAGCCCAGCGACGACCGCTACGAGTTCCAGCGGACCTACCCGCAGCCGTACAAGTACGCGCCGATCACCGGCTGGTTCTCCTACTTCAGCCAGGCCGGCGTCGAGGAGTCGCAGAACGAGGTGCTCTCCGGCGAGGACTCCCGGCTCTTCGTCACCCGGCTGGTCGACCTGTTCTCCAACTCCGCCACCAAGGGCGGCAGCGTGCAGCTCACGCTCGACCCGGCGGCCCAGAACGCGGCGTTCGACGGCCTGGCCGCGCTCGGCTCCGACGTCGAGGGCGCGGTGGTGGCGATCGAGCCCAACACCGGCAGGATCCTGGCGATGGTGTCGCTGCCGACCTACGACCCCAACGACCTGGCCGGCCACGACTTCTCGGAGGTGGCCGACAACTACGAGGCGCTCCAGAAGCAGGAGAACGAGCCGCTGCTCAACCGCGCGATCCAGACCCGGCTCGCTCCCGGCTCGACCTTCAAGCTGGTCACGGCCGCCGCTGCGATCGAGGAGCTCGGCTACGACGCCGACTCCCAGGTCCCGGGCGGCGCGACCTACCAGCTGCCGCTCACCAGCGACGACTCCGGCCTGATCGACAACGAGGGTCGCGACTGCGGGACCGACAAGATCCCCTTCACCCAGGCGATGGGCCAGTCGTGCAACACCACCTTCGCCCGGCTCGCCGTCGACGTCGGCGCCGACGCGATGCTCGACCAGGCCGAGGCCTTCGGGTTCAACACCGACTACCTCGAGGACCTCGTCGCCGCAGGCGCAGTCGAACTTCCCGGAGGGGATGAACGAGCCCGAGACCGGCCAGTCCGGCATCGGCCAGTTCGAGGTGCAGGCGACCCCGCTGCAGATGGCGATGGTGTCCGCCGGCATCGCCAACGCCGGCACCGTGATGCGCCCCTACCTCGTCGACGCCGTCCTCACCCCCGAGCTCGAGGTGCTCCCCAAGACCGAGCCGGAGGAGCTCTCCCAGGCGATCGACGCCGACACCGCCGACGTGCTGACCGACCTGATGGTCTCCACCGTCGACGACGGCACCGCCTTCGCCGCCCAGATCCCGGGCGTCGCGGTGGCCGGCAAGACCGGCACCGCGCAGAGCGGCGTGGACGACGTCCCGCCGTACGCCTGGTTCACCTCCTTCGCCCCGGCCGAGGACCCCGCAGGTCGCGGTCGCGGTGATGATCCAGAGCGCACCCGGCACCGAGCGCGGCGAGATCGCGGGTGGCGCCCTGGGCGGCCCCATCGCGAAGGCCGTGATGGAGGCGGTGATCCAGCCGTGACCGAGGAGCAGGGACCGAGCGCTTCGCCGACGACGCCCGCCGCTACCGGATCGACTCGCGCATCGCCACCGGCGGCATGGGCGAGGTCTGGCGGGCCACCGACACCACGCTGGGCCGCACCGTCGCGGTCAAGCTGCTCAAGCACGAGTACGCCGACGACGAGACGTTCCGCTCGCGGTTCGCCTCCGAGGCGCAGCACGCCGCCGCGCTCCACCACCCGGGCGTCGCCGCGGTCTACGACTTCGGTGAGGCCGCGGCCACCGACGGCGGCGGACCGCGCCCCTACCTGGTCATGGAGCTGGTCGACGGCCAGCCGCTGTCGGCGCTGATCCGGCCCGGCCAGCCGCTCGACCCCGATGTCACCCGCGACCTGATGGCGCAGGCCGCCGACGCGATCGGCGCCGCCCACGCCGCCGGCATCGTGCACCGGGACGTGAAGCCGGCCAACCTCCTCATCACCCCCGACCGCCGGGTCAAGATCACCGACTTCGGGATCGCCCGGGCCACCGAGGGCATGGCGCTGACCCAGACCGGGCAGGTCATGGGGACCCCGCAGTACCTCTCCCCCGAGCAGGCCCAGGGCGGCACCGCGACGCCGGCCTCCGACGTCTACTCGCTCGGGGTGGTCACCTTCGAGTGCCTCACCTCGCGCCGCCCGTTCGTCGGCGAGACCCCGGTCGCGACCGCGCTGGCCCACCTGCGCGAGCCGGTGCCCCCGCTGCCCGCGAGCGTCCCCGCCGACCTCGCCGCCGTCGTCACCCGGTCGATGGCGAAGGAGCCGGGCGAGCGCTTCGCCGACGGCACCGCCTTCGCCGCCGCCCTGCGCAACCCGTCCGGCGTGGCGGCACCGACCGTCGCCGCACCCCTCCCGGCCGACTCCACCCAGGTGATGACCCGCGACCCCGGCCGCCGCCGGCACCATGGCGACCCCCGTGGCCCCGCCGAAGCGGAAGCGCTCGCGTGCCCTGGCTGTGGGTGGTGCTGGCGGTCGTGGTCCTGGTCGCGATCATCGCGCTGATCGCGGTGGCGGCCACCAACGGCGACGAGGACGACTCCCCGCCCGACGAGCCGCAACGCACCCGCAGCTCGCAGACCCAGGAGTCGCCGACGGAGTCCGCGACCACCGAGACTCCCGAGGAGACCCCCACCGAGACGCAGACCGAGCCGGAGACGTTCTCGATCGACCCCGACGACTACGTCGGGCGCGACATCAGGGACGTCGAGGCCGATCTCAGGGCGCTGGGCTGAAGCCGTGCCAAGGAGAAGCTCGACAACGACGGGACCCACGAGGAGGACACGGTCGAGTCGGTCAGCCCGACCGACGACCTCCAGGAGGGCGACACCGTCACCGTGCAGTACTGGGACAAGCCCGCCCCCGTCGAGCCGCCGACGCCGACCGCGACCGAGACCGCGACCGAGACGGCGACCGAGACCGAGACGGCGAGACCGCGCCACCACGGACGCGACCGAGGGGGCGACGGGGTGACCGGGGCGCTGATCGGCGGACGCTACGAGCTCGGCGAGCTGCTGGGCCGCGGCGGGATGGCGGAGGTCCGCAAGGGCACCGACTCCCGGCTGGGCCGGGTGGTGGCGGTCAAGCGGCTGCGCACCGACCTCGCCAGCGACGCGACCTTCCAGGCCCGGTTCCGCCGCGAGGCGCAGTCGGCGGCCTCGCTCAACCACCCCGCGATCGTCGCCGTCTACGACACCGGCGAGGAGACGTCCACCGACGGGACCGACGTCGACCAGCCCTACATCGTCATGGAGTACGTCGCCGGGCGGACGCTGCGCGAGATCATCCGCGAGGGCCGCAAGATCCTCCCCGAGCGGGCGCTCGAGATCACCAGCGGCGTGCTGTCCGCGCTCGACTACTCCCACCGGGCCGGGATCATCCACCGCGACATCAAGCCCGGCAACGTGATGCTGACGCCGTCCGGCGACGTCAAGGTCATGGACTTCGGGATCGCCCGCGCGATCTCGGACGCGTCCTCGGCGATGACCCAGACCGCGGCCGTGGTGGGCACCGCGCAGTACCTCTCGCCCGAGCAGGCCCGCGGCGAGACCGTCGACTCCCGCTCGGACGTCTACTCCGCCGGCTGCCTGCTCTACGAGCTCCTCACCGGCCGGCCGCCCTTCGTCGGCGACAGCCCGGTCGCGGTGGCCTACCAGCACGTGCGGGAGCCGGCCACGCCGCCGTCCGACCACGACACCGACCTGCCACCGGCGATCGACGCGATCGTGATGAAGGCGCTCGCCAAGCGGGTCGAGGACCGCTACCAGTCGGCCGCCGCGATGCGCAGCGACATCGAGCGCTACCTCGCCGGCCGGCCGGTGCACGCCGTACCGCCGCCGCCGATGCCGGACGACGACCGCACCATGGTCGGCGGCGCCCCGGTGGTCGCCGGCCCCGCCACCGCCGCAGGCCCGCACGACGACGACCAGCAACGGCTCGCGGACCGGACTGTGGTTCCTGCTCGGACTGCTGCTGGTGCTGCTGATCGGCGGCGCCGCCTACCTGCTGCCCGGCATGTTCGAGTCGCCACCCGAGCAGGACCGGGTCCCCGACGTGATCGGGATGCGCGAGGACGACGCCCGCGCCGAGCTCGGCGCCGCCGGGTTCGACGACATCGAGGTCGAACTTCCGCACCGATCCCGACGTCCGGGAGGGGCGGGTGCTCGAGCAGGACCCGAACGCCGACCAGTTCGTCGAGCCCGGCAGCCTGGTCACCATCGTGGTGTCCGAGGGCAGGCCGCTGGTGGCCGTGCCGTACGTGATCGGCTTCACCCGGGCCGAGGCGGAGGCCGCGATGGACGAACGCGGTCTCGACGTGCGGTTCGAGGAGGAGCGAGTCCGACGAGCCGCGCAACCAGGTCGTCGCGACCGAACCCGCCCCCGAACGACGAGCGTCCCCGAGGGCAGCACCGTCACCGTCCTCTACTCCGACGGCCCCGAGCAGGTGCCCGGCGTGGTGGGGCTCCAGCAGGAGGAGGCCGAGCAGATCCTGACCGACGCCGGCTTCGAGTCGACGGGTGGTGGAGACGACCGACACGACCGAATCCAGGGGAACGGTGGTCGACCAGGAGCCCGGGGAGGGCGAGCGCGCGGACGAGGGCGACGTGGTGACGATCGTGGTCTCCGCGTTCGAGGAACCGACCGAGACGCCGTCACCGACCGAGGAGCCGTCGCCGACGGAGACACCCGGCCTGCCCACCGAGAGCCCGGCGGCGCTGACCGACCCGAACCGGCCGGGCCGGCAGGGCGGTCAGCGGATGGGTTCGGCGTAGGTCAGGGTCGTCAGGCCGTCGTACGCCGGCATGTCGAGCTGACCGGCGGTGTCCATCTCGAAGCCGACCGACACGTCCGGCAGCGGACGCGTCGCGCCGGTAGGCCGCGAGGTAGTCGTCCTGCAGCACCGCCGCCTCGAGCGCGGCCGGGTTGCCGATCGCGGAGATCGTGTAGGGCTGCGGGTAGGCGCGACCCTGGATCAGCACCGCGTTGCCCTCGCACTTGATGCCGCGTGCGTGGACACCACGCGCTTGCCCTGCACGGTGACCGCCTCGGCGCCGCCCTTCCACATCGCGTTGAGGACCGCCTGGATGTCCTGCTGGTGCACGATCATCAGCTCGATCGGCTGCGACGAGGAGTTGATGACCTCGGCGGGGGCGTCGGAGAGGGTGACCGTGAGCCCGGGGCCGGAGAGCGGCGTCAGCCCGGCCGGCGCCTTCATGCGCCTCGATGTCGTCCTGGAGCTGCTTCACCCCGGAGTCGCCGACCTGGCCGGTGAGCCGTTCGACGTCGGTGGTGAGGTCACGGACCCGAGCCTCGAGCCGCTCGTACTCCCGGTTCTCGGCCGCCACCAGCGAGCCGAGGTCGGTGTAGCGGCCCGGTCGCAGGTCGGTGCCCTCGCTGTTGGCGGCGCTGGTGACGAAGAGCGCCCCGCAGGCGATCACGACCAGCGGCGTACCGAACCGCCAGGGGCCACGCGGCGCGCCGGTGTCCCCGGTGACGTCGTCGGGGCTCGCGTGGGGTTTGCGGCGCATGGCGACTACGCTAACCCCCGCAACCCAGCGGGACGCAGTCCGACCGGACGGTTCCGACGCGCAACCGAGGAGTTCTGGTGTCCAAGCCCAAGGCCAAGCAGGAGTACGGCGAGCTGACGAGTGCCCCGGTGTTCACGCCGCGGTTCCTGATCGCGGTCGTGCTGGCGCGTGGTCGGCATCGCCTGGCTCGTCTACTACTACGTCGTCGTCCGGGTCGACCCGACCGTGATCCCGGCTCCCGAGGCCGGCGGCCCGGCCTTCATGGCCGACCTCGGCGACTGGAACTACGCGATCGGCTTCGGGCTGCTGCTGCTCGGCCTCGCCATCTCCGCCCACCCGAGCACGCCGCTCGGGCGTGGCCGCGGCGTCGTCGTCGGGATGCTCGCCTGCTTCGTCATCGGCCTGCTCTGGATCTGCACGTTCTACGTCGTTCAGCGACGACCCGTCGGCCATCCCGGTGATGAACGACCTCGAGCAGTACAACCTGCTCGTCGGCATCGCCTTCATGGCGGTGGGCTTCACCTTCGCGACCCGCTGGGAGTGAGCCCCGGCCGGTGAGTGTCTGGGCGCTGCGGTGGTGGCCGGGACACCTGCTGGTCCTGGTGCTCCTCGGCAGCGCCGTGTGGCTCGGCTCGTGGCAGTACGACGCGGGGCAGGGCGAACGCGAGGCCAGCGCCCGTGACCTCACCCGCTCGGACCCGGTGCCGCTGGCCGACGTGCTCGGTCCCGACGACGCGTTCCCCGCGCCCTCGGTCGGGCAGCCGGTCACGGTCAGCGGCGAGTGGGTCCCCGACGCGACCGTCTTCGTCGAGCGCGACGGCGGCTACTGGGTCGTCACGCCGCTGGCCGTCGGCGGCGCCGACTCGCCGGCCCTGCCCGTCGTACGCGGCGTGAGCGAGGAGCCGGCCGCCGACCCGGTCACGGGCACCGCCGAGCTGACCGGGTGGCTGCAGCCGGCCGAGGGCACCGGCGTCGTCGACCCCGACCCGGCCGACGACGTGCTGCCGCAGCTGCGGGTCGCCGACCTGGTGCAGCGGGTCGACCAGGACCTCTACAGCGCCTACGCCGTGGCGACCGAGCCGACGCGCGGGGCTGGCCACGGCCACGCCTCGAGCAGCTCCCCGACGCCGGCCGGTTCACCGGCGCCCGCAACTTCCTCTACGCCCTCGAGTGGTGGGTCTTCGGCGGGTTCGCGGTCTTCGTGTGGGTCCGGTATCTGCTCGACGCCCGCCGCGAGCCGCCCCGTAGGGTCGAGGCGTGAGGAACCTGTTCACCGCCTACCGCTGGCTCGCCCTCGTCGTCGGCGTGCTGCTCGCGTTCTGCTCGCTGGTCGCGCTGCCGCTGAAGTACCTGCTCGCCGAGGGCTCGAGCCTCCAGGAGTTCGGCGAGTCCGCCAGCATCATGTGGGCGGTCCACGGCTGGGTCTTCATGATCTACGTCGTGGTCGCGTTCCTGCTCGCCCGCCGGGCCGGCTGGAGCGTGCAGTTCACCGGGCTGGTGCTGGTCGCGGGGCTGGTGCCGCTGCTGATCTTCTGGGTCGAGCGCCGGGTGGTCGAGCGGCTGCTCGCCGAGCACCCCGAGCTCGCCACCACCGGATCCTGAGCCGAGGCCCTCGATGACGACCGCGTTCGTGCTGGGGGGTGGCGGCGTGCTCGGTGCGGTGGAGGTCGGCATGCTGCGCGCCCTGTTCGAGCGCGGGATCACCCCCGACCTGGTGCTCGGCACCAGCGTGGGCGCCCTCAACGGCGCGATGGTGGCCCGCGACCCGACCCCCGCCGTGATCGACCGGCTCACCGAGCTGTGGCTCACCGTCAGCCGGTCCCGCGAGGTCTACGGCGACCGGCCGCTGCGCACGGTGCGGCGGGCGGTGTCGACCGGCACCCACATCTACTCCTCGAAGCCGATGCGGCAGCGGCTGCAGGAGGAGTTCGGCGACCAGCTGATCGAGGACCTGCCGGTGCGGTTCCAGGTCTGCGCCGCCCACATCGAGCGCGCGGCCGAGCACTGGTTCGAGTCGGGGCGGCTGGTCGACGCGGTGGTCGCGAGCGCCGCCGTGCCCGGCCTGCTGCCGCCTGCGGTGGTCGACGGCGAGCACTACCTCGACGGCGGCATCGTGAACTCCATCCCCGTCGCCCGGGCCGTCCAGCTCGGCGCCACCCGGCTGTTCGTGCTGCAGGTGGGCCGGATCGACCGCCCGCTCGCCCCGCCGCGGCGACCGTGGGAGGTGGCGCGGGTGTCCTTCGAGATCGCCCGCCGCCACCGGTTCCAGCGGGAGATGGCCGAGCTGCCCGGCCGGCGTCGAGGCGCACGTGCTGCCCGCCCGGGGCACCTCCCCACGCGACGACACCCTGCTCGGCCACCGCGACGTCGGGTGGCGTCGAGAAGCGGATCGAGGCGACGTACGACGCGAGCCTGGCCTACCTGGCGGAGCTGTGAGCCCCCGCGCCGTGTGGGCGCTCCGGCGGTTGGTGATCGCCCCGGCCGTGATGGCCCTCACGGTGCTGATCTGGGTCACGCTGCCGGCCTGGCTGATCGTGGCCGCGGTGCTCTCCCCGGTGCTGCCGGGCCGGTGGCGGGCCCTGCGGCTGCTGTGGGTGGTGATCCTCTACCTGACCTGCGAGACGCTGCTGCTGCTGGTGATGCTCGGGCCTGTGGTTCTCCTCCGGGTTCGGCCGCTGGGTGCGCACGCCGTACTTCGAGGGGATCCACTACGACCTGGTGCAGGGCCTGATGTGGGTGTTCTTCCGCGAGGCCGGGCGGGTGCTGGCGCTGCGGATCGAGACCGACGGCCCCACCCCGGACGCGCACCCCGGCGTCCCGATCCTGGTCGCGTGCCGGCACGCCGGGCCGGGCGACTCGTTCACGCTGATCTACGCGCTGATGCACTGGTACCACCGCGAACCGCGGGTCGTGCTCAAGGACACCCTCGCCTGGGACCCGGCCATCGACGTGGTGCTCAACCGGCTCCCGGCCCGCTTCATCGACCCCCGCGGCGGCGACGTCGAGCGCCACATCACCGAGCTGGCCCACGGCCTCGACGAGAACGACGCGTTCGTGATCTTCCCGGAGGGCGGCAACTTCACCCCGCAGCGGCGGCAGCGCGGCCATCGACCGGCTCCGCAAGCTCGGGCATGGAGCGGATGGCGCGGCGGGCCGAGGCGATGACCCACGTGCTCGCGCCGCGACCCGGCGGCTTCATCGCCGCGCTCGACGGTGCCCCGGACGCCGACGTGGTGCTGGTCGCCCACACCGGCCTCGACCACATGCTGACCGTGGGCGACGTGTGGCGGGAGCTGCCGATGGACAAGAAGATCGTGATGCGCTGGTGGCAGGTCCCGCGCGAGGAGATCCCGGCCGGCCGCGACGAGCGGATCGAGTGGCTCTTCGGCTGGTGGGAGCGGATCGACGAGTGGGTGGAAGCGAACCGCCCCGAGGACCTGGGGTCCCCGGGGCGGCGTTGAGACGCTGCGGTCAGCTCTTGGTGTCGTCGCCCGACGCGTCGAGGTCGACCTGCTCGGCCGGGTCGTCCGGCGTCGTGACCGGGTGGGCGCTCTCGGCGCTGTCGGCCAGCGCCTCGTCCGGCGAGGAGCCGGCGCTGTCGTCGGCCGAGGAGGCTGACGGGGCCGGCGGACGCGGAGCCGGCGGCGGGGTCGGGGTGTAGGAGGACTGCCAGTTCTGGCTCTCCTGGCCGCCCTTGAGCTTCTTGGCGACGAACGCGGCCGCAGCCGCCAGGCCGCCGAGCAGCACGACCTTCTTGAACTTGCCGCCCTTCTTCTTCGGGGGCTCGCCCTTGAGCTCGGCCACCTTGGCGGCCGCCAGGTCGCGGCTCTCCGCCGCCTTGGCCGCAGCCACCTCGGAGAGGACGGCAGCCTTCTCTGCGGCGATCGCGGCGCCGTCGGCGATCAGCGGCTTGGCGCGGTCACGCGCATCGGTGATGACGGGCCCGGCCTTGTCGCGGGCGTCCTGGAGGAGGGGCACGGCACGCTCGCGGGCGGTGTCGACCGCCTGCTCGACGTGGGGTCGTACCTGGTCGACGGCCTGCTCGACGTAGTCGACGGCCTGCTCCATGAGGGACTTCTTCTTGCGGATACCCATGAGGGGATCTTCCTCTCGCTCGCGTATCCCGCAATCGTTTCATGTCCGACCAACCCCGGCCAGCCACCCGTTCAGGTGATTGGGCGGATCTGCGAGGATCGTCACGCACGATCCACCAGACATCAGCCCCGACGAGAGAGCAGGACATGGCCGACCAGCAGGCGATCCTGAAGACCAACCACGGCGACATCACGCTCGACCTCTTCCCGAACCACGCCCCCGAGACGGTGGCCAACTTCACGGGTCTCGCCACGGGCACCAAGGAGTACGACGCCGGCAACGGCTCCTCCGGCCCGTTCTACGACGGCCTGACCTTCCACCGGGTCATCCCCGGCTTCATGATCCAGGGCGGCTGCCCGCTCGGCACCGGCACCGGCGGCCCGGGCTACACCTTCAAGGACGAGCCGCACCCCGAGCTGGTCTTCGACAAGCCCTACCTGCTCGCGATGGCCAACGCCGGCCCGGGCACCAACGGCTCGCAGTTCTTCGTCACCGTGGGCGCGACCCCGTGGCTGAACCGCAAGCACACCATCTTCGGCGAGGTCGCCGACCAGTCCTCGCGCGACGTGGTCGACGCCATCGCCGCGGTCCGCACCGGCGGCGGCGACCGCCCGGTCGAGCCGGTCGTGATCGAGTCCGTCGAGGTCGTCGGCTGAGCACCGGGCCGACGCCCCAGCCTCCGGGCGCGGAGGTGCCGACCTGCTATCGGCACCCCGGCCGGGAGTCCTACATCCGCTGCCAGCGCTGCGAGCGGACGATCTGCCCCGACTGCATGCGTGACGCCGCGGTCGGCTTCCACTGCCCGTCCTGCGTCGCCGAGGGCGCTCGCGAGACCCGGCAGGCGCGCACGCCGTACGGCGGCGCCCGCTCGGGCAACCCCGCGCTCACCTCGATGGCGCTGATCGGCGCCAACGTGCTGGTGTTCCTCGCGATCCTCGCCGGCGGCGGCGCGGCCGGCACGCTCATCGACCGGATCGCGCTGATGCTCGGCAGCCGCTGCGACCCGATCGGCCAGGGCGGCTTCTACCCGCAGGTGACCACCGAGGGCAGCTGCCTGGTCGACGTCGGCGGCACCTGGGTCGTCGGGGTCGCCGACGGCGCGTACTGGCAGGTGGTGACCTCGATGTTCACCCACGTCGAGATCTGGCACATCGGCTTCAACATGCTCGCCCTGTGGTTCCTCGGCCCGCAGCTGGAGCTGGCGATCGGCCGGGTCCGGTTCCTGGCCCTCTACTTCCTCTCGGGGCTGGCCGGATCGGCGATGGTGCTGTGGCTGACCGGCTCGCACGTGCAGACCTTCGGCGCCTCGGGTGCGATCTTCGGGCTGATGGGCGGGCTGCTCGTGGTGGCGGTCAAGGTCGGCGGCAACGTCTCCCAGATCGGCACCTGGCTGCTGATCAACGCCGTCCTCACCTTCACCATCCCCAACATCTCCTGGCAGGGCCACCTCGGCGGCTTCCTCGGCGGCGTGGTGATCGCCGCGGTGATCGTCTACTCGCCCCGGCCGCACCGCGGCACCTGGCAGCTGGTCGGCCTGGTGTCGATCGGGCTGCTGCTGCTGGCGGCCATCGCCGCCCGCGTCGCCAGCTTCTGATCGGGCTGCGCGGCGTCGTCCGTCGTCGTCGGGTAACGGACCGGTGGTGTCGCTACCGCGCCGTTGCAACAGCGCAGGAGCGACATCAGCGGACCAGTTACCCACGCTGACGCCTGTTCCCACAGGCTCATCCACAGCTGGGGAGAAGTTACACGCCTGTAGTTCTCCACAGGTTCTTCCCCAGCGGTGGAGAACTTCACGTCGAGAGACCGGCTAGTGGTCATGACCACTTGACCAACAGCCGCGGCACTGCCTACCGTCGCGGACATGCCGCTGCAGCCCGTGAACCGACGTTCCGTCCCCGACGAGGTCTTCGACCAGGTCCTGTCCGAGGTGGTCGAGGGCGGCCTGGAGCCCGGTGAGGCGCTGCCCAGCGAGCGCCGGCTCGCCGAGGTGCTCGGGGTCTCCCGGCCCGCCGTCCGCGAGGCGCTGCAGCGGATGGCGCAGACCCGGCTGCTGGAGGTCCGCCACGGTGGAGCGACCACCGTCCGCGACTTCCGGCGCGCCGCCGGCCTCGACCTGCTGCCCCGGCTGCTCGTACGCCGCGGCGCGCTCGACCTCGGCGTCGCCCGCAGCGTGCTCGAGGCGCGGCTCGCGGTCGGCCCGGCCGTCGCGGCCCTCGCGGCGCAGCGGGGCGGCCCGGCGCTGGCGGCGCAGCTCACCGAGACCCTGGACGCGCTGGCCACCACCGACGACGACGTGGCCCGCCAGCAGCACGCGCTCACCTTCTGGGACCAGATCGTCGACGCCGCCGACTCGCTGGTCTTCCGGCTCATGTTCAACAGCCTGCGGGCCGCCTACGAACCGGCCCTCGAGGCGCTGGCACCGCTGATGGCCGCCGAGGTCGGGCAGATCGGCGCCTACCGGGTGCTGGCCGCGGCCCTCGGCGAGAACGACCCCGAGACCGCCCGCGCCGCCGCCGAACGGGTGCTGCGGCCGGCGACGCAGAGCCTGCTCGCCGCGCTCGACGCAGGCCGAGGAGGACGCGCGATGACCAAGGCGTCCCCCGAGGTCGAGGCCCTCGCCGCCGAGCGGCTGGCCGCCGACGAGTCCCGGATCGTGGGCCAGCAGGCCCGGCGTACGTCGCTCCCGCTCGGCGGCGCGTGGCGCGCCTTCTGGTCCGCACCGTCGCCCTGGCTGATCGGCGGCTTCCTGGTCGGCGCCGTGGCCGGCGCGGGTCGCGGTCGGCGGGGGCGGCTGGTGGGAGCTCGCGATCCCCGCGGCGCTCCTCGCGGCGTTCCCGCTCATCGAGTGGGTCGTCCACGTCGCGGTGCTGCACTGGCGACCGCGCGACCTCGGCCCGATCCACGTCGACTCGCTGCTCGCCCGCAAGCACCGCGCCCACCACGCCGACCCGCGCGACCTGCCGCTGGTGTTCATCCCGACCCCGGTGCTGGCCTGGCTGCTGCCGGCCTACGTCCTGCTCGGCGTGGCTGGTGATGCCGACCGCGGTCCAGCATGCTCACGCTGCTGGTGAGCGTCTACGCGATCATGTTCGGCTACGAGTGGGTGCACTACCTCGTCCACAGCGACTACCGGCCGCGCAGCCGCTGGTTCCGGCACGTCTGGCGCAACCACCGGCTCCACCACTACAAGAACGAGCACTACTGGTTCGGGGTCGCCACCGCCGGCACCGCCGACCGGCTGCTGCGCACCTACCCGGACACCGCCGACGTGCCCACGTCGCCGACGGTGCGGGCACTGCACGGTCGCGAAGGACTCTAGAAGCAGGCGACCTGGAGGTCGGGGCGCGCCGGGCCCTCGCGGGTCAGCGCGTCCAGCGCGATCGCGATGGTGGTCGTGCTCGTGGGGATGAGCAGGTGGTCCGAGGCGTCGAGCGGGCAGATGTCCTGCAGCGTCAGGTTCGTCGTGCGCGGCCCCTCGGCGAGGTAGCCGGAGGTGTGCGGCACGACGACCTGGTCGTAACGCGTGGTGACCTGGGTGTAGCTGACCTCGCCCGGCGTCTCGTCGCCGGCGTTGAGCCGCTGCAGGAAGGGCGAACCGGCCGCCTGCTGCTCGCAGGCCCGGCAGCCCGAGGTGTCACCCCGCGAGACGGTGGTGCCGTGGTTGGACGGCGCCATCCCGACCAGGTCGTCCACGACGGCGGTGCCGCCCAGGAACTTCAGGTAGTAGCGCGGCATCATCCCGCCCTGGCTGTGCCCGACCATCGACACCTGCTCGGCGCCGGTCGCCTCGAGCACCCGGCGCGTGTAGCGCTTCAGCTCGCGCGCCGAGTCGGCGATGTCCTCGGTGCCGCGGTTGCCGTAGTCGAGGCTGAAGACGCAGAAGCCCTCGTCCTTGATCGCCTGCGAGAGCCGCTCCAGCAGGTGCTTGCGGTCCCCGAACGTGCCGTGCACCAGGATCACCGGCGTCGGTCGCGCCGTGGTCGGCCGGCAGTCCCAGTCGTTGGCGCCGGGCGGGTCGCCGTCGGGCGAGGTGGGGTACGGCGGGGTGTCGTCCCCGGCGTACGACGCGGGCAGCGCGAGCGGCGACAGCACCATCACCAGCGCGGCGGACAGGGCGGTGAGCAGGAGGCGCATGACCGGACCAACGACACAGGGGTGGACCGTGTTACTAGATTGCTGGCTGTGATCCGCCACCTGAACTGCGCCACGCTCCGCCCGCTCGGCTCCTTCGGCGGCCGGGTCGCCCCGCCGCGGATCGTCGCCCACTGCCTGCTCGTCGAGCGCGCCGACGGACTCACGCTCGTCGACTCCGGGTTCGGCCGGGACGACGTCGCGCGGCCGGCCCGGCTGGGGCGTCCGTTCGTCGCCGCGCTGCGTCCCGACCTGGTCGAGGCGGAGACCGCCGCCGCGCAGGTCGTCGCCCTCGGCCACCGGGTCGAGGACGTCACCGACATCGTGCTCACCCACCTCGACCTCGACCACGCCGGCGGCCTCCCCGACTTCCCGCACGCCCGGATCCACGTCTACGGCGCGGAGCTCGACGCCGCGCTGAGGCCCACGTTCCGCGAGAGGGCGCGCTACGTCGCCGGCCAGTGGGCGCACGGTCCGCAGTGGGTCCGGCACGAGGTCGCCGGCGACGACTGGTTCGGGTTCGAGGCGGTCACCGCCCTGCACCCCTCCGCGGACGACGACGTGCTGCTGGTGCCGCTGCACGGCCACACCCGCGGCCACTGCGGCGTCGCCGTGCGCCGGCCCGGGGGCGGCTGGCTGCTGCACGCCGGCGACGCCTACTTCGACGCGGGCGAGAAGGAGACGCCGCCCACGCCGTCCCCGGCCTGCGGCTGTTCCAGCGATTGATGGCCGTCGACGACGCGCAGCGGGTCGCCAACCAGGCGCCGGCTCCGCGAGCTGCACGCCGAACACTCCGCCGAGGTGACGGTCTTCAGCGCCCACGACGCCACGGAGTACGACGCGCTCGCGGCCGGTCCCCGGTCCTGACGCTGCGTCGGGCCGCTACAGGCCGGTCGGCTCCTCGAACGGCACGACCTCGGGGCAGACCGCGAAGGGCAGCTCGCCGAGCAGCGCCAGCCCGGCGGCCGCGGGCGGGTCGGGCAGGGTGTAGCCGAGCCGGCCCGTCGACGGGTCGGCGGCGCCGTACCGGTAGGCCTGCGGGAAGCCCTCGACCGGCCAGTCCTCGCCGAGCCGCAGCCGCTCGAACAGGTCGGCGCGGCCGGGCTCCACCCAGACCGTCGCGGTGTGGTCGCCGTACGCCAGCGCGAAGCCGCGGCAGCTCGTCGAGCGTGGTCACCGGGTGCTCGGCGAGCAGCGCCGCCTGGTCCTCCGCGTCCGCGTCGGGGCCGAGCGCCTCGTTGAGCGGGAAGCAGCCACGGTGCAGGTAGGTCGCGGTGGCCGGCTCGTCGACCAGCGGCGCCCACGTGCGGCCTCGTTGCCCCACACGTCGACGTCGGCGGTGCCGCTCACCAGGAGGTGGTCCTCGGCGATCAGCTCGGCGTCCTGCGAGCGGCGCGACGTCGTCCTCGATCGCCCGGCGGACGCCGGCCAGGTCGAGGTCGGGCCGAAGCGCGAGCGCGTAGCCCGGCCCGTCCTCGCCGGTCCACCGGGCCTCCCAGTCGACGTCGTCCTGGGTGAAGCCGTAGTCGAGCTCGAGCGTCGACGCCGTCGTCGCGCAGCAGCCCCTCGGTCAGCAGCGCCGCCTCGGTCCGGGTGCGCTCCCAGAACGCGAAGCGGTCGGTCATCAGGTCCTCGCTGGTGAGGTCGGGCAGCCCGAGCTGGACCCGCACCTCGTCCCAGTCCATGACCGTGATCGTGTCCGCCGACTGCGGCACCAGCGACAGCACCGCGGTCGCCGGCTCCGCCGTCCCGTCGTACGCCGGCGCCGGTTCGGGCTCGACGGAGGCGAGCGGCCGAGGCGGCTCGGGGGTCGGGCTCGGACTGGCAGCCCGAGAGAGCGACCCCCGCCGTCACGAGGGCGAGGAGCAGGACACGCACGCGGACGATTATCCGCGGCGCCTCACTCGCAGTTGTTGCAGGGCGCCCTCGGCCGGCATGACCATGAAGCAGCGCGGGCAGCTCTCGACGGGACGCGCGGCCAGCGTGGCCTTGCGCACCCGCGAGCGGCTGGCCGACAGCTTCGGCGTGAGCACGGCGACGCCGCCGTCCGCCGGCAGGTTCGGGCGCCTCGAAGTAGGCGTAGCAGGCCAGCCGCTCGACCGCGGCGTGGCCGTCCGGGTCGCCCGGAGGCGCGTCGGCCACGGTGGCGGCGTACCCGTCGCCCACGCTGCCCTCGGCGTTGACGCACAGCGCGCTCAGGTTGGGCTCGCCGCGGCGGCGCACTCGGCGGCCACCAGCGCGAGCACGTCGCCGATCCAGTAGTGGGTGCGCTGGGTGGACGTGATCTCGGTGCGCTCCTGGACCCCGGCGGCGAGGTCCTTGGTGGTGATCACGTGGTGGTAGCGCCGGGCGGTGCTCGATCAGCATCTCGCGGGCGGCTTCGGCCCACGCGGCCTGGGCATCCTCGGTCGCTGACGTCCTCGTTGAGCATCGGGTCGATCACGCCGGGACCTGCAGGGGACCTCGGAGCGCACGGGGGCTCGATGGCCACCGGGGCGAGCCCGGGGCCGGCGAGTCGCACGACGAAGAGACGAAGACGCGTGCGAGGGTGTCTGTGGAGCCTAGGGGACTCGAACCCCTGACCCCCTGCTTGCAACGCCCAGGATGAGGGAGCCGCTACCCATGGCGCGACGCAACGCAGAGAATCGGTGGAGCCTAGGGGACTCGAACCCCTAACCCCCTGCTTGCAAAGCAGGTGCGCTACCAATTGCGCCAAGGCCCCCGGGAGGGTAGAGTCAGGAACGCGGGGCGGGGTCGACGTGGTCGGTCGCCTCGGCCCAGAGCGCCTGCTCGGTGCGGCCGTCGTCGAGCTTCTTCTTCGCGAATGCGGCGCCGGCGGCGGCCACCAGGACCAGCAGGATCTTCTTCATCGTAACTCCTCGCGTCGCCTCGGGCTCGGGTGTGGGTGGGCCTAACAGGACTTGAACCTGTGACCTCTTCCTTATCAGGGAAGCGCTCTAACCGTCTGAGCTATAGGCCCGCCGCGCTTGACGCTGTGCGCCAGCCGCCGGGCGAGACTACCCCACCGTCAGACGGCCGGACAAAACGGGATCAGTGGTCCTCGGCGAGGGTGACTTCGATGCCGCCGAGCAGTGCGGCGGCCATGTTGTAGAGGAACGCACCGAGGGTCGCGACGGCCGTCAGCAGCACCACGTCGACCACCGCGACGAGCATGGTGAAGCCCATGACGCGCGAGGTGCCGATGTAGGAGGTGATGTCGAAGCTGCCGGTCGCCTCGTCGCCGAGGATGTCGGAGGCGGTGGCGTTGATGGAGTCCCAGACCCCGGCCGCGCCGAGCACGCTCCAGACGATGAAGACCGACACCACGGTGACGATGCCGAACGCGACGGAGAGCAGGAACGCCGTCTTCATGACCGACCAGGGGTCGACCCGGGTCAGCCGTAGCCGGGCCCGGCGCGGGGACTTCTTGCCGCCGGCTGGTGGCGCGCCGGGCAGCGGTCGACTTCGACTCGGGCTGGGCGTTCGCGCGGTGCTCGTCGGCCGCCTGGGACAGCTTCGCCTGGATCCGCTCGGTCAGCGGAGGTCGCGTGGCGGTGTCGTCGTCACGGACCGCGGTCCGCTCGACGCGTCGCTCCGTCATCAGTCCTCCTGGGGGCCGACATCTGGGGTGTCGTCCGGCGAACCGGACGTGCCGGACTCATCGATTGTTGCATCCGGGCCCGACTCGGGCGATTCCGCGACCGGAGCGGTGCCCTCGGCCCCACTCCCGGCCCGGCCTCGCTCGTCGACCTCCTCCTCGACCTTGGCCTCCACGGAGCGGGCCACCACGGCGACCGAGTCGCCGGACTTGGGCGAGACGAACTTCACGCCCTGCGTGGAGCGACCCATCGGCCGGAAGTTCTCGTTGATCGGGCTGCGGACGACCTGCCCGCTCGCGGTGATCGAGAGGACCTCGTCGCCGTCCTCCACGATGAAGCCGCCGACCAGGACGCCGCGGTCCTCGTTGGCGAGGGTCATCGCCTTGACGCCCTTGGTGCCGCGGTTGGTCAGTCGGTAGTCGCTGATCCGGGTGCGCTTGGCGTAGCCGCCGTCGGTCATGGTGAAGACGTACTGGACGTTCTCCTCCGACTCCTCCGCCTCGGCCTGCGCCGCGCGGATCACCGACATCGACAGCACCGAGTCGCCCGCGCCGCGTGCCATGCCGGTCACGCCGGACGTGGCGCGGCCCATCGGCCGCAGCTGCCCGTCGTCGGCGCGGAACCGCACCGCCTGGCCCTTGCGGGAGACCAGCAGGATCTCGTCCTCGGGGAAGACCAGCTCGGCACCGATCAGCTCGTCGTCGTCCTCGCGGAAGTTGATCGCGATGACGCCGGCCTGGCGGGGGCTGTTGTAGTCGCCGAGCCGGGTCTTCTTGACCAGCCCGTTGCGGGTGGCGAGGACGAGGTACGGCGCCTGCTCGTAGTCGCGGATCGCCAGCACCTGGGCGATGGACTCGTCGGGCAGGAACGACAGCAGCCCGGCGACGTGGCCGCCCTTCGCGTCGCGCGACGCCTCGGGCAGGTTGTAGGCCTTGGTCCGGTAGACCCGGCCGGCGGTCGTGAAGAACAGCAGCCAGTGGTGGTTGGTGGTGGCGATGAAGTGCTCGACCACGTCGTCGCCGCGCAGCGAGGCGCCGCGCACGCCCTTGCCGCCGCGCTTCTGGAGCCGGTACTGGTGGCGCAGCGTGCGCTTGGCGTAGCCGCCGCGGGTGATGGAGACGACCAGCTCCTCGTCGGGGATCAGGTCCTCCATCGACAGGTCGCCGTCGGCCGCGATGATCTGGGAGCGGCGCTCGTCGCCGTACTTGTCGACGATCTCGGCGAGCTCGTCCTTGACGATCTGGCGCTGCCGCTCGGGGCTGGCGAGGATGTCCTCGAGGTCGGCGATGATCCGCTCGAGCTCGGCGAGCCGGTCGATGATCTTCTGCCGCTCGAGGGCCGCGAGCCGGCGCAGCTGCATGTCGAGGATGGCCCGGGCCTGGATCTCGTCGATGTCGAGCAGCGCGATCAGCCCGGCCCGCGCCTCCTCGACGTCGGGCGAGCGGCGGATCAGCGCGATGACCTCGTCGAGCACGTCGAGCGCCTTGACCAGGCCGCGCCAGATGTGGGCGTTCTCCTCGGCCTTGCGCCAGCCGGAAGCGGGTACGGCGCTGGATGACCTCGATCTGGTGGGTGACCCAGTTCGAGATGAACTGGTCGACGGTCAGCGTGCGCGGCACGCCGTCGACGAGGGCCAGCATGTTGGCGGAGAAGTTCGTCTGCAGCTCGGTGTGCTTGAGCAGGTTGTTGAGCACGACCCGGGCGACCGCGTCGCGCTTGAGCACCACGACGAGCCGCTGGCCGGTGCGGCCCGAGGAGTCGTCGCGGACGTCGGAGATGCCCTGCACCTTGCCGGAGTCGGCGAGCTCGGCGATCTTCAGCGCGAGGTTGTCGGGGTTGACCATGTAGGGCAGCTCGGTGATCGAGAGGCAGGTGCGGCCCGCGGCGTCCTCGTCGATCTCGATGACCGCGCGCTGGGTGATCGAGCCGCGGCCGGTGCGGTAGGCCTGCTCGATGCCCTCGCGGCCCACGATCAGCGCGCCGTTGGGGAAGTCGGGGCCCTTGATCCGCTCGACGAGCGCGTCCTGCAGCTCCTGACGGCTGGCCTCGGGGTGGTCGAGCGCCCACGTCGCGCCCTCGGCGACCTCGCGGAGGTTGTGCGGCGGGATGCTGGTGGCCATGCCGACCGCGATGCCGGCCGAGCCGTTGACCAGCAGGTTCGGGTAGCGCGCCGGCAGCACCGTCGGCTCCTGCGACCGGCCGTCGTAGTTGGGCTGGAAGTCGACGGTGTCCTCGTCGATGTCGCGGACCATCTCCAGCGCGAGCGGCGCCATCCGGCACTCGGTGTAGCGCATCGCGGCGGCCGCGTCGTTGCCCGGCGAGCCGAAGTTGCCCTGGCCGTGGATCAGCGGCGCGCGCATCACCCACGGCTGCGCGAGCCGGACCAGGGTGTCGTAGATCGCGGTGTCGCCGTGGGGGTGGTACTGACCCATCACGTCGCCGACGACGCGGCTGCACTTGGAGAAGCCGCGGTCGGGCCGGTAGCCGCCGTCGTACATCGCGTAGAGCACCCGGCGGTGCACCGGCTTGAGGCCGTCGCGTACGTCGGGCAGCGCCCGGCCCACGATGACCGCCATCGCGTAGTCGATGTAGGCGCGCTGCATCGAGGTCTGCAGCTCGATCGGCTCGATCCGGCCGCCGGGCCCGCCGCCGTCGCCGGCCGCCGAGGAGGTTTCCGGTCTGCTCAGTCACTGTCGTCGTCTCTCTGATCGGTTCTACTGGAATCTAGGAATCTGGTTAGAGACCTAGATATCCAGGAATCGCACGTCCTTGGCGTTGCGCTGGATGAACGAGCGACGCTGCTCGACGTCCTCGCCCATCAGGATCGAGAAGATCTCGTCGGCCCGTGCCGCGTCGTCGAGGGTGACCTGGAGCATCAGCCGCTGCTCGGGGTTCATCGTGGTGTCCCACAGCTCCTCGGCGTTCATCTCGCCCAGACCCTTGTAGCGCTGGACCGGGTTCTCCTTGGGCAGCTTCTTGCCCTGCTCGAGGCCGTCGTTCATGAGCAGGTCGCGCTCGGCGTCGGAGTAGACGAACTCGTGCTCGGCCGGCTTGTTCCAGCGCAGCCGGTAGAGCGGCGGCTGGGCCATGTAGACGTAGCCGTGCTCGATGAGCGGCCGCATGAAGCGGAACAGCAGCGTCAGCAGCAGGGTGTTGATGTGGTGGCCGTCGACGTCGGCGTCGGCCATCAGCACGACCTTGTGGTAGCGCAGCTTGTCGAGGCTGAACTCCTCGTGGATGCCGGTGCCGAGCGCGGAGATGATCGCCTGCACCTCGGTGTTGGCGAGCACCTTGTCGATGCGCGCCTTCTCGACGTTGAGGATCTTGCCGCGGATCGGGAGGATCGCCTGGACCCGCGGGTCGCGGCCCTGGCGCGCGGAGCCGCCGGCGGAGTCGCCCTCGACGATGAAGACCTCGCACTCGGCGGGGTTGGTCGACTGGCAGTCCGACAGCTTGCCGGGCAGGCCGCCGCCGCCGAGCAGGCCCTTGCGGGAGCGGGCCAGGTCGCGCGCCTTGCGCGCCGCGATCCGGGCGCTCGCCGCGGCCTGCGACTTGCGCACGATGTCGCGGCCCTCGGCGGGGTTCTGCTCGAGCCAGGCGCCGAGCTGGTCGTTGACCAGCCGCTGCACGAAGCCCTTGGCCTCGGTGTTGCCGAGCTTGGTCTTGGTCTGCCCCTCGAACTGCGGCTCCTCCAGCTTGATCGAGAGGATCGCGGTGAGGCCCTCGCGGATGTCGTCACCCGAGACCCGGTCCTCGCGCTTCTTGATCAGGCCCCACTCCTCGCCCCAGTGGTTGACCTGGGAGGTGAGCGAGGCGCGGAAGCCCTCCTCGTGGGTGCCGCCCTCGTGGGTGTTGATCGTGTTGGCGAAGGTGTGGACCGACTCGGTGAACGTGGTGTTCCACTGCATCGCGACCTCGAGGCTCATGTGGCTCTCGGAGTCCGCCGGGGTCTCGGCCTCGAAGTTGATGATCGTCGGGTTGGCCTTGTCCTTGCGGCGGTTGAGGTGCTCGACGTAGTCGACGAGGCCGCGGTCGTACTTGAAGACCTGCTCGATGCCGCCGCTGCGCGGCGCGCTTGATCGCGTCCTGGCCGGCCTGGTCGACGGTGTCGGCCACGGTCTCGTCCTCGACGGCGTCGGCGACCTGGTCGGCCGAGGGCCGCTCGTCGCGGACCACGATCTCGAGGCCCTTGTTGAGGAAGGCGTACTCGCGGATCCGGGTGGTGATCGTCTCGAGGCTGTAGGTCGTGGTCTCGAAGGTGTCCGGGCTGGCCCAGTAGGTGACCGTGGTGCCGGACTCCTCGCCCTCCTCCAGCGGCCGGACCTGCTCGAGGTCGGCGTCCGGTACGCCGAGCTGGAAGGTCTGGCGCCACAGGTGGCCCCGGTTCTTCACGTCGACGATCAGCCGGGAGGACAGCGCGTTGACGACCGAGACGCCCACGCCGTGCAGGCCACCGGACACCTTGTAGCCGCCGCCGCCGAACTTGCCGCCGGCGTGGAGCATCGTCAGCGCCATGGTCACGGCGGGGATGTCCTGGCCGGGGGCGGTGTCGGTCGGGATGCCGCGACCGTTGTCCTCGACCCGGATCCCGCCGTCGGCCTGCAGCGTCAGCACGATCCGGTCGCAGTGACCGGCGAGCGCCTCGTCGACCGCGTTGTCGACGATCTCCCAGATCAGGTGGTGCAGGCCGCGCTCGCCGGTGGAGCCGATGTACATGCCCGGCCGCTTGCGGACGGCCTCGAGTCCTTCGAGGACCTGGATCGCGGAGGCGTCGTACTCGCCGGAGGGCTGGGCTGTTCGGTGCTGGGCTTGTCGGACTGCTCGGCGGTCACACGCACCTCTTCGAAGGATGTCGGGTCCCCGCGCACGTCGGCATGGAGAAGGTCGCCGGTCCGCGACGGGGCGAGGCTGGCGACCCAATGGCCATGATACCCCGCTACGGGCCTCAGATCACGCGCCGCTCCACCGGCGGGGGGTTCCGTCCCGGATTCACCCCTGAGCCGCCCGGAACCGCCGTTTCGCGCGGTCGCAGGGGCCGCCGGGTCCCCCTACGTCGGCGAGGCCGTCAGATCGGCGTGCGTGGCTGCGGCGGCTGTAACGCCGGGTTGCCACTGTTCGCCACCTGCTGCAACAGGGTGGGTAGAGCAGATAACCCGGCGTTACAAAGGGTCGAGCGCTGGACGCGGCGAGGATCAGCCGTAGGTGTCGCTCGGACCCCGGCCGTCGCGGACCGACCGGGGGCCCTTCTTCCAGCTCGGGCCCTGCGGGCCGAGCACCTCGATCACGGTCACCGTGCCGTGGCCGAGCTCCTCGTTGAGGCGGCGTACGACGCTGGGCGCGAGCAGCTTGAGCTGGGTCGCCCAGGCGGTGGCGTCGGTGCGGACGACGAGCGTGCCGTCGGTGAACGTCTCGGGGGTGCTGTGGGCGCCGATCTCCGGGCCGACCAGCTCGGCCCAGCGGCCGAAGACGGCGTGGACGCGGAGGTCGACCTCCCAGCCGTGGTCCTCGACCATCCGGCCGACGGTGACGTCGAGCAGCTGCGGGTCGCGCTCGTCGGGGAAGGAGCCCGAGACCCGCGAGCGGGACGGCGGCTGCGACCGCGCCCGCTTGCGGGCCCGCTTCGCCGGGGTCGTGCGCGCCGAGGCGCGGGTCAGCGCCCGGGCCAGGTCGAGGCCGTCGGACGGCAGGTCCGAGGTCGGCGTCGCCGTCGCCGGCCACGGCCGGGTCCTGCTCCTCAGCCATCGCGGACCACCTCCCCGTCGGCGACGGTGAACCGGGAGCCGGCCAGCGCCGCGGGCACGTCGGCCGCGACCGCGGCGGTGACCAGCACCTGCTCGGCGCCGGCCACCAGGTCGGCGAGCTGCTGGCGGCGTTCGGTGTCGAGCTCGGCGAAGACGTCGTCGAGGATCAGGATCGGGTCGTCGCCCTCGGCGCGGAGCAGGTCGTACGACGCCAGCCGCAGCGCCAGCGCGAACGACCACGACTCGCCGTGGGAGGCGTAGCCGCGCACCGGCAGCCGGGCGTCGGGGCTGCCGAGGGTCAGCCGGAGCTCGTCGCGGTGCGGCCCCACCAGGCTGATGCCCGCGGTCGAGCTCGTCCCCGCGGCGACGCTCGAGCTCGGCCAGGATCGCGTCGGTGAGCCCGGCCCGGTCGGCGACACCCTCGAGCTCGAAGGACGAGGCGTAGTCCATCTCCGCGTCGTCGCGGCTCGCGCCGCGGGCCACGGTCTCGTAGGCCTTGCCGAGGTAGGGGCGCAGCTGCTCGACCAGGGCCAGCCGCGCCGCCAGCAGCTCGGCGCCGGTGCGGGCGAGGTGGGCGTCCCACACGCCCAGCGTCGAGAGCGCGCCGTCGCGGGCGCTGCCCCGGGCGAAGCCGGCGGTCTTGAGCAGCGAGTTGCGCTGCCGGAGCACCCGGTCGTAGTCGGCCCGGACGCCGGCCAGCCGCGGGGTGCGCAGCACGAGCAGGTCGTCGAGGAAGCGGCGCCGGTCGGAGGGGTCGCCCTTGACCAGCGTCAGGTCCTCGGGAGAGAACACGACGGTGCGGACCAGGCCCAGCAGCTCACGCGCCTTGGGCAACGTCGAGCGGTTGACCCGGGCCCGGTTGGACCTGCCCGGGTTGAGCTCCACCTCGAGCACCGCGCTGCGGCCGTCGCGGACCACGGCCGCGCGGATGATCGCCTGCTCGGCCCCGGCCCGGACCAGGGGTGCGTCGGAGGAGACCCGGTGGGAGCCCAGCCGCGAGAGGTAGTCGATGGCCTCGACCAGGTTGGTCTTGCCCTGGCCGTTGCGGCCGATGAACGCGGTCGCGCCCGGGCCAGCTCGACGTCGAGGTCGGCGTAGGACCGGAAGTCGTGGAGGGTGAGGTGCGAGACGTACACCGACCTGCTAGCTCTCTCCGCCTTCGTGGCCCGCGCCGGCACCCGCCCGACGGGCGCTCTCCGACTGGTCGGGTGAACCACCGTCGGCGTCGCCGCCCTTGGGGGCGGCCGTCTGCGTGGCGTGCCCGCCGAACTGGTTGCGCATCGCGGCCACGGCCTTCATCGTCGGGGAGTCGTCCTGCCGCGAGACGAAGCGCGCGTAGAGGGCGGCCGTGATCGCCGGGGTCGCGACGGCGTTCTCGATGCCGGCCTCGACGGTCCACCGGCCCTCACCGGAGTCCTCGGCGTAGCCGCGGATGCTGGCCAGGGCCGGGTCGTCGTCGAGCGCCGCGACGAGCAGGTCGAGCAACCACGACCGGATCACGGTGCCCTCGCGCCAGGAGCGGAACACCTCGGTGACGTTCTCGGTGACCTCGGCCTTCTCGAGCAGCTCCCAGCCCTCGGCGTAGGCCTGCATCACGGCGTACTCGATGCCGTTGTGGACCATCTTCGAGAAGTGGCCGGCGCCGACCTTGCCCGCGTGGACCGACCCGAACTCGCCCTCCGGCTTCAGCGCGTCGAAGGCCGGCTGGACCTTCTCGATGTCGTCGGCGTCGCCGCCGTACATCAGGGCGTAGCCGTTCTCGAGGCCCCACACGCCGCCGGAGACGCCGCAGTCGACGTAGCCGACGCCCTTCTCCGCCAGGATCTCGGCGTTCTTCTGGTCGTCGGTCCAGCGCGAGTTGCCGCCGTCGACGACGACGTCGCCGTCACCGAGCAGCTCGCCGAGCGCCCGGACGGTCTCGCGGGTCGGGTCGCCGGCCGGGACCATCACCCAGACCACCTTGGGGCTGGGGAGTGCCTCGACCAGCGCCTCGAGGCTCTCGACGTCGGAGACGTCGGGGTTGCGGTCGTAGCCGACCACGGTGTGTCCGGCGTTGCGGAGGCGGGTCCGCATGTTCCCGCCCATCTTCCCGAGACCGATCAGACCGATGTCCATGCGCCCAACCTACGGCACCGTCGGGGTCGGGGGTCAGGAGAGCAGTCGGCGGGGCATCAGCAGGTAGCGGAACGACGGCTCCTCGCCGGTGTCGCCGGCCGACCCGCTCATCACCATCGGCTTCGAGGCCTGGGTGAAGGCCAGCTCGACGACGCCCTGGTCGATCGCGGTCAGGCCGTCGAGCAGGAACTGCGGGTTGAAGCCCGGTGGTCAGGTCGTCGCCGTCGATCTCGGCGTGCAGCGACTCCGAGGCCTGCGCCTCGTCGCCGGACCCGGCGTCGAGGGTGAGCTGGCCGTCGCCGAAGGCGAGCTGGACCGCGGTGTTGCGCTCGGCCACCAGCGCGACGCGCTTGACGGAGTCGACCAGGTCGGCCTTGTCGACCTTGGCGGTGGTGAGGTGCTCGCTGGGGAACAGGTTGCGGACCTTGGGGAACTCGCCGTCGAGCAGCCGGGTCGTGGTCCGGCGTACGCCGCCGGGGCCGGCGCCCTCGAAGCCGATGATGCCCTCGCCCGAACCGGACGCGGCCAGCGCGATCGTGACCTCGCCGCCCGCGGTCAGCGACTTGGCGGTGTCGCCGAGGACCTTGGCCGGCACCAGGGCCGCCATCGAGGCGTCGGGGGTGCGCGGGACTCCAGTCGAGCTCGACGTGGCTGAGCCGGAACCGGTCGGTCGCGAGCAGCGCGATGGTCGAGCCCTCGATCTCGATCCGGACGCCGGTGAGCACCGGGCAGCATGTCGTCGCGGCCGGCCGCGGTCACGGCCTGGGCCACCGCGTGCGCGAAGTGCTCGCTGCGCACCGTGCCCGAGGCGGACGGCATGTCCGGCAGCGAGGGGTAGTCCTCGACCGGCATCGTCTGCAGGCTGAAGCGGGCAGAACCGCAGGTCAGCGAGACGCGAGGTCCCTCGAGCACCATCTCGACCGGCTTGGCGGGCAGGCTGCGGCAGATGTCGGCGAGCAGCCGGCCACTGACCAGGGCGTGGCCCTCGTCGGAGACCTCGGCCTCGGTCAGGGTGGCGCGGGCCGAGGTCTCGTAGTCGAAGGTCGAGAGCACCAGGCCCTCGTCGCTGGCCTCGATCAGGAGGCCGGCCAGGACCGGGACGCTGGGACGGACCGGGAGGCTGCGGGCAGCCCAGGCGACGGCATCGGCGAGCACGTCGCGTTCGACACGGAACTTCACGGGTGCTGGTCCTTTGAGGTGATCGGGGTGCGGTGGGGTCTGCATCCTGCCACGCGGCGAGCGGGCGGGGCAGGGGAGCGCCCGAGTATGCACCCGGGTTGTCCCCAGATCGCCCGGTTCGTGGAATTACACGGAGGATCGATCTGAGTAGGTTCTCGGAGTAGTCGTAGCAGCGGTGGAAATTGTGGATGACCGTGGTCGTCGCAGGTCAGCCTGCGTGTCGCCGGTGCACAGGGGGTGTGGAGGAGCGGTCGAGGAACTCGCGGCACATGTGAACGACAGATGGCGCGGCCGACAACACTCACCGGTTCTGCACAGCCTGTGCAGTCGGATGACACCCGGGCCCACACCTTCTCCACACGCAGCGGGCCGGAGCGGGTCAGCCCTGGCGGGCCTGCAGCTTGACCCGGTTGGTGAGCTCGCTGACCTGGTTGAACACCGCGCGGCGCTCGGCCAGCAGGGTGTTGATCTTGCGGTCGGCGTACATCACCGTCGTGTGGTCGCGGTTGCCGAACTCGGCGCCGATCTTGGGCAGCGAGAGCGGCGGTGAGCTCGCGGCACAGGTACATCGCGATCTGCCGGGCCATGACCAGGTGGCGGCCGCGGCTGGGTCCGGTCAGCTCCTCGATGGTGAGCCCGAAGTACGCCGCGGTCTGGGCGATGATCAGGCCGGCGGTGATCTCCGGCTCGCCGCCCTCGGGGATCAGGTCCTTGAGCACGATCTCGGCCAGGGTCATGTCGACCTCCTGGCGGTTGAGGTTGGCGAACGCCGTCACCCGGATCAGGGCACCCTCGAGCTCGCGGATGTTGGTCTGGATCTTCGAGGCGATGAACTCGAGCACGTCGGGCGGCGCGGTGAGCCGGTCCATCGCCGCCTTCTTGCGCAGGATCGCGATCCGGGTCTCGAGGTCGGGCGGCTGGACGTCGGTGATCAGGCCCCACTCGAACCGGTTGCGCAGCCGGTCCTCGAGCGCCTCGAGCCGCTTGGGAGGACGGTCGGAGGTCAGCACGATCTGCTTGTTGGCGTTGTGGAGCGTGTTGAAGGTGTGGAAGAACTCCTCCTGGGTCTGGGTCTTCCCCTCCAGGAACTGGATGTCGTCGATCAGCAGCACGTCGACGTCGCGGTAGCGGCGCTTGAACCGGTCCTGCCGGTCGTCGCGGATCGCGTTGATGAACTCGTTGGTGAACTCCTCGCTCGACACGTAGCGCACCTTGGCCCCGGTGTAGAGGCTGCGCACGTAGTGGCCGATCGCGTGGAGCAGGTGGGTCTTCCCCAGGCCGGACTCGCCGTAGACGAGCAGCGGGTTGTAGGCCTTGCCCGGTGCCTCGGCCACCGCCACCGCGGCGGCGTGGGGGAACCGGTTGGACGAGCCGATGACGAAGGTCTCGAAGGTGTACTTGGGGTTGAGCCGGGTCTCCAGCGACGTGCCGCTCGCGCGTGCCGGCGTGGCCGGCGCGGTCGGCATGCCGTGCATCGGGTCGGCGGGCGGCGCCGGCGTCGGCTCCTGGGGGACGAACGGGTTTGTCGACTTGTCGTCGTGGCGACTCGTCGATTCGTCGATGGTCGGCTGGGCGGCGTTGCCCTCACCGGTCTCCAGGCTGGTGTCGACGGTGACCGCGATCCGGATCTCCCGGCCGAAGGCCACGGTCAACGACTCCTCGAGCTCGGCGCGCAGCCGACCCTCGAGCTGGCCCCGGGTGAAGTCGTTGGGCACCGCGATGATCGCGGTGTTCTCGTGGAGGGTGACCGGCTGGCTGGTGCGCAGCCACGCCCGCTGGTAGCCCTGGAGCTCGTCGAGGACGCCGCGCCACGCGGCGTGCAGGTCGGTCGGCGGCTCGTCCGTGGGGGCGACGGGGGCGGGTCGGGCCGGGTGGGAGGGGTCCTGCTGGTGGTGGTCCACGAGAGCGCGCCTTCTGGGTTGGGTCGAGAATCGTCCACAGTCTTGTCCACAGACTGTGCACCTGCCCCCATCCTTGTGGAGAGAGCGCCTCCCAGGCACGGCCGCGCGACGTCGTGATCACTGTTGTCGCAGGTCAGAGGCCACTTGACACAGTTTGTGACGCCGCTCACACCGGCGGTCGCACCACGATCGTCCGGGGCCGGCGGGGCACCTCGGAGGGCTCGAAGGTAACAAGTGGCGGAGCCGCCGGGCAAGGGGTTCTCCACAGGCGGATCCGCGCCGGGGCGGAGCCGCTGCGAGGAGGGACCTACCGCCGGTTTGACCCTGCCAGAGCTGCGCGCGTACCGTTGGCCGGTCACTGCACGTCTGACGAGTGTCGACCGGTGCCGCATGTCCACGGACGTTCTCAGGCCGTGGCTGGGCGGTGCCAGCCGAAGGGCAGGCCCTACCTCCACTGCGTGACCGTCCCCGTTCCACTGAAAGAGAAGCTCGTGAGCAAGCGTACGTACCAGCCGAACAACCGTCGTCGTCACAAGACGCACGGCTTCCGCCTGCGCATGCGCACCCGCGCCGGGCGCTCCATCCTCTCCTCGCGTCGCCGCAAGGGCCGCAAGAGCCTGGCCGTCTGAGGCCCTGCCGACGAGCCGGGCCGGGCCAGCCGTGCTGTCCGCGGCGAACCGTCTCACCGACGCCGAGAGCTATCGCACCGTCATCCGCTCCGGACGCCGGGCCGGTTCCCGCACCCTGGTCGTCCACCTCGTGGACAGTCTCGACACCAGGGTCTCCAGCGCTCCCGCGCGTGGGTCTGGTCGTCAGCAAGGCCGTGGGCAACTCCGTGGTCCGTCACCGTGTGCAGCGCCGACTTCGCCATCTCGTGCGGGAGCAGCTCCATCGCCTCCCGCGGACCGGCGCGCTCGTGATCCGCGCGCTGCCGGACGCCGCCGCGCGCCGGACTCCGCGGAACTCCGGGCCGAGCTGGACCGTTGCCTCCAGCGGGTGTTGGAGGAGAGGTCCGCGTGAAGTACCTGCTGATCGGCCTGCTGAAGGCCTACCGCGCCGTGATCAGTCCGATCTACGGACAGGTCTGCCGCTACCACCCGTCCTGCTCGGCCTACGCGCTGGAGGCCGTGACCGTCCACGGCAGCCTGCGCGGCAGCTGGCTCGCCGTACGTCGTCTGGCTCGGTGCCACCCGTGGGCAGCCGGCGGCTACGACCCCGTGCCACCCTCCCCTCCCTCCCCCCATCGACTTCCGTGCCCAGCCGAGGAGCCTGAGTGTTCGACTTCATCATGGACCCGCTGTACTACGCCATCTCGTTCATCCTGATGGGGTGGCACACGCTGTGGACCACCCTCGGTCTCAGCGAGTCCGGCGGCGCCGCCTGGGCGCTCTCGATCATCGGTCTGACGCTCGATCATCCGGGCCGCGCTGATCCCGCTGTTCGTCAAGCAGATCAAGTCCAGCCGCAACATGCAGCTGATCCAGCCCAAGGTCAAGGAGCTGCAGAAGAAGTACGGGCACGACAAGGAGAAGCTCGCCCAGGAGACGATGAAGCTGTACAAGGAGTCGGGGACCAACCCGTTCGCCTCGTGCCTGCCGATCCTGCTGCAGATGCCGATCTTCTTCGCCCTGTTCGGCGTGCTCAACAACGCCGCCGACGGCAACGCGAAGGGCGTCCTCACCGAGAGCGACGCCGAGGCCTTCGGCGACTCCGAGCTCTGGGGCGTCCCGCTGTCCGGGTCGCTGTTCAACGCCGGCGGCGACGTCGGGCATCATGGTGATGGCGGCGCTCCTCGTGGTCGGGATGACCGCGACCACGTTCCTCACCCAGCGGCAGCTGATGAGCAAGAACATGCCGGCCGACGCGCTCACCGGCCCCTACGCCCAGCAGCAGAAGCTCCTGCTCTACGTGCTGCCCGTGGTCTTCGCCGTCGGCGGCATCGCCTTCCCGATCGGCGTCCTCCTCTACTGGACCACCTCCAACCTGTGGACGATGGGCCAGCAGTTCTACGTGATCCGCAACAACCCGGCGCCGGGCACGCCCGCGGCCGCGGCCAAGCAGGAGCGCGACGCGGCCAAGGCCGCCCGCCACGGCGTCGTCGCCGAGCCGGCGACCGGCACGACCACGGCCGAGGAGCCCGCGATCGAGCCGCGTCCCGCCCCGCGGCAGCAGCCCAAGCGCAGACGCGGCAGCAGCGCAAGAAGAAGAAGTGACCCTGAACTCCGTACGACCAACCCACGCGAGGACACACATGAGCGAGCAGACCGACCAGGTGGACACCGAGGAGACCGAGGCCGACCGAGGCGACCGAGGCGACCGAGGAGACCGAGGCCACCGAGGGCCGAGGCCGAGGGCGGGCCCGCGCGCCAGCCGGCAGGACCGGCTGGAGAACGAGGGCGACATCGCCGCCGACTACCTCGAGGAGCTGCTCGACATCGCGGACCTCGACGGCGACCTCGACATGGACGTCGAGGGCGACCGGGCGTCGGTCTCGATCGTCGGCGCGGACCTCTCGCAGCTGGTCGGCCGCAACGGCGAGGTGCTGGACGCGCTCCAGGAGCTGACCCGGCTGGCCGTCTACCGCGAGACCGGCGAGCGGTCCCGGCTGATGCTGGACATCTCCGAGTACCGCGCCCAGAAGCGCGAGCAGCTCGAGGCGCTGGCCGAGGAGACCGCCGCCCGGGTCAAGGAGACCGGCGAGCCGGTCTCGCTCGACCCGATGTCGCCGTTCGAGCGCAAGGTGGTGCACGACGCCATCGCCGCCGCCGGCCTCTCCTCGGAGTCCGAGGGCGTCGAGCCGAAGCGGTTCGTGGTGGTCCTCCCCGGTGAGTGACCGGTGAGCCGACTGTTTCACGTGAAACATCCGGTACGCCGGAGGCACCCCCCGCGCCCGCGTCGGCGCGGGGGGTGTTCGGTTCCGAGCGGCTGCCGCTCGCGGAGCGGTACGCCGCGATGCTGGCCGACGACGGCGTGGTGCGCGGCCTGATCGGTCCCCGCGAGGTGCCGCGGCTGTGGGAGCGGCACCTGGTGAACTGCGCGGTGCTGGCCGAGGTGCTGCCCGAGGGCGCCACGGTGTGCGACCTCGGCACCGGCGCCGGTCTGCCCGGGATCGTGCTGGCGATCGCCCGCCCGGACCTGCGGGTGACGCTGGTCGAGCCGTTGCTGCGGCGGACCACCTTCCTGGAGCAGGCGGTGGCCGAGCTGGGGCTGACGCGCTGCGAGGTCCGCCGGGCCCGCGCCGAGCAGCTGCACGGCTCCGAACGGTTCGACGTGGTGACCTCGCGCGCGGTGGCGCCGCTGCCCCGGCTGCTGGGCTGGTCGATGCCGTTGGTGTCGCCGACGGGGGCGCTGGTGGCGATGAAGGGGTCCGCGCGGCCGAGGAGGTCGCCGAGGCGGCCGCCGGACCTGCGCCGGCTGCGGCTGCGCCGAGCCCGAGGTGCTGACGCTGGGGGCGGGGCGCCGGCGCTGCTGGATCCACCGACGACCGTGGTCCGGGTGGTCTGGGATCGCGTCCGGGTGTGAGAGGTTGAGCCGCGTGTCGCAGCCCTCTCCCTCGGGTGCGTCCGGACAGGCCGCCCGACCGCAGGTGGCACCGGGCCGTCTCGGCTGGCCCACCACGGCGTGGACCGCCCCGAGTTATCCACCGGTCTCGGATGGCCGGATGAGCGCAGTTGTGCACAGGAAGAGCCGGTTCATCCACAGGCAGCGCCCGCCGGCGCCCCGACCCGATCGGAAGGCGATCCCGTGGTTTCACGTGAAACATCCGCACCCGTTCGGCGTGCGGACGGCGGCCGAGGTCGCCGCGCGCGGACGGTTCCTACGACGACGCCAGCACGCCGCTGGCCCGCGCCGCCGAGCACTCCGTGCTGGCCCGGTTCGGCGCCCGGCTGCGACCGTCGCTCCCGCGTCCGGAGCGCGACCCGGGTCTTCGTGGTCGCCAACCAGAAGGGCGGGGTCGGCAAGACCACCTCGACCGTGAACATCGCCGCGGCCCTGGCCCAGCTCGGCCAGCGGGTGCTGGTGATCGACCTGGACCCGCAGGGCAACGCGTCCACCGCGCTGGGCGTCGAGCACCGGCGCGGCGTGCCCTCGACCTACGACGCCGTCGTCGACGGGACGCCGCTGGCCGACGTGACCACGGAGTGTCCCGACGTCCCGGGCCTGTGGGTGGTGCCGGCGACCATCGACCTGGCCGGCGCCGAGATCGAGCTGGTGAGCCTGGTGGCGCGCGAGAACCGGCTCCACAAGGCGATCCAGGGCCACCCGCTGGTCGGCGACGCCGAGGACGCCGGGGAGGACCGCTTCGACTACGTGCTCGTCGACTGCCCGCCGTCGCTGGGGCTGCTGACCCTCAACGCGCTGGTGGCCGGCGCGGAGATGATGATCCCGATCCAGGCGGAGTACTACGCCCTGGAGGGCCTCGGCCAGCTGCTCGAGACCGTCGAGATGGTCAAGGCGCACCTCAACCCGCGGCTGGAGGTCTCCACGATCCTGGTGACGATGTACGACGCCCGGACCCGGCTCGCCTCCGGGCGTGGCCGAGGAGGTGCGCGAGCACTTCGGCGACCAGGTCCTCAAGACCACGATCCCGCGCTCGGTGCGGGTCTCGGAGGCGCCGTCGTACGGCCAGACGGTGATGACCTACGATCCCGGTTCGCCCGGGGCGCTGTGCTACCTGGAGGCCGCCCGCGAGATCGCCAGCAAGGGAGCACCTGCCGATGAACGCCCGCCAGCCCGCACCCCGCCGCGCCGAGGCCTGGGCCGCGGCCTGGGGTCCCTGATCCCCACCGCCCCCGCGCGACGGCCCGGAGCGACCGGCCGCCGACGGCGCCGACGTCCGCGCCGAGCGACGGCGCGACGGCGCCCGGTCCGGCGCCCGGCCAGCGCCCGAGCTGGTCGGCGGGCGCCTACTTCGCCGAGCTCCCGCTCGGCCGATCACGCCCAACCCGGTCCAGCCGCGCCAGGTCTTCGACGAGGACGCGATGGCCGAGCTGGTGCACTCCATCCGCGAGGTCGGGCTGCTGCAGCCGATCGTGGTGCGCCGCTGGGCGCGGACGGCTACGAGCTGGTCATGGGCGAGCGGCGCTGGCGCGCCTCCCAGGCGGCCGGCCTCGACGCGATCCCGGCCATCGTCCGGGAGACCGACGACGACGACATGCTCCGCGACGCGCTGCTGGAGAACCTGCACCGCTCGCAGCTGAACCCGCTGGAGGAGGCGGCCGCCTACGCGCCAGCTGCTGGAGGACTTCGGCTGCACCCACGAGGAGCTGGCCAACCGGATCGGTCGCTCCCGCCCGCAGATCAGCAACACGCTGCGGCTGCTCAAGCTCTCGCCCGGCCGTGCAGCGCCGGGTCGCCGCCGGCGTGCTGTCGGCCGGCCACGCCCGGTCGCTGCTGGCGATCGAGGACCCCGACCTGCAGGACCGGCTCGCGGAGCGGGTGGTCGCCGAGGGCATCAGCGTCCGCGGCCTGGAGGAGATCGTCGCCGTCGGCGACGCCGGCTCGGCCGCGCCGCGGGCCGGCCGGCGCAAGCCGGTGGCCCCGGGTCTGGCCGACATCGCCGAGCGGCTCTCGGACCGGTTCGAGACCCGGGTGAAGGTCGACCTCGGTCAAGTCCAAGGGCAAGATCACCGTCGAGTTCGGCTCGCTGGAGGACCTGCAGCGGATCGTCGACGTGATGGACCCGCGCAACCGGGACGACCGGCCGATCTGAGCGCACGCACGCGCGCTACGACGATCAATCGCTTCGATCAAGCTAAGTCGCTTTGTCGACAAAGCGACCTGTGATCGTCTAGCGTCGTCCTTCCGGCGCCGCGGCGGCGCGGCGCAGCCGCTCGCGCGCTCGGCGGCGTCGAGCTCGGCGGCCTCCCCGAGCGTCGGGGCGCTGCCGCCGTGGCGCGCCGGCAGCCACCAGGAGCCGGGCGGCTGCTCGTCGGCGGGGTAGTCGGCGATGGCGTCGTCGAGCATCGACGACATCACGGCGTGCAGCTCGGCGGTCTCGGCGACCGGGTCGTCGCCGGTGGGGTGCATCGGGGCGCCGACCCAGATCGAGATGGTCTTGCCGCGCGAGAAGTCCTTCGGGTGGTCCTTGGTCATCATCCGCTGGGTGCCCCAGAGGATGACCGGCACCAGCGGCACGCCGGCCGCGGCGGCGATCCGGACCGCGCCGGTCTTGAACTCCTTGAGCTCCATGGCCCGCGAGATCGTGGCCTCGGGGAAGATGCCGACCGCCTCGCCGGCCTCGAGGTAGTCCAGGCCGCGTCCGTACGACGCGCAGGCCGGCGCCGCGGTCGACCTCGATGTGGTGCAGCGACGCGCATCAGCGGCCCGGTGACCGGTGGTCGAAGAGCTCGCGCTTGGCCATGAAGCGCACCAGGCGCCTCGAGGGGTTGGCGGCCAGGCCGCCGTAGACGAAGTCGACGTAGCCGATGTGGTTGTAGGCGAGCAGCACGCCGCCGGTGCGCGGGCACGTGCTCGGTGCCGGTCATGTCGGAAGCGCTGGCCGAGCACCCGGAAGCCGGTCTTGGCGGCGACGATGATCGGGCGGGTAGATGAGGTCGCGCATGCCGGTCAGCCTAGGCGGTGCGCCGGTCGCGGCGGTCAGCGGCGGGTGGCGAGGAAGTCGGCGATCCGGCCGATCGCCTCCTCGAGCACGGCGACGTCGGGCAGCGTGACCAGCCGGAAGTGGTCGGGCTCGGGCCAGTTGAAGCCGGTGCCGTGGGTGACCAGGATCTTCTTGGCGCGCAGCAGGTCGATCACGAACGGCTCGTCGTCCTCGATCGGGTAGACCTCGGGGTCCAGCCGCGGGAAGCAGTAGAGCGCGCCGCTGCGGCTGGACCGTGGAGACGCCGGGGATCTCGTTGAGCAGCCGGTGGGCGAGCATGCTCTGCTCGTAGAAGCGCCCGCCGGGCACGATCAGCTCCTCGATCGACTGGTAGCCGCCCAGCGCGGTCTGGATCGCGTGCTGGGCGGGCACGTTGGCGCACATCCGCATGTTGGCGATCAGGGTGAGGCCCTCGAGGAAGTCGGTGGCGATCTCCTTGGGGCCCGAGATCATCACCCAGCCGGCGCGGTAGCCGCACACCCGGTAGGCCTTGGACAGCCCGCTGAAGGTCAGGCACAGCACGTCGTTGCCGGCGGCGGCGCGGCGTGGTGGTGCACCGCGTCGTCGAAGATGATCTTCTCGTAGATCTCGTCGGCGAAGACCACCAGCTCGTGGCGCCGGGCGATGTCGATCAGCCCCTCGACGATCTGCCTCGCTGTAGACCGCGCCGGTGGGGTTGTTGGGGTTGATGATCACGAGGGCGTGGGTGTTCTCGGTGATCTTCGCCTCGATGTCGGCGAGGTCGGGGTTCCAGCCGTTGGCCTCGTCGCACAGGTAGTGCACCGGCGTGCCGCCGGACAGCGTGACCGCGCCGGTCCAGAGCGGGTAGTCGGGCGCGGGCACCAGGATCTCGTTGCCGTCGTCGAGGAACGCCTGCAGCACCATCGTGATCAGCTCGGAGACGCCGTTGCCGATGAAGACGTCGTCGACGCCGACGTCGCGCAGCCCGCGCTGCTGGTAGTACTGCGCGACCGCCGTCCGGGCCGGGTAGATGCCCTGGCTGTCGCTGTAGCCCTGCGAGTCGGGCAGGTGGTGCACCATGTCGGCGAGGATCGCCTCGGGCGCCTCGAAGCCGAACGGCGCCGGGTTGCCGATGTTGAGCTTGAGGATGCGGTGGCCCTCGGCCTCGAGCCGCTGCGCCTCGACCAGGATCGGCCCGCGCACGTCGTAGCGGACGTGGTGGAGCTTGCGGCTCTGTCGGATCTGGCGCACGGCGCCATCCTGACAGGCCGCTACGGGCTGCCGGACGGACGTCCGGGGCATCAGGTGACGGAAGGAGGTGCGATGTCGCGCAAGATCGTCCGGCTGACACTGGATCATCTCGAGGCGCTCGCCGCGCCGTGCCGCACCTGCCTGTTCTGGGAGCTGGACCCGGTACGCCGCGCGCGGGTCGAGGACCCGGCCGCCGAGAAGGACGCCTGGGTCTCCGAGGTGCTGCGCGAGTGGGGGTCCTGCGGCCGGGTGGCGCTGGTCGACGACGTGCCGGTCGGCTACGTCCGTCTACGCGCCGGCAGGCGTTCGTGCCCGGGCGCCGCCGGGTTCCCGACGGCGCCGGTGTCGCCGGACGCGGTGCTGCTGACGACGGCGTACGTCGACCCGGCTGCGCGCGGCGGCGGGCTGGGCCGGATGCTGGTGCAGGGCGATGGCCCGCGACCTGATCGAGCGCGGCGGATCCGGCGCGGTGGAGGCGTTCGGGGACACGCGCGGCCGGCGCGGTCGCTGCGTGCGTGCCCGGTCGGACTTCCTCGGCAGCGTGGGCTTCAAGACCCAGCGCGCGCACCCGACCACGCCGCGGATGCGGATGGACCTGCGCTCCGCGCTGCAGCTGGCGGGACGAGGTCGAGGCGGCGCTCGAGCGGCTGGTCGGCGCCGTGCGCCCGCGCCGAAGCCGCACGCGCGCCGCGAGCGCCCGCCGCCGGCAGGCGGACGACCGCGGCCTCGACGTGGCTCGAGCGCTCGGACGGAGCGTCAGGCGATGAACTCGGCGAGCTCGTTGAGCAGCGCGCCTTGGGGCGGGCGCCGACGATGGACTTCACGACCTCGCCGCCCTGGTAGACGTTGATCGTCGGGATGCCGGTGACCCGGTAGGACGACGGCGTGACCGGGTTCTCGTCGACGTTCATCTTCAGGAACGTGATCTTGTCGCCGTGTGCGGCGGCGATCTCGTCGAGGATCGGGGCGACCTGGCGGCACGGGCCGCACCATTCGGCCCAGAAGTCGACGAGGACCGGCTTGTCGGACTTGAGCACCTGGGCCTCGAACTCGGCGTCGGTCACGGCTGCGATGTTGCCCACGGGATTTCCTTTCATCGGTGTCTCGGTGGTACTGTCTCAGTCGAACACCAGCGCTACGGACGGTTGTTCCCCCGTCCCGGGCGTCGTCAGGCTCCGGCGGTCTGACGGCCTCGGTGACGGCCTGCGGTCGCCTCGGCGTCACCGGCGGTCGAGGCGCGCGTGGTCGAGGTCGGCGAGGTAGCGCTCGGCGTCGAGGGCGGCGGCGCAGCCGGTGCCGGCGGCGGTGATCGCCTGGCGGTAGTGGTGGTCGACCAGGTCGCCCGCGGCGAAGACGCCGGGCAGGTTGGTGGCGGTCGAGGGGTGGCTGGACGAGCACGTAGCCGTTGTCGTCGAGGTCGACCTGGCCGGGCAGCAGCTCCGAGCGCGGGTCGTGGCCGATCGCGATGAACAGGCCGGTCGACCGGCAGGTCGCGGGTCTCGCCGGTCACGGTGTCCTCGAGGGTGACCGACTCGAGCCGGTCGGCGCCGTTGATCTCGGCGACCTCGGAGTTCCAGATGATCTCGAGCTTGGGGTCGGCGAAGGCGCGCTCCTGCATGATCTTGGAGGCGCGCAGCTCGTCGCGGCGGTGGATCAGGGAGACCTTGGAGCCGAACCGGGTCAGGAACGTCGCCTCCTCGATCGCGGAGTCGCCGCCGCCGACGACGGCGATGTGCTGGTCGCGGAAGAAGAAGCCGTCGCAGGTGGCGCACCAGGAGACGCCGCGGCCGGAGAGCTCGTCCTCGCGGGGCAGGCCGAGCTTGCGGTAGCCCGAGCCCATGGCCAGGATCACGGCGCGCGCGCGTGTAGGTGTCGGTGGCGGTCTTGACGACCTTGATGTCGCCGGTGAGGTCGACCTCGACGACGTCGTCGGAGACCAGCTCGGCGCCGAAGCGCTCGGCCTGGGCGCGCATCTCGTCCATCAGGGCCGGGCCCATGATGCCGTCGCGGAAGCCGGGGAAGTTCTCGACCTCGGTGGTGTTCATCAGCGCGCCGCCGGCGGTCACCGAGCCCTCGAAGACCAGCGGCTGCAGGCTTGGCGCGGGCGGCGTAGACCGCCGCGGTGTAGCCGGAGGGGCCGGAGCCGATGACGATGACGTTGCGGACGGTCGTGCGTGGGACATGGCGCTGCTCCTCGAGGGTCGCGGTCGGTCGGGACGGCGACTCAGAACCGATCGTAGGTGAGCGGCATTCCCGTCACGAGCCGCGCGCGCTCAGGGCGCCGGGACCGTGAACGAGCGGATCGCGACGGCGTGCGTCGCCGCAGAGGTAGAGGTCGACGCACCTGGGTGTCGCCCTGGGGCCGCGGAGCGACGAGCGGCCGCGTCGCCCGTCGTACGGACGGGAAGCCGCAGCGCCGGCGCCCCAGGCGACCGGGTCGCGACGACGCGGCGGCCGTCGGCCGGTGTCGCCGGCGAGGTCGCGCTCGCGACGCTGGCGTCGGTGTCGGCCTGCGACGCGGTCGGCGCCGAGCGGCCGGCCGCGCAGCGCCTCGGCGTCGCGGGCGAACCGGCGGCCTGCGACCGTGCACGCCGGACGGCTCGCGATCCGCTCGCGCGGTGGAGACGCCGGCGCCGCGTCCGGCGCTCTCCGCACCGTCCGCCGGGTCCTCGTCGCGCGGCGCCGCGGTCGGCTGCCCTCGACCGTCCGCGCGTCGCCGGACGTGCTCGAGGCCGTCGACGTCGGCCGCCGATGCCGACCACCGACTGCCGACGCCGACCCCGGCGGCGACGGCGGCCGCGGCAGCGACCAGCAGCGCGGGCGCGCGCCGGCGCCGGCGGTGCGGCGAGGTCGGACCGACGGTCGGCGGCGTCGCGGCGCGGGCTCCTCGGCCGAGGTCGGCGAGCACCCGGTCGAGCCGGGCCGACGACGTCGGCGGCATCGGCTCGGTGTGGCGCGCGTCGGCGAGCAGCGGCGTACGCTGCGCCTCCTGCTCGGGCGTCACGGGGTCGAGCTCGTCGGTCATGGTGGTCACCTCCTCGGCGCGTGGTCGTGTCGCGGGCGGGGCGTCAGGCGGGCGGGTGGCCCGCGGGGCATCGTGGATGGACGGCCGCGGTCGGGCGGGTTCCCGGGCCGGCGTGGTCCGGGTCACTCCGGGGTCGCCAGGATCGCCGAGCAGCTCGGCGAGCCGGGCCCGGCCGCGCGAGCAGCGCGACTTCACGGTGCCGACGGCGCAGTCGAGCATCTCGGCGGCCTCGGCGACCGGGTAGCCCTCCATGTCGACCAGCACCAGCGCGGCCCGCTGCTCGGCGGGCAGCTCGGCCAGCGCGGCGAGCACCAGCCGGCGCCGCTCGTCGGCGCACCGCGGCGTCGGCGGGGTCGTCGGTCGCGGCGGTCGCGGAGGCGAGCGAGCCGCGGTCGCCGTACTCGTCGAGGTCGTCGGGCAGCGCGCTCGGCCCGGCGTACCTTCGCGGCGCGCAGCCGGTCGAGGCAGGCGTTGACGACGACGCGGTGCAGCCAGGTGGTGACCGCGGCGTCGCCGCGGAACGACGCCGGCCCGCCGGTACGCCGCGACCAGGCCGTCCTGGAGCCCGTCGGCGGCGTCCTCGGGGTTGCCCATGGTGCGCAGCGCGACCGCCCAGAGCCGGTCGCGGTGCCGGGGGAAGAGCACGCCGAACGCGTCGGGGTCGCCGTCGACGTGGGCGGCGAGCAGGTCGGCGTCGGTGCGGTCGTCGCTGGGCCGGTCGGTCATCCGCGGACCACGACCTCGGCGATCTCGCCGCGGAAGCCGTCGTCGACGGCGGGCAGCGACGGTGAGCCAGACGATGACGTAGCGGCCCGGTGCCGGCTCGGTCGAGCTCGATCGCGCGCGCCGGTCGCCGTCGGCGGTGTCGGTCGCCGACCGGCTCGAGGCCCGCGACGCCGGTCGGGCCGTCGTCGGTGACGAAGAGCTAGACGCCGGTGGGCGCGCCCGACGAGGGTGACGTCGACCGCGTCGACGTCGTGCGGCTCGCCGAGGTCGAGGACCAGGCCGACGCCGGTCTTGAGCCCGCCGGGCCCGAAGTTCTGGTCGTAGGTCTGGTCTGCCAGGCGGTCGCCGGGTCGCCGTCGACGGCGAGCGGCGCCTGCTCGGGGTTCTCCTCGCGGCGGGTCGCCCTGCGGGTCGAAGTCGTCGGCGGTGACGCCGGTCGATCGGCGCCGGCGGCGCTGGCGGCTCGTCGGCGTGCGGGCGGCTCGGGCGCCGGGTCGTCGTCGGGCACCGCGCCGAGCGGGTCGGCCGCGGCCGAGGTTGTAGGCGACCACGATCGCGACCAGCAGCAGCAGGCACGGCCGCGATCAGCCGGCGAGCCGCAGCCAGTGCGGCCCGGGCACGCTCGTCGTCCTCGCCGTCGTCGCCGGTCACCGGGATCGACGCCGCTGCCGGTGCCGCGTCCCGGTGCCGGTGTCCCACGGCCAGTACTCGCCGGCCCGGCCGGGCGGCGCGGCGCCGGGCCGCGGGCGGCGTGCCGGGCTGGCCGTCGGCGGGGTCGGGGGCGAAGAGCGGGCGCTCGGGCGGCTCCTCGAACGGCGGCGGCGGAGGCGGCCGGCTCGGTGCGGTGCTGCGAGCCAGGACACGTCGTCGCTGTCGTCGTCGAAGATCGGCAGCCCGGCCTGGGTCGGCGGCTCGACCTGTCGCCGGCGGCTCGCCGGCGCCGGCGTCGTCCGGGTCCGGCCGGCTCGTCGGCGCTCGGCGGGTCGAGGTCGCGGCGTCGGGTCGTCGTCGGGCCGGCGGCTCGGGTGGCCGTCGGGCAGCGGCGGTCCGACCGGCCGGCTGCCGCTCGCCCGGCGCGCCGCGGTCGATGCCGGCCGAGCCGCCTCCGCGGCGGTCGCCGACGAGTCTCGAGGCCTCGCTGAGCGTCGCGGGCCGTGCGCCGCGGTCGCTCGGCGACGGCGTCGGGTTGAGCACCTGGTCGCACAGCGCGTCGAGCGGCCGGGGGATGCCGGCGCGCACCTGCCGGGGGCGCAGCACCTGGCCGTGCTCGATCGGCGCGGCGGGCACGGCGGACGCGGGAGATGCCGGGCCACTTGCCGGTCAGCGCGGCGTAGAGCAGCCCGCCGAGGTCGGCGACGTCGGTGGACAGCGGCCCGGCGGGAGCCCGTGCAGCGCGGCATCGACGGCGAAGCCGATGAGCCGGACCGCGCCGGTGTGGTCGATCAGGACGTTCTCGGGGACCAGCCGGCCGTGGGCGACCCCGGCCTCGTGGGCGACGGCGATCGACGCGGCGACCTCGGAGACGATCCACGCCGCGCGGCGCGGCGGCGAGCGGGCCGCTCGTCGGCGAGCATGATGTCGAGCGAGGTGCCCGAGCCCCACTCGTTGACGACGTAGCAGACGCTCGTCGGCCTGGTCGGCGTCGAGGACGCGCAGCAGCCGGCGGTCGTGCACGGTCGCCGAGCGACGGGCGGCGTCGAGCAGGCGTCGGCGCGGTCGTCGTCGGCGGGGATGACGTGCAGCGCGACGTGCCGCTCGAGCACCCGGTCGTGGGCGCGCCAGAACCGGCCGCCCCCGCTCTCGGTGAGCAGGTCGACCAGGCGGTACCGGTCGGCGAGCACGTCGCCGGGCCGGATCGAGTGCGGCACGCCGCTCCCCTTCGTCGGCTGCCGCGTGCACGGCCTCATCGTAGGACGGCGTCAGGCGCCGCGGCGGAGCCGGCAGCCGACGGGTGACCGTGTCGACCACCGCGGTCACCTCGCGCAGCCGCAGCACCCGGGCCAGGACCACGAAGACGCACGACGTCGACGGCGCCGACCAGCGACGCGCCCGGCAGCGCCGCGACGGCCAGGTGCGGGCGTCGTCGCCCAGCGCCGTGCAGGAGCCACGCCGACGCCCGGCGCCGCCGCGGTCGCGACGCCGGCGACGATCAGCAGCCGGACCAGGAACCGCGACCAGCGCGCGGGCGTCGAGCCCGCCGAGCGCGCCGGCGCAGCACGCAGGTAGGAGATCGCCGAGCCGACGAGGTACGACGCGGCGTAGGCGAGCACCAGCGCCGGCGAGGTGTCGCGCGGCGTCGGCCTCGCCGACCAGCACCACCGCGACGACGATGTTGGTCGCGGCGACGCGCACTGGACCAGAAGACCGTGCGGGTCCGCTCGAGGGCGTAGAAGCCGCGCAGCATCAGGTAGTGGACGGTGAAGAACACCAGGCCGGCGCCGAAGAGGGCCAGCGACGGCGCGAAGTCGGTCGTACGTCGTCGGCGGCGGCGCCGTGGCCCCAGACCACGTTGGCGAGCGTCGGTCGCGATCACGGCAGCAGCAGCGCGAACGGGACGACCACGGCGAGCGCGGTGCGCAGCGTGCTCGCCAGCGTGCCGGCCAGGCCGGGCAGGTCGCCGTCGGCGGCGCGCGCCGAGAGCCGCGGCAGGATCGCGGTCGCCAGCGAGACCGTGACGATCGAGTGCGGCACCATCATGATCAGGAACGGCGCAGGAGTAGACGGTGTAGCCGGTGCGCCGTCGCCGGCCCGGCGGCCGCGGCCGGTGCCGCCGGAGGCGAGCCGGACCACGACGGTGTAGGCGATCTGGTTGACCACGACGAACAGCACGGTCCAGACGCCGAGCCGCAGGGTGTGGCCCAGGCCGGTGCCGCGGAAGTCGAAGCGCGGGCCGGTAGCGGAAGCCGGCCGCGCGCAGGTAGGGCAGCAGGATCAGCGAACTGGGCGACGATGCCGAGCGTCGAGCCGAGGCCGAGCAGCAGCTCCTGGCCGGCGGTGAAGCCGCCGACAGCTCGGCGCCGTCGGCCGGGCCGAAGACGACCAGGTAGACCACCAGCACCGCCACCGAGATCACGTTGTTGGCGATCGGCGCCCACATCATCGGCCCGAACCGGCCGCGGGCGTTGAGGATCTGCCCGACCAGCACGAACATCCCGTAGAAGAAGACCTGCGGCAGGCAGAAGCGGGCGAAGGCGATCGACCGACTCGCGCTGCGCGGCCATGTCGGCGGTCGTAGTACGGCGCGTCGAGGTAGAGCCGCATCACCAGCGGCGCGGCGACCACCAGCAGCACCGTGACGACGCCGAGGAACAGCGCGGCGAGCGTGATGATCCGGTTGGTGTAGGCCTCGCCGCCGTCGGGGTCGTTCCTCATCGCCCGCACCAGCTGCGGCACCAGCACGGCGTTGAAGACGCCGCCGGCCAGCAGGATGTAGAGCATGTTCGGGACGGTGTTGGCGATGTTGAAGATGTCGGCGTGCAGGGCGGCGCCGAGCGCCGCGGCCAGCAGCGCCGAGCGGACGAAGCCGCTCAGCCGCGGACACGATCGTGCCGGCGGCCATCACCGCGCTGGTGGCGAGGATCCGCGGCGCTCGTCGGTCGCCTCGGCGTCGGCTCGGCGGTCGTCGCTCCGGCGGCCCGTCGCCGCGTGCGCGCCGGATCCGGCGGAAGAGCCGGACGGGATCGCGCCGAACAGCAGCGCCGACGCCGGTGCCGATGATCAGCCAGATCACGCCGCTGACCTGGTTGGAGCGGATCGGCAGCGCGTCGGCCGACGCCGAGCGGGGTGCCCGTCGGTGTCGGTGACCAGAGCGTGACGTCGTGGACGCCGGGCGCGTCGTGGCGACGGCGTCGAGCAGCACGGTCGTGCCGGCCGCCGGCGGCGAGCTCGATCGGCTCGGGCGCGGCGACCTCGAGCCGCGGTCGGGCTGCGCCGCCGACGCTCGACGGTGACCGGCTGGTCGAGCTCGTTGGTGACGGTGGCCGCGAAGCGGCCGCTGCCGCTGGAGAGGGTGACGCCGCGCGGGGCGCTGATCCGCGACCGAGCCGCAGCTGGTCGTCGATCCAGGCCGCGGACGCGCGTCGGCGGACGCGCGGCGCGGCGTCGGGCGCGGCGCGGCTCGGAGTACGACGCGCCGGTGAGGGCCTCGTCGGCGACCGTCGCCGGCGACCTGGTCGTTGTGGGTCAGCAGGTTCTGCAGGGTCTCGCCGGCGCGCGATCAGCGCGTCGGCCGCGGTGAAGTTGGCGGCGTCGAGCTCGCGGCGCTCCTGCTCGCGCGGGTAGCGAGCTCGTCGGCGGGCACGGCGGTCGGCCGCGCGGCCGCGGCCTCGGCGACGGTCAGGTCGAGCCAGGCGACGTCGAGGCCCGTCGAAGAACGCCGCGTGGTCGGCGCGGGGCCCAGTCGGCGGGCAGCACCACGACCAGCGGCTGGTCGCGGCGTCGAGCAGCGCCGCACCGCGGCCTCGCTGAGGATCCGCTGCCGCACCGCCAGCGGCGACAGCGGGTCGCCGGGCCGGGCCCGCCGTGCGGCGGCGCCCGAGGAGGTGACGAGCACGCCGGTGGCCGTCGACGCTCGCCGACGGCCGGCGCGGTCGGCGCCGAACATCCGGTCGGTGACCAGCATGGTCGCGTCCCGGTCGACCACCGGCGAGCGCGCGGCGTCGAGGTAGCCGCTCGGGCGGCGCGACCGCCGGGCGTGGTCGGCAGCCCCAGCGGCTCCAGCACGGTGCCGCGCGCGGCGTGCGGCGCCGGTCGTAGAGCCGCGGGTCGTGCGCGGCCGCGGCGGCGACGTCGAGGTCGCCGTACGGCAGGGCCAGGATCTGGTCGGCCGCCGAGCGCGTCGCTCGAGCCGGTCGAGCCAGGCGCGCCGCGGCGTCGGCGGCCGCGCTGGCCGCGGCTCGCTCCGGCCGCGTCGGGCTCCTCGTCGCCGCTCGGCGGCCTCCGGCGACGGCGTCCGCTCGGCCCGGCGCTCGGCGACCGCTCCTCGCCGTCTCGTCCTCGGCCGGCGTGCGTCGGGCCAGCGAGCGTGGCGGGTTGCCGCGCGAGCCGGCGGACGGCGTCGAGCAGCGCGGGGTCGACCAGCCAGGTGACGGCGGTCGCCGGCCGCGGCGCCGAAGTCGACCAGCGCGCGCAGCCGGCCGCCGGCGCAGAGGTCTGCGTCCAGCGCGTCGAGGTCGTCGACGCTGCCGTCGGCGGCGTGACGGATGCGCGCGGCGGAGCGGGAGCACCAGCGGCGCGCGTCCGGCCGGCTGCTCGCGGGCGGCACCAGCGGGAGGAAGGTGCGGGCCCGGCCGTCGGCGAGGTCGTCGCGCGCCGTCGGCGGTCGTCGCCGAGGGCGTGCACGCCGAACCAGTAGACGCCCGGCGCGCGGTGACCGCGGAGCCGACCGCGGCAGCCGGACGGTGAAGCTGCGCGGTCTCGCCCGGGCGCGAGCTCGTCGATGTCGTCGAAGGTGCCCGGCGTCGGTGATCCGGTCGCCGACGCGGCGTCGCCGGCGGTCGTCGGCGGCCTCCGCGAGCTCGCGCGGTGTGGTCATCGGCGGTCGTCGCCGATGAACGCGTAGACGTTGATCGGCGTCCAGGTCTCGTCGGTGCGTTGGTGACCGTGCCGCGTGACCCGGATCGGGCCCCGTCGCCGGGACGTCCGACGGGGTGAGCGTGTCGATGCGTGACCTCGAGCGGCTCGTCGGCGTCGGCCCGGCGGCGCGGTCGCCGCGGTGCCGCGGCGCCGACGCCGGGGCCGGCGCGGCGCCGCGAGCGTCCGCCAGCGACCAGCGCGCCAGCGCGGTCGCCGCCACCGCCACGAGGGCAGGCAGCAGCGACGACCGGCGGAGCACGGCGCGCGACTCTATCTGGCGCGCCGTGCCTCCGGGCGCTCCGCGAGGCGGTGCCCGGCGCCGTGCCCTAGAGTTGCCTCCCGTGTCCGACGCCGCGCCCCGCCGCTCAGCATGGCCGAGTCGCAGCGCGCGCGTCGCCGCCGAGCTCGACCGGATCGCGCCGGTCATCGACGAGCTCGGCGCGCGCTTCGCCGCGGCCGGCCACGAGCTGGCACCTGGTCGGCGGCCCGGTCCGCGACGCGATGCTCGGCCGCAGCACAACGACCTCGACTTCACCACCTCGGCGCGCCCCGAGCAGACCGAGCGGCTGCTCAAGGGCTGGGCCGACGCGATCTGGGACATGGGCCGCGCGTTCGGCACCATCGGCTGCCGCAAGGGCGACTGGCAGGTCGAGATCACGACGTACCGCTCCGAGGCCTACGACCCCGACCTCCCGCAAGCCCGACGTCGACGTTCGGCGACACCCTCGACGGCGACCTCGGCCGGCGCGACTTCACCGTCAACGCGATGGCGGTCGCGCGTGCCCGGCCGCGACTTCGAGGACCCGTACGGCGGCGTCGTCGACCTCGCGCACCGGCGTGCTGCGCACGCCGGGCCGGCCCGAGGACTCCTTCTCCGACGACCCGCTGCGGATGATGCGGGCCGCCCGGTTCGCCGCCCAGCTCGGCTTCACCGTCGACCCGGAGGTCGTCGCGGCGATGACCGCGATGGCCGACCGGATCGAGATCATCTCCGCCGAGCGGGTCCGCGACGAGCTGGTCAAGCTGGTGTGCGCGCCGTACCCGCGGCGCGGGCCTGACGCTGCTCGTCGAGACCGGGCTGGCCGAGCTGGTGCTGCCCGAGCTGCCGGCGCTGGCGCTGGAGCGCGACGAGCACCACCGGCACAAGGACGTCTACGAGCACACGCTGACCGTGCTCGAGCAGGCGATCGACCTGGAGGACCGGCTGCGGCGGCGGCCCCGACTTCGTCGTCCCGGTTCGCGGCGCTGATGCACGACGTCGGCAAGCCGCGGACCCGCCGCTTCGCTCGACGACGGCACGGTCACCTTCCACCACCACGACGTGGTCGGCGCCAAGCTGACCCGCAAGCGGATGAAGGCGCTGCGGTTCTCCAACGACGAGATCGACGCGGTCGCCAAGCTCGTCGAGCTGCACCTGCGCTTCCACGGCTACGGCTCGGGCGAGTGGACCGACTCCGCCGTCCGCCGCTACGTCCGCGACGCCGGCGACCAGCTCGAGCGGCTGCACGTGCTCACCCGCGCCGACTGCACCACCCGCAACCAGCGCAAGGCCGAGCGGCTGCGCCGCACCTACGACGACCTCGAGGAGCGGATCGCCCGGCTCTCCGAGCAGGAGGAGCTGGCCTCGATCCGGCCCGACCTCGACGGCAACCAGATCATGGAGATCCTCGGCATCCCGCCCGGGCCGCGAGGTCGGCGAGGCGTACCAGCTTCCTGCTCGAGCTGCGGATGGACCGACGGGCCCGATGGGCGAGGAGGAGGCCGAGCCCGCCGCTGCTCGCCTGGTGGGCGCGACGCGCCGCTGAGGCGCTACTCCGTCGGTAGCGTCTGCGGCGCATGACCGACATCGAGCAGCTGCAGGACGTCCGTCGACATCGACGCCACGCCCGAGCGGGTGTGGTCGCTGGTCACCGACCTGCCGCGGATGGCGTCGTGGAGCCCGCAGGTCGTAGGACGTTCGTGCGCGGCGGCCGGTCGCGGCACGGCACCCGGCCCTCAACATCAACCGCCGCGGGCCGCTGGTCTGGCCGACCCGGTCCAAGGTCGTCGCCTTCGAGCCGCACCGCGAGTTCGCGTTCCGGATCAAGGACAACGCCGCGATCTGGGCGTTCGTCGCTCGAGCCGACCGCGACCGGCACCCGGCTGGTCCACGAGCGCGCGTACGCCGGACGGCATCGTGCCGATCTCGCTGACGCTGCACGAAGCACGTGCTCGGCGGCGTCGACCGGTTCACCGGCGAGCTGCAGTCCGGGATGCAGCAGACGCTGACCCGGATCAAGGCCGAGGCCGAGGCCTGACCCGACCCGGGTCGCACCGACCACGGGCGGCGTGCGCGTCGAGCCCTGCGGTGACGAAGCCCTCGACGAGCCGGCCTGCGCTTCATGACGATCCGACGGTGGCGCCGGCCGCCGAGGTTGCGGAACGCCAGCTGCTGGCCGAAGTCGATCGCGCGGCTGGTCGCCGTGGAACGACAGCGGTCCATGCCTCTCGCCGTCGATGAGGACCACGGCCTTGCCGCCCTCGCGGGCGTCGCCGTGGACCACCGATCTGCGGACCCGTGAAGTCGAGCGTGCAGCACGTCACGGCCGCGGCCGACGCCGCGGTTGTCGCAGTAGGCCCCGCCGTTGGCGCGCCGGTCCTGCGACGACCTCGCCAGCTGCCGGCCTGGTCCACCGCGCGGCGCGGCACCGCGACGAGCTCGGCGCACCAGGACCGCTGGTCCCGTGTCGCTGTTGCCGGCCTCGTCGGTGACGGTGAGCGCGACCTTGCGGCCCGGCCGGCTTGAACTCTTGTCGCCGGTGCGACCGGTGGCGTCGACGTCGCTGCCGCCGTTGCTGGAAGTTCCACTGTAGGTCAGCGCTCCGGCGCCGCGTGGCTTCCGGGCGCTGCGCCGCGAGCGTGACCGGTCGTGATGAACGGCCGCCTGGGCTCGAGCGTGACCTTCGCCGCCGGCGGTGGCGTCGCCGGGTCGTCGCTGATCACGTCACCGTCACCGTGGCGGTGTCGCTGACGCCCTGCGGGTCGGTGACGGTGACGGTGGCGGTGTAGGTGCCGCTGGCGTTGTAAGCGTGGTCGACGCGTCTTGCCGGCGGCGTCCTTGGTCGCGCCGCCGTTGCCGAAGTCCCAGCTGTAGTCGAGGTCGTTCGGCGTCTCGGCGTCGGTCGTGCCGCGCGCGCGTCGAAGGTCGACCTGCTGTCGCCGCGTGACCCGGCTCGGCGTCGGCCGTGGCCTGCGGCCGTCGGCGCCGTGTTGGCCCCGGCGCCGGCTCGCCGTCGTCGTAGCCGTAGTCGAACGCGCCGCAGCCCTTGCCGATGGTCGAACTTCACGGCGCCGGTCAGGTCGCCGTCGGAGGCTCGGACCGTCGTCCTCGCCGGTCATCGACGGTGACGTTGAAGCTCAGGCAGTCGTAGCGGAACTGCCCAGTTGCCGTCGACTCGCGTGCTGCGGGTCGGTGTAGTTGTCGGTGTGGCCGTCGCCGGAGTCGCTGAGTACGTCGCGCCGGCCGCCGCGGTCCAAGGCGGCGTCGTTGAGGTTCGGGCGTGTCGTCGCCCGGCTCCGGCTGCGAGTCCAGCGGCGACTGGGCCGGCGGGTCGTCGGTGCCGGCGTTGCCGTAGCCGTGCGCCTCGTCGGTGTAGACCAGGGACAGGCCCGGCTGGAAGCCGATCGGGTCGCGGTCGATCTGGCCGTTGCCGTCGAGGTCGAAGCCGGAGCGGTCCCGCATCTCCAGGTAGTAGGCGTGGTCGGCGGGCGCCTCGGCGCCGGCGTCGACGTAGTTCCAGCCCTTGGTGCACTGCTGCGCCGGTGTGAGGTCCTCCGGCAGCCGCCGTTGAAGATCCGCGGGTCGTCGGGGCCGCCGCTCGGTCTCGAAGTCGGTGACGAGCAGCGACCTGCGTCGCCGGCCGGCGTCGGTCGACGGTGACCTTGACGTCGTCGATGAACCAGCCGGGCCGGGCCAGGCCCGGGTCGGTGGCGTAGCTGAACCGCAGCGCGCCGCTGTCGGTCGCCGGCCAGGTCGCTGATGTCGTAGGTGTCGGCGAGGAAGACGGCGTCCGGGTAGTTGCCGCGGCTTGCGGTCGAGCGGCCTCGGTGCCGGCGTCGTAGGAGCCGCTGGTGCCGGTGATGCCGTTGCCGTAGCGTGGCCTGGCAGGTGTTCTGGTTGGGGTTGCCGGCGCGGCGTCGGTGTTCAGGTCGTGTAGCCGTTCTCCGACGCGTGCGAGGTGTAGGTCTTGCCGCCGTCGGTCGGTGGTCAGCACGAAGCCGTAGTCGTAGTCCCACTCGATGTCCCAGCAGCGACTTGAAGCTCAGCGTGACCGTGCGTGCCCGTCGGGCAGGTCGGCGAGCTCGCGGGATCGCGAGGTCGAGGTTGTGGCCCGCCGTCCGGCGCGCAGCCGAAGTCGTTGCCCGAGCCGCGACCACCAGGCGTGCGTCTTGCTGCGCCTTGTCGCCGGTGTCGAACTTCGCCGGGTCGAGCAGCTGGCGGCCGGGCAGCTTGGCGACGTACATCTGGGAGTTGTGCACGATGCCGTCGGCGCCCTCGGTCAGCGTGTACGGCGTGCCGTCCGGCGTCTGCCAGGTGATCGTGCCGGTGTCCTGCTTGGAGTCGGTGAGCCGGTCGACCGGTGCGGTGCCGCGGCTCGAGCACCTCGGGCACGACCCAGCCCAGCTCCTGGCGGCAGAAGACGTCCATGTTCTGCGACTTGTCGGTCGCCATCAGGTTCCAGTCGCCGTAGGTCTCGCGGCCGCCGGTGGAGTAGAAGTCGGGCAGGCCGAGGGAGTGGCCGTACTCGTGGGAGATCACGCTGGCCTTGTCGATCGCGGTCTCGGGGTTGACGTTGTAGGGGCCGACGCGGACGAAGACCTTGAGGGCGTCGCCGTGTCGGTGGTCGTCATCTCGCGTGTAGGTCGTCGTCGGTGTACCAGAGCGGCCGGCCCTCGAGGTCCTTGAGCTGGTCGTCGGTGGTGAAGCCGGGCAGGCCGGTCTCGGGGTCGGAGTAGTAGAACTCCAGCGACGAGCGAGTGCGGCCAGACGTTGTCGTACGGCGCGTCGGCGTAGGGGCAGCCGGCGACGCGGCGAGCTGGGAGGCGCCGTTGCCGCCGCAGCCGGCGAAGACGACCATGAAGAAGTCGACGACGCCGTCCTTGTCGGTGTCGTAGTCGGAGTAGTCGATCTCCGGGTCGGCGATCGCCGCCGCGTCGTAGACCAGCTTGCCGGTGCGGACCGCAGCCGGAGTCGATGTCCTGCAGCGCGCCGACGCCGGCGAGTGCGCCGACGACGGCGGAGCCGTTGGCGTCGGCGCCGTAGTACTCGGTGTTGCCGGGCAGCTGGTAGACGCCGTCGGTGATCCGCTCGGGGTAGAGCGGGCGTGCCCACGGCGGCGATCGGGCGGTCGGCGAAGGTGACGCCGCCGGTGCAGGTGTCGCCGCCGGGATCGCGCCGTGGGTGAAGTCGAAGCCGGGCGCGTAGGTCGAAGTCCGGCGGTCGCGATGCCGTCGGAGGGCACGGTGCCGTCGGGGAAGAGCTGGCCCAGCGACATCTCCTGGAACAGGTTGAACGTCGAGCCCGGCGAACGTCGGGGTCGTTGATCGACCGTGTCCAGCGTCGCGCTCGTGGGTCGTCCTGGTAGTCGCGGTCGGGGTAGTCGACCGGCACGACCGGGAACGGGCCGGTCGCCGTAGCGCGCGGTGTCGTAGCTGCTCGCCCGGCGGGATCACCTTCGGGCCGTGGCTGGTGAGGGTCTGTCGACGCGCTGCCGACGGTGACGGTGGCGCGTCGAGGAGATGTCGCGCCAGACGACGGTCGGGAGCTGGGCGAGCGTGGCGGCCTTGCTCTCGAGGACCAGGGTGCGGGTCGACGTCGGGCCACGGCCGCCGGGCGTCCAGGTGACGGTCCCGCCGTCGCCGCTGACGGTGGCGCCGCCGCCGGCGGCGGTGAAGCGTCGTGCCGGTCGGGGCGGTCACCGCGACCTGGGCGCCTGCACCGGCGCGGCGCCGGGTTGGTCAGCAGGATCCGGGAGGGGTAGGTCTCGCCGGGCTTGACCCAGCCGACCGAGGAGACGAAGGAGTTCTCGACGAGCAGTCCGCCGACGGTGTCCTTCGAGGCGACGCCGAGCGGGCCGGTGTCGGCGGCGGCGGGTGCGGGCGCGGCGGCCGCGTCGGCGGTGGACGTGGTGGGGAGGAGCAGCAGGCTGGCGGCGAGGGCGGTCACGGTGGTGACCGCCAGGGCACGCAGCCGGGAGGAGGCGAGCGACATGGGTTCTCCAGGGGTGCGGGGGCGCTCGATCGGCGCACCAATGCCCGCACAACGACGACCCGGGCCCGGGTCGTGTTACGCGCGGACCGGGTTTTCGCCCGGCGGTCGGTCCGCCCGTGTCAGACTTTCGCCATGCACACCATGGGGTTACGGGGGTTGGTCGTCGTCGCTGGCAGCAGCTGGCCGCACTGGCCGCGGGTTCGGGGGCAATGGCGCTCCGCCCGGAGCCGCGCGCGACGTCGGCCGCGTCCGCGGTCTCCGCCACCATCGTCATCGAGCAGGGCGGCACCCGCAGCGGGTACGCCGCCCCGGTCGTCACCATCAGCCCTGACGGCACCCTGAGCGTGCTGAACAACGACGCGGTCGCCCACACGGTGACCTCGGTCGCGACCGGGCCCTCGGGGCTGCCGCTGTTCGACGTGCGCGTCGAAGCAGGGCAGAGCAGGATCATCCCGACCGCGACCGGGCTGACCGCGGGGGAGTACCCGTTCTACTGCCGGTTCCACCCGAACATGCGTGCCACGCTGATGGTCGAGGGCGACGGTGGCACGGTCACGCCGACGCCGCCGTCCTTCGACCAGCCGCTCGTCCTGCCGCCGGTGATCCGGTCGCGTCACCCCCGCCTCGCGCTGAGCGGACACCGGTCCAGATCTTCGCGACCGGCGACCCGACGTCGATGTGGACCTACGGCGGCAGCTACCCGGGGCCGACGATCGTGCGCCCGACCGGTCGCAGCGACCAAGGTGACCTTCGCGCACCGGCTGCCGCCGGGCGGCGGGGTCGATGTCGGTGCACCTGCACGGCGACCACCACTCCTCGGCCGACGACGGCCAGCCGATGTCACACCTGATCCGGCGGGGCGCGAGCGCGCACCTACCACTACCCACTGCGCGACGACGGTGAGCCGCTGCCCGGGTCGACGTTCTGGTACCACGACCACCGCATGGACCGCGACCGGCCGCAACGTGTGGCGAGGTCTGCAGGGGATGTTCCTGGTCACCGACCCCCGGGAGCGACGGCCTCGGGCTGCCGCCGGGGCCGCTACGACCTGCCGCTGATGATCAGCGAACGAAGCTTCGAGGACGGTCAGCACCGCCTCGACCGACCCCCTCGCGGCTCGCCCGGAGCCTGGCCGTCGGTCACCGACGGCTCGTCCCCACCGCTACCTGGGCCCCGAGGCTCCCCCCAACGACGCGACCGCTGGGCGACCACGTGCTGGTGAACGGTCGCTACGCGCCGTACGCCGAGGTCGAGGCGCACCGCTACCGGCTCCGGCTGGTCAACGGCTCCAACTTCACGTCCTACAACTTCGCGCTCTCCGACGGTCGCCCGTTCACCCAGATCGCCACCGGCAACGGCCTGCTGCCCAGCCCGGTGGAACGCGAGGAGATCCTGCTCGGACCGGCGCAGCGCGCCGACGTCGTGGTGGACTTCCGCGACGCGGCTGGGCCAGACACATCCGGCTCGACAGCGTCCCCCTGACCGCCGGCACGCTCGCAGGGCATCGGCCCGCGGCCGGCCCAGCTGATGGAGTTCCGGGTCGCCGAAGCAGGTCGCCGACGACACCCGCAGGTCCCGGATCGGCTGCTCACCTATCCCGGCGTTCAAGGTGCCCGACCAAGGTGTCGGCCGACCTGGACCTTCGGCCTCGACGGCGATGCAGTCGACCGGGACGCTGTGGACCGTCAACGACGAGCGGATTCGACCCCCACCGCGTCCAGCACACCGCGGTCGCTGGGCACCACCGAGAAGTGGCGGCTGCGCAACACCAGCCCGGTCACGCACTACGTCCACATCCACCAGGAGCTGTGGCGCACCGTCAGCCGCGACGGGAAGCGCCCACCGCCGTGGGAGCGGGGCTTCGAGGACACCTGGCGCCTGGACCCCGGCGAGACGGTCGAGGTCGGCCGCCCGCTTCACCGACTACACGGGGAAGTTCATGGTCCACTGCCACATGCTCGACCACGAGGACCACGGCATGATGGCCCAGTTCCGCGTCGTACGCCCCGGGAGCCCGGCCGCGCGAGGGGGTCGGACGCCGACGGACCGCCGCCACCCACGTCGCCGGCCACCACCACTGACGGCACCGACGCGACGACGCCCCCGGGACGCAGTGTCCCGGGGGCGTCGTGCGCGGAGCCGGTCGGCTCAGCCTGCGCCGCCCAGCTTGATCGGGCGGGCCATGCCCATGAAGGCGTGGGGCATGCCATCCATCGTGGCGTCGGGCCAGAAGCAGGTCAGCACGTAGTTGCCCTTGGGCAGGGAGTAGTCGAAGGTCAACTCCTGGCTGGGGCTGACCACCCCGCTGTCCAGCCCGATGCCGAACTTGACCGGCGGCCTGGCCCGCTCGCCGCTTCTTGGACTTGCGGACCCAGGTCTTCCAGTCGGCGAACGTCTTGCCCTTGCGGAGCTTGGCCAGCGCCACGAAGTGGTTCTGCGTCGCGCCGTTCACGAAGCGAAGCGTCCCCTCCCGCGGGATGGTGGCTGGCCTGCGGGCCCACGTCGTGTCGCCCTTGGCCCGCATCGGTCGCGTCGTACTCCGCCGTGGCCGGTCGACCTCCTCCCCGGCGAGGGCCAGGTCGAGGATCTTGCTCGCCTTGAACTTCCGGCCACCGGTGTCGACGGCCATGCAGCGTGCCGTGACGCGTCCGGCGGGGAGGTAGGCGGTCATCATGGCCATCCTCGTCAGGCGCCGAGCTGTGGACGCCGCCCAGGAAGGACGACCTTCTTCTCGAACCGCTTCAGCGCCTTGAGGTCGTTCTCGCCGAAGGAGGCGTTGAGGTCGGTGGCCAGCTCCCTCTTGGAGTACCCCGCCGCCCGGATGCCGAGCTGGAAGGCGGAGTTCTTCGTCGAGGTGATGTGGAAGGCGTTGACCCCGGGCGTCAACGTCGTGTTCATCGTGATCGTGCGGTCGTCGTCGATGGTGACCTCGGTCACCGGCGGCGGGTCGGTGCCGGCCGACGCCGGCGTCGGCGCCAGCCCCAGCATCAATCCGTCGAGATCATCATCAGGGCGGTGGGAAGAACCGCCCTCTTCGAGAGTGCCGATCGCGTCATGTGTCCCCCTTGGGATCCGTCCGCCCAGGACCGTGCGTCCTGATTGACGGGACCATAGGGCTTCCCGGGAGGGCGCGTCCCCGGCTCGAGCGCTGCGGTCTAGACCCCGGGGTCGGGAGGTGTGCTCGCGGTTCTGGCGGTGGCGCCGGGGGCGCGTCGGTCCCTCAGGCCCCCTCGGGGCCCCGGTTCCGACGCGCCCGTCGCGGCTTCGTTCCGCAGCCGCGGGGCCTGCTCAACCTGGGGGCGAGACGCGTGCGCGTCCGTTCCTCACGCTCACTCCTCGCCCTTGATGAACGCCTCGACCCGGCGGCGGCCCTCGTCGTCGGGGAGCTGCACCGGCGGGCTCTTCATCAGGTACGACGAGGCGCCGATGAGCGGGCCGCCGATGCCGCGGTCCAGGGCGATCTTCGCGGCCCGGATGGCGTCGATGATGATGCCGGCGGAGTTGGGGGAGTCCCAGACCTCGAGCTTGTACTCGAGGTTGATCGGGGCGTCACCGAACGCGCGGCCCTCGAGGCGGACGTAGGCCCACTTGCGGTCGTCGAGCCACGCGACGTAGTCGGACGGGCCGATGTGGACGTTGCGGTCGCTCGTCTTGTCGGCGAGCTCGCCGGTGAGGTTGGACGTGACGGCCTGGGTCTTGGAGACCTTCTTGGACTCCAGCCGGTCGCGCTCCAGCATGTTCTTGAAGTCCATGTTGCCGCCGACGTTGAGCTGGTAGGTCCGGTCGAGGGCCACACCGCGGTCCTCGAACAGCTTGGCCATCACCCGGTGGGTGATGGTCGCGCCGACCTGGCTCTTGATGTCGTCACCGACGATCGGGACGCCGGCGTCCTCGAACTTCTTGGCCCACTCGGGGTCGGAGGCGATGAAGACCGGCAGCGCGTTGACGAAGCCGACGCCGGCGTCGATGGCGCACTGCGCGTAGAACTTGTCGGCCTCCTCGGAGCCCACCGGCAGGTAGGACACCATCACGTCGACCTGGCGCTCCTTGAGCGTCGCCACGACGTCGACCGGGTCGGCGCCGGACTCCTCGATGGTCTCCCGGTAGTACTTGCCGAGGCCGTCGAGGGTGTGGCCGCGCTGCACCTCCACGCCGAGCGTGGGGACGTCGCAGATCTTGATGGTGTTGTTCTCGGAGGCGTTGATGGCCTCGGAGAGGTCCTTGCCGACCTTCTTGTCGTCGACGTCGAACGCCGCGACGAACTCCACGTCCGAGACGTGGTAGTCGCCGAAGGCGACGTGCATCAGACCGGGGACCGTCGCCGAGGCATCGGCGTCCCGGTAGTACTGCACTCCCTGGATCAGGGACGTGGCGCAGTTGCCCACGCCCACGATTGCTACTCGTACCGCACCCATGCGAGCGATTCCTTCCTGGTCCTGCTGTCGTCTCAGCCCTGCGGCTGACTGGTCGTGGGGGTCGGGGGAGCGTCTGGCTCCCCGGACCGCTCGGCGTTGATCAGCTCGGAGAGCCAGCGCACCTCGCGCTCGACGGACTCCACGCCGTGGCGCTGGAGCTCCGCGGCGTACCGGTCGACTTCCTTCTGGGTCATCGACAGCTCCTTCTGCACCCGCTCGAGGCGTTCCTGCAACCGGCTGCGCCGGCCCTCGAGCACGCGCAGCCGGATCTCCATGTCGGTACGACCGAAGAAGGCGAACCGGATGTCGAAGGTGTCGTCCTCCCAGGCGGTGGGACCGACCTCGGACATCAGCCGCTGGAACTCGGCGTCACCGGCCGCGGTGAGCTGGTAGACGATGCGCGGACGACGGCTGACCGGAGTCGTGGTGGTGGCCGCCTCCTCGATGAGGGCGCCGCGCAGCATCTTCTTCAAGGCGGGGTAGAGGGAGCCGTAGGACAGCACCCGACCCCAGCCGAGCATCAGGTTGAGCCGCTTGCGCAGCTCGTAGCCGTGCATGGGGGCCTCGTGCAGCAGCCCGAGGACCGCAAGCTCGATGGTCTCCCCCCGTCGTGACATGCGACCTATCGTACCGATATATCCGGAGCACGTGAATACCGGACCGCGCGAGACGTCGATTTCCGGCCGCTCGACGCCTCAGTGCGTACCCTGAATCCGCCACCCGCGACACCCCCGACCCCGAAAGTCAGCACGTTGAGCGCAAAGCGCCGGGCCGAAGGCCCCGCAGTCACCAAGAAGCCGAAGCGACCCGTCTCGGCGAAGAGCCGGTGGAAGCGGGTCGGCAAGTGGGTCCTGATCCTGGGCCTGGTCGGCAGCCTGCTCGCGGTCGGTGGCTTCATCGTGCTCTACCAGGCGATCGACATCCCCGACCCCAACGAGGACTTCGAGACCCAGACGACCTTCGTCTACTACTCGGACGGCAAGTCGCAGCTCGGCCAGTTCGCCACCCAGAACCGTGAGTCGATCACCCTCGACGAGATGCCCGACACCCTCAAGGACGCCGTCGTCGCGGCCGAGAACCGGACCTTCTGGACCGACCAGGGCATCGACCCCAAGGGCATCATCCGCGCCGCGTTCAGCAACGCGCAGGGCAACAACACCCAGGGCGCGTCCACCATCACCCAGCAGTACGTGAAGATCCTCTACCTCACCCAGGAGCGGACGCTCACGCGCAAGATCAAGGAAGCCTTCATCTCGCTCAAGCTGCAGCGCGACATCAGCAAGGAGCAGATCCTCGAGGGCTACCTCAACACCATCTACTTCGGTCGCGGCGCCTACGGCGTGCAGGCCGCGGCGAAGGCCTACTTCGACATGGAGGCCAAGGACCTGGACCTCCAGCAGTCCGCGGTGCTGGCCAGCGTCCTCAACGACCCCAACGACCTCGACCCCGCCCAGGGCAAGCGGGCCAAGCAGGACCTCAAGGGCCGCTACGGCTTCGTCCTCGACGCGATGGCCGAGGAGGGCATGATCGAGGCCGAGGAGGCCGACCGGGCGGCCCGGAAGCTGCCGGCCTTCCCCGAGCATCGAGGAGGAGAGCCAGTACGGCGGCCAGAAGGGCCACGTGCTGACGATGGTCCGCAACGAGCTGATCCGGCTCGGCTACAACGAGGAGGAGATCGAGGGCGGCGGCCTGCGGGTCACCACCACCTTCACCAAGAAGGCGATGGACGCCGCGGTGCAGGGTGTCGTCGAGGCCCGGCCCGACGGCTTCAGCGACAAGGAGCTCCACATCGGCGTCGCCACGCGTCGAGCCCGGCACCGGCGCGGTGCGCGGCATCTTCGGCGGCCAGGACTTCCTCGACTCCCAGATCAACTGGGCGGTCGCGGGCGGCCAGGCCGGCTCGACGATGAAGCCGGCCGCGCTGGTCGCGCGATCGAGGACGGGTTCTCGCTCGAGGACACCTTCGAGGGCAACTCCCCGATCGTGCTGCCCGACGGCACCGACATCGAGAACCAGGGCGACACCGACTACGGCTCCGCGGTGTCGATGATCACCGCCACCGAGAACTCGATCAACACCGCCTTCATCGACATGACGCTGTCGATGGAGGACGGGCCGGAGAAGATCGTCGACGCCGCCAACCGGCTGGGCATCCCGCCCGGCGAGGCCGAAGTCCCGCAAGGCGCCCGGCTTCCCGAACTCCTCGCCGGGGCTGGAGCCGATCACCGGCGTCGCGCTCGGCAACGCCACGGTCAGCCCGATCAACATGGCCAACGCCTACGCGACCCTGGCCAACGACGGCCGCGCGGCCGAGCCCTACATCATCGAGAAGGTCGAGCTCGACCAGACGGCGAGACCGACTACCAGCACAAGGTCTCCGACACCGCGGCCGTCGACGCCGACATCACCGCCGACGTCAGCTACGCCCTCCAGCAGGTCGTCGCAGGAGGGCTCCGGCACGGCGGCGCTCGAGCTCGACTGGCCGGCGGCCGGCAAGACCGGCACCGCGACCAACGGCGACGGCGAGGTCTCCTCGGCCTGGTTCGCCGGCTACACGCCGCCAGCTCAGCACCGCCGTCATGTACGTGCGCGGCAAGGGCAACGAGCAGCTGCAGGGCTGGCTCCCGTCGTACTTCGGTGGCGCCTACCCGGCCGAGACCTGGACCGCCGTGATGCAGCGGGCCATGGAGGGCCTGCCGGTCGAGGAGTTCCCGGAGCCGGTCTACGTCGACGGCGACGCGCCGGACGAGGGCCACGAGCCCTACACGCCGCCGCCGACGACGCAGGCCGCCGCCGACCACGCAGCCGCCCTCGCCAGGAGCCGACCGACCGCCGCGAGCCGACGACGCCGAGGAGCCGACGACCGAGGACGCCGACGACCGAGCCGCCGACCGCCGAGCCGCCGAGCGCCGACCGACACCTGCGCCGTCCGCTCGGCTGTGAGACCGAGTCGCCCACGCCAGAGCCCGTCGCCGACCGGCGGCGGCGGGACCGGGGACGCCAGCGGCGGCGCCGGCAGACTCCGGGCCGTTCGCGGCGTGCCGCCCGCGCGATGCGCGAGCGGTACGTCTGGTGACGCCCGCGCGCCGGGCGGGCACGTCCACCCGACCCGGGACGACCCGGTGGTCGCCGCGCTGAGCGAGGCGGTGGGGGGACCGGTCGGGGACCGCGCCGGCCGCCACCCGTGGTGGACGCCGGTGCGGGTGGTGCTGGCGCTGGCCGCGATCTGCCTCGCGCTCGGGCATGGTGCAGAAGACCAGCTGCTACCAGGACTCCTGGCAGAACGGCGCCGAGCGCTACACCCACATGTGCTACTCCGACCTGCCCTACCTCTACACCGGTCGCGGGTTCGCGGAGCTGAGCTGGCCCTACAGCGACGACGCCGAGCTGCGGGACCGGTACCCGGTGATGGAGTACCCGGTCGCTGATCTCCTACTGGGCCTAGGGCACCGCCTGGGCGACCCACTGGCTCAGCGGCTCGCCCGACCTCGAGCCGCGCTACGCCGCGGCGGCCGCCGACGCTCGGGCCGCTGCCGGGCGTCACCGCCGAGTCGCGGCTGTTCGTGGCGGTCAACGCGGTCGGGCTCGCGGCCGCTCACGCTGCTGGCGGTCTGGCTGCTGGCCGGCGTGCACCGGCGACGGCCCTGGGACGCCGCGCTGTTCGCGGCCTCACCCGCGCTGGCGCTGACGGCCGCTGATCAACTGGGACCTGCTGGCCCTGGTCTTCGTCGCCGGCGCGCTGTGGGCGTGGGCCCGCGGACCGGCCGGTGCTGACCGGCGTGATGATCGGGCTCGGGACGGCGGCGAAGCTCTACCCGCTGTTCCTGCTCGGGGCGCTGCTGGTGATCTGCCTGCGCGCAGCGGCGGCTGCCGCGACTTCGGCGGCGACGGTGCTGGCCGGCGTGGTCGCCTGGGTGCTGGTCAACCTGCCGGCGCTACGTCTCCGGGCCGGAGCAGTGGGCGCACTTCTGGACGTTCAACTCCGACCGCGGCGCCGACCTGGGCTCGGTGTGGCTGGTGCTCGACCAGGCGACCGACGCCGGCTTCACCGCCGCACACGATCAACCTGTGGTCCGTGGCTGTTCTTCGGCGCGTGGTGCGCTGGGCGTGCTGGTGCTCGGGCTGCGGGCGCCGGCGACGCCGCGGCTTCGCCCAGCTGGCGCTGCTGGTCCTGGTCGGCTTCCTGCTGGTCAACAAGGTCTACTCGCCGCAGTACGTGCTGTGGCTGCTGCCGCTCGCGGCGCTGGCCCGGCCGCGGTGGCGCGACCACCTGGTCTGGCAGGGCGGCGAGATCTTCTACTTCGCGATGGTCTGGTGGTACCTCGGCGGCTTCCTCGACCCGGCCGGCGGCGGGGACGTCGGCTTCTACTGGGTCGCCATCGGCGTCCGGGTCGCGGCGCGAGCTCTACCTGGCGCGATCGTGGTGCGCGACGTGCTGCGACCCGAGCACGACCCGGTGCGCCGGGCCGAGCGTGGGCACGCCGCTGGTCAGGTGACGACGACGTCGTCGAACGTGGTCGCGGTGTAGCGGACCCGGACGTCGACCGCGTCGCCGACCGCCGGCACCCGCGCGCCCTGCGGCAGGAACAGCATCGAGGCCTGCATGTGCGGCGGCTCGGCGAACAGCCGCTGCTTGCCGTCGATGCTGAACGGGCGAGCGCACGAACCCGACCGCGTCGAGGCCGCCGCGGGCCAGCGTGGCCGCGCGGGCCTTGATGACTGGTGTCGCCGGTGGGCGCCTCGAGGCCGATGCCGTGGGCGGTGCCGCCGCTGACGACGAGGATGTGGCCGGCCTTGGGCGCGCTGCGGCCGCGGTAGCCGAAGACGTCGCCGCGCTCGACCTCGTGCACGTCGAGCACGGTCGCGGTGACGCGCAGCGCGCCGCGGTCGCCGAGCCACAGGTCGGTGCCGATCCGGGGCCGGATCGTGAAGTCGGCGTACGACGCGCGCAGCCGGCCGAGCTCGTCGGGGGTGAGGTGGCTGACCCAGAGCGTGCGGGTCGGCAGCTCGGCGGCGACCACGTCGGTGACCAGCCGGCTGCACCTCGCTGAGGTGGGAGCCGTGGCCGAGCGGCAGGTGGATCGCGATGCCCTCGAGCCGGGCCGCGCCGGGCCGCTCGCGCAGCACCTGCGGCGGCGGCCTCGAGCTCGCGGCCGGTGCAGGCCGTGGCGCTGCATGCTGGTGAGCAGCTCGAGCACGAACCGGGCGTCGGGCTGGCGGTCGAGCAGCGCGGCGACGTCCTCGACCCGGCTGACGGTGTGGATGACCGCGGTCGGCGAGCGGGTCGTCGACCTCGAGCGCGGGGCCGAACGGCCGCCACGGGGTGAGCACGAGCAGGTCGCCGTCGAAGCGGGGCGCGACCTCGGGCAGCTCGGCGTAGGTGCCGACCGCGAGGGTGTCGACGCCGCAGCCACGTCGCCGGCCTTCGCGGGCCAGCCGGCCGAGGCCGAAGCCGTAGCCGTTGCCCTTGGCGACCGGCACCAGGCCGGGGGTCGGCTCGGCGACGCGGCGCAGGTGGCCGCGCCAGCGGTCGCCGTCGACGGTCAGGGTCAGGCTCATGCCGCGTCGCCTCATGTAGAGGTCGAAGGCCGCGTAGAGCGGCTTGCTCAGCGGCAGGTCCCACTCGCCGGCGTACTCGACCGCCTCGCCGCCGGTGCCGACCTTGAACTGGATCAGGCCGACGTGGGGGTCGTCGGCGTCGAGGGTGTCGGTGATGCCGCGCAGGTCGTAGACCTCGGCGCCGGCGGCGAGCGCGTCGCGGATCATCGCCCACTGGATCGCGTTGGAGCCGCGGACGTCGCGCTTCTCGGTGGACGAGGCGCCGTAGGAGTACCAGGCGTGGGTGCCGACCCGGATCGCGATCGGTGGCGGCGACCAGGTCGCCCTCGTGGTGGGCGAACCAGAGGGTGATCCGGTCGGGGTCCTCGGCCGAGAGCGCGTCGTACATCGTGCTGGAAGTAGGAGAGCGGGCGCGGGCGTGAAGTCGTCGCGCTCGGCGGTGTGGACGTAGAGCTCGTGGAAGCCCTCGAGGTCCTCTGCCCGACGGTCACCTCGACGCCGGCCTTGGCGGCCTTCTTGATGTTGCGGCGCCACTGCTGGTTCATGCCCGCGAGCACGTCGGCCTCGTCGCGACCGGCCGAGCGGGATCTGGAAGTTGTACTGCGGCTGGCCGGCGGCGAAGCCGCCCTCGGTGGACTGCGGCCGCCAGCCCAGCTCGTGCAGCTGGGCCACGACCCGGGCGCCGACGGCGCTGCGCTCGAGCGGGGCGACGTCGTCGAGGCGGCGTACGCCGTCGTCGGCGATGCCCTCCTTGACCTGGGCCGCGCTCCAGCGGCGGGTGACCACCGGCGGGCCCATCCGGATCCCGAAGGCGCCCTGCGCCTTGAGGTGCGTGGCCATCGGGGCCAGCCAGGCGGCGAGGTCGTCGGTCTCCCAGTCGATGACCGGGACCCTCGGGCAGGTAGGCGAGGTAGCGCTTGAGCCGCGGCAGCTGGCGGTAGAGGACCAGGGCGCACGCCGACCAGCTCGTCGCCGCGAGAAGAAGCCGATCGACTCCGGCCGCCACTCCGGCTTGACCTCGGCCCAGGCCGGGGTCTGCAGGAAGCTCGACCGAGGGTCGGCCGTGCACGAGAGCGAGGTGTTCGGCGGGCGAGATCGTCCGGACGGTCAGCACCCACCGAGGCTATCGCTCACCCGAGCCGGCGCCCGCAGCCAGTCGAAGTCGGCGGCGTGCTCGGCCGCTCCGCCCGGGGTCTCGCAGACCACGGGCGCGCCGGCGTCGCGGATGACGGCGGCGAGCAGGTCGGGGTCGATCCGGCCGGCGCCGAGGCTGGCGTGGCGGTCGGCGCCGGAGTCGAACTCGTCGCGGCTGTCGTTGCAGTGGACCAGGTCGATCCGGCCGGTGATCGCCCGGACGTCGTCGACCACGGTCTCGAGCGGGTTGCCGCCGGCGTGGGCGTGGCAGGTGTCGAGGCAGAAGCCGACCAGGTCGGCCTGCTCGCACGAGGAGATCGCGTCCCAGACGCCCTCGATCCGGTCGAGGTAGCGGGTCATCGCGTTGTCGCCGCCGGCGGTGTTCTCGATCAGCAGCGGGAGCTTGAGGTCGACGGCGTCGACGGCCTTGCGCCAGTTGTCGAAGCCCACCGCCGGGGTCGTCGTCCTTGTTGACGTGGCCGCCGTGGACGATCAGCCCCTTCGCGCCGATCGACGGCGGCCGCGTCGACGTGCTGCTGGAGCAGCTTGCGGCTGGGGATCCGGATCCGGTTGTTGGTGGTGGCGACGTTGACGATGTAGGGCGCGTGGACGTAGAGGTCGACGCCGGCCGCCGCCGCGTCGTCGCGCAGCCCCTCGGCGCCCCCGGCGTACCGGAACTCGGGGCCCTTGTAGCCCTGCGGGTCGCCCAGGAAGAACTGCACCAGCGGGGCCTGCCGCGCGGCCGCCTCGGCGATCGGGTCGGTCTGGTCGACGTGGGCTCCGATCTGCATGCCACCCACCCTAGGACCGCCGGGGGACAGCCGGTTCTCCGGATTCCGCGGCACCGGCCGCCCCGCTGATAACCTGCTCCGGTTGCCCGGTCCGATCCGGGTGGACAACGCATCGCCCTCCTGCCACGGAGAGTCCGTGGCCGCCTGAGTCCAGAGGAGGTGGAGACCGCTGTGCGTGCCTATGAAGTGATGGTCATCCTCGACCCCAGTCTCGAAGAGCGAACGGTCGAGCCTTCGCTCGACAAGTACCTCAACGTCATCCGCAAGGACGGTGGCACCGTCGACTCCGTCGACGTGTGGGGCCGTCGTCGGCTGGCCTACGAGATCCAGAAGAACGCCGAGGGCATCTACGCCGTCATCAACCTGAACGCCGAGCCGGCCACGGTCAAGGAGTTCAACCGTCAGCTCGGGCTCAACGAGTCCGTGCTCCGCACGAAGGTGCTGCGCCCCACCGCCTGAGGCTGTGGACGAGCACTTTCCCCTGTCGGTGGCTCACGCTTGTCATGAGTGCCGGCACACCAGTGGATCGAACGAGGGAGACCTGACATGGCAGGCGAGACCGTCATCACCGTGGTCGGCAACATCACCGACGACCCGGAGCTGCGCTTCACGCCGTCCGGTGCGGCGGTGGCCAACTTCACCGTCGCGTCGACGCCCCGCACCATGAACCGCCAGACCAACGAGTGGGAGGACGGCGAGGCCCTCTTCCTGCGCTGCTCGATCTGGCGCCAGGCCGCGGAGAACGTCGCGGAGTCGCTGCAGAAGGGCGCTCGCGTGATCGTCCAGGGCCGCCTCAAGGCGCGCACCTGGGAGACCCGCGAGGGCGAGAAGCGGACCTCGTTCGAGGTCGACGTCGACGAGATCGGTCCCTCGCTGAAGTGGGCGACCGCCAAGGTGACCCGTGCCCAGCGCTCCGGCGGTGGCGGCGGTTACGGCGGCGGCGCTCCGTCCGGCGGCGGCCAGCCCCAGTCCGACCCGTGGGCCACCAGTGGTCCGCAGGGCGGCGGCGGCGCTGCCCCGTCCGGCGGTGCCCCCAGAACGACCCGTGGGCGGCGCCGGGCGCCAACGACGAGCCCCCGTTCTGAGCGACCTCGCGGTGCGCGGCAGATGATGAGGCCGTCCGCGGCCGAGCCTCGAAACCCCCGCACCTGTCCACGAAAACCTCAACCATTCCGGCTGATGCCGGGCTCGTAAGGAGAGCACCACAATGGCCAAGGCAGTCGATTCGCAAGCCGAAGAAGAAGGTTTGCCAGTTCTGCAAGGAGAAGGCGACCGGTGTCGACTACAAGGACACCGGCCTGCTCCGCAAGTTCATCTCCGACCGCGGCAAGATCCGCGCCCGTCGGGTGACCGGCAACTGCGTCCAGCACCAGCGGGACGTGGCGATCGCCGTCAAGAACGCGCGCGAGCTCGCCCTGCTGCCCTACACGTCCACCGGTCGCTGAGAAAGGAGTCCCCTGATGAAGATCATCCTGACCCAGGAGGTCTCCGGCCTCGGTGCCCCCGGCGACGTCGTCGAGGTGAAGGACGGCTACGGCCGCAACTACCTCCTGCCCCGCGGCGAAGCGATCCGCTGGAGCAAGGGCGCCGAGCGCACCGCCGAGTCGATCAAGACGGCCCGGGCCTCCCGCGCCGTCCGCGACGCCGAGCACGCGGTCGAGATCAAGTCCAAGCTCGAGTCCGGCCCGGTGCCGGTCAAGGTGAAGGCCGGTGAGAGCGGCCGCCTGTTCGGCGCCGTGACCTCCGCCGACATCGCCGACGCGCTGGCCGAGACGTCCGGTGAGCCGGTCGACCGGCGCACCATCCAGATCGGCAACCCGATCAAGTCGCTGGGCACCCACGAGGTGTCGGTCAAGCTCCACGACGAGGTGTCCGCCACGGTGGCCCTCAACGTGATCCCGGCCTGACCCGCTGACGCATCCGCAGGGCCGCTCCTCCGTTCAGGAGGGGCGGCCCTGCGGCGTCTCGGCCCACGGCCGGGAGGCGTGCACGAAGCAGAGCACGATCGCGGTCAGCAGCACCGCCCCGGCGACCACCACCGCCGGCGTCTCGAGCGCGGCCAGGCCGCCCCCGAAGACCAGCACCGGGGCGACCCCGGCCAGCGCGGCGAACGTCGCGACCAGGAACCACCAGCCCCGCGCCGCGGGGTCGCCGCGACTCGCCGGCGTGCTTCCCGAGGGCGGTGGCGAGCAGCGTCACGAACACCACCTGCGGCAGGTTCACCGCCCACTGGAGCGACGGCGCCGCCGCGAGCACCCGGTCGGCGACGGCCGGCACCCACAGCGGCACCGAGACCAGCTCCCGCGACCACGCCGGACACCAGCAGCCCGGTGCGCTGGGGAAGGTCGGCCGGCAGGCGTCGTACGCCGTGGAGGATCAGCAGCCAGCCCAGCGGGGTCGGGCAGCAGGTCGGGGGTCCCGGCCCGGACCAGGACGATGAGCAGGCCCATGCCGATCGCCTGCAGAGCCCGCATGGCGTCACTGTAGGGGCCGCTCCGGCGTCCGGCCCGCGACTCCGGTGACGAGCCACGCCGAGCCGCGGGCGCGGTGCATCAGCACCACGAACCGGGCACCCATGAAGACCGACGTGAAGGTCACCCAGACCAGGAGCAGCCCGCCGCCGGCGAGGGCGACGCCGAGCGCCGCGGGCGCGTAGGCGACCAGGGTCAGCACGCCGCCCCAGGCGAGGAACCGGCCGTCACCGGCCCCGATCAGCACGCCGTCGAGCACGAACACGACCCCGGCCACCGGCTGTCCCGCGGCGGCCACCAGCAGCACCGCCACCAGCCGGTCGTGGACGGCTGGGTCGTCGGTGAAGAGCGGCCCCAGCAGCGGGCTGGCGACCGCCAGGCCGAGCCCGGTGACGACCCCCGACCAGACGCCCCAGCGGATCATCCGGTCGGTCACGGCCCGGGTGCCGGCGACGTCGCCGGCCCCGAGGTAGCGACCGGTGAGCGCCTGCGCCGCGATCGCGATCGAGTCGAGCACGAAGGCGAGGAACGTCCACAGGGTGAAGGCGAGCTGGTGCGTGGCGAGGTCGACCGCCTGGTCGGTGCTGTCGAGGGCGCCCAGGGTGACGGCGTACGTCGTCACCAGCAGCGCGGCCCGCAGCGTGAGCGTGCGGACGACGAGCGGGACGCCGGCCCGCGCGGCGGCGCGGATGCCGGGCCGGTCCGGCCGCAGCGGCGCGCCCTCCCGGCGCGCGGCCAGGACCACCACCCACGTCAGCGCGGCGGCGCTGGCGACCTGGGCGAGCACCGACCCGAGGGCCGATCCCGCGATGCCGAGGTCGGCGCCGTAGACCAGGAGCAGGTTGAGCACGATGTTGAGCGCGTTGCCGCCGACCGCGACGTACAGCGGGGTCCGGGTGTCCTGGAGGCCGCGCAGGACACCGGTGGCGGCCAGCATGACCAGCAGCGGTGTGGTGCCGAGGAAGGCGATGCGCAGGTACGTCGCCGCCTGCTCGGCGACCTCGGGTCCGGTCCCGAACAGGCCGACCAGGGGCTCGGTGAGCGCGACGCCGAGCACGGTGGTGACGAGGCCGATGACGACCGCGAGCCAGATCCCGTCGACGCCCTGCGCCAGCGCGCCCCGGGTGTCGCCGGCGCCGAGGTGGCGGGCGACGCTCGCGGTGGTGCCGTAGGCCAGGAACACGCAGAGCCCGACGGCGGTCTGCAGCACCACGGCGGCGATGCCGAGACCGGCCAGCGGGGTGGTGCCGAGGTGGCCGACGATGGCCGCGTCGGAGAGCAGGAACAGGGGCTCCGCGGCCAGCGCCAGGAACGCGGGGACCGCGAGCCGGAGGATCTCCCGGTCCTGGCTGCGCGGCATGCGGACAGACTAGCGAACGTAAGGACCAGTGGCGGATCCAATGACCATGACGTAACTAGTCACTACGAACCTGTGCATGAACAGTGAATAACTCTCGACCCGGGCCACGGTCGCCCGGGATGTCGACAAACCCACGGCCCGATCCCAGATGCTGAACGGATGCGGTGAGGAGTTTTCCGTCCACACCGTGTGAGTCGCGTTTCCGCAGGTCAGCGAGGGGTTCGGCGGCTCGGTCCACGCTGGTTCCACAGGCGCCTCCCCAGCCTGCGCACACCGGAGGGCGTGTCGTCCACCAGCGGTCCCCGGTTATCCACAGCCCCTGTGGAGGGGCCGCTTCCCGGCGGGGGGTCCGAGAACGTAGTTTCCTCCGCGTCGCCCCCGTGGTCGCCCCCGAGCTGTCAGTGGCTCGCCCTACGGTCGTGATCGTGGTTCCCCGCCTGTCAGCGGTCTCGAGGAGGTCTGGTGAGCGTCACCGAGCACGGCGCCCCCGGTGCACCGCCCGGCGACCCCTACGACGACTGGGGCGACGGCCCCGCGGCCTACTCCCCGGGCGAGGCGCCGCGGCAGGCCGGCAGCCGGATGCCGCCGCAGGACGACGCGGCCGAGCAGAGCGTGCTCGGCTCGATGCTGCTCTCCAAGGACGCCATCGCCGACGTGACCGAGGCGGTGCGCGGGTGCCGACTTCTACCGGCCGGCCCACGAGCTGATCCACGACGCGATCATCGACCTCTACGGCCGCGGCGAGCCGGCCGACCCGGTGACGGTCGCCAACGCCCTCCAGCGGCGCGGCGAGCTGCAGCGGGTGGGTGGCGCCCCCTACCTCCACACGCTCTCGGCCAACGTCCCGATCGCGGCCAACGCCGGCTACTACGCCGAGATCGTGCGCGAGAAGGCGATCCTGCGGCGGCTGGTCGACGCCGGCACCAAGATCGTGCAGCTCGGCTACGCCGCGGAGGGGCAGGTCGACGACGTCGTCGACGCCGCGCAGGCGGAGGTCTACCAGGTCACCGACCGGCGCACGGCCGAGGACTACGCGCCGCTCTCCGACATCATGGACGGCGTCCTCGACGAGATCGAGGCGATCGGCAACCGCGAGGCCGGCCTCTACGGCGTCCCCACCGGGTTCGCCGACCTCGACGACCTCACCAACGGTCTCCACTCCGGCCAGATGATCATCGTCGCGGCGCGACCCGCCATGGGAAAGTCGACGCTGGCGCTCGACCTGTGCCGGGCGGCCTCGATCCACAACAACCTGACCAGCTGCTTCTTCAGCCTCGAGATGACGCGCTCGGAGATCACGATGCGGCTGCTCTCGGCCGAGGCGAAGGTGCCGCTCAACCACATCCGCAACGGCCAGATGAGCGACGACGACTGGACCAAGCTGGCGCGCAAGATGGGCGAGGTCTCCAGCGCGCCGATGTTCATCGACGACAGCCCCAACATGACGATGATGGAGATCCGGGCCAAGGCCCGCCGGCTCAAGCAGCGCCACGACCTCAAGCTGATCGTGATCGACTACATGCAGCTGATGACCTCGGGCAAGAAGGTCGAGTCCCGGCAGCTCGAGGTCTCGGAGTTCTCCCGCCAGATCAAGCTGCTGGCCAAGGAGCTCGAGCTGCCGATCATCGCGCTCTCCCAGCTCAACCGTGGCCCCGAGCAGCGCGGCGACAAGCGGCCGATGATGAGCGACCTGCGTGAGTCGGGCTCGCTCGAGCAGGACGCCGACATGGTGATCCTGCTCCACCGCGACGACGTCTACGAGAAGGAGTCGACCCGCCCCGGCGAGGCCGACCTGATCGTCGCCAAGCACCGCAACGGCCCCACCCGCGACATCACCGTCGCCTTCCAGGGCCACTACTCCCGCTTCGTCGACATGGCCCACTGAGGGCAGCTCTCGTGGGCCGGGAGCGAGGTGGGCAGCCGGTGTTCGTGCTCCACGAGCACGACCGGCCGCAGCACCACTTCGACCTGCGGCTCGAGGAGGACGGCGTGCTCCGGTCGTGGGCGGTGCCGCGCGGGCTCCCGACCGACACCCGCCACGACCGGCTCGCGGTCCCGGTCGACGACCACGAGCTCGAGCACGCGACCTTCGAGGACGAGCGACAAGCGGATCGCCGACACCGGCTGGTGGGAGCTGGAGGACCGCAACGACCGGCGGACGGTGTTCGTGCTGCACGGCCGGGCGGGCGCGCGTCGCTACGCGCTCATCGACACCGGTTCCGACGCCCTCCTGCACCTGGTCAAGGACCAGCCCGGCAGCACCTGAGCTGCGCACGCCCTTGCCGCGCCGCACTACCGTCGGCGGTGGGTGCAGACGACGGGAGACCATCGTGCGATCGGTGACAGGGGCGGGCGGGCTGCTCGCCGTGGTGCTGGTGGTGGCGGGCTGCACGAGTGAGGCGCGGCCCGGGGGCGCACCGGCCCCGGACCCCTCCACCAGCAGCAGCGAGAGCGAGACCCCCGCTGCGACCCCGAGCGACTCGCCCAGCCAGACCCAGCAGCCTGAGCGGACCGAGGAGCCGCCGCCGGCCCGACCGATCTCCGTGCCGGGCCTGGCCGAGCAGCGGCACACCGGTGACCGGCTCCGGCTGGGCGCCGTGCGCGAGCAGACCGATCTCTACACGTCGTACGACGTGACCTACCGCAGCCGCAGCACCACCGGGCCCGACCAGGGCGGGGTGGAGAGCTGGACGATCAGCGGGGTGCTCAACGTGCCGACCGGGCGCGGCCCGTTCCCGGCGGCGGTGCTGGCCCACGGCTACATCGACCCCGCGTTCTACGTCCGCGGGCAGGGAATGACCCGCGAGCGCGGCTACCTCGCGGCGCGCGGCTACATCGCACTGCACGTGGACTACCGCAACCACGCCGAGTCCGACGACGACCCGCGCTACCAGACCCGGATGCGGCTCGGCTACGTCGCCGACGTCATCGCCGCGGTCAAGGCGCTGCGCCGCTCGCCCGACGTGCCCGTGGACGACGACCGGGTGGCGCTGTTCGGGCGCTCGATGGGCGGCGGGGTGATCCTCAAGGCGCTGGTCGCCGAGCCCGGGCTCGTGCAGGCGGCGGCACCCTGGGCGTCGGTGTCCTCGCTCGAGGCCGACAACTTCCGCCAGTTCATGTCCGAGCCCGGCGACACCCGCGGGCAGGAGGTCGTCGCCGCGCACGGGTCGCCCGCCGAGAGCCCCGCCTTCTGGCGCGAGAACTCCTCCCGCCCCTACTTCGACCGGATCACCGAGCCGGTGCTGATGGTCCACGGCCGGTTCGACGACACCTGCCCGCCGGCCTGGGCGCGGGAGACCCACGGGGCGCTGCGGCGGGCGGGCGTCAACTCCCAGCTGGAGTGGTACGACGACGGGCACGCGTTCGGCCCGGCGTTCAACGCCGCGATGGACCGCACCGTGCGGTTCTTCGACACCCAGCTCGGCTAGGCGCTGCGAAGCCGCCCTGCCACAGGATCTGCGCGTCGGATTCGATATCGGAGCAGGACCTCCGGGACGGGGTCACGAGTGGTCTAGACCGGGGGTACTGGTGCGCGCGCCGGGTGTGACCGGGCTCTCGTGCGCTCGTTTGGAGGTCACCGCCCACGGCGTTGGGCCCGGGCGCATCTCAGGAGGCACACAGTGAGACGAATGACGGTCACCCTGCTCGGCACCGCCGTAGCAGGCTCAGCGCTCGTCCTTTCCAGCACCGCGCTCGCCGGGACGGGCGACGCGGCCACCGGCGGCGGTCAGGTCGACGTCGGGACGAGCGGACCGGGGGACACCATCGCGTTCACCGCGAAGGGCACGGCCGACGCCGGCACGGGTCAGGTCCAGTACATCGACCGTGAGGACGGACGCAACGTGTCCATCCAGCACGGCACGGTCTCGTGCATCGACGCCCAGGGAACGGTGGCGAAGATCGCGGGTTCGTGGCGTGACGGCGGCACGTTCCAGCTCTACGTCGAGGACAACGGCGAGGGGAAGTCCGGCCTGGGCGACGTCGTCACCGTCATCCCGGCCGGCGAGCCGAGCTGTGACTTCGACGCACCGGCCGACGAGGACCAGATGGCGCTGGCCCGGGGCAACGCCCAGGTCCGCGACGCGGGCTGATCGGTCGTGAGTTGAGGGCGTCACGCATCTCGAGGGCGCTCGTGGTCATCCTGGCCGCGAGCGCCCTCGCCTCCTGCGGCGACGACGCCGCCCCGCGGGCCGCGGAGCGGGACGATCGGCGCGGCCATGCGGCCGATGGTCCAGGACGACGGGACCCGGGCGGCAAGGTGGCCACCCGGAATCATCGGTCGGAGCAGGCGGCCGACACGCGGGGTCGGCGCGGCGCCGGGACCATGGCCTCGCACCAGACCGGTGGCCGTGACGTCGACGGTGTCGACGCCGGGCCAGCAGGTGGCGGGAGCGGTCCGCAGGCGTCGGCTGCCCCGGCCGCCGCCTCCGCCTGCCTGTCCGACCGGCGTGGGGACCTGGACAGCTCCGGTCCGGCGCCGGCGTACGTCGACCTGGTCCGCGGCTGCGTGCGCGAGCAGGGCGGCGTGGTCAGCGTCGAGGCGACCGCGGCCGGCGTCCTCCCGCCACGCACCGAGGGCGACAACACCCACGCCTCCATCGGCTTCGAGCTCACCCCACCCTCGGGCGCCCGCATCTTCGTCTACGCCGATGCCGGGTCGGGCGGTTGGACTGCCCACCTGAGCCGGGGCAACGAGCAGCGTGAGCTGACCGACGCGCTCACCATCAGCGGCGACCGGCTGCGGATCGACTTCCCCTCGTCCGAGCTGGGCAGCGCCCGGCAGCTGCAGTGGACCCTGTCCTCGAGCTGGCTGGAGTCCACCCTCCTCAGCACGTCCTACGCCTTCGACGCCGCTCCCGAGGCCGGGTCCGCGGGCTTCGACCGCTGACCGGACCCGGCGGCGTCAGGCCTCCACGAAGAACCGGCCGTCGAGCACCTCTCCCACCGGGCCGGTGGCCGGCCGGTCGAGCAGGGTCGCGGCCGCGAACGTGGCGGCGTACCCGTCGAAGCTGCGGTGGTGGCGCAGCATCGCGTGCCGGCCGCCCTCGACGCTGATGAAGCCCACGCGGGCGGTGCGCTGGAGGTTGCGGGCGACGGCGAGCGCGCGGGTGGGGCTGGCGATGTGGTCCTCGGTCCCGTGCACGACCATCACCCGCCTGCCGCCCAGGTCGCCGGTGCCGTCGGAGGGGTAGACCCACGGCGCGAGCGCCGCCACGCTGCGGACCTCGGGCAGGCTGCCGGCCTCGATGGCGGCGCGGCCGCCGAGCGAGTGGCCGACCAGGCAGGTCGGCAGCGCGTCGCCGAGCTGTTCGCGGAGCCGGCCCAGCGCCCAGGTCACGTCGTCGACCGGGGTGTGGTGGGTGTCCCAGCCGCGCACGGAGTTCAGCAGCCGGAACACGGCGAGCCGGCCGCGCCCGGCCTGTGCCAGCCGCGCAGCCACCGGGACCATCCGCAGCACCGACAGCTGAGCCGGGCTGACCCGCATCCCGTGCCGCCGCGCGGCGCCGCCGTGCAGGACGAGCACGACCCCCTCCGGGTCGCGCGGCAGGTGGGTCGTCAGCAGCCGGGCCGCGACCGGGCGCGCGTGGGAGGTGGTCATGGGACGACACGCTAGGTCCCCCACGCAACCGATCGTCGCCAGCAGGAGTCAGGAGGGTGAGACTGCGAAAGGAGGTGGTGAGGACCTTGTTCACCGCGACCCGGTCGGACACCCCGACCTTCGAGGAGTACGCCGCGGCGGCGTGGCCGTCGCTCTACCGGAGCGCCTACCTGCTGACCGGCAACCACGCCGACGCCGAGGACGTCGCCCAGCAGACGCTGATCAAGGCGCACGGCGCCTGGTCGCGGGTGGCCGGCTCGGACTCGCCGAACGCCTACGTGCGCCGGATCCTCACCAATACCTTCCTCTCCTCCAAGCGGCCCAAGGCGCGCGGCCTCGAGCTGCTCACCGACGCGCCGCCCGAGCGCGGCCACGACCCGGGACCGGGTGGCTCGGAGATCCAGCTGCTGCTGTGGCCGCACGTGAAGCAGCTGCCGCCGCAGCAGCGCGCGGTGATCGTGCTGCGCTACTACGAGGACCTCAGCGAGGCCGAGATCGCCGACACCCTCGGCTGTTCCCGCGGCAACGTGAAGTCCACCGCGCACCGCGCCCTGCAATCCCTGCGAGCCGCCCTCGGACCCGACGACCTCACCGGAAGGGAGGACTGAGATGTACCCCGAGATCGACGACACCCTGGCCCGCGAGCTGCGAGCCGTGGCCGACCACCTCGACATCCCCGCGCTGCCGGCACTGCCGCAGGACCCGCCGTCCTCCCGCTTCCGCTGGCAGCCGCTGCTGGTCGCCGCCGCCGTCGTGCTCGTCGCGCTGGGCGCGACGGCCACGCTGCTGACCCTCGGCCCCGACCGGCGCATCGAACCGGCTCCCTCGCCGACCCCGACCGAGGCCACCGAGCGGCTCTCGACCGCCGCTCCGACCGTGCCCTACGTCGTGGACCAACGGCTCTACGTCGACGGCGAGCAGGTGCCGGGCCAGTGGTTCTCGGTCGACGGCACCGGCTCCGGCTGGACCGGCATCCGGACCGACGGCTCCTACTGGTGGGGGTACGACGCGACGCCGAACCCCATCGAGGGCGTCCTGCACCAGCCTCCCGTCGTCTCGCCCGGCGGTGGATACGTCGCCTACGTCCTCGACGAGGACGGCCAGGGCATCCTGACGGGGTTCAGCACCCCGGCCAACGGCGAGGGCTTCGGCCTCGGTGTGGAGGTGCCGGTGAGCATGCAGGGCATCTACTCCCGGGCGGTCGCCGTCACCGACGACGGGGTCGTGATCGGCGGCGGTGCGGACTTCCAGGAGGTCTGGCGGCCGCTGGACGACGGCAGTGTGGCGCAGCTCGGTGACACTGCGCCCGGCCGGGTCGTGATCGGGTCGACCGACGCCGGGCTGATCGTGAACGAGGGCCGCTACGACTCCACCGACGGCACGCAGGGCTCGCCCTACCTCGCCGACCTCTCCCAGGACGGCACCCTCGCCCGGACCGCGGACCTCCCGGCCTTCGCCGTGCTCGAGGCCTCGACGAGGTGGATCGCGTGGATCCCGCCGGGCGTGGTCGAGGGCGACGTCCAGACCTTCGCCGAGCTGCGGGTGGAGCGCATCAACGGCGGTGACCCCGGCGTCCTCACACCGCCGCAGGGGTGGTCCTTCGTCAACGCCCGCTTCCAGTGGGAGACGGAGGAGCACGTGGTGGCGGCGGTGACCCGCGGCGACGGGGACCGGATGGTGCGCTGCAGCCCGGCGACCGAGGAGTGCGTGCTGCTCGACACCCCGTGACCGGCTCGGCGAGACTGCCGGCATGGAGGTCGACTTCACGGGGGACGTCTTCGAGTGGCGGGGTCCGGCGCCGTACTACTACGTCGCGGTCCCGACGACGACAGCGCCGACATCAAGGAGGCGTCGCCGATGCTGACCTACGGCTGGGGGGTGATCCCGGCCCGGGTGGTCGTCGGCGACACCGAGTGGACGACGTCGCTGTTCCCCAAGGACGGCCGCTACCTCGTGCCGCTCAAGGACGTCGTACGCCGGGCCGAGGGGCTCGACGTGGGCGACGTGATCGACGTCCGGATGGTGCTGGGTGAGCGGTCGATGAGCGGCATCGAGGTGCGGCCGGCCCGCAGCTTCGCCGACGTGCGCACCATGGTCGGGCCGAAGAACCCGGACTCCAACGTCTGCTGGTGCCTCAGCCACCGGCTCGACTCGACGACCAACCGGTCCCTGGTCGGTCCCGCGCGGGGTGAGCACGTGCGGAGGCTGACCCGGCGCAAGGTCGCCCCCGGCGTCCTCGCCTACGACGGCGACGAGGTCGTCGGCTGGGCCGCGATCGCGCCGCGCAGCGAGCTGCCGTTCGCCACGTCCCGCAAGATCCCGCACGTCGACGACCTGCCGGTCTGGTCACTCTGGTGCATCCGGGTGCGGCCCGGTCACCGCGGGAAGGGCATCGCCCACGCGCTGATCCCCGGCGCCGTCGACTACGCCCGGCGCGAGGGAGCGCCCGCGGTCGAGGGGTATCCCACCGACAACCGCGGCGAGAAGGTCGACCTGACCATGGCCTACGTCGGCACCCGGGCGCTGTTCGAGGCGGCCGGCTTCACCCTCGCCGGCGAGACCGACGCGGTCTCGGGCGGCTTCCCGCGGGTCGTGATGCGGCTGGACCTGCGCTGAGCCGCCACGACGGTGAAGTTCCACCCACCCCGTAGGGTCGTGGGCATGCATTCTCGGAGCATCGGCAACGACACCGTCGGACGCGTCGAGGTGGGAGCCGTCGGCCTCGGCCTGATGACCTTCGACCAGACCGGCACCCAGCCCCGCCAGCAGCTGCTCGACACCGTGCGCGCCGCGCTCGACGCGGGCGTCACGCTCTTCGACACCGCGGACGCCTACGGCCCCGGAGACGAGCGGGGTGCGGACGCGCAAGGGGCGAACGAGGAGCTGATCGCCTCCCTGCTCGACGAGCTCGGCGTGCGGGACCGGGTGCTGCTCGCGACCAAGGGCGGCCACGTCCGCACCGAGGGCGGCGGCTGGGACGTCGACAGCTCGGCCGACCACCTGCATCGCGCCGTCGACGCCAGCCTCGGCCGGCTCGGTGTCGAGCAGATCGCGTTGTGGCAGCACCACCGCCCCGACCCGAAGGTCGACTACGCCGAGGTGATCGGCACCCTCGGCGAGATCGCGCAGTCGGGGAAGGTCGCCATGATCGGCCTCTCCAACGCCGACCCGGACCAGATCCGGGCGGCCCACGCCGAGCTCGGTGGTGCGCTGGTCAGCGTGCAGAACCAGTTCAGCCCCCAGTTCCGCAGCAGCCGCCCCGAGATCGACGTGTGCGAGGAGCTCGGGCATCGCCTTCCTGCCGTGGAGCCCGCTGGGCGGCCTCTCCGACGCCAAGGAGCTGCAGGACCTGCACCCGGCCTTCGCCAAGATCGCCGGCGAACGCGGCGTGAGCGCCCAGCGGGTGGCACTGGCCTGGGAGCTGGCCCAGTCCCCGGTCGTGATCCCGATCCCCGGCGCCAAGCGGCCGGAGTCGATCACCGACTCCGCCGCGGCCGCCGACCTCGAGCTCACCGCCGACGAGCTGGCCCGGCTCGACGCGAGCTGACCCGGGCTAGCGTCCGTCGGTCGACCGACGCCAGCAGCCGCTCGGCGGTGGCGCGGACGGCACGCGTCAGCTCCGGGCCGCCCACGACCCGGAACGCCACGGGCACGGCGGCCAGCCACTCGGCGTACATCTCCGGGTTGCTGGTCGAGCCGACCAGCCGGGTGCGGTCGTCGCCGAGCGGTTCGAGCCGGCCCATCGCACGGGGGAGCCGCGCCACGACGTCGTCGTACGCCGCCTCGATCTCGACCTCCACGTCGTACTCCCAGCCGAGGCCGAGGTGGTGCTCGAGGTCGGCGACCGGGTCGAGGTCGGCGGGCGGGTCGAAGCGCGCGTCGAGCGGCGTGACCGACCGGATCCGGTCGACCCGGTAGGTGCGCGGCGCCGCCGGCGGCGTGCGACCAGCACAGCAGGTACCAGCGGCCGTGCCGCACCACGACCGCCCACGGGTCGACCTCGACGTCGAGCTCGGACCCGGCCTCGGTGCGGTAGTCGACCCGCACCCGGCGCCGGTCGGCGATGGCGCCGACCAGGGTCGTGGTGGTGCCGGGGTCGGGGCGGGCCGCGCCGCGGTCGGGGACCGGTGCCGCGGTCCGGCGTACCGCCTCCGCCTGGGCGGCGACCGGCGCCGGCAGCACCCGCACGATCTTCCCGAGCGCGGACCCGACCGGGTCGTCGGCGTCGGCCGCGGCGTGGTGGCCGTCGAGCACCGCCATCACCAGGCCCAGCGCCTCGGTCTGGCTGAACATCAGCGGCGGCACCCGCAGCCCGCGGCCGAGCCGGTAGCCGCCGTAGGGACCGCGCACCGACTCGACCGGGATCCCGGCCTCGCGCAGGATCGCGACGTAGCGGCGGGCGGCGCGGTCGGAGACGCCGAGCCGCTCGCCGAGCCGGTCGGCGCCGATGCCGGGCGTGCCCTGGATCAGCTCGAGCGCCAGCAGCGCCCGGGCGGTGCGGGTTCGGCGGTGTCCACGCCGCACAGCGTGCCACGGCTTCCGGACGCGATCCGTCCGGATCCGGCACTAGCGTGCCGCGCATGACCGACTACCTCCATGGGCACCGCCGCTCGCCGGCACCGACGTCGAGCACCTGCTGGGCAGCCTCGACCGGCTGCGCGCCACCTTCCGCTGGAAGGCGGCGGTCTCGACGCCGACGGGGCTCGCGCGCCCGGATCGGCGCCTCCGCAGCTGTACGCTGGGCGCGCTGCTCAAGCACCTCGCGCTCGTCGAGGACCACTGCTCGACCACGCGCGCTCGACGGCGGCTCGATCGGGCTGCCCTGGACGGAGATCCACGACGGCACCGCCCGACTGGGAGTTCCGCACCGCCGACGACGACAGCCCCGAGCAGCTCTACGCGCTGGTACGACGGCGCCGTGCGACCGGTCGCGGGAGCGCTACGCCGCCGCGATCGCCGAGCGGCGGGCTCGACCAGCCGACCGCGCTCACGACGACGACGGCCGGCCACGCAGCCTGCGCCGGCTGCTGTCGCGACCTGGTGGAGGAGTACGGCCGCCACACCGGCCACGCCGACCTGCTGCGCGAGGCCGTCGACGGCCTCGTCGGGGAGGACCCTCCGGCAGACTGGGAGGCCATGAACGACCGGATGTTCCACGTCACCGGTGACGCCTACGACTTCTTCATGGGCCGGTGGTCGCGCCGGCTCGCGCCAGCCCTGGCCGAGGCCGCCGGGATCGCACCCGGGCGCCGCGTGCTGGACGTCGGCTGCGGACCCGGGGCGCTGACCGAGGTGCTGGTCGACCTGGTCGGCGCCGGTTCGGTCGCCGCCTGCGACCCCTCCCCGCCGTTCGTGGACGCGTGTGCCGAACGGCACCCGGGCGTGGACGTCCGACAGGCCGGGGCCGAGGACCTGCCGTGGCCGGACCAGTCCTTCGACGCCGTGCTCGCCCAGCTGGTCCTCAACTTCGTGCCGCGACCGGGCGGCCGCGGCCGCCGAGATGATGCGGGTGCTGCGCCCCGGCGGCACGGTCGCCACGGCGGTGTGGGACTACGCCGAGGGCATGCAGATGCTGCGGCACTTCTGGGACGCGGCGCGGGCGGTCCGGCCCGATGCTCCCGACGAGGCCCATCCCACCGCGCTCGGCGGAGCCGGCGAGCTGGCCGACTTCCTGACCGGGTCCGGCTTCGACGCGGTCGCGGAGGGGACGCTCCGCGTCGAGTCGACGTACGCCGAGGCGGACGAGGTGTGGCAGGGGTTCCTGGCGGGGGTCGGGCCGGCGGGCGCGTGGTGCCTGACCCTGCCCGACGACCAGCGGGAGGCGCTGCGGCGCGAGTTCCTCGGGCGGCTGCCCGACCGCGGCCCGGTCACGCTGGCGGCGGTGGCCCGCTGCGGCACCGGCGTGCCGGCCTTCACCCTGACGGGCGTTTGTCCGTGCGGGTCCCGCCGGGCAGGGTGGACGGCATGACCGCGAACCGCAGCAACGACAGCGAGGGCGACTGGGGTCGCACCGACCTCGACCCTGCCGAGCAGGCCGACGCCGAGCGCTTCCTGGACGACCCCAGTGCGAGCGACGACGAGCCGTGGAGCCCGCCGGACCGGCAGCCGCGCGGCTCGGAGCTGATCGGCATCGAGACCGAAGGCGGGGAGACGCTCGACGTACGGCTGCGCCAGGAGAGCCCGAGCCGGGAGGTCGGCGGAGCCGCCGATGGTGGGTGGTGACGACCCGGACGCGATCCCGGCGGACCAGGACGTGCTCGGCGGGCCGGCCGGCAGCGACACCGTCGTCGACGGCGAGACCCCCGAGGAATCGGCGATGCGCGTGGTGGGGGAGGACGCCTAGCTGCGGTGCCGGCCGGGATCGACTACGACGTACGCCGCGACGGGACCGTGGTCATCACCCACCACGGTCGCCGCGCGACCGTGCTGCGCGGCCCGCGGGCCGAGGAGTTCCTGCTCGAGGTCGAGGGTGACCCGCAGGGCGTGATGGCCCGCTGGACCGGCAACTACAAGCGCGGCAACGAGCGTCGGGCGCGGCAGCACCCCCGCAACCGCTGACCGCTCACCGGCGCCACGTCAGGTGCGTGACCCACGGCGTCGTACGGCTCGACGACCGGCTCCAGGGCCAGGTCCGGCACCCCGTCGAAGACCCGCAGCCCCTCGCCGATCGTGATCGGGACGACGTGCAGCCGCAGCTCGTCGACCAGGCCGGCCGCGAGCGCGCTGTTGAGGGTGGTCACGCCGCCGGCGATCGAGACGTTGCGGTCGCCGGCGGCGTCCCGGGCCCGGTCGATGGCCGCCTCCAGCCCGTCGGTCACGAAGTGGAACGTGGTGCCGCCCGCCATCTCGCAGCGGCTCCCGCTCGCGGTGCGCGAGCACGAAGACGGGTGCGTGGTACGGCGGCTCCGGCCCCCACCACCCCGTCCAGTCGAGGTCCCAGTCGCCGCGGTCGGGGCCGAACATGTTGCGCCCCATCACGAAGGCGCCGGCGTCGGTGATCGCCGCGACCTCCTCGGCGCTCTCGTCGCCGTGCTCGAACATCCAGGTGTGCAGCCGTTCGCCGACGCGCGGGCCGAACGGGTGCTCGTGCGACTGGTCGTGGCCGCTGCCCACCAGGTCCAGCGAGACGGCCATGTCGGCGGTGACGATGCTCATGGTGCTCCTCCTCGGTGCCGGGCTGTCACGTCCTACGAAGGTGTCTAGGACTGCACCGTTCGCCTCCACCGACGCCCCCCCCCCCCCCCATCGCTCCTAGGCTGACGGCGTGACCGAACCACGGCTCGCGCCCGCCTACCCGATCCTCACCGAGCGGCTGCTGCTGCGCCCGATCGACGCCGCGGCCGACCTGATGGCGATGCACGCCTACCGGTCGATCCCCGAGGTCTGCCGCTACGTCCCGTTCTCCCCGGGTACGCCGGAGGAGCTGGCCGAGCGGCTCGCCGACCCCGAGCGGGTGCGCTCGGCCATCGACGCCGAGGGCCAGGTGATGTCGCTGGTGATGATCCGGCGCGACACCGGCGAGCTGATCGGCGACCTGGTGCTCTTCTGGCACAGCGACACCGACCTCCACGCCGAGGTCGGCTACGTCCTCCACCCCGACCACGAGGGCCACGGCTACGCCACCGAGGGCACCCGTGCGCTGCTCGAGCTGTGCTTCGACGGAGGCCGGCGCCCACCGGGTCACCGCCCGGGTCGACGAGCGCAACACCGCCTCGGCCCGGCTGCTGGAGCGGCTCGGGTTCCGCCAGGAGGCGACGTTCGTCGACGGCGAGTGGTTCAAGGGCGAGTGGACCACCCTGGAGGTCTTCGCGCATGCTCGACCGCGAGTGGGCGGCTCAGAGGGACCGCGGATGTAGCAGAGCATCCGGTAGTCGGCGCCGGGCTCGATGTTGACGAACCCGTGCCGCTCGTAGAACCGCCGGGTGTCGGTGTCGACCTCGTCGACGTTGATGTGCATCTCCTCGCAGCCGAGCCGCGCGCACCGCGTCGACCGACGCCGTCAGCAGGGCGGTGCCGATGCCGCCGTCGCGCAGGTCGGGCACGCACGTAGAGCTCCTCGAGCTGCGCCAGCGGGCCGGGGTAGTACGGCGTGGGCCGCAGCGTCAGGAAGGCGAACCCGGTCCGGCGCGGCCTCGTCGCCGCTCAGCAGCACGACGACGTCGTCGCGGTCGAGCAGGTCCCGGAACCGGGCGGCGAAGAGTCCGCGTCCGGGGTCGGCGTCTCGAACTCGGTGTTGAAGTCGAACAGCAGCCGGCCGACGACCTCCGCGTCGGCCGGCCCCGCGCGGCGGACGGGCCCGGTCACCGGACCACCTCGTAGCAGAGCTTCTGGATGCCGTTGCCGTAGGTGTCGTGCTCGACCAGCCGCAGGTTCTGCTTGTCGCCGCCGTCGGCGACGAAGAGCCGCTTGCCGTGGCCGAGGACCAGCGGGAAGACCAGCAGGTGGTAGCGGTCGACCAGGCCGGCGGCGGCGAGGCTCTGCGCGAGCGTGGCGCTGCCGTGGACCTGGATGTCGCCGCCGTCGGTCTCCTTCAGTGCGGCCACGTCCGCCATCGAGCGCAGCAGCGTCGCCGGCTGCCAGCCGCTCGCGGCGACGTCCTCCTCGGTGAGGGTGGTCGAGACGACGTACTTGGGGATCTCGTTGTAGCGGGCGAACTCCTTCATCGTCGGCCACACCGGGTGGAACGCGTCCCAGCTGACCCGACCGACGAGCAGCGCCCCGGCCTCCTCCTGCTCGCGGCCCTTCAGCTCGTAGGCCGCCAGGTCGGGCTTGACCTCCTTGAAGGTCCAGCCGGTGTGCTCGTAGCCGCTCTCCCCGCCTGGGGAGTCGACGATGCCGTCGAGGCTGATGAACTCGGTGACGACGATCTGGCGCATGGTTGTCTCCCTCTGGTGGTCCGGGTCGGATGCTTCCACCCACACCACGAACGGCGGAACCAGTTTTCGACACCCGGCCTGGACCACGTGGCGCCCGGTGGTGAGGGTGGGGGGATGAGAGCGGTGCGGGTGCGGGTCCACGGTCGGGTCCAGGGTGTCTTCTACCGCGACTCCTGCCGCCGCGAGGCCGAGCGGCTCGGGGTCGCCGGCTGGGTGCGCAACGAGCCGGACGGCAGCGTGGCCGGGGAGTTCGAGGGAGCCCGGGTCGACGACCTGGTCGCGTGGTGCCGCACCGGCCCGCCCGGCGCCCGCGTCGAGCGGGTCGACGTCAGGGAGGTCGAGCCGAGCGGACTGAGCGGCTTCGAGGTCCGGGGATGGTGACGATCGGGCCGGGGTCAGGGCAGCTCGGGCTCGAGGTCGAGCCAGGCCGCGAGGTCCACGATCTCCGCGCGTACGGCGCCGGCCAGCCGCCGGGGGAACGGCTCGTCCTCGTGGATCGCGGTCACGCGGAGCACCCCGGCCTCGCGGTCGGCGGTGGTGTCGAGCTTCCCGACCAGCCGGTCGCCGGCGAGGATCGGCAGCGCCCAGTAGCCGAAGCGGCGCTTGGCGGCGGGCTTGAACATCTCGAGCTGGTAGTCGAACTCGAACAGCTCGGTCATCCGCTTCCGGTCGATGACCAGCCGGTCGATGGGGGAGAGCAGCGCGACCCGGCCCTCGAAGGGTGCGCCGTCGAGGTAGGCCGGATCGACCCGCCACCGGCCGCGGACGCCCTCGACGACCGCCGGCTCGCCCGTCTCGCCGACGTCGAGCGACTCGTTGGGCAGCTGCGGTCCCTTGCCGCGGGCGATGCCGTAGGCACGGAGCCGCCGCTGCTCGATCGTGCGCCTCGCCGTCGGCCAACGGCGGCACCGGGTCGTCGGGGTAGACCCGCTCGGCGAGGTCCCACAGCCGGTCGCGGCCCTCCTTGCCGGCGATGGCGACCTCGCCGCGACCGACCATGGCGTCGAGCAGCTTGCGGACGTTGCGGTCGTCGTTCCACCCGCTCGACCGCCAGGGGATCAGCGTGGTGTCCGGGAGTGCCCGGGCGGTGACCGGCCCCTCGTCGTACAGCTTCTCGAGGATGTCGCGGCGGGTGTCGTCGTTGGCCTCCACCCAGTTCCGCAGGTCCTGGTGCCAGTCGCGCGGCTCGCCGAAGCCGACCGGCCACGCCGCCATCTCCGCCCGCAGCAGCGCCAGGTCCTCGGCCGGGCGGAGCATCATGTTCACCTCGACGACGCCGGCCGGTGGCGACGGCGTCCGCCAGCTCGCGCCGGTCGTACGCCGAGCCGAGCCGGCTCCACAGCACCAGGTGGGCGCTGGGCGCGACCACGTTGACGGGGTCGTCCTGCAGCACCATCAGGTGCCGCACCACCTCCGTCATCGACGCGGGACGGTCGCGGCCGAGCAGCTGTGCGCGCACCGCGATCCGGCGCGCGTCCTGACGGGACAGCCGGTGCTCGCTCACGAGTCGAACCCGAGGCCGAGCCGGTCGAGGGTGCGCAGCCAGACGTTGCGCGACCCCCGCGCGTGGTCGGCGCGGGCGAGCGACCAGCGGGTGGCGTGGATGCCGGCGGCGGCGATCGGTTCGGGTGGGAAGGGCAGCGGCTTGCGCCGCACCATCTCCAGCCGGGTGCGCTCGGTGTCCTCCCCGGCCAGCAGGTCGAGCAGCACGTCGCCGGCGAACCGGCTGGCGCCGACCCCGAGCCCGGTGAAGCCGGCCGCGTGGGCGACGCGGCCGCGGTGGGCGAGGCCGTAGAACGCGCAGAACCGGGTGCAGGTGTCGATCGCGCCGGCCCAGCGGTGCGTGACCCGGATGCCCTCGAGCTGCGGGAAGGTCGTCAGGAGGTGCGAGACCAGCGCCCGGTGGGTCTCGGGCCGGTGCTCGTGGTCGGCCCGGACCCGCTTGCCGAACCGGTAGATCGCGTCGTACCCGCCGAACAGGATCCGGTTGTCGGCGCTGAGCCGGTAGTAGTGGAAGTGGTTGGCGAGGTCGGCCAGACCCTGCCGGTTGCGCCAGCCGATGTCGGTGAGCTGGGAGTCGGTGAGCGGCTCGGTCATGACCACGTAGTCGTAGACCGGGACCGTGAACGGCCGGTAGCGCCGCACCAGCGCCGGGAACACGTTGGTCCCGAGCGCCACCCGGTCCGCCCTCACCCGGCCGCGCGCCGTCCGGAGGGTGACCGGACCGGCGGCTCCGGAGTCGAGGCCGGTGACCGGCGTGTCCTCGACGATCTCGACGCCGAGGTCGGTCGCGACCCGCGCCAGCTCGGCCACCATCCGGGCCGGGTGCAGCAGCGCCGAGTCGTCGAGCCAGCGGCCGGCCAGGTAGGTCGGGCTGGCGACCTCGGCCTGCACCTGCTCCCGGTCCAGGAGACGCCCCCCGGTCATCTCCTCCAGCCACGCCACCTGGTGGTCCTCGACCGCGACCGCCAGCTCGCCGGAGCGCTCCCAGTCGACCGCCATGTCGAACGCGCGCACGGTCCGCTCGATGCCGTCCAGGTTCGCCTCGCCCAGCCGCGCGAGCGCGTCGTACTCGTCGGGCCAGCGCGAGCGGCCGTTCTCCTCGCCGTGCGTCAGGCTGGCGGCGCAGAAGCCGCCGTTGCGGCCCGATGCCGCCCAGCCCAACCGCCGAGCCTCCAGCAGCAGCACCTTCCGGCCGGGGTCCCGCTGCGCGGCGCGGATCGCGGTCCAGAGGCCGGTGAAGCCGCCGCCGACGATCGCGAGGTCGGTCGTGTGGTCCGCGCCGAGCGGGTCGAACCGGGGTGGTGACGCGACGTCCTCGATCCAGAAGCAGGCGTCGCGGGTGTCGCGCAGCGCATGGTCGACGGCCGCGGCCGGCGGTGCCTGGCGCTCCCAGATCGTGTCAGCCACGGGGTGGCGCCTGGTCGCGGCCGTCGAGCAGCGGACGGGACGGGTCCCAGGGGTGCCGTCGCGCTCGTCGTGACGCTTGCGGGCGATCGCCGACAACGCCTCCAGCACGACCCGGTTGGCCAGCGCCGCGGTGATGTCGGCGTGGTCGTAGGGCGGGCTGACCTCGACCACGTCCACCCCCACCACGGGGAGCTCCAGGCAGACCCGGCGTACGGCGTCGAGCAGCTGCCGGGCGGAGAGCCCGCCCGGCTCCGGCGTCCCGGTGCCCGGGGCGTGGCCGGGGTCGCAGACGTCGATGTCGACGGAGAGGAAGACGCCGTCGCACTCGTCGGTGGCGATCGCGAACGCCTCGGTCAGGCACGCCTCGAGGCCGCGGTGGCCGATCTCGGTCATCTCGTAGGACCGCATCCGCTCGGCGGCCATCCAGTCCAGGGTCTCCGGACCGGGCCAGTAGCCGCGCAGCCCCACCTGGAGGAACCGGTCGCCGCGCAGCGCGCCCGACTCGATCAGCCGGCGCATCGGCTGGCCGTGGCCCCACAGCGACCCGAACTCGATGTCGCCGGTGTCCGCGTGGGCGTCGAAGTGGATCATCGAGACCCGGCCGTGGCCGAGCACGTTGGCGACGCCCTTCGCGTCCGGGAACGCGATCGAGTGGTCGCCGCCCAGCACCACCGGGATCGCCCCGGCCCGGGCGACCCTCTCGACGGCCGCCTCCAGCCGCGGCAGCGCCACCTCGATGTCGCCGGGCGGCATCTCGACGTCGCCCGCGTCGACCACCACCAGGTCGCGCAGCGCATCGGTGCGCAGCGCCAGCGACGGCCGCGAGCCGTCGTGGGGCAGGTAGTCGGTGGAGCGGATCGCCTGTGGCCCGAACCGGGTGCCCGGCCGGTGGGAGGTGCCGCCGTCGAACGGCGCCCCGATCACGACCACGTCCGCGCCGGCGTACGACGCCTCGTCCTCGAGGTCGCAGCGCGGGACGCCGAGGAACGTGACGTCGGGACCGAACTGGGCGCCGTAGCGAGCCATGGCACCGACTCTAGAGTGACGCCATGCCGTCCGACCTCGAGATCGCCCGGTGGCGGCTCCGCAGCCAGCACCTCCTCGCGCCCCACGCCGCGGGCGCGGCCGGCGTCGTCTCGCACCTGTTGGCGGTGCAGGCCGAGAACCCGTCGCAGTCGGCGTGGGCGGTCGCGGCGCGGACCGCCACCCCGGACGCCGACGACCTCAACCGGCTGCTCGCCTCGGGTGCCGTGATCCGCACGCACGTGCTGCGGCCGACGTGGCACTACGTCGCGGCCGAGGACGCGGCGTGGCTGATCGAGGTGACCGCGCCCCGGGTGCGTGGCACCGCCGACCACGTCATGCGCGAGGTGTTCGGGCTCGCTCGCGGCGATGCGGAGGCCGCTGCTGCTGCGGTGCTCGACCTGCTGGCCGAGGGGCGACCGCTGGACCGGCCGACCCTCGCCGGCCGGCTCGCCGACCGCGGTCGTGAGCTGACCGGGCAGCAGCTGATGATGCTGCTCGCCGACCTCGAGCTGCAGTGCCTGGTGTGCAGCGGGCCGCCGACCGACGGGCACCACACCTACGCGCTCTTCGCCGACCGGATCCCCCACCCGCGCCGGCTCGACCGTGAGGAGGCGCTGGCCGAGCTGGCGCTGCGCTACGTCACCGGCCACGGCCCGGTGACCGACCGCGACCTCGCCTACTGGGCGACCCTCACCCTCGGCGACGCCCGCTCCGGCCTGGCCGCGGTGGCGGACCGGCTCGCCCGCTTCGACCACGACGACCGCACCTTCTGGCACCTGCCCGGCGAGGAGCCGCCGACCGGCCCCGGCGAGCCGCGCGGCCACCTGCTGCAGATCCTCGACGAGACCTACCGCGGCTACCAGGACTCCCGATGGGTGCTCGACGCCGCCGAGCGTCGTGCCGCGGACGCGGGAGCCCGCGATCGGGATGGCGCTGGTCGACGGCCAGCTGGTTGCGGCCATGAAGCGGACGGTCGGCCCCAGCGCAGGTCACGTTCGCGCTGCAGGCCCACGACTCCTGGCGCCCGGACGCACCTCGCGCACGTCGAGCAGGCGGCCGCGCGGTACGGCGCCTTCCTCGGCCTGACGCCGATGGTCGCCTTCACCTGATCCGGCCGTGAAGCGTCCGGAACTGCCGCTATCGTCCCTGCCATGACGGAAGGCTTCAAGGACATGCGGGACGCGACGTTCGAGTCCGTCGACCTCACCGGCGCCACGTTCCGCCGGGCCTACCTCAACCAGGTGACGTTCACGAACATCGACATGATCGGCACGAAGATCCTGAACGCCGACCTGATCGACGCCGAGATCACCGGCGAGATCCGCAACGTCACCGTCAACGGCGTCGAGATCTCGGCGTACGTCGATGCCGAGCTCGACAAGCGCTACCCCGGTCGGGAGAAGATGCGACCCGACCGACGCCGACGGCTTCCGGGAGGCGTGGGACCTGCTCGAGGAGCTGTGGGCCGGCACCGTCGAGCGCGCCCGCGCGCTCGAGGCCCGAAGGCCGGGTGCGCTGCACGAGAGCGTCGACGGCGAGTGGTCGTTCATCCAGACGCTGCGTCACCTCGCCTTCGCCACGGAGACGTGGATCCTCCGGGCGCTGCAGGGCGACCCCCGGCCGTGGCACCCGCTGTCGCTGCCCTTCGACGAGATGACGCCCCACCCCGAGGTGCCGTGGGACCGCGACGCCCGCCCGACCCTCGACGAGGTGCTCGCGCTGCGCGCCGACCGGCAGGCCACGATGCGCCGGGTGGTCGACGACCTCACCGACGAGCAGCTCGCCGGCTCGCACCACCCCGGTCGAGGGCCCGAGCTGGCCGCCGGCGCACGCGTTCCCGGTGCAGGAGGTGCTCGGCACGATCCTCAACGAGGAGTGGGAGCACCGGCGCTACGCCGAGCGCGACCTGGCCGTGCTGGAGCAGGAGGTGGCGCTGATGGACGTCGTGCTGGTGCCCGGGCTGTGGCTGAACGCCCACACCTGGGACGCGGTCGTCCCGCACCTCGAGGCCGCCGGTCACCGGGCCCACCCGTTGACCCTGCCGGGCATGGCGAGCAGGGACGCCGACCGGACCGGCGTCACCCTGGCCGACCACGTCGGGGGCGTCGTCGCGGCGATCGACGCCTGCGACGGGCCGGTGCTGCTGGTCGGCCACTCCGCGGGATGCGGCATCGCCCACGCGGCGGTCGACGCCCGCCCCGACCGGGTCGCCCGGCAGGTGCACGTCGGCGGCTTCCCCAGCGCCGACGGGGAGGCGCTCCTCAGCGGGCTGCCGGCCGAGGACGGCGAGGTGCCGATGCCCGACTGGGTCGAGCTGGGTGAGGAGGCCAACGTCCGCGACTTCGACGCCGATCAGCTGGCGCGGTTCTACGCCGACGCCATCCCGGTGCCGGAGCGGGTCGTCACCGACCCGGTCCGGCTCTCCGACGAGCGGCGCTTCGGCGTACCCGTGACCGGGATCTGCCCGGAGTACACCGCCGCCGACGTGAAGGACTGGATGGACGGCGGCGACCTGCCCGAGCTGTCCCGGATCCGTCGAGGTCGAGCTGGTCGACCTCGGCGGTGGGCACTGGCCGCAGCTCACGCAGCCGAAATCGCTGGCGCAGGCGATCCTCGACGCGGCACGCTGACCCCGTGGCCGACCTCAGCGATCCAGTGCTTCAACCTCGACACGACCGACCCCGACCGGATCGCCTCCTTCTGGCAGGAGGCGATCGGCTGGCGGCGCACCTACGAGACGCCCGACGAGGTCGTCCTCGAACCGCCCGCCGGCAGCCCGCAGGACGGCGTCGCGCCGGACCTGCTCTTCCTGCGCGTGCCCGAGGGCAAGACCGTCAAGAACCGCTGGCACCTCGACCTGCGTCCGGGTGACCAGGCCGCCGAGGTCGCCCGGCTCGAGGGCCTGGGCGCCACCCGGGTCGACGTCGGCCAGGGCGACGGCGTGTCCTGGGTGGTGATGGCGGACCCGGACGGCAACGAGTTCTGCGTGCTGCGGGCCTTCACGCCCGAGGAGCGGGCCGAGATCGCTGCCGGGTCCTAGACCGGAGCCGGGGCCGCCTGCAGCGCCACCTCGGCCAGGGCGCGGGCGTGCGCGTCGGCGGAGCAGATGAGGGGGAGCGGACTGTCCTCGGGCCGGACCAGCAGGCCGATCTCGGTGCACGCGAGGACCACCGCCTGGGCGCCCTGCTCGGCCAACCGCTCGATGACGGCGACGTACGCCGCCCGCGACTCGTCGAGGATCCGGCCCTGGGTCAGCTCGTCGAAGACGACGCGGTCGACGAGCTCGCGGTCGTCGGCACCGGGCACGACCGCGGTGATGCCGTGCCGGGCGAGCCGATCGCCGTAGAACGACTCCTCCATCACCCAGCGGGCGCCCAGGATGCCGAGCCGGTCCCAGCCGTGCGGCGCGGCGACACCCGCCACCGCGTCGGCGATGTGGAGCAGCGGCACGTCGATGGCCGCCTCGACCGCGGGCGCGACCTTGTGCATGAGGTTGGTGCAGATCGCGACCACGTCGGCGCCACCGGCCACGCAGCGCCGGGCCGCGCGACTGAGCAGGCCCCCCGCGCCTGCCCAGTCGCCGTCGACCTGGCACTGCCGGATCTCGGAGAAGTCCAGGGACTGCAGGACGATCGGCGCCGAGGCGTGGCCGCCGAGGCGCTCGGCCACGGTCTCGTTGATGATCCGGTAGTAGCTGGCCGTGGAGTGCCAGCTCATTCCGCCGATGAGTCCGATCGTCCGCATGGCCCCAGCCTGACGGATGCGCGGTCTCAAAGGTAGGCCGAACTCCTTGCGCGAGCCATAAGCCATACTTTGGTCGTGGATCCCCGCCGCGTGCTCGTCTTCCGGACCGTCGCCCGGGCCGGCTCGCTGAGCGCCGCGGCCCGCGAGCTCGGCTGGACCCAGCCGGCGGTCAGCCAGCAGCTGCAGCGGCTCGAGCGCGAGGTCGGCGGTCCGCTGCTGGTCCGCAGCTCCCGCGGCGTGACGCTGACCGAGGCGGGCCGGATGCTGCTCGGCCGGGCCGACGCGGTGGCCGGCGAGCTCCACATGGCCGCCGAGGAGCTGGCCTCCATCGCCGAGCTGCGCGGCGGCCGGGTCCGGCTGGTGGCGTTCCCCTCGGCGGCGGCCACGATCGCGCCGGCGGCGCTCAAGCTGCTCGCGCGCGACCATCCCGGCGTCGACGTCGCCCTGGTCGAGGCCGAGCCGCCGGAGGCCTGGGCGGCGGTGCGCGAGGGGACGGCCGACGTCGCGCCTGGTCTTCGGGTACGAAGGACCGCCGCCCGACGACGGCGACCTGACCTGGCTGCCGCTGGCCGTGGAGCCGGTCGACCTGGTGCTGCCGCCCGACCACCCCGCGGCCCGGCGCCGCGCCGTACGGCTGGGCGACTTCGCGCACGACACCTGGATCGGGGGATGCCCCCGCTGCCGGCAGCACCTGGTCGACCGCTGCCACGACGCCGGGTTCGAACCGCGGCTGGCGCACGAGACCGACGACTACGTCGCGGTGCAGGCGCTGGTGGCGGCCGGACTCGGCGTCACCCTGCTGCCGCGCTCGGCACTGCGCGCCTTCCGGCACCCCGAGGTCGTCGTCCGCAGCTCACGCTCGCTGGGCGACCGTCACGTCGGGCTGGTCTACCGGCCCGGCGCCGAGCAGGTGCCCGCGACCCGGGCGTTCGTGGAGCGGCTGGTGCAGGTCGCCGCGCGGCGCTCGCACTGAGTCACATCTCCTCGTGGGTGTCGGGGTCGCCCCCGAACAGCCGGCCGTCGGCGCGACCCAGCCCGGTGATCGGCCGCCATCTCGTCGTCGGACAGCTCGAAGCCGAACACGTCGAGGTTCTCGCGCTGCCGCGACGGGGTCGCCGACTTGGGGATGGGAACCGCGCCGAGCTGGACCTGCCACCGCAGGATGACCTGCCCGGGAGTGACCCCGTGCGCCTCGGCGGCCGCGGCGACCGGCGGCTCGGTGAACGGGGCCTGCCGCTTGCCGAGCGGGCTCCACGACTCGGTGAGGACCCCGAGGTCGGCGTGGACGGCGCGCATCTCCTCCTGCGGGAAGTAGGGGTGCAGCTCGATCTGGTTGACCGCCGGCGTCACGCCGGTCTCGTCGATGACCCGCCGCAGGTGCTCCCCGGTGAAGTTGGAGACGCCGATGCTGGTGACCAGGCCGTCGGCCTGCAGGTCGACCAGCGCCCGCCAGGCGTCGACGTACCTCCCCCGGCCGGGGTTGGGCCAGTGGATGAGGTGGAGGTCGAGCCGGTCGAGGCCGAGTCGCTCGAGGGAGCCGCGGACCGAGGCGATGGCGTCGTCGTACCCGTGGTGGCGGCCGGGCAGCTTGCTGCACACGACCAGCTCGTCGCGGGGTACGCCGGAGCGGCGGATCGCCTCGCCGACCTCGCGCTCGTTCTCGTAGTTCACCGCCGTGTCGAGCAGCCGGTAGCCGACCTCGATCGCCGAGACCACGGCGCCGATGCCGTCCTCGCCCCTCAGCGGGTAGGTCCCGAACCCGATCGCGGGGAGCTCGCAGCCGTCGTTGAGGGTGTGAGTCGTCATGGCGCCCACGCTACGGGGCGCGGCAGGATGGCCCCGTGAGCCTGCCGAACCCGCTGCACCGGCCCTACCCCGACGACGTCTACACCGGCGACGGCGGTGAGGCCTCGGCCTGGGTCCGCCCCGACGGCACCGATCCGGAGCTGACCTACGCGAACGGTGGTACCTGCGAGTACCTCGCGACCGGCGACCAGACCGGCGGCCTGTACGGCCTCTACCGGTGGTCGTTCGGGGAGGCCGAGTCCGGCCCCGACCCCCACTTCCACCGCGCGATCACCGAGTCGTTCTACGTGCTCGAGGGCACCGTGAGGCTCTACGACGGCAACGGCTGGGTCACCGCGAAGGGCGGCGACTTCCTGCACGTGCCCGAGGGCGGGATCCACGGCTTCCGGGGTGGCGACCACGCCCGGATGCTGCTGATGTTCACCCCCGGGGCCCCGCGCGAGGACTACTTCGAGACTCTCGGCTCCCTCGCCCACGGCGCCACCATGACCGACGACGAGCGCGCCGCGTTCATGCTCCAGCACGACACGTACTGGGTCTGACGGCCGGCTGTCAGCGAGGCAGGAGCTCGAAGACCAGGAACGTCCTCTTGCCCTCCTCCACGGTCAGCTCCCCGCGGGCGTCCTTGAACGCCCCGGTGCCGCCGGTGATGGCGATCCGGAAGTCGTTCTGGTCGGTGAACAAGGCGCCGCCGACGACGATCTTGCCCCTGCCCGTGATCAGGGCGGTGGCCTCGCAGGTGAAGGTCCGGACGCCGAGCAGGCAACGCCCGGAGTCGCGGCCGACCTTCTCGCCGCCCTGCTCCAGCCGGCTCTCGAAGAGGAAGTAGTCGCCGGGGCTCTCGCCCTGCTTGCCGACGTCGATGTAGCGGCCGCGGTTCTCGATCTCCCGCACCCGGATGACCTCGCTGCCTCTGGCCGCGGCCGCCCGGGCGGCCTCGTCCGCGGCGCCCGGGGCCGCTGCCACCGGCCAGCTCGTGTCGTGACGTGCGGCGCTGCTGCTGGACCCGGAGGCCAGCGCGGTCCAGGTGATTCCGCCGACCAGCATCAGTGCCGACGCGCCTGCCGCGATCTTGCGTGTGATCATCGTGATCCCCCCTCGGGAGCGGCGCGGTGTGCGCCGCATCCCTCGCACGGTAGGACGCACGCACCGACCGTGACATACCCCAATCGGACTAGTCCGGCGGCCGGTGCCGCAGTCGGCTCAGGTCGCGATGTGGACCAGCGCGTCCCCGGAGTTGACCAGGGGCGCCTCGGTGCGGCCGATCACGATCCCGGTGCGGTTGGCGTGGACCAGCCGCAGCGTCCGGCCGAAGGAGTCGACCAGCGCGCCGAGCCGCTCGCCGTCGGTCACCTGCTGGCCGAGGTGGGCGTCGAGGTCGAGGATGCCGGTACGCCGGGCGCGCACCCAGCCGCTGGCGCGGCACTCGACGCTCGGCTCGTGGTCGGGGTCGGGATAGGGATCGATCATGTCCAGCACGGCCAGGACGCGGCGGACACCCGCGACGCCGGCGTCGATCGCGTAGTCGTCGAACCGGAGGTTCTCCCCGCCCTCGTAGAGCAGCACGGTCGCGCCCCGCTCACGGGCGGCGTGGCGCAGCGAACCGTCGCGGATCTTCGCGTGCAGCATGACCGGCGCGGCGAACGCCTCGGCCAGCGCCCGGGTCTTCGGGTCGTCGAGGTCGGCCCGGACCTGCGGGAGGTTGGAGCGTCGGTCGGAGCCGGTGTGGAGGTCGATGCCGACCTCGGACTTGGCGACCACCTCCTCCATGAAGAGGTGGGCGATCCGGCTCGCCAGCGAGCCGCGGGCCGAGCCGGGGAAGGAGCGGTTGAGGTCGCGGCGGTCGGGCAGGTAGCGGTCGCCGGTCATGAAGCCGAGGACGTTGACGATCGGCACCGCGATGAGCGTGCCGCGGAACGACTTGGGGTCGAGGTCGGCCAGCACCTGCCGGATCACCTCGACGCCGACGACCTCGTCGCCGTGGATGGCGGCATCGACCCAGACCGTCGGGCCGTCCTCGCGGCCGTGGATGATCCGGACCGGCAGGCTGATCTCGGCGCCGGTGACCAGCCGGGTGATCGGCAGCTCGAGCGCCCGCGACGTGCCGGCACGCACCCGCACCGTGCCGATGGCGAACGACTCGCGGGCCATCAGCGGCCGCGGTTCTGGCGGCGTACGGACTTCGACGGACGGCCGCCGAGGTAGGAGCGACGGGGGTCGACGAGGAAGCCCTGGCGCAGTGCCTCACGACCGACCAGCATCCGGAACCCCATCTCGTCGCGGCGGCTGAGCGTGACCTCGGACGTCACCACGCGACCGGCGAGGGAGATGTCCATGGCGACGACGTGGCGCACCTCGCTGTGCCCGGAGGAGCTGCGGATCGAGCGCTGGGCGATCACCCGCGACTCGCACGCGACGGCCTCCTCGGCGGTCCGTTGCCACGGGTGGAGCGAGTAGCGCACCCAGTCCTCGGCGTCGCGCTCGAAGGCCTCGATGTCGAAGGCGTGGATGGCCGAGGACCGGGCGCCGGTGTCGAGCTTCGCCTTCACCCAGGGCACTCCGAGGTCGGGAAGACTCACCCATTCGCGCCATCCGACGATGGTGTTTGATGGTGAGTCCGCCACCGTTCCATCCTTTCAGGTCAGGTGTTCTCTTCCGTGAAGCTCGCGATCCTCTCGTGCTCACCGCGCGCCTACAGTACGCAGCGACTCAGGACGGCGGCGCTCGACCGGGGTCACACCGTCAAGGTCCTCAACACGCTGCGCTTCGGCATCGACCTCAGCGGCGACGAACCCGATCTCCAGTTCCGCGGCAAGCAGCTCTCCGACTACGACGCGATCCTGCCGCGCATCGGGAACTCCATCACCTACTTCGGTACGGCGGTGGTGCGCCAGTTCGAGCAGATGGACGTCTACACGCCCAACACCGCGGCCGGCATCAGCAACGCGCGCGACAAGCTGCGGGCCTCGCAGATCCTGTCCCGCCACGACATCGCGATGCCACCGACGACGTTCGTGCGTGACCGCGCCGACGTGATCCCCGCGATCGAGCGGGTCGGCGGCGCACCGGTCGTGATCAAGCTGCTCGAGGGCACGCAGGGCATCGGGGTGATCCTGGCCCCGGACCGGAAGGTCGCCGAGGCGATCATCGAGACGCTGCAGAGCACCAAGCAGAACGTGCTCATCCAGCGGTTCGTCAAGGAGAGCAAGGGACGTGACATCCGCGCCCTCGTCGTCGGCGACCGGGTCGTGGCCGCGATGCGCCGGGTCGCGCAGGGCGACGAGTTCCGCTCCAACGTGCACCGCGGCGGTTCGGTCGAGGCGGTCGAGCTCGATGCCGACTTCGAGGAGGCCGCCGTGCGCTCCGCCCAGATCATGGGGCTCCGGGTCGCCGGCGTCGACATGCTCGAGGGCAAGGACGGGCCGCAGGTGATGGAGGTCAACTCCTCGCCCGGCCTCGAGGGCATCGAGACCGCGACCCGGCTCGACGTCGCCGGCGCGATCATCGACCACATCGACAACCAGGTCGCGTTCCCGCAGATCGACGTCCGGCAGCGGCTCAGCGTCTCGACCGGGTACGGCGTCGCCGAGCTCGCCGTGCACGGCGAGGCCGACATCGTCGGCAAGACCGTCGGCGACTCCGGCCTGCGCGAGCGCGACATCACCGTGCTGACGCTCCATCGCGGCACCACCGTGATCGCCAACCCCGGCGCCACCCACGTCCTCGAGGCCGAGGACCGGTTGCTCTGCTTCGGGAAGCTCGAGGAGATGCGCTCGATGATCCCCGAGCGCCGCAAGCGCCGGGCCCGCGTCAAGAAGCTGCCGAAGCAGCCCATCCACGACGCCTGAGCGATGCGGGTCGGGTAGTCCACGGGCAGGTGGCTCGGTCCGGGGCCGGATCACGACCACTTCCCCGTGGACTACCGCCCCACCGGCTCACGGCACCCGGGCGACCACCACCTGGTCGCGCACCGGGCCGAGCCGGTCGAGCACCGCGGCCAGCACCGACCGGCCGTCGCCGTCACCGACCGGCCACGCGACGCGGACCAGCCCGTGGGGCAGCGGGGTGACCCTGGCTCGCTCGCCCACCGCGGCGACCACCGCCGCGCGGGCTGCTGCGGGCACCGTGATCAGCGCGAGACCCGGTAGCGCGGTCGCGCCGGGCCCGACCCGCACCTCGCGGGGCGCGGCCGCGCCGCCGCAGCCGCCGGACGCGTCGGGCGAGGTGCGGTCGGCGAAGATCGCGTTCCACACCAGCTTCTGCGTACCCGTGGTGAAGCCCCGGAAGTTGGGGTCGCTCGCGAACAGCACCACCTCTCCCTCGGCGCACTTCTCCGCCACGACCGCCGCCGTCCCGCGCAGCTCGTCGGCGCCGCGCGCGAAGCCGGAGACGAAGAACTTCCGGTAGCCCGGGTAGTGGATCGGCGCGGACGCCCGCGGCGCGGTCATGACGGCGTCGTACTCGTAGAACGTGAAGACCTTCGAGACGACGCCCTCGGTGAGCGGGCTGTGACGGGTGGTGGCGCGCACCAGCGAGCCGGGGATGTCGGAGGTGGGCTGCTTCATGCGGGCGGTGGTGATGTCGAGCCGCACGGCCACCTCGGCGCCGCCGCGCCAGCCGACGAACCGGCCGCCGCCGGCGACCCAGTCCTGGAGCTGGTCGCGGCCTCGCGGACCCAGCAGCTCCAGCGCCCGCTCGGCGTTGCCGCCCGGCACGAGCAGCACGTCGAGGCCGTCGAGCGCGCCGGTGACGATCCCGGACTTGCGGACCGGCGTGTAGTCGAGCCCCCACTTGCGCTCCAGCAGCCAGCGGGTCCAGCCCTCCGACTCGTACGCCGCGACGCCCGGTCCGAGCTTCCACAGCCCGACCGCCGGTGCGTTGCCCGGGACGGGCGGCGGCGGGACGTCGCCGACCTGCGGGGCCGGGGTGGTCACCAGCTCGAGGTCGCGGCCCGAGCGGCCACCGTCGACGTCGCCGAGCATCGGCAGGCTCCACGCGGTGACGTCGTAGAAGTAGGGGAACGGGACGTAGGAGTCCTCGCCGAGCATGGCCTGGACCCAGTGCTTCTGGGCCTGCGCCATCGGCACGTGCCAGGTCCCGACCGGCAGCACCACCTCGCGCCGCGGCTCGCCGTAGGGCTTGTAGTCGGGCACGGTGACCGGCTGCGCCAGCCGGTCGACCTCGACCCCCGCGCCCTGCAGCAGTCCGACGACCTCGCGCAGCTCACGGTCGGTGCCCTCGGACTCGCGCAGGAAGTAGTGGCGGACCTTCCCCTTCGGCACCTCCCGCACCAGCGTGCTGCCGGGGGCGAACACCGCGTTCGGCTCGAGCTCGCCGCGCACTCCCTCGTCGTACGCCTGGCGGTAGCTGGCCGCGAGGCCTTCGAGGACGCGGGCCTTGTCGTCGGCCAGCGCGTAGATCGAGGCCCAGGTCGCGCCGAACTGCTCACGGGTGCGGACCTTGATCGGAGAGCTGCCGCCCTTCTCGTAGGTCATGCTCGCGCCCAGCAGCTGCGTGGTCGGCACCGAGTCGCCGTAGCCCATGTAGAGCAGGTCGTAGATGTCGTAGTTGAAGTAGTCCCAGTCGCGGCGGTCGAACCACTCGGCCATCGCGCCGCCGTAGAGGTGGTTGATCCAGCGCACCGACCGGTCGGCGACCTCGTGGTGGATCGGGTCCGCGTTGGGCGGGAAGAAGAACCCGCGGCCGCCCATCTCGTGGTTGTCGCTCATCAGCACCGGCGGGTAGTCCATGAGGAGGTCGAGCTTGCCGCCGGTCTCGTCCTGGGTGCCGGCGAACCAGTCGCGGTTGAGGTCGAAGCCGTAGACGTTGCGGCGGTAGCCGAGCTCGCGGCCGTCGGGGTTCTGGGTGGGGATGATGACGGTGACGGTCCGGTCGCGGATCAGCTGCGCGGCGCAGTCGGTGCGATCCGCGAGGTCGCGGAGCATGACCAGCGCCGCATCGGCACCGCTCGGCTCGTTGCCGTGCACGTTGGCGGCCATCCACACGATCGCCGGCGCCTCGGCGGCGATCGTCGCCGCCTCCTCGGGCGTGGTCGTGGGATCGCGCAGCGCGGCGGATGCCTCCTGCGCGGCGGTGACCTCAGCCGGGTCGCCGACCATCGCGTAGCGCATCGGCCGCCCGCTGCTGCTGGTCGCGAAGGTGTCCACTGCGACGGCGTCGCTGGCGTCGTCGACCGCGTCCAGGTAGGCGTCGATCTCCTCGACGGTCGCCTCCTGGCTGCCGAGCCGGAAGCCGAGCACCTCCTCGCCGGTCGGCACCGCGCCGGCGTACGTCGCGTCGGCGTCCGGGCGGCACGCGGCCGCGGCCGGGGCGGAGCCGGAGGTGAGGGCGAGCAGTGGAGCTGTCAGCCCGAGGGTCAGGGCCGTCCCGAGAACGTGTCGCTGCATGAGGTCTCCCGCCGTCGTGTGGACCTTCTTCCTAAGGCCTCGACCCCTGGTTCGGCAACGGTGCCGGCCGCTGACCGACCTCCAGTCGCAGCCACCGGCCGGTGAGGTCGACCAGCGGCCCGAGCACCAGGATCACCACGAGGGTTCCCGGCCCGATGGTGGCCCCGAGCAGCCAGCCGCCGACGGCCCCGCCGCCCTGGACGGCGCTGTAGCTCCACCGGAACGGCACGGGTGGGTCCCACGCCAGGCCGGCGGCCTCCGCGGGCCCCGCGCCGGTCCGGCTGCCGAGGTAGGAGGCGATCCCCAGGGCGATGATCGGTAGCGACCCGGCGAGCAGCAGCGCCTGACCCGGCCAGGTGTCCGGCGTGGCGAGCCGGTCGAGCAGCAGCGACGCCACCACACCGACCACGACCACCTGCACGACGGTGCCGATCCCCGGGACGACGCCGCGGAGCGCGGCCAGCACGAGGAACCCCAGCGACACGAGGAGGTTGGCGATCCAGAAGGGGAGGCCGGCCGTGAGAGCGACGCCGTTGACCAACGTGGAGAAGCCGTCGGACCCGAGGTCGGCCGTCAGCAGCAGGGCGACCCCCGCGCCGAGGACGGCACAACCGCCCACGAGCAGGAGCAGCCGACCGGTAGTGGTGGGGACCCGGCGCATCGGGTCAGTCGGTCCGCTCGGCCTCGGCCAGCCGCTCGTGCAGCCGGGCCCGGACCTCGTCGGGGGTGTAGGCCCGGCGCTGGCGCTCCTGCCGGGCGATCGCGGCGCCGCTCGCCACCACTCCGACGATCCCGGCGAGTCCCAGCCACTTCCACCACGCGCGCATACGGTTGACCCTATGGTGCGGAATCTCGGGCTCGACCAGGCGGTGGACCTGACCCGCACCGGCGACCTGTGGCTCTTCCGCGGCCGCTCCGGCCCGGACCGCGCGATCCAGACGCTCACCAACTCCCCGGTCAACCACGTCGGGATGGCGGTCGTGCTCGACGACCTGCCCCCGCTGATGTGGCACGCGGAGCTCGGCACCTCGCTGCTCGACCACTGGACCGGCGACCACCACCGCGGCGTACAGCTGCACGACCTGCGGGCCGCGGTGGTGCGGTGGCAGGAGGTCTACAGGCAGTCGGCGTGGCTGCGCCAGCTCACGCCCGAGGTCGGCCGGACCGAGGAGGACGCCGTGCTCCGCTCGATCGCGCGGCTCGACGGCGTCTCCTTCCCGAGCACCGTCCGGCTGGCCGGCCGCTGGCTGCGCGGCCGTGACGCCTACGTCGCCCGCCGGGAACGGGACCGGCCGCGACCACGCCCGGAGGAGGCCTACTGCGCCGAGGTCGTCGCGCTGACGCTGCAGGAGATGGGGCTGCTCGGCACCGACCGCCGGGCGAGCTGGTACGACCCCGGCACGTTCTGGAGCGGCGAGTACCTGCCGCTCGTCGGGGGCTGGTCCTACGGACTCGAGGTGCCGGTGCGCCAGGAGGAGGTCTGATCCTGCACCCAGGCCCACAACGTCTCGGTCGCGGCCGGGTCGGTGCGGGTCCTCGGCAGCAGGTGGGTCGGTCGCTGCCGGCGGTCGTGCCACAGCCCGCCGCCCACCGGCGCCGGCTGTGCCGCCGCCAGCCACACCGTCGTCTCCGCACCGCCGTCGGCGTCGCGCAGCACCGGGCGCATCACCCGGCGGAACGTCGGCAGGGACTCGCGTACGCCGGGGGTGTCGGCCCATCCCGGGTGGGTCGCGTAGACGTGGGCCGGCGACCACCGCTGCTGGAGCAGCGGCAGCAGCTCGACCTGCGCTCGCTTGCTCCGGGCATACGCCGTGGTCGGTGAGTAGTCGCCGTCGACGTACTCCGGGTCGTCGGCGCGCAGCGCCTGGCCGTACATGCCGCCCGAGGTCACGAACAGCACCCGCGCGTCGTCGGTGAGGACCGGCGCCAGCAGGTCGGTCATCAGCACCGGCCCGAGCAGGTGCAGTGACATCGTCAGCTCGTGGCCCTGGGTCGACTCGGTGCGGCGGGCCGGCATCGCCCCGGCGTTGTGGACCAGCACGTCGAGCCGGTCGAGCGAACCGGCGAGCTCGGTGGCGCACCGGCGTACGTCGTCGAGGTCGCCCACGTCGCACCGGTCGATCGTGACGGTGCCTGCGGGGACGGCTGCCAGCAGCTCGTCGCGCACCCCGGCGCCCTTCTCGACGTCGCGGACCACCAGCCGGACCTCCGCGCCCAGCTCCAGCAGCCCGCGCGCGGTCGCGATCCCGAGGCCGGAGGTGGCGCCGGTGACGGCCGCGACCTTCCCGGTCAGCGCCCCGGGTGCCGGGTCGTCCGGCCACGTCGGCAGCCGCCGGCGTACGGCCGGCCCGATCGTGCTGAACCCGAGCACCACGCTGCGGTCCAGGGCGGTGTCAGCGAGGGAGGCGAGGCGCGACCGGCTCATCTCGCGAGCGTACGGGGCCGGTTGTCGCCGGCCAGTCCAACGACGACGACCCAGACCTCAACGCGTCCAGAGGTCGCGGAACGACGGGGAGAACCAGCCGTCGCCGGAGTGGGCGGGTACGCCGCGCAGCGGGCGGCCGCCGTAGGCGTTCGAGCCGTCGGCGGCGTCGTAGCGCAGCCAGGTCTCGGTGCCGGCCACGCCGCGGCCGGGCTGCGTCCAGTCGCAGACGCCGTCGGCGAAGATCTCCTCCAGCGTGGCCACCTGGTCCGCGGTGAACAACGCGCCGACCGCGCCGTACTCCTCGAGGGAGAACGGCTTCAGCCGGCAGGCGACGTTGTCGTTGGCCTTCGGACCGCCGGCCTCCTGGCGCGGGGTCGACAACCGGGTCTGCAGGGTCTGCAGCTCCTCGACCGAGCACGCGTCGGAGGCCTCGGCGGTGACACAACGGTCGGTGATGTCGTCGGGCTTGTCGGCCACGATCTTCTCCGCCAGCGGCGCGGTGGAGGAGTCCGCCTCGACCGCGGTCAGCCAGCGGTCCATCGCGAGCAGCGCCTCGTTGGCCCACTGGGCGTCACCGATGAGCGGCGCGGGACCGAACCACATCACCCGGTTGTCGGTGTGGCCCTGGTCGGCGAGCAGCCGCTCCTCGGTCCAGAACGCGTGCGAGTAGTCGTGCGCGGCGCCCGGGTCGGGACCGCCGTGGTTGATGATCGCGACGTCGTCGAGGTTGTTGGTCTCGTTGATCAGGCCGGTGCGGTAGGCCCGCTCGATGGCCGGCTGGTCGCCCTCGATCCGCTCGGGGGTGGGTTCCGAGTTCAGGTCGAGGCCGCCGACCTGCGCGTTGAGGTCGACGAACTGCGCCGGGGTGATCAGGCCCTGCTGCAGCTGGCTGAGCCCGAACTGCACGCCGGTGTTGGCGAACGGGATGCCGGCGAAGCCGCGACCGGCCGCCTGCTCCTCCTCGCTCCACACCGACTCGTCGCGGGTGCCGAGCAGGTTGACCATGATGTCGAGCACCGAGCACCGCACGCCGCCCGGATTGATCTCGGAGTCGTAGCGGGTGGACTCGTCCCCGGCGACCGGGTCGACGGTGCCGGAGCAGTCGTTCTCGGGGTTGAGCGCGGCCTTGAACAGTCCCTCGTCGGCGGTGACCGCGTTGACGTGGGAGAGGTGCCCCTCGACGGCGGCCATCTGCATCGGGGTCCACACCACGCCGGGTGCCCAGCGGGACGGGTCCTCGAAGTAGAGCCGCAGCAGGTGGTAGTCGGCGAACTGGGCGCCGGCGGTCAACGTGTCCGGGTAGGAGCAGGTGGTGACCAGGCCCTGGTAGATGCCGGGGTAGGCGTTGGCCACGGTGTGCTGGGCGATGGAGCCGCCCGAGCAGCCGGTGCCGATCGTGTAGCGCAGCTCGCCGTACCGCTCGACGATCCGCTCCTTGGCCATCAGCAGCGACTCCGCCTCCATCGCGACGTTGCAGTTGTGGCCGGTGTTGGCGAGCGCGGTCGACAGGACCGCGAAGCCCTGGCCCAGCGCGGTGACGTAGCTCGGCGTCACGCCCGGCACCGACTCGAGCGTGCCGGAGTAGTCCTGCAGCGGCGTACCGCCCGGGGTGTACGACGCCCCGCAGTTGCCGCCGTGGGTGATGAGCAGCTTGTGGTTCCACTGCTCCTGCGGCGCCCACGCCTTCCACGGCTGCCCGGGCTGCCAGAGCGCGAGCACGGTGTAGCGGTCGCGGTCCTGGTAGCCGTACTCCCGGCGCACGACGAACGGCACCTCGACGCCCTCGTCGGTGGTCGTGGTCGCGACGTCGGCAGGCGGGTTCTCGCGGTCGTAGGGCTGCAGGTCGGGCTGCGCCGGGTCGCTCGACTTGTAGAACAGCTCGTAGGTCGCCGGCTCGTTGCACTGCGCGTCGACCGCGGTCTCCTGGCAGCGGTAGTGGTCGAGCTGAGGTCCGCTGAAGACCGGGCCGCCGTTCGGGTGGTTGACGATCCGCGAGGTCGCGGCGTCGTGGCCGGGCGCGGTCGCGCGCAGCCGGTTGCCACCGACGTCCAGGCCCCGGACCAGGCCGACGTAGCGGCCGTCGGCGCGCCGGGCGAACCGCGCCGTCACGTCGCGGCCGTTGAGCTCGACCGTCACCTGCCGGGGCCTGACTGCCCGGGGCAGCACGACCTCGACCAGCGCGTCGCCGCCGGACACCAGGTCGCGCCGGTTGGAGAGCACCTCGATGACCAGGTCGTCGGCGATGCGGGCATCGGCCGGTCGCGGCGTCTCCGACGCCGACGAGCTGAGCGGTACGACGAGCAGGCCGGCGAGCAGGCCCAGCAACGAGACCAGCAGGAGCGGCAGCGGTCGGGTGCGCATGTGATCACAACGACCTGGGAGGGGCCGCGTCACGTGGCCGGGGTTGACCGGTCGGAAAGAATTGTCGGGCGAGGTGTCGTACTGGCGCGACCCCGTTCGTGGACCAGGTGAGAGCGACCCCACCAGGGGGTCACCGAACCAGGAGGAATCCGATGCCCGAGTACCTGCTGTCCGTCAACCACGTCGAGGGCGAGGAGATGCCGTCGGGTGAGGTGATGGAGAAGATGTTCGCCGACGTCGGCGCGTTCAACGACAAGCTGCGCGAGTCCGGGTCGTGGGTGTTCGCCGGCGGGCTGATGCCGCGCGAGACCGCCACCACCGTCGACAACACCGGTGAGGCGCCGGTCGTCACCGACGGCCCGTTCGCCGAGACCAAGGAGTGGCTCGGCGGGTTCTGGATCATCGACGTCCCCGACCTGGACGCAGCCCTTCGATGGGCCACGGACGGCTCCCGCGCCTGCGCCGGTCCGGTCGAGGTCCGGCCGTTCCAGGCCGAGTAGGTCCCCAGGTGGGCGTGGGGGACTTCGACGACGCGGTCGAGCGGATCTTCCGCGACGAGTTCGGCCGCGTGGTGGCCTCGCTCGCGAGGCGCTTCGGAGACCTCGACGTCGCCGAGGACGCGGCCAGCGAGGCCCTGGTGGTGGCGCTGGAGAAGTGGCGTGCCGACGGCATCCCGCCCAACCCGGGCGGCTGGCTGACCACGACCGCCGGCCACCGCGCCATCGACCGGATCCGTCGGGAGTCCCGCCGCGACGCCAAGCACCGACAGGCCGAGATGATGACCGACCCCGCACCCCACGAGCCGACCGGTCCCGTCGAGGACGACCGGCTGCGGCTGATCTTCACCTGCTGCCACCCGGCGCTCGCGCCGGAGGCACGGGTGGCGCTCACGCTGCGCCTCCTCGGCGGGCTCACGGTCGCCGAGATCGCGGCCGCCTTCCTGGTCCCCGAGACCACGATGGCGCAGCGGATCACCCGCGCGAAGCGCAAGATCGCCGGCGCCCGCATCCCCTACCGGGTGCCCGAGGTCGCCGACCTGCCGGCCCGGCTGGCCACCGTGCTCGCCGTCCTCTTCCTGGTGTTCAACGAGGGCTACTGGGCCAGCTCCGGCGATGCGCCGGTACGACGCGAGCTGACCGGCGAGGCGGTCCGGCTGGCCCGCGTGCTGCGGGCGCTGCTGCCCGAGGAGGCCGAGGTCGCCGGGCTGCTCGCGCTGCTGCTGCTCACCGAGGCCCGGCAGCCGAGCCGGTTCGCGGGTGGTGAGCTGGTCCCGCTGCGCGACCAGGACCGCGCCGGCTGGGACCGGTCGCTGGTCGACGAAGGGCACCGCCTGGTGCGCGAGTGCCTGGCCCGCGAGGCGGCGACGGGCGTCGGCCCCGGCCGCTACCAGCTGCTGGCCGCGGTCAACGCCGTCCACACCGACGCCCCGGACGCCCGCGACACCGACTGGAGCCAGATCGCCGCCCTCTACGACCAGCTCGTCGCGATCGACCCGTCACCGGTCGTGCGCCTCAACCGGGCGGTCGCGATCGCCGAGCTGGACGGGCCGGCCGTGGCGCTGGCCGAGGTGGACCGGCTGGACCTGACCGGCTACCACGCGTGGCACGCGACCCGGGCCGACCTGCTGCGGCGGCTGGGCCGGTCGGCCGAGGCGCGGGCGGCGTACGACGCGGCGATCGCGCACGCCGGCAACGCCGCCGAGCAGGCGTGGCTGACCCGGCGGAGGGACTCGCTGGTCGCTTGACTCCGAGCGACAGCGGCGTACTATCGCGATATATCGTTGATGTATCGGGAGGTTCTGATGGGTGGTCACGGACACGGGTCCGGCTGGGGCGGCGCCTGGAGCAACTGGAGCGACCTCAACAGTCGCGGGCGGGGTGGGCCGCCGCCGTGGCTGTCCGGCCTCTTCGGCCTGGTGCCGCCGGAGCGCCCGCAGCGGCCACGCGCCAAGCGAGGTGACGTCCGGGCCGCGATCCTCGACGTGCTCGCGGTCGAGCCGCTCAACGGTTACCAGGTGATCCAGCAGATCGCCGAGCGCTCCGGTGGGCAGTGGAAGCCGAGCCCCGGTTCGGTCTACCCGACCGTCTCCCAGCTCGAGGACGAGGGCCTGATCGCCTCCGACGACGAGCGCGGCCGGACGCTGCGGCTGACGGCCGAGGGTGAGGCGTACGTCGCCGAGCACCCCGACGAGCTCGCCGCCGTGTGGGCGGACTTCGCCGACGAGCCGGTCGAGGAGGACGGGCCCGACCTGTCGGTGCTCAAGTCGGAGGTCGGCCAGCTGATGTCCGCGGTGTGGCAGATCCTCACCAACGGCACCGACCGGCAGCGCAAGGACGCGATGGCGGTCCTGATCGAGACCCGGCGCAAGCTCTACGGGCTGCTGGCGGACGAGGACCCGCGATGAGCGGTGGGCCGCACGAGGTGCGCATCGGTGACGCCGAGCGGGAGCGGGCCCAGACGACGCTGGGCGACCACTACGCCGCCGGCCGGCTCGACCACGACGAGTACTCCGAGCGGCTCGACCGGATCTGGGACGCACGGACCCGCGCCGAGCTCGACCCGGTCTTCGCCGACCTGCCGGGCACCCCGGTCCCGCAGTCGGCGTACGCCTTCTCGACGCCGGCCTCCCGCCGCCCGGCGCCCTCCGCCCGCTCGCGCGGACCGCGGCTGCCGGCGCCCCTGCTCGTGCTGCTGGTCGTGCTCGGCGCGGTCGTGGTGGCCACCAACCTGCCGGTGATCCTGGTCGGGCTGGGGGTGTGGTTCTTCTTCCTGCGCGGTGGCGCCTGCCGGTCCCGGGCGCGGCTCCACCCCCCACGGTGGTGAGGCACGCCGAAAGTGACTAGGGTCACAGCGGTCTAGACCTCGACGGAAGGTGTGACCCCCGTGACCGACACCCGACCCCCGCCGCCCACCGGTACCTCCTCCCGGGGGCACTGGATCCTGATCTGCGCCCTGCTCACCCCCGCGGTGCTCCTGCCGCTCCTGGTCGGGCTCTACGACCGCACCGACCCGACGCTGTTCGGCTTCCCGTTCTACTTCTGGGCGCAGATGATGATGATCCCGGCCGCGGTCGTGCTCACCGTCATCGCCTACTACCTCGCCAAGGAGGCCGAGCGCCGCGATCGTGACGCCCGACGGGAGGCCGGCCGATGAGCGACGTCAGCGTGATCGCGTTCAGCGTCTTCATCTTCTTCTTCCTCCTCGTCACCGTCCTCGGCTTCGCCGCCGCGCGGTGGCGCAGGGCCCAGGCCCTCGACAACCTCGACGAGTGGGGCCTGGGCGGGCGGGGCTTCGGCACCTTCATCGCCTGGTTCCTCATCGGCGGCGACCTCTACACCGCCTACACCTTCATCGCGGTGCCCGCGCTGCTCTACGCCGGCAGCGCCATCGGCTTCTTCGCCGTGCCCTACACGATCGTGGTCTACCCGCTGATCTTCCTGTTCCTGCCCCGGCTCTGGTCGGTCTCCCACCGCCACGGCTACGTCACCCCGGCCGACTTCGTCGAGGGCCGCTACGACAGCCGGCCGCTCGCGCTGGCGGTGGCGCTGACCGGCATCCTCGCGACGATGCCCTACATCGCGCTGCAGCTGGTCGGCATCGAGGTCGTGCTGGAGGTCATGGGCATCGGCGTCGAGGAGGGCAGCTGGTTCGTCGGCCACGCGCCGCTGTTCATCGCCTTCGGCGTGCTCGCCGCCTACACCTACTCCTCCGGGCTGCGGGCGCCCGCGCTGATCGCGTTCGTGAAGGACACGCTGATCTACATCGTGATCTTCATCGCGATCATCTACCTGCCCACGCAGCTCGGTGGCTGGGACAGCATCTTCTCGGCCGCGAGCGACAACTTCGACACCTTCAACGCCGAGAACGCCGATGCGATCGCGGCCGGCGAGGCCTCGCCCGAAGAGCATGATCCCCGCGCCGCTGCTGCACTGGGCCTACGCCTCGCTCGCGCTGGGGTCGGCGCTGGCGCTGTTCATGTACCCGCACTCGGTGACCGCGGTGCTGTCGACCCGGCAGCGGTCGGTGATCCGGCGCAACGCGGCGCTGCTCCCGGCGTACTCCTTCCTGCTGGGGCTGCTCGCCCTGCTCGGCTTCGTCGCCATCGCGGCGGGCGTGCAGGTCACCAACCCGCAGCAGGCGGTGCCGCAGCTGTTCGAGAACGAGTTCCCCGACTGGTTCGCCGGGCGTCGCCTTCGCGGCGATCGTCGATCGGCGCCCTGGTGCCGGCGGCGATCATGTCGATCGCGGCCGCCAACCTGTGGACCCGCAACATCTACAAGGCCTACCTCAACCGCGACGCGACGCCGGCGCAGGAGGCGAAGCAGAGCAAGGTCGCGTCGCTGCTGGTGAAGTTCGGTGCGCTGGCGTTCGTGCTGTTCGTCTCGACCACCTACGCGCTGGACCTCCAGCTGCTGGGCGGGGTGTGGATGCTGCAGACCTTCCCGGCGATCGTGATCGGCCTCTACACGGGCTGGTGCCACCGGCACGCCCTGCTCGCGGGCTGGGCGGTCGGCATGGCCTACGGCACGTGGGTGGCCTACGCCAACCCCAAGGTCGGCGACCCGGGCAGCCACTTCGGCAGCCCGCTCAACGAGTTCCCGTTCACCGACACGCTGGTCTACATCGGCTTCACGGCGTTCCTGATCAACATGATCATCGTGGTCGTGGGCACGGCGGTGCTGCAACGCGCTGAACGTGCCCGGGGGCGTCGACCAGACGTCACCGGCGGACTACCACGCGGACGAGGGCGACCAGGGAGTGGAGGAGGAGCTCGACCCGAGCGCCCCGGCCCACCCGTGAGTCAGAGCGCGATCGCGCGGTTGACCCAGACCGACGTGACGCGCATGCCCACCTTCTCGTAGAGCCCCAGCGCCCCGGTGCGGGAGTCGGTCGACAGTGCCGACGTCACCGCACCGTGGGCGCGGGCCTGCGCGAAGGCGTCGACCATCAGGGCCTGCGCGAGGCCGCGGTTGCGCTGGTCGCGGCGTACGGCGAGCCGGGAGATGAAGGCCTCGGGGTCGCGGCCGTCCTCGGTCGTGCGCGACGGAGACGCTGGCGACGCCGACGATGACGCCGTCGGGGTCGGTCACGACCCGCAGCTGCCACGGCTCGAAGCCGGGGCGGCCGATGACCACGGCGTGGAAGTCGTCGTAGGTCTCCCGCTCGCGGACCGACCACTCGAGGAAGGCGTCCTCGACGACCGTCGTGGACGTGCCGGGTACTCGGACGGGTCGGCCGCGCGCACGGCGTACCCCTCGGGCAGCGGCCGCTCGACGATGGTGGCGCCCTCGGGCAGCTGCAGCACCCAGCTGGTCCAGCGGACCTCGTAGCCGAGCGACTCGAGCAGCCGGTCGCCCGGCGAGCCCTCCGGCACCGGCATGCCGACGACGGTGGCGCCGCGTGCCGCGCGCGGTCTCCTGCATCCAGTGGGCCAGGGCGGTGCCGATGCCCCGGCCGCGGTAGGCCGGGAGCACGGCCGCGTCGCCGCGGTCGGCCTGGCTCACCTCGCCGTAGCCCACCAGCCGGTCGCCGTCGAAGACCCCGATCGTCGAGGCCGAGACGTCGAAGCTGGGACGGCCCCAGTCGCCGACGATGTCGGCCTCCTCGATCTCGACCATGCCGATGTCCTCGAGCTCCTGGGCCGCCATGACCTCGAACACCGCGCGGGCGTCGCCGTGGACCAGGGGGCGACTGGTCAGCCCTTCGGGAGTCTGCATGTGGTCCATGGTGACGCGGGACATGGCGACGGGGCCACCGGATTTCTCCGGTGGCCCCGTGTCGCGGTCGGGTCGCGTGGTGACGGTCAGGCGGCCTTGATCGCGGAGAGGTCGAACTCCAGCTTCACCTTCTCCGACACCAGCACGCCGCCGGTCTCGAGCGCGGCGTTCCAGGTGAGGCCCCAGTCCTTGCGGTTGACGGTCAGCTCACCCTCGAAGCCGACGCGCTGGTTGCCGAACGGGTCGGTCGCCGAGCCGGTCTCCTCGAACTCGATCGTGACGGGCTTGGTCACGTCCTTGATCGTCAGGTCGCCGGCGATGGTCCAGGTGGAGCCGTCGCGGGCGACGTCGGTGGAGTGGAACGCGATGGTCGGGTAGGTCTCGGCGTCGAAGAAGTCGCCGGAACGCAGGTGACCGTCGCGGTCGGGGCTGCCGGTGGAGATCGAGGCGGTGGAGATCGTGACGTCGACCTTCGACGCGGCGGGGTCGGCGGTGTCGACGCGGGCGGTGCCCTCGAACTCGGCGAACTGGCCGCGGACCTTGGTCACCATCGCGTGGCGGGCGACGAAGCCGAGGCGGGAGTGCGAGACGTCGAGCGTGTAGTCGCCGGCGATGTCGGTCAGGGTGCGTGGTGGTCATGGGGGGTGCTCCTCAGGTAGTCAGATGTAGTTGAACACTTGATTACCTGAACCGTGGGCGGGGCCGGCTATTCCCCGAGCGGGTCGTGTGACCTGGCTCACCGACGGTCAGCGGAAGGCGGAGTCCCCGGTGAGCGCCTGGCCCAGCACCAGCTGGTGCACCTCGGCGGTCCCCTCGTAGGTCAGCACCGACTCGAGGTTGTTGGCGTGCCGCATCAGCGGGTAGTCGAGGGTGATGCCGTTGGCCCCCAGCAGGGTGCGGCACTCCCGCGCGATCTGCAGCGCCTCGCGGGTGTTGTTGAGCTTGCCGAGGCTGATCGCCTCGGGCCGGAGCCGGTGGTCGTCCTTGAGCCGGCCGAGGTGGAGCGCGAGCAGCATGCCCTTGTTGAGCTCGACCGCCATGTCGGCCAGCTTCGCCTGCGTCAGCTGGTAGGCACTCAGGGGCTTGTCGAAGACCCGGCGGTCCCGGGTGTAGGCGATGGTCGTCTCCAGGCAGTCGCGGGCGGCGCCGATGGCGCCGAAGATGATCCCGAACCGGGCCTCGGTCAGGCACGACAGCGGGCCCGACAGCCCGCGCGCCCCGGGCAGCACGGCGTCGGCGGGCAGCCGGACGCCCTCGAGCACCAGCTCGCTGGTCACCGACGCCCGCAGCGACACCTTCTGCTTGATCTCCGGCGCGGTGAAGCCCGGGGTGTCGGTCGGGACCACGAACCCCCGGATGCCGTCGTCGGTCCGCGCCCACACCACCGCGACGTCGGCCACCGAGCCGTTGGTGATCCACATCTTGGTGCCGTCGAGCACCCAGTCGCCTGCCGTCCTTCCGGGCCCGGGTGCGCATCCCGCCGGGGTCGGAGCCGAAGTCGGGCTCGGTCAGCCCGAAGCAGCCGATCGCCTCCCCGGTCGCCATCCGCGGCAGCCAGGTCTCCTTCTGCTCGTCCGAGCCGTGCTTCCAGATCGCGAACATCGCCAGCGAGCCCTGCACCGACACGATCGAGCGCAGCCCGCTGTCGCCGGCCTCCAGCTCCAGGCAGGCCAGGCCGTACGCCGTCGCGCTGGTGCCGGCGCAGCCGTAACCGGTCAGGTGCATCCCGAGCAGGCCCAGCTCGCCGAACTCGCGGGCCAGCTCGCGCACCGGGGTCTCGCCGCGCTCGAACCAGCCGGCGATCTCCGGTCGCAGCCGCTCGTCCACCAGCGTCCGGACCGTGTCGCGCATCGCACGGTCGTCGTCGTCGAGGAGCGAGTCGAGGTCGAGCAGGGCCAGCGGCGCGAGCGTCATGGAGTCATTCAACCCCCTGGGACGATGGCCTCGGCGCGCTCGCGCATGGTTGGGTCAGCACGGAAGACCCCCGAGGCGAGGAGCCGCACCCCCATGTTCGGACGCACCCAGAACGAGACGCAGGACAAGACGCACGACGAGACACAGGCCGAGACACGGGCCGAGACGCACGCCGACCGACCGGTCGGCCGGCACGAGGCCGATCCGACGACGCGGGGGGAGGTGGTCGCCCGCGAGCGCGAGGAGCACGGCGGGGTCAAGATCGGGTCGGCCTTCTTCGGCTGGCTGGCCGCGACCGGCATGGCGGTGCTGCTCGGTGCCGTCGTGGCCGCGACCGGCCTGCTCACCAGCGAGGCGACCGACGCCGACACCGCCACCGAGGTCTCCGCCGCCCTCGACCTCTCGCTGGAGGCCCTCGGCGTGCTGGGCGTCGTGGTCGCACTGGTGATCTGGTTCGTCGCCTACTACTCCGGCGGGTACGTCGCCGGCCGGATGGCCCGCTTCGACGGCATCAAGCAGGGCGTGGCCGTCTGGGCCTGGTCCCTGGTCATCGCCCTGGTCGTGGGGGTGGTCGGCGCGGTCGCCGGCACCGAGGACACCGACGTCTCGGGCCTGCCGACGGTGTCGATGGACGACGAGACGACCAACGTGATCATCGCGGTCGTGCTGGTGCTGCTGGTGAGCCTGGTCGGTGCGATGCTCGGCGGCCTGGCCGGCATGCGCTTCCACCGGCGCGTCGACCGCACCGGTCTGGGTCACTGAGCTCCGGCGAGGGGCAGTGGTAGAAGGGTGGGCATGCGGCGGACGTCCCCTGGTGTGCCCTCCTTCTCCTGACGGCCTGCTCCAGCCCCCTCGAGCAGGACGCCGGTCCCGACCCGGAGCCGGTCGCGACCGCGCTCGCCGACGGGCTGGCCGCCGGTGACCTGACCGACGTCACCTTCACCGGGGACGCGGCCGTCGCGAAGGACCACGCCGCGATCGTCGAGGGGATGGGGGAGCTCTCCCCGACGGTCGCGGTCGCCGAGATCGGCGACGTCGACGAGGGCGGCGACACCGTGACCGCGACCCTCGGCTGGTCGTGGCCGGTGAGCGAGCAGGACTGGACCTACACCACCGAGGCGACGCTGACCCTCGTCGACGAGGCGTGGGCGGTCGAGTGGGAGCCCGCGATCGTCGAGCCGTCGCTGCGGCCCGGCGGCGTCCTCGACCTGAGCGGCGTCACCGCCGCCCGCGGCGAGATCCTCGGTGCCGGCGGCCAGCCGCTGGTGACCGACCGGCCGGTCACCAGGTTCGGGATCGACAAGTCGGCGGTGCCGGCGGCGCGCGCGGCCGGGTCCGCGCGGGCCCTCGCGGCGCTCGTCGACATCGACGCGGCGGCGTACGTCGAGCGGGTGGAGGCGTCCGGCGAGGCCGCCTTCGTCGAGGCGATCGTGCTGCGGCGTGAGGACGTGCCGGCCGAGCTGGGGCAGGGCTACGCGCGGATCAAGGGCGCGCTCGCGATCCGGGACACGTTGCCGCTCGCGCCGACCCGCGAGTTCGCCGCCCCGATCCTCGGCACCGTCGGCGAGCCCACCGCCGAGATGATCGAGGACGACCCCGAGCGCTACGCCGTCGGCCAGCAGGTCGGGCTGTCCGGCCTCCAGCTGCGCTACGACGAGCAGCTGGTCGGCACGCCCGGCGTGGTCGTGACCAAGGTGTCGTCCGACGGCCGGGAGGAGCAGCTGTTCCGCGAGGACGCGGCGCCGGGCCAGCCGCTGGAGCTGACCCTCGACCCGGGGCTGCAGGTGACGGCCGAGCGGTTGCTGGCGGGTGTCGGCCCGGCCAGCGCGCTGGTCGCGATCGAGCCGTCCACCGGCGCGATCCTCGCCGCGGCCAACGGGCCGGGCACCGACGGCTACAACATGGCGACCTTCGGCCAGTTCGCGCCCGGTTCGACCTTCAAGTCCGTCAGCAGCCTCGCGCTGCTGCGCGCGGGGCTGACGCCCGACTCCACCACGCAGTGCCCGAGCTCGATCGTGGTCGACGGCAAGCGGTTCGAGAACTACGACGACTACCCCAGCAGCGGCACTCGGCTCGATCCCGTTCCGGACCGCGCTCGCCAACTCCTGCAACACCGCCTTCATCGACGAGCGGGAGCGGCTCGACCGCACCGGGCTCGGCGACGCCGCGGCCTCGCTGGGCATGGGGGTCGACCACGACCTCGGCTTCCCGGCCTACTTCGGCAGCGTGCCGCCGGCGAGGTCCGAGACCGAGGCGGCCGCCGACATGATCGGCCAGGGCAAGATCCTCGCCTCACCGATGACGATGGCGACCGTGATCGCGTCGGTGCAGTCCGGGACGACGGTGCTGCCGACGCTGGTCCCGTCGTACGACGTCGAGCAGGCGGACGTCCCCGCGCTCGAGCCGGGCGAGGCGACGACGCTGCGGGGGATGCTCCGCGGCGTGGTGACCTCGGGCAGCGGGTCGCTGCTGGCCGACGTCCCCGGCGGGCCGGTCATCGCCAAGACCGGGACCGCCGAGTACGTCGCCGGGAACGGCCAGCTGCGCACCCATGCCTGGATGATCGCCGCGCAGGGCGACCTCGCCGTCGCGGTCTTCGTGGCGGACGGTCAGTCCGGCTCCGGCACCGCCGGCCCGATCCTCGAGGCCTTCCTCCGCTCCGGAGGTTGAGGTGCGAAGGCCGTCAAGGCCTGAGCCTCGAAACCCCCGGAGCATTCACGTAGACGCCGCCGCGGCGGTTTCGAGGCTCGTCGCTGGCGCTCCTCGCACCTCAACCGGTGCGGGTGCGGGCGGCGACGGAGGTGGCGACGTCCTCGGGCATCGGCTCGTAGTGGCCGAAGGTGCGGGTGAAGGTGCCGGAGCCGTGGGAGGCGGAGCGCAGGTCGGTCGCGTAGTGGACCAGCTCGGTCTGCGGCACGTCGGCGCGCACCAGGGTCCGGTCGTCGCCGACCTTGTCGGTGCCGAGCACCCGTGCGCGCCGGGACGCCAGGTCGCCCATCACCCCGCCCACCAGGTCGTCGGGGACGATCACCTCGACCGTGTCGTAGGGCTCCAGCATGGTGACCGTGGTCTGCGCGGCCGCCTCGCGCAACGCCAGCGCGCCGGCAGCCTGGAAGGCCATGTCGGAGGAGTCGACGCTGTGGGACTTGCCGTCGGTGAGCGTGACCCGCACGTCGACCACGGGGTAGCCGTGGCGGACCCCGCGCTCCATCTGGGCGCGGACGCCCTTCTCGACGCTCGCGATGAACTGGCGGGGTACGGCGCCGCCGACCACCTTGTCGACGAACTCGAACCCCGACCCCTCGGGCAGCGGCTCGACGACCAGGTCGCACACGGCGTACTGGCCGTGGCCGCCGGACTGCTTGACGTGTCGGCCGTGGCCGGTGCCCGGGCCGGCGAAGGTCTCGCGCAGGGACACCAGCACCGGCTCGGTGTCGACGTGCACGCCGTACCGCTCCTCGAGCCGCTCGAGGGTCACCTCCGCGTGGGCCTCGCCGAGGCACCACAGCACCAGCTGGTGGGTCTCGGCGTTGTTCTCGACCCGCACCGACGGGTCCTCCGCGGCGATCCGGCCCAGCGCGTGGGAGAGCTTGTCCTCGTCGGACTTGGTGCGCGGCGCGATGGCGACCGGGAGCAGCGGCTCGGGCAGGCTCCACGGCTTGAGCACGCGGGGCTGGTCGACGTCGGACAGCGTGTCGCCGGTCTCGGCCCGCGTCAGCCGGCCGATCGCGCAGATGTCGCCGGCGACCACCTGCGAGGCCGGGGTCAGCTGCTTCCCGAAGGCGTGGGAGAGGGCGCCGATCCGCTCGTCCTCGTCGTGGTCGGGGTGGCCGGAGTCGTCGCCGAAGAAGGACGCGACGTGGCCGGACACGTGGACCGACGCGTCCGGCGTCAGCGTCCCGCTGAAGACCCGGACCAGGCTGAGCCGGCCGACGTAGGGATCGCTGGTCGTGCGGATGACCTCCGCGACGAGTGGCGCCGACGGGTCGCAGGCGATGGTCGGCGCCGCGCCACCCTGCGGCGTGAAGACCTCGGGCGAGGGGTGCTCGGCGGGCGAGGGGAATCCGCGCAGCGCGAGGTCGAGCAGCTCCGCGCAGCCGACGCCGGTCACCGAGCAGACGGGTACGACGGGGAAGAAGGTCGCCCGGGCGACGGCCCGCTCGAGGTCGTGGACCAGGACCTTGGCGTCGATCTCCTCCCCGCCGAGGTAGCGGTCCATCAGGGTCTCGTCCTCGGACTCCTCGATCACGCCCTCGATGAGCGCGCCACGCACCGCCTCCAGGTCCGGCCCGCAGGGCTCGAGCAGGCCGTCGAGGGCGGTGACCTCGCCGCCCGCGTCGCGGACCGGGACGTAGAGCGGCATGACCTTGTCGCCGAACGCCGCCTGCGCCTGGCCGAGCACGCCGTCGTAGTCGGCCCGGGCCTGGTCGAGCTTGGTGATCACCACCGCCCGCGGCATCCCGACCTGGGCGCACTCGACCCAGAGGCTGCGGGTCGCCCCGTCGATGCCGTCGAGTCCCTCGTTGGCGGCGATCACGAACAGCGCGCAGTCGGCCGCCCGCAGCCCGGCCCGCAGCTCCCCGACGAAGTCGGCGTACCCGGGGGTGTCGATCAGGTTGATCTTGGTCCCGTCGTGGACCACGGGCACGACCGCGAGCGAGTGGGACCGGCCGTGGCGCTGCTCGCTCGGGTCGTGGTCGCTGGCGGTGGTGCCGTCGGTGACGGATCCGGCGCGGCTGACGGCTCCGGAGGTGGCGAGCAGCGTCTCGACCAGGGTGGTCTTGCCGGAGCCACCGGGCCCGACCAGGACCACGTTCCTGATCCGGCCCGGGCTGCTCGCCTCGAGGTCGTGCCCGGCGTGTCTACGGGTGCTTCCCCTGTCGGCCATCACGTACCTCCTCCGCCAAGGCAACTCCCGTCGGGGTGCTTTGGCAAGGGGCTGACGACCAGTACCGGGAACGTACGAACCCCTCGCCGCATGGGGTCGGCGAGGGGTTCAGGTCGACGCAAAGTGCTCCCTCCGTGCCGACGCGCCCAGAATCCCACGGGGGCTCGACCGGTGTCAGCGGTTTCCGAAACCTACCGGCGGGTGCGAGGCTGATCGGCATGACCGCACTCTCGACCGACGTGTTCGACCTGATGCCGTCGGAGCAGCGCAACCTCCACATCGCCGGCGAGTGGCGTGAGGCGGACGGCGGCGAGCGGTTCGTCGTGCTGGACCCGGCGGACGGCTCGGTGCTGACCGACGTCGCCGACGGGTCCGCGGGCGACGCCATGGACGCGCTGGACGCGGCGGTCGCGGCCCAGCACGACTGGGCGCGGACCGCCCCGCGCGAGCGGGGCGAGATCCTGCGTACGGCGTACGAGCTGATCGTGGAGCGCGCCGACCACTTCGCGCGGCTGATCTCGCTGGAGATGGGCAAGACGCTGGCCGAGGCGAAGGGCGAGGTGACCTACGGCGCCGAGTTCTTCCGCTGGTTCAGCGAGGAGGCGGTGCGGATCCACGGTCGCTGGATGCAGGCGCCGGCCGGCGGCTCGCGGCTGCTGACCATCCGCAAGCCGGTCGGGCCCTGCCTGTTCATCACCCCGTGGAACTTCCCGCTCGCCATGGGCACCCGGAAGATCGGGCCCGCCGTCGCCGCCGGCTGCACCATGGTCGTGAAGCCGGCCGAGCTGACGCCGCTGACGATGCTGGCGCTGGCCGCGCTGATGGAGGAGGCCGGTCTCCCGGCCGGGGTGCTCAACGTGGTGCCGACGTCCAACTCGGCCGTGCTGAGCTCGACGCTGATGGCCGACGACCGGCTCCGCAAGGTGAGCTTCACCGGCTCGACCCCGGTGGGCAAGATCCTGGTCCGGCAGTCCGCCGACGAGCTGCAGCGGGTGTCGATGGAGCTCGGCGGCAACGCGCCGTTCCTGGTCTTCGAGGACGCCGACGTCGATGCCGCCGTCGACGGCGCGATGATCGCCAAGATGCGCAACATGGGCGAGGCCTGCACCGCCGCCAACCGGTTCCTGGTCCACGAGAGCGTCGCCGAGGAGTTCGGTCGCAAGCTGGGCGAGCGGATGGGCGCGCTGACCGTCGGGCGGGGCCAGGACGAGGGCGTCGACGTGGGTCCGCTGATCAACGCCGACGCGGTCGAGTCGGTCGGCGAGCTGGTCACCGACGCGGTCCACGACGGCGCGACGGTCGTGACCGGCGGCTCGGCCGGCGACGGCCCGGGCTGGTTCTACCGGCCGACCGTGCTGCTCGGCGTACCGGCGGAGGCGCAGATCAACCAGGTCGAGATCTTCGGCCCGGTCGCCCCGATCACGACGTTCGCGACCGAGGACGAGGCGGTCGAGCGCGCCAACGCGACCGAGTACGGCCTCACCTCCTACGTCTACACCCGCGATCTCTCCCGCACGATCCGGCTGGCGGAGTCGCTCGAGTTCGGCATGGTCGGCGTCAACACCGGCCTGGTGTCCAACCCGGCCGCGCCGTTCGGTGGCGTGAAGGCCAGCGGCTTCGGCCGCGAGGGCGGCTTCGAGGGGATCGACGAGTACCTCGACACCACCTACGTGTCGCTGCCCGCCGGCTGACCCGCGCCGTGCAGCTCTTCGCCGACGTCGCCGAGCAGTACCGCGACTTCGCCCGCTACGCCGACGACTCGCCGTGCTTCCGTGACTGGACGCTGGCGGTGGCCGAGGACGAGGACGTGCTCGCGTGGATCGGGTCGCTGCCGCCGATCAAGCAGCAGCCCAACCTGGTGCTCGCCGCGGCACGGTGGCACGGCGTCCCCGCGCCGGGTCCGTACGCCGGGCTGCGCGACGCCCTGCTCGGTGACGACGGCGCCATCCGGGCGACGATCCTGGCCCGGGCGACGCAGACCAACGAGGTCGGCCGGCTCGCCACGCTCACGCCGTTCCTGGGCGAGCTCGCGGCGGAGGCCGGCCGTCCCCTCGCGCTGCTCGAGGTCGGCGCCAGCGCCGGGCTGTGCCTCTACCCCGACCGCTGGTCCTACCGCTGGGTGACCGACGACGGTGCCGTGGCGGCCGGTGCCGGTCCACGGCTCGACTGCCGGGTGACCGGCGTGCTGCCGCCCGTGCGGGTGCCGGAGGTCGGCTGGCGTGGTGGCATCGACCTCAACCCGCTCGACGTCACCGACGCCGACGCGATGGCGTGGCTGACGACCCTGGTCTGGCCCGAGCAGGACGACCGCCGCGAACGGCTGCTGGCCGCCGTCGAGATCGCCCGGGCGGATCCGCCGCGGCTGCTGCGCGGCGACCTGCTCGACGAGCTCCCGACGCTGGTCGACGAGGCGGCGGCGTACGGCGAGGTGGTGGTGTTCCACAGCGCGGTGATCGCCTACCTCGAGCCCGCCGACCGAGACCGGTTCCACGACCTCGTCACCGGCCTGGTCGCCGAGGGCCGCTGTCGCTGGGTCAGCAACGAGGCGCCGGCCGTGCTGCCGCGGGTGACCGCGACCGGTCCGGACCTGCCGGGCGACCTGGCGGCGTTCGTGCTCGGGGTCGACGGCCGGGCCCGCGCCTGGACCCACGGCCACGGCGCCACGATGGCGCTGCTCTGAGGGGCCCGGCCCCTTGTAACGCCGGGTTGTTGCTTGTTCCCACCCTGTTGCAACCGGTGGCGAACAGCAGCTAACCCGGCGTTACATGGGAGGGGCCGGGTCAGCCCAGCCGCAGCGCCTGCGGGAGACCGCGGCGGCCGTTGATGCCGAGCTTGCGGTAGGCGTGCGAGAGGTGCCACTCGACCGCCTTGACCGTCACGCCGACGTCCTCGGCGATGGCGCGGGTGGTGGGCGCGATGCTGTACGTCTCCGACACCGGAACTGATGCTGGAACACCTCACCGTGCAGGGCGTCGCCGGCCGGCTGGAACTGCGCGTCGAGCTCACCCACGGGCGCCTCGGCCGCTCCCGACGACTCGCGAAGTCGTTCGAGAGCACCGCCACCTCCGCGACCGGCTGGCTCCGGGTCGACTGCATCGCGCACTCCCGGCCGCAGCGTGAGGGCGCACGGAACGCCGCAGATCCGGGCGGGTGAGCGACCGCCAAAGGCGACTTGTCATGACGCACAGACCCTAGCGAAGGCAAGGCCCCGGGAGTTGTCTCGGGAGGGGAAAGGTGGTGCTGGCAGACCTCCGCGCGCTGTCCGCGTGGCGTCATCATGAGTAGAGGGTGGAGGCGGAGGTGCCCAGTGGAGCGCATGGCCGAGGAAGCGGAGTTCAACGAGTTCGTCGTTGCCCGCAGTGCCGCGCTGATGCGCACGGCGTACCTCCTGACCCAGGACCACCAGCTCGCGGAGGATCTCGTGCAGACCGCGCTGTTCAAGGCGGCGCTGCGGTGGCAACGCATCACGGGTGACCCGGAGCCCTACGTCAGGCGGATCCTGTACACCGAGAGCATCTCCTGGTGGCGGCGTCGAAGCCGCCGGGTGGCCGAGTCGGCACCACGGTACGACGAGCCGGCCGGCGCCGGTGTCGACGTCGACCTGCAGCTGTCACTCGAGCGCGCGCTGCAGCGGCTGACCCCGCGCCAGCGCGCGGTCCTGGTGCTGCGCTACTACGAGGACCTGACCGAGGTCGAGGCAGCTCGGGTCCTGGGCGTGGGCGTGGGGACCGTGAAGTCCATGCACCGACAGGCGCTGGCACGCCTGAGAGCGGCCGCGCCGGACCTCGGAGAACTGATCGGGGTGGACCATGACTGACCAGCTGCGTGACGTCCTCACGCGCGTCGCCGACCGCGCCGGACCGGTGTCCGTCGACCCCTTGCTGTGGTCGAGGGCCTCGCGCACGCGGCGTCGCCGGCGAGGGTTTCACCGCGGCTGCGGTCGTTCTCGTCGTGGTCGCCTCCTGGGCGGGATCGTCCGTGGCGACGGGAGTCCTCGCGCACTGCCCCGCCGCCCGTCGACCGACCGGACCCCCCGAATCTGATCGAGATCGAGGGGATCGCAGGTGACGGGGGGCTGCGCCTCGAGAAGGATCTGGCGATCGGGCGGGCGTCCGTGGCGATCGTCGAACGACACGGGTGCCTTCGTGGTCACCGCGGACGACGGCGTCGCCCACCGGCTCGCCCTCCCCGGCTTCGACGCACCCCTCTACGCCAGGACGGCCGCCGAGGAGCGGTGTCGACCTCCCCGAGGTCCTGTCGCTGTCGCCCGACGGCACCAAGCTCATCTACGCCTGGCACGAGCCCTTCGTGCCGCCGCCGGCGACGTGCGGCTCGCGGTCGGTGTGCGGGGAGCCAGGGGAAGGCTGGGTCGAGAGCGGCGCCCGGCTGCTGGATCTCACCACGGGCGCCATCGACACCTACCCGTCCGGTCCGGATGACCTCGGAGTGACGACCCAGCTGGGCAGGCTCAACTGGAACTTCCGGTGGTCGCCCGACAGCCGGCTGGTGGCGTTCGACGAGGGGCTGACGGCCACCCTGGGCTGGGGGGTGAGCGAGGCATGGGGCGGACAGGTGCTCGACACCACGAAGAAGGTGACGTGGAACCGGCATCGGGCCTCAGACCAACCCTCGCGGGGTTCCCGAGATGCGCGGCCCCGAGCCGCAGCTCCTGCCGTGAACGAGGCGGGCCTGGCCGCCTGGGTGAGCACACCCGGACGTCCGTGGGCGCCCCAAGACCGAGGAGCAGTCCCTGATGACCGGGACGGACGGCGCCCCGCGACCGCAGCCACTCCCGGACGACGCCGAGGCTGGGGAGGTGGCGCGGTTCTCCCCCGACGGACAGACGCTCCTGGTCGAGCCCGCGGGCCTGAGCGACCGGGTGCTGGCCGTCGACCCCGGCCGGGCCGACAGCGCCCGCCAGCTCCGGCTGGAGGGCGACCTTCCGAGCGAGCAGGTGAGGACCGAGCTGCTGGGCTGGGTCGGCGCCGACAAGATGCTGGCCGCGGTGCACGAGGCCACCGGCACCGCGGACGTGGCACGCAGACGCGGACCTGGCGCTGCTGACCCTGGACCTCGACGCCGGGACCGCGGACCTCGCGGTGGTCGGGCGCGTGGACGCGGGCGACACCGGCAGCGCCTTCAGCTATCGCCACCGACCTCCTGGCGGTCGACATCCCCACGAACGAATCCGGGGAGCCGATGGCCGACGAGCCGGGCCCGGCGAGGGACTCGGAGGGTTCGTCCACCCTGGACCCACGGGACTCTCCGACCATCCCTGGCTGGCCTTGGGTGCCGTCGGCCTTGCACTCGGTGCCGCACTCGCTGCCATGGTTCTCCGACGGAAGCGCAGCTGAGCCCCGCCTCAACTCGGCTATGAGAGTGCGGGTGGATCTCCAAGCCTCGACAGGACCGGGAAATGGGACACGCCCAGTGAGAGTCCCCTTGTAACGCCGGGTTGTTGCTTGTTCCCACCCTGTTGCAACCGGTGGCGAACAGCAGCTAACCCGGCGTTACATGGGAGGGGCCGGGTCAGCCCAGCCGCAGCGCCTGCGGGAGACCGCGGCGGCCGTTGATGCCGAGCTTGCGGTAGGCGTGCGAGAGGTGCCACTCGACCGCCTTGACCGTCACGCCGACGTCCTCGGCGATGGCGCGGTTGGTGGCGCCGAGACCGGCCATCCGCGCCACCCGCAGCTCGGACTGGGTGAGCCGGGCGATGGTCTCGGTCCGCGGGACGTGCGGGGTCTCGCCGAGCCGCTCCAGCAACCGCCGGACCCGGGTGTGCAACGGCCAGAGGTCCTCGGCGTCGACGTACGCCTCGGCGGCGCGGAGCAGCGCCACGGCCTCGGTGACGGCGGCACGCCGGGCACGGCCAGCGCGAGCAGCCCGGCCAGGTCGGTCGCGATCTGCGCCGACAGCCGCTCGAACCGGCCGGCGGCGATCGCGTGGGCCTCCCGCAGGCGTGCCGACTGGTCCACGGGCAGGCAGGCGGCGGCGGTGCGCAGCGCTCCGGCGACGGCGTACGCCGAGCCCGCGGCGCGTGTCAGGGCCAGCTGGTCCGTGGCGAGCTCGGCGGCCTCGCGGCGGTCGCCGGTCCGCATCAGGCCCAGGGCGGCGCCGGCCCGCCAGGGCAGGTCGACCGGGTCGTCGACCCGGTCGCCGGCGGCGCGGAAGTGGGCGACGGCGTCGTCGTCGCGGCCGCACGCCGACGCGAGGTCGCCGAGCACCAGGTCGACCCGGGCGGCCTCGACAGGGGCCAGGCCGCGCAGCGCTGCCAGCTCCTTCCCGAGCGTCAGGGCGAGGTTCATCTCGCCCCGGGCCAGCCGGCACTCGAGGGTCCGGGCGAGCGTGTCGACCGACGGTGCGGGCACGGCGGTCAGGACGGCGAGGGCCTCGGTGATCCGGCCCTGGCGGACCAGGTCCGGACAGTCCCCCACGGGGGTGGCTGTCGTCGCGGGGACGAGCATGTCGTGAGGTTAGGGAGCGCAGCCCCCGGGCGGCACCGAACGCCCGAAATCGGGTCGCTGGTCCAGTCAGCCGCGGCCGAGGAACGCCAGCAGGTGCTGGGATTCGTCGGTTCCTGGGGCGGCAGGGACGGGTGGTGCGAAACAGGCGCCGCGGTCGTCGTCACCGACCACGACCCGCGCGACGGCGAGCAGCGGCCCGGCCAGGTCGGCCGGCACGTCGACCGGCCGCCCGAGCGTGGCGTGGACGTCCCACCCGTGCACGGTGATCTCGAGCGCGGCGGCCGCCACCAGGGTCTGCGACGGCATCCGCAGGTCACCCACGCCCACCTCGTCGGGTGGGTGGTCGAGCCACCAGCCGAGCAGGGCGCAGGCCTTGTCCCGGATCGTCTCGATCGGCGACAGGCTTCCGGCGGTCACCAGTGCCACCCGGCCGGTCGCGGCCTGGGTGTAGGCGTCGAGGCTGTCGTCCATGTGGGCCAGGAGCAGGGCGAGCGGCCAGTCCCGGCACGGCGTGGCCAGGGCGAGGTCGTCGGCGCGCACCTCCGCGAGCGCCCCCCTGGTGTAGGCCAGCGCCCGGTCCAGCAGCTCGACGGCGCCGGCCAGCGCCGTCGCGGTCATGGCTGGACGGGGCGCGCGTCGGCCGGGATGCGGTCGGGCAGTCCGAAGCGGCGGAACACCTCGTCGCCGAAGAAGGCGCTGACGTGCTGGACCCGATCGCCGTCCAGCTCGAGGACCTGCATGTGGAAGGGCACGAAGTCGCCCTCCGGCGTACGCATGTAGAGGCCGAAGGCGGGCTGCCCGTTGGCGGTGGTGGGCAGCATCGGCATGTCGTGCACGCCGCCCGGGCACCGGGTGTCGATCAGCTCGCCGATCGTGGTGGCACCGGAGTACCAGCCGGTGAACGGCGGCATCTCCCAGGTGGCGTCGGCGGTCAGCAGGCTGACGATCCGGTCGATGTCCTTGCGCCAGAAGGCGTCGACGTACTGCTCCAGCAGCCGGGTCTGGGTGTCGCTCAGCCCGGTGACGGCGGTGTCGATGGTGGGGTGGGCCCTGTCGATCTGGGCGTGGGCACGCTGCAGCGCCGAGTTGACCGCGGCGACGGTGGTGTCGAGCGCCTCGGCGACCTCGGCGGCCGACCAGCGCAGCACGTCGCGCAGGATCAGCACCGCGCGCTGGCGGGCCGGCAGGTGCTGCAGCGCCGCGACGAACGCGAGCCGGATGCTGTCCTTCTCCTCGACCTGGATCGCGGCGTCCGGGATCGGCTCCAGCCACGGGATCTCGGGCTGGGAGTCCAGCGGGTCGGCGACGTCGGCGTCGGCGGCGCCGAGCCCGGTCGGCAGCGGGCGCCGCGGCCGGCCCTCGAGGTTGGTGAGGCACACGTTGGTGGCGATCCGGTAGAGCCAGGTGCGGACGCTGGAGCGGCCCTGGAAGTCGGCGCTCGCCTTCCACGCCCGCAGGAACGTCTCCTGCACCAGGTCCTCGGCCTCGTGGACCGAGCCGCTCATCCGGTAGCAGTGCGCCAGCAGCTCTCGCTGGTAGCGCTGGGTGAGCGTGTCGAAGTCCCGCAGCTCCGCCGTGGTGTCGCCCTGCTCCGCGCTCGGCCTCGTCGTCGTCACTGTCGCCGTCCTCATGCCCTGGCTCCCCTGTCTCGGTCAGTCTGCCAAGAGGGTGGACCGGCGTCGACCGGCGAACTCATCGGTGCAGTCGGTGGTAGTCCACGGAGAAGTGGTCGAGGTTGTCCCCGGATCTCGACCACTTCTCCGTGGACTACCGCTCTCGGGCGGCGCCCACGAGCGACAACGCCCGCTCGGCGGCGGGGACGGCGAGGGCGCGGTCGGCGCCGACCAGGCCGATCCGGGTACGCCGGTCGAGGAGGTCGTCGACGTCGGCGGCCCCTTCGTGGGTGATGCCGAAGACCAGCTCGGCCAGGGTCGCGGGGACGCGCGTCCGCGATCGGCGCCAGCAGCTCGTCGTCGGACAGGCCGGTGACGTCGCGGGCGGTGGCCAGCACCAGCGCGGCGTCGGTGCCGAACCGGCGGACCAGCCGCGGGTGGTCCTCCAGCCGCGACAGCTCCGGCCGCGGCGCGGCCCCGGACAGGGGGAGGCTGCGGGTGCGGCACGGTCCGGCGTCGAGCCGGCTCTCCGCGACGATCCGGTCGACGGCGTCCTCGGCCATCCGGCGGTAGGTCGTGAGCTTGCCGCCGACCACGGTGACCACGCCGCTGCGCGAGGTGAGGACGGCGTGCTTGCGGGACAGGTCGGCGGTCTGGCCGTCGGGTGCGTCCAGCAGCGGCCGCAGCCCGGCGAACGCGCCCACCACGTCGGAGCGGCGCAGGTCGTGGGCGAACGCCGCCGACACCACGTCGAGCAGGAAGCCGATCTCGGGCTCGGTCGGCTGCGGTACGTCGGGGACCGGGCCGTCGGTCGGCTCGTCGGTGAGTCCGACGTAGACCGTGCCGTCGGGCTGCGGCAGCACCAGCACGAACCGGCTGGTGGAGCCCGGTACGGGTGCGGTGACCGAGGTGCGCAGCCCGGGCAACGTGTCCTGCCGCAGGACCAGGTGGGTGCCGCGGCTCGGTCGCAGCGTGACGTCGGCGTCGAGGTCGCCGGCCCACACCCCGGCGGCGTTCACGACCGCGCGTGCGGCGACGTCGACGGATGAACCCGTGAGCTCGTCGCGCAGGGAGACCGAGGTCCCGGTCGCGCGCAGCACGCGGGCGCGGGTGCGGACGTCGGCGCCGAGGCGGGCCGAGGTCCGGGCGATGGTGGTGACCAGCCGGGCGTCGTCCTCCAGCTGCCCGTCCCACGACAGCAGCCCGCCACGGAGCCCGGCCGACCGCAGCCCGGGAGCCAGCGCGAGTGCCTCGGTCGCGGAGATCCGCCGCGGCCGGGGGAGGGTCTCGCGGTCGGTGCGCGCGCCCCGGCGCAGCAGGTCGCCGGCGGCGAAGCCACCTCGGGCGAGCAGCGCCTGTCCGAACCCCACGCTGGAGGTCAGCGGCAGCAGCATCGGCATCGCGTGGGTGAGGTGGGGGGCCGTGGTCTCCATCAGGATGCCCCGCTCGACCGCTGACTCGTGGGCGATGCCCACCTGTCCGGTCGCGAGGTAGCGCAGCCCGCCGTGGACCAGCTTGCTCGACCAGCGCGACGTGCCGAAGGCGAGGTCGTGGGCGTCCACCGCGAGCACCGAGAGGCCCCGGCTGACGGCGTCGAGCGCCACGCCGGTCCCGGTCACGCCCAGGCCGATCACGACCACGTCGTACGCCGGAGCGAGGTCGGCCGTGCCCGGGGCGATCCGACTCATGGCGCGAGTGTCCGCCTGACCAGGTGGCGCAGCTCCTCGTCGAGGTCGGCCTCGGTGACCGCGTCGTCGACCATGGTCTGCGCGGAGACCACGAAGCCGTGGGCGGCGAGCAGGAGGGCCCGGGCGAGGGTGTCGGCGTGGCCGGTGCGTACGGTGCCGGCCGCCTGGCCCTCGCGGATCCGGGCGGCGAGCAGGGCCGCGATCGCCTCCTGCGACCGGCCGCGTCGCGCGAGCAGGTAGGGGAGCAGCAGCTCGGGGTCGAGCTCGACGATCCGGACGAACAGCTCGTTGTCGCGGAGCGCCCGGACGGTGGCCACCAGGCCGTCGGCGACGTCGTCCGCGCCGGCCCCGGAGGTGGGCTGGGACGCGACCACGTCGGTCCACTCGCGGGTCATCAGGTCGCCGAGCAGGGTCGGCATGTCGGCCCAGGCGCGGTAGATGGTCATCCGGCTGACGCCGGCCCGGCGGGCGACCTCGGTGAGGGTGGTGCGACGCCAGCCGACGTCGAGGATGCACTCGCGGGCGGCGTCGAGGTAACCGTCCCTCGGAGTGCGACCGGGCTCACCGTTGTGACGAAGTGACGTCATGTGTCACACTGTAACACATGACGTCCGTCGAGATGCACCCGAACCGCTGGGGCGACCCCGCCGCCGCCACCCCGCTCACCGAGGCCGCCCGCGGTCTCATCGAGCTCGCCTTCGGGCTCGACGAGCGGCCCGCCGTCGAGTCACCGGACGTCCCTGCCGGCACCCTGGACGAGGGCCTGCTCGACGGGCTGCGCGCCATCGTCGGCGACGACCACGTCCTGCTCGACGACGAGATCCGTCGGCGCCGTACCCGCGGCAAGTCGACCCCCGACCTGCTCCGCGCCCGCTCCGGGGACCTCGCCGACGCCCCCGACGCCGTGGTCAGGCCCGGCACCCACGACGACGTCGTGGCCCTGCTCGCCCACGCCGTCGAGCACCGCGTCGCGGTCGTCCCGTTCGGCGGCGGCACCTGCGTGACCGGTGGCCTGGCCGCACGTCGCGACGGCTACGCCGGCCTGGTCTCCCTCGACCTGGTCCGGATGAAGCGGCTGCTGGCCGTCGACGAGATCTCGATGACCGCGACCCTCGAGCCCGGCCTGCGCGGCCCCGAGGCCGAGGCACTGCTGGCCGAGCACGGCCTCACCCTGGGCCACTACCCCCAGTCGTTCGAGTACGCCTCGATCGGCGGCTTCGCCGCGACCCGCTCCAGCGGCCAGTCCAGCGCCGGCTACGGTCGCTTCGACGCCATGGTCGTCGGGCTCACCGCGGCCACCCCCAGCGGCGAGCTGACCCTCGGCTCCTCGCCCGCCAACGCCGCCGGCCCCGACCTGCGCCAGCTGCTGCTCGGCTCCGAGGGCGCGTTCGGCGTGATCACCTCGGTCACCGTCCGGGTGCGCCGCACCCCCGACGTGAAGACGTACGACGGATGGCGGTGGCCGTCCTTTGCCGACGGTGCCACGGCGATGCGCACCCTCGCCCAGGCCGGGCTGCTGCCCACCGTGATCCGGCTCTCCGACGAGTCCGAGACCGCGATCAACCTGGCCCGACCCGACGAGATCGGCACGACCGAGGCCGGCTGCCTGATGATCGTGGGCTACGAGGGGACCGCCGAGCAGGTCGCCGCGAAGCACGACGCCGTCACCGCGGTGCTGACCGGGCTCGGTGGCACCGACCTCGGCGAGGAGCCGGGGCAGGCCTGGGCGCAGGGCCGGTTCAACGCGCCGTACCTCCGCGACTCGCTGCTCGACGTCGGTGTCCTGGTCGAGACCCTCGAGACCGCGACGTTCTGGTCCAACCTGGACCGGCTCTACGCCGACGTGAAGGGCGCGCTGGAGGCCGCGCTCCCCGGGTCGATGGTGCTCTGCCACATCAGCCACGTCTACGAGACCGGCGCGTCGCTCTACTTCACCGTCGCTGCGAAGGCCGGCGACGACCCGCTGGCGCAGTGGCAGGTCGCGAAGACCGCCGCGTCCGACGCGATGGTCGACGCCGGCGCGACGATCACCCACCACCACGCCGTCGGCACCGATCACAAGCCGTGGCTGGCCCGCGAGATCGGCCCGGTGGGCGTGCAGGCGCTGCGCGCGGTGAAGGACTCCCTCGACCCGACCGGCGTCCTCAACCCGGGAGTCCTGGTCCCGTGACCGGCTTCCGGTTCCTGGTCAACCCGTCCTCCGGCGGCGGCGCCGCCCCCGAGGCGGTGGTCCCGGTCGCGCGGCTGCTGCGCGACGCGGGCGCCGACGTCGAGGTGACCTACTCGCCCGGCCCGCTCGCGATGCGGGCCCAGGTCACGGCCGCGCTCGACCGCGGTGAGGTGGTCGTCAGCGTCGGCGGTGACGGCATGCTCTCCTCCCTGGCCGGCCTCGTCGCCGAGGGCGGCGGGGTGCTCGGCGTGCTGCCCGCCGGGCGCGGCAACGACTTCGCGCGGATGCTCGACCTGCCGACCACCGCCGAGGCCCAGGCCGAGCTGTTCCTGGCCGGGACGACGCGGAAGGTCGACCTGATCGCCCTGCAGAACGGGCAGGGCGACCGGCTGGTCGCCGGTTCGGTCTACGCCGGGGTGGACGCCCGCGCCTCCGAGATCGTCGACCGGGCGCGGTTCCTCCCGGGCGCCGTCCAGTACCCCTACGCGGCCCTCCGCTCGCTCGCGACCTACCGCCCCGGCCGCTACCGGGTGTCGGTCGACGGCGACGTCCGCGAGTACGCCGCGGCCACGGTCGTGGTCGCGAACTCGGCCTACTACGGCAAGGGGATGCGGATCGCGCCCGCCGCGTCGCTCACCGACGGCGTGCTCGACGTCATCGTCATCGAGGCCGCGTCGCGGGTCGCGCTGATGCGGGCGCTGCCGAGCGTCTACGACGGCAGCCACGTCGATCGCGACGAGGTCCACGTCCTCACGGGCCGCAGGGTCGAGCTCAGCGGTCGCGCCCGCAGCCCGATCCCGGTGGGCGGCGACGGCGAGCCACTCGGCGTACTGCCCGGTCCGGACGAGCCTCCGGCCGTCGCGGAGGTCCGCCCCGGCGCGCTCCACGTCCTCGCCACCTGACTGGAGCAGTTGGGGTCGACGCTGGACGTGGCGAGCAACCCGTGCTTAGTGTGTTCGGCATCACGTCGCTTGCGAGGTGACGCTGCGGGTTCAGGGGGAAACCGCTGCAGGCATCAGAGTCGGGGGAATCTGATGAGAAATTCTCGTTTGTGGGTCTGGTACGGCGGCCTTCTGCTCGCCCTGGTCCTCTCGGTCGGCCTCGCGATACCACCCGCGTCGGCGACGTACGTGGACGATCCGATCGGCCCCGCCTGGGTGCCGGACGGTCCGGTCCTGGCGACGGCGGTGTCGGGCGGTCGCGTCTTCGTCGGCGGCTGCATCAGTCCCGATGATTGCGACACCAACACGGGTCCCCTGTCGGGCTACGTGGCCGCGTTGAACGCGAGCACCGGCGAGCTGCTGTGGAGCGTGACCGCCGAGCCCGGTGAGGTCCGGGCCCTGGCGGTCACCTCGGACGGCAACCACGTGATCGTCGGCGGATCGTTCAACACCGTCGACGGGGAGGGCCATATGGGACTGGCCAAGCTGCGGGTCACCGACGGAACGGTGGATCCTGATTGGGACGCGAGCGCCCGCGCCATGGTGCGTGACATCGTCGTGCTGGGCGACGTGGCGTACTTCGGTGGGGCCTTCACCCGGCACAACGGGCTGGACCAGGTGGGGCTCGGCGCGGTGCTCGTGAGCACCGGCGAACCGGTCGCTGCCTTCGACACGTCGGTCGACGACGACGATCCGTTGACCAGCAACGAGGCGGTCTACAGTCTTGCCACCGACGGCGCCCGGCTCTTCGTCGGCGGCAGGTTCACCAGCGTCGACGGCCAGCCACGCAACCACCTGGCCTCGGTGACGCTGGCCACCAATTCGCTCGACGCATGGGCGCCCGAGATGGCCTGCGGCGGCTGCAACCGGGCCTGGGACCTGCTGGTCGACGGCAGCTCCGTCTTCATGGCCAATCGCAACGCGGGCGCGGTGACCGCGCACGACAAGACCACCGGCGTCCGGCGGTGGCGAGTGACGGCCAACGGGGACGCGCAGGCCCTGGCCCTGGCCGACGGGGTGCTCTATGCGGGAGGCCACTTCACGGAGTTCGGCAACGATGACGCCCGATTGCCCAGGACGCTGCTGGCCGCGCTGGACCCGGCCACCGGCGCGTGGGACCAGGACTTCCAGCCAGACTTTGCCGGGTCCTTCCCCGGCATCTGGGCACTCTCGGCAACCAGCAACGCGCTGTACGTCGGCGGGCACTTCAGGAGGGCTGGGGCGATTCAGGGGCAATACCCCTTCTTCGCCATGTTCGGCGCGGAAGCGCCGCCGCCCGCAGCGCAATGCGCCGACGGGGTCGACAACGACGGTGACACGTTCATCGACTTCCCGGCCGACCCGGGCTGCACGAGCGACACCGACGACCACCGAGTCGCCGAACCCGCCGCCGCCGGCGGCGCAGTGCGATGACGGGGTCGACAACGACGGTGACACGTTCATCGACTTCCCGGCCGACCCGGGCTGCACGAGCGACACCGACACCACCGAGTCGCCGAACCCGCCGCCGCCGGCGGCGCAGTGCGATGACGGGGTCGACAACGACGGTGACACGTTCATCGACTTCCCGGCCGACCCGGGCTGCACGAGCGACACCGACACCACCGAGTCGCCGAACCCGCCGCCGCCGCGGCGCAGTGCGACGACGGGGTCGACAACGACGGTGACACGTTCATCGACTTCCCGGCCGACCCGGGCTGCACGAGCGACACCGACACCACCGAGTCGCCGAACCCGCCGCCGCCGCGGCGCAGTGCGATGACGGGGTCGACAACGACGGTGACACGTTCATCGACTTCCCGGCCGACCCGGGCTGCACGAGCGACACCGACACCACCGAGTCGCCGAACCCGCCGCCGCCGGCGGCGCAGTGCGATGACGGGGTCGACAACGACGGTGACACGTTCATCGACTTCCCGGCCGACCCGGGCTGCACGAGCGACACCGACACCACCGAGTCGCCGAACCCGCCGCCGCCGGCGGCGCAGTGCGATGACGGGGTCGACAACGACGGTGACACGTTCATCGACTTCCCGGCCGACCCGGGCTGCACGAGCGACACCGACACCACCGAGTCGCCGAACCCGCCGCCGCCGGCGGCGCAGTGCGATGACGGGGTCGACAACGACGGTGACACGTTCATCGACTTCCCGGCCGATCCGGGCTGCACGAGCGACACCGACGACACCGAGAACTCCGGCGGTGGCGGTGGCGGTGGCGGCGGCGGGGGACCGGTGAACACCGCGCCGGAGGCGCAGGCGGCCGCCAACCCGTCCCCGGCCACGGTCGGCGACGAGATCACGTTCTCGGCCGCCGGCAGTGCCGACGCGGAGACGCCTGGCGACCTGACCTACGTCTGGGACTTCGGCAACGGCGGGTCGACCGCGGACGCCACCGGCCAGACGGTCAAGCACACCTACACGCAGGCGGGGTCGTTCACCGCGAGGGTGACCGTCACCGACCCGCAGGGCCTCAGTGACTCCGCGACGGCTGACGTGGTGGTCAACGCCCCACCGGTGCTGGACACGACCGCGCCGCAGGCTCGGGTCCGCTTCGACGCGCACCCGGCGCTGACGAGGGCAGACATCACCTTCCACGGTGCCCTCTCCACCGACGACACCACCCTCGCCGACGACCTCACCTACGCCTGGCGCGTCGGACGCCGAGCCGGCACCGAGACCGGGCAACAGGTGACCGTGCGGTTCAAGAAGCCGGGGATCCGCGCCGTGACGCTGACCGTGACCGACGAGGCGGGCAACAGCGACACCGTGACCCGCAAGGTCCGGGTGCGCGCGTTCGTCCACTGCCGGGCACCGCGGGTCGACCTCAACGGCGGCTGGCGGGTGCGCAGCGACGACGGCGCGATGGGCGGGAAGCTACTGCGACAGCAGCGGCCGGCAGCCGGGCGCCGAGGTGGTGTCCTTCACCTTCGAGGGACCCGACGTCACCGTGATCCACGGCGTGGCCCGCCAGGGCGGCATCGCGAAGGTGTTCATCGACGGGGAGCGACGCCGCGCGCTCTCCTTCCAGGGCACTCAGCGGGGGATCGAGTTCCTGCAGAAGCGGACCTACCGCCAGCTGGGCGAGGGCCAGCACGTCATCCGGATCGTGATGAAGCGCGGGACCGGGTTCCTCGAGGGCTTCATGTACGGCGGCTGACGCACCGTGCGGGCGCCCTGATCCGCATCAATTCCAGGGTTCCGACCGGAGCGTGGCCGTCATGCACAAGGATGAGCGGGTGTTCCCGCAGCTGCCGCACGGCTTCACCTTCGGCACGGCCACCGCGTCGTACCAGATCGAGGGCGCGGCCGCGGAGGACGGCAAGGGTCCGAGCATCTGGGACACCTTCGCGGCGGAGCCGGGCCGGATCGCCGACGCCAGCACCGGTGAGGTCGCCTGCGACCACTACCACCGCATGCCCGAGGACGTGGCGCTGATGAAGGAGCTCGGGGCCGGTGCCTACCGGTTCTCGATCGCGTGGCCGCGCATCCAGCCGACCGGCGCCGGCAAGGTCAACCCGAAGGGCCTCGCGTTCTACGACCGGCTCGTCGACAGCCTGCTCGAGGCGGGCATCGAGCCGATGGCGACGCTCTACCACTGGGACCTGCCGCAGGGGCTCCAGGACGACGGCGGCTGGCTCAACCGCGACACGATCGACCGCTTCGCCGACTACGCCGACGTCGTCGGCAGCGCGCTCGCGGACCGGGTCGCCCACTGGATCCCGATCAACGAGCCCAACGTGGTGACGCTGATGGGGCACGGGCTGGGCCTGCACGCCCCCGGCCGGGCACTGCTGTTCGACGCCCTCCCCGTCGGCCACCACCTGCTCGTCGCCCACGGCCGCGCCGCGATCGCGCTGCGCCGGGCCGGCGCGACCAGCATCGGCTGCGCCAACAACCACGCGCCGATCTGGCCGGCCAGCGACAAGGACGCCGACGTCGGCGCCGCCAAGCTGTTCGACGCGCTCTGGAACGGGATGTACCTCGAGGGGATGCTGCTCGGCCGCTACCCGCGCGACCTCCGGCCGTTGCTCGAGGACGCCGTCCGTCCCGGCGACTCCGCGACGATCCGTCAGCCGCTCGACTTCTACGGCGTCAACTACTACAACCCGATGAAGATCGCGGCCTCCCCGGCCGAGGCCGAGCTGCCGTTCGAGATCCTCGAGCTGCTGGGCCACCCGACCACCGACTTCGGCTGGCCGATCGTGCCGGACGCGCTCCGCGAGTGGCTGATCATGTTCCGCGCCCGCTACCGCGCCGCACTGCCGCCGATCGTGATCACCGAGTCCGGCTGCTCCTACGACGACGGCCCGGACGAGCACGGCGTGGTCGACGACCAGCGGCGGATCGACTACCACGACGCCCACCTGCGCGCGGTCGCCACCGCGATCGAGCGCGGCGTCGACATCCGCGGCTACTACGCGTGGTCGCTGATGGACAACTTCGAGTGGGCCGAGGGCTTCACCCAGCGGTTCGGCCTGGTCCACGTCGACTACGAGACGCAGGTCCGCACCCCGAAGAAGTCCTTCCAGTGGTACGCCGACCTGATCGCCGCGCAACAGCAACCGGACTCCTGACGCTCCGGGGGTTTCGAGGCTCGCTCCGCTCGCACCTCAACCACCGGAGCCGTGCCTCACCCCCGGTGGTTGAGGTGCGAAGGCGCCCTGGCGCCTGAGCCTCGAAACCCCCGGGGCTTCAGCCGAGCGCCACCGCGAGCCGCCGCACGATCTCGGTGAGTCGCTCGGGCGAGGTGGCCAGGTTGAGCCGGACGTGGCCGGGCAGTCCGGCCTGGTAGCGATCGCCGGGCTCGAGCTTCACCCGCCCCTTGGCGAGCGCGACCGCGGCGGGGTCGTCCACGTCGTACGCGCGGAGGTCGAGCCAGGCGAGGTAGGTCGCCATCAGCGGCCGCATCCGCGCCGCGGGCAGGTGCTCGGCCAGGAGCGAGGCGAGCAGCGTGCGTTGCGCGTCGAGCCGCGCGACCAGCGCCGCGAGCCACTCGTCGCCCTCGGCGTACGCCGCGACCGCGGCGATCTCGCCGAGCGAGGACCAGGAGTCGTTGCGGGCCATCGGGACGTCCAGCAGCCGGTCGCGGGTGGCGGGGTCGGCGGTCACGATCTGCGCGCACCGCAGGCCGGCGGTGTTGAACGCCTTGCTGGCTGCCAGCACGGCGACGGCGTGGTCGGCGGTGCCGGGCAGGGCCAGGTAGGGGACGTGCTCGGCACCCGGCAGCACCAGCGGGGCGTGGATCTCGTCGCTGATGACGCGACCGCCGTGGCGGACCACGACGTCGCGGATCCCCTCGAGCTCGGCCCGGGAGTAGACGTGACCGAGCGGGTTGTGGGGCTGGGTCAGGAGCAGCGTCCGGGCTCCGCCCGTGAACAGGTCGTCGAGCCGGTCGAGGTCGAACATGCCCGACTCGGCATCGGGGGGCACCGGGAGGTCCCACACCTCGCGACCCGTGATCGGGATGACACCGAACTGCGGGTGGTAGGCCGGCGTCGGCAGCACCACCGGCGCGTCGTCGCTGAGCACGTCGAGGGCGACCCGCACCCCGGCGGTCACGTCGACCGTCGGCAGCACCTGCTCGGGGTCGACGTCCTGGCCGTAGTGGCGGCGCGCGAACCCGGCGTACGCCTCGCCGAGCGGCCCGCCACCACCCTCGAACGGCGGGTAGCCGAGCACCCCGTCCTCGACCGCGCGCCGGATCGCGTCGAGCACCGGGGGAGCCGTGGCGTAGTCCATCTCCGCCACCCAGGCGGGCAGCACGTCGGGATCGACCGACCCCCACTTGAGGATCATCGCCCGGCGCAGCTCGTCGTCGGTGAGGTCGCGGATCATGGGGTCGAACCTACAGAGCAGCGGCGACCCGGGTGCCCTGGGCGATCGCCCGCTTGGCGTCGAGCTCCGCGGCCACGTCCGCGCCGCCGATGAGGTGGGCGGGGACGCCGGCGTCGACCAGGTCGTCGTAGAGCGAGCGCACCGACTCCTGCCCGGCGCAGACGACGACGTGGTCGGCCTCGACCAGCACGGGCGCGCCGTCGACGGTGAGGTGGAGGCCGGCGTCGTCGATGCGCTCGTACGTCGCGCCGGAGACCTGCCGCACGCCGGACTGCTTCAGCACCGCCCGGTGCGCCCAGCCCGACGTCTTGCCGAGGCCGATCCCGATCCGGGTCGACTTGCGCTGCACCAGGGTGACGTCACGGATCGAGGCCCGCGGCTTCGGCTCGGTGAGCCCGCCGGGATGGACCGCCGGGTCCCCGACGCCCCAGTGCGCCAGCCAGTCCTCCACGGTGTCGGCCGGGTCGTGGGCCAGCCAGTGCGCGACGTCGACGCCGATGCCGCCGGCGCCGATCACCGCCACCGTCCGGCCGGGCACGATCCGGCCCGAGAGGACGTCGGCGTAGGACACGACGCTGGGGTGGTCGATGCCGTCGATCGTCGGCATCCGCGGCTCGACTCCGGTCGCGACCACCACCTCGTCGTACGACGCGAGGTCGGTCGCGGTCGCCCGCGTCGACGAGCCGCACGTCGACGCCGAGCACCTCCAGCCGTCGGGCGTAGTAGCGCAGCGTGTCCGCGAAGTCCTCCTTGCCGGGGACCTCCATCGCCAGCCGGAACTGGCCGCCGATCTCCGGCGCGGCCTCGAACAGCGTGACCGCGAAGCCGCGCTCGGCCGCCGAGACCGCGGTGGCGAGCCCGGCCGGTCCGGCGCCGACCACCGCGACGGTGGCGGCGCGACGGGTCGGCCCGAGCACCAGGGACGTCTCGTGGCAGGCGCGGGGGTTGACCAGGCAGGAGGCGGTCTGGTTCTTGAAGGTGTGGTCGAGGCAGGCCTGGTTGCAGCCGATGCAGGTGTTGATCTCGTCGGCGCGGCCCGCGGCCGCCTTGGCGACGAGGTCGGGGTCGGCGAGGAACGGCCGCGCCATCGACACCAGGTCGCAGCGTGCCGTCGGCGACCAGCTGCTCGGCCAGCTCGGGGGTGTTGATCCGGTTCGAGGCGATGACCGGCACACCGACCGAGTCGCGCAGCCGGGCGGTCCACGGCGTCCAGAGCCCGCGGGGGACCTGGGTGATGATCGTGGGGACGCGCGCCTCGTGCCAGCCGATGCCGGTGTTGAACGCGGTCACGCCGGCGACCTCGAGCCGCTGCGCCAGCTCGACGGTCTCGTCCCAGGTCTGGCCGCCCTCGACCAGGTCGAGCAGGGAGATCCGGTAGATGACGGGGAAGTCGTCGCCGACGACCTCGCGGATCCGCTCGACGATCCGCTCCGGGAAGCGCATCCGGGCCGACGCGTCGCCGCCCCACTCGTCGGTGCGGTCGTTGGTGCGCGCCGCGAGGAACTGGTTGATCAGGTAGCCCTCGGACCCCATCACCTCGACGGCGTCGTACCCGGCCTTGCGGGCGAGCGCGACCGACCGCGCGAAGTCGTCGACGGTGCGGTGGACCGCCTTCGTCGACAGTGCCCGGGGCGTGAAGGGCGTGATCGGCGACTTCATCGCGGACGCGCCGACGCTGAACGGGTGGTAGGCGTAGCGGCCCGCGTGGAGCACCTGCAGCGCGATCGCGCCGCCGGCCTCGTGGACCGCGTCGGTGACCTGCCGGTGACGCATCGCGTGGAGCCGGGTCGTCATCTCGCCGGCGAACGGCTTGAGCCAGGCCCGCTTGTTGACGGCGTAGCCGCCGGTGATCATCAGCCCGACGCCGCCGCGTGCCCGCTCGGCGAAGTACGCCGCGAGCTTCGGCACGTCCCACGGCTTGTCCTCGAGCCCGGTGTGCATCGACCCCATGACCACCCGGTTGGGCAGCTCGAGGGTGCCGAGCCGGATCGGCTCCAGCAGGTGTGGGTAGCTCACGTTGCCTCCAGGTAGTCGGTCAGCCAGGCGATCCAGAACTCCTCCACCCGCACCCCGCCGCGCAGGACGAGGTAGCGGTCGAGGTCGGCGCCGGTGAGGGAGCCGGGGTCGGGGTACTGCTCGGCGGCCATCTGGTGGTAGGCCGCCAGCCGGGTCCGGTGCTCGGCGAGGTGCTGCGCGACCAGCGCGCGCACCGCCGCGCGGTCGCCGTACGACGCGCCGCGCATCTTGACCGCGAGCTCGCTGCGCAGCGGGTCGACCGCCGTGGGTCGCGCCAGCCAGTCGGCCAGCTCGCGCTCACCGGCCGTCGACACGGCGTAGACCAGCTTGCGCGGCCGTCCGGTCTGGGCGACCTCCTCGACGGTCAGCCAGCCGTCGCTCTCCATCCGCGCCAGCACCCGGTAGATCTGCTGGTGGGTGGCGTGCCAGAAGAAGCCGATCGAGCGGTCGAAGCGGCGCGCCAGCTCGAGCCCCGACGCGGGTCGTTCGCGCAGGGCCACGAGCAGGGCGTGCTCCAGGGCCATGGCGTCACTGTGACCGACCTATGCAACGAGTTGCAAGAGCGGGTGGCGCGGATCACTTGCCATATACCCCCTAGGGGGTATTAGGGTCGGCGGCATGAGCTCCTGGCGCCCCGCGATCTCCGCGACCGTCCACTGCCTCACCGGCTGTGCCATCGGTGAGGTGCTCGGCATGGTGCTGGCCACCTGGTGGGGCTGGGGTGATGCCGCCAGCATCGCGCTGGCGGTCGGCCTCGCCTTCTTCTTCGGCTACCTGCTGACCTTCGTGGGCGTCCGTCGGGCCGGTCTCGACGTGCGGGGCCGCCGTGCGCACCGCGCTCGCGGCCGACACCGTCTCGATCCTGGTGATGGAGGTCGTCGACAACGCGATCCTGCTGCTGGTGCCGGGCGCGATGGCCGCCCACCTGACCAGCGGCCTGTTCTGGGGAGCGCTGGCGGTGGCGCTCGCGGTCGCCTTCGTGGTCACCGTGCCGGTGAACAAGTGGATGATCGACCGCGGGCGCGGCCATGCTGTCGTGCACGAGATGCACGACACCCACCACTGAGCCGTCCTACGATTCTCGGTATGACCGCGCGCGTCGTCCTCGCCGTTCCGTTGCTGCTGGCCGTCACCGGACTGGGCGCCGCGTGCGCGCCGGTCGACGACGAGTCCCCAGAAGCCGTCGACCCGACCCCGACCAGCGCCGACCAGTGCGCCACCGACCAGCTGCCGCTGCTGGAGGAGGGCACGCTGACCATCGGCACCGACTCCCCGGCGTTCCCGCCGTGGTTCAAGGGCAACGACCCCACCAACGGCAAGGGCTACGAGTCGGCGGTCGCCTACGCCGTGGCCGGGGAGCTCGGCTTCTCCGAGGACCAGGTCACGCTGGGTGAAGGTCCCGTTCAACAGCTCCTACAAGCCCGGCGAGAAGGACTTCGACTTCGACATCAACCAGATCTCGATCACGCCGGCCCGCGCCGAGGTCGTCGACTTCTCCGACGGCTACTACGAGGCGTCGCAGGCCGTGATCGCGCTCGACGACAACCCGGTCGCGGACGCGACGAGCGTCGCGGAGCTCGCCGACTACAACCTGGGCGCGCAGACCGGCACCACGTCGCTGACCGCGATCCGCGACGTGATCCAGCCGGCCGAGGACCCGGCCGTCTTCGAGGACACCGCAGCCGCCAAGCAGGCACTGCTCAACGGCCAGGTCGACGGCATCCTGGCCGACCTGCCCACCGCGTTCTACATCACCGCCGTCGAGATCCCGGAGGCCACCGTGATCGGCCAGTTCCAGCCAGAGGTGGGACAGCAGGAGGAGTTCGGGATGCTCTTCGAGAAGGGCAGCGAGCTGGTCCCGTGCGTCAACGAGGCGCTCGCCGTGCTCCGGGACGACGGGACGCTCGACCAGCTCGAGCAGGAGTGGCTCTCCGACGTCGTGGACGTCCCCGAGCTGCAGTAGTGGGACCCGACTGGCAGGCCAGCCCGCGGGAGCTCGAGCGTCGCGCCGTACGCCGGCGACAGCGGCTGCGCTCGACGGCGATCTCGACCGGCCTCGTGGTGCTGGTGCTGGTCGCGCTCACGCTCGTGGTCACCGCCTCACCCGGCTGGCCGCGGGTGCGCGAGAACTTCTTCAGCTGGGAGGACGCGAAGGCGGTCTTCCCCGCCGTCCTCGACGGCTTCTGGCTCAACGTGAAGCTGTTCCTGGTCTGCGAGGTGTTCATCCTGCTGCTCGGCCTCGCCGTGGCGCTCGCCCGTACCGCCCGCTCGCCGTGGCTCGCCCCGGTCCGGGTCGCCGCGGTCGTCTACACCGACCTGTTCCGTGGCATCCCCACCATCCTGCTGATCCTGCTGCTCGGGTTCGGCGTGCCTGCGCTGCAGCTGCAGGGACTGACCACCGATCCCTTCATCTGGGCCGGAGTCGCGCTCGTCCTCTCCTACGGCGCCTACGTCGCCGAGGTGTTCCGGGCCGGCATCGACTCGATCCATCCCTCGCAGGTGGCGAGCGCCGGGCGCTCGGGCTGTCGCGGCCCCAGGCGATGCGCCACGTCGTCGTCCCCCAGGCCGTACGCCGGGTCGTCCCGCCGCTGCTCAACGACTTCATCTCGCTGCAGAAGGACACCGCGCTGGTGTCGACCGTCGCCGTGTTCGAGGCGGTGTTCGCGGCGCGGGACTACGCGCTCTTCAACTTCAACTACACCCCGTTCGTCGTGGTCGCGTGCTTCTTCGTCGTGCTGACCGTGCCGCTGGCGCGCTTCACCGACTGGCTGACACGCCGCTGGCTGGAGCGGGAGAGGGCGGGCTCACTGTGAGCACCGCCCTGCTGAGACGGTCTCCGAGCGCTCCGCAAGACGTACGGCGACCGGGTGGTCCTCGACGACATCGACCTCGAGGTCGAGGCCCATGACGTGATCTGCCTGATCGGCTCGTCCGGGTCGGGCAAGTCGACGCTGCTGCGGTGCCTGGACCTGCTGGAGGACGTCGACGACGGCGTCATCGAGTTCGAGGGTCGCGAGGTGTCCGACCCGCGGGTCGACCGCGCGCGAGGTGCAGCAGCGGATGGGGATGGTCTTCCAGGCCTACAACCTCTTCCCGCACCTCACCGTCCTCGACAACGTGACCCTCGCGCCGCGACGGGTCCACGGCCTCTCGCGGAAGCCGAGGCCGAGCAGCAGGCACACGAGCTGCTGGACCGGTTCGGGCTCGCCGACCAGGCCGGCAAGCACCCCGACCGGCTCTCGGGCGGCCAGCAGCAACGGGTCGCGCTGGTCCGCGCGCTGGCCACGAGGCCGGCGCTGCTGCTGCTCGACGAGATCACCGCCGCCCTCGACCCCGAGCTGGTCGGCGACGTGCTCACTGTCGTGCGCGACCTGGCGCAGGCCGGGACCACGATGGTGCTCGCCACCCACGAGATGACCTTCGCCCGCGAGGTCGCCACCCGGGTCTGCTTCCTCGACGACGGCCGGATCCTCGAGTCCGGCCCGCCCGAGCAGGTCTTCACCGACCCCCGCGAGGAGCGCACCCGCCAGTTCCTCCGCCGCGTCCTGCCCTGACGGGGTTGAGTTGGGCTTCGCTCGCGGCGTCGAGTTGGGCGTGGCTCCGGGACCGTGCGGCCCAACTCAACCCATTGACCGTGACAGTGGTTCTGTCATGATCGCGGCATGACGTACGGACTCGGGCAGGGCACCGGACCGCTGCGTGGGGTGAAGGTCGTCGAGATCGCCGGGATCGGTCCCGGACCCCATGCCTGCATGACGCTGGCCGACCTCGGCGCCGACGTGATCCGCGTGGAACGGCCCGGCGGCGGCATGTTCGGCGGCTGGCCGGCACGACGTGCTGACCCGCGGCCGCCCCAGCGTCGCGATGGACCTCAAGCACCCGGACGCCGTCGCGGCCGTGCTCGACCTGGTCGCGCAGGCCGACGTGCTGGTCGAGGGGATGCGTCCCGGCGCGACCGAGCGGCTCGGCCTCGGGCCCGAGGACTGCTGGGCCCGCAACCCGCGGCTGGTCTACGGCCGGATGACCGGCTGGGGCCAGGACGGCCCGTGGGCGCAGGCGGCCGGCCACGACATGAACTACATCGCGATCACCGGCGCGCTGCACGGCCTCGGCCAGGATCCCGCCCGGCCGCACTTCCCGACCAACCTGCTCGGCGACTTCGGCGGCGGCTCGACCTACCTCGTGATCGGCGTACTGGCGGCGCTGCTGGAGGCCCGGACCAGCGGCCAGGGCCAGGTCGTGGACGCCGCGATCGTCGACGGCACCGCCCACCTCACCGCCATGGGCGCCACGCTCGCGGCCCTCGGCGTCCAGCCCGAGCGGCGCCGCAGCGGGCTGCTCGACGGCGGGACGCCCTACTACGACCTCTACGAGACCGCCGACGGCAAGCACATGAGCGTCGGCGCGCTGGAGCCGCAGTTCTACGCCGAGCTGATCCGGCTGCTCGGCCTCGAGGGCCAGGCGCCCGACCGTGACGACCCGGCCAACCACGCCCAGCTGCGCGAGCTCCTCACCGAGACGTTCAGGTCGCGCACCCAGGCCGAGTGGGCCGACGTGTTCGACGCGACCGACGCCTGCGTGGCGCCGGTGATCCCGACCAGCGAGGCGGTCGACCACCCGCACCTCGCCGCCCGCGGCACCTACGTCGAGGTCGACGGCATCACCCAGCCCGCGCCCGCTCCGCGGTTCAGCCGTACGCCGGGCACGGTGGACATGCCGCCCGGCGGGCCCGGCGCCCACACCCGGGAGGCGCTCGCCGCCTGGGGGATCGCCGACGTCGACCGGCTGATCGACAGCGGGGCGGCGGTGCAGGCATGACGACCGAGCGAGCACGTCGACGTGCTGATCCTCGGCGCCGGCCTCTCCGGCATCGGCGCCGCGGCCCGGCTCGGCCAGGAGCACCCCGGCCGCAGCTACCTCGTGCTGGAGGCGCGCGCGGCCAGCGGTGGCACCTGGGACCTGTTCCGCTATCCCGGCATCCGGTCCGACTCCGACATGTTCACCCTCGGCTACCGGTTCAAGCCGTGGCGCAGCGACCGCGCGCTGGCCGACGGCTCGTCGATCCTGGCCTACGTCCGCGAGACCGCCCGCGAGCACGACGTCGAGCGCCGGATCCGCTACCAGCACCGGGTGGTCGCCGCCGACTGGGACTCCGCGACCGCGCGGTGGACCGTCACCGCCGAGACGCCGGAGGGGCCGGTCACGATCACCGCCGGCTTCCTCTGGGGCTGCACCGGCTACTACGACTACGACACCCCCTACCAGCCCGACTTCCCCGGCGTCGAGCAGTACGCCGGCACGCTCGTCCACCCGCAGCACTGGCCCGAGGACCTCGACCCGGCGGGCGCCTCCTTCGTGGTCATCGGCAGCGGCGCGACGGCCGTGACGCTGGTCCCGGCGCTGGTCGAGGCCGGTGCCGGCAAGGTCACGATGCTGCAGCGCTCGCCCACCTACGTGGTGGCTGTCCCCGGCGTCGACCCGCTCGCCCGGCTGCTCCGCCGGCTGCTGCCCGACCGCGCGTCGTACTGGCTCAGCCGCTGGAAGAGCATCGCGGTCGCGACCCTCAGCTTCCGGGCCAGTCGGCGCTGGCCCCGTCAGGCGAGGAGGCTCGTCCGTGCCCAGGCGGTGAAGCAGCTGCCCGAGGGCTATCCGGTCGACGTGCACTTCAGGCCGGCCTACGACCCGTGGGACCAGCGGCTGTGCCTGGTGCCGGACGGCGACCTGTTCCGCGCCATCCGCCACGGCGGCGCCGACGTGGTCACCGACACCATCGAGACCTTCACCGCCAAGGGTGTCCGTCTCGGCCTCCGGCGACGAGCTCATCGCCGACGTCGTGGTCACGGCGACCGGCTTCAACCTCCAGGTGATGGGCTACGCGATGTCGGTCGACGGCAAGCCGGTCGACCTGCCGGACCTGATGGCCTACAAGGCCCTCATGTTCGCGGGCGTGCCGAACTTCGCCTTCACCATCGGCTACACGAACGCGTCGTGGACGCTCAAGGCCGACCTGGTCGCCGACTACGTCTGCCGGCTGCTCTCCCACCTCGACGGGATCGGAGCCCGCAGCGCCGTACCCGTCCCCGACCCGTCGGTCGCCGCGATGCCGTTCATGGACTTCATGCCCGGCTACGTCCAGCGCTCCCTGGGGTCGCTGCCGAAGCAGGGCGACCGCGAGCCGTGGCGGCTGCAGCAGAACTACGTCCACGACCTGCGCACGATCCGGCGCGGCCCGATCGACGACGGCGTCCTCCGCTTCGAGTGAGGTCTCGCGGCGATCCGACGAATCGGCCGCCGTTGCCCTAGGCTGGTTCCACCGGTCCGTCGAGTCTTACCTCGGGCCGCGGCGCACCACTCGAGTGGAGCGCCCCCCACTCCGTGGGACACGCAGCAGCCCCCCGGCTGCCGACCCCGCCCACCGGCGGACGCGCGTTGGTGAGACACCAACCGGAAGACTTCCTTGACTACGCAGACCTTCGACGCCCTCGGGCGTCCCCTCCTCGCTGTCCGCCCTCCTGGCCGAGCGCGGCATCACCGTCCCCACTCCCATCCAGGCCGCGACGCTGCCGGACTCCCTCGCGGGTCGCGACGTCCTGGGCCGCGGCCGCACCGGCTCCGGCAAGACCTACGCCTTCCTGCTCCCGCTGGTCGCCCGGCTCTCCGCCGGGCGGCCGCGCCGCCCCGCGCCGACCCCGCGCCCTCGTGCTCGCGCCGACCCGCGAGCTGGTCGGCCAGATCCACGCCGCCCTCGAGCCGCTCGCGAAGTCCGCGGGCCTCACCACGCTGACCGTCTTCGGCGGCGTCGGCCAGAACCCGCAGGTCACCGGCCTCCGCAAGGGCGCCGACATCGTGCTCGCCTGCCCGGGCCGGCTCGAGGACCTGATCAAGCAGGGTCACTGCGACCTGGGCGCGATCGAGGTCACCGTGCTCGACGAGGCCGACCACATGGCCGACCTCGGCTTCCTGCCCGCCGTACGCCGGCTGCTCGGTGCCACGCCGCAGCACAGCCAGCGGCTGCTGTTCTCCGCGACGCTCGACAAGGCCGTCGACGGTCTGGTCAAGCAGTTCCTGTCGAAGCCGGTCACCCACGAGGCCGACTCGGCCCAGGCGCCGATCTCCACGATGGCCCACCACGTGCTCCACCTGCAGCGCGAGCAGCGGCTCGCGGTGCTGGTCGAGCTGACCAGCGCCCCCGGCCGCACCGTGGTCTTCACCCGCACCAAGCACGGTGCCAAGGCGCTCGCGAAGCAGCTCAACAAGCAGCGGCGTCCCGAGCGTCGAGCTGCACGGCAACCTCGCCCAGAACGCCCGCACCCGCAACCTCGACGCGTTCCACGGCGGCAAGGCGAGCACTCTCGTCGCCACCGACATCGCGGCCCGCGGCATCCACGTCGACGACGTGTCGCTGGTCGTCCACGCCGACCCGCCGGTCGAGCACAAGGCCTACCTGCACCGCTCCGGCCGTACGGCGCGCGCCGGTGCCGACGGCACGGTGATCACGCTGATGACCGACGAGCAGGTCCGCGACGTCCGCACCCTCGCGCGGCAGGCCGGCATCTCGCCGACCACGACCAAGGTCCCCGGTCCGGGCCACCCGATCCTGGCCCAGCTGGCGCCGGGCGAGCGGGTGCTGGTGCCCGGTGGGTACGTGCCCGTGGGTGCGCCCGCCGGCGGCTCCTCCGGTGAGTCCGGTCGCTCCCGCTCCGGTGGCGGCGGTCGCAACCGCTCCCGTCGCGGAGGGGGCTCCGGTCAGGGCCGCGCGGGCCAGCAGTCGGGCCAGAAGTCGGGCCAGAAGTCGGGCCAGCCCTCCGGCCAGACGTCCTCGCAGCCGCAGCGGTCCCGTCGTCGCCCCGCGGGCGGGGCCGGCGCCGGTGGCGGCACGAGCCGCCACAGCGCGTCGTCCTTCAGCTCCGGCCGCCGCTGATTGACCTCCGCCCCACGGGGTACGGGCCGGGCATGACCCAGCACGAGGACACCCGACGCCCCGACTCCGGTGAGACCGATCCGCAGGACGGGCAGGTCTCCGAGCTCCACGACGTCTCGGACGTCGAGGACGGCGGGGCCGACTCGACCGACAAGTCGACCGGTACCGCCCCCGACGAGGCGGCGGAACCTTCCGCGTAGGGCGGTTCACTCCCCCGACGGGGTGAGGACGGCCCCGCGGCGACGTGCGAGGTTGGAGCGACCTCTGACGAAAGGCGTTCCACCATGGGCATGGACGACAAGGCATCGAACAAGGGCGAGGACCTCAAGGGCAAGGCCAAGGAGGCCACCGGCAAGGCGACCGGCAACGAGCGCCTCGAGGGCGAGGGCAAGGGCGACCAGGCCTCGGCCTCCGTCAAGGACGCCGGCGAGAAGGTCAAGGACGCCGGCAAGGACGTGAAGGACGCCTTCAAGAAGTAGTGCGCTGCGTGCGCCTCACGCCTCGGCCGTAGAGTCGCGGCGGAAGGGGTGGGGCATGCAGACGTGGCTGCGCAACGCGTTGTGGGACAAGGTCCCGCGCGACCACCGGGACACCCCCGAGGTGCTCCGGCGTCGGCAGTGGGTGACCGGGATCGTGGTCGTCCTCGGCGGCATCGTGCTCGGCCTCAGCCTCCGCCTCGAGCCCGGCAGCATCGAGTTCTACGGCGGGTCGCTGGCGCTGTCCGTGGTGTGGGCGGCCGGGGCGTTCGCCTCCGGACCGCTCCACCTCGGCCGGATCGCCCGTGACGACGTCCACGTCCGCCCGGTGCTCACCCCGATCCTGATCGGGCTGGGGCTGGCCGGCGTGTTCGTCGTCGGCGGGCTCGTGGTGCGGCAGGTCCCGTTCCTGGCCGACCAGGTGGGCGACGTGGTCGCCTTCGCCGACGCGGGTGCGATCCCGGTGCTGGTCCTGATCACCGCGATCACCGGCGCCGCCGAGGAGCTGTTCTTCCGCGGTGCGGCGTACGCCGCCACCCCGCGCCACCCGGTGCTCGTCACCACGGCGCTCTACACGGTCGCGACCTACGCCACCGGCAACCTGATGCTCACCTTCGCCGCTGCCCTGCTCGGTGTCGTGGTCGGGCTCGAACGACGGGCCTCCGGCGGCATCCTCGCGCCGATGCTCACCCACCTGGCCTGGTCGCTGACCATGCTGTTCGCGCTGCCGGTGGTCTTTGCCGTCTAGGCGGACGCAGCGTTGGCGTAGACCGAAGGACCAATCACGCGCACGCGTGGTGCGGCTACGCGTGAGGCGCCCCTCCTCCCTGCCGTTCGGTCCTTCCGTGTACGAAGACGACGACGCACGCTCATGGCGCTGATAGCCATGCCCCTGGCACGTGCACGGGCGACTCACCGATCCGCGAGCGCGCGGCGCACGGCCTCCTCGTAGGACAGCGGCTCACCGGGGACCAGGTCGCGGATGGTGGTGTCGGTGACGACGACCTCGGTGCCCATGGAGTCGATGAGGTTGCGCCCGGTGGTGACGTCGACGTCGGTGACCAGGGCGAGCCAGTACGACGACAGCCTCGGCGTCAGCACCGGCACCTTGACGATCGGGACCCGGCGACCGTTGATGATCCGGGCGGCGACCTGCAGCATCTCCAGGTAGGTCATCTGCTCGGGGCCGCCGATCTCGAGGACCCGGCCGAACGCCTGCTCCATCCCCACGACGCCGGTGAGGTAGCGGATCACGTCGTCCAGCGCGATCGGCTGCGTCGGGGTGCTCACCCAGTGCGGGACGACCATGGCGGGGAGGTTCTTCACCAGCTGCCGGGTCAGCTCCCAGGAGATCCCGCCGGCGCCGACCACGATCGCGGCGCGCAGCACGGTGACCGGGATCCCGGTGCTGCCGAGCAGCCCCTCGACCTCGCGTCGGGAGCGCAGGTGGGGCGAGAGGTCGTCACCCTCGTCGCCGAGGCCGCCCATGTAGACGATCTGGCGCACGCCCGCGTCGGCCGCGGCCCGCGCGAAGGTGCGCGCGGCCTCCGCGTCCTTGCGCTCGAAGTCCGGGTCGTCGAGGGAGTGCACGAGATAGACCGCGACGTCGGCGCCCGTCGAGCGGCTCGACCAGCGAGTCGGCCTCGAACACGTCGCCGGCCACGGCGGTCCCGGGCCCGTCGTACGACTCCGGGCGGCGCGTCATCGCGCGGACGTCGTGACCGGCCTCGACCAGCGCCGGGACGAGCCGCCTGCCGATGAAACCGGTGGCGCCGGTCACCAGGACCGTCTGCGGCTCACCCATGGCCCCACACTAGGTGGCACCGCCCGACCCGCGCCTCACCCGACGAGGTCAACGCGAGCGCTTGGCGACCGCCTCGCGGTTCTCCTCGTCCATGGCCGACTCGTAGGCGGCGACCAGCGACGCGATGGAGAGCGGCTTGAGCCGTTCGACGACCTCGCGGAGCCTTTCCGGCGAGGCGCCGGACTCCTTGTAGACCGGCCACACCATGGTGCGGAACAGGTCGTTGAGCTCCTTGGCGATCTGGCGGCCGTGGTCGGCGTACACGTCGCTCGCGGCGATCGCGGCCTCGGTCGGGAAGCCGAGGTCGAGCAGGCCGAGGCCGACGGTGAGCTGCGAGACCGCCACCTGGTAGCGGCCGCGCTTGGTGCGGAGCGCGATGCCGAGCGCGGCCAGGGTGGCGAGGTCCTCGTCGCTGAGCGTGCGGCTCGCGCGGCGGTCCAGCTCGGACCGCGACATCTCCTCGGGCGCCTCGGACTGCCACGGCGTCAGCATCGTGCGGTGCAGCGCGATGTCCTCGGGAGCCGCGTCAGCCGGGATCCGCGACAGGTAGCGCTCGATCGCCGACAGCGTGAAGCCGTGGCTCTGCAGCTCCTGGACCAGCTGCAGCCGCGCGACGTGGTCGGGGGTGTAGTAGCCGGAGCGGCCGCGCCGGATCGGCGGCGGCACCAGTCCCTTGGTCGTGTAGAACCGGATGTTGCGCACGCTGAGGCCGACCCGGTTGGTCAGCTCGTCGAGCGTCAGCAGCTCACGGAGGGACTCCACGCTCTCGTCCACGCCTCACTCCTTCACGGTCCCGGGTGATGCGCACCACGTTGACGATACTGACAGTATCGGTGTCACAATCGCAGGGAGGCAAGCGCCCACCGGCTCCCAGGCAGGACGACGAAGGACGGTCATGGCAGAAGCATTCGTGTACGACCACATCCGCACCCCGCGCGGCAAGGGCAAGGCGGTGGGCTCCCTCCACGAGGTGAAGCCGGTCGACCTCGTCGTCGGGCTGCTCGACGAGATCAGGACCCGCAACCCGGACCTCGACCCGAACCGCATCGACGACGTGGTCCTCGGGGTCGTCACGCCGATCGGCGAGCAGGGTGGGGACATCGCCAAGACCGCCGCGCTGGCCGCCGGCTACCCCGAGACCGTGGCCGGCGTGCAGCTCAACCGCTTCTGCGCCTCGGGCCTGGAGGCCGTCAACCAGGCCGCCGGCCGCGTCGCGTCCGGCTTCGAGGACCTGATCCTCGCCGGCGGCGTCGAGTCGATGAGCCGGGTGCCGATGGGATCCGACGGCGGCGCCTGGGCGGCCGACCCGGCCACCGCCCTCACCACCGGCTTCGTCCCGCAGGGGATCGGTGCCGACCTGATCGCCACCATCGAGGGCTTCACCCGCCACGACGTCGACGCGTACGCCGCCGAGAGCCACCACCGGGCCGCCAAGGCCTGGGCCAACGGCTACTTCGCCGACGCCGTGATCCCGGTCAAGGACCGCAACGGCGTCACCGTGCTCGACCACGACGAGTTCATCCGCCCCGACACCAGCCCGGAGGGGCTGGCCGGGCTCAAGCCGAGCTTCGCCCAGATGGGCGCCGAGGCCGGGTTCGACGACGTCGCGCTCGAGAAGTACCACTGGGTCACCGCGATCGACCACGTCCACCACGCCGGCAACTCCTCGGGCATCGTCGACGGAGCCGCGCTGGTCGCGATCGGCAACGGCGAGGTCGGCCAGGAGCTCGGCCTCACCCCGCGGGCCCGGATCGTCGCCACCGCGGTCTCCGGCTCCGACCCGACGATCATGCTCACCGGCCCCGCCCCGGCGGCCCGCAAGGCGCTGGCCAAGGCCGGCCTCGAGGTCGACGACATCGACCTGTTCGAGATCAACGAGGCGTTCGCCGCCGTCGCGATGCGGTTCATGCGCGACCTCGGCATCAGCCACGAGATCACCAACGTCAACGGCGGCGCCATCGCGATGGGCCACCCGCTGGGCGCCACCGGCGCGATGATCCTCGGCACCCTGGTCGACGAGCTCCAGCGGCGCGACCTGCGTCGCGGCCTCGCCACGCTCTGCGTCGGCGGCGGCATGGGCATCGCCACCATCGTCGAGCTCGTCGAGCTGAGCGCGACCAGCCCCGTTCGAGTTGGGTGTGAGCGCCTCGAGCGCAAGCCGCGCCCAACTCAACCGGCACTCACGCCCAACTCAACTGCTTCTACTCCCAGGAAAGAGCACATGACCAGCACCACGGAGACCCAGAGCGCCGTCCACTACGAGCGCGACGCCGACGGGATCGTCACGCTGACCCTCGACGACCCCACCGCCAGCGCCAACACCATGAACGAGGTCTACCGCGAGTCGATGGCCGCGGCCGTCGACCGGCTGTACGACGAGCAGGACGACGTGACCGGCGTGGTCGTCGCGAGCGCGAAGAAGACCTTCTTCGCCGGCGGCAACCTGAAGCTGATGACGCTGGCGACCAAGGACGACGCCCCGCAGATCTTCGCGATGGTCGAGTCCGTGAAGGCGGGCCTGCGTCGGCTCGAGACCTACCCGCGCCCGGTCGTGGCCGCCATCAACGGCGCCGCGCTCGGCGGCGGCCTCGAGATCACCCTCGCCTGCAACCACCGGATCTGCGTCGACGACAAGAGCGTCAAGCTCGGCCTCCCCGAGGCCAGCCTCGGCCTGCTCCCCGGCGGCGGCGGCGTCACCCGCACGGTCCGGATGCTCGGCCTCCAGACGGCGCTGATGGAGGTGCTGCTGCAGGGTCCGCAGTTCACCCCGCAGGCCGCGCAGGAGAAGGGGCTGGTCGACGAGCTGGTCGCCACCCGCGAGGAGCTGGTCCCGGCCGCCAAGGCCTGGATCAGGGCGAACCCCGACGCGGCGCAGAACCCGTGGGACGCGCCCGGCTACAAGATGCCCGGCGGCAACCCCGAGGTCGCCCGCGCTCGCCGCGTTCCTGCCGGCCTTCCCGGCGCTGCTCCGCAAGCAGCTCAAGGGCGCCGACTACCCCGCGCAGCGGGCGATCCTCTCTGCCGCCGTCGAGGGTGCGAGCACCGACTTCGACACCGCGAGCCGGATCGAGTCGCGCTACCTGACGAGCCTGGTCGTCAACCAGAACAGCAAGAACATGATCCAGGCGTTCTTCTTCGACCTGCAGGCGATCAACGCCGGGTCGCTGCGACCCCAGGGGATCGAGCCGTGGCAGGCCACCAAGGTCGGCGTCCTCGGCGCCGGCATGATGGGCGCCGGCATCGCCTACTCGTGCGCCCGCGCCGGCATGCAGGTCGTGCTCAAGGACGTCGCCGTCGAGAGCGCCGAGAAGGGCAAGGCCTACTCGGCGAAGCTCAACGCCAAGGCCGTCGAGCGCGGGAAGCTCACCGAGGAGAAGAGCCAGGAGCTGCTCGACCGGATCCACCCCACCGACGACTACGCCGACCTCGCCGGCTGCGACCTCGTCATCGAGGCGGTCTTCGAGGACCCCTCGCTCAAGCACCAGGTCTTCGCCGAGGCCGCGAAGCACGTGGACGCCGACGCGCTGCTGTGCTCCAACACCTCGACGCTGCCGATCACCGAGCTCGCGACCGGCGTGGACCGGCCCGCCGACTTCATCGGGCTCCACTTCTTCAGCCCCGTCGACAAGATGCCGCTGGTCGAGATCATCCGCGGTGGGGAGACCTCCGACGTCGCGCTGGCGAAGGCCTACGACGTGGTGCAGCAGATCAAGAAGACGCCGATCGTGGTCAACGACAGCCGCGGCTTCTACACCTCGCGCGTCATCGGGTTCATGGTCAACGAGGGCCTCGCGATGCTGGCCGAGGGCGTCAACCCGGTCTCGCTCGAGCGAGCCGCGACCCAGGCCGGCTACCCGGTCGGGACCCTGCAGCTCTCGGACGAGCTCAACATGGAGCTGATGGCCAAGATCGGCAAGGCCACCCGCGACGCCGCCGAGCGCGACGGGCTCGCCCACGAGGAGCACCCCGGCTCGGCGGTGGTGCTGAAGATGATCGAGCTCGGCCGCCCCTCGCGGCTCAAGGGCGCCGGCTTCTACGAGTACGACGAGGCCGGCAAGCGGCAGGGCCTGTGGTCCGGGCTGGCCGAGGCGTTCCCGGTCGCCGAGCAGCAGATCCCGCTGCAGGACATCAAGGACCGGATGCTGTTCGCCGAGGCGCTCGAGACCGCGAAGTGCTTCGACGAGAACGTCATCACCTCGGCCGCCGCGGCCAACATCGGCTCGATCATGGGCATCGGCTTCCCGCCGAACACCGGCGGCGCCGCCCAGTTCATGACCGGCTACCAGGACCCGAACGACACCGACGCCCCGATCGGGCTGGCGGCGTTCTGCGAGCGGGCCGACGAGCTGGCCGACGCCTACGGCGAGCGGTTCCGGCCCTCGGCGTACCTGCGTGACCTGGTGGCGAAGGGCGAGTCCTTCCCCGCCTGACGGGACGTTTTCCGGTCGCCGCCGGGGGAACTGGTGGAGGATGGGCCCCATGACCCAGAGCCCCCCGGCGGCCCCCCCGGCGGTCGAGTGTGCGCAGCCTCCACGTCCGCTTCGGCGACGTGGAGGCCGTCGCCGGCGTCGACCTGGCGGCGTACGCCGGGCAGGCGACCGCGCTGCTCGGGCGCAACGGCGCCGGCAAGTCGACCACGATGCGCGTGCTCGCCGGCCTGGTCCCGCCGACCGCCGGCAGCGCCACGGTCGCCGGCCACGACGTGCGGGCGGCACCCGCTCGCGGTCAAGCGCGCCACCGGCTACTGCCCGGACGTCGGCGGCCTGGTCACCCGCGCGACCGCGTGGGAGCACCTCCAGCTCGCGGCCCGGCTGCGCCGGCTGTCCCGGTGGGAGGAACGCGCCCGCGAGCTGCTGGAGCGGTTCGAGCTCGGCGACGCGGCCCACCGGGTGACCGGCGGCTTCTCCCACGGCATGGGCCGACGGCTCTCCGTGGCGCTCGCGGCCCTCCACGAGCCCGACGTGCTGCTGCTCGACGAGCCCTTCGACGGCGTCGACCCGATCGGCGTGGAGGCGACGCTCGAGGTGATCGCCGACGCCCGCGCCCGCGGTGCGTGCGTCCTCGTCTCCACCCACCTGCGCGAGCTCGCGATCGAGGCCTGCGGCGACGTGCTGGTGCTGCGCGGCGGGTCGCGGGTCGCCACCATCAGCGCGCAGGAGATGGCGGGGGAGGAGGGGGCGCGTGCCTACCGCGCTCTCCTCGACTGAGGTCTCGCCGCGCGCCGCGACCGGACCCGCCTGGTGGCGCCCGGTCCGCGACGTCGGCCACCTGCTGCGCTTCCGCACCGCGTCGGTGCGGCACAAGGCGAGGTTCTGGTGGGCGGTGGCGGTCATGGTGGCGATCACGGTCGCGGCCGCGGTCGTCCCGGCCTACGTGCCCGCCACCGATGACGAGCGCCTGAACATCGCCGTGCTGCTGCCCACCGCCATGGCCGGGATCCTGGCCATCGCGGTGGTGTCCGCGGTCGCCTCGGGCGGCGGACGTGAGCTGGTGGCCCGATCGCACGCGGTGGCCTTCCCCATCAGCCCCACCACCGACCACCTCGGCGCGTTGCTGCTGGCGCCGCTGAACATCTCGTGGCTGATCCAGGCCTGGGTCCTGCTGGGGGCGACGTCGTACGCCGTCGGGCCGTCGCGGCTGGTGTCCGCCCAGGTGCTGATGCTGCTCTGGCTGCTGGTCGCCACGGCACTGGCGCAGGTCATCGCCTGGACGGTCGAGGCGGTGCGACGGCTGCCGCGGGGGATCGTGACGATGCGCGTCGTCACGGGCGCCGTCGTCGCCGTCGCGGTCTGGGTGCAGCTCTCCGGTCGACTCACCGACGTCCTCGACCAGATCCCCACCCGACAGCTCGTCGTGGCCGCGGTGGGCGGCTTCTCGTCCACCTGGGCGGTCGCCGTGGCCAGCCAGGTCGTCGCCCTCCTGCTGGTGGTGGCGCTGGGTGCGGTGCCCGCCCAGCTGGCCGCGCGACGGCTGCCCCACGACGAGCTGCGGGCCGAGGCGGAGACCCGGATGCCGCGCCGGATGCCGTTCTCCGACCTCTCCGCGCTGCTCCGGATCGACCGGGCCTCGGTGTGGCGCGCCGTGCCGATGCGCCGCGGCATGGCCGTGCTCGCCGTCGGTCCCGGGCTGGTCGCGCTGCTCGGCAACCTGCCCTGGGAGTCGGTGACGATCCTCCCGGGCCTGGTGGTCTCCGGTGGCGCGCTGCTCTTCGGTGTGAACGCGTGGTGCCTCGACGGACGCGGCCAGCTGTGGCGGGAGAACCTGCCGGTCGCGCCGGGCCTGGTCTTCAACGCCCGGGCCCTGGTGCTGGCCGAGTTCCTCGGGTTCGCCTCGCTCATCACGATCGTGCTCGCGTCGCTGCGCGCCGGCATCCCGACCGCGTCCGAGCTCACCGCGATCGGGTGCACGCTGGTCGTGGTGACCGCCCAGGTGGTCGGCGCCGCCATGCGTTGGTCGGACCAGCGCCCGTTCTCGGTCGACCTGCGCAGCGCGCGCGCGACCCCGGCGCCGCCCATCGTGATGGTGGGCTACTCCGCCCGGCTCGCGCTCTGCACGACCGTCACCGGACTGCTGTTCTCGGGGCTCTCCCGGGTGCCGGACCCGACCGTGTCGCTGCTGGTCGCGCTGCCCTGCCTGGCCTGGTCGACGGCCCGGCTGCTGCGCACGCGGCGTCGCTGGATCGACCCGGTGGCCCGAGCCCGGGTGGTCACGACCGTCTCGGCCTGAGGGCGGGTCTCACCTCGAGGCGAACCAGGGGTGGTGCAGGTCGTAGAACGTCGCTCCCTGCATCGCCATGTCGAGGGTCTCGCGCACCTCGGCCGGCATGTCGGGCATCTCCTGGCGCTCCGCCTCGCGGGCGGCGGCCTCAGACGGTGAACGCGATCGTCTCGGTGAAGGTGCCGTCGTCCTCGAACGCCAAGGACGCGCCGATGATGTCGGGCCGCATCTCGTGGAGCGTCTCGGTGTCGGTCATGAGGGCCTTGAGCCGCTCGGGCTTCGCGACCCGGCCGCGGATCACCTGCACGAAGCCGGCGGAGTCGGAGCCGCCGTCCAACATCAGGGTCACGTCGTCGCAGTCGTGGAACTCCACGGGACCGTCCATCAAGGCCATCATGCGTTGGGCCCACTCGCCCTGCTCGGGCCTCGCCGAGTTGGCCATCGCCGCCTCTCGTGACTCGAACCGGACCACGCCGACGAACGTGTCGTCGTCGGTGAAGCCGTAGGTGCCCCCTAGCCAGCCCTGCGCGCCCGGTGCGAGCTCGTCGCGCCAGGTGTCGGCCAGAGCCCGGAGCTCGTCCTGGCGGGTACAACGTCCCTGGATGATCTGGATGAACATGTGTCGTCGCCTCCTTCTCGCGCCGGCCCCCTCCCCTTGAGGCGGTCAGACTGCAACTCGATCGACGCTACGCCCGCCGGGGACCGCGGTCCATGCCTGGACCGGACCGCTTTCGGGTCACTGGTCGGCGCAGGTCGCCTGGGCCTCGCCGAGCCGGACCAGGGCCGGGTCCTCCCACGCGCCCATGAGCGAGGCGACGACGCTGGCGCGGATCGCGGCGTCGTCGAGCGCGTCGCGCAGGCAGGCGGCGTACGCCTCGGCGTCCAGCCGGCCCTTGGTGATCGAGCCCTGGGCGGCCGTCGAGTCCTCGATGAAGTCGGTGCAGGCGAGCTGGGCGTCCGCGACGGTGCCGGCCAGCTCCTCGTCCAGGGTCGGGATCTCGGTGACCACGACGTACGACGCGTCGACCAGCCCGCCGTCCCGCAGCTGATCGGGCGTCGTCGTGGCCAGCAGCTCGTCGGCGAAGCAGTCGCCCTCGCTCACGTCGTCGGGCTGGGGGTTGTCGCCCGCGTACATCGCCGCGAGGCCGTCGGCCAGCGCTGCCTCGTCAACCGTCGGCGCGGGCGGCGAGGGGTCCTCGGAAGCGGAGCAGCCGGACACCACGAGCCCGACCAGCAGGCAGGACAGCAGCAACCGCACGACGGAAGTGTCGCACTAGGGTCGGCGGATGGACTTCTCCCCGACGCCCACGCGCCGCCGACCTGCGCGAGCGGGTGGCGGCGTTCATGGCCGAGCACGTCGAACCGGTCGAGGAGGGCTACCACCGCGACCTCGCCGCAGCCCGGCTCGCCGGCACCCAGTGGACGCCGCTGCCGGTCATCGAGGAGCTGAAGGCGAAGGCCCGCGCGCAGGGGCTGTGGAACCTGTTCCTGCCGAAGGAGCACGCCGGCGACTACGCCGCGGCGTACGGCACCGACGGCGGCGAGGGGCTGACCAACGTCGACTACGCGCCGCTGGCCGAGCTGATGGGGCGCTCGGCGATCGCGCCGCTCGTCTTCAACTGCAACGCCCCCGACACCGGCAACATGGAGGTGCTGCTGCGCTACGGCACCCAGGAGCAGCGCGACACCTGGCTCGACCCGCTGCTGGACGGCCGGATCCGCTCGGCGTTCACGATGACCGAGCCCGACGTCGCCAGCTCGGACGCGACCAACATGGAGGCCACCGCCGTCGTCGACGGCGACGAGGTCGTCATCAACGGCCGCAAGTGGTGGTCGACCGGCGTCGGCCACCCGGACTGCCGGATCTACGTCTTCATGGGCCTCACCGACCCCGACGCCGACCGGCACCACCGCCACACGATGGTGCTCGTCCCGAGCGACACCCCCGGCGTGAAGGTCGAGCGACTGCTCACCACGATGGGGTACGCCGACGAGCCGATCGGCCACGGCGAGGTGTCCTTCACCGACGTCCGGGTCCCGGTCGGCAACATCCTCTCCGGGCCCGGCGAGGCGTTCTCGATCGCGCAGGGCCGGCTCGGCCCCGGCCGGATCCACCACTGCATGCGGCTGATCGGGCTCGCGGAGGTCGGCGCTCGAGCACGCGCGTCCGTCGCGGCCTGTCGCGCACCGCCTTCGGCAAGCCGCTGGTCAACCTCGGCGGCAACCGCGAGCGCATCGCCGACGCCCGGATCGCCATCGAGCAGGCCCGGCTGCTGGTGCTCGACGCCGCCTGGAAGCTCGACGTCGGCGGCCCGATGAACGCGCTGTCGGAGGTCTCGCAGATCAAGGTGGCCGTGCCCCGGATGGCGCTGTCGGTGATCGACATGGCGATCCAGCTCCACGGCGGTGCCGGCATGTCCGACGACTTCCCGCTCGCGATGGCCTGGGTCGGCGCCCGGTCGCTGCGGCTGGCCGACGGCCCCGACGAGGTCCACCAGGGCATGGTCGCCCGGCTCGAGCTCGGCAAGTACACGTGACGTCGAGGGTGCCTGACGTCAGCTGGCGCCGCCCGGCGGGCTTGGGCGCCGCGCTGACCGCAGCCTTCCGCGGCCCGCGGCGACGAGGTGCTGGCGACGGACCGTGACGCGCGACCGGCGTGGACCTGGCGCTCGACGTCACCTCCGACGAGGACTGGGCGGCGGCCCGGCGCCACGTCGAGGAGACGTGGGGCGGGCTCGACGTGCTGGTCAACAACGCCGGCGTCGCGGGCGGCGGCCGGCTCGACGTCGCCACCCTCGACGAGTGGCGGTGGATCACCGAGATCAACCTGTTCGGCGTGGTGCGCGGCACGGCCACGTTCGTCCCGGTGTTCAAGGCGCAGCGCTCCGGCCACGTCGTCAACGTCGCCTCGCTCGCCGGCCTCGTCCACCCCGCCGGGATGGCGAGCTACAACGCGGTGAAGGCCGCCGTCGTGGCGCTCACCGAGACGACCGGCCACGAGCTGGCGTCGTACGGCGTGCGCGCCAGCGCGGTCTGCCCCTCCTACTTCCGCACCGGGCTGGTCGACGCGATGCGCGGCGAGGACGCCGCCCTCGGCGCGGTGATCGCCCAGCTCGTGGCGAGCGCCCCGCTCGGACCCGAGGAGATCGCCGCCGCGGTGCTGGAGGGGATCGACCGCGGCGACGAGCTGATCCTGCCCGACCCGGCCGCGCGGGCGGCGTACGACCTGAAGCTGACCGACCGGGCGGCGTACGACGCCCAGATGCGGCGCCAGGCCGCCCGCTTGGAGGACCTGTGACCGACACCCGTGACGAGAGCCGGCCGGTCCGCGACGAGGACGCCTTCGACGTCGGCCGCGTCGCCGCGTGGCTGCGCGACCACGCCGCCGACGCGTGGCGGGACCGACTGGCCGGGACCCCCGAGGTGCGGCAGTTCCCGGGCGGCGCCTCCAACCTGACCTACCTGCTGGCCTGGCCGACGGTCGACCTGATCCTGCGCCGGCCGCCGAGCGGGGTGAAGGCGGCGGGTGCCCACGACATGGGCCGCGAGTTCCGGATCCAGTCGGCGCTGGCGCCGGTCTTCCCGCTGGTTCCGGAGATGGTCGCCCACTGCGAGGACGAGTCCGTGATCGGGACTGCCGTTCTACGTGATGACCCGCGCCGAGGGCGTGATCCCGCGCCGCGAGCTCGGGCTCGACCTGTCCGAGCAGGAGACCTCGACCCTGTGCGGCAACGTCTGGGACGTGCTGATCCAGCTCCACTCGGTCGACCCCGAGGCCGCCGGGCTCGGCGACCTCGGCAAGGGCGAGGGGTACGTCGGGCGCCAGGTCAGCGGCTGGACGACCCGGCTCGACGCCGCCCGTACCGACGACATGGGCGACTGGTCCGACATCACCGCGTGGATCGCCGAACGGCAGCCGGCCGACGTCCGCACCTGCCTGATCCACAACGACTTCCGCTTCGACAACCTCGTGCTCACCCCGACCGACCCGCCGCGGGTCACGGCCGTCCTCGACTGGGAGATGGCGACCCTGGGCGACCCGCTGATGGACCTCGGCGGCTCGATGTCCTACTGGGTGCAGGACGACGACGACGAGTTCTTCCGGCAGTTCCGGCGCCAGCCGTCCAACGCGCCCGGGCATGTGGACCCGGCAGCAGGTCGTCGACCACTACTGCGAGCGGATGGGCTTCTCGGTCTCCGCCGAGCAGTGGCGGTTCTACGAGGTCTTCGGGCTGTTCCGGCTCGCGGTCATCGCGCAGCAGATCTGGTACCGCTACTACCACCGGCAGACCACCAACGAGGCGTACGCCGTGTTCGGCCCGGCCGTCGGCTACCTCGAGCAGCGGGCCCGCTCGCTGATCGGCGCCTGATGGGCCGGATCCTCCTGGTCCGCCACGGCCAGGCCTCGTGGGGCGCGGCCGACTACGACGTGCTGTCGGCGACCGGCGAGCAGCAGGCCGAGGTCCTCGGCCGGGCGCTGGCCGACCTCGCCCCGGACGTCGTCGTCCACGGCAGCCTGCTGCGCCAGCAGCGCACCGCGGAGATCGCGGTCGCCGCGGCCGGGTGGGACACCGCGCCGCTGCTCGACGCGCGCTGGAACGAGATGGACCACCTCGCCGTACTGGCTGCGCAGCCGCGGGACTTCGACGGCGAGCCGGACCGCCACCAGTTCCAGGCCTGGTTCGAGGCGGCGACGACCCGCTGGACCTCCGGCTCCCACGACGACGACTACGCCGAGTCGTTCCCGGCGTTCCGGGAGCGCGTGGCCGCCGGCCTGGCCGAGCTGGCCGAGGTCGACACCGCCGTGGTCGTGACCTCCGGCGGCCCGGTCTCGGCGGTGACCGCCGACCTGCTCGCGGCCGGCCTGGAGACCTACACCCGGCTCGCGCCGGTCGTCGTGAACACCTCCGTCACCACCGTCGTCGCCGGCCGTCGCGGCCTGACGCTGGTGGCCTTCAACGAGCACCGGCACCTGGCCGGGGAGCTGCTGACCTACCGCTGAGGCGCGGTCGGGACCGACCGGCGGCCTCGCTAGCGTGGTGGTGTCCACGACGCGACCGCGAGGAGGCCACCATGTCCGACACCCAACGCAGCCCAGCCAGGAACGCGCCGACCTGCTGGAGGCGCTGCGCGTGCACCGCTGGTTCCTGCGCTCGACCGTCGAGGGGATGGACGAGGCGCAGGTGCGCACCCGCAGCACGGTGAGCGAGCTGACGCTGGGGGGCCTGATCAAGCACGTCGCGGCGACCGAGGCCGCCTGGGCCGACTTCGTGGTCGACGGGCCGGCTGCGATGGCGCCGCCGGAGGACGGCGACTACTCCGCGTGGGAGGACGGCTTCCGGCTCACCGACGAGGAGACCCTGGCCGGCGCGCTCGCGCGGTACGACGAGGTGGCCGCCCGCACCGACGAGCTGGTCGCCACCGTCGACCTCGACCACGCCTGGCCGCTGCCGCCCGCGCCGTGGTTCGAACCGGGCGCCACCCGCTCGGCCCGGCGGGTGTTCGTGCACATCGTCGGCGAGACCGCCCAGCACGCCGGCCACGCCGACATCATCCGCGAGACCATCGACGGCAAGAAGACGATGGGCTGACGCCGAACCGGACTCAGATCATGCCGGCGGAACACCGGCAGCGGGGCGTGCTTCATCACCACCGACAGCGGCGCCCAGGGGAGCGGCGGGACGCAGGCGGAGGCGCGCTTCTTCTCGATCGCCGACACCATCGCGGCGACGCCCTTCTCGGTGGAGACCATCATCTTGTTCTCGGCGGCCGCGACGCCGTCGTTCATCTCCGAGGCGATGTAGCCGGGGTAGAGGACGGTGAAGTCGTAGCCGGGCTTGCCGTAGAACTCGGTGCGCAGCCCCTCGACGAGGTGGGCGACGCCGGCCTTGGTGGCGGCGTACGTCGTCATCGTCTTGGGCAGGCCCCGCATCGCGGACATCGACGACACCATCACCAGGTGGCCGCCCTGCTGGGCGCGGAAGACCTCCATCGCCGCCTCGGTCTGGGCGAGCGCGCCGACGAAGTTGGTCATCGCGGTCTCGCGGTTGGCGTCGAAGCGGCCGGTGCCGAGCGGCGCGCCCTTGCCCGAGGCCGGCGTTGACGACGACCCGGTCGAGCCGGCCGAAGGTGGCGGCGAAGTCGCGGAAGACGGTGAAGACCGCGTCGTGGTCGTTGACGTCGAGGGCCCGCACCTCGATCCGGCGGTCGGGGTGGACGGCGAGGATCTCGGCCGCGAGCTCGTCGAGCCGGTCGGTACGCCGGGCGCAGAGCGCCAGGTCGTAGCCGCGGTCGGCGAACTGGCGGGCCATCTCGGCGCCGAGGCCGGAGGAGGCGCCGGTGATCAGGATCGTTGTCGTCATGCGGCCAGTCTCGCGTAGGGTCGCGCCCCATGACCGCCCCGTCCCACGGCACCACCACGTGCATCATCGGGGCGGGCGCGTCCGGCATCACCACGGCGCAGGTGCTCGCCGAGCGCGGGCTGGCGTTCGACTGCTTCGAGATGGGCTCCGGCATCGGCGGCAACTGGCGCTACGACAACGACAACGGGGTCAGCTCGGCCTACCGCTCGCTCCACATCAACACCTCGCGCGACGCGATGCAGTACGCCGCGTTCCCGATGCCGTCGCACTACCCCGACTACCCGAGCCACTGGCAGATCGCGGAGTACTTCGACGCCTTCGTCGACCACTTCGGTCTCCGTGAGCGGATCACCTTCCGCACCGAGGTCACCCGGGTGGTGCCGCGCCGCGGCGGTGGCTTCGAGGTCACCACCCGGTCCCGGGAGCGGGGCCGCGAGCCCGAGGTCCGCGGCTACGACCACGTCGTGGTCGCCAACGGGCACCACTGGGACCCGCGCTGGCCCGAGCCCGGCTTCCCCGGCAGCGAGCACTTCCCGGGCGAGCAGATCCACGCCCACTACTACCGGACCCCGGACGTCTTCGAGGACAAGCGGGTCGTGGTGCTGGGCATCGGCAACTCCGCGGCCGACATCGCCGTGGAGTCCTCACGCGTCGCGCGCGAGACCTACCTGGCGATGCGCCGCGGCGCCCACGTGATCCCCAAGTACGTCTTCGGCGTGCCCACCGACCACCTCACCGACTCGGCGCTGTCCCGGACCCACCACAAGCTGCAGCAGCTCGGGATGAAGACGCTGCTGCGGCTCTCGGTCGGCAAGGTGACCGACTACGGCCTGCCGGAACCGGACCACCAGGTGCTCGACGCCCACCCCACCGTCAGCGACGACCTGCTGTCCCGGCTCGGCCACGGCGACATCACCGTCAAGCCCGCCATCGACCGCTTCGACGGGCTCGACCGTGCGGTTCACCGACGGCAGCACGGTCGAGGCCGACGTCGTCGTCTACTGCACCGGCTACAAGATCAGCTTCCCGTTCCTCGACGAGCAGGTCGTCGCCCCGACCGACAACCGGGTCGCGCTCTACCGCCGGGTCGTCGACCCGGACCACCCCGGCCTCTACTTCGTCGGGCTGATCCAGCCGCTGGGGTCGGTGATGCCGCTCGCGGAGCAGCAGGCCCACTGGGTCGCCGACCTGGTCGCGGGCACCGCCACGCTGCCGCCGGTCAGCGAGATGCGGGCCCAGATCGCGTCGTACGACGAGACGCTGAAGCGCCGGTACGTCGCCTCGAAGCGCCACACCATCCAGGTGGACGCGTCGGCCTACCGGGCCGAGCTCGAACGCGAGCGCCGCAGCCGTCGCGTGCCCTAGGTTTCGCATCACCTGGTCTCGGGACGGCCGAGACCGTTGAACGGGAGCACCCATGAGCTACGGCACCCCTCCGCCCAACGACCCCTACGGCCAGCCGGCGGCACCGCCCCCGGGTGGCCCGGGCGGCCCGCCTCCGACCAAGGGGTTCTTCGGCGCCCTCTTCGACTTCTCCTTCGAGCACTTCGTGACGCCGATGATCGTGAAGGTCGTCTACATCCTCTCGATCGTCGGCCTCGGCATCGCCTGGCTGGTGTTCCTGGCCGCGGGGTTCTCGCAGGGTGCCGGCTCCGGGCTGTTCGTGCTGGTCCTCGGCCCGATCGCGATCCTGCTCTACCTGTGCCTGATCCGGATGACGCTCGAGTTCTACCTGGCCGTCACCCGGATGAGCCAGGACATCCACCGCCGCCCGCTGTAGCCGGTAGCGCTCCTTCCCCTGGCGGTAGTCCACGGATGAACGGTCTGCCGACACGCCCGCTGAGGCAGCCACTTCTCCGTGGACTACCGGATTGCATACGTGGTATACATACCCGGTATCCACGGCCGCGGGGGTGTCGTGGGCGCAGTGGACTCGGTGAGCGGAGGACGTGGATGTCGGTCAAGCAGGCGCTGCTGGCGCTGCTGGAGCAGGGGCCGATGTACGGCTACCAGCTGCGGGCGGAGTTCGAGCAGCGGACCGGGGCGACCTGGCCGCTGAACGTCGGGCAGGTCTACACGACCCTGGCCCGGCTGGAGCGTGACGGTCTGGTCGAGCAGGTGGCCGGACGCCCCCGCCGACGGGACCACCGACCGCGACGGCCACGTCGTCTACCGCGTCACCGAGCACGGCCGGGCCGAGGTGTCGGAGTGGTTCACCACTCCGGTGCCTCGGACCCAGCCGCCGCGCGACGAGCTCGCGATCAAGCTCGCCCTCGCGGTCACCGTGCCCGGCGTCGACGTCGGCACGGTGATCCAGCGGCAGCGCTCGGCGACCATGGCGGCGCTCCAGGACTACACCCGGCTCAAGCGCTCCGGTCGGGGCGCGAAGCCGAGCTCGACACGACCGAGCTGGCGTGGGGGCTGGTGCTCGACTCGCTGGTCTTCGCCGCCGAGGCCGAGATCCGCTGGCTCGACCACTGCGAGGCCCGGCTGCGCCGCGCCGACCTCAGAAGCGGGACCGCCGGCCGCGTCGACCGCGGTCGAGCCGGTCGTGACGCCGCGGAGGCCGGCCGATGAGCGCCGTGCTGCAGCTGACCGACGTCTCGCGGACCCACGGCGAGGGCGCGACGCTGGTCCACGCGCTGCGCACCATCTCCTTCGCGGCGTACGCCGGAGAGCTGGTCGCCGTGATGGGGCCCTCGGGCTCCGGCAAGTCGACCCTGCTCACGCTCGCCGGCGGCCTCGACACCCCCAGCGGCGGCACCGTCGCCGTCGAGGGGACGCGACCTGGGCGCGCTCGGCCACAAGGACCGCGCCAGGCTGCGCCGCTCGTCGATCGGCTACGTCTTCCAGGACTTCAACCTGATCCCCGCGCTGACCGCCGCCGAGAACGTCGCGCTGCCGCGCGAGCTCGACGGCGAGAGCGCCCGCGCGGCCGGCCGGGCTGGCGCGCGCCGCGCTCGCCGAGGTCGGCATCGACGACCTGGCCGACCGCTACCCCGACGAGATGTCGGGCGGCCAGCAGCAGCGGGTCGCGATCGCCCGGGCCATCGTCGGCGAGCGGCGGCTGATCCTGGCCGACGAGCCGACCGGCGCGCTCGACACCGAGACCGGCGAGGAGATCCTCCGGCTGCTGCGCGCGCGCTGCGACGCGGGCGCGGCCGGTGTGCTCGTCACCCACGAGGCGCGCCACGCGGCCTGGGCCGACCGGGTCGTCTTCCTGCGCGACGGGGTCGTCATCGACGAGTCGGGCACGGCGCCGGTCGAGGCGCTGCTCGAGCCCGAGCTCAGCCGGTGAACCCGCTGCGCCGCTGGGCCCCCGCGCGTGCGGGTGGCCCGGCGCGAGGCGCTGCGCGCCAAGGGCCGCAGCGTGCTGGTGCTGGCCATGATCGCGCTGCCGGTGCTCGGCGGTGACCGCGGCCGACGTCGTGATCCGACCGCGGAGGTGAAGGGCGACGAGGCGATCGAGCGCCGGATCGGCACGGCCGACGCCCTGGTCAGCGTCGAGCCCGGCGTCGTGTCGCGTGCGGCCAGACCGCCCGACCCCGACGACGGCGGCTGGAGCTGGAGACGGCCGCCGCCGGGCCGAGGCCCGGACCCTCGACGACGTCGAGCGCCGCGCTCGGCCGCGACGTCGAGGCGGTCGAGGTCGTGCGGGGCGGTCGGCAGGTCAGCACCGATGCGGGTGCGACGTACGTCGAGCTGTTCGAGACCGACCTGACCTCGCCGCTCACCGACGGGCACGTACTGGGTCGACGGCGGGCCGGGTGCCCGCTGCGGCCGGCGAGGTGGCCGTCAACGGCGAGCTGGCGGACCGCGGACCCTTCGCCCTCGGCGACGACCTCGAGGTCCGCGGCGGCCCGACGCTGACCGGTCGTCGGCATCGTCGAGAACGCCATGCTACCGCGGCTACGCCGATCGCGGTCGGCCCGCCCGGCGCCTTCGACCTGCGCGACCCGGGCGGCCAGCACACCTGGCTGGTCGACGCCGGGGGTGCCGTCACGTGGGACGACGTCCAGGCGCTCAACGCGATCGGCGCCCCGGTGCTGTCGCGCGCGGTGCTGCTCGACCCGCCGCCGGACTCGGCGCTCGACCCCGAGCTCGGCTGGGCGACCGGCACCGACGACGCGTGGCTCGCGGTGTCGTCCTGGTCGTGGTGATGGCGCTGCTCGAGGTGGTGCTGCTGGCCGGGCCGGCGTTCGCGGTGATCGCCCGCCGGACTCCAGCGCTCGCTGGCGCTGATGGCCGCCAACGGCGCCACCCCGCCGCAGGCGCGCAAGGTCGTGCTCGCCAGCGGCCTCGTGCTCGGTGGCGCCGGGGCCGGCGCTCGGTGTCGGGCTGGGGCTGGTGGTCGCCTGGCTCGTCGCTGCCGGTCGTGCAGCGGTTCTCCGACAACTACCTCGGCCCGTACGACGTGCCGTGGCTCCACCTGCTCGGCATCGCCGGCTTCGGGCTGCTCTCCGCGCTGCTCGCCGCGGTGGTCCCGGCCTGGCTCGCCTCGCGGCAGGACGTGGTGGCGGTGCTCGGCCGGCCGGCGCGGCGACCGCCGGCCGTCGCTGCGCTCGCCGCTGCTCGGGCTGCTGCTGCTCGGCGGCGGCATCGCGCTGGCGGCGTACGGCGCCGCCCGCGGTCAGGGCGGGTGAGTACTGTCATCGCGGTCTCCGCGATCGTCGCCGTGCTCGGCATGATCCTGCTGGTCCCGGTGGTGGTCGTGGCGGCTCGCCCGGCTGGCGCGGCGGCTGCCGCTGCCGCTGCGGTTCGCCGTGCGCGACGCGGCGCGCCACCGCACCCGCACCGTGCCGGCCGTCGCCGCGGTCGCCGCCACCGTGGCCGGCGTGGTCGCGCTCGGCATCGCCAACGCCAGCGACGCCGAGCGAGAGCCGACGCGACCTACACGCCGCTGCTCGCCGACGGGCAGGCGTCCGGTCGAGCTCCGCCGGCGGCGTCGGACGGCGGACGCGTGTCGAGGAGGTCCTCGAGCGCTACCTGCCGGACGCCACGGTCACCCCGGTGCTGCGGGCGCGCCGCAGCGGCGTGCGCGACTACACCTACGTCGACGTCCGCGGTGCGACGGCGAGCGACCACATCCTGTCCAGCTACGGCAGCGTGCTGTCGAGCTTCCCGGTCAGCGCGGACGGCGACGGTGCCGGCCCACGTCACCGGGCCTCGACGAGGACGAGCGCGCGCGCGGCCGAGCAGGCGCTCGCCGACGGCGGCGCGGTGGTCTTCACCGACCAGGGCGTCGCGGGCCGACGAGGTCACGCTGGTGGCGCGCGTCCGACGGGCGCCGCCGGTCGGCGCCTGTCGCGCGGACCACGGTGCCGGCCGTCTTCGATCGAGTGCGCCCGGTCGAGGCCCGGGCGCAGGGCGTGCTGTCGGCGCGAGGCCGCGGCGGCCGTCGGCATCGACGCCGGTGACCGTGGGGCTGCTCGTCGCCGGCGCCGAGATCACGCGAGGCCCAGGAGCAGGACGTCGACGAGGCGCTGCTGGCCCTCGACGCCGAGGCTGTCGTTGTACGTCGAGCGCGGCTACCAGAACGACGACGAGACCGTGATCGTGCAGCTGGTGCTGGGGGCGCTCGGCGGCGGTGCTGATGCTCGGCGGCACGCTGACCGCGACGTTCCTCTCGCTCTCCGACGCCCGGCCCGACCTGGCGACGCTGTCGGCCGTCGGGGCCTCGCCGCGCACCCGGCGGGCGGTCGCGGCGTCGTACGCCGCTGGTGATCGCGCTGGTCGGGGCCGTGCTCGGGGTCGGGGTCGGGTTCATCCCCGGGCATCGCGGTCACCTACCCGCTGACCGGTGCGGACTGGGTGCAGGACGTCGACCCGACGCTGCCCGAGCCACTTCCTCGCCGTGCCGTGGCTGCTGATCGGCTCGCTGGTGGTGGCGCTGCCGCTGCTGACGGCGCTGCTGGTCGGGCTGTGCACCCGGTCGCGGCTGCCGCTGGTGGCCCGCATCGACTGACCCGCCACACTTCACCCCATGGCGAGGGAGACGCGACGACTGTGGGTGTGGCCGCTGCTGGTGGTGCTGGTCTGGCTGGTGGTCGGGGGACCGCTCGGGTCGTTCGCCGGCCGGCTGGCGGAGGTGCAGGAGAACGACAACTCGGCGTTCCTCCCGGCCAGCGCCGAGTCGACGGAGGCACTCGACACGCTGGTGGCCTTCCAGGACGAGGAGACCATCCCCACGACGCTCGTCTTCGAGCGCGACGGCGGCCTCACGCCTGACGACCAGCAGGTGATCGAGGACTACCGCGCCGACCTGGCCCAGGTGGAGCTGGTCGGCGAGGGCGCGGTGGGGCAGCCGATCCTGTCCGAGGACGGCGAGGCCGCGCAGGTCGTGGTCCAGGTCGCCGGGTCGGACGGCGAGCAGGTCACCGCGGCCATCGAGGACCTGCGCGACGTGGTGGCGGACCCGCCCGAGGGGCTGACCGCCCTGGTGGGTGGTCAGGGCGGCGTGCTCGGCGACTTCATCGTCGCGTTCGGCGCCATCGACGGGGTGCTGCTGCTGGTCGCGCTCTCCGTCGTCCTGGTCATCCTGGTCGTCGTCTACCGCACCCCGATCCTGCCGTTCGTGGTCCTGATCTCGGCGGTGCTGGCGCTGGGGCTCGCCTCGGCCGCCATCTACGGCATGGCCCGCGCCGACCTGCTCACCCTCAACGGCCAGTCGCAGGGGATCCTCTTCATCCTCGCCGTCGGCGCCGCGACCGACTACTCGCTGCTGGTCGTCGCCCGGTTCCGCGAGGAGCTGCGCGACCACGAGTCGAAGTACGACGCGATGCGGGTCGCCTACAAGGGCGCGTTCGAGCCGATCCTCGCCTCGGGCGCGACCGTGATCCTCGGACTGCTGTGCCTGCTGCTCTCCGACCTCGCCTCGCTCAGCGGGCTCGGCCCGGTCGGGGCGGTCGGGATCGCGGGCGCGGTGCTCAGCTCGCTGACGCTGCTGCCGGCGGCGCTGGTGCTGCTGGGCCGCAAGGCCTTCTGGCCGCTGATGCCGGCGTACGGCTCCGAGCACACCGACACGCAGGGGCTCTGGGGGCGGCTGGCGCGGCTGATCCAGGGCCGGGCCCGGGTGGTCTGGCTGCTGACGTTCGTGGTGCTGGCCGGCTCGGCCGCGATGATCACCCAGCTCGACGAGGAGCAGGTGCCGCAGACCGAGCTGTTCCTGACCTCGGTGGAGTCGGTCGAGGCGCAGGAGGTGCTGGACGCCCACTTCGAGGCCGACAACGCCTCACCCGCGCAGCTGGTCGTCCCGGAGGAGGACCTGGCCGAGACGATCGAGCTGGTGTCCGCGCACGCCGGGGTCGCCGAGCCGGTGTTCCCGCTGCCGTCCGAGGAGGACCCGAGCCAGCCGCTGGTGGTCGACGGCGAGGTGCTGGTGTTCGCGACGCTCGCCGACCCGGCTGACTCGCAGGCCGCGACCGACACCGTGCGCGCACCTGCGCACCGACCTCGACGCGGTGTCCGAGGAGATCCTGGTCGGCGGCTCGACGGCCATCAACCTCGACACCCGCGACGTGACCGGCAGTGACCGGGCGAAGGTGATCCCGGCGATCCTGCTGGTGATCTTCGTGGTGCTCGCGCTGCTGCTGCGGGCGCTGGTCGCGCCGGTGCTGCTGATCGTCGCCAACGTGCTGTCCTTCGGCGCGACCCTCGGCATCTCGGCGCTCGTCTTCGAGCACGTCTTCGACTTCCCGGCCTCGGACCCCTCGACGTCGTTGATCGGCTTCGTCTTCCTGGTCGCGCTCGGCATCGACTACTCGATCTTCCTGATGACCCGGGTGCGGGAGGAGTCGCTGCGGCAGGGCACCCACCCGGGCATCCTCAAGGGGCTCTCGGCCACCGGCGGCGTCATCACCTCCGCCGGGATCGTGCTCGCGGCGACCTTCGCCGCCCTCGGCGTGATCCCGATCCTGTTCCTGGCGCAGATCGGCTTCATCGTCGCCTTCGGCGTGCTGCTCGACGCCCTCGTCGTGCGCTCCCTGCTGGTCCCGGCACTCGCCTACGACGTGGGGCGGTTCATCTGGTGGCCCTCGAGGCTCTCCCGCGAGACCGACCACGCCGATGCCGAGACCGACGGCCATGCTCCGCGGCTGAGCCTCACGACCAGGGCGTGACCGGCCGCTCCAGGTCGACGCCGTCGACACGCAGGTCGAGGCGTTCGGTGAAGAAGCTGACCAGTCCGGCGACGGGCCGGCGTCGTGGAGCGGGTCCTCGTAGGTCCACGCGAGGTCGGGCACCAGCTCGTCCCCGACCCGGGCCGACCAGTAGGTCGCGTGGCCCTTGTAGGCGCAGACGGTGCGCCTCGACGACGGCTCCAGCAGGTCCATCCGGACGTCCTCGCGCGGCAGGTAGTAGCGCGCCGGCAGCGGGGTCTCGAAGAGCATCGTCGGCCGCTGCGACTCCGCGAGCGTCTCGCCGTGCAGGGAGAGCACGACGTGCCGGCTGCTGCGCAGGCAGTCGATGCGGTCGAACGGGTCGTGGGGGTGGCCCAGGACCGGCTGGTCCTCCTCGCGCCAGTCGAAGGTGTCCCAGTCGAGGAGCACGTGGTCGGCGAGGTCGGGGTCGTCGGGGGCGAACGCCGCGCCGACCAGGTCGCCGGCGGTCGTGCGCAGGGTCAGCGAGCGACCGGGGCAGGTGTGGACCCGGAACGACGTGCCCGGGTCCAGGACCGGTGGCCCCTCCCGGCCCATGCGCACCGCGTGCTCCTGGTCCTCGCTCGGTGGGGCGGGGAGGAGCTCGGCGCGGACGTCGGCGACCGGGACGGCGTAGAAGGGCACGACCCGGCGCGGCTCCCAGACCACGACGGCGGCCCGGGTGTCGGCGACCAGGGTGTCGCCGACGGAGGCCCGGATCCACTTGTGGATCGGGTGGATCCGCAGCTCGGGCAGCGCGCCCATGAGGAGGTGCTGCATCGCGGGTGGCCATGCCCAGAGTCTGCTCCGGTCGGCGGCCGAGCGCCGTCCACCAACAAACAGTCAGGCTTGACTGTTTGTTTGTGGGGTACGACGATGGGCGGGTGTCCGCCGTCGTCCGCACGCCCCAGGCCGACCGCACCCGCGCGATGCGGCTGCGGCTGCTGGAGGCGACGGTCGAGCTGGTCGTCGAGCGCGGCTTCGCCGGGACGTCCACGACGCTGGTGTCCGAGCGGGCCGGGGTCTCCCGCGGCGCGCAGCTCCACCACTTCCCGACCAAGAACGACCTCGTCGTCGCCGCGGTCGAGCACCTCACCGAGCTGCGCGGCGCGGAGCTGGCCGAGGCGCTGGGCGCGGTCCCGCCGGGTGCCGACCGGACCCGCGCGGTGCTGCGGGTGCTCGGCGACCACTTCAGCTCGCCGGTGTTCACCGCCGCGCTGGAGCTGTGGGTCGCGGCCCGGACCGACGAGGCGCTGCTGGCCGCGGTCTCGCCGCTCGAGCAGCGCGTCGGACGCGAGACCCACCGGCTCACGGTCGAGGCGCTCGGCGTCGACGAGTCGCGGCCCGGCGTACGCGAGCTGGTGCAGGCGACCCTCGACCTGGTGCGCGGCCTCGGCCTCGCCGCGACCATCACCGACGACACCCGTCGTCGCCGCCGGATCCTCGACCAGTGGGCCCGGACCCTCGACACGACGCTGGGAGCGCCGGCATGAACGACACGCTGCGACAGGTGCTGGCCGACCTCACCGCCGAGGGCGACCGGCTCGAGGCGCTGGTCGCCGACCTGCCCGAGGACGGCTGGCGGACGCCGACGCCCGCCGCCGGCTGGGACGTCGCCACCCAGGTCGCCCACCTCGCCTGGACCGACGAGGCCGCGCTCGCGGCCGCCACCGACCAGGCCGCCTGGGACGCGCTGGTGCTCTCGGCGCTGGCGGACCCCGACGGCTTCGTCGACCGCGCCGCGCTCGACGGGCGGCGCGGTGCCGCCGGCCGACCTGCTGCGCGCGCTGGCGCGCAGGCCCGGACGGCGCTCGCCGGCGCCCTGCGCGCCCACCCGGCCGGGGAGAAGATGCCGTGGTTCGGGCCGCCGATGTCGGCGACGTCGATGGCGACCGCCCGCTTCATGGAGACCTGGGCCCACTCGCTCGACGTGCACGAGGCGCTCGGTGCCGAGCCGGTGATCGACGACGGCATCCGCAACGTCGCCCACCTCGGCGTGCGGACCCGCGGCTTCTCGTTCAGCGTCCACGGGCTCGAGCCGCCGACCGAGGAGGTGCGGGTCGAGCTGACCGCGCCCAGCGGCGACCTGTGGTCGTGGGGACCCGAGGACGCCACCCAGTCGGTGCGCGGCTCGGCGTACGACTTCTGCCGGCTGGTGACCCAGCGCGTCCACCAGCGCCGACACCGACCTGGTCGCGCAGGGCCGGGACGCGACCACCTGGCTCGGCATCGCGCAGTGCTTCGCCGGCCCGCCGGGCAACGGCCGGGCGGCCGGCCGATGGCTGAGCCGCTGCGGATCGGCAACTGCTCCGGCTTCTACGGCGACCGGCTCTCGGCGATGCGCGAGATGCTCGAGGGCGGCGCGCGCTCGACGTGCTCACCGGCGACTACCTCGCCGAGCTGACCATGCTGATCCTCGGCAAGGACACGATGAAGGACCCGTCGCTGGGCTACGCCCGGACGTTCGTGCGGCAGCTCGAGGACTGCCTCGGCCTCGCGCTCGAGCGGGGCGTGCAGGATCGTCAGCAACGCCGGCGGCCTCAACCCCGCCGGGCTGGCCGACCGGCTGCGCGAGGTCGCCCGCGGGCTGGGCCTCGACCCGGCGATCGCCCACGTCGAGGGCGACGACGTGCGCGGCGCTCGTCCGTTCGACGGCGCGCTGACCGCCAACGCCTACCTCGGCGGCTTCGGCATCGCCGCCGCCCTGACCGCCGGCGCCGACGTCGTCGTCACCGGCCGGGTCACCGACGCCTCGCTGGTCGTCGGGCCGGCGGTCGCGCACCACGGCTGGTCGCCCGAGCAGTACGACGAGCTGGCCGGTGCGGTCGTGGCGGGCCACGTGCTCGAGTGCGGCGCCCAGGCCACCGGCGGCAACTTCTCCGGCTTCGCCGACCTCGACCGGCTGCCCGCCCGCTCGGCTTCCCGCTGGCCGAGATCGCGGCCGACGGCGTCGAGCGTCATCACCAAGCACGCCGGCACCGGCGGCGCGGTCACCGTCGACACCGTCACCGCCCAGCTGGTCTACGAGATCCAGTCGACCCGCTACCTCGGCCCCGACGTCACCGTCGACCTCGACTCGATCGCGCTGGCGCGACGCCGGGCCCGGACCGGGTCGCCGTCTCCGGCGTCCGCGGCGAGGCGCCGCCGGACCGGCTCAAGGTCTGCGTCAACGAGCTCGGCGGCTGCCGCAACACCGTCGAGCTGGTGCTCACCGGCCTCGACGTCGAGGCCAAGGCCGCCTGGGTGCGCGAGCAGCTCACCGCCGCGCTCGACCCGGCGCCGGCCGAGGTCGTCTGGTCGCCGGTGGCCCAGCCCGCCGCTCGACGCCGACACCGAGGAGGCCGCGTCGGTGCTGCTGCGGTGCACCGTCAAGGACCCGCGAGCCGGAGCCGGTCGGCAGGCCGTTCACCGCCGCGGCGGTCGAGCTCGCGCTCGCGTCCTACCCCGGCTTCACGCTGACCGCGCCGCCCGGACCCGCCACGCCGTACGGCGTCTACCGCGCGGCGTACGTCGACCGCGCGGCCGTCACCCACACCGTGGTCCACGCCGACGGCCGGCGCGAGGAGGTCGCCGACCCGCCCGAGCGCCGCCGCGGCCGGTCGACGGACGTCACCGGCACCCGGCCCTCGCCGTACCCCCACCCCGCCGACACCCTGACCCGGCGGATGCCGCTCGGCACCTTCGTCCACGCCCGCTCCGGGCGACAAGGGTGGCGACGCCAACCTCGGGCTCTGGGTCGCCCACGACGGCTCGCCCGCGCTACGACGCCCGGGTCGCGTGGCTGTCGAAGCTGATCACCCCGCCCGGGTGCGCGAGCTGGTGCCCGAGGCCGCCGACCTCGACGTCGAGGTCTACCTGCTGCCCAACCTCGGCGGCGTCAACGTGCTGCTCCGCGGGCTGCTCGGCGACGGCGTCGCCGCCGTCACCCGGTTCGACCCGCAGGCCAAGGGGCTCGGCGAGTGGGTGCGGTCGCGGCTGGTCTCGATCGAGGAGGGGCTGCTGTGAGCGAGCGCGCGAGCGCTCGCAGGAGACCGCCGCGCGAGTTCGTGCGCCGCGAGGTCGCGCCGCACCTCGACGCCTGGGAGGACGCGGGGGAGGTGCCGCGCGAGCTGCACGCGAAGGCGGCCAAGCAGGGGCTGCTCGGCGTCGCGTTCCCCGAGTCGGTCGGCGGCGAGGGCGGCGACCTGCTCGACAGCGTCGCGCTGCAGGAGGGCTGCTTCGAGGCCGGCGCGTCCAGCGGGCTGATGGCGGCGCTGTTCACCGGCGGCATCGCGCTGCCCCACATCGCGGCCAGCGGCAACGCCGACCTGGTCGACCGGTTCGTCCGGCCGACCCTGGCCGGCGAGCTGATCGGCAGCCTCGCGGTCACCGAGCCGGGCGGCGGGTCCGACGTCGCCGGCATCCGGACCACCGCCCGGCGCGACGGCGACCACTACGTCGTCAACGGCACCAAGACCTTCATCACCAGCGGCGTCCGCGCCGACTTCGTGACCACCGCGGTCCGCACCGGCGGGCGCGGGCCACGGCGGCGATCTCGCTGCTCGTCGTCGAGAAGGGCACGCCCGGCTTCACGGTCGACCGGGCGCTGACCAAGATGGGCTGGCACTGCTCCGACACCGCCGAGCTCGGCTTCGCCGACGTGCCGGGTGCCGGTCGCGCAACCTGGTCGGCGAGGAGAACACCGGCTTCGCCCAGATCGCCGAGCAGTTCGTGGTCGAGCGGATCGCGCTCGCGGTCCACGCCTACGGCATCGCGGCCCGCAGCCTCGACGCTGACGGCGGCGTACTGCCGCGAGCGCGAGACGTTCGGCAGGCCGCTGGTCGCCAACCAGGTGGTGCGCCACACGCTGGTCGAGATGCGGCGGCAGGTCGAGGTCGCCCGCACCTACACCCACGAGGTCGGCCGCGCCGGCACGTCGCCGGGGAGGACGTGGTCGCCGAGGCCTGCCTGGCGAAGCAGACCGCGGTCGACTGCGCGACGTACGTGTGTGACCAGGCGGTGCAGCTGCACGGCGGCGCCGGCTACCTGCGCGGGACCGAGGTGGAGCGGCACTACCGCGACGCCCGGATCCTGCCGATCGGAGGAGGAGCGACCGAGGTGCTGACCGACCTGGCCGCACGACTGATGGGGTACGCGTGATGCTGCCACCGGTGGAGCTGCTGCGACCGCTGACCGGCGAGGTGTCGCTCTGGATGGACGCGCCGCCCGCCGAGGTCTGGGACCTGGTCAGCGACGTCACCCGGATCGGCGAGTTCTCCCCCGAGACGTTCGAGGCGCGGTGGCGCCGCGGCTACGACGGGCCCGAGGTCGGCGCGAAGTTCAAGGGCCACGTGAAGCGCAACGGCGTCGGCCCGACGTACTGGAGCGCCTGCACCGTCACCGCGTGCGAGCCGGAGCGGGTCTTCGAGTTCTCGGTCGGCACCGACGACGTGGCCGTCAACAACTGGGGCTACCGGCTCGAGCCGCGAGGACGGCGGCACCCTGGTCACCGAGTACTTCCGGCTCGAGCCCAGCCTCGCCGATGCGGGCTCTACTGGCTCGTGCTCGGCCTCTTCCGCGGCCGCACCAACGAGAAGGGCATGCGCACCACCCTGGAGCGGATGAAGGCGGTGGTCGAGGCATGACGCGAACCGGGAGGCGATGCTCGAGAAGCTCGCCGACCTCGACGCCGAGCACGCGAAGGCGGTCGCCGGCGGCGGGGAGCGGTACGTCGACCGCCACCACGCCCGCGGCAAGCTGCTGCCCCGCGAGCGGATCGAGCTGCTCGTCGACCCGGGCTCGCGCGTTCCTCGAGCTGTCGCCGCTGGCCGGCTGGGGCTCCGACTTCACCGTCGGCGCCAGCGTCGTCACCGGCATCGGCGTGATCGAGGGCGTCGAGTGCATGATCACCGCCAACGACCCGACGGTGAAGGGCGGCGCGAGCAACCCGTGGACGGTGAAGAAGGTCTTCCGCGCCGCCCAGATCGCCGAGGAGAACGGGCTGCCGACGGTCGCGCTGGTCGAGTCCGGCGGCGCGGACCTGCCGACGCAGAAGGAGATCTTCATCCCCGGCGGCAAGCTGTTCCGCGACATCACCCGCAGCTCGGCGCGCCAAGCAGCCGACGATCGCGCTGGTCTTCGGCAACTCCACCGCCGGCGGCGCCTACGTCCCGGGCATGAGCGACTACACGGTGATGGTCAAGGAGCAGGCCAAGGTGTTCCTCGGCGGCCCGCCGCTGGTGAAGATGGCGACCGGCGAGGAGTCCGACGACGAGTCGCTCGGCGGCGCCGAGATGCACGCCCGCACCTCCGGCCTGGCCGACTACCTCGCCGAGGACGAGCACGACGCGATCCGGATCGGGCGGCGGATCGTGGCGCGGCTCAACTGGCGCAAGGCGCGGCGCCGCGCCGCCGGCGTCGTACGCCGAGCCGGACGCCGACCCCGACGGGCTGCTCGACCTGATCCCGACCGACCTCAAGGAGCCGTTCGACCCGCGCGAGGTGATCGCCCGCATCTGCGACGGCGTCTCGCCGACCAACGGCGCAGGCCTTCGACGAGTTCAAGCCGCTCTACGGCCCGTCGCTGGTCACCGGCTGGGCGCGGATCCACGGCCACCCGGTCGGCATCCTCGCCAACGCGCAGGGCGTGCTGTTCAGCGAGGAGGCGCAGAAGGCGACGCAGTTCATCCAGCTCGCCAACCAGGTCGACACCCCGCTGCTGTTCCTGCACAACACGACCGGCTACATGGTCGGCGAGGAGTACGAGCAGGGCGGGATCATCAAGCACGGCGCGATGATGATCAACGCGGTCTCCAACTCCACCGTCCCGCACCTCAGCGTGATCATGGGCGCGTCGTACGGCGCCGGCAACTACGGCATGAACGGCCGCGCCTACGACCCCCGCTTCCTCTTCACCTGGCCGTCAGCGCGAAGTCGGCGGTGATGGGCCCGGCCCAGCTCGCCGGCGTGCTCTCGATCGTCGCCCGCGCCGCCGCCGAGGCGAAGGGCAAGGAGTACGACGACGAGGCCGACGCCGGCATGCGCGCGTTCGTCGAGCAGCCGGTCGAGGAGCAGTCGCTGCCGTTCTTCCTGTCCGGGATGCTCTACGACGACGGCGTCATCGACCCGCGCGACACCCGCACCGTCCTCGGCATCTGCCTGTCCGTGATCGACAACCAGGCCCGTCGCCGGCACCGACCGCTTCGGGGTGTTCCGGACGTGATCGATCGATCACGCGACTGCTGGTCGCCAACCGGGCCGAGATCGCGCGCCGGGTGTTCCGCACCTGCCGCGCGCTCGGCATCGAGACCGTCGCGGTCCACTCCGACGCCGACGCCGGCGCTGCCGTACGTCGCGCGAGGCCGACGTCGCCGTCCGGCTGCCCGGGCAACGCGCCCGGCCGAGACCTACCTCGACGTCGACGCTGGTGCTCGACGCGGCGAGGCGGACCGGCGCCGACGCGATCCACCCCGGCTACGGCTTCCTCTCCGAGAACGCCGACTTCGCCCGCGCCGTCGAGGCCGCCGGGCTGACCTGGGTCGGCCCGTCGCCGGAGTCGATCGAGGCGATGGGCTCCAAGATCGAGGCCAAGCGGATCATGCGCGAGGCCGGCGTCCCGGTGCTCGAGGCGCCCGCGCGACCCGACCGAGGCCGACCTGCCGCTGCTCGTGAAGGCGTCGCGCCGGCGGCGGCGGCCGCGGCATGCGGATCGTCCGCGACCTCGCCGACGCTCGCCGCCGAGATCGCGACGCGCCGCGGCCGAGGCGGCGTCCGCGTTCGGCGACGGCACCGTCTTCGTCGAGCCGTACGTCGAGCGCGGCCGCCACGTCGAGGTGCAGGTCGTCGGCGACCGGCACGGCGACGTGCTCGTGCTCGGCGAGCGCGACTGCTCGATCCAGCGCCGCCACCAGAAGGTGGTCGAGGAGGCGCCCGCGCCCCGGCCTCGCCGCGAGGTCCGCGCGCCGCGCTGCACGACGCGGCCCGCGCCGCGGCCGCGGCGATCGGCTACGTCGGCGCCGGCACCGTCGAGTTCCTCTACGACCCGGAGACCGAGCGGTTCTTCTTCCTGGAGATGAACACCCGGCTCCAGGTCGAGCACCCGGTCACCGAGGTGGTCCTCGGCGTCGACCTGGTCGCGCTGCAGCTCGCCGTCGCCGAGGGCGGCGCGCGCTGGCCGACCTCGGGCGCTCGGCACCGCGACCCGCGGCGGGCACGCGATCGAGGTCCGGCTCTACGCCGAGGACCCGGCCGCCGACTACCAGCCGCAGAGCGGCGTGCTCACCCGCGTTCGAGATCCCGGCCGGGCCGACGGGCATCCGGGTCGACGCCGGGCTTCGAGTCCGGCAGCGAGGTCTCCACCCACTACGACGCGATGCTCGCCAAGGTGATCGCCCACGCGCCGACCCGCGAGCGGCGGCCCGGCGGCTGGCCGGCGCCCTGGCACGGGCCCGGATCCACGGGGTCGCGCACCAACCGCGACCTGCTGGTCGCGATCCTGCGCGACCCGGACTTCCTGGCCGGCGAGGTCGGCACCGCGCTTCCTCGCCGCGCGCTTCGTGGCTCGGCGCCAGCGCGCGACCGCGACCGCCGGAGCGGCACCTGCGGTCGCCGCGGCCCTCGCGCTCGCCGAGACCGCCGCGCCGCGCGCGCCGTCCAGCACGGGATCCCGGTCGCTGGCGCAACGTCGACTCAGCCAGCCGCAGCGCACCGAGTTCGAGCGGCGACGACGGTCGGCCGAGTGGTACGGCGAGCCGCGACGGCTACGCCGTCGACGGGCTCGACGTGGTCGCGGCCGGCCCGACGACGCGGTGACGCTGGTCGACGGACGGCGTCGCCGACGACGTACGCCGTGCGCGGTCGGCCGGCGACCGCGGTCGAGGTCGACGGCCCGGCGGGCACGCCCGGCTGGCCGGGTGCCCGCGGTTCACCGACCCGGCCGACGCGGTCGCGAGCGGCAGCCTGCTGGCGCCGATGCCCGGCACGGTCGTGAGCGTCGCGGTCGCGGCCGGCGACGCAGGTCGCGGCCGGCCAGCCGGTGCTGGTGCTCGAGGCGATGAAGATGCAGCACACCGTGACGGCGCCGCACGCCGGCACGGTCACCGAGATCGACGTACGGCCCGGCGCGCAGGTCGCCGCCGGCGAGGTCCTGGCCGTGGTCGGAGGCGAGAGGAGCAGAGCATGACCACGTTCACCGAGACCGAGGAGCGCCAGGAGCTGCGCCGGCAGGTGGCCAAGCTGGCCGGCGAAGTACGGCCGCGAGTGGTTCACCGAGAAGGCGCGGTCGGGCGGAGAAGACCACCGAGCTGTGGCTGGAGATCGGCAAGAACGGCTACCTCGGCATCAACATCCCCGAGGAGTACGGCGGCGGTGGCGGCGGCATCGGCGACATCGCGGCGGTCTGCGAGGAGCTCGCCGCGCAGGGCTGCCCGCTGCTGCTGATGGTCGTCAGCCCGGCGATCTGCGGCACCATCATCAGCCGCTACGGCACCGACGAGCAGAAGCAGCGCTGGCTGCCCGGGCATCTGCGACGGCACCGGCACCATGGCGTTCGCGATCACCGAGCCCGACGCCGGCACCAACACCCACAACATCACCACCACCGCCCGCCGCGACGGCGACGAGTGGGTGCTCAACGGCCGCAAGATCTACATCTCCGGCGTCGACGAGGCCGACAACGTGCTGGTCGTGGCGCGCGCCGAGGACGCGAGGACCGGCAAGGTGAAGCCGGTGCTGTTCGTCGTCCCGACCGACGCCGACGGGCTTCGAGGCGCAGCCGATCCCGATGGAGATCGTCAGCCCCGAGCTGCAGTTCACGGTGTTCCTCGACGACGTCCGGCTGCCCGCCGACGCGCTCGTCGGCGACGAGGACGGCGGGCTGGTGCAGCTGTTCGCCGGGCCTCAACCCCGAGCGGATCATGGCGGCGTCGTTCTCGACCGGGCTGGCGCGCTTCGCGCTCGACCGGGCGGCGGCGTACGCCAAGGAGCGCACGGTCTTCCAGGGCCCGATCGGCGCGCCACCAGGCGATCGCCCACCCGCTCGCGCAGACCCACATCGAGATCGAGCTGGCGCGGCTGATGACCCAGAAGGCGGCCGCGCTCTACGACGCGGGCGACGACATGGGCGCGGGCGAGGCCGCCAACATGGCCAAGTACGCCGCCGCCGAGGCCGCCTGCGACGCCGCCGACCGCGCGGTGCAGACCCACGGCGGCAACGGGATCACCCAGGAGTACGGCATGGCCGGCCTGCTGGTCGCCACCCGCGCCGGCCGGATCGCCCCCGTCAGCCGCGAGATGATCCTCAACTTCGTCGCGATGCACTCGCCTGGGGCTGCCCAAGTCGTACTGAGGCGCCTGACAGTGCCATCGTCCGGTGACGCTGGACGACCTGACCCGGATGAAGGAGAAGCGCCGCGTCGGACCGCGCCGAGCTCGACCGAGCTGCTCGACGAGGTGCTGGTGGCGACGCTGGCGACGGTGACCGACCGACGGCCGGCCGTGGGCGGTGCCGATGCTCTTCGCCCGCGACGGCGACCGGGTGCTGCTGCACGGCTCGACCGGCGCCGGGGCGCTGCGGCAGGTGGCGCCGGGGCCGAGGCGGTGCTCGCGGTGCACGTCGTCGACGGGCTGGTGCTGGCGACGTCGCTGTTCGAGCACTCCGCCAACTACCGCTCGGCCGTGGTCCGCGGCCCGCTGGTGCGGCTCGGCCGGCGACGAGGCGGTCGCGGCGCTCGACCGGCTCTCCGACGGCTGGTCCCCGGCCGCCGGGCCGAGGTGCGCGGCCATCTCCGCAAGGAGGTCGCCGCCACCGTCGCGCTCGCCCTCGACATCACCGACGACAACTGGCTCCTCAAGGTCAGCGACCAGCGACACCGACGAGGAGCTCTTCGCGGAGGGCGTGTGGACCGGCATGCTGCCCGTCCGCACGGACGTACGGCGAGCCGGTGCGCTCGCCCTGGCTGCGCCGACGACGTGCCGGTCCCGCCGTCGGTCGAGGCGCTGCGCGCAGGCGCTCAGCGCAGGGGCACGAACCGGTAGCGGCCGTGGTCGGTGACGACCGCGCCGGGGTTGGTGACCCGCAGCATCGTGCCGGCCACCGGGATGACCATCACGCCGTCGTCGGCCAGCTGGTCGACCAGCGCGTCGGGCAGCGACCGCGGCTCGGCCGAGACCAGGATCCGGTCCCACGGCGCCTCGTCCGGCAGGCCGAGCACGCCCGGGTCCGCGGCCCGGATCGAGCGCCCAGGGCTGCCCGGTCGCGGCGAGGTTGCCGCCGCCGAACGCGACCAGCTCCGGCTCCAGCTCCACGCCGAGCGACCTCGCCGGTCGGCCCGGTCGAGGTGGGCGAGCAGCGCGGTGGTCCAGCCCGACCCGGCGCCGACGTCGAGCACCCGCTGGCCGGGCCGGACGTCGAGCAGCCGCAGCATCGCCGCGACGGTGCGCGGCTGGGAGTTGGTCTGGCCGCCGCCGATCTCGAGCGGCCCGTCGTACGACGCGCGCCGCCGCACCGGTCGGGGCAGGAACCCGTCGCGCGGCCAGGCCTCGAACGCGGCGGTGACGGCGTCCATGCCCTCGACTGTGCCACGTGGCTCGCGGCTGACCGGTGTCGGTGAGCGTGGCAGGGTCTGACCGTGGCCCGCCGACCCGAGCGTCCGCTCGTCCCCGAGGAGATGGTGCTGCGCATCGGCGCGGTGATGGCGCGGTTCCCGCGCGCGGTCGAGGAGAACGCCTGGGTCGGCACCCGCTGGCGGGTCGGGCAGGCCACGATCGCCCACGTCTTCGGCGGCGAGGACCAGCTGTTCCGGATCACCTTCCGCGCCGAGCCCGACGAGGTGATGGCCTTCGAGCACCTCGGGGCGCCCTACTTCCGGGCGAGCTGGGGCGCGCAACGTCGTCGGCATGCTGCTCGACGACGACACCGACTGGGACGAGCTGGCCGAGCTGCTCACCGACTCCTACTGCCTGCAGGCGCCGCAGCACCTCGCCGCGCAGGTCGACCGCCCGGCCTGAGACCGGGCGGTCGAGCGTGGTGGACGGGGTCAGGCCTGCTGCTCCTGGTAGGCGCGCTCGAGCTCCTGGTTGGTGGCGCCGTTGAGCTGGCTGATCCGGAGCTGGTTGCCGAACGGGTCGCGCAGCCCGAAGTCGGTGCCGTAGGGCTGCTCGACCGGCTCCTGGGTGATCTCGACGCCGGCGTCCTTGAGCGCGGCGTACGTCGCGTGCACGTCGTCGCTGGTGAGGAAGACGCCGCCGAGGGCGCCCTTGGTGAGCAGGTCGCGCAGCTGCGGCGGCGGTCTCTGCGTCGTGCTGGGGGCCGCCCGGGAGGTCGAGCAGCAGCTGCGGGTGCTCCTGGCCGGGCAGCGCGACGGTGAGCCAGCGCATGAAGCCGAGGTCGACGTCGTCGCGCACCTCGAAGCCGAGCTTGCCGCAGTAGAAGTCGAGCGCCTCGTCCTGGTCGAGGACGTGGACGCTGGTGATCCGGAGAGAGGAGACGTGTGATGTTCATGCCGAGGACGCTAGTCAGCGGCGGCGTCCGGGCGCTTCTCCGAAACCGTCGTCCTCTCGCGGGGCCGGGTCCAGGCCGCGACGAAGCAGGTCGGCACGTGCACGACCTCGTGCCTGCTGCGCGGAACTCGCTCGGTGAGCAGCCCACGATCGAGCTGAAGGTCCGGCTGAACGTGCCGAGGCTGGCGAAGCCGACGTCCCATGCGACCTCGGTCACCGGGCGGTCGGTCTGGCGCAGCAGCGCCATCGCCCGCTCGACCCGGCGCCGCTGCAGGTAGCGGTGCGGCGTCTCGCCGTACACGTCCTTGAACACCCGGCCGAACCGCGAGGCCGACAGGTGGGCGAGCGCGGCCAGGGCCGGGACGTCGAGCGGCTCGGCGTAGCGCCGGTCCATCTCGTCCCGGGCGCGCAGCATCCGCCGGTTCGTGTCCTCCTGCGCACTCAGGTCCACGGCCCGCACGCTACCTCCGGGCACACTGGCGCGCATGGGTGTCGACGAGGGTGGACCGCTTCCAGCGGCGGCATCGGTCGCTCGGCGTCCCGATCGCCGTCGTCTACAAGTTCTTCGACGACCAGGGCAACTTCCTCGGCCGCGATCGCTCGACCTACTACGCCTTCGTCGCGATCTTCCCGCTGCTGCTGCTCGCCTCCTCGATCTTCGGCTTCGTCCTCCAGGGACGATCCCGACCTCCAGCAGGACGCGCATCGACTCCGCGCTCGCGCAGTTCCCGATCATCGGCGACCAGCTCGGCCGCCCCGAGGGACTGACCGGGTCGGTGGCGGCGGTCGTGGTCGGCACCCTGGCCGCGGCTGTACGGCGCGCTCGGGCTCGGGCAGTCGGCCCAGCACGTCATGAACACCGCCTGGTCGGTCCCGCGCAACAGCCGCCCCAACCCGGTGCTGAGCGCGGGTCCGCAGCCTGCTGCTGCTGATCGTCGCGGGGTCGGCCGTGCTCGGGATCTCCGTGCTCTCGGCGCTGGGCACCTCGAGCGAGGTCTTCGGCCCGGCCGCCAACGCCGCCATCCGGTGGCTGATCCTGCTGGGGACGGTCGTCATCGTCACCGCGGTGCTGACCTCGCTGTTCCGGTTGGCCGCCGCCCGCAGCCACCCGCTGGTCGCGGGCCCTGCCGGGGGCCTTCTTCACCGCGCTCGGCTGGCAGGTGCTGCAGGTCGGCGGCGCCTTCTACGCCACCCGGGTCCTGGCCGGGACCAACGCCGTGAACCAGACCTTCGGCCTGGTCCTGGGGCTGATCGGCCTGATCTTCCTCGCCGCCCTCGTCGCGGTGCTGGGCATCGAGACCAACGTGGTGCTCGCCGCGACGGCTCTGGCCGCGCGCGCTGCTGACCCCCTTCACCGACGCCGTCGACCTGACCGACGCCGACCGGCGCGCCTACGCGCTCTACGCGCAGGCCCAGCGCCACAAGGGCTTCGAGACCGTCACCGTGCGGTTCGAGGGTCGCGACGGCGACACCCACGAGATCGAGCAGGTCCCGCCGGAGCGCTAGCCGCCGGGGCGGGCGCGGGACGAACAGCGGCACCCGGGCGGCGTACTCGTCCCAGCCGGGGCGCTGCGACATGGTCTGCTCGAGCAGCTTGGCGCCGGTGACGTTGCGGAGGAAGTGGGTCATCGCGACGGGCGCGACCACGGTGACAGGCCGGCAGCCAGCCGGCGGCGACGCCGCCGGCCAGCCAGATGCCCCACCAGACGCAGGCGTCGCCGAAGTAGTTGGGGTGGCGGGTCCAGCCCCACAGCCCGGTGTCCAGCACCGGCGGCCGCTGGTCGCGCGGCTGGCGCGGTACGCCGCGAGCTGGGCGTCGCCGACGACCTCGAAGAACAGGCCGACGGCCCACACGGCGACGCCGAGGCCACGACCAGCCACCACGCGACGTCGGTGACGCGGCGGCCTGGAGCGGCAGCGACACCAGCCAGATCGCCGCACCCTGGACCACGAACACCTTGCGGATCGCGACCGCCGAAGCCGCCTCCGCCGAGCATCGCCGCGTAGCGCGGGTCCTCGCCCTGCACCGCGCGAGCGGCGGCAGGATGTGCCAGGACAGCCGCACCCCCCAGACCGCGACGAGGCCGGCCAGCAGCCAGGCCTCCCACGTCGGCGAGAGCAGCGCGCAGACCACGGCGACGGCGACCAGCGCGAGGCCCCAGGTCACGTCGACGACGTTGACGCGGCCGAGCCGGCGCGCCACGAGCGCCGTGACGGTCATCGCGACGACGGCGACGGCCAGGGAGGCTCCGGCGACGACGCAGCAGGTCGGTCACCACGAGCGGACCGGCGGCAGCGTGTGGTCGGCGCCCGGGTCGCACGCACAGCAGCTGGTCGACGCCCATCCGGCCGTCGCGGAAGGCGCAGCATCCCGCCGGCCAGGTAGAGCCGCCACACGCGGGTCGACCTCCTCGCCGACCAGCTCGACGAGCCGCGGCAGGTTGCTGCTCGAAGGTGTCGAGCCACGCCTGCACGGTCCAGCACGTAGTGCTCGCGCAGCCCGTGCACGTCGCGCACCTCGAGCCCCCCGCGCTCGAGGTGCGCGGCGGTCTCGCCGACCGGCCGCATGTGCATGTCGGGCGCGATGAAGCTCTCGATGAACGGCCCGCCGCCCGGGCCAGCGGCCGCGCGGCGCGCGACATCTGCTGGACCAGCACCCGGCCGCCCGGCTTCACCGAGCGGCGCAGCACCTCGACGTACGTCGGGTAGTTGCCCTCGCCGACGTGCTCGCCCATCTCGAGCGAGCCGACGGCGTCGAAGTGGTCGCGCTCGGGCACCTCGCGGTAGTCCTGCAGCCGGATCTCGACCCGGTCCTGCAGCCCGCGCTCGGCGATCCGGGCGTCGATGAACCGCTTCTGCTCGGCGGCGATCGTGACGCCGGTGACCCGCGCGCCGAAGTGCTCGGCGGCGTGGAGCGACAGCGAGCCCCAGCCGCAGCCGACGTCGAGCAGGGTCGTGCCGGGCTCGAGCCCGAGCTTGCGGCAGACCAGGTCGAGCTTGTCGCGCTGCGCCTCGGCGACGCCGTACGCCGGGTCGGTGGAGGTCCAGTAGCCGCAGGAGTAGGCCATCGCCGGGTCGAGCAGCAGCTGGTAGAAGTCGTTGGAGAGGTCGTAGTGGTGCGAGATCGCGCGCCGGTCGCGCAGCGGGGTGTGGAGCCGGCCCCGCATCCGCGCCTGCGACGCCGGCGGGGCCGGCGGGCGGCCCAGCACGCCGAGGCCGGCGGCGGCGCGGATCGCGGCGACGCAGCGCGGCGGGCGTCGGGCGCGCGCCGCCGCAGGCCGCGCTCCTCGGCGACCGCGAACGCGTGGGTGAGCGCCTCGCCGAGGTCGCCGTGGCACCTCGAGCTCGCCGGTCACGTAGGCCTGGGCCGCGCCGAGCTCGCCCGGGTGCCACAGCATCCGGCGCAGCGCGTCGGGGGAGCGGAGCTCGACGTGCGGGCGCGTCCTCGGGGCCGGCCGTCGAGCCGTCCCAGGCGGTCAGCCGGACCGGCAGGTCGCCGCCGACGAAGGGCCGCAGCGCCTCCGCGAGGCGCTGCGCGACACCGGTCGCGGTCGCGCGGCCGGGTCTGGGTCGTCGGTCATCGGCGGTCTCCTCCGGTCGAGGACGATCTGGTTGACGTCGAGGTAGCCCGAGGCGAAGCCGGCGCGGGAGTACTCCAGGTAGAAGTGCCACATCCGCACGAAGATCTCGTCGAAGCCGAGCTCGAGCACCTGCTCGCGGGCGGCGAGGAACCGCTCGTCCCACTGCCGCAGCGTCTCGGCGTAGTGCTGGCCGAAGTCGAGGCGCTCGCTGACCCGCAGCGTGGTGTGGTCGCGGGTCACCTGCTCGATGACGTCGGTCGAGGGCAGGAAGCCGCCCGGGAAGATGTACTTGTTGATCCAGGTGAACCCGCCGCGGGTCGCGAGCATCCGGTCGTGCGGCATCGTGATCGCCTGGATGCCGACCTGGCCGCCGGGGGCCAGCACGCGAGTCGATCGTCTGGAAGTACGACGCCCAGTACTCCGCGCCGACGGCCTCGATCATCTCGACCGACACCACGGCGTCGTACTGCCGGCCGGGGTGGGCGGTCGGGATCGCGCGGTAGTCGCACAGCTCGATCTCGACCCGGTCGGCGAAGCCGGCCTCGGCGACGCGCTCGCTCGGCCAGCGCGAGCTGCTCGGTCGAGAGGGTGACCGAGTGGACGTGGGCGCCGCGGCGGGCGGCGCGCAGCGCGAGCTCGCCCCAGCCGGTGCCGATCTCGAGCACCCGGGTGCCCTCGCCGACGCCGGTCACGTCGAGCAGCCGCTCGATCTTGCGGCCCTGCGCCTCCTCGAGGTCCGCCGGGACCACCGGCATGCCGTCGCGGCGTCGGTCTCGAACAGCGCCGGAGGAGTAGCTCATGCGTCGGGTCGAGGAAGAGCTGGAACAGGTCGTTGGAGAGGTCGTAGTGGTGGGCGATCAGCTCGCGCGACTGGTGCTCGTCGGGCCGGTGGAAGTGGGGCCGCTTCGCGACCACGAACGCCCGGGCCCGCTGCAGCCGCTCGGGGACCAGGGTGGCGATCTCGGCCGCGAGCACGGTGAGGAACCGCCGAGGTGCGTCGTCGCGTCCCACGCGCCGGTGAGGTAGGCCTCGCCGAAGCCGATCAGGCCGTCGCGGCCGATCCGGGCGTAGAACTCGTCGGGACGGTTGACCCGCATCGTCGGGTCCGCCGCGGCCGAGCACCTCGCGCCGGCCGGGGCCGACCGCGATCTCGACGGTCACGTCGAGCCGGGCCACGGCCGCCCGGAACAGCCGCTTGGCGATCGGGGAGGCGACCGCGTTGCGGGGGCCGCTGGGCAGCTCGAAGAGGCCGGGCCATTGCGTGGTGCTGGTGGGGCGAGTGGTGCTGAGCGTCATCGCCGGGTCACCCCTTCCTGGTGGTGCGTGGGTCGTGGGCGGATCGGGAGCCGGCGGAGCCAGAGCCAGATGCCGTGCGCGCGGATCAGGAGCGCGCTCCGGAGGGCCGCCGGAGCGGCCCGCCACGGGCTGGTGCCGGTGGCCTCGCCGCGCAGCGTCGCGCTGAAGCGTGTCGTCCGTCGTCGGTGACGAGGGTGACGGCGACGTCGAGCCGGTCGCCGGGGACCGGCACCGCGAGCTCGTAGTGGCCGTCGGTGCCGTGGAACGGCGAGACGTACATCTGCTTGTCGGTGCGGGCCCGGCCCTGGGCGTCGGGGTGGACCAGGTAGGCGTGCCGGTCGCCGTAGGTGTTGTGGACCTCCACGACGACGGCCCGCTGGTCGCCGCCGGGGCCGAAGCACCAGAAGACGCTGATCGGGTTGAAGCAGTAGCCGAACGCCCGCGGCATCGCCGCCATCAGCGATCCGGCCGCCGTCGAGCGCCGACGTCGTGGTCCGCCAGGAACGCCTCGACGTTCTCGCGGATCGACCGGTCCGGCTCGCCGAGGTGGTCGCGGGCCTCGAAGCTGCCCCGCACCGCGGCCGAGCCGGCCGTGGTCGGGCAGGTCGTCGAGGTCGACCAGCCAGGTGTGGGAGCGGTTGGTGAAGGTACGCCGGAACGGGACGCGGCGGGTGTGGGTGATCGTGGTCGCGTAGATCGTGGGGGTGGCCCCGGGCGTGGTGGTGGCGGGTCCGGTGGTTGAGGTGCGAGGAGCGCCAGCGACGAGCCTCGAAACCCCCGGACCCACCGGAGCATCGCTCTCCCACGTCAGGCCGATCCGCTCGGCGGCGACCAGGCCGGAGCGGGCGCCGTCCTCGTGGAAGCCCCAGCCGTGGTAGGCGCCGGCGAAGGCGAGCCGGTCGCTGGAGATCTCCGGCAGCCGGCCCCGCGCCGCCACCGACTCCGGGGTGTAGATCGGGTGGGCGTAGTCGCGTCGGGCGATCACGGTGGCGGGGTCGACGAGGTCGTCGCCGCCGAGCGTGACGAGGTAGTGGGTGTCGGTGGGGAGCCGCTGCAGCCGGGTCAGGTCGTAGGTCACCGTGCACCTCCCCGGACCGGCCGGCGACGCGGCGGAAGTTCCACGAGGCGCGGGCACCCTCGGCCCGCGGCAGCAGCGAGGTGTCGGTGTGGAGCAGCGCGCGCGTTCGCGGAGTAGGGGAGCGCGGCGAGCAGCTCGCGCTGCAGCGCGGTCGGCTCGGCCAGCATCGCGAGGGCCTGGTCGGGGTGCGTGGCGACCACGCACGCGTCGTACGTCTCGACCGCGCCGTTGCCGTCGGTGACCTCGACGCCGGCGGCGGTCTCCAGCAGCGAGGTCACCTTGGTGCCGGTGCGGATGTCGGGGAGCCCGGCCGCGACCCGCTCGACGTAGCTGCGCGAGCCGCCGGTGACGGTGCGCCAGGTCGGCGAGCCGAAGATGCTGAGCATCCCGTGGTGCTGGAGGAACGTGAAGAGGTAGCGGGCGGGGTACTCCAGCGCGAGGTCGGGGTCGCACGACCAGACGGCGGCGACGACCGGCTCCATGAAGTGACGCACGAAGTACGCCGAGAACCGGCCCTCCGCCAGGAACTCGCGCAGCGGCTGGTCCTCGCCGGTGGTCTCGAGGACCGCCCGGGCGCGGCGGTGGAAGCGGGGGATCTCCGTCAGCATCCGCAGGTAGGCGGGGCGGCGGAGGTTGCCGGCGGTGGGGAAGAGCCCGCGCCGACCGAGCGCGCCGGCCCACTCGAGGCCGGTCTCGTCGTCGCTGACCGACAGCGACATCTCCGACTCCTGGGTCTCGACGCCGAGCTCGGCGAACAGCCGCAGCAGGGTCGGGTAGGTGCGCCGGTTGTGGACGATGAAGCCGGTGTCGATCGCCAGCGGTCCGTCGGTCGGTCGGCACGTCGTGGGTGTCGGCGTGGCCGCCGAGCCGGTCGTCGGCCTCGTAGAGGGTGACGTGCGCGGTCCGTTGGCCGGCGGCGACGTGCGCGGCGAGGAGTCCGGCCACTCCGGACCCGACGACGGCGACCCGCCGCGGGTGCTGCGCTCCCATCAGGCGTTCTCGAAGGCGATCTGCGCGACCGGCGTGGACGTCGGCTCCTCCGACCCGCCGTCGGGCTCGACGGTGATGCCGAAGCCGATCGCCGTCGCCGGGTCGCCCTCGAGCACGACCTCGGACTCGTCGCCCTCCATCAGCCCGGCGGGGACCATGCCCACGCCCTCGTGGTCCAGCCAGAGCTCGTAGACCTTGCCCTCGGGCGCGGCCGGCATGTCGGTCGGTCACCAGGACGGCCTCGTTGAGCTGCTCGGAGACGCACCAGGGTCGCGGTGGCGTCGCCCACCTTCTGCTTGTAGGTCGTCGGCGTCGTCGGCGGCCGCGACCCGCTGCGCGGCGGTGGCGGGTGGCGACGGTCCCGTCGTCCCAGGGCTGCACGACGGCGGCGCCGGCCCCCAGGGCGATCACCGCGGCGGCCGCGGCGACGAGAGCACGCGGACGAAATCGGGTCCGGCGACCGGCAGCGTCGGCGGCGGGCTGCGTCGACCGCGGGCGGGAGCGGCCGTACGGTCGCGATCTCGGCGAGCACCTGGTCGCGCAGGCCGGCGCGGGGGTCTGGACGGCGGCGGTGCCGCCGATCATGGCCGCGGCCTCACGGAGGCCGGCGACCTCCGCCTGGCAGGCGGCGCACTCGGCGAGGTGGCGCTCGAACGCGGCACGCTCGACGTCGTCGAGGGCGTCGACGGCGTAGGCGCCGACCAGGGCATGGATGTCGCTCATGACGTGCCCACTCCCATCGCGTCTCTCATGCGGATCAGACCGTCTCTGATCCGGGTCTTGGCGGTGCCGACCGGCAGGTCCAGCATGCTCGCCACCTCCGTGTGTGTGTAGCCGCCGAAGTACGCCAGCTCGAGGGCCTCCCGCTGGACCGCGGTGAGCTCCTCGAGCGCCGTACGCACCCGGCGTGCTTCCATCGAGGCCTCGGCGGCCTCGGCCGTCACGTCGTGCGCGACGGCCTGGTTGTCCTGGTGGTACCCGCTGTCCCGGCGGCTGGCCGCCTCGGCCGACCGGACCCGGTCGACCGCCTTGCGGTGGACGATCGTGAGCAGCCACCCGATGGCGCTCCCCTTGTCGGGGTTGAACCGTGCGGACGGTCCGCCAGACCTCGAGGAACGCCTCCTGGGCGACCTCCTCGGCCTGGGACGGGTCACGCACGACCCGGACCGCGAGCCCGTAGGCGCGGGCGGAGGTGGCGTCGTAGAAGGCGGCGAAGGCCTCGCTGTCACCCCGGGACGAGCGCTCGGAGCAGGTCGGCCAGGGCGTGCGCCTCCGACGACCCCTCGGTGGAGGGGCCGTCGGAGGGCACGGCGCGGAGGTGGTCCACGGTCAGATCCTGACGGGTCGGATGTCCGGGACGGAAGGTCAGGGCATCATGACGGTGTCGATGATGTACACCGTCGCGTTGGCCGTCATGACGCCACCGCAGAGGACGGGGCCTTCTCGTCGCCGATCGTGGCCTCCTCGCCGGAGCCGTTGATCGTCAGCATGTCGCCGTTGAGGGTCTCGAACTCACCCTCGAGCTGGTCGGGCGAGATCGCCTGCGGGACCACGTGGTGGGTGAGCACCTGGGTCAGCGTCTCCTTGTCGGCCAGCAGGCCGTTGAGCTGCTTCTTGGTGAAGGCCTCGAAGGCCGAGTTCGCCGGGGCGAACACGGTCAGCTCCTCGGCGGAGTTGAGCGGCTCGACGAGCTCGGCCGCGGTCACGGCGGTGACCAGGGTCGATAGCAGCGGGTTGGCGCTGGCGGCGGAGGCGACCGGAGCGGTGGCCATGCCCTCGACCGAGCCGTCGCCGGTGGTCGGGACCTCGCCACACGCGGGACCGTAGAGGTTGGCGGCGGGGTCCATGCCCTCCTCCTCGGACTCCATCGGGGTCTCCTCCGGGGTCTCCTCCATCGAGGTGTCGGTCCCGGCGTTGGCCGGCTCCTCCTCGCCGCCACAGGCCGCGAGGCCGGCGGAGAGGGTGAGGGCGGCGACCGCGAGGCCGCTGGTGCGAAGAACAGTCGTGCGCTTCATGAGGTGAAACCTTCCGTTGCGGTGGGAACATCTGGAGTTCGTGGCCGTGGCCCGACCGGATTGGTCGGATCGCCCGGCATTTCAGGGGAAACGGGTCAGCCGACGCGCGTGATGATCGACTGGTAGCCGCTGGCGCCGTCCGGGAACGGCATCGCCTTGGCGGGCGACTGCACGGTGCCCTCCCTGTCGACGGCGCGGACCGCGAGCGTGTGCTGGCCGCTCTCGGCGTTCCAGGGCAGGTACCACTGGCGCCAGTAGTCGACGCCGGCCGAGGGGCCGAGCTCGGCCTGCTGCCAGTCGCCGCCGTCGATCTGGACCTCGACCTTCGCGATGCCGCGGTCCTGGGCCCAGGCGACCCCCGCGATGAACGTGTCGCCGGCAGTCGATCTCCTCGAACGACTTCGGGGTGTCGATCCGGCTCGAGATCTTGATCGGGGCGTCGATCGCCCAGTCACGCTCGGTCCAGTACGCCTCCTGCTCGTCGTACGTCGTGAGCGTCATGCGGGTGATCCACTTGCACGCGGAGACGTAGCCGTAGAGGCCGGGCACGACCATCCGGGCCGGGAAGCCGTGCTCGCGGGGGAGCGCCTCGCCGTTCATGCCGATCGCGATCATGGCGTCGCGGCCGTCGGTGGCGACCTCCAGCGGGGTGCTGATGGTCATGCCGTCGACGTCGGTCGACAGGATCTGGTCGGCGGTGCCGCCGACGCCGGCCAGGTCGAGCAGGTCGGTGAGCCGGACGCCGAGCCAGCGGGCGCCCCCACGTAGGGCCCGCCGACGTCGTTGGAGACACAGGTGAGCGTGATGTCGCGCTCGATGAGGTCCATCTTCGTGAGGTCCTCGAAGCTGAAGGAGAGCTCCTTCTCGACGTCGCCGTCGATGACCAGCTCGTAGTCCTCGACGCCCAGCGTGGGCAGGCTGAGCCGGGTGTCGATCCGGTAGAAGTCGTCGTTGGCGGTGCGGAAGGACGAGATGCCCTGGATCTTGTCGTCGAGGCCCTGCGGGAACGGCGGAGCCGGGTCGGTGGCGGCCGGGAGCGTCACGTCGGACGGGTCCGCACGCGGAGGCTCGCGACGAGTCGACCGACCCCGCCCATCACGGCCGCGACCGCCGCGGACGCGCCGGCCGCGATCAGCACGCCGCGTCGCGTCGGCGAACCTTCCCGGGCGTGGGATGCGGCGGGGTCCGCGCTGCCGCCGCCGGCGCTGCGGACCAGCCACCACAGCACGCCGACACCGGTCAGTGCGGTGGCGAAGGCGGGCAGGGCGTCCAGCGGGCCGGCCGTGGGCCGGAGGACGGCCGCGAGGCCGGCGACCGCGACCAGCGCGACGAGGACGCCGGCGCCGAGCGCGAAGCGGCGCCGGGCCAGCACGCCGCCGATCGCCGCGAGCACGACGGCGCCGGCCATGACGGACCCGACCAGGATCGGCTTGTCCGCGGTCCCGAACTGCGCGACCGCCCACTCCTTGACCGGGGTGGGGGTCAGGTCGATGACGGTCGAGCCCACGGCCAGCACCGGGGAGCTGGCCGGGTCGATGACGGCCGCCACCAGGTGACCCGCCGCGATCCCCACGAGCGCGGCGAGGATCCCGAGTCCGGCGTACAGCAGTCGTGGTCGCATGCAGAGGGTTCGGAGCGGCGGCGGCCGCGGATGGCGCGTCGGGTGTTTCGAGACGCCTCGATCGGCCCGTCGCTGCGCGCCGGTACGAGCCGAGGCTCCTCAACCCCCTCGCAGTTCCTGCCCCCTCACGGGCTCGGGGCCAGGGCTCGGGCAGGATGACGGCCATGACCGACGAGCTCGTGCACTACGACGTGACCGGACCGCTGGCGACGGTGACCCTCGACTCGCCGCACAACAAGAACGCGCTGAGCCGTCAGCTCGTGACCGAGCTGTTCGGGCACCTCGAGGCCGCCGAGGCCGACCCGGACGTCCGGGTGGTGCTGCTGCGCTCCGCCGACCGGGTGTTCTGCTCCGGCGCGGACCTCTCCGAGGCCACCACGGTCGGCATGGAGGAGGGCGCCCGCCGGATCGTGGAGCTGCAGCGGTTCGTGGTCACGATGAGCAAGCCGGTCGTGACCTGCGTGCTGGGCGCGGTGCGCGCCGGCGGCATCGGCCTGGTGGCCGCCAGCGACGTGGCGATCGTGGCCGAGGACGCCTCGTTCGCGCTCACCGAGGTCAAGCTGGGCCTGGCCGCGGCCATCATCAGCCTGACCGTCCACCACCGGATGAACCCTCGCGCGGCGGCGCTGACGACGCTGGGCGGCGAGGTGTTCCGAGGCACCGAGGCGGCGGCGTACGGCCTGGTGACGACGGCGGTCCCGGCAGACCGGCTCGACGACGAGGTCGTGAGGGTCTGCGACTCGCTCGCCGGCGGCGCGCCGCAGGGGCTGCGCGAGTCGAAGGCGATCCTCAACCGCGACCTGGTCGCCCGGATCGACGCCCACGGCGAGGAGATGGCGACGCTCAGCGCCCGGCTCTTCGCCAGCGACGAGGCCCGCGAGGCGATGACGGCGTTCCTCGACCGGAAGAAGTAGCCGGGCAACCATCCCCGCGGTGCACGTCCTCGTGCTCTACCGCCGCGTCGGCTGAATCGTGGTAGGAACACTGGCAACAGGAGAGGCAGGGTGGTTCCGATGACGTGGGTCTCCATCGCAGTGGCAGTGGCCGTGGTGGCGGTTCTGGTGGTGGGGCTGCTGGTCCTCCGTCGGCGCGGTCGCAACTCCGGCGCATCCCGGGCTCGTGACGTCGCCCCGGTCAACACCGCCCACGACGGGGCACACGGCGCCGCCACCCAGCACCAGGGCAACCTCTACGGAGGCGGCGGCCCCTTCTGACCGGTCCTGCCCCGGTCGCCCCCAGGCCCTTGTAGGCTTGACGACTCGCTGGATCAGGACTGACGGGGAATCGGGAAGCACACGTGACGGATCAGCTCGACGAGCGCGAGATCGCTCATGAGCAGGCGGTCGTCGACCGCGTGCACGTCCAGCTCAGGCGCTCCGCGTCGGCGGCCCAGGCGCTGGCCCGCGAGGGCCACGGTCGCGGCGCGCTCGGGCACGAGGGCGGGCTCGTCGAGCGCGACGCCATGGTGTTCCAGGCCGCCCGCCGGATCGCCCAGCTCGACGCCGCCCACGAGGGGCTCGTGTTCGGCCGGCTCGACCTGCGCGAGGAGCTCGACGCCGAGCCGCGCTACATCGGCCGGATCGGGCTGCGCGACGAGCACCGCGACTCGCTGCTGATCGACTGGCGCGCACCCGCAGCCGCCGTGTTCTACCAGGCGACTGCGGCCGAGCCGCACGGCGTCGTACGCCGGCGGGTGCTGCGGTGCGCCGGGCCGAGGGTCGTCGGCGTGGAGGACGAGCTGCTCGACGCCGAGGCGCTCGAGGGCTCCGACCGGGAGCTGCCGATCATCGGTGAGGGTGCGCTGATGGCGCAGCTGTCGCGGGCCCGCGACCGGTCCATGCACTCCATCGTCGCCACCATCCAGGCCGAGCAGGACCGGGCGATCCGGGCCCCGGCCAAGGGCGTGGTGTCGATCTCCGGCGGACCGGGCACCGGCAAGACCGTGGTCGCGCTGCACCGCGCGGCGTTCCTGCTCTACACCGACCGGCGACGCTACGAGGGCGGCGGCGTGCTGGTCGTCGGGCCGAGCGGCGTGTTCATGCGCTACATCGAGCGGGTGCTCCCGTCGCTGGGCGAGACCGCGGTCGCGCTGCGCTCGCTCGGCGAGGTCGTCGACGGCTCCGTGCCACCCGCCACGACGAGCCGTCGGTCGCCGACCTGAAGGGGTCGGCCCGGATGGCCGAGCTCGTACGCCGCGCCGCGCGGCAGCAGGCGCCCGGCAGCCCGGGCGAGTTCCGGCTGTTCTGGCGCGACGACGTGATCCGGCTCGACCGCGGCGTGCTCGGCCGGTTGCGTCGGCAGCTGATGTCGAACGGTCAGCGCAACCGGCAGCTGCCCCGGGTCGCGACCACGTTGCTCGACGCGATGTGGCAGCAGGTGCGCGGCGAGCGCGGTCGCGAGCGCGGCCGCGAGGCGTTCGACGACGAGGTGCTCTCGCACCAGGCGTTCCTCGACTTCGCGGTCGAGTGGTGGCCGCCGCTGTCCGCGACCGACGTGTTCGGCTGGTTGCGCGACCCCGAGTTCCTGGCCCGGGTCGGCGACGGGATCGTCTCGCCCGAGGAGCAGCTGCTGCTGACGAAGTCGTGGAGCGGGTCGGACCAGGCGCTGTCGGTCGAGGACGTGCCGCTGATCGACGAGCTGCGCTACCTGATCGGCGACGTGCCGGCCCGCGCCGAGACCGAGCAGTGGCTGCGCGACGACGAGCACCTCGCCGGCGCCGACCTGCAGGAGCTGACGACGGCGTCGGACCGCGAGTACGCGCCGACCGGCCGGGCCTGGGCGCCGCCGACCAACCGGATCGAGGACGACGGCTACGCCCACGTCCTGGTCGACGAGGCGCAGGACCTCACCCCGATGCAGTGGCGGATGGTGGGACGACGGGGCCGGGCCGCGACCTGGACCGTCGTCGGCGACCTGGCCCAGTCGTCGTGGCCGGTCCCGGCCGAGGCGGCCACCGCCCGGGCCGCAGCCCTCGAGGGCAAGCCGCAGCACGACTTCCACCTCTCGACCAACTACCGGAACTCCGCCGAGATCTACGAGCACGCCGCGTCGTACGCCGCCCGGGTCGGCCTCGACGCCGACCTGCCGACCGCGATCCGCCGCACCGGCGTACCGCCGCGGATCGTCTCGGGCGTCACCGACCTGGAGCAGGCGACCCGGGCCGAGGTGGCCGCGGTCGCGGGCGAGGTCGCCGGCACCGTCGGCATCGTGGTCCCGGTCGCCCGTCGCTCCGAGGTCAACGCCTGGCTGGCGTCGTGGCCCGAGCTCGCCGGCGACGCCGCCGGTGCCCGCGCCGCGATCGACTCCTCGGTGACGCCCTCGGGCGAGGACCGCGTCGTCGTCCTCACCGGCCTCGACACCAAGGGTCTGGAGTTCGACGCGATCGTGGTCGTGCGACCGCAGGAGATCGAGGACGAGTCCGCGACCGGCCGGGCGACGCTCTACGTCGTGCTGACCCGCGCCACCCAGCTGCTGACCACCGTCTCCTAGAGCCACCGCTCTACGTTCGGCCGACGACACGCCGCTGACCGGCTGCCGAACGTAGAAGTCAGGTGGGCCGGGACGTCTCCGCCACCAGCTCCTCGTGCCTCTGGAGCGCCAGCCGCCGCTCGACCAGTCGCTCGTGGAGGGTGTCGGCCGGTGGGCGGGCGACCCAGCGGCGCTGAGCGGCGGGCGCGAACCCGGCGCGCGCACGGGCGTGGGTGAGCCGGTCGACGACCAGCGGGACGTCGTGGAGGTCGGTGCCCGTGATCCGGGCCATCTCGAGGCCGACGCGTCGGAAGGCCTCGTCCTTGGCGACATCGCGGGTGTGGCGGGTCGCCGTGCGGTGCTCGGCCCCGTCGGACTCGATCGCGAGTCCCGCCTCGACGTCGAGCAGGTCGGCGATGCCCAGCAACCGGCCGGCCAGGTCGTGGACGGGGCAGTTCACCAGCAACCGCGGCAGGCCGGCGTCGAGCTCGGCGATCAACCGGAGCCGGGTCTCGTTGGGGGAGCGGGAGTGCTCGCTGGCCAGGGACACCGCGCGGTCGAGCGCCGCTCGCTCGCCGGACGCCAACGCCCGGGCGTACGTCGCGACCTGTTCGGGCGAGACGACGGCCGCCGCCGCCAGCATGTCGAGGGCGACCACCACCTCGCGTGGATCGTCGACCAGCCGGAGGTGGTCGACGACGGCACGCTCCGGTGTCACCGCCCGGATCCCGTGTCGGATCACGGTCTCGGCGGGCGGGAGGGCGTGGTAGGTCAGCACCACCCGGTCGTCCGCCCGGATGCGACCGCTGCGACCCAGCGCCAACGGCACCGGGAGCCGCGTCGTCCCGTCGCGGTCCAGCCCGTCGAAGAAGGCGGCCCCGTGCAGTCGGGCGGCCGCCCACCCCGTCACGGCTCCTCCGTCGGGCAGCCGCACTGACTGCTCGAGGATGCGTTGCTCGGGGACACTGTCGTCGACGTACGTCGGCACGTGCCAGCCGCGGGAGCTGCTGCGCCACCAGCGGCGATCGGCCACCTGGCTGCGCGTGGGCCCGCCCGGGGTGCCGGCACGCACCGGCCGCACCAGCCCCCGCGGTGGAGCAGCGACCGGATCCCAGCGGTGACGTGGCACGCCACCATCGTGCCCCGCGCGACAGCCGCGAGCCGGGGCTCTCCACAGGCCCGGGTCTCTGCGTTCGGCAGGCGTTGTCCGGCGAGTCGTCTGCCGAACGTAGAGCGTCCCGCGAGCCGTAGGGTGACGCCCATGACCGACGCGCCCGATGTCGCCGCGCTGCTCGCCGACATCCAGGGGTACGACGCCTGGGCGGTCATCCGGCGCAAGGCGGCGCCGACCGCGGGGCTGGTCGGGGGCAGCCGCAGCGAGGTCGAGTCGCTGCTCGACATCCCGCTGGAGGACGGTCCGCCGGAGCCCGGCCGGTTCGCGGACCGGCTGGTCGCGGTGCCGTTCCGGCAGGTGCGGGAGCGGGGGTTCGAGGCGATCGACGACGGCACGCCGCTGGTGGTCGTCGACGTCGAGGCCGAGCACGAGGTGCAGGTGTCCGACCTGCTCGCCGCGCTGCCCGACGTGCCGGTCGTGCTCGCCGACCGCGGCGGCTTCGAGACCGACGACGCGTCGTACGGCAAGGTCGTCGACCGGATCATCCGCGACGAGATCGGCCAGGGCGAGGGCGCCAACCTGGTCATCGGTCGCCACTACCGCGCGGTCGTCGCCGACTGGGACGCCGAGCGCGCGCTGACCGTCTACCGCCGGCTGCTCGAGCGCGAGCACGGCGCCTACTGGACGTTCTGCTTCTTCACCGGCGACCGCTACCTGATCGGCGCCAGCCCGGAGCGCCACGTCAGCGTCCGCGGCGGGGACGTCCGGATGAACCCGATCTCCGGCACCTTCCGGGTGCGCGGCGAGGGCGACATCAAGGAGCGGCTGCTGGAGTTCCTGGCCGACGAGAAGGAGATCTACGAGCTCTTCATGGTCGTCGACGAGGAGCTGAAGATGATGTGCGACATCTGCCACGAGGGTGGCCAGGTGCTCGGGCCGTTCCTCAAGCCGATGACCCACCTGATCCACACCGAGTACCTCCTCGCCGGCCGCAGCGACCGCGACCCGCGCGAGATCCTGCGCGACACGATGTACGCCGCCACGGTCACCGGGTCGCCCGTCGAGAACGCGTGCCGGCTGATCGCGTCGTACGAGCCGGAGGGCCGCGGCTACTACGCGCGCGGCGCTGGCGCTGTTCGGCCGCGATCCCGAGGGCCGGCCGACCGTGGACAGCCCGATCCTGATCCGCACCGCCGACGTCGATCCCCGGACGGTCGGCTCAAGGTGTCGGCCGGCGCCACGCTGGTGCGCGACTCCGAGGCGTCGTACGAGGTCGCGGAGACGCACGCGAAGGCGAGCGGGATCCTGAGCGCCTTCGGGCTGGTGCCGCCGGCGTCGGTGCCGGCGCTCGACGTGGCCGCGCTGGCACGCGACGAGGACGTGCTGATCGCGCTCAACACCCGCAACCGCCGGCTCTCCACGTTCTGGCTGACCGACCAGGCGGGCGCCCCGCCGGATCCCGCACTCCGCGGCCAGCACGTCACGATCCTCGACGGCGCGGACGACTTCGTGAACATGCTGCGCCACGTGCTGAGCGTGCTCGGGCATGACCAGCGACGTGGTGCGCCACGACGCCTACGTCGAGGGGTGCCTCGACGACGCCGACCTGGTGATCGTCGGGCCCGGTCCCGGCGACCCGCGCGACGGCGACGACCCGAAGATGGCGACGCTGCGGGCGGCGGTCGGGCGGCTGCTCGAGCGGGAGCAGCCGTTCCTCGCGGTGTGCCTGGGCCACCAGGCGCTCTGCCACCACCTCGGGCTGACCCTCGGCTACAAGGACATCGTCTTCCAGGGCACCCAGTCGCCGGTGCCGATCGGCGACCGCACCGAGCGGGTCGGCTTCTACAACACGTTCGTCGCGCGGACGGACGGCGCGCTGCCCGAGGGGGTGTCGGTCGAGGCCGACCCGGAGACCGGCGACGTCCACCTGGTGCGCGGCCCGCACTACCTCGGCATCCAGTTCCACGCCGAGTCGATCCTCACCGAGCACGGCTACGACCTGATCCACGACCTGGTGCGCGAGCTCGTCGGCAGCTAGCGATGGCCGCCCCCGACGTCGTCGTCGTCGACCACCACGACTCCTACACCTGGAACCTGGTCCACCTCGTCGCGGCCGTCACCGGGTCGCTGCCGACCGTCGTCCAGCACGACGAGGTGGCGCCCGAGCAGGTGCTGCGGCACAGCCACGTCGTGCTCTCGCCCGGCCCCGGCCACCCTGCCGAGCCGACCGACTTCGCGGTCGGCGGCGCCGTGCTGCGGGCGGCGACGCGGCCGGTGCTGGGCGTCTGCCTCGGCATGCAGGGCCTGGTCACGGCGTACGGCGGGACGGTCGACCGGGTCCCGCCCGGACACGGCGTGCTGGCCCGGGTGCAGCACGACGGCACCGGGCTGTTCGCCGGGCTGCCCGACGGGTTCGCGGCGGTGCGCTACCACTCGCTGGCCGCGGTGGTGCTGCCCGACGTGCTGCGCGCGACCGCCACCGACGCCGAGAGCGGGCTGGTGATGGGCGTGCGTGCACCGCGACCTGCCGCTGGCCGGGCGTGCAGTTCCACCCCGAGTCGGTCCTGTCCGAGCACGGCGAGGCGTTGGTCGAGGAACTTCCTGTCGTGAGCGACCCCGTCTCCTTCTTCCGGTCCGTCGCGGCCGCGCACCCCCGCTGCTTCTGGCTGGACGGCGGCGGCGCCCGCGAGTGGTCGGGCCGCCGCTCGATCATCGGCTGGCTCGCGCCCGACGACGTCTCGCTCACCTACGACGCCGTACGCCGCGAGGTGACCCGGCACGCCTCCGGCGGCGCGGTCGTGGTCGGCGACGACCCGTTCGTGGTGCTGGCCGACGAGCTGGCCGCGGGCGACGAGTCGGACCAGTGGTTCGGCTACCTCGGCTACGCCTGCCGCGCCGACCTGCCCGCCCACCCGGGCGGACCGGTGCCGGACGCGGTGTGGATGCGGCCCGGCACCGTGCGGCTGTTCGACCACGAGGCAGAGGGCGCCGGGGGTTTCGAGGCT